>CAVWLZ010000011.1:0-168689 GCA_963755955.1 uncultured Solirubrobacterales bacterium
CCGCGCGGCGAGCTCGCAGCGGCCGATGCCAATGAGGTTCGCGTCGCTGCCGTCGATCCCGAGCGACGGGTTGAACCAGTAGAACTCGACGACGACGCCGGCGAGCGGCGCAAAGCCGAGATTCCACACGTGTGCGTAGACGGTGTTCGGCTGGCCGGCCACGACGACGCCCCCGTGGTCCGGCGGGATCGCCGGGGTGCTCGCCGGGTCGCCATGCGCCGTCCAGATGTCCGGGCTCTCCCAGAACGCCTGATTGAACGGCCGGTCCCCGCGGTCGCCGACGAGCGAGCGGACGAGCAGGTAGGGCAGGAAGCTCTGCGCGCGACCTCGGTCCTTCTGACGGGCGAGGAGCGCGGGCAGCTCCTCGGTCAGCTGTGCCTTGCGCTTGGCGAAACCCGCGGCGTCGGACTTCTCCTGGTTGGTGAACCAGCTCGGCGGCTGCTGTCCGGCCGGCATCAGAACTTCTCCTGGCGATCGATGTAGCGGATGCGCACGGCGGCGTGCGGGTCGGCCGGGTTGAACCCGGGCGGCGGAGTCGGAAGGCCGGTGTCGGCCGGATTCCATCCGTACCCGGGCTCGCGCGGCCGGTCGTAGACATGCTGGGAGGTATTCGTCGCCGCGCCCCCGCTCGACGGGTCACCGAGCCCGCGGAAGCCGGAGGGCATCGCCGTGTTCTCGGGATCGCGCACCCAGTCCCAGCACAGGTAGGCGTAGCCGCGGTCGGAGTCGAGGTTGAAGTTGGCGACCTTGGCCGGATCGAGGTTGTCCCGAGTGAGCGAGGCGATGAGGTAGGCGGCGTAGTCGAGCGGGTCGCCGAGATGCTTGCCGGCCCGCAGCAGCTCGAGCGCGAGCTTGATCGTCTCCCCCTCGCTCGTCGAGCCCTCGAACTGGGTGCGTGCGCCCGGGTCGCCCGGAAGCGACCCGAACAGAGCGGTCGCGTCCATCCCGAGCGCGAACGGCCCGGGGGCATTCTGCGGATTCTCGACGTTGACGGCATCGCCCTGGTCGTCGGTGTCCGGCCAGTGCCACGGCCGGGTGAACTCACTCGGCGCCTCGCCGTTGACCTCGGGGGCGCCGACCTCGAACAGGGTGCTCATCAGCGAGCTGATCACGCCCGGCGGGTCGAGGATGACGTCCTTCGGATAGCCGGTGTCGGACTCCGTGCCGCTCGTCGGCAGCGCCGACGGGGTGAGGCCGCCGTCGAAGGTCCCGATCGCGGCGACGGTGGCCATCCAGTCGTCGCTGACGCTCACCCCGAGCGTGTTCAGCCCGGCGTTGAGCTCACCCGGCATCGGCATGACGTAGCCGGTCATGGCCATGAACGTGTGGATGCCGAGCCAGAGGTTGTAGAGCGGAAGCTCGATCGCCTCGTACAGCGCCTCGCGCAGCGTGTACGTGGCCGTGCCGCCGACGATCCCGGCGATGGCGGCCGCCGGCCACGCCGCGACCTCGGCGAGGTAAGCCGCCCACGCCAGGAGCGCGAGCAGCAGGTCGAGCGCGTCCTGCCAGAAGCTGTTGTCCGACGTGGCTCCCGGGCCGGGATCGGAGTCCCCCGATCCGGGCGGCTGCGGGAACGAGGGCACGACGATCACGTCGGGCGGATCCGGACGACGGATGCTGTAGTAGTCCGTCGTCGTCCACTTGACGTACTTGTACAGCCACCAGTAGGCGCCGATGACGTCGTCCTTCTCGGCGTAGCCGTTGCCGGCCAGCGGCACCCGGTTGTCAAGCGTGCTGATGATCGTCGGGCAGCAGGCCATCATCCCGTCGAGATTCGCGGGGTCGCTGAGCGAGGGCACGAACACCGTCTTGAGCGCCTGGGCGATGAAGCCGGCGAGGTCGTCGGGGAGATCGGAATCGACGTCCCACACCGCGTGCCGGCCGACGATGTCGGCGCTGTGATCCCCGGTCGGATACGGCGGGTTGGGCTCGCTGTGGAAGAAGTTCTCCCGCGAGGTGCCATCGGGGTTGAAGGCCAGCCACAGGTGCAGCGCGGCATTGGACATCTCGTCGTAGATCGACTGGCTGCCGTGATCGTGGTTGTAGACGAGGGCATCCATGTGGTTCTCGACGAGGTGGTGGCGCTGCCAATGCAGCCGGTACGGGCCGCCGGCCTTCTGGTTGACGAAGCTGTGCCCGGTGACGTCGGTGGCGAGGTGGGTGATCCAGCCGAGTGCGAAGGCCTGGAACTGGCCCTTCTGGGTGGGATCCGCCGTCGCGCTCGCCCGCCGCCACAACTCGGCGCCGAAGCGGTACGTCTCGCGGTAATGGAGCATGTCGCTCCAGAAGAACGTCTGCTCGTCGAAGCCGGCCGGCACGCCGCTCGACAGCAGCCCGAAGAAGTCGTACTGCTCGAGGATGAGCTGGACGATGAAGTCGCGCAGCAGGCTCGAGGCCTGGTTGGAGATGTCGGTGATCGTGGCCTGGAGGCCGCCGGTGATCGCGTTGATCTCGTCCGAGGCGTTGTCGCCGATCGGGCCCATCGCCGACTCGTAGGGACCGAGGAAGGTGTCGTCCCAGGCCGTGAACAGGTCACGGATCGTCGTGGCCAGCTTCCACAGCATGTTGCCGACCGGCGGCTTGAAGTCCGGCAGCAGGAAGAAGATGTCCGGACCGATCGCGCCGAGCGCGACATAGGTCGGGTTGGCGTGGGCGATCGCCTTGACGTCGTTCGCCGAGAGCCCGTTGGCGGCGAAGATCGCCGCCGCACGCGGGTTGCTGTCCAGCGCGTCGATCGCCTTGCGGGCGACGTCCATGTGGATGTACCAGCCAGGCATCGGCTCGGTCCCTCCTCCCCAGTTGTCCCCAGTCGAACCGGCCCTCCGGCACGACTCCTGCCCTTCAGAGGCATTACGCCCACACGTGAGACGTCATGTCAAGACAAACGAGTGAATTTCTCGTGACCTCCGGCGTGACACTGTCAACACCCTGGTGAGGTTTGAGAAGTGTTGACACGTAATGGTGTGTTCTCCCACGACGGCGATCCCCGCGCCGGCTCGGCACGCACCACGGGGCCCGGTGTGCGAGGCTCGCGCCATGACCCTCGAGGCCCGCGCGGCGCTGATCGATCTCGACGGCGTCCTCTACGTCGAGGACGAGCCGATCGACGGCGCGCGGGAGGCCGTCGACCGGCTGCGGGCGAGCGGCCTCGCGCTGCGATTCGTCACCAATACGACGGCGCGCTCGCGGAGCCGGACGCTCGAGAAGCTCGAGCGGCTCGGGTTCAGCCTGGAGGACGCCGAGCTCGTCACCCCGGCGGCACTCGCGCTCGGTCACTGCCGTGAGCGGGGCTACACGCGGGCGGCGCTCGTCATGAACGCGGAGGTCAAGCACGACTTCCCCGGGCTCGTGGAGGCCGGCGTGGGCGAGGGGGCGCAGGCGGTGATCGTCGGCGATCTCGGCGAGGCGTTCGGCTACGACGTCCTCAACGACGCCTTCCGCTGCCTGGTGGACGGTGCCGAGCTGATCGCGCTCCAGAAGAACCGCTACTGGCTGCGGACCGACGGCCTCTCGCTCGACGTCGGCCCGTTCGTCGCCGCCCTCGAGTACGCCTCGGGACGGACCGCCTACGTCGTCGGCAAGCCGGCCCGGGGCTTCTTCGACGAGGTGCTCGCCGGCCTCGGGGTCGACGCCACCGCGGCGGTGATGGTCGGCGACGACATCGAGTCCGACATCGGGGGCGCCCTCGGCGCCGGCCTTGCCGCCGTACTCGTACGGACCGGCAAATATCGCGAGGACAGCGTCCGCTCCGCCGGCATCGAGCCGACCGCGGTGATCGCGTCGATCGCCGATCTCCCCGCGCTGCTCGCCGCGTAGACGGCGCGGCGCGGGCATCCCCAGCTCCACCGTCCGTCCGCGCACCCGCCGTCCGCTCAAGCCGGCCCGGCCCGCCACCGAGGGTCAGCGAGGACCGGGAACAACTGGATGCGAGTGAGTCAACCATTCTCATGGGGACGCGCGCGACGAGCGACGGCGCTGCTCGCCGCCGTCTGGGCCGGACTCCTCGTCGCCGTCTCGGCCGCGCAGGCCGACGATCTGCTCATCCTCAACGGCGACAGCATCACGCTGTCCGGCAGCCACAGCTACGGCTTCGTGTACGTCGACGGCGCCATGCGGCTCACCGGCGACACGTCGATCAGCGCGAGCTCGATCTACTTCGGCCCCAACGCCTACCTCGCGACGTGCTTCGTCGCCGGCGTCGGCGACAACGGCTGCACGGCGGGCAGGTCGCTCACCCTCAGCTCCTCCGGCCGGCTCGTCGTCTCCTCGGGGATCGACCTCACGGGCGGGACCGGCTCGCCCCAGCCGGGCGGGAACCTGACCCTCAGCGGCAACCCGGTCACGGTCGGCGGCGGCATCACGACCGCGGGCGCGAGCGGCGGGGCCTCAGGGCACGTCTCGATCCTCTCCGGCGGGTCGCTGGCGACCGGCGGCATCTACGCGCCGAGCGCACAGGTCAATCTCGGCGCCCAGGGCGCGATCGACGTCGCCGGCGACATCGACACGTACGGCACCAGCGGGACCCCGCCGACCGACCCGGGACGCGTCGAGTCGGCCGCGCCCGTTGCCGTCAGCTCGAGCGGCGGCGACGTCCGGATCGAGGGCAACATCAACTCCGGCGGCCGCAACGCGCCCGCAGCCGGCGCCCTCGGCGGCGGCAACGGCGCGCCGGTCTCGATCACCGGCAACACGGTCCGCACCGGCGCGATCGACGTCACCGGCGGCGCGAGTGCGGCGGGCGTCGGCGGCTCCCCGGCCACGATCACGCTCACCGCCCGGAGCGCGCTGCACGCCCTCGGGCGGCTCGACGCCGGCGGCGAGGACAGCGCGGCCGGCTCCCCCACGTCCGGCGGTCGCATCAACCTCACCGCCTCCGGCCCGCTGTCGCTCGCCGAGGCGCACGTCGACGGCGCGACCGGGCCGGGCGGAGGCTCGCCCGCCGGCGCGATCGGCATCAGCGGCGCCGACGTCACCACCGGCGACCTCACCGCCCAGGGCGGCAACGCCCCGGGCGGCGGGTCGCCTCCGCCGGCCGGGGCCGGCGGCAGCCTGTCGGTCCGCTCGCTCGGCGGCGCCTCGCTCGGCCGCCTGCTCGCCGCGGGCGGCAACGCGTACAGCGGCGGTCTCTCCGGCCGTGGCGGGTCGATCGACGTCGAGGCCGGGCTCGGTGCGATCAGCACCGCGGTCGTCCAGACCCATGCGGGCTACACGTCCAACGGCCCCGGCACGGACGGCGGACCGATCACCCTGTCCGCCCTCGGGGATCTCACGGTCGGCGGCACGCTCGACGCGACAGGCTCGGACGCCAACGCCTCCGTCGACCCGGCGCTGAGCGGCGGCAACGCCGGCAGCGTGTTCCTGCGCGCGGCAGCGGGCACGCTCAGCCTCGACGGCGGCGCGTTGGCCAGCGGCGGAGGCGGCAGCCAGAACCCGACGAGCGGCCACCTCGGCGGCACCGGCGGACAGGGAGCGCGGATCGACCTCGTCGCGCACGCACTCGGCCCGATCTCGGCGATCTCGTCCGCGGGCGGCTCGGGCGGCGGCTACGGCGCCGACCAGGGCCCGGGCGGCGCGGGCGGCCCGATCTACGCCTGGACGGACGGCCCGCTCTTCGACAGCCAGAAGGTCGTCGACAGCAACGGCGGTGACGGGAATCCAACCGGCGCGGCCGGCGCTCAGCACCAGGACTCCTCGCCCACCGGCCTCACCCTACTGAGCCCGGACGGGGTGCTCGGATTCACCTCGCGCAGCCCGGACGCCCCGGCCTACCGCCTCGAGCAGTTCGTCGGCGGGACGCCGCAGCCCGTCCTTCAGACGGCGGCCACGAGCGGCTTGCGCCCGCGCGTTCCCATCTGCGTGCCGGTCACCTTCACCGTCGTCGCGTTCGACAGCGGGGTCGGGTGGACGAGTAACGCGGCTCCGGCACTCACGTTCACGCGACCGCCGTCCGCC
Organism: uncultured Solirubrobacterales bacterium; assembly: GCA_963755955.1. GTDB lineage: Bacteria > Actinomycetota > Thermoleophilia > Solirubrobacterales > Solirubrobacteraceae > Palsa-465. The sequence goes on from CAVWLZ010000011.1 coordinate 5,953, forward strand.
ACCCAGCGCTGCCAGGACCCGCCGCGCCTCACCGTGCCCGGCTCGGCCCGCGCCTCGCTGCGGACGCTGAGACGGCGCGGCTGGCAGGACTCGATCGCGATCACGACGAGCGGCATCGGGTCGGTCGGCGCCGCTCTCGAGACTGCCGGCACCCCGAGCGGTGGCGGTAAGCGGGGGCGCGGGCACAAGCCCCCGGCGGCCAAGCACACCGTGCTCGCCCTCTACGGGATGCCCCTTGCCCGCACCGGCGGGGCCACGCTGCGCCTGCACCTGCCCGCGACGGCGCGCCGGACCGGCGCCTACCTGCTGAAGCTCCTCACCACGTCGCCCGACGGCAGCCGCCACGCCAGCTCGACCCTGAACCTGGTGATCGGCCGATGAGGATCGCTCGCCCGCTCGGCGCAATGTCCGCGCTCGGCGCCGCGGTGCTCGCGACGGCCGCGCCGGCGTCGGCCTGCGTCACCGTCGGCGTGTACCAGGACAACCCCGCCGGCTCGCTGCCCGCCCTCGTGCGCAGCAGCGGCCCGGGCGTGACCGCGATCTCGGCGTATCTCACCGCCGGGCAGCCGCTCGGCGCCGGGCTCGTCGCCACGGCCAATCGTTACCACGCGCGTCTCGTCGTCACCTGGGCGCCGGACGGCGGCGGCGACGGCGCGAATCAGCCGAAGTACCGCCTCTCGAGCATCAGCCGCGGTCGCGAGGACAAGGCGCTGCGCGCTCTCGTGGCGCAGCTCCGCCAGGTCCGCCGCGGCGCGATCCTGCGGCCGATGCCGGAGATGAACACGCCCTGGTACGCGTGGTCGGGCACGGTCAACGGCAACACGCCGGCGCAGTACCTCGCCGCCTGGCGCCACGTCCGCGCGGTCGTCAAGCGCGCCCGCGGCGGGAGCCGGATCCCGCTGCTGTGGGCGCCGTATGCCGAGAGCATCCCCGCCACCGGCGCCAACCAGATCGGTGACTATTTCCCCGGCGCGTCGCAGGTCGACCTCGTCGGGGCAAGCGGCTACAACTTCGGCGCCACGGCGTCGCTGTCGTGGACCGATCCCGGCGCGCTGTTCGGCTCCGCCTACGCGACGATCGAGGCGATGGCGGCGAAGCCGTTCTGGATCGCCGAGACCGGCTCGACGTCCCGGGGGGGCGACAAGGCGACCTGGATCCGCTCGCTCTCGGTGCTCGGCGCGAGCTCGATGCCGCGGCTCAGCGGCGTGCTCTGGTACGACGTCGCCGACCCCAACGGTGATTTCCGGCTCGCGGGAGGCCCGGTGCTCGGCGCCTTCCGGTCGCTGCTCAAGGGAGCGTGCCGATGAACCGCCGCGCAACGAAGCGCAAGCCCGCCCCCCGGCCCAAGACCAAGCACCGGCCCGCCAAGCATGCCCCCGCGGCGAAGCTCCGCCGCCACCGCCTCCACCTGCCGCCCAGGCGCAGCGGCCCGACCGGCCCGACGACGCCGCAGACGCTTCTCACCGAAGCGATGGTCGATCGGCTGTTCTGGCGCGCGGGCTTCGGGCCGACGGCCGCCGACCGGGCGCGATGGACGGGTCAGCCCCTGTCCGCCGCGGTCGGCTGGCTGCTGTCGACGCCCGCGGGGCTGAGCGGGCCGCCCGCGACCGACAACGGCAGCGCGCTTGACCCGACCGGCAACGACACCGATCTCGTGCTGAGCTGGCTCGATCGCATGGTCCGCGCGACCAACCCGTTCGTCGAGCGGCTGACCTTCTTCTGGCACCGCCACTGGGCCAACTCTCGTGATCAGGTCTCGCCACCGCAGCTGCTGATGACCCAGAACGAGCTCCTGCGCCGCTACGCCGACTTCGGCTCGAACCCGCAGGCGAACTTCCGTCAGATGGCCTACGACATCACCGTCGACCCGTCGATGCTCCGCTATCTGACCGGCGAGTCCAACGTCCGCGGCGCGCCGAACGAGAACTACGCGCGCGAGCTGATGGAGCTGTTCACCCTCGGCGTGCACGATGCGAACGGCAACCCCAACTACAGCCAGACCGACGTCGAACAGCTCGCCAAGGCGCTGTCCGGCTGGCAGATCAACGACGACAACCCGAACGCGGTCCACAGCTACTTCACCCAGTCGCGCTGGTATGACGGGCCGAAGATCGTCTTCGGGCAGTTCGGGAACTTCACGTCGACCGACGCCGTCAACCTCATCCTCGCCCGACCGGCGCACCCGGCGTTCCTCATCACCGAGCTGTGGAACGAGTTCATCGTCGAGCCGCTCGACGCCCCGACGCTGGGCCGGCTGATCTACACCTACGTCGGCGCCGGCCTGCAGCTCAGGCCCCTGCTCGCGGCGATCCTCACCCACCCGGCGCTGTTCGCCTCGCTCGGGGAGCCGAACATGGTCAAACCGCCGGTCGTGTTCACCGTCGGCGTGATGCGCTCGCTCGCGCAGACGATCACCGACTCGACCGCATCGGACTACCTCGACGGGATGGGCCAGGTGCCGTACTTCCCGCCCAACGTGTCCGGCTGGGAGGGCGGACTGTCGTGGCTGAACACGAACACGGCTCTCGCCCGCTTCGGCTTCGTCTCCGCGGTCGTCTCCGGCATGCCGATCGCCGATGTCCCCGGCGAGACGGGGGCGGCGGCCTACGACCGGGCCTACGCCGCGGTCGGAGCGCCGTGGCTTGCCGACGGCACCCAGAGCGCGCTCCGCCTCTTCGCCCAGACCGCTCCCTCGGCCGGTGCCAGCCAGCGCCAGCAGCGCCAGGTCGCGCTGCGCACGCTGATGCTCGCCGGCCCCGACGCCCAGGTGATGTGATGCCCCCACCCCCGCGCACCGAGATCACGGCGCTGCGCTGCGCCGACTGCGCCCGCTCGGACAGCCGCGTGACCGACCTCGCGCCGACCTCCCGTGCCGAGATCCCGGCCGAGGCGCTCACCGGCTTCCGCGACGGCGTCCCGCGCACCCGACGCGGGCTGAGCCGGCGGTCGTTCCTGCGCGGCGGGATGATCGGCGTCGCCTCGGTGTACTCGATGACCCACCTGAGCTGGGACTCGATCTGGGACGCGGCGGCCGCCGACGCCGCGGGGCCGGCCGGCAAGAGCCTCGTCTGCATCTATCTCAACGGCGGCAACGACGGCCTCAACACGATCGTCCCGGTCGACTCCACCCAGTACCCGGCCTACGTCGCCGCCCGCGGCAACATCGCCCGCGCGCTCGGCCCGTCGACCGGCGGCAAGGTCGGCACGACGGTCATGCCGGGGACGGGCGGGACGCTCGCGTTCGCCAACCCGGGCGTGTCGGGCGGGGCGAACAACGGCGACAGCAAGGGCTTCGACACCCTCTTCGGCGACGGCTCGGGCGGCACAGGGTCAGACCTCGCGATCTTCCCGGCCACCGATTACACGCCGCCCAACCTCTCGCACTTCGAGAGCCGCGACTACTGGTTCGCCGGCGCGCTCCAGGAACTCCAGACCGGGTGGCTCGGGCGCTGGCTCGATGCCTACGGCTCGAGCGCCAACCCGCTCCAGGCGGTCTCGCTCGATTCCTCGCTGTCGAAGCAGATCCGCACCTCGCGGGCGCCGGTGTGCGCGATCGACGACCTCAGCGGCACAAGCTTCGAGATCAACAACACGAGCTTCAACGCCAACAACCTCGTGGCCGGGCTCGCGGCGGTGCCGGCCGGGGCGGGGAACGACGCGCTCCAGCGCTCGCGCTCGATCTTCGGCGAGACGGTCGACGTGTCCAACCGCCTCCAGGGCGTCGGCGGCGGTACCGGCGGCACCGGCTACCCGGCGAACTCCGACCTCTCGCGCAAGCTCCAGCTCGCGGCGACCCTGCTCGGCGCCGGGCTCGGGACCCGCATCATCACGATCGACTGGGGCTCGTTTGACACCCACGGCGAGCAGGTCGGCTCCCAGGATCCGCAGCTGTCGGTTCTCTCCAGCGCGCTCGCGGCGTTCAAGGCCGATCTCGCCACCCGCGGGCTCGAGCAGAGCGTCGTGACGATGGTGTTCTCCGAGTTCGGGCGGCGCATCGACTCCAACGACTCGGCCGGCACCGACCACGGCGCGGGCGGGCTCGTGCTCGTCAGCGGCTCGAGCGTCCGCGGCGGCCTCGCCGGGGAGCACCCCGGGGTCAAGGTCGACGACGGCGAGGGCAACCTCGTGCCGAGCACCGACTTCCGCACCGTCTACCAGAGCCTGATCGGCGAGTGGCTCGGGGGCGACCCGACCGCGATCCTGCCCGGCGGGCCGTTCCCCGGGGTCGCCCGCTACGACGGTGGCACGACGCTGATGAAGTGATGCGGCGGGCGCCGGTCGCGATCCTCGCCGCGGTGCTGCTCGCGGTTGGGCTGCCCGCGGTGGCGGCGGGGCGCCGGCACCGGCTGCACGTGCCGCCCGCGCAGCTGCCGCACAGCCTCAGCGTCGATGAGAAGGAGTGGGCGGTCCAGCCGTCCCAGACGCTCGTCGGCGCCGGCGTCGTGCACTTCAACGCCTACAACCGCGGCGAGGACAGCCACAACTTCGTGATCGTCGACACCGCCGGCCACGTCGAGGCGACGACCTCGCTGCTGCCCGGTGCGTCGGCGGCGGTCACCGCACACCTACAGCCCGGTACCTACGTCCTGTTCTGCTCGCTGTTCGCCGGCACGGCCGAGTCGCACTACGCGCGCGGGATGCACGCGACGATCACCGTGCGCTGACTGGGGTGCCAGCCCGCCGGAAGCGGGGTGGGGAATTCTGCCGCGCAATGTGAACGGTTAGCTTCCCCACCCCCCCGCGGCGACGGTAACGCCGATGACGCGCCCTTAGGGCCCCCGCAGACCGGGCAGTACATTGGCTCCCGAAGCCATCGGTCGACTCGAGGGAGGTCGATATGTACGAACGCGGCGGAGAGAAGTACTTCATCGTCGACGGCCACGTCCACTTCTGGGACGCGAGCCCCGCCAACTGGGTTAAGGGGCAGGAGGAGTACGCCAAGGGGTGGATCGAGTGCTTCCACGCCTACATGGGGCTCGGGCCGCCCGAGACGCACTGGCCGATCGAGAAGTTCCAGCGCTACTCCGAGGAGGACTTCGTCAAGGACGTCTTCGAGGACGCGGGCGTCGACGTCGCGATCTGCCAGTCGACGTATCTCAAGTCCTGGTACACGGACGGCTTCAACACCGCGCAGCGCAACGGCGACCTCGCCGCCAAGCACCCCGGCAAGCTGATCGTCAACGGCCGCTTTGACCCGCGCGAGGGTCAGGCCGGACTCGACCAGCTCGAGCGCGACGCCGAGAAGTATCACCTCAAGGGCGTCAAGGTCTACACCGCCGAGTGGTACAACGGCTCACGCGGGTGGCGGATGGACGACGAGAGCTGCGAGCCCTTCTACGAGAAGTGCCGGGAGCTCGGGATCAAGAACATCCACGCCCACAAGGGGCCGACGATCTGGCCGCTGGACAAGGACGCATTCGACCCTCGCGACATCGACATCGCCGCGACCAGCCATCCCGACCTCAACTTCATCATCGAGCACGTCGGCCTGCCGCGGATCGAGGACTTCTGCTTCATGGCCACCCAGGAGCCGAACGTCTACGCCGGGCTCGCCGTCGTCATCGGCGGGCTCATGCACGCCCGGCCCCGATTCTTCGCCAAGGTGATCGGCGAGCTGCTGTTCTGGGTCGGCGAGGACAAGATGCTGTTCGGCAGCGATTACGGGATCTGGGAGCCCAAGTGGCAGATCGACGGGTTCATCGACTGGGACTATCCCGCGACCGATCACGACGAGTACTCGGACTACCCGCGGCTCGACACGGCCGGCAAGCGCAAGATCCTCGGGCTCAACGCCGCCAAGCTCTACGACATCGACGTCCCGGCCGAATTCCGGCTTCCCGATGACGCCGGTACCCCCGCGGCCCAGGAGGACGCGCAGCTCGTCGAGTCGGCATGAACGATCGCGAACGTGTGATGGCCGCGCTCGACGCGGTCATCGACCCCGAGCTCGACGAGCCGATCACGACGCTTCGGTTCGTGACCGCGGTCGACGTCTCCCCCGACGGCGACGTCGCGGTCAGGTTGCGGCTGCCGACGCCGCAGTGCGCGCCTAACTTCGCCTTCCTGATGGCCGCCGACGCGCGGAGTGCCGTGCGACGGCTGCCGGGGGTGCGCGAGGTGAGCGTCCGACTCGAGGACCATTACACGGGCGCGGAGATCAACGGCGCGCTCGCCCGCGGGGACGGGTTCGCGGGCGCGTTCCCGGGCGAGACGACCGACGACGAGCTCGAGGGCCTGCGCGAGCTGTTTCGCCGCAAGGCGCTCATCGCGCGGCAGTCGGCGCTGTGCGAGACGCTGCTCGCCGCCGGGGACACCGCTGAGCGGGTGCTCGCCCGCACCGTCGCCGAGCTGCCCGACGAGCCGCGGGCTCGGCGCTGCCTGGAGCTGCGCCGCGAGCTCGGGATCGAGTCCGGGCCCGGGGCGCCGGCGTTCGTTCTGGCCGGCGGCGAGCCGCTCGTCGCCGCCGAGCTGACGCGCTGGCTGCGCATGGGCCGGCTCGTCCGCACGAGCCTCGAGGCCAACGGCGGCATCTGCCGCTCGCTACTGCAATTCCGCCACCAACTGGCGGCCGAACCCGAGGAGGCAGGACGATGAACGCGGCGAGGTTGCACGCCTACCACGAGGCGCTCAAGCTCGAGGAGATCGACGAGCCGACGATCGACGGGCCGCTCGACGTCATCGTCCGGATCGGCGCGGCCGGGCTGTGCCGGACCGATCTCCACATCCAGGAGGGCCAGTGGGCGGAGAAGTCGCAGGTCGCGCTGCCATACACCCCCGGGCACGAGAACGCCGGCTGGGTGCACGAGATCGGCACCGCGGTGACGAACGTCGCCGTCGGGGACACGGTCATCGTCCACCCCTACATCTCGTGCGGGCTGTGCGGTCCGTGCCGCGCCGGTGACGACATGCACTGTCTGGACGGCTCGTTCCCGGGCATCAACCGCGACGGCGGCTTCGCCGACCTCCTGAAGACCTCCGCGCGCTCGGTCGTCAAGCTCGATCCCACGCTCGAGCCGAAGGACATCGCCGCGCTCGCCGACGCCGGCCTGACCGCGATCCACGCCGTCAAGAAGGCGATCCCGATCCTCAGCGCCGGGACGCGCGCCGTCGTCATCGGGGCCGGGGGGCTCGGCCACATCGGCATCCAGTGCCTGAAGGCGATGACGCCGGCCGAGATCATCGTCATCGACCCGTCCGAGCCGGCGCTCGCGCTCGCGGGCGAGATGGGCGCCGACCACACCGTGCGGGTCGACGGCAGCCACGTCGACACCGTCCGGGAGATGACCGACGGCCTCGGCGCCGAGGCGATCATCGACTTCGTCGGCGAACGCGGCGCGATCGAGGACGGGATCGCGATGGTCCGCGACGGCGGCTTCTACTACGTCATCGGCTACGGCGAGAACATCGACATCCCGACGATCGACGTCATCTCGCGGGAGATCTCGTTCATCGGCAACCTCGTCGGCACCTACACCGACCTCGTCGAGCTCATGACCCTCACCGCGCAGGGCCGGGTGAGCCTGCACACCTCGACGTACCCACTCGACGCGATCAACGACGCGATGGCCGATCTCGACGGCGGTCGGCTGCAGGGCCGCGGGATCCTCATCCCCGCCGGCGCGGCGTAGTGTCGTGATTCATAAATTCGGTGCCAGTCTCGCGGCGTCTGGACGCGCCTTGCGGATGGCGACGACCCCGCCGGACCACCAGTACGACTTGGATCGTCGCCATCCGCCATCCACGCCCAGCCGCTCCCGACCCTGCTCACGAATTTCCCACTCACGACACTAGACCGAAAGGCGCAGAGATGGCACGCACACCCCAGGAGGTCTTCGAGCATCACGGCGAGGTGCTGATGGCCGAGGACCTCGACGGCATCGTCAGCGACTACGCCGACGATGCCGTGTTCATCACCCCCAACGGGGTTCTCCACGGCAAGGACGGCGTCCGCGAGGGGTTCACCAAGCTGCTCGGCGACCTCCCCGGCGCGAGTTGGGAGCTGCCGACGATGCTCTTCGAGGACGACGTCCTGCTGCTCGAGTGGAAGGCGACGTCGGAGAAGGTCAAGGCCGAAGACGGGATCGACACGTTCGTCTTCCGCGACGGGCTCATCCGCGTGCAGACCGTCCGCTACACGCTGACGCCCACCTGAGGCGCGGCCCTAGCCGCGGGCGCGTGCGTGCTCTGGCACGAGGGCGGCGACGAGCCGCTCGGCCTTCTCGTCCTCGAAGTCACCGACCTCGCAGGCGACGATCCGGCCCGAGCGCTCGACGAGGAGGACGGCGACGGTGTCGGTCCCCAGCAGTCCGAGCTCTCGCACCGCCGTGGGGACGTCGGTGTAGACGGTGATCGTGCGCGCGCGGGCGGAGTCATCGGGGACCCCGCGGGCCATGCCGCCATCGATGAACCACCGGGCCGGCTTGTACGCGGCCGAGAGCACCGGCAGCTCGTAGACCGCGAGGTCGGACCGGTCTTGCTCGAGTCCGAGCAGTGACGGCAGCCATTGGTCCACGAGAGCCTGCTGCTCACGGCGGAAGGCCGCGACGATGAAGCTGTACGGCGTGCTGAGATCCTCCGGCAGCTCGTAGGAGGTGCCGTCGAGCCCCCGCCCGGAGAGCAGCGGGAAGATGGTCGGCTGCCGGGTCCCGAGCGTTGCGCGCAAACCCGCAAGCGCACGGTGGCCGACACGGTTGAACGCGAGACCGAGGAGCGGATCGGCGAGCTTGAACGCTCCCTTCAGCGCGAGGTCCGCGTCATAGGTGATTCGCGTGCCTCCGTCGGACGGCTCGACCGTTACCCGGTCGAGCGAGACGACGCTCGAGTTCTCGCCGCGGAAGGTCACCTCACGCGGTGGGTCGTATTCGGCGATCCGGTAGGTGATCGGCGTCCGGCGGCCCAGGAACTCGGCGACGAGTCGGAACTCGGTTCCCTGGCCAACCGGAGCGTCGCCGACGCGTGTCGCCTCGACGACACCCGGATCCCACTCTTCGGTCGTGGAGAAGTCGCTCAGGTATGCGAACACCGCCTCCGGCGGGCGGGGAACTTCAACGGTTGCGCGGTAGTGCGCCATTGGGGCCTCCTTGGTGGTGTGAGAGGGGTGGCGGCCGGAGTCCCAGGGGCGTGCAAGCCGCTGAGGCGCTCGCATTCGGCCCACCATCGCGCGCGGTCCTCGGAGGTCTCCTTGGTCCAGGGCACGCGGTGGATCGGCCGCCGTCGGCGGTCATGCCAGAACTCGCCCGAGCTGCATGTCGGCTCGGACGCGGTGCCAAGCCAGACGATCGTGTCCGCGCCCTCCTGCGGCGTGCGCAGCAGCCGTCTGGTCGCCTTGTAGAAAGAACTGCGGAGGTGAGGACCGGATGCCCGGGGTGTCCACCCAGCCCGGGTGCATGGGACACGTTGGTGACGCGGGCCGGCGCGCTGCGCTCGAGCAGCGAGAGCAGCAGGTTTGTCAGCCGGAACGGGCCCAGCACGTTGGTGGCAAACGTCAGCTCGATGCCGTCGACCGAGAGCGTCCGTTCGTTCAGCAGCACGCCGGCGCTGTTGACCAGCACGTCGAGCCGCTCTGCCTCGGCGTTGAAGCCTGACGCGAACCGCCTGACGGCGCCAAGGTCGCTCATGTCGCAGAGGTCGACGACCGGGTTCCACATCTCGCTGCGGATGCGATAAACGGCACCCGTGTAGCCCGCGACCACGGTGCGGTCGAGGAGCGTATCGAGGAGTGGTTTGAACATGGTCAAGGTGGGGATGTCGGTGGGTGGACGGGCGAGCCCAGCATGCATGCTGATCGTCGGCCGGGACTCGCCCTCGCCGGTGATCAGCTGGCCGGGATCAGCACCGTGTTGATGACGTGGATCACGCCGTTGGACGTTGTGACGTTGGCCTTGATCACCTGCGCATTGTTGACGTAGACCTTGCCGCCGGTGACGTGGATGGCGACCGAGCTGCCCTCGAGCGTCTTGGCCGAGTTCAGCTTCTCCACCTCGGCTGCGGTGACGTCGCCCTTGACGACGTGATAGAGCAACACCGCCTTCAGCTTGGCCGGGTTATGCGCAAGCTCGGTCAGCGTGGCCTTCGGCACCGTCGCGAACGCGGCGTCGGTGGGGGCGAATAGGGTCAGCGGGCCCGGGCCAGAGAGAGCGCCCGCGAGTCCCGCCGCCTTGACGAGCGAGACGAGCGTCTTGAACTCGCCGGCCGCGACGGCGGTGCCAACGATGTTCTTCGCGCCCATCGAGGCGGACGACGCCGACATCGTGGTCGCGGTGGTGGTCGCAGCCGCGGCGGCCGAGGACGAACTGCTCGGGGCGGGCGTACTCGAGGACGAGTTGCTGCTGCCGCACCCAGCGGCAGCAAGCAGCGCGACGCCGGTGAGTCCGGTCGCAAATACCTTCTTCATGAGGTGACTCCTGTTCGATCGCAGGTGCGTTGGAGGCCGGGGGCGGAGCGGTGTGCAACTTCTGTCCAGAGATCGTACAGATCTTGTTTGCTGTCTGTCAAGTATTTGTACAGAGTCTGTAGACTGCCCGTCATGGAGATCGGAGACCGCGACCCCGGACACCTGCGCATCGGCGAGCTGAGCCGACGCGTCGGGGTCAGCCCGGAGGTGCTGCGGGCTTGGGAGCGCCGTTACGGGCTGCTCTCGCCGTCCCGCACCGGCGGCGGGTTTCGCCTCTACGGCGACGATGACGAGCGGCGGGTACGGCGGATGCTCGATCACCTCGCCCAGGGGGTCTCGGCCGCCGAAGCTGCCCGGCTGGCCCGAGCCGAACCGGCAGCCCCGGCTCCGGATGGCGAGCGCGGACCCGAGCTCGCGGCCCCGCGCGACCGCCTGCGACACGCGCTCGACGCGTTCGACGAGACAGCCGCCCAGGCCGAGCTTGACCGGCTGCTGGCCGGGTTCGCGCTCGAGACCGCACTACGCGACGCCATCCTCCCCTACCTCCACGAACTCGGCGAGCGCTGGCGACGCGGCGAGGTATCGATCGCGCAGGAGCATTTCGCCAGTGCCCTCCTGCGCGGACGCCTCCTCGGTCTCGCCCGCGGATGGGGGAGCGGCGATGGCCCCATCGGGCTGCTCGCCTGTCTGCCGGGCGAACAGCACGACCTCGGACTGATCTGCTTCGGACTGGCCCTCCGCGCGCGCGGCTGGCGGATCACCTTCCTCGGGCCCGACACGCCTCTGGCCACGATCACCGACACCGCGCGGCTGCTGCGACCCGCGCTCGTCGTGGTCAACGCCGCCCTCCCCGAGCGCACCGCCGGCGCCGAGCCCGGCCTCGCCGAGCTCGCCGGCTACGGCCCGCTCGCGCTGGCCGGGGGCGGGGCGAACGAGACCATTGCGCAGACAATCGGCGCCCTGTACCTCGCGGAGGACCCGGTCACCGCGGCGGGATCGGTCGCGGACGCGAGCGACCGCTCTGGGCTCCCCTGGCTGCTGCCCGGCTGAGGACGGCGTCGTGCCGCGCGTCGGCGTCACCTGATCCACCGGGATACCGGGCGACCCGTACTCTGTGGGGCACGTGATCGGAATGCCGTCGCTGAGGGCCACGACGGCCGTCGCGGTGCTCGCGCTGGCCTTGGGCATGGCGTCGCCGGTCGCCGCGGGCACGCGGCCGGCTGCGCCCGTGCCGCTGTCGGCCGATCACTCCCGCCCGCAGATCGCGTCGAGCTTCGGCAGCGGGTCGTTCGGCCGCTGGATCGTCGACCGCTTCGGACTGCCGGCCTACCGCTACGACATCGATGAGCAGACCGCGGCGCGGGCGCGCCAGCCGGAGCTCGACGGGGCCACCGCCGCGCAGCACGAGCTCGGCAACGACCACATCGTCGCCGATGCCTTCAACGACGGCTACACCGAGCTGTGGAGCCAGGATCGCCTCGCCCAGTGGGCGAACCGGTTCGACCCGGCCACGCGCCACTACGCCGGCGGGTACGGGTACCTCAACGTCGACGGCCACGTCCTCAGCACCCTGTACGTCGACCGACCGCGTGGCGGGTCGCTCCGGCGGTGGTTCGGGGTCGGCTACTACGAGCGCGCCCTCCGGGCCGACGGGGTCGCGGTCCGCGAGGACGTGTACGCGCCGTTCGGCGACGACCCGCTGCTGCTCCACGACGTGACGGTGACCAACACGACCGCCCGGCCGGAGCGGGTGTCGTGGTTCGAGTACTGGGACGTCAACCCCTACGACCAGACCGCGCACCGCAACCGCGGCCTCGGCCGCCCGGTCTGGCACGCCGCGGCGCGCACCGTCACCGTCGCGCAGAGCGCCGACGGCGGCGACCACCGGCCGCTCACGATCTTCGCCGCCGCGCTCGGGGGGCCGCTGGCCGGGCACGAGACCTCGGTGGCGGCGTTCTTCGGGCGCGGTGACCGGGCGGCGCCGGCCGCCGTCGCCGCCGACCGCCTCGGCGGCGCCACCGCCCCGGCCGCCGTCCCCGGGCGCGCCGGCGACACGCTGTTCGCCTTCCGCGCCCCCCTGCGGCTCGCGCCGGGGCAATCGGCGACGCTGCGCTACGCCTACGGCCTCGCGCACCCGGCCGCGATCGGGCGGCTCGTCACGCGCTACCGGCGTACCCCACGGTCGCTGACGGCGAGCGAGCGAGCGTGGGCCCGCTGGCTGCCGAAGGCGTCGTTCGGTCCCGGCCGCGCCTGGGTGGCCCGCGAGCTGGAGTGGGACGCATACCTGCTGCGCGCGGCCTCGGTGTACGAGGAGGGATGCGGCCACCACACGATCACCCAGGGCGGCTATTACCAATACTCGAGCGGTGAGAACCTCGGGTCACGCAGCTGGCTGCACTATCTCCTGCCGATGGTCTACGCCAACCCGGCGATGGCGCGCGAGATCCTCCGCTACTCGGTCCGAGTGCAGTCGCGGCACGACGGCGCGCTGCCCTACGGGATCACGCCGCCGTGCCGGCCGTTCAACCCGTTCGGGACCTCGGATGACCTCGACTTCTGGCTGCTGCTCGCCGCTGCCGATTACGGCCTCGGCACGCGGGATCTCGCCTTCTTCTCGGAGCGGGTGCCGTTCGCCGACAGCGCCCGGCCGGCGTCAATCTGGGAGCACATCAAGCTCGCCTTCCGCCACCAGGAGTCGCTGCGCGGCCCGCACGGCGGCTACCTCGCGGGCAGCAACGGCGACTGGTCGGATTTCTCGGCGACGTTCCTGCACATGAGCGAATCGATGCTCGTCCCCGCTCAGCTCGCCTATGCGTACCCGCGGCTCGCCGAGCTCGCCGACCTCCGCGGGGATCACGCCTTCGCCGCGCAGCTGCGGGCACGCGGACGGCAGTTGCTGGTCGTCCTGCGCCGCGAGTGGACCGGGCGCTGGTTCCTGCGCGGCTACGACGGCGCCAAGCCGATCGGGGCCGGCGCCATCTTCGGCGAGCCCCAGCCCTGGGCGATCCTCGCCGGCGCGACGACCTCGGCCCGGGGCCGGGTGCTCGTCGCCAACATCCGTCGCTTCCTCGACGGGATCGGAGCGCCCGCCGTCGTCGGCGGTCCCGCCCGCATCGGCTCGGCCCTGTCCCCGGCCCGCCGCGACCCCGGCGTCACCGAGCCGCCAACCGCCGGCGCCTTCGACGGCGCCTCCCAGTACGTCGGCGGCGTGTGGTTCGACCCCAATGGCTGGCTGACCTGGGCCCTCGGCAGTCTCGACGGGATCGTCCCCGGCGCGGCCGCCGACGCCTGGAGCGAGTACACCCGCAACACCCTGGCGATGCACGCGCACGTCTTCCCCGACCACTGGGACGGGACGATCTCGATCGACGACGCCTGCAGCGCCTTCTACGCGCGGGAGCCCGCCCGCTGCGGCATCCCCCTCTACCACGACTACGAGGGCCAGCTCACCGAGCAGCCGACGTGGATGGTGATGGGGGCGGTCAACCTCGCCGGGGTGACGGCGACCGAGCGCGGGTACCTGATCGCGCCCCATCTCGCCCGCTTCTCGCTGCGGCTCCCGCAGATCGGTGTCGCCCGCGCCCCCGGCCTGCTGCGCGGCTACGTGCGGATCGCGCGGTCCGAGCGGCTCGTGATGGAGGTGCGCGGCGTGCCGATGACGGCGCATGACGTCGTCGCCTGGGCCGACGGACACATGGTTCCGGTCCGGCGTGGCGCCGGCGAGGTGACGTTCGTGCTGCCGGCGGCTCGGGGTCGCGCGGCCGACTGGGCGGTGAGCTGGCGCTGAGCGGGGTCGATCTGTACTGGCTGCCGCTCGGCGCGGGTGGGCGTTCGGTGCGGCTCAACGGTCGCGCGTTCGAGGCGGTGGCGGCGCGCCTCGAGCGCCGGGCCGCGTGTGACCTCTACCACTCCGCGCTCGAGGTGATCGCGCCGGATGGGCGGTTCACGATCGAGATGACGCCCGTGCCGCGCGGGGATGGCGCCTCCCGCGGGGTCGTCGTCACCGGCGCGGTCGGCGCACGCTGGGCCGGGCGGGCGCGGATCTTTCGCTACGAGGTGCGCCGCTGGCGCGACGGCGTCATCCCCGACCGCGCGGAAGCCGTCGACAGCCCGCGGCGGTTGACCGACGAGGGCGAGCGCGCCGCGCGCCTGCTCGCGCTTGCGCCCTCGCTGCCGACCCCGGTGTGGGGCCGCGACGAACTCGGCGCCGGGGAGATGTGGAACTCCAACTCGGTCATCGCGTGGCTGCTCGCACGCAGCGGTTTCGACGCCACCGCGATCCAGCCGCCGGCCGGCGGCCGAGCTCTGGGCTGGGAGGCGGGGATCGCCGTCGCCGGGCGGTACGACTGATGTCGAGCCACCGCCGCCGAACGCCTGGGCCCGAGTAGTCTCCGAGGGGTGCCGCGCCGTTTCCGTCCAACGCGCGCCGCGATCGCGCTCGTCCTCGCGTTCGCGCTCGTGCTCGCGCTCGCCGGCGTCGCGCCGGCCGCGAGCCCGGCCTGGACGACGTACCGCCATGACGCGGCGCGGTCAGGGATCGACCCGGACAGCACGAGCCCGGTTACGCCATCTCAGGCCTGGCAGACCCCGGGCCTCGACGGCCAGGTGTACGGGCAACCGCTCGTCTATGGATCCGACGTCTACGTCGCCACCGAGAACGACACGATCTACAAGCTCGATGGCGCGACCGGGGCGGTCGTGTGGGCGCGGCATCTCGCAACCCCGGAACCCGCGTCGGCAGCCCCGTGCGGCGACATCGACCCGACGATCGGGATCACCGGCACCCCGGTGATCGACCCGGCGACGAATCGCATCTACGCGGTCGGCGCCGTCGCGTCGTCGGGCATTCAGCACGAGCTGTTCGCCGTCGACCTCGCCAGCGGCAACCCGGTCGCCGGCTTCCCGATCCCCGCCGACCCGCCGTATCCGTCCGGCGGCACGCCGGTCAACCAGCTCCAGCGCGCCGGACTCGCGCTCGACGCCGGCCGCGTGCTCATCGGCTACGGCGGCAACGACGGCGACTGCAACACGTACTGGGGCTGGGTGGTCTCCGCCCCGACCGACGGCAGCAGGGCGCTCAGCTCGTTTCAGGTCGACCCCGGCTACGGCGAGGGGGCGATCTGGGGGGCCGGGAACGCGCCGGCCATCGACGCGGCCGGCAACGCCTTCGTGGCGACCGGCAACGGGACGAGCAGCGTCGCGGCCAACCCCGCCTATGGCGACTCGGTCGTCAAGGTCAGCGCCGCCGCCGCACTCCTCGACTGGTGGGCGCCGACGAACTGGCAATCGCTCGACGCCTCCGACGCCGATCTCGGCTCGAGCATGCCGACGCTGCTCCCCGGCGGCTATCTGTTCGAGTCCGGCAAGGACGGCGACGGCTACCTGCTGAACGGCGCGGGCCTCGGCCACGTCAGGGCCGCGGTGCGGCACGTGTCCGGCTTCTGCCCGGGGGGCAGCTTCGGCGGGTCGGTGTACGACCCCGCCAGCGGGTCGATCTACGTCGCGTGCAGCGGCGGCCTCCAAGCGCTCTCGCTCGGATCGGGCTCGCCGCCGACGCTCACCTCGACGGCCGGCTTCGGCGCGCCCTCGGACGCGAGCGGACCGCCGATGATCGCCGCCGGCCTCGTCTGGGTGGCGTCCTACGGCAGCGGCACGCTGTACGCGATCAACCCGGCGACGGGCGCTGCCGCGGATCAGTTCGGTATCCCGGAGAGCGCCACCGTCCCGGGCTCCGACGTCAACCACTTCGCCAGCCCGAGTGCCGGCGGTGGGCGCCTGTTCGTCGGCAGCGGCAACCAGGTGACGGCGTTCACGATCGCCGCGACCTCGACCGCGACGCCCCCGCCGATCGCCCCACCCCCGCCGCACAGGCCACCCCCGAGCATCGCTCGCGTCAGCGTGGCACCCCGCCGCTTCACCGCCGCGCGCGGGACCACGCTGCGGGTCACGCTGAGCGAAGCGGCGACGCTGACCGTCGCCGTCACCCAGCTCCGTCGCGGCCACCGGGTCGGTCGCAGCTGCTCGCTCGCCGCGCGCCGCGGGCGGCAGTGCTTCACGCGAGTCACGACGCTGCGGCTTCTCTTCCGTGCGCGCGGCGGCCGCCGCGCGTTCACCCTCCACCTGCGGACGCTGAAGGCCGGCCACTACACGGCGTTGGTCTCGGCGACCGATTCTCTGCGCCGGCGCTCACGCACGCTCACCGTCACCTTCACTGTCGTCCGCCCGCGCCACTGAGCCCCTGCCGGCGCGGCCACGCGCACGCGAATGCCGGCAAGACACGTCGACCCGCGGGGGTGTAACGTGGGGGCCGGGCGTATTCAGCGACGGCGTTTTGACGTCGGCGGGCACCGGATCCACACGGTCCATCCGCTCTGATGAGGGCGAGGGGCAGGCGTAGCACCCGGGCGTCTCCGTCGTCGGCGACGGTCGCATGCCCGATCGCAACACTAAGGAGGCTCTAGATGGATCTCAGCAAGTCTCGTGGGCGGCTCGCCGGCCTGGCCGGTATCGGTGCGTTGGTGCTGGCCGGAGGCGCACAGGTGGCGCTGGCCAACGGACCCACGTCGTCACAGCTCAAGGCGATCGGCTCATCGTCGAAGGCCGCCCACACGCAGCCGTCAAACGGTCTCACGGCGACGCCGTCGGCGGCCCCGCTGATCGCGGTGTCTTTCATCGGCAACAAGGCGACGGTCATCGGCGGCAGCGCCGTTCCGGGCTCGGGCGCGGCGGATGCGCGCGCGGCCAACGTCCCCGTCTCCGCCGTCCAGTGCACGGTCAACTTCACCACGAAGAAGACCCCCATCAGTTCGAGCTCGGTGAGTGCGCGCTGGTTCTCCGGCGTCGGCTGCAGCCGCAACGTCGAGCTGTTCGGTCAGGCGTTCCTCGCCGAGAGCGCCTCGAAGTTCGACGGCACGGGCAACTACTACAAGGGCAACCTGAAGACCGCCTCGAGCGGTCGCTCGAACACGACGGTCAAGGCGAAGAACCCGTCGCTGTACGTCTACTCGGCGACGAACATCTACTTCCCCGAGAAGCCCTCGCGCGGGGTCATCGTCGTCGTCCCGGCCGCCAACCAGCCGATCAACAGCGCGACCCGCTGCGGCGTGGTCAAGAGCTCGAGCTGGGGCTTCGGCGTGCATTGCGACATGTACACGAACCGCTTCTGAGCATCGCAAGCGGTCACTGACGCGGCGGCACGGCGTGGCGGGCCTCGGCTCGCCGCGCCGGCGCCGTGCGGGCGGCGCGCCGACGCCTGGCGGGCGGCGCGCCCTCGCCCGCGCCCCGTGCGTGCTACTCCGGCGGGGTGAACTGGCTCACGGCGAGGATCGCGCCCTGCGGGTCACGGATGAGCGCGGTGAGCGTCCACTGCGTGTCTTCGGTCGAGACGACCTCGGCCCCGAGCCGATCGGCCTCCGCGGCCACCCGATCGCGATCGGCGACGGCGAAGCTGTTGAGCCAGTGCGCGCCGCTGCCGGGCTCGGTCGGGGTCACCCAGGCGATCGCGTCCTCGAAGCCGGGTGGCGACGTGATTCTCTCCTGACGCGCCCGGATGCCGGGATCGACCGTCGCTTCGAGATGGTCGCCGTAGCCGGGGGCCCGGATGAGCGTCGCGAAGCCGAGGTCCTCGATCGACCAGCCGAACACCGCGGTGTAGAACGCGCCCGTGTCCGGGCGCTCGGTGTGCAGCGCGCTGAAGTTCCACGACCCGGGCTCGTTGACGACCTGGGCGCCCGGGCGGCGGCCCGCCTGCCACAGCCGGAAGGCCGCGCCGGCCGGGTCGCGGCACAGCGCCATGCGGCCCGCCTCGCCGACGTCGATCGGCCCGGCGAGCACCTCGCCACCGTTGTCGGCGATCGCCGCGGCGGCCGCGTCGGCGTCGTCGGCCGCGATGTACATGTTCCACGCCGCGGTCCCCTCGGCCGCCGCGAGGCCGCCGACGTCACGTCCGTCGAGACTGGCGATCGCGTAGAACGGGGCGCCCGGTGGGCTGACCGTCTCGAACGTCCAGCCGAGCAGCTGGCGGTAGAACTCCTGGGCGGCGTCGGGGTCGGGCTGCTCGGTGTCGACCCAGCTCGGGACGCCGTGGGGGTAGGTGCGTGTCTCGGTCATGCCGTCACCCTGCCACGGATCGCGGTCAGGTTCGGTCCGCACCCGCCGGGAGAACCGTGCCGCTGACCGTGCCGAAATCGACCCGCGCCGCCGGGTCACCGCCGGCCCCGCACACGCCGCGCAACGTGACCGTGTCGCCGTCCTCGAGGAATCCCCGCACGCGACCGTCGCCGAGCGCGAGCGGCCGCTCGCCGTTCCAGCTCAGCTCGATCAGGCTGCCCTCGCTCCCCGGCGAGGCCCCGGAGATCGTGCCCGAGGCATAGAGGTCGCCCGGCCGGACGACGGCCCCGCCGCAGGCGGCGTGGGCGAGCTGCTGGGCCGCGCTCCAGTACAGCTCGGACGCGTTCGTGCGGCTGATCGTCCACGACGCTCCACCGGCGGGGGCAAGCTCGACCGCGAGCTCGAGATCGAGAGTCCACGCCTCGGGCGTGCGCAGATAGGACATCGGCTCGGGGGTCTGCGGCGGCCCGGGCACCCGGTAGGGCTCGAGCGCGGCGAGCGGGACGACCCACGGTGAGATCGAGGTCAGGAACGACTTACCGAGGAACGGCCCGAGCGGCCGGTATTCGAAGGTCTGGATGTCGCGCGCGCTCCAGTCGTTGACGAGCACGAAGCCGAAGATGCGCTGCGCCGCGGCGCCGATCGGCACCGGATCGCCGAGCGGGTTCGGTGCCCCGCCGGTGACGAACCCGAGCTCGAGCTCGAAGTCGAGCCGCCGGCTCGGGCCCCAGGTTGGGCCGTCGATGCCGGGCCGCTGCCCGGCCGGCCGGCGCACCGGGGTGCCGGAGACGGCGACGGTGCCGGCCCGTCCGTGGTAGCCGACCGGCAGGTGGCGCCAGTTGGGCAACAGCGGTTCGCTGTCGGGGCGCAGGATCCGGCCGAGGTTGGTCGCGTGCGAGAGCGAGGAGTAGAAGTCGACGTAGTCGACGACGGTGAACGGCAGCTCGAACCGTGCCTCGGCGAGCGGCACCGCCGCCCCGGGCGGGACGCCGCGGCGACCGAGCAGCGCCTGCAGCCCGTCGCGCAGCGCACCCCACACCGACGGCTCGGCGCCGAGCAGCCGGTCGAGGTTCGGCGCGTCGACCAGCTCGGCCGCGACGTCGAGGCGGTCGGCGAGCGCGGACAGCTCGACGGCGTGCGCGCCGAAGGCGACGCACAGCCGCGGAGGTTGGCCGGGGCCCCGCCGCACGGACCCGTAGGGCAGGTTCGCGAGCGTGAACCGGTCAGCCTCGACCATCGGCCTCCCCGGCGGCGTCGACGAGCGGCCCGGTCCGCGGCGGCACCTGACGCGAGAGCACGATGTAGCTCGTGCAGCGGTGGATCGCCGGCGTGCGCAGCAGCTCGTTGACGACGACCTGCAGGTGCTCGGTGTCCCGGGCGACGATCCGGCAGATGAGGTCGTGCGGGCCGCTGATGGCGTCGGCCTCGATCACCTCGGGCATCGCCCTCATCGCCGCCACCGCGAGGTCGAGCTGCCCCTGCGCGAGCTCGATGAGGACGAAGGCGGTGATCGAGTAGCCGATGGCGCCGGCGTCGACCTCCGGTCCGTATCCCGTGATGACCCCGTTCGCCTCGAGCTTGGCCAGCCGCGCCTGCACCGTTCCGCGGGCGACACCGAGCCGGCGGGCGACCTCGAGCAGCCCGACCCGGGGGTTGTCACGCAGTGCGGCGATGAGCCGGGCGTCAAGCTGATCGATGCTGGTCAATGTGACCAGCATCATAAGCAAATCCTCGGCGTTCGTGGTCAGATTGACCGACTGTGCTGTACAGAGTTGCAGCGTTTCCGGGCCGGTGCTAGACACCGGAGTGAGGGATGTACGAGGAAGCACAGCTCTATTCGCCTGTCACCACCGCAGACGGAGGCGAGGTCACCGTCCACCTCGCCCATGACCACCCGGGCGCCAACGACCCCCGTTACCGCCAGCGGCGCAACGAGATCGCGGCAGCGGCGCTGGCGTGGCGCCCGGGTGAGCCGGCTCCGGCGGTCAGCTACACCGCCGAGGAGCACGGGGTGTGGCGCACGATCTCCCGCGAGCTCGAGGCCAAGCACCGCCGTTACGCGGTGTGCGAGTACCTCGAGGCCAAGGAGCGCGTCGGCCTCCCCCGGGACAGAATCCCGGGCCTCGACGAGGTCTCTGAGCTAATCGCGCCGCTCACCGGCTGGCGCTACCTGCCGGCGGCTGGACTCGTTCCCCTCGCCCAGTTCTACGGGTCGCTCGCCGACCGGCGGTTCTACTCCACGCAGTACGTCCGCCATCCGGGCGTGCCGCTGTACACGCCTGAGCCCGACATCGTCCACGAGGTCATCGGGCACGGTCACCTGATCGCGACGCCGACCTTCGGCGAGCTGCACCGACTCGCGGGCGAGGCGTCCCGCCGGCTGCGCGACGAGGAGAACATGCGCTTCCTCTCCCGGGTGTTCTGGTTCTCGCTCGAGTTCGGCACGGTGATGCAGGACGGCGAGCTGCGCGCCTATGGCGCCGGGATCCTCTCGAGCTACGGCGAGATCGAGGAGTTCCGGGGGATGGAGCACCGGCCGCTTGACCTCGTCGAGATGGGGACCGCTGATTACGACATCACTGCATACCAGCCCGTGCTCTACCGGGCCGATTCGGTGGAGGAGGTGCAGGACGTGGTAGGTGGTTTCTTCCGAGACTGCGACGACGACTCGATCGCGGCATTGCGCGCCGGCGTGAAGGCGGTGGCGCGATGAGCCTCATCACCTCCACCCGCAGGGCGGTGTCCCGGGGCTTCGAGGAGGTCCGCGTCGGGCGCGGCGAGCGCTCAGGCCTGACGATGGCGATCGCCGTGCATCACACCGTCGACGGCCGCGCGCTCGGTGGCTGCCGCATCTGGCACTACCCCACCGAGGCCGCCGTCGTCCGCGAAGCCGAGCGGCTCGCCCGCTCGATGACCTTCAAGGCCGCCATCTCCGGCCTCGCCCTCGGCGGCGCCAAGGCGGTCATCTCCGCCCCCATCGACGGGCTCACCGGCACGCTCCGCCACGACGCCCTGCATGACTTCGCCGAGTTCGTCGAGTCGTTCGACGGGCGCTACATCACCGCCCAGGACGTCGGCACCTCGCTCGCCGACATGGAGGTCGTCGAGCGCTACACCGACCACATGGTCGGCCGGCCGCCGGCCGAGCGCGGCTGCGGAGACCCGAGCCCGTTCACCGCCCGCGGCGTCGACGTCGCGGTCCGGGCCTCGGTCGACGGGATCGCCGGTCGTCACGTCGTCGTCATCGGCCTCGGTCACGTCGGCGGCGAGCTCGCCCGCCGGCTCGCCGGTCACGGCGCCCGGCTCACCGTCGCCGACGTCGACGAGGGCAAGCGCGCGCTCGCGCAGCGGCTCGGCGCGGCCTGGTGCTCGCCGTCCCAGGCGCTCGAGCTCGAGGCCGACGTCCTCGCCCCGTGCGCCCTCGGCGGGATCCTCAACGCCGAGACCGTGCCGCGGCTCCGCGTCCCCGTCATCGCCGGCGCGGCCAACACCCAGCTCGCACAGGACGCCGTCGCCGACCTGCTGCGCGCCCGCGCGATCCTCTGGGCGCCGGACTTCGTCATCAACGCCGGTGGCCTGATCGCCGTCGCCGACGAGATCCACGGCTTTGACCGCGCGCGCGCCGAGCGCGCGATCGACGGCATCGCCGACACCCTTGCCGAGGTGTACTCGCGCGCCTCGCACGACGACACGAACACCCTGATCGCCGCCAAGCGGCTGGCGAACGAACGAGTAGGAGGAATTGATGGCAGCGACATCTGAGGCGGTACGCCACGAGCAGCCCGTGGACTTCATGCCGCTGGGCGGCATCGACCACATCGAGCTGTGGGTCGGCAATGCCGCCCAGGCGAGCTACTACTTCCGGAACGCGTTCGGGTTCGGCGAGGTTGCGTTCTCCGGGCTGGAGACCGGCCAGCGTGACCGGGTCTCGCACGTCCTCGCCCAGGGCTCGGTCCGGATCGCGCTCACCAGCACGCTGCGCGCCGACACCGAGATCGGCCGCCATCACGCTCGCCACGGCGACGGCATCAAGGTGATCGCGCTTTCGGTGCCCGACGTCGAGAAGGCCTACGCCGAGGCGACCGCGCGTGGCGCGAGGGGCCTCGTCGAGCCGCATGAGATCAGCGACGAGTCCGGGCGCGTGATGCTCGCCGATGTCGCCACCTACGGCGAGACCGTGCACCGCTTCGTCGACCGCTCGTCCTACGAGGGTGCGTTCCTCCCCGGGTTCAAGGCCGTCGACGGCGTCCCGTCCGCCCATCTCGTCACCGACATCGATCACATCGTCGGCAACGTCGAGCTCGGCCGGATGAACGACTGGGTGTCGTACTACGAGGACGTCTTCGGCATGACCGAGATGATCCACTTCAGCGACGAGGCGATCTCGACCGAGTACTCGGCCCTGATGTCGAAGGTCGTCACCGGCGGCAACGGCCGGGTGAAGTTCCCGATCAACGAGCCGGCCGACGGCAAGCGCAAGTCGCAGATCGACGAGTACCTCGAGTTCTACGAGGGACCCGGCGCGCAGCACGTCGCGCTCACGACCGACAACATCGTCGAGACGGTCACGCGCCTGCGCGAGCAGGGGATCCGCTTCCTGCGCACCCCCGACGACTACTACGCCGAGGTGCCGGGCCGCATCGGCGAGATCGACGAGTCGCTCGATGACCTGCGCCGCCTCGGAATCCTCGTCGACCGCGACGACGAGGGCTACCTGCTGCAGATCTTCAGCGCCCCGCTCGGCGACCGGCCGACGATCTTCTTCGAGATCATCGAGCGCCACGGCGCCCGCGGCTTCGGCGAAGGCAACTTCAAGGCGCTGTTCGAAGCCATCGAGCGCGAGCAAGAGCAGCGCGGGAACCTCTGACCCGGGACGAACATGGGGTACGTCCGATGAGATACGTGGCGGTCGGCGAGGTTCCTCGCAAGCGCCATACGCAGGTCCGTGACAACGGCCGGCTGCTGGTCGAGGAGGTGATGGGCTACGAGGGCTTCTCGGGCAACGAGTCGATCCTCTACCACCTCGGCTCGCCGTGCCGGATCGCCGGGGTCGGCTCCCTGGAGCCGGTCCCGCGCGAGGAGTGGGTGCCGGATGCCCATGTGCACCGGCTCGCGGACTTTGCGGCGGTACCGGCCGGCGGCGATCCAGTCGCCGGCCGCCACGTCCTCATGTTCAACGGCGATATCGAGGTCTCGGTCGCCAAACCGACCGAGCCACTCGACGGCTTCTACCGCAACGGCGAGGGCGACGAGGTCTTCTACGTCCACCGCGGCGGCGGGGTGCTGCGCACTGTGTTCGGCCGTGTGCCGTTCGGCGAGCGCGACTACGTCACCATTCCCCGCGGCACGACGGTGAGCTGGGAGCTCGAGGACACCGAGCAGTTCTGGCTCGTCTTCCACACGCCGGGAGAGATCGAGACGCCCACGCGGTATCGCAACCGCTACGGGCAGCTGCTCGAGCACGCGCCCTTCTCCCAGCGCGACTTCCGGCCGCCGACCGAGCTCGAGACCATCGACGAGAGCGGCAGCTACTCCCTGACCGTCCGCGTCCCGGGCGGCCTCCAGCGCTACGAGCTCGACCGCCATCCGTTCGACGTCGTCGGCTGGGACGGCTACGTCTGGCCGGCGGCGTTCAACGCCGACGACTTCGAGCCCCGGGCCGGGCGCTTCCACCTGCCCCCGCCGACCCACCAGACCTTCCAGGGGCCGGGCTTCGTCATCTGCACCTTTGCCCCGCGGATGCTCGACTGGGATCCGACCGCGGTCCCGATCCCCTACCACCACTCGAACATCCAGTCCGAGGAGGTCATGTTCTACGCCGCCGGCGACTACGCCGCCCGCAAGGGCGTCGAGATCGGCTGCGTCACCCTCCACCCCTCCGGCCTCCCCCACGGCCCCCAACCGGGCGCCGTCGAGGCCTCACTCGGCCAGACCCGGACCGACGAGCTCGCGGTGATGTGGGACACCTTCCGGCCGCTGCGCCTGACCACGGCCTGGCGCGAGGTCGAGAAACCGGGCTACGCCTACTCGTGGAACCCGGGTCTTCCGGTGGGGTCAGCTCCCGCCGGCGCCGACAGCGCTCAGCCGGTCCCGTAGCCGCCAGACGTCGGCTCGGCGGCCGTCGGTCAGTCGTGGACGTCGACCGGGTGGCCCTCGAAGGACTCGATCCGGTCCGCGGCCGCCTCGAGCAGCTTGTGTGAGAGATCGGACAGCGAGCGGGCGGCTGCGAGGTCCTGTCCGATCACCGGTACGTTCGGGTCCTGCGGCGCCCGCTTGGCCTGGCCGAAGCCGTGGAACCGATGGCTGGCCAACTCGAGCACCGCGTCCGCCCGGGTGCGGTCCTCGTCCTCCGTGAATACGATCTCGACGCGCCAGTTCTGATCCGGCATCGCACACCTCCGTGGCGACGGGGTTGGGTTCACCGCCACTATCGCACTCCGGCGCCCGCGTGGGCAGGGTCCGCGTGCGCCCCGCTACGGTTGCCCTGTGCGCGTCGTGACCTGGAACGTCAACTCGATCAAGCAGCGGATGCCCCGTCTGCTGCCGTGGCTCGACGAGCGGCGCCCGGACGTCGTCTGCCTCCAGGAGACGAAGCTCGCCGATGACGCCCTCGTCGAGCTGCTCGGCGACGAGCTCTCGGGTCGGGGCTATGAGGTCGCCGTCCATGGCGAGCCGTCCTGGAACGGCGTGGCCATCTTCTCGCGGGTCGGGCTCGAGGACGTCGTCACCGGTCTCGAGGGCGCGCCCGGCTTCCCCCACGCCGAGGCGCGGGCGATCGCCGCGACGTGCGGCGGCGTCCGGATCACCTCGGTGTACGTGCCCAACGGGCGGACGCCGGGCTCGGACCACTACGAGTACAAGCTCGCCTGGCTCGCCGCCCTCCGTGACGTCGTCGCCGCCGGCCCCGACGCCGCGATCGTCTGTGGCGACATGAACATCGCGCCGGCCGACGCGGACGTCTTCGACCCCGAGGCGTACGAGGGACACACGCACGTGACCCCGCCGGAGCGAGCGGCCCTCGGCGAGCTCACGGCTCTCGGTCTCCACGACGTCGTCCGCGAGCATTGGCCGGACAAGCGGGTGTTCAGCTACTGGGACTACCGGGCGGGCATGTTCCATCAGGACCTCGGCATGCGGATCGACCTCGTGCTCGCTTCCGGCCCGGTCGCGGACCGTGTGCAGGCGGCCTGGATCGACCGTCAGGCCCGCAAGGGGAAGGGCCCGAGTGACCACGCGCCGGTGATCGTCGACCTCGACGAGGCCCCCGACGGCAACATCGGGCCGGTCGTCCCGCCGCCCTCGGCGCCGGCGGCGCGCCGGGGCACGGTCAAGCTGCCGCAGTCGCCGCCCTCGTAGCGCGGGGCGCGCGGGGCCCCTACTCCCGCGGGCGCGGTCCCTACTCCCGGTGGCGCGGTCCCTACTCCCGCGGGCGCTGTCCCTACTCGCGCGGGCGGTCGCGGTCCCGCGAGGGCTGCACCCGCTTCGGCTCGCCGGGCATCTTCGGGTAATCGGGCGGGTAGGGCATGTCGCCGAGCCCCTCGTCGGCGTCGCTCTCGTAGAGGTCGAGCAGCGGCTGCAGCGAGTGGGCAACGTCGTTGATCGCGGCGTGACGGTCGCCGACCTCGGCGAACCGCGCCGGCATCGTGGCGACGGTGAAGTCCTCGGGCGCGACGCTCGGCAGCTCGTCCCAGTGCAGCGGCGCGGACACGGGCGCCCCGGGCTTGGGCCGGATGCTGTAGGCCGAGGCGATCGTGCGATCGCGCGCGTTCTGGTTGTAGTCGATGAAGATCCGCTCCCCGCGCTCCTCCTTCCACCACTTCGTCGTCACATCGCCGGGGAGGCGCCGCTCGAGCGCGCGGCCGAAGGCGATCGCCGCGTGCCGGACGTCGGTGAACGTCCAGCGCGGCTCGATCCGCACGTAGATGTGGATCCCCCGTCCGCCGGAGGTCTTGGGGAAGCCGACGTAGCCGAGGTCGGCGAGCAGCGCCCGGGCCGCGCCGGCCACCCGCACCGCGTCGGCGAAGTCGGTGCCGGGCTGGGGATCGAGGTCGACGCGCAGCTCGTCGGGATGGTCGACGTCATCGCTGCGCACCGGCCAGGGGTGGAAGGTGATCGTCCCCATCTGGGCCGCCCAGCCGACGACCGCGACCTCGGTCGGGCACACCTCGTCGGCATGGCGGCCGGAGGGGAACTGGATCCGTGCCGTCTGCACGTAGTCAGGCGCGCCCTTGGGGATCCGCTTCTGGAAGAAGGCGTCGCCGCCGCCCTTCTCACGGGTCGAGAGCACGATCCCGGGCAGGACGCCCTTCGGCCAGCGCTCGAGCGTCGTCGGTCGCCGCTCGAGCGCCCGCATGATCCCCTCGCCGACGGCGAGGTAGTAGCTGACGATGTCGAGCTTCGTGACCTCGCCGGCGCGCTCGGTGGACGGGAAGATGACCCGCCCGGGGTTCGATACCCGCACCTCCCGCCCGCCGGCCTCGACGGTCGTGTCGTGCGCGGAGGCCATGCCCCGGAGTTCTACGGCAGGCCCTCCCCGCGCGCAACGCCTGGGCTGTCGTGCACCCGTCCTTTCCAACCCGAGCTAAGTACGACGAAGATCGAACAAGTGCTAAGGTACGACGACCGTCGAACTAGTCAGGGGATCAGCAGATGAAGCAAGTCAATCCGAATCCAGACGGCAACGCCCGCACCGAGCGTGGCACCGAACTCGTCGCCGCCGGCGTCGTCGCCGCCTACATCCACGAGATCTCCGGGCGTCACCGTGACGCCGAGGACGCCGACGATCCGACGCTCGGCACGACGCCGCAGCGCTACAGCGGGTCGAAGCAGCCGTAGAACACGAACAGGGGGTTGACCACCGTGTTCCCCTGTCCGTCGCGCATCGTCTGGCCGCCGACGAACGACGGTGGCGATTCGGCCTTGTAGCAGCCGTTGGCCTGGACGCTCACGTCGTAGGTCACCGGGGTCTGCTGGAACGGCACCGCGCCCGGCTGGGGGATGAGCACGGTGAGCGTGCACATCCAGTCCCCCGGCCCCTGCTGCCCGGTGGCGTGCCGCGCGCACGTCGGCACGACGTTGAGCTGGGCCCCGTTGGGGACCGGGCGGCCGAGCATCCGCTGCTGGAGCAGCGTGAGGTTGTTGAACTCCCTGGTGATGTTCGTCCGCAGCCGGGCCGCGGTGACGCCGACGGGGCCCCAGCTCGCTCCGACCGCGAGCAGCACGATCACCGCCGCCCCGACGGCGACCGCGCGCAGCGCCGGCACCCAGCCCGCCCGGCGGCCGACCGACACCCCGGCGAAGTCACGCCGACGGACGATCCGCCACGCCCATCCGACGCAGACGGCGATCCAGACGAGGCTGACGACGCTGGCGACCGCGAGTGGCCCGAGGTCGGTCGGCGAGCCGAACAGCCCGTGCCAGCCGTCGAAGGCCGAGCCGATCAGCAGCGTGTGAACCCATACCCCGCGGCCGATCAGGTTGATGAGCTGGGTGAGCAGCGCGACGAGCGCCGGCGCGAGGACACCCGCGATGCCGTTGCCGGTGGCGACCGAGACGAGCAGCGCGAGGCTGACGAGCCCGAGCAGCGGGAGGACGCACGCCACCCAGCTGACAACGACGAGCGCGAGCGAGCGCCCGGAGGAGATGAGCGTGCCGCCCCACCCGACGAGCGGGTGGCTGCCGACGAACACGGTCCCGGCGACGATGCTCGACAGGGCGACGAGCGCGAGCAGGCCGACGGCGAACACCGCGGCCGCGAGGAGCTTGCCGGCGAACACGTCCCCGCGCGTGCACGAGCGAGTGAGCAATGTCTTCCACGTCCCGTAGCGGTCCTCGGACGCGAACATGTCGCCGGCGAGCACGCCGGCGAGCAGCGGCAGCCCCCACGACCCGGCGAAGCCGAGGACGATGAGCGATACCGCGTAGCCCGAGGTGTGCACCCAGACGCCGAACAGGGCGTCGGCCGGCGTGCCGCTCTGGGCCTTGAGCACGGCGGCGAAGATGAGCGGCGCGAGCAGGCAGATGACGGCGAGCACCCGGGTGGCGAGCTGGGCGGCGAGCTTGCGCCGCTCGACCCGATAGACGCTCCACACCGCGCTGCGCCGGCGCGCGGCGAGCGGGACGGCCGCGCTCGGGGCGCCGTCGGCGGGTGCACTCGTCGCGCTCACGTCGGCGCGACCGCCTGGGCGGCGAGCACGGTCGGCTCGAGGGGATCGACGTCGGCGTCGCCGGTCAGGGCGAAGAACATGCTCTCCAGCGGGCTGACGACGAGCTCAAGGCGACGCACCGCCACCCCGGCCCGCCCGAGCGTGAGCACGTATGAGTCGAGGCTGCCGCTCTCGACGGTGATGGCCAACCCGCCGTTCTCCAGGCGGCCCGGGCGCGTGCCGGGATGCTCGTCGGCGATCGACCGGGCGCGGGCATCGTCGCTCGTGCTCAGCGCGTAGGCGGACCCCGGCGCCTGCTCGCTGAGCGCCGCGGCGGTTCCGGTCCACACCACCCGCCCGCGGTGGAGCACGGTGAAGCCGTCGCACATCGTCTCGACCTCGCCGATGAGGTGGCTGCTCAGCAGCACCGCGACGCCGCCGGCCGCGAGCTCACGCAACAGCAGTCCAACCGCCCGGGCCCCGGCGGGATCGAGCCCACTGGTCGGCTCGTCGAGCAGCAGCAGCTTCGGCCGGCGCAGGAGCGCTGCGGCGATCCCGAGCCGCTGGCGCATGCCGGTCGAGTACGCGCCGACGCGGGTCCGCGCCGCGCGGGTGAGATCCACACGCTCGAGGGCGTCGTCGACCTGGGCGCGGCCGGCGCCGCCGTCGAGCTCGGCGAGCAGTGCGAGGTTGGCCCGGCCGGAGAGGTACGGATAGAAGGTCGGGTCCTCGACGAACCCGGCGACGCCCTCGAGCGGCGTCGCGGCGTCGCCGCCGGCGGGGGCGCGCCCGAGCAGCTCGATCTCACCGTCGTCGGGCCTGATCAGGCCGAACAGCATCCGCAACAGCGTCGTCTTGCCGGCGCCGTTGGGCCCGAGCAGCCCCCACACCGCGCCGGCGCCGATCTCGAGGTCGACGCCGTCGACCGCCTGATTGCCGTCGAAGCTCTTGCTCAGGCTTCTCGCCCTCAGTGCCACCACAGCGGTCGATTCTAGGCGCCGGGATTCGGTGGTATCAGACCGCGATGGGCCCGCTCTACCCGAGATGAGCCCCGTACGTCATCTCGTCTGCCCCCGCGAATCGGACGATTCGCTGCTCGATCGCGTCGCCCGGCTGGGGGCGATCCTCGATCCAGTCCCGCCGGGGACCGTGGCCGGCGCTCGTGCCCTGTTCACGGTGCGAGCGCACCCGCCCGGCGCTGCCGTGGGCTCGGTTGCGGTCGCCGGCGTACGCGGCGTAGGCGGCGCCCGTCATCGGACCGCCTCCTTGCCGTCGGCCGCGCCGCCGGCGATCAGGATCTCGGCGCACGGCGCGGTCAGCTCGGAGAGCCGCCGCAGATCGCGCGCCGCGGCCTCCTCGCGCTCGAGCGACGCCCGGTAGACGTTGTAGGCGCCGGTCCGCTGCCCGGCTGTCGCCTCGAACCACGCCTGCAAGGCGTGCCCGCACTCGGCCTCGGCGGCCAGCCACGTGGCATGGGCGTCGTCGAGGAGACGGATTCCCACCGCCGCCACTTCCCGTGTGTCCTGCTCTCCCATCGTCGATCCCCCCTTGGTGTTCATGCCGCCAGCAGGGCGAGTGCGCCCTCGCTGTCGAGTTCGTGTCGCAGCCGGTCGAGCGCCCGCGCCCGGGTGGGCCCGATGCTCCCGATCGGCATGCCGAGCGCCGCCGAGATTTCCTCGTAGGCCGGCCGCGGCTCGGCCGTCAGCAGCGCGAGCAGCTTCTGGTCACTGCTCCGCAGCCGCCCGAGGCAGCGGCGCAGCAGGTCGTCGCGCTCGGCCTCGATGAGCGCATCGTAGGCGGGCGCGTCGATCGACGGCTCGCCGTAGGGCGTCTCGTCGCCGAACGGCACCTGCCGCCGCGCGCCCCGCAGCGTCCGCAGACACTCGCGCCGGGCGGTCGTGGCCAGCCAGCCGCCGACCCGAGCCGGATCGCTGATCCGGTCGAGGTGCTCGAACAGTCGCAGCCACGTTGCCTGGGCGACGTCGGCGGCGTCGGCGTCGCCGAGGCGGTGGGCGCGGGCGATCGCCCACACCATGCCGCTGAACTCGCTGACGAGCGCGTCCCAGGCGCGCTGATCGCCGCGGGCCGCCCCGGTGACGAGCTCGGCGAGCTCCTCGGGCGCGAGGCGGCCGTGACCGACCCGCTGGACCGGTGCGTCGCAGACGCTCATCGACCCAGGTCCTCGATCGTGATGAGCTTGCCGCGCCCGACCCGGCTGCGCCGCAGCGCGGTGAGCATCGCCGGACGCCGGCGAACCGGCCGGGTGGTCCCGTGAGCCGACTGCGCGGCGGCGCGGTGGAAGTCGCGGACCCGCTCGTCGGCGAGCTGCGTAGTGAGGTGATGATTGACCATGACGCCCCTGTCGTGAGGTGAGACCGCTTGCGCCGGCCTCGAGGATTCGAACGCCTCGAAACCTACGATCAGCAGAGCAATCGCACATCGGGCACCCTCGTTATTTGGAGCGTGCCGACCTCGTTATTTCCGGCGCCGGGCTCGTTATGCAGGGCGGCGTCGTGGGGACTCCGTCACGGCAGGGACCGGGCGCCGCGCGGGCGAGACACCCGCGCGGCGTGCTCGGTCCCCTACGCGCTCACACGCTGCCGAGATCGATCGTCGTGTGCGTCAGCTTGCCCGGCAGCGTGAACGTGGTCGTGCTGCCCGCCGGCGGCGCCGCGCCGCCGTTCGCCGCCGCGTACGCCGCCTCCGCTGCGGCCACGGCAGCCGCCTGCCCGGCGGCCGCGTCGACGGTGTCGATCTCGCAGTAGATGAGCGGAGCCCCGGTGGCTGGATCGTTGATCTGGCAACAGCATCGCGGCATCGGCTCGCCCTTCGTTCGGAACGTGTTCATCCCCGCCTTGACCGCCGCGCCGGTGCGGCCGCCCCCGGGTTTCGCCGCGAGCATACCTCGCACATCACACCGTGGAGTGCGTTACACCACAATTTTCTCCACACGAAAGCTACACATTCTCACCCTTCCTGATGTTTGTTACCTATTCCATCGCAGTGCGTCGCCGGCCGGCCGCCTCGTGACACTCAGACCGAAACGGTGGAGGCCGAAACCCGGGCGCGCAGCCACGCGAGCGAGTCGCTCTCGTACTGGTGCTGCTCCCATCCCGCGAGGCGCGCGCGCAGCGCTTCCCACTCGTCACTGACGGCGATGACCTCGACCTCCCCGAGTCGCTTGCCGCGGTAGATGTAGAGCTCGCCGGTGACGCGGTTCCAGGCCGCCTGCCACCGGCTCGCGGAGAGGGAGTGGGAGCTTCCATCGGTCCACGCGCTGCCGAGGTCGACCGGCTCGGTCTTCCAGCGCTCTGGCTCGTCGGCGAGGAACGCCGAGTACGTCGGCCAGGTCCGCCCGGGCGCCCCCAGCCAGACCCGCCGGGTGATCGCCTCCTGATAGGTCCCCGCGAGCTCGAGCAGCCGCCGCAGGCGCACGCGCTCGGGCGCGAACAGCCCCTTGCGCTTGTCCTTGTCGGAGATCGCGACCCCGACGAACACGAGACTCGCGAACGCCCCGAGCACCGCCGCGACGCTCAACCCCTCACGGCTGAGGTAGAGGCGCAGCGTGCCGATGTGGAGATCGAGCACGCGCGTCGGCCTCGCGTCGAGGAAGCTGTGCAGCCGGCCCGGTCCGATCGTCAGACCCGTCGCCAGCCAGATCATGAGCGCGACGAAGATCCCGGCGAACACCACCCTCAGCGCGATGTGGAACATCCACTGGTTCTGCACCTCGGTCGAGATGTCGTGCTTGACCTCGATCCGGCGCGGCGTGACGCCCGCCGCCGCGAGCTCACGCAGATCGCGATCCTCGTCGACGTCCTCGGCCGGGACCTCCTGTTTGGCGGCGTTGTGCCGGAGCAGGCTGCGGACGTCCTCGCGTGAGGTGTGACGGATGACACCCGCCGCGCACGCGAGCAGCAGCCCGACGAGCACGGTGAGTTGCGAGATGCTCATCAGGCCAAACGTCCGCCAGCTGTCCGAGCTGAAGGCAACGAAGAACAACACGGTGAGCACGAGCGGAAGCGTCTGCAACACGTCCCGGAGCGTCGCGGGCGCCGAGGCGACCGAGGTCCGCGCGAGCCCGAGCAGCTTTGTGAACACACCGGTCCGCACCTCGAGGGAGAGCAGGAGGGTCACCGCGAGCATGACGATCACATGCGGGAGGACGCTCGGCGTCCGAGCGTGGACGACCGCGTGCGCGGCGCCCGTCGCCGCCGCCAGGCGCGTGTTGAGATGAGCGAGCCCGAAGGCGAGGAACGGCAGCCCGGCGAGGACCCCGGCGAGCAGCAGACCGCGCAGCACCGAGGCCGCGAGCAGCGGCACCGAATGGTTGCGCCGGTAGATGACGTCGCCGACGACGACCGAGAACACGAGCACGATCGGGGCGAGCATGTCGAAGGGCAGGAAGCTGACGAACTCGAAGAGCCGGCCGGTGCGCAGCGCGACGAGCAGCCCGGCGACGAGCACCCAGAGGGTGCACCACCCGAGTCCGGCGAGGAGCACCCGACGCGGCCTCGCCGCCACCGCGACCGCGGAGCGCTGCCAGCGGCTGTAGCCGTCCACGGCGCAGTACAGGCCGCCCCGCCGCAGGCGGGTCTCAACGCTGACGCGGGAGGGAATCATCGCCTGTGAGCTCATGGAGGTGAGAGGCGCGGCCCGGCCGCCGTGATACCCGGCGCCCCGGTGGTGCAGGGTGGGCAGCTGAGCGACTCCACGCGTCGCTCAGCTGCCCAGGCTCGGGCGTCGCGCTCCGCTCCTGGCGCCGCGCCCCCGCTGCTCAGCCGACGAGGACGGCCTCGAGCTCCGCGGCGGTCGGGAGCGACGGCTTCGCGCCCGGGTGCGAGGCGGCGAGCGCGCCCGCCGCGCATGCGCGGGTGAGCGCCTCCGCGCGCGAGCGACCCTCGAGCAGACCAACGACGAGCGCGGCGCAGAACGCGTCCCCGGCCCCGGTGGCGTCGACCGCGTCGACGGGCGGCGGCTCGGCGCGGGCGACCTCGTGCCCGCCGTCGAGCAGCACCGCACCCTCCGCTCCGAGCGTCACCGCGACGAGGCCCGCGTGCGGTCCAACCGCCTCGTACTCCTGGCGGTTGACGACGAGCAGGTCGGGCCGGTGGGCGAGCGGTCCGCGGGCCGGCGCCGCGTTGAGGCAGAAGAACCGGGCACCCGCAGCGGCCGCCGCAACGGCTTCATCCGGGATCTCGAGCTGGCAGAGGACGGCGTCGGCCTCACCGACCTCGACGTCGTCGGGCCCGAGGCGGGCGTTGGCTCCCGGCGCGACGACGATGACGTTCTCGCCACCGCGCTCGACGAGGATCATCGCAACGCCGCTCTCGCCGCCGTCACGGGTCACGCCGCTGACGTCGATCCCCTCGCGCTCGAGCGAGCGCAGGACGAGATCCTCGCGCCCGATCCGGCCCACGAACCGCACCCGCGCGCCGAGCCGCGCTGCGGCGACGGCCTGGTTGGCCCCCTTCCCGCCTGGGAAGCGCTCGAAGGTGGCGTCGGCAACGGTCTCGCCGGGCCGGGGCAACCGCTCGCAGCGGGCGACGAGGTCGATGTTGGCCGATCCCACGACGGTGATGCGCGGCGCGGCGGACACGCAGCGGATCCTAGGCCGACGGACGCGCACGACGATCCGCTTGCGGCCTGAGCTGCCCGGCCGCAGTGCGCCGTCCAGTAGCCTGAGGCTTCGTGCCCACCGCGCCCGGCTCGCTCCTCTCCCCCGCCCAGCTCGCGACGCTGCGCGCGCACGGCGAGGAGCGCACCGCGGCCGTCGGCGAGGTGCTCTTCCGGGTCGGCGATCGCACTTACCCGCTGATCGCGATCGTCGAAGGTGAGGCGGCGATCCTCGACGCCGAGGGCCACGAGGTCGTCCGCCACGGTGCGTCTGGGTTCCTGGGCGAGATGAACCTGCTCTCCGGGCAGGCGGTGTACCTGACCGCGGTCGTCACCGCGCCGATGCGCTACATCGCCGTCGAGCGCGGCGCCCTGCGTGACCTGCTGTTCGACGACGGGCCGCTGAGCGACACGCTGCTCTCTGCCTTCGCCTCCCGGCGCGAGCTGCTCCAGCAGCGGGCCGGAATCGGGATGGAGATCGTCGGCCCCCACAGCTCGGAGCCGACGCGGGCAGCGGTCGACTTCGCCCGTCGCAACCGGCTGCCGCACACCTGGCGCGACCCGACCGAGGACCCGGCAGCGCGGGCGCTCCTCGACGGGCTCGCCGACAACGAGCTCCCGCTCGTCCGCATTCCCGGCGGCCCCGAGCTCCGCGGGCCAACGCCGGGCGAGGTCTCGCGCGCGCTCGGGATCGGGCTCGCGCTCGGCGCCCGCGAGGAAGTCGATCTGCTCGTCGTCGGCGGCGGCCCCGGCGGGCTCGGCGCCGCCGTGTACGGCGCGTCGGAGGGTCTGAACACGCTCATGGTCGAGAGCACCGCGCTCGGTGGACAGGCCGGCACCTCGCGCCGAATCGAGAACTACCTCGGCTTCCCGGCCGGGATCACCGGCACCGAGCTCACGAGCCGGGCGGTCACCCAAGCTCGCAAGTTCGGCGCGCGGACGGCGACGCCATACCGCGCCCTCGGGCTCGAGCGCGGCCGGGGCCGCCACGTCGTTCACCTCGACGGTGGCCACGAGATCCACGCCCGGGCCGTCGTCCTCGCCACCGGCGCCCAATATCGACGGCTGCCGATCGAGGGGATCGAGGACTACGAGGGCATCAGCGTCTTCTACGCCGCCGGCCCGCCCGAGGCCCAGACCTGCGGCGCCTCACGCGTCGGCGTCGTCGGGGGCGGCAACTCCGCCGGCCAAGCCGCTGTGTGGCTCGCCCGGGGTGGCGCGCTGACGACCCTGCTCCACCGCCGCGCCGACCTCGCCGAGACGATGTCGAGCTACCTGATCGACGAGCTCGACCGCTACGGGGTCACCGTGCGCGACCGCAGCGAGATCGCCGACCTCCAGGGGAACGACGGCCGGCTCGAGGCCGTCACCCTGCGTGACGGCGAGCGCATGCCGCTCCACTTCCTCTTCTGCTTCCTCGGGGCGGCCCCATGCTCGGAGTGGCTCAACGGCGACATCGCCCGCGACGAGAAGGGCTTCATCCTCACCGGGCCGGCGGCGGGGGCCGCGGGCCTGCTGGAGACGAGCGTCCCCGGGATCTACGCCGCGGGCGACATCCGAGCCGGCTCGATCAAGCGCTGCGCGACGGCGGTCGGCGAGGGCGCGATGGTCGTGCGCTTCGTCCACGAACGCCTGTCCGGCGTCCCCGCCTGACCCTCGAGGCCGTGGACTGGGACGCGCTGCGCGATCTCTGCCTGAGCTTCCCGGGCTCGGAGGAGACGTTTCCGTTCGGTTTTCAGACCTCGGCGTTCAAGGTGGCCGGAAAGATCTTCGCGCTCTCCCGCGGCGAGGCCGAGCCGCTCCAGGTGAGCGTCAAGTGCGAGCCGCTGCTCGCCGAGCAGCTCCGCGCCGCCCACGCCGCGATCGCCGCCGGCTATCACCTCAACAAGCGCCACTGGAACACCGTCACCGTCGACGGCTCGCTGTCCGATGCGATGCTCGCCGACATGGTCGAGGACTCCTACGACCTCGTCGTCAGCTCGCTGTCGCAGGCGCGTCAGCGCGCGCTGCGGTGGTCACCGGCCCGGCGCGAGAGCGCCGCGCCGCGCGTCAGGCGCCCGGCTCGGAGCCCGCCGCCTCGCCGCCGGCCGCCGACAGCACCGCCTTGATGATCCCGTCGTAGCCGGTGCAGCGGCAGAGGTTTCCGCCCAGGGCGAGCCGGACCTCCTCCTCGGTCGGCGAAGGACTGCGCTGGAGCAGCGCCGTGGCGGAGATCAGCATGCCCGGGGTGCAGAAGCCGCACTGAACGCCCCCCTGCTGGAGGAATGCGCGCTGGAGGTCGTTCACCTCGCCGGCCGGCGCGAGTCCCTCCACGGTCGTGATCTCCCGCCCCTGCGCCTGGAGCGCGAGGTACGAGCACGCGTTCACCGGCTGACCGTCGAGCAGCATCATGCACGCCCCGCACTCCGAATCGTCGCAGCCCTCCTTGGCGCCGGTGAGCCCGATCGCGTCCCGGACGGTGCCCAAGAGGCTCGCGTGGGGCTCGATCTCGACCGGGCACGCGACCCCGTTGACCGTCAGCGTGGCGGCGACCTTCATCGCAGTCCTCCGTGCAGTGCGGGGCTGGCCGGGACGGGGACGTGCTCGCCCCGGGCCCGGGCGAGGGCGGCGGCGATCGCGCGGCGCCCGATGACCGCGGCCATCGCGCTGCGGTAGTCGGCCGAGGCGCGGACGTCGGAGATCGGCATCGAGGCGGCCGCGACCGCCTCGGCGGCCGCGTCGATCGCCTCGGGGCCTGCCGCGGTGCCGATCAGCGCGGCTTCGGCGGCCGGAACGCGGCGGATCGTCGGTGCGAGGGCGGTGATCGCGACCCGGGCGTCGGTGACGGTGCCGTCGTCGAGCGTGACGACCGCGGTCGCCCCGACGACGGCGATCTCCATCTGACGGCGGTACTCGAGCCGGGCGTAGCAACTCCCGGTCGTCTCCGTGGCCGGGAGCGGGATCTCGACGTACTCGAGCAGTTCGCCCGGCTCGGCGCTCGTCCGCCCCGGCCCCGCGAGCAGCTCGTCGACGCCGAGGGTCCGCGTGCCCGTGCTCGAGCGGAGCGTGACCCGCGCGCCGAGGCACAGCAGCGGGCCGCCGCTCTCCATCGCCGGCGAGGCGTTCATCAGGTTGCCGCCGATCGTCCCCTGCGCGCGGGTGGCGTGCGAGCCGACGATCGCGCAGGCGTCGGCGAGGGCCGTCAGCCGGCCGCGGATCGCCTCGTCGGCGGTGAGCTCGGCGTGGCTCGTCAGCGCCCCGACCCGGAGAACCCCCGCGTGCGTCGTCGTCCCGCGAAGCTCGTCGAGGCGATGGATGGCGACCAGCTTCTCGGGCAGCGGGGCCTTGCCCTGGCGGGCGCCGACGACGAGGTCGGTGCCCCCGGCGACCGGCCGCGCCCCATCGTCGAGCGCGCTCGTGACCTCGGCGAGGGAGCCGGCGACGAGCAGCGACGGGCTCACCGGCCCGCCTCCCACACGCGCTCCGGGGTCATCGGCAGCCGGTGCACCCGCCGCCCGGTCGCCCGCGCGATCGCGTTCGCGACCGCGCCCGGCGTCGGAACGCACGGCGGCTCGCCGATCCCCTTCGATCCGTTCGGGCCGCCGTTGACCGCCGGCGTCTGCACCCAGGCGACCTCGATCCGCGGGGCGTCGGCCGAGGTGACGAGCTTGTAGTCGAGCAGGTGCGGATTGAGCTGGCGGCCATCGGCGTCGAGCCGCATCCCTTCCGAGAGCGCCTGCCCGATGCCCATGACGACGCCGCCGAGGACCTGCCCGTTGGCGCCGACCGGGTTGAGGATGATGCCCGAGTCGTGGGCCGCGGCGACCCGCAGCACACGGACGACGCCGGTCTCCGGATCGACCCGGACGTGGACGGCATGGGTGATCAGCTGCGGCTCGAGGAACGACTCCACGCCGAGCCGTCCAAGGCAGCCGCTGTCCGGGTTGCACTCCGGAGACTCGGGCACCGGACCTGAGCCCTTGCCGAGGATCGCCGCCCCGGTGCCGGCGAGCTCGGCGATCGAGACCGACTTGTCCGGCGAGCC
The DNA here is from genome assembly GCA_963755955.1 of uncultured Solirubrobacterales bacterium. GTDB lineage: Bacteria > Actinomycetota > Thermoleophilia > Solirubrobacterales > Solirubrobacteraceae > Palsa-465. The sequence goes on from CAVWLZ010000011.1 coordinate 44,240, forward strand.
CTTGACTCGCACGGTGCCGTCGTGGAGCTCGAGGTCGGCCGGGTCGATCTCGAACTTCTCGGCCGTCAGCTCGAGCAGCTTGTCGCGCACCTCACCCGCCGCCTCGACGACCGCACGGCCGTTGTTGAACGTCGTCTGCGAGCCCGAGGAGCCCATGTCCCACGGGCCGGCCTCGGTGTCCTGGTAGAGGATCGAGAAGTCGTCGGGACGCATCCCGAGCACCTCGGCGGCGAGGATCGGCAGGCCCATGACCGCGCCGCTGCCGTTCTCCTGCGCGCCGGTGATGATCGTTCCAGTGCCGTCGGGGTTGAGCTTGAGGTAGGCGCCGGACTCGACGCCGAAGGACGGCCACCAGCCGCAGGCGACGCCGATCGCCTCGCCGTCCGGCAGCTCGTCGCCGTAGCCGATCAGCGCGACCGCCTGCTCGAGCGTCTCCTTCATGCCGATCGGCCCGAACACCTGGCGGACCGGGCTCTCGTCGCCCTCGTCGATGAGGGTCCGGCGGCGGAGCTCGACGGGATCGATCCCGAGCGTGGCGGCAAGCTCGTCCATGTGCTGCTCAACCGCCCAGCACGTCTGCGGCGCCGTCGGCGCGCGGATCGAGCCCGAGGGCTGGTTGTTGGTGTAGACGAGCTTGGCATCGACGTCGACGGTCTCGATCACATACGGGCCGCACGCGTGCATCGCCGCCATCTGAGCGAAGAATCCGCCCTCACCGCAGTACGCGCCGCCGTCGAGGATGAGCCGCGCGCGGCGGGCGACGAGCGTCCCGTCGCGACGGGCACCGGTCTCGAGCTCGATCGCGATGCTCTCCCGCCGGTGGTCAGGGGCGATGAACTCCTCCTCGCGGGAGAAGACGAGCTTCACCGCCCGCCCGGCCGCCCGCGCGAGCGCGGCGACGTGCGCCTCGTAGTGGAAGTCGCATTTCGAGCCGAAGCCGCCGCCGAGCAGCGGGACGATGATCCGCACGCGCGACTCGGGGATGGCGAGTACCTCCGCGACCCCGCTCTTGGCCGCGAACGGCGTCTGGCTCGAGGACCAGACCGTCACCTTGTCGCCCTGCCACTGGGCGACGATCGCCCGCGGCTCGATCGGAACTCCATGCGCGCCGTCGGCGTCGTAGCGGCTCGTGACGACGACCTCGGCGCCGGCCATCGCCGCGGCGGCGTCGCCCTTGACGATCGTCGAGTGGCCGAGGATGTTGCCGTGGCGGTTGAGCGCTTCCTCGGCCTCGTAGTCGGCCCAGTTCTCGTGGATGAGCGGAGCGTCGTCGGCGAGCGCAGCGGCCGGATCGGTGAGCGGCGTCAGCGGCTCGTAGTCGACGGCGATGAGGCCGATCGCCGCGTCGGCGATCTCCGGGGTGAGCGCCGCGACGGCCGCGACGACGTCGGCCTCGTAGCGCACCTCCTCCTTGGCGAACAGCCGCCGGTCCTTGACGAGCTGGCCGTAGAGGACGTCGGGCACGTCCTCGTGGGTGAGCACCGCGTAGACGCCCGGGAGTGCCTTCGCCGCGGCTGTGTCGATGCCGCGGATGCGCGCGCGCGTGTAATCGGCGTACTTGAACCGGGCGTGGAGCTGGCCGGCCAGGGTGACGTCGGCGGTGTAGCGCCCCGCCCCGGTCACCTTCTCCTTACCGTCGGGCCGAACGAAGATCGGCTTCTCGATCGCCGTCGCCACTGGTCCTCCTCCTGTCGATCGTCGCCCCGCACGTCCGGGTCCGCTGCAAGCCTAGAGCAGCGCGTCGAGCGGGCGGGTGTTGAGCACATCGCCTGGACGCGCCCAGCCGCGGCGGGCGGTGGCCACTGCGTTGATCATGTTGCCGAGCCCCTGGGGCGAGTGCGCGTCGGTCGAGCAGACGATCTTGACGCCGGCCCGGAGCGCTTCGGCGACGTGGCTGCCGCTGAGATCGAGACGGTCGGGGAGACCGTTGACCTCGAGGGCGATGTGCTGCTCGAGCGCGATCACGAAGATCTGGTCGAGGTCGAGCTCATTCTCGGGCCGGCGGTTGATGTAGCGGCCCTTGGGGTGGCTGAGGCAGCGGACGTGCGGGTTGCGCAGTGCCTCCTGCACCCGCTTGGTCATCTCGATCCGCGGCATGCGCTGGCCGCCGTGGACGCTCGCCTGGACCCAGTCGAGCTCGGCGAGGACGTCATCCGGGAGGTCGAGCCGGCCGTCGCGGAGGATGTCGCATTCGATTCCACGGAGCACGCGGAAGGGGCTGAGGGTCTCGTTGGCCGCGGCGATCTCCTCGGCCTGCCGGCGAACGTCGTCGGGCGTGAGGCCGGTGACTGCGCCGACCGCCGGGGTGTGGTCGCAGATGGCGAGGTACTCGTAGCCGCGCGCCTGCGCGGCCCGGCCCATCTCCTCGACGCTCGCCCGGCCGTCGGACCAGGTCGTGTGGCTGTGGAGGTCGCCCCGGATCTGGCTGAGCTCGACGAGCTCCGGGGGCTCACCGTCGTAGGGGTCCTCGCGGAGCTCCGGCGGGAGCCAGGAGGTGCCCCGCCGCGCGTAGACGTCCCGCTCGGTGGCGGCCTCGGGCAGCGGCTCGAGCGCGGTGACGTAGGCGGCCGACCCGGTGGCGCGGAGCAGCGCCGTGCCCGCCGCCTGCGGTGGGGCGAGGACGATCTCGACGGGGATGCCCTCGACGGTGAGGCCGATGGCGTGGTGATCGTCCGCTTCCAGCAGCGCCACGATCTGCGGCAGCTGCATGAACCGCGCGGTCACGGCGTCCGGCGCGTCGGTCGCGCACACGACCGCGAGGTGCTCGGACGAGTCGCGCCAGCGGCGCGGGTCGCCGGCGGGCTCGCCGCTCAGCGAATCGGCGATGCTCTGCACGAGCTCCCGCGCCCGGTTGATCGTCAGTCCCTGGCGCGGCCGCGGCTCTCCCTCGCGCGTGAGCGCGTCCTTCAGCTGCGCCTCGATCTTCGGCCCGATGCCGGGCACGTCCCGCAGCCGCCCCTCGGCGACCGCCTGTCGAAACTCGTCCGCGGTGCGCACGTCGAGTGACCGGGCGAGCTCGACGGAGCGCTTCGCGCCGAGCCCGAGGTAGCGCCCGAGGGCGACGAGGTCCGGTGAGAGCTCGCGCTCGAGCTCGGCCAGCTCGGCGATCTCGCCGGTCTCGATCAGCTCACGGAGCTTGGACTCGATGCTCTTGCCGATGCCCTTGAGCTGCTGGACGCTGCCGCTGCGCACGAGCTCGGCGACCGGGGTCGGCGCCGTTCGAACCGTGTCCGCAGCCCGCCGGTACGCACGGACGGTGTACGGGTTGGCCTCGACGAGCTCGAGCATGAGCGCGAGCGAGTCAAGACGGTCGGCGATCTGGGCGTTGTCCACGGGCAGGGCTCGGAGGCGGGATGGTGTACCCGCCTCCGGACCCTAGAGTGAACTGCGCCCCGGCTGGGTGGGCCCTGCCGCGGGACCGATCGCGGTCCGGTTTCTACGTCGGCACCGGCGGCGACACCGGCACCGGGGGCGGCACCGTCCCGGGCGCCGGCGGGCGAACGCTGACGACCCGGAGGACTGGCGTCGGCGCGGGCGACGGCGCCGGGCATTGCCCGCCCACGACCTCGAGCGTGCCGAGCAGCCTCACCCGGTCGCCGGGACCGAAGCCACTGAGGCCCCGGTGGAACCGCACGCGGAGATCGGCGTTCGTGACTGTGTATGTGACGGTCGTGCCCACGTCCTGCTGCGCCCGGTGATTGGCACGGATGACGTCGACCACGAGCGTGCCGCTCCACGTACCGTCCGGGTTCCGGGCCAGCGTCGACACCGCGTTGGCATCGACCGTGCCGGACTCCAGATACGCGACGTCGTGGGGCAGGCACCGGCGCGAGTCAGGCGCGCGACCGGCCCGCCCGTGATGTGTGAACGAGCCGGGCTGCGCCGCGGCCGGCATCGCCACGGCGAGTGCGCCGGCGGCGGCCGCCAGTGCTCCGACCCTCAGATGGACTGTCATTCGGCCTCCTTGCGGAATGGGACTACCGGGGACTGCCCCCAGTCCCTACTTGTACGCATCCGCCGCTCGGCGGTGCGCTCTCTCCCTGTCCTTCGCCATCGGCATGACCGCGACCGGAATGGATGCCGGGCGCCGGGCGCTCGACAAATGGTCGGCTTTTGCGGACTTTTGGTCGGTTTTGGACTCCGCCCACGACAGCGAGGCCGGCTGGGCGGCGGTTTGGACTCAGCCCACCACGGCGAGGCCGGCCTGCGCGACCTCCATGTCCTGGCTGTAATGGCCGCCGCTCACGCCGATCGCGCCGACGATCGTGTCGCCGAGCTTGATCGGATAGCCGCCGCCGAAGACGACGAGCCGGTCGATGCCGCCGACGGCGCCGGTGGCGAGTGGCGGATCGTCCTTGATGAACTCGTGCCAGCCGTCGGTCGGCAGGCCGAAGCCGACTGCGGTGTAGGCCTTGTCCTGGGCGATCTGCACGCTGAGCAGCGCCGCGCCGTCCATCCGGCTGAACGCCTTGAGCACGCCCGACTCGTCGCACACCGCGATGACCATCGGCGTGCCCATCTCGCTCGCCTTGGCCTCGGCGGCCGCGATCATCCGTCGCGCGAGGTCGGTGCTGATGCTGGTCTTCTCGAACGTGTCGCTCATCTCGGTCGCTCCTGTCCGGTCGGTGTCGTGTCGGTCTCCGCGAACCGCTGCTCGAGCTCGCGGATCTCTGCCATGCCGATCAAATCGAGGAACTCGCCGAAAGGCAACAGCGACGGGAGCACGTTGATCGGCGTGCCGTCTCGCTTGATCTGCCCGAGCACCTCCCGCATGGCCGCCGTCGCCGCGAGCAGCGTGCCGATCGGGAAGATGACGAGGCGGAACCCGAGCGCTCTGAGGAAGTCGTGGGTGACGGCTGGGGTCTTCCCGCCCTCGGCATAGTTGAAGAGGAGCGGCGCGTCGGGGAACGCCCGCGCGACCGCCTCGATCTCCTCGGTCGACTGCGGCGCCTCGACGAAGAGAACGTCGGCGCCGGCCTCGCGGTAAAGCCGGGCGCGCGTGAGCGCGGCGTCGAGCCCCTCGACCGCGCGGGCATCGGTCCGAGCGATGATGAGGAACTCATCGGATCGCCGCGCGGCGACGGCGGCGGCGACCTTGGCCGCCATCTCCTCGGCGGGCACGACGTGCTTGCCCTCCATGTGCCCGCACTTCTTCGGCATCACCTGGTCCTCGAGATGGATCGCCGCCACCCCGGCCGCCTCGTACTCGCGCACGGTGCGGATGACGTTGATCGCGTTGCCGTAGCCGGTGTCCGCGTCGGCGATGACCGGGATCTCGACCGCCTGGACGATCCGCCGCGCGTTGTCGACCATCTCGCCGAGCGTGAGCAGCCCGACGTCCGGGCGGCCGAGCCGCGACGCCGCGCTGCCGAAGCCGGTCATGTAGGCGGCCGGGAAGCCGGCCTCCTCGATGAGCCGCGCCCCGAGGGCGTCGTAGCAGCCGGGCGCGAGCACGGTCTCGTCCGCGGCGAACCGCTGCCGCAGCGACGGGCGGTCATCCGTGCCGGTGGGGAGCAGCCGGGCCATCTAGGGTGTCCTGATCGTGGGGGCTGCGGGGGCCGCGAGCACTACGGCCGAGCTTAGGTGCTCGGCTCGCGGACGGTCAAGCCGCCCTACGCTCGTGGGCGTGAGCAACGCTCTCGCGCTTGCGCTGTCGCCACCGCGATCACGGCGGTGCTCAGCCTCGATGCCACGATCGTGTTGCTCACGCCGGTCGTGTTCGCGACCGCAGCGCGGATGCGCACGAGCGCCAAGCCGCACGTCTACGCGTGCGCGCACCTGGCCAACTCGGCATCGCTGCTCCTGCCCGTTTCCAATCTCACCAACCTGCTGGCCTTCCACGCCAGCCACCTGTCGTTCCTGCGCTTCGCCGTCTTGATGGTGCTGCCGACGATCGCGGCGGTGGGCGTGGAGTGGGTGGTATTCCGGCGCTTCTTCGTCGTCGATCTCAAACGCCCGCGCCGCGCCGGCACCCGCCCGGCTCGGCCCGAGCTGCCACGGTTTGCCGTCGCGGTGCTCGCGTGCACGCTCGCGGGGTTCGCGCTCAGCTCGGTCGCCGGGATCGCGCCGGTGTGGTTTGCCGCCGCGGGCGCCGTCGTGATCAGCATCCCCGCGCTCGCCCGCCGGACCGCGACCCCGGTGGCGTTGGCCCGGGCCGCCGAGCCCGGCTTTCTCATCTTCGTCCTCGGGCTCGGGGTGATCGTCCAGGCCGCGAGCGCCAACGGTCTGGACACTGCGGTCCGCGCCGTGCTCCCGACCGGCGGTTCGCTGCCGATCTGCTCGCGATCGCTGCCCTGAGCGCCGTGTTTGCCAGCCTCGTCAACAACCTTCCGGCCACGCTCATGCTCATTCCCGTGGCGGCGACCGCCGCCGGCCCTGGACCGATCCTCGCGACGCTCATCGGCGTGAACATCGGCCCCAACCTCACCTATGTCGGTTCGCTCGCGACCCTGCTGTGGCGCCGCGTCCTGCACGCCGAGGACACCGATGTCGAGCTGGGCGAGTTCCTGCGCCTCGGTGCGCTGACGGTGCCGGCAGGCCTCGTCGCGGCGACCGTGCTCCTATGGTTAGCTCTCAAGGCCTGACCAACATGCGCGCGCTCGTCTGGATCATCGAGGACACCTGGCAGGCCACCATCGACGACGCCAAGGCGTTGCTGCCGAGCGACGCCGAGATCACGCTCCTGCATGTCGCCAGCAGTGAACCCGAGGGGCTCGCGCGGGCGGCGCGCCGTGGCCTCCTCGGCCGACACCCACCCCCCTCCCCGGCGCCAGAGGGGCTGCGAGCGATCTCCGAACAGGCCGCCGACGAACTGCTCGCCGAAGCCCAGATGCGCCTTGGCCGCCCCGCCGCCGTTCAGTCCCGACGCGGGCGGGTCGAACGCGAGGTCGTGTCCGCCGCCTCGAGCGCTGACCTGCTCATCCTGGCCCGTGACGGAGACCGCGAGCGCCTTGGCCCCCGCAGCGGTCGGTCCGACGACACGCTTCGTCATCGACCACGCACCGTGCCGTGTGCTGCTCATCTGGCCCGACGATGCGCCCGAGCTGACGACGATTCCACCGCCGCCACCCCCGGGGACTCCTCCGCCCCACCCGCCGCCGCGCGACTGACCGCGCCGGCGTCCCGTCGCGCGACCGCGCTGACGATCGCGTCGAGGATCAGGAACATCACGAGCCCGACGAGCGCACCGGCGAGGATGTACAGCGGCCATGGGCCCATCTCGTTGAGCAGCGATTGGTGGATCGGCTTGTGACTGAGGTACATGTAGTTGCCCCCGGTGATCACGTCACCGAGGCCGGAGATCGCGGTGAGGCCGAGGGTGATGACATAGACCCGCCAGATCGCCCCCGGGCGGGGATAGAGCCGGCAGCCGAAGACGAGCAGGCAGGCGGCGACGATCGCCCCGTCGTGGTAGAGGAAGTAGGTGAAGTAGAAGACGTTCGGAAACGTATTGCTGACATCCGGGGTCAGCACGGCCTGGAGCGTGGCCGAGAACGCCCAGAAGTAGAGGAGCTCGACGAACAGGCGCCGTCGCGTGAGCAGGGCGATGATCGCCGCGAGCGACACTGCGTCGGTGAGCTGGAGCGGCAGGCTGAAGTGCAGCGTCCAGGTCCCGACCGCGAGCTCGGCGATGTACTCGCCGACCCAGCCGGTGAGCACGACGCCCGCGAGCGCCCATGACGCCCACCGCACCCAGGGACCCGGGTAGCGGCGCGGCAGCACGATCGCGAGGACGCTCGCGACGACCAGCACCGCGAGCGCCGCGAGGTGGGCGACCGAGAACTGCCGCATCGGTGCATGCTAGGTGTAGCGCCGTCGCGGAGCGTCTCCGGGCGCTGTCAGGCGGTCGCTGCCGCCGTGATGGTCCGCTGCGGGTCTATCGCCGTGGGGTCTCGAGCCCTTCGCTGTAGCGCCGGCGGGTGTGCTTCTCCGGATCCTCGTCGCCGCTCAGCTCCTGGCCCTGGCTGAAGCGGCCGCGATGAGGCCCCGGCGCTGCGATTGGCGTCGCTCGCTGTCCGTCGCCGAACCCTCCGAGGCGCATCTCCTCGTCGGTTCGCTCGCGGCGCAGCATCCCGCGCGCGAATCGCGACCGGGGAATCTCCGGCTGGGCAGGCTGCTCGATCGCGCTGTGTGCTTGATCGTCGTGCATCTCTCCCCCCTCACGTGGAAGGACTTGCAGAGTGCTCACGCGGAGTCTCGGGGCACCAGGCGGCCCCGCAGACATCTCGCGTTCCGATATCGTAACACGAGATGCTGCGTCGTCAACCGAGAATGACCGCGATCTCCGGGGCGAGCGCGAACGGCGGGACGAGCGCCAGCCGGTCGCCGCTCCAGAATCGTCCCGGGTCGTACCAGCTGGCCGGTCGATCCGGGGGCAGCAGCCCCATCTCCTGATAGGTCGTGGCGACGAGCTCCGCGCAGTAGATCGTCTCCAGCGCCGACGTCCGGCGGATGCGACCCCTGGCCCATTGCCGCACGAGCCCGAGCGTGGTCGGGAATGCCCGCCCGTCGAAGCGGGCGATCGTCTCGATCAGGCGATCCTCGTGATGGCGCTCGATGGTGCCGACCAGCTGGCGGACCCAGGCGCGCTGGTGGTAGCGCTCGTTCCAGTTCGTGACCGCCTCGGCGAGGTGGTGGAGCTGCACCCCTCGCTGTTGCTTCCCCGTCCACACGTCGGTCAGCGAGCGGCCGAGCTCGGCGTGCCAGAGCAGCGGCGGCAGGTCATCGATCGCGACGACCATGCCGACGTGATTGACCGGGCTGTTGGTCACGGCCCGGATCGCGAGGTCGGCCGCCGACCTGCCCCGGAACAGCCAGACGTCGCCGGTGGAGGCGATCGCGAGGGCGTCATCGAGCGACAGCGTGGATCCGTGCACCGCGACTAACCTACGGGACCGATGCGACCGAAGTGGAAGCTGATCGGTCTCGCGGGGCTCGCCGGCGTCGCCGCGACCGGGGTCATCGTCGCGCGCCAACGGCGCACGCACCGCCCCTACGACCCCGACGAGCTACGCGAGCGACTCCACCACCGCCTGGCGCAAGCCGCCGACGGCGCCCCGGGTCCGCCGTCGCCGGGTGATCAGTCCGCGTCGCGGAGCGCAGCCGAGAAGCGAATGAAGTAGTCGATGCCCGACCAGACCGAGACGATGGCGGCGATCACGAGCAGCCACTGGTCGAGGTAGGCGCCGGCGATGACGACGTCGGGTCGGAGCATCACCAGGGTGAGCGCGACGAACTGCGTCGTCGCCTTCGCCTTGCCGAACAGCGACGGCTCGAGGTGCCCCCCCTGCGTGGCCACCGCGCCGCGCAGTCCGAGCAGGCTGAGCTCACGGCCGATGATGACGATCGATACCCAGGGGGAGGCCCGGCCGACCGCGACGAGGGCGACGAGCACGCCGGTGACCAGGAGCTTGTCCGCGGTCGTGTCGAGGAACGACCCCAGCCGCGAGCTCACGTTCCAGCGACGGGCGAAACGACCGTCGAACCAGTCGGTGCTGGCGGCGATGACGAACACGATCGCCGCGGCTGTCCACGACCGGCTGATGATCAATGCCATCACGACCGGCGTGGCCACGATTCGAAGACTCGTGCCGGCCAGGACCAACGCGCGGGCTCGCGCGCTGCCTCTCGCCGTTCTCAGCGCAGAGCCTCCACAGTAGGCGCGATCGTATCAGCGGGGTTCCGCGAGCAGACGGGCCGCGTGGGCGCGTGCCTGCGCCGCGTCGGGGGCGTCGAGCGCACGTCTCGCCGCGTCTGCGGCGTCGGACGCCGAGACCGCCCTCAGGGCCTGCTTGACCTCGGGGACGAGCGGCGGCGCCATGCTCAGCTCGCGCACGCCGAGGCCGACGAGCAGCACCGCCGACGCCGGGTCGCCGGCGAGCTCACCGCAGACGCCGACCCAGCGGCCGTGCGCCTCGGCGCCGGCGACGGTCTCCCGGATCAGCCGGAGCACCGCCGGTTGCGGTCCCGCGAGCAGGTCTCCGACGAGCTCGTTTCCGCGCTCGGCGGCCATCGTGTACTGGGTGAGGTCGTTGGTGCCGATCGAGAAGAAGTCGGCGGCGGCGGCGAGCTGATCGGCCCGCAGCGCGGCGGCGGGCACCTCGACCATGATCCCGACCTCGAGGGGCGCCCGCACGCCGGTCGCGTCCCGAGCGCGCTCCACCTCGGCCAGCGCCGCCTCGAGCTCGGCCGCCGTGGCCACCATCGGGAACATCACCTTGACCGGATGCGCGGCCGCGACGCGCAGAACGGCCCTCAGCTGCGTCGCCAGCAGGTCCGGATGCTCGAGCGAGAGACGGATGCCCCGCCGTCCGAGGAACGGATTCGCCTCATGGGGCATCGGCAGGGCCGGCAGCGGCTTGTCGGCACCGACATCGAGCGTGCGCACGATCAGTGGGCGGCCGGCGAGCGCCGCGGCGATCTCCGCGATCGTCTCGACCTGTTCCTCCTCCCCGGGGATATCCGGACGGTCGAGGAACAGGAACTCCGTTCGCAGCAGGCCGACGCCGTCCGCTCCGAGCTCGACCGCCGAGGCGGCGCCGCCGGCGCCCCCGAGATTCGCCGCCACCTCGATCTCCACCCCGTCACGGGTGATCGCGGGCTCGCGAGCGTGACGGCGAGCCGTGGCGCGACGCTCGAGCGCAAGTTCACGCGCGCGGGAGGCGCGCTGCGCCTCCTCGTCGGTCGGGGCGACGAGCACCGTCCCCTCGCCGCCGTCGAGCAGCACCGGCGTGTCCTGCGCGATCGCGAGCACCGAGGGGCCAAGGCCGACCACGGCGGGGATCCCCAGCGCCCGCGCGAGGATCGCCGCATGGGCGGTCGCGGTTCCGCGCGCAGCGGCGATCCCCCGCACGAGGGCGGGATCGATCGCCGCGGCGTCGGCGGGCGTCAGCTCGGCGGCTACGAGCACGCCGGGCACCTGCATCCGCGGCTCCCGCTCACGCCCGTCGAGCGCGTCGAGCACCCGCTGAGCGACGTCCTCAACGTCGATCGCCCGCTCGCGGAGCAGCTCGTCGTCGATCGCCCGCCACGCCCTCGCGGTTTCCTCGCTCGCCTCGAACCAGGCGGTGTCGGCCGCGGCCCCCGCGTCGATCCGCGCCGTCGCCGCCTGCACCACCGTCTCGTCGTCGAGCAGAGCGAGGTGGGCGGAGAAGATCGCGGCGTCGCCCGCGCTGCTCCGGCTCGCCACCTGATCGCGGTCGTGCTCGATCGCCGTCCGGGCGGCATGGCGCGCCGACTCGAGGCGCTCCCGTTCGACGTCCGTTCCCTGCGAGGGCCGCTCCGGCGGAGCGTGGAACCGCTGTGCGAGCCGGTGCACGGGCCCGAGCGCGATGCCGCTCGACGCCGCGATGCCGCGCAGCACCGCGCGCGGCTGCGGCTCCTGCGCCGGTCGCTCCTCCGCGGGCGGGGCGAGCGGGACGCTCCCCCCGTCGACCGCGGTCACCGACACGCCCTCCCCGAATCCCTCGGCGGCGAGCTCCGCGAGCGCCGTGAGCGCCGCGTCCGCCTCCGGCCCCGATGCCGTCGCCACGAGCTCGTCGCCCTTGCGGGCCACAAGAGTCATCAGGCCGGTGAGGCTGCGGGCGCTCACCGGCCCGGGACCGCCGGGCTTGGCGAGCCGCAGATCGGCGTCGAAACGGGTCGCCAGCGCGGCGACGAGCGCCGCGGGACGGGCGTGGAGACCAATCTCGTTGAGCACGCGGATGCGCGCCTGGGGTCCGGTGGCGACCGCATCGGCCGCGGGCTCGGGAGCGCTCGCCGGCGCTGCGTCCTCGACGCCGAGCTGGGCCTCCTTCATCCCGATCGCCCGCCGTGCCTCGTCGCGCACCTCGTCGAGCGAGGCTCCTCCTCGCGCCGCCACCGCAGCGGCGACCGCGCCCTCGACGAACGGCGCCTCGCTCAGCTCGACCCGACCGTCGGACTCCAGCAGCTCGACCGCCATCTCCGCGCTCATCAGCGCGCTGCCGAGATCCATCAGCACGAGCACGCCGTCAGCCCCCATCGCCCGCTCGATCGCGCCGCGCACACGCTCCACGTCGGTGCCGAGCGTGCCGTCCTCGAGCCCGCCGGCCGCCTCGAGCGCCAACTCGTCGCCGCCCATCTGCCGGGCCAGCTCGACGACGCCGTGAGCGAGCGTCGCGCTGTGCGAGACGATGACGATGCCGACCATGGCTACAGGCGGTAGGCCTGGTGCAGCAGCTCGATCGGGTGCACCGACCGGCGGTGGGTACCGTGCTCGATCTGCCAGCGGCAGGTCTCGCTGTCACACGCGACGACCTCGGCGCCGGAGCGGGCGACCTGATCGAACAGGTCGGCCCCGGCATCCATCGCGATCTGGTACTTCTCGCGCTTGAGCCCGTAGGTGCCGGCGATGCCGCAGCAGCGCGCGTCGAGCTCGCGAACGTCGAGCCCGGGCACGAGGGCCAGCAGCTCGACCGCGGGCTTGCCCATCCAGTGCCCCTGCTGCTGACACGGGGCGTGGTAGGCGACGGTCTCCTCCACCGGCTGGAAGTCCGTCTTCAGCTCGCCCCGGTGGTGGAGCTCGAGCAGCAGCTCGCAGATGTCGTACGTCTGGCGGCTGACCACCGCGAGGTCGGGGTCGTCCTCGAGGCCGAGGATCTCCCGGGCCTCACGTTTGAGCATGAGCGTGCAGCTCGTCGCGTTGCCGACGATCAGGGTGTCCTCGCGCGCGTAGGGGGCGAGAACCCGCGCGAGCCGCAGCACGGCTTTCCTCGCGTCGTCGAACAGGCCGCTGGACTGCAGCGGCAGACCGCAGCAATCCTGCTTGGGGATCTCGACGCGGAAGCCGTTGTGCTCGAGCACGGCGACGACCTTCTCGCCGACGTCCGGCTCGTAGTACTCGGTCCCGCAGCCATGGAAGAACACGACCTTCGTCCCGAGGCTGGGGCCCTGGTGGCGGCGTGCCCAGGCCCGGAACGTGCGCCCGGCGAACTTCGGCACCGGCGCGTCGCGGTGAATGCCGAGCAACCGCTCGCCGAGCACCCGGGCGGGGCGGAATTGCAGCATCGCGTTGGCGAGCGGGGCGACCGGAGTGCCCAGGCGCCCGAGGACCGTGGGCCGCGTGATCAGCCGATCGCGGAACGGCACGCCCTTGTTCTGCTTGACGGCATACCGGGCATGCGCGTTGAGCTCGGCGATCTTTACGCCCTGCGGGCAGGACATCGTGCACAGCCCACAGCCCGAGCAGTAGTCGACCGACGACTCGTCGGGAAACTCGCCGTGGGCGCGGAACCGCTCAGCTTGCGGCCCGGCGTACTTCGGCCCGGGAAACAGCGGCGTCACGTTCGAGACCGGGCACACCGTCTCGCAGATCGTGCATTTGACGCAGTGGTCAAGGGAGCTGCGAAGCTCCTCGTGGGATTGGATGTCGGTCATGCGGTGGTCGCCGCTCCCTCGCGCTCGAGCACGGTGTGGGCAACAAGACTGCCGCTCGTCAGCGCGATGCCCTCGCCCGAGCCCTCCCGCCACGGCACCGCTCCTGGAAGCGCGGCGCCGGCGACGAGCACGTTCTCGGTTCCCTGCGCCAGCAGCGAGGAGTCGACCGCGACGCCGACGCTCGACACCGGCTGGGCACCGAAGTAGTCGGCGGTGAAGCGCGGCTCGCCCGCGGCGGGCATCCCCCGCAACGGGACGCCGAGGACGGTCTCACGGGCCTGCCAGTCGGATCCGAGCGTGATCGCGCCGGAGGCGAATCCACCCGTCGCCAGCACGACCCAGGTCGCCCCGTAGACGGTGTCGTGCCCGCTCGTGTGGGCGCGCACGGCGGTGATCCGGTCGCCGTCGCGCTCGGCGCCGAGCACCTCAGCGCCGAGGACGAGCCGGCCACCGGCCGCGCGCAGCGCCGCGAGCAGGGCGTTGTAGACCCGCATCCCGGGAGCGGACGGCGGCAGCGTGGGAATCTCGAACACTGGCCGGCCTAGCCTGCGCTCGAGGTCAGACCAGACGCCGTGGGGGTCGCTGAGGCCGAGCATCGCCGGCAGCGCCACGCGCTCTCCGCTGTGCAGCAGCGGCAGTAGACGGGCGGCGAAGGCGGCCCGGAACGCCGGGACGTCGAAGCGGCGCGAGAGCCCGACGGCGTTGACCTCCGGTCGCCCGACGTCGAGGTCGACCGTGACCGCCCGGGCCTCGATCCCCTCCCGGCGCAGGTTCGCCGCGCACAGCGAGGCATGGAAATCGCGCAGCACCCGCGCGCCGACCACGCACACGGGCGCCGGGTCCGCCGTGGTGCCCGCGGCCATCGTCACCGGGACGAGCGCCGAGGGCCGGACCGCGCCGACGGCGGTGGGCAGCAGCTGGTTGCGCTCGAGTCCGCCCGTGTACCGGTAGCCGGGCTGCGGGCCGCGGTCGATGCGTGCGGCGAACCACTCGAGCGCCGGGGCGATCGCCGCGACGCCCATGAGCGCATAGGGGTGCTCGGGGTGGTCGGCCACGAACCGCGGCAGCGCCTCGGCGGGCTTCTCGACACGCGCCGGGTCATACCCGAGCACGTCGACCGTCCCCGGGGCGAGGTGCGTCGAGCCGACCCCTTTGGCCAGCACGCAGACGCGGGCGCCGTCCTCGGCGAGCCGCGTCGCCGCGGTCAGTCCGGCGACGCCCGCGCCGAGCACGATCGCGTCGTAGGTCAGCGAGCGGGTCATGTCGACAGGTGTTCGATGTCGAGCACGCCCTGGAAGATCCACTCGTCGAGCCGACTCTGCCGCAGCTGGTCGCCGTAGAGGATCGGCCAGCTGCCCTTCCAGCGCTCCCGCGCGTACTCGATCAGGGCGGCGTTCGCCCGCCCGGTGTGCAGACCGTCGAGGCCGTGGGCGATGCCGGCCGCTCGATAGATGCAGAACCCCCCCTGGCACGGGCCCATCCCGAGCCGCAGCACGCGCCGGACGTCGTCGAAGTCGGTCGTCGCCTGGGCACGGAGCTCGGTCTCGAACCGGCCCCGCTCCACGAGCTCGCACTCGCACACGAGCTGATCGGTGAGCAGGTGCTGCTCACGCTGGCGCAGCCGACCGGCGAGGTGATAGAAGCCGCCGCCCTCGGAGCCGGGCAGCCTCCGCGTCGCGGTCGTGGACGGTCGCGACTCGCCGAGCTGGCGACAGACCGCGTTGACCGTATCCTCGGCCATCAACCGGTAGGTCGTCACCTTGCCACCGGTGATCGTCAGGAAGCCCTTGACTCCGTCCCGCTCACGGTGGTCGAGGAGGGCGTGGGCGCGGGTGACGTCGCGCGTCGAGGACGCGTCGCCGTCCTTGCGGTCCTCGAACAGCGGCCGCACGCCGGTCCACACGCGCAGTGCCCGCGCCTCCTTGAACCCGGGCACGAGCCGCTCGCCGTCCTCGAGCATCGCGTCGACCTCGTCCTGGAGGACCGCGTGGTCGTCGGGATCATCGGTGTGCACGTCGGTCGTCCCGATCACGCTCACGGTCCGGATCGGCACGAGGATGTCGCCGTCGGTGGGCATCTGGCAGCGGTTGATGACCGTGTTCACCAGCCGGTGGTTCATCGCGATCATGATGCCTCTGCCCGGCATCACGTGGACGCCCTCGATGCCGGCGAGCTCGGCGATCTGACCCGCCCAGGCGCCGGCGGCGCTGACCGTCACCCGCGCGTCGATGTCGAGCTCCTCGCCCGTGCGCGCGTCGCGCACGCGCGCGCCGTGAACCTCGTCGCCGTCCCTGTGCACGGCCACCACCTCGTGGTAGGGGAGCACGCGGGCCCCGCGCTCCCGGGCGCCGCGCGCCATCGCCCAGACGAGCTTCCACACGTCGATGCTGCCGTCGGGGACCCGGAAGGCCCGAGAGATCCCCGGGTTCAGCCGCGGCTCCTCCCGCAGCGCCTGCGCCGGCTCGATCTCCTCGCACGGCACGCCGCTCACCCGACAGCCCTCGGCGAAGCGACCGGCATAGGCCGGATCGTCGAACGGCGTCGTGACGAAGAACCCGCCCGTGTCCTCGATGCAGTCGGCGGCGATCTCACGGAGGACGACGTTCTCACGCGCGCACTCGTCCGCGGCGTCGGGATCCTTGACGACGTAGCGGCCGCCGGAGTGCAGAAGACCGTGGAACCGGCCGCTCGTGCCGGTGGCGAGATCGCCGCGCTCGACCAGCACGACGTCGAACCCGCGGAGAGCTGCGTCCCACGCCACACCGGCGCCGGTGGCCCCTCCGCCAATCACCAGCACGTCGGTGCTGAGCTTCTCCACCGGATCAGCTTACTCCTGGATCGAAGGCGAGCGGCGGTGCCCCGGTCGCGCGGGACCGGGGCACCGCCACATGCGCTACTCGGCCCAGTCGAAGGTCCGCTCGACGGCCTTCTTCCAGAAGTGATACGCGGTGTCGCGCGCCGCGGAGTCCATCTTCGGCTCCCAGCGCTTGTCCTCGACCCAGTTCTCGCGCAGCTCCTCTTCGGTGCTCCAGAAGCCGGTCGCGAGCCCGGCCGCATACGCGGCGCCGAGCGCCGTCGTCTCGGCCACCTTCGGCCGGATCACCGGCACCCCGAGGATGTCGGCCTGGAACTGCATGAGCGTTTCGTTGCCGACCATGCCGCCGTCGACCTTGAGCGACTCGAGGTCGACGCCGGAATCCGCGTTCATCGCGTCCGCGACCTCGCGGCTCTGGAACGCCGTCGCCTCGAGCGTCGCGCGGGCGATGTGCCCGGCGTTGACGTAGCGCGTCAGCCCCGCGAACACGCCGCGGGCGTCTGACTTCCAGTACGGCGCAAACAGCCCTGAGAACGCCGGCACGATGTAACAACCGCCGTTGTCGTCGACCGACTTGGCCAGGTCCTCCACCTCGGGAGCGGTCCGGATCATCTTGAGGTTGTCGCGCAGCCACTGCACGAGCGCTCCCGTGATCGCGATCGAACCCTCGAGGCAGTAGACGGCCTTCTGGTCGCCGATCTTGTAGCCGACGGTCGTGATCAGCCCGTTCTTGGACTGCACCGCCTCGTTGCCCGTGTTGAGCAGGAGGAAGTTGCCGGTTCCGTAGGTGTTCTTCGCCTCGCCGACCGAGAAGCAGGTCTGACCGAAGGTCGCCGCCTGCTGGTCGCCGAGGTCGCCCGCGACCTGGATCCCCTTGAACGCGCCGCTCTTGATCTCCCCGTACGGGGCGCTCGAGGGCTTGATCTCGGGAAGCATCGAGCGGGGTACGCCGATCGCACTCAGCAGCTCGTCGTCCCAATCGAGGGTCTGGAGGTTCATCAGCATCGTCCGGCTCGCGTTCGACACATCGGTGATGTGCAGCCCGCCGTCGGTGCCGCCGGTGAGATTCCAGATGCACCACGTGTCGATGTTGCCGAAGCAGAGGTCACCCGCGTCCGCCCTCGCCTGCGCGCCGTCGACGTTGTCGAGGATCCAGCGCACCTTCGGCCCGGAGAAGTAGGTCGCGATCGGCAACCCATTCTTGAGCCGGAAGCGATCCTGGCCACCGTCCTTCATCAGCTCGTCGCACAGCTTGTCCGTCCGGGTGTCCTGCCAGACGATCGCGTTGTGAACCGGCTCGCCCGTGTTGCGATCCCAGACGACCGTCGTCTCACGCTGGTTGGTGATCCCGACGGCCTTGACCGTGCCGCCGGTGTCCTGGGCCGCCTTGTCCATCACCTGGCGCGAGCGCTGCCAGATCTCCATCGGGTCATGCTCGACCCACCCCGGCTGCGGGTAGATCTGCTCGTGCTCGAGCTGCTCGACGCCGGCAACGTTGCCGCCGTGGTCGAAGAGCATGCACCGCGTGCTGGTCGTTCCTTGATCGAGTGCTGCGACGTAGTCAGCCATCGGCATTCTTTCCTTTCAACCTGCCAGCGCCTCGACGGCGGTCTGGCACAGGTAATAGGTGGAGGTCGCGCCTGGATCCTGGTGATCCTTGCTGCGCTCCCCCAGGTAGCTCGCCCGTCCCTTCAGGGCGATGAGCGGGATCGTGTCCCGCATACCCTGTTCGGCCGCGCTCATTGCCTCGCGCAGCCCTGAATCGAGGTCCGACGCCTGCTCCAGCGCAGCGAGCGCCGGCAGCAGCGCGTCGACCATCGTCTTGTCTCCCGGCCGTGCCTTGCCACGCGCCTGCACGCCTTCGACGCCCTTGCGCCATGCGCCGGCGTAGGTCTCGAGGTCAACGTCCTCGTGGCCCGCCATCGCCGTGCCCATCTGCAGGAGCAGGGTCCCGTACAGCGGACCGGCCGCCCCGCCGACGCTCGAGACGAGCGCCATCGCGACGGTCTTGAGCACGGCCCCGGGATCCACCGGTTCGGTGGTCCCGAGCTTCTCCATCGCCTTGCGCATTCCGCGGTCCATGTTCGTCCCGTGGTCGCCGTCGCCGATCGCGGTGTCAAGCTGGACGAGCTGCTCACGATGCGTCTGCATCGACGCGGCGAAGCGTCCCATCCAGTCCGTGACCGTTTCGGTGTTGACCGCCAAGCTCAGGCGCCCCAGCGAAGGCCCGGAGTGTTGACCGGAGCGTCCCAGTACCGGACCATCTCGTCGTCGAGCTTGAGGAGCGTGATCGAGCAACCCTGCATCTCCAGTGAGGTGATGTAGTTCCCGATCAGGTTGCGCTCGATCGTCAGCCCGTGGCTGGCGGCGAGCTTCGCGACCTCGTTGTACATGACATACAGCTCGATCAGCGGTGTGCCACCCATCCCGTTGACGAACGCGAGCACGCGGTCGCCAGATGAGAACGGCAGGTCCTCGACGACCGGCGTGAACAGCCGCTCGGCGATCTGGGACGCCGGGCCGATCTTCTCGCGGAAGCGGCCAGGCTCGCCGTGGATCCCAATCCCGATCTCGACCTCGTCATCGGCGAGCTCGAAGCTGGGGTTTCCCGACGCCGGCGTGACGCATGGCGTCAACGCCATTCCCATCGAGCGGCCGTTCGCGTTGACCCGACGGGCCAACTCGGCCACCTCCTGCAGGGAGCGGCGATCCTCGGCCGCGCCACCGCAGATCTTCTCGAGCACCACCGTGATGCCGACGCCCCGGCGTCCCGCCGTGTAGAGCGAGTCCTGGACTGCGACATCGTCGTTGGTGACGACCGCCTCGACCTCGACACCGTCGGCGCGCGTCAGCTCCGCCGCCATGTCGAAGTTCATGACATCGCCGGTGTAGTTCTTGACGATGTGCAGAACGCCGGCGCCGCCATCCACGGCCTGCGTCGCCGCCTGCATCTGATCGGGCGTCGGCGAGGTGAACACCTCGCCCGGACATGCTGCGTCGAGCATGCCCGGGCCCACGAACCCGCCGTGCATCGGCTCGTGGCCGGAGCCACCGCCTGAGACGAGTCCGACCTTGCCCTGGACGGGCGCGTCGATGCGGACGATGACGGCCGGGTCGTACGAGACGCGAACCCGGTCGCCGTGGGCGGCCTCGACCCCATGCAGGGCGTCGCTGAGGACCGCGTCTGGCGCGTTGATGAGTTTCTTCATCGTGATTCCTCCTAGAGCGGAGCGCTGCCCCAGACGGCGTCGAACAGGATCGCGCCGAGCGCACCGCCGATCAGCGGCCCGAGCACCGGCACCCACGCGTACGACCAGTCCGATCCGCCCTTGCCGGGGATCGGCAGGATCGCGTGGATAATCCGCGGCCCCAGGTCACGGGCGGGGTTGATCGCGTAACCCGTCGGGCCGCCGAGTGAGAGGCCGATGGAAAAGACCAGCAGGCCGATCAGCAGCGGGGCGAGTCCCCCCACCAGACCGTTCCACGGGGCGGTGATCGTCAGGACGCCGAACACCAACACGAACGTGCCGATGATCTCGGTGACCAGGTTCCAGCCGTAGTTGCGGACCGCCGGGCCGGTCGAGAAGACCGCCAGCTTCAAACCCGGATCCTCCGTGTCACGCCAGTGGAGGTAGTACGCGAGGAACACGAGGACCGCTCCGATCATGGCGCCGATCATCTCTCCGATGAAGTACTTGATCGCCTGAGAGCCGTCGATCGAACCGTGGATCCACAGTCCCAGCGTCACCGCCGGGTTGAGGTGCGCGCCGGAGAAGAAGCCGACGGCGTAGACGGCGACCATCACCGCCATGCCCCACCCGAAGGTGATCACGATCCATCCTGAGTTCTCAGCCTTCGACTTGGCCAGCAGGACGGCTGCCACAACGCCGTCGCCGAGGAGAATCAGGAGCGCGGTCCCGATGATCTCGGACGGAATGATTCCGAGGTACGTGGGTTTGAGTACCACGACCACTGCACCTAATGCGTTCAATTTGCGCCCTCCTTCGAACGAACGTGCCGATTGTGGCGAAGCCTATTCCTCCCCGTTCGACAATGTCAAACGAAGTTGCAATCTTTAATCGTCGTTCGACAATGCCGATCACCGTCTGGATATCCGTCACCCTCCGCCCGCGTGCCCCCGTTGCCGGCCCGCCCCCTTGGTCTGACTGAAGCGATGCCCGGCAACATCCAGTCGATTGAGCGCGCCGCGACGATCCTGCGGCTGCTGTCGGGGCGCAACCGGCGCCTCGGGGTCGTCGACATCGCGGGCGAGATGGAGCTGCCGAAGGGCACCGTCCACGGGCTGCTACGCACGCTTCAGAGCGTCGGCTTCGTCGAGCAGGATCCGGACAGCGGGAAATACCAGCTGGGCGCCGCCCTACTCCACATGGGCTCGACCTATCTCGACGGAAACGAGCTGCGCGCCCGCGCGCTCAACTGGTCCGATTCGCTGGCGACGCGCACCCATGAGGCCGTGCGGATCGGGACGCTGCACGAACATCGGGTCCTCGTCGTCCATCACGTGTTCCGACCCGATGACACCCTTCAGTCGCTCGACGTCGGCTCGCTCCTGCCGGCCCACGCGACCGCCCTCGGCAAGGTGCTGCTCGCGGACCATCCCTACGTCGCCTCGGCACTCGCCGCCGACGGCCTCGAGGCGTTCACGACCGCGACGATCACCGACCCCGATCGGCTCGAGCGTGAGCTGGCCCGAGTGCGCGAGCAGGGCTGGGCGGCCGACATCGGAGAGCTCGTCCCGGGCCAGGTCTCCTACGCCGCCCCGATCGTCGACCGCCGCGGGATGACCGCCGGGGCGATGGGGATCTTCGGGCCGCCCGAGCGCCTGCTGGCGGCGCGACAACCGCGCCCTGATCTGCTGGCCTACGTTCGGGAAGCCGCGCGCGCTGTGTCACGAGAGCTCGGGGCGATCCCGTGGTAGACAATTTCGTGGGCCCGCTGGGCGCGCGGTATACGCTGCTGTGTGACAGCCGCTATCCACCTGCCAACGACGTCGCGGGCCGCGCAGCGCGGCGTCGACGATACGAGGTGAAGGAGGAGCACATGCCCGAAGATCCCCACAAGACGGCCGATCCCGAGCAGCCCGAGGGCGGCTTCGCCGAGGGCCAGAAGGACGCGGAGGCGTTCCCCGAGGACGACCGCGTCGGCCGCTTCAGCGAAGGCCAGGAGGACCTCGGCGAGGAGGATCCCGAGAAGCACATCCACGGCCGCTTCAGCGAAGGCCAGGAGGACCTCGGCGAGGAGGATCCCGAGAAGCACATCCAGGGCCGGTTCAGCGAAGGCCAGGACGCCGAGCCCGAGTAGGCGTCAGCGACGTCCGCTCCGGCGGGCCCTACTCGGCCCGCAGGCGCTCTCGCACGGTCCCTTCGGCGAGTGTGCTCTCGCCGCGCGGCGTGATCCGCCACACCGGCGTTCGCTGGACCGAGATAGGGACGACGAGCCCGGCCTCCTCGAGCAGGTCAAGCGCACGGTTGACCGCGGGAAGGAGATCCAACGTGGCGGCGTTGCCGTAGTCGGGAAATCCCCTGAGGAGGTGTTCGCACAGCTGCTGCGCCCGCATGCTCGTCCCGTGCGTGGGCCCGTCGGGTCCGAGCCCGGGCATGATGTCGACGGCGAGCTCCTCGACGCCCAGCTTCCGCAGGCGCTCGACCTCCTCCTTCGCCGCAGCCCGGTGTGCGGCCTTCTCCTCGTTGCGGTGAAAGAGCGGGAACACCTGTCGCTCAAGCTCGTTGTCCGGCTGGGCTACGCTTCACAGAGGGACAGCCACCGTGCACCGACAGAGCGTATCTCGTCAACCCGCTGGTTCGCTCGACGGACCGTCTCGCACGATCATCGTCGAGCCGCTGCGCGTTCCGGTCACCGAGCCCGTCCAGCCCGCGCTGGCTCCGGAGCCTCCGCCCGAGCGCTCGAAGCCCGGACCTGAAAAGGAGCCCTCGCCGTCGCGATGAGCGCCCTCGAGCAAGCCGACGGGCGCGCGCCGGACCTGATCGTCCCGCTCGTCGGCTTCCGCCAGTGGCGCCTGGAGGACGGCGGGCTCACATCGATGCGCGGCGGGCCGCCCTGGGCAGCGGCAGGGATCACCGCTCACTGCGACCTCGGCCACAGCCCGGGGGAGGTCCCGGCCAAGGACTGCAGCTGCGGCGTGTACGCGTACTACGACCCTTGCCCCCGGACGGCGTCGGCCGCGACGCCCGACCTGATCGGTGGCGCGGTCGTCATGTGGGGCCAGATCGAGGCGCACGCCTACGGCATGCGTGGCCGACACGCCAGGATCGTCGCCCTCGAGCTCCCGCTCTCCCGCGGACGCAAGCGGCACGCGGTGGTGCAGGCGGCCGCGCGGGTCGGAGTGCCGGCCGTGCCCCACCGGTCCCTGAAAGCGGTCGCGCTCGAGCACGGATCGGTGCTTGCGCCGTCGCTGCGCCCGAAGAAGATCCTCACGCGGGCCGCCAACGTCTGGGCGAGAAACGGGCCGGCCTGATTGGCGAACTCATCGCACGGGCGCTTGGCTGACCCGTACGCTTGGCTGACCCGTACTATTCCCTCGAGAGCTGGAAGCGACTCCTTGGCAGCAGACATCCATCACCGATGACCGATCGATACGTCGTCTCGATCGACCAGGGCACGGCGTCGTCGCGCTGCCTCGTCTTCGACGGTGGCGCCCGCATCGTCTCGGTGGCGCAGAAGGAGCATCACCACCACTACCCGATGCCGGGCTGGGTCGAGCACGATCCCGACGAGATCTGGCGGAACGTGGTGGCCGTCGTCGCCGAGGCGCTGCAGAAGGCCAACCTCTCGCCGAGCGAGCTGAGCGCGCTCGGGATCGCCAACCAGCGTGAGACGACCGTCCTCTGGGAGGCGCGCACCGGCCGGCCGGTGGGCAACGCGATCAACTGGGAGGACACCCGGACCGACCGGCTGTGCCGATCGCTGATCGAGGAGTACGGCCACGAGCCGTTCCGGGAGAGGACCGGCCTTCCCGTCTCGACCTACTTCTCCGGTCCCAAGATCCGCTGGCTGCTCGACCACACCCCGGGGCTGCGCGAACGCGCCGAGGCGGGCGAGGTGCTGTTCGGCACGATGGACTCCTGGCTGCTCTGGAATCTCTGCGGCCGCCACGCCACCGACGTGACGAACGCGAGCCGCACCCTGCTGATGAACATCGAGACGCTCGAGTGGGACGACGAGCTGCTCTCGATGATCGGCATCCCCCGCGCGATGCTGCCCGAGATCCGGCCGTCCTCGGCGATCTACGGCGAGGCGGCCGGGATCGGTCTCGCCGGCGTTCCGGTGGCGTCGGTGCTCGGCGACCAGCACGCGGCGCTCGTGGGCCAGACGTGCTTCGACGCGGGCGAGGCGAAGTGCACGTACGGCACCGGCAGCTTCCTGCTGCTCAACACCGGCGAGCAGCCGATCACCTCCCAGAGCGGCCTGCTGACGACGCTCGGCTACCAGCTCGGGTCGTGCCCTCCGACCTACGCGCTCGAGGGCTCGATCGCGGTGACCGGTGCGCTCGTGCAGTGGTTCCGGGACAACCTCGGGTTGATCGGCAGCGCGGCCGAGGTCGAGACGCTCGCGCTCACCGTGCAGGACAACGGCGGGTGCTATTTCGTGCCTGCGTTCTCAGGCCTGTTCGCGCCGCATTGGCGCAGCGATGCCCGCGGCGTGATCGCCGGGCTCACGGGCTACATCAACAAGGGCCACCTCGCGCGGGCGGTGCTCGAGGCGACCGCGTGGCAGACCCGGGAGGTGATCGAGGCGATGACCCGCGACTACGGCGAGGGGCTCGCCGAGCTCCGCGTCGACGGCGGCATGACGGCCAACAACCTGCTGATGCAGTTCCTCGCCGATGTCCTCGACGTCCCCGTCGTGCGGCCGATCGTCTCCGAAACCGTGTCGCTCGGCGCCGCGTACGCCGCCGGGCTCGCGGTCGGGTTCTGGCCCGACCTCGAGAGCCTCAAGCACAACTGGCACAAGGCCGCCGAGTGGCTGCCGGCGATGGAGTCGACCGGGCGCGACCGCGGCTACCGCAAGTGGAAGAAGGCGGTCACCCGCACCGTCGACTGGCTCGACGACGACGATGACGAGAGCCTCGCGGCGCTGCCAACCCGCGTGCCGCAGCCGCTGCGCTGAGCCGCACGCACCTGCAGTTCCTCCCGAATAGCGGGAGGTTCTGCAGGTCGACGCGCGCTCCGCAGGTCGACGCGCGCTACTTGTGCGAGACCGGCTGCTCGGCGGCGTCGAAGAAGTGCTGGATCCGCTTGATCACCGCGTGGGTGTCGCCGGTGACGGTGATCGGGTCGCCGAACGAGATGCTGACGTCGTGGCGCTTGGAGCCGTTGCGGCTGCTGTGCAGCCGCGAGGGCCAGAACCGCCCGGGGGGCATGACGTTGCGCGTCCCGGTGACGCGGATCGGGATGATCTGGACCCGGTGACGCGCGGCGAGCACCGCTGCGCCGCGGCGCAGCCGTCCGGCGCCGCCCTGACGTGAGCGTGTCCCCTCGGGGAACAGCAACAGGTTCCAGCCGCCGTCGAGCAGTCGATCGACGTGGCCGACCGACTCCTTCTCGAGGCCACCGCCCTTGCGGTCCAACGGCACGGTGTTGAAGATCAGCGAGACGGTGACCGCGACGAGCCGGTTGCGGTAGAAGTAGTCGGCGGCCGCAGCGACGACGGTCTTCTTGCGAAACCGGCGCGGGAGCGCGGCGAGGATCACCGGGGTGTCGATGTGGCTGACGTGGTTGGCGACGAGGATCACCGGCGCCTTCAGCCGCGGCAGCTTCTCGCGGCCGTTCGTCTTCCGGCTCGTGTAATAGGTCAGGAGCGGTCGCAGCAGGACGCGGAGGACGGCCTCGCGCGTGGCGACGGCGGGCTTGGATCGCGCCCACGGGAGATCGAGCTGGGGTGCGGCCGGCAGCAGCTCCTGCGCGCGCTGCTTGATGAGCTCCGACTTCGACTGCTTGCGCCGGACGGGCAGGAAGCGCGGCGCCGAGGCGCGGGCCTGCCGCGCGCCGCGCTTGACGCGTGCGGGCAGGGAGTTGTCACGCCGGACGGGCAGCACCCCCACACAAACCCCGGCCTGTAACAAACGTTACGGAGCGGACTCGAACGCGCCGAGGGGGCCTGTGGAAACGCCGAGGACGCTACGTCCAGGGGAGCCCTGACCGCGTGCTCCAGTACGCGGACGGCTCCTCGATCAGGGTGCTGAGCTCGTCCTCGAGGCCGGCGTCCCAGGCGATGCGAACGGCACCGAGATTGCTCTCGAGCTGCGTGACCGTGGCGGCGCCGCTGAGGACCGTGTCGACCCACGGTCGGGCGAGCACGGCGGCGAGCGCGAGCGCGTCCTCGGTGACGCCGAGCCGCCGGGCGGCCCGGGACAGCGGGTTGACCGTCCCGCGCGCGGTGAGCCTGCCATTGGCGAGCGCCTCCTTGATCATGACGCCGAGCCCGGCCGCGTGTGCCGCCTGCAACGCCGGGCCGGCCGACCGCTCCAGCAGGTTCCACGTCGCCTGCACGGTGTCGAAGCCGCCCGTCGCCACGAGACGCTCGACAGTCGCCCCCTGCTCGGCTCCGCTGACGCTCGCCCCGACGGCGATCCCGCTCGTGCGCAGCGCCGCGAGCTCGCCGAGCACCGCAGCGTCGTCGAGCACGCCACTCGACACCGTCGCGGAGTGGATCTGGTAGAGCGAGAGGTGGGCGCCGAGGCGCTCGCGCGTCTCCTCGAACTGCCGGCGGAAGGTGTCGGCGGTGAGCTCCTTGATCTCCGGCGGGTCGGCGTCAACCTGCCAGTCCGCGGTGTAGGTGTAACCCCACTTCGAGCTGACCGTCACCTCACCGGGGGCGATCGCCCGCGTGCTCAGCCACGACCCGAGGAACTCCTCCGCTCGCCCGTAGGAGCGGGCGGCGTCGAAGTGACGCACGCCGGCCGCGTAGGCGGCGTCGAGCACCTCGTGGGTCCGGGCCGCGAGCCCCGCGACCGAGTTGTCCTCGAAGTCGCCGCCGTGTCCGAGATTGAGGTAGCCGGGCCGTCCGAGCGCCGCGAGCCCGAGTGCGATCGCCGTCG
This sequence comes from uncultured Solirubrobacterales bacterium, assembly GCA_963755955.1. Classification (GTDB taxonomy): domain Bacteria; phylum Actinomycetota; class Thermoleophilia; order Solirubrobacterales; family Solirubrobacteraceae; genus Palsa-465. The sequence goes on from CAVWLZ010000011.1 coordinate 70,528, forward strand.
TCGGGAGGGCACCGGCACCGAGGGTCCGGCGCCAGCCGGGGGTATCGACGACAGCCATGTTGCGGTTATACCCGGTCACGACCCCTCGGCCGGTGCGGATTTCCGCTGAGCACGCCCGCGATCAACCCGGATCGCGATCGGTAGCGGCTGCCGATGACGCCGTGCGGCGAGCCACCTACGATCGAAAGCCTCAAAGAATCGAGGTAAGACATGGCGTTTTCCCACCACGACGAGCATGTGTTGGTTGTGGGCGGCGGGGGCACCGGCGGCGCATTGGCGCACGACCTTGCGCTCCGCGGACTACGGGTGACGCTCGTCGAGCGAGGAGAGCTCACCTCGGGCACGACCGGGCGCCACCACGGCCTCCTCCACAGCGGCGGCCGCTACGCGGTCGGCGACCGCGAGTCAGCGGTCGAGTGCATCGAGGAGAACCGAATCCTGCGGCGGATCTGCCCGGGGACGTTCGAGCTCAACGACGGGCTGTTCGTCGCCGTGACCGAGGAGGACCTCGACTACCTCGACCCCTTCCTCGAGGGCTGCGCCGCCTGTGGCATCCCGACCGAGTCGCTGACCCCGGCCGACGCGCTCGATCTCGAGCCGAATCTCAACCCCGAGCTGAAGGCGGCCGTGCGCGTCCCCGACGGGACGATCGACGCGATGCGCCTCGTGCTCCGCTTCTTCGCGACCGCGCAGCACAACGGCGCGGTCATCCGACCCTACACCGAGGTCACCGAGCTGCTGATCAAGGGCGGCCTCGTCTCCGGCGCCGTCGTGCACGATCACGTCACCGGCTACAGCGAGGAGATCCACGCGGATCTCGTCGTCAACGCCACCGGTCCGTGGTCGGAGAAGGTCGCGGCGATGGCGGGCGTCGACGTGCCGATCCGCCCCTCCCCCGGCGTGCTGCTCGCGCTGCGCGGACGGTTCTGCAACATGGTCATCAACCGCCTGCACAAGTCGGGCGATGGCGACATCGTCGTCCCGCAGCGCAGCCTGTCCGTCGTCGGCACGAGCTCCTGGGTGGTCGAGGATCCCGACGACCTCACGGTGCCCGAGGACCACGTCGAGCGGATGTACAGTGAGGGCGCCAAGCTGATTCCCGCCGTGCGCACCGCCGAGCGTCGCGTCGCCTGGTCGGCGGCCCGCCCGCTCGTCGGCTCGAGCGGCGAGGCGGACACCGGCCGCGAGCTCTCACGCACGTTCAAGACCTTCGACCACCGGGAGACCGACGGGGTCGAGGGATTCGTCACGATCACCGGCGGTAAGGCCACGACGCTCCGGGGGATGGCCGAGCTGTGCTCGGACCTCGTGTGCCGCAAGCTCGACATCGACGAGCCGTGCGAGACCCGCGAGACCGTCCTGCTGCCGCACACCGCCTACTACGCCGCCCCCGTGGCGGCATGAGGGACTGAGGGGCCATGGCTGTTACTCACCCGGACACTGCTGATCAGGCCACCCGGACCTGCCAGGTCCACGTCTCCCGCCACGCCGAGGGCGACGGCGAGACACGCTTCGACACGTTCGAGGTCCCGGTGCATGAGCGGATGACGGTGCTCGACGCTCTGCACTGGATTCAGCTGCACCGCGATCCCACGCTGTCGCTGCGGCACTCCTGCCTGCATGCCTCGTGCGGTACCTGCGGTGTGCGGGTCAACGGCCGCGAGGACCTCGCGTGCGTGTGCATGCTCGCCGACCATGGGGACGAGATCACCGTCGAGCCGCTCGGGAACCTGCCGGTCCGCACCGACGTCGTCGTCGACATGGACCCGTTCTACGAGCGCTTCCCCGATCCGCACCCGATCATCCGCGTCAGCGAGGTCCCGCCGGCGGCGAAGCCGCCCGAGGACCTCGAGAACTTCGTCCGGCTCGAGGATTGCCTCGAGTGCGCTCTGTGTCTCTCGGCGTGCCCGATCGCCGCAACCGATCCGAGCTTCGTCGGCCCGGCCGCGCTCGTGGCCGCCGGTCGCCTGCTCGACGAGCCGCGCGGCAGCGATCGCGAGGACGTCCTCGCCTGGCTCGGCCGCCCGGAGGGGGTCTGGCAGTGCACGACCTGCAGTGCGTGCGTCGAGGCCTGCCCGGCCGGGATCGAGCCGGTGGCCGCGGTCATGGCACAGCGCCGTCTGCTCGTCGAGAAGGGCGACCTCGACCCGCTGCTCCAGCAGACCTTCGAGCACCTCGCCCTCCAGGGCAACGCCTTTGGCAAGTCCGCGCGTCTGCGTGCGCGGTGGGCCAAGCGCCTGCACTTCCCGGTTCCCGATGCCCGCAAGGAGGCGGTCGAGTACCTCTGGTTCGTCGGCGACTTCGCCTCGTTCGACGAGCGTGTGCAGGACGCGTCCGCGCGGCTGGCCACGATCCTCCATGACGCCGGCGTCTCCTTCGGGCTGCTGTTCGACGGTGAGCGCAGCTCAGGCAACGACGTGCGCCGCGCGGGCGAGGAGGGCCTGTTCGAGATGCTCGTCGAGCACAACATGAAGAGCTTTGGCGAGGCCCGGTTCGACGCGATCTTCACCACCGATCCGCATTCGCTCAACACGCTGCGCAACGAGTATCCGGCCTACGGCCTCGACAAGCCCGTCTATCACTACACCGAGCTGCTCGCCGACCTCGTCGACCGCGGCGTCATCAGCCTGGCGAGTACGCTGAGCGGCACGCGGGTCACCTATCACGACCCGTGTTATCTGTCGCGCTACAACGGGGTCACCGACGCGCCGCGCCGGCTGATCGAGGCGACCGGAGCGGAGCTCGTCGAGATGCCGCGCAACGGCGCCAACACGTTCTGCTGCGGGGCCGGCGGCGGCCGGATCTGGATGTCCGAGACCGACGTGGCCGAACGCCCGAGCGAGCAGCGCATCCGCGAGGCTCAGGCGCTCGGGGGGCTCGACTACTTCGTCGTCACCTGCCCGAAGGATCTGACCATGTACACAGCGGCGGCGGAGGTGGTCGGCGACGTCGACTTCGAGGTCGTCGAGCTGACCGCGCTGCTCGCCCGCGCGCTGGGCTGACCCCGGCTCCGCGCCCGCGCTGGACCGACGCCGGCGGCGGCTAGGACGGGTCGGCGCCGGAGTCCGCTCGCGCGCCGGTGAGCGCATCGTCGCCGGGCTCGTTCGGCGCGCGGCCCGCGCCGCGCGGGTACGCCCGCAGCACGCCGAGCAGCTCTGGGTCCTCGCCGCCGAGCGCCATCCACGCCGTGCGCAACCCCTCGCTCGCACCGGTCCGCAGGACCTCCGCGCGATGCTCGAGCTGACCGACGACCACCGAGCCCGCGGGCGGCCGGATCACGCACACTGCGGGGACGCGATCGTGGTCGGCCATCTGCCGGGCGAGCTCCGCCGTGAGCGCGTCGTACCGGGCCGACCGGGTCCGGCGCAGCTCGACCAGGTCCTGATTGATCGATCGCAGGTAGCGATCGGTGAGCGCACCGACCGGCGAGGACAGCGGAGTGTGGTGCACGCCGTGCGGCCGCGTCTGGAGCACGAGCATGTCGGTGGCGCTGCGCGAGGCCGTGTCGACCGGGATCGCCTGGGCCAGGGTCGCGTCGAGCAGCGTCATCCCGCGGAAGCGGACCGGAGGGCCGGCGAGCCACGGCAACCGGCCCGAGGCCCGCATCGCGTTGCGGACCTCGTCCTCGCCGGCCAGGTCGGCGAGGTCGACGATCGACGCCGTGTCGGCGTCGGTCGCGGTGCAGTGCAGCTCGATGCCACTCGACGCGATCGCGTCGAACCGGAGCGGTCGCTGCCGCGCCCAGACGTGGTCGATCACGTAGTCCATGTCGAACACGGGGCCGCCGCGCAGTACGCGGGCGGCGCTGACGAAGCGCGGATCGCCGAAGCCGTGCTGGTAAAGCGTCGTCAGGTAGGCGGCCTGACCCGCGAGCAGGAAGGCGGCATTGAACGCCCCCGCCGAGGAGCCGTGCACCTCGTCGAACGCGTCACGCAGCCCGAGCTGCTCGATCGCCGTGACCATCCCGGCCGAGACGACCCCCCGCAGGCCCCCGCCCTCGATCAGCAGCGCCACCCGCCGGCCGTCGGTCCGAGCCCCGGGCCGGGAACCCTCGTCGCGGCGCCGGAGGATCGTCTGCACGACCGGGTGGGCGCGCAGATCCTCGGTCATCGGCGAGGTGGGCCGGAACGGATCGGGTGGGTGGCGGCGGAGCAGCACGGGCGCGTTGAATCGTAATTCCCGGCCTAAGCCCGCGTCCTGCGGACCGCCCGGACGTCGGCCGCGCGCCCGTGATCCCTACGATACGCCGCGAGCGCCGTCGATCGCTCGACTATTCACGTGAGCCGAGTATTCATCACAGGTGGAACGGGCCTGATCGGCACCGCGCTCCTGACCCGCCTGCTCGACCGCGGCGACGAGGTCGTCGCCCTCGCACGGAGCGACGCCGCCGCCGCCGCCCTGGAGGCCTGCGGGGTCCGGGTCGTCCGCGGCGACGCCTACGACCAGGACACGTTGGCGCGCGGCATGGACGGGTGCGATCTCGCCTTCAACGTCGCGGGCATCAACTCGCTGTGCGTCGCCGATCCCTGGCCGATGGAGCTCCTCAACGAGGCTGGCCCGGTCGCCGCGGTGCGGGCCGCCGCGTCCGCGGGCGTCGGCCGGCTCGTGCACACGTCGTCGGCCGCGACGCTCGGCGAGGCGCCGGGCACGATCGGCAACGAGCAGACGCCCCACCGCGGCTGGTACCTCTCGACCTACGAGCGGACGAAGACCGCGGGCGAGCGTGCCGCGCTCGCCACCGCCGGCGAGCTCGGCCAGGACCTCGTCTGCGTCAACCCGTCCTCCGTCCAGGGTCCGGGGCGGGCCGGCGGCACCGCACGCTTCCTGCTCGCGTTCCTCGACGGCCGCCTCAAGGTCTTCGTCCCGACCAACATCAGCCTCGTCGACATCGACGACTGCGTGACGGGCCACCTGCTCGCCGCCGAGAACGGGGTCGGGGGCGAGCGCTACCTGCTGAGCGGGATGACGCTGACGATGACCGAGGCGCTCGCGCTCGCCGGCGAGGTTGCCGGCGTGCAGGGTCAACCGCGCCTGCTGCCACGTCGCGTCGCCACCGTCGCGGCGGCGATCGCCGAGCGGGGATTCAAGCTCGCCGGACGCGAGCCGCCGATCTGCCGCGAGATGGTCCGCACGCTGCTCCACGGTCACCGCTACGACGGATCCCGCGCCGAACGCGATCTCGGCATGCGCTACACCGACCCGCGCGAGACGCTGCGCAAGACGGTCGAGTGGGCTCGGGCCGAGGGGTTGTTGAAGAGCTGAGCGTTGCGCCGGCCGCGGGCTCCCGTGCCGGTGGGAGCCCGCGATCCGCAGCGCCGGTCAGCTCTGGGAGTTCCCGGTGAACCCCCCGATGAGACCGGTGTAGCCGGCGAAGCAATCGTGGGCACGCGAGCCATGACCCGCCGGCCAGTTGACGCCGTCGTTGTAGAACACGTCGAGCTCCTGACCGTCGGCGGCGATCTCCGTCGAGCTGCTCGCGCTCCCGACCTGGTCGAAGGCGCCGGGGGCGAGCGGCGTGGTCGTCGAGTTGTCCAGGGCGTCGCTGTTGGTGTGGATGTTGACCTTCGTGCCCGCCGGCGTCGGGCCGGTGCCGTCGAGGTCAGCGGTGGTGTTGGCGCGCACGTCGAAGGTGACCTGGTTCTGGCCGTTGCTGTCCTTCGAGCACGTCGAGGTGAACGTGAAGTGCCCGTTGCGGCCGAGCGTCACGGTGTGCCCGGCGCTGAAGAACGTCTCACCATGGGAGTAGGCGAAATGGCGGGCCTGGAGGTAGTAGCTCGGCGGCTGGCCGCCGAGGTGCTTGGCGTTGTTCACCGTCGAGCTGACGGCGGCGGCGGTGCCGCCGAGGGCGACGAACAGCGCCGCGAGGGCAACGGCCATCGCGGGCGTCGGCCGGGGGATGCGAACGGTCATGCTGAGGGGCCTCCTGAAAGGTCGGAGAGGACGATGTGGCGGCGGAGTCGAAACCCTGCCGCCACGCATGTGACCGCCTGGTCGCCCCGTGCTCCCGCAGCGCGCTTCGTGAGGCACCCCTGCATCGCGGCGTCCCGAGAAGTCCGCTGGTGACACCGTACCGCGCGGCACAAGCCGCCCGGCCCGCGCTCAGCCGCGCTCCGCCGCCCGCCTCGCGCTCAGCCGCCTGCCTCGCGCTCCGCCGCCCGCCTCGCGCCCCGCGCCGGGCCCCGCGCCCGGTCAGGGATTGGCCGAGAGCACGAGCGTCGCCGCGAGCACGCCGGCCGCGGCGAGCGGGGCGAAGCAGCGAACCTTGAGCGGCGGCGCGGTCGAACCGGCGAGCCGGCTCGCGATCAGGGTGGCGACCGAGCCCTGGGGCGCCGCGAGCGCACCGACCGCGAGGCCGACCGAGGCCGCATATGCGGAGGCGCCCGCGGTGAGCAGACCCGTGGCGCACACGCTGACGGGCAGGTTGTTGGCGAGGGCGGACGCCGCCCCGATGGCCGTCGCGACGGCGAGGAGCCCGGGCAGGCCGACGACCCCGGTGGCGCGCACGGTGAGACCGAGGGCCTGGATGACGATCAGCAGACCACCGACCTGCAACGCGATACGCCAGGGAATGATCAGCCGCGGGCGCTCACGGCGGGCGGCGAGCGCGATCGCGACGGCCGCGCTGAACGGCCACCACGGCGCGATCCCGACGAGCGGCGCGGCCCAGGCGACGATCGCGGCGAGGGCGAGCGAGATGATGGCGTGCCGCTCGGCGGACGACAGCGGCGTCCCCTGCCGCCGAGCGGTGCGCAGCCGTGAGGAGAGTGCCCGTCGCTCGCCGACCGCGACGCAGGCCGCGCAGGCGACGGCTGCGGCGATCCCGGGCAGCAGCATGTGCCCGAGGAACGTCCCGGTCGACAGGCCGAGACGGTTGATGATCACGAGGTTGGTCGGATTGCCCTGGGGAACCGCGATCGAGGCCGCGTTGGCGACGACGACAACACCGAGGAACAGCGGCGTGAACGGAGCGTCGAACCGGCGAGCGAGGATGACGAGCAGCGGGATCATGAGCACGACCGCGCCGTCGAGCGAGACGGCCGCGGTGGCGAGCGCGCAGACCCCGCACACGAGCACGTAGAGGGCGAGTGCCCTGCCCCGCGCGGCAGCGGCGAGCGTGCAGGCCGCGCGCTCGGCGAGACCCGAGCGCTCGACGAGCGACGCGAGCGTGAGCGCCGCGGTGAGGAAGCCCACGAGCGGCAGGATCACCGTCAGCGCCGACAGCGCCGGCGCCCCGAGGAACACGTCGACGAGCCCGGCGATCGAGGCCACGACCATGGCGGGCGTGCTCTGCGGTTTGAGCGCGAGCGCTCCGACCGCGACGGATGCAAGAATGGCGTGAGTGATAAGCAAAGTTATTAGTTAAGGTAGCTTACCTAATGGCTCCCGTCAAGAACCGGGCCGTCGATGCGGCGGAAGCGCTCGTCGCCGTCGCGCCGCTGACGACGCGCTGGATCGAGCGCCTCCTCGCCGGCCACGATCCGCGGCTGACCGTGCCCCAGTACCTCGCGCTGCGGGCAATCGCGCGGGAGGAGATCTCCGGCTCCGAGCTCGCGCGGCGCACCGGCGTCTCGGGCCCCGCCGTCTCCCAGCTCCTGGCCAGCCTCGTCGACGCGGGACTGCTCGAGCGACGGACGACCGAGGGCGACCGCCGCCGGCACGCGCTCACGCTGACGAAGACCGGCGCGCGTGCCTTTCAGTCGGCGGAGAAGCTCCTGCGCGAGCGCCTCGCCACGCTGCTGGTCGACCTCCCGCGGCCCGAGGTCGACGCGCTATCCCGGCTCCTCCCCCAGGTCGAGGCCGCCCTGTCCGGCGCCCCCCCGCCGCGGCGGCCACCACCACCCCGTCCGCCCCCGCGCCCGCCGCGTACCCCGAGCACCCCGCGGACCCCGCGGTGACCGCGTCGGGAGCGGTGACCGCGTCCCGAGCGGTGACCGCGTCGGGAGCGGTGACTGCGTCCGGAGCGGTGACCGCGGACTAGAGAACCTGCGCGTCCGACCGCGCCCGCACGCCGGTGAGGTCGTCGTGCCCTTCGCGCAGGAACGCCTCGAGCGCGGCGTGGGTCTCCGCCGGGCGCTCGACCTGGGGCACGTGCCCGCAGTCGAGCTCGAGCTGGCGAGCCTGCGGAAGCGTCTCCGCGACATGCCGGGCGAAGGCGAGCGGCACGAGCTGGTCCCGGCGGCCCCAGACGAACAGCGACTCGGGCTCGAGCGTGCGCAACCGAGTCCAGAAGCCGCCCTCGCCGTGCGGCTCGTCGAGGTAGATGTGGCGGGCGCCGGCGTAGAACGCGGCCCGGCCGGCTGGGGTGAGGTAGGCGCGGAGGAACTCGTCGACCCCGGCGGCCGCCCAGCCGTTGTCGGCCCCGGGAATGATCCGGCGGACGATCGCATCGACGACGGGACGCGGAGCCATCTGGACGAGCCCGAGTTCCGGGCGGGTGAGACGGAGCAGCGGCACCCACGGGCGGTTGCGCCGCCAGGCCAGCGAGGGCGCAAGCAGCCCGAGGCGACCGACGCGACGGGGATTGCGCAGCCCGACCTCGAGGGCGATGCGTCCGCCGAGGCTGTTGCCGATCAGGTGAGCGCGGCGCAGTGAGAGGGCGTCGAACAGGTCGATGACGGCGCGGGCGAAGTAGCGCGGGTCGTAGGCGGCGCCGATCGGCTTGTCGGAGTCGCCGAACCCGGGCAGGTCGACGGCGATGACCCGGAAACGCGACTCGAGCGCCGCCACGGTGGGCAGGAACGACCCCTTCGTGCCGCCGAGACCGTGAAGCGCGACGACCGGCTGCCCGGTGCCGGCTTCCATGATCGACAACCGCGCGTGCGACGTCGCGATGGTGCGAAAGCGCAGGCGCCCAGGCGTCGTCACGCCGCTCGTCGCGGCGAGGAATCCCACGCCGACGTGCAGGTTCCGGCGCACGGACAGCCGCCCCGACCAGTAGGCGTCCATGCCACCCCGCAGATCGTCGGCGATCCGCTGCCAGGTCCCCTCATCCGCACGGAGCAGGGCATCGGCGGCGCCGTCCGCGGCGGCCAGCCGCGCGGCACCGTCCGCGAGGACGGCATCCCAGACCCCGTCGTCGCCCACGGCAAGGCGAACGCGGGTCTGGCGCCCCGGCGTCTCGAACACGGTCGGGTCATAGCGGCTGACGAGCGTCGCGATCGAGGTCGGGGCGGTGAGCGTCGGCACGGAGTGGACCTTGGCGCCTATCCGATGATCGGCCAGCGCCGCTCAGCGGCAAGTCGGTCGAGCGTACGTTGCATCAATCCGGTGATCGTCTCGTAGATCGCGTCGACGTCGGGCTCGGAGCCGAAGCGCTCGTGGAGGTCGATGGGCTCGAGCACTTGGATGGTGATCTTGGCCGGCAGCGCGATGTGACCGAGGATGTCCCCCACGTCGATGCCCCAGGGCAGCGCGAGCGAAACGGGAAGAACCTTGAGCCGGAACCGGCGGTCGATCTGCAGCGCATGGGCAAGCCGCTCTCCCCGGGTCAGGAACAGCGCCGTCTCCTGGCCCCCGATCGCGACGACCGGCACGATCGGCACGTCCGCGTCGAGCGCGAGGCGGATGAACCCCTCCCGGCCGGCGAACTCGACCTGGTGCCCGTGCCAGGACGGGCGGTGGGTCTCCCAGTCGCCTCCGGGATAGACGAGGACCGCGGCTCCCTCCCCGAGGGCGGCCTCGGCGTTGTCGTGGCTGGCCTCGATCGTCCCGTACTTGCGCAGCAGGTACAGCCACGGTGCCCTCATCACGAGGTGGTGGGCGAGCTGGAAGAACGGCCGCTCGACTCCGAAATGGCGGTAGAAGGCCTGCGTGAAGACGAGCGTGTCGGGTGCGACGTTGCCACCCGAGTGGTTGCCGACGAGCAGCACGGGGCCGCTGGCCGGGATCCGGTCCATGCCGCGGATCTCCGGGCGGAACCACGCGGCGATCAGCGGCCAGGTGACCGGCAGGGTGCGTCGCATGTACTCCGAGCTGCGCTCGCGAAGAGCTGCGGAGCCAACCCGGTCGCGCGATCGTGGCGGGATCGGCGGCGGTGTCGCCGATCCAACCGAAGCCGATCCGTCATCCGTCGGCGCCGACTGCATGACCCAGGTCTACGACCTCAGCCGCGGCGATACATCGGAATTAGCCCGCAAGGCGCGAGGCGGAACTACGGAGCCTCTCGAACAGCGGCGCCCAGCGCGCGGGGTCAGCCTCGTCGGGGATGCTGAGGGTGATCTGGGTGGCGACGTCGCCGTACCGGCGCTGGACCTCGTCGACCGCCTCCTCGGGGGTGCCGATGACCGCGAACGTGTGGAGGATCTCGTCGTCGATCAGGCCGGCCATCTCGTCCCACGCCCCGCGCTTGGTCATCGCGTTGAGCTCGTCCTGGAGCTCTCCCCAGCCGTGCAGCTCGAGGACCGGGCGATAGGCCGGGGTGGATCCATAGAAGGCGATCTGCTGCTTGACGAGCTGCGCACCGGCGGCGATCTCCTCCTCGGAGTCGCGCGCGACGACGAACGACGGAGCGGAGATCTCGAACCCGTCGAGGGTCTTCCCGGCCTTTGCCCGGCCCCGCTCGAGGGCGGGAATCGTCGCCTCGCGCAGGTAGCGCTCGGTCGAGAAGCCGTGGCAGAGGACTCCGTCGGCGACCTCCCCCGCCGCCTCGGTCATCAGCGGCCCGACGGCCGCGAGCATGATCCTCGGGTTGCCGTACGGGTTCGGGCCGGGGTTGAAGAACGGCGTCATCAGCGTGTGCGTGTAGAAATCGCCCCGGAAATCAAGCCTGCCGTCCGTCGCCCAGCAGTCCCAGATCGCCCGGATCGCCAGGATGAACTCCCGCATCCGCGCCGCCGGCTTCGACCACTCCATCGAGTAGCGCTTGGTGATGTGCGGCTTGATCTGCGACCCGAGCCCGAGCACGAACCGCCCGCCCGACAGGGTCTGGAGGTCGTTCGCCTGTAGTGCGACCGTCATCGGATTGCGCGCGAACGCGACCGCGATCGCCGTGCTCAGCTCGACCCGCTCGGTGCGCTGGGCCGCGACCGCGCAGCCGAGGAACGGATCGATCTGGGTCTCCGCCACCCACCACCCGTCATAGCCGTCGCGCTCGGCCCGGACCGCGCTCTCACCCGCCTCGATCACCGTCGAGGCATATCCACCGGCATCGATTCTCATGGGGCGTCGGGCGGAACCCTAACGGTGCGGCGCCCTGCCGGGGCGCCAGGACGGCAGTTGCCCGTGTCGCGCGAATGCGCTGGCGAACGCCTTGGCCACAGGAGGTTTGCATTCGAGCTTGAACTGGGCAGACCGGGATGACGACTCGACCGTAGGAGATCTCGCAGAGCTCGGCCGTGGGTCGCCTGCGCGCCGCCTTGGGGGGAGTGAGCCGCTCGCGCGCGCTCATCAACAGCAAATTCCGAAGCGCCGGAGATGTCGATGATCGACGGGTTCGTCGCGCCTCGCCAGCGTATGGTCGACTCCAGCGTGTTGACGAGCTCCCGAGACGGGAGGATGAGCTCGATGGCCTGTGGTGACGAGCGCCCCGGGCTCACGATCCCCGCGCCCGTTACCAGTGAGCTCAGCGCCAGTCGATGAGGCTTCGCCTTGTTGGTCTACCAGCATCGGCTCATGAGCTCGTGCGACCACTGGGGTTGGGCCACTGCTCCTCGTGGCGCGAACTCGATCATGTAGGGCTTGATGTCGAGCGCGGGCGTGCCGTCGATCGCGTCGGACCCGCGGACGGTCAGCTCGAGGCCGTTAGCGAGTAGCTCGCAGGTGGTGACTCCGATCCGGTTGGGCCGGCGCTTGTTGCGTTGCGCGAACATCCCGGCCTCGGGCCAGTCGGGCGCGTCACGGCTCAAGCGACGGCTTCCCTCCTACCGCCGCGCGATTCACGCCGACTCCGTGCCGGTCGGCCGCGCTTGGGCTTCGAGAACCTCCAGGAACCGCGGCTGCTGCAGCTTGGCCATGCCCTGGATCTTGAGTTGGCCCTCCGGCACGCAGATCACGAAATACCTCCTCGCGCGATCGACGATCTCCATCCCCTCGTAGGGGAGCGACACATGCTCGCGGACCCCTCCAGCCACGCCGGTGCTGATTATGATCAGTCTCTGATTGGCAGCAGCTGGGATGGTCCGTGCGGGCATCCCCGAGCAAGGACCGAGCGGCGCCGTCAATCCGAGGTGTTCAGCCGGGACACGGCGCCTGGACACGCGAATCGCATTCGCCACGCACCAGGCACGCAGCGGGCGAGCGCCGGGGTTACGACCCAGCGTGGCGCCCGAGCAAGCCCCGATCAGACCTATGCATAGTTACCTATAGCGTTCGCCACCAGGTGCTGTTACCCTGGGCCGGTCAGACGACGAGTTACGGAGGACGTGGTGGGCGAGTGGGTCACGGGCGGTTGGCGATTCATCGCGAGCGGTGCGGCGGTCGCCATGGTGCTGATTGCAGTCGCCGCTGCGCCGGCAGCCAGCGCGAGGAATCTCAACTCGTTGGGGCCGGCGCCGGGGCCGTGCCAGCCCGGCCAGACCTCGCCCTGCACGTTCGACTCTCGCTGCGCGCCGATGTCGTTCTCGCCGCACCTCGTTCATGTGGGGGACGAGATCAGCGCCGCTGCCGGACCCGCGGTGGATGCCTGCGGTCCCGGAGGTATCCGGGCGATCAGCTGGAGCTGGGGCGCTCTGCCGGGCGTCGGTGCCGCGAGAGGACCGTGCCGAAACACGCCTCTTCTACGGCCGGATTCCTGCCATTGGAAGGCAACCTCGTCGACGAATGGGTGGACGATCGGCTGCATCGATGGCGGCTCAGGGTTCGGCGCTTGGATGTCGTGCGACTACTACGCGATCATCGGCCCCCACGAGCGCGCGATCAGCGGCCGGGTTCTCACCAAGCAGGGCAAGCCCGTAAACGGCGCTACGATCACCATCGACGGCCCGACCGGTGGGCGAGTGCAGACGAACTCGAACGGCGACTATTACGCCGATCAGCTCGATCCAGGGCAGTACACGGTATCGATGCGCGCCGCCGGCGTGCGAGATCCGGCGTCGTTCTGCAGCGGACACGAGCACGGAGGAATCTGCGATCTCGATCTGACGCACACCGACGGCGTGGCCGACTTCACCGCACCGCCCGACAAGCTCGCGATGCACTTCGCGCCCTCGGAGATACCCGCCGACGGCGTCTCGAACTTCTCGGGCACGATCAATGTGACCGACAGCGCCGGGCAGCCCGCCGCTGGAACCGACGTCGAAGTCGCCCCTCCGGCTGACGGGAATCCGCGCACGCTGATGTGCAGCGGCGGCAAGGTCGTCTACCCGCAAGTGCTGTCGGACGGATCGGTACTCGGCTCTCGGTTCACGCTGACCACCGATCAGAACGGCCAGGTGCCGCTCACGGTGTGGGCCGGCACCGTCCCTGGCCACGCGTTCACGGAAGCGAGCGAAACGGCGGACAGTTCGGTCAAGGACGCGATCAGCTTCCCGCTCAGCGCGAGCGGCGCGCACTTCCCGCCGCTCGACGGCTTCGCCCAGCTGTTCTACAACGCGATCCGCGCTACACAATCCGGCTCGAAGGTTCAGGTCTTCGTTCATTTCAACCAGCACGTGGCCCAGCCAGAGGGTGAGACGCAGGACCTCCTCCTCGAGTGGCTGGTCGCCTCCGGCCGGTCGCTATTCCCAGGGGCGGACTTCGGTCCGGTTAACTACGCCGACCACGCCGGGATCCTGTTCTACCCGCACGGCAGCACGGCGCCGACGGACGGCCCGAGCATCGTGCTCGATGTTCGCGATGCAGTAGCGATCGCGAATGCTGCCGCCGCGGACGATCCGATCCCGCCGGCGAACGCGCAGGCGCGCTCACTCGCCGCCTGGGCGATGTACGTAGGCAACGCGCACACGCCGCCGCCGCTGGCGCAGACGCTCGGCCCGCTGAAGCCGTGGACCGGCCAGCAGTACGCTTATTTCGGCTTCCCGTATCCCCGATCCCCGCTCGATACCGCCGGGCAGGCAGAGTTCTACAACGCCTGCGCCGCTCCGGATGGCACCCCGCAGATCGTGCAAACGCACTCGCCGGTGGCGCTCGTGTTCGGCGCCGCGGACGGCACGACGTTCGGCCTCGACGCCGCCGGCCACGTCACCGGGATAGGCACCGGCATCGTCTGGCGCGCCGGCGATGTGACCACGTACATGGTCCCGGGCGGCCGCTACTCGACGATGAGCGTCACGGGCACCGGTAACCGCATCGCGCATATCGAGGTGTTCGGGGTGATCGGCGCTCCGCTGACGAGCTACGCACGCAAGATCTCGAACTTTGTTGTCCGCGTGCGCGCGGGCGCGACCGGAGCGCTCCCGATCAACTTCTTCGGCCCCGCCGGATCGATGACGTTCGCAGGCCGGACGGTGACGCCGCAGGTCGGGCTGCCGATCCAGCTCTCCGGCCTGCCGGGGCGCCTACGCCACGGCGAGCGCCGGCTCAAGTTGTCGGTGAGCAGCCTCTCGACCCCGCTGCCCGGCGCGCTCGTCATAGCCAGATACACGTCGCATCAACTTCAAGCGGTCGCCGACGCCCGCGGCCGGGTCGGCTTCAAGGTCAAGCTGCCGCGAGGGAACCTGAGGATCACAGTGACGTTCCCGGGTGGCGCGACGCTCGTCGATACGGTCCGCGTGCGCTAGCAGCAAGCATTTCGCCCCACGGTGCTGACGCCGACAGCCAAGTGACGGTCCTCGATTTGTTCGCCGTCCCAGCGGCCCGAAGCGCTTCGGCGACGGTCGCCGGGTACATCTCGTCGACGAGCACTTTCCCCGCGCGTCAGCGGCGGCGGTCTCGCTGCGAGGCCGGCCGATCAATCCCGCATGCCGCCCGGTTGGGCCGTCGCGGAGCATGATCATCGGGTGCTCGTCGCACTGGGCACGAGCGGCCGGTCACGGCGCACGTCCACCTCGCGTTCGGGGCGCAGGACGACGCGACCGTGCGCGCGTCCCACGCCGCCGCGCTCGCCGCGGGCTACGAGGACCGCGGCGGTCCCGGCGAGCGCGCCGTCTACCACCCGGGCTACTACGGCGCGTTCGTCCTGGACCCCGACGGACACAACGTCGAGGTCGTCAACCACACCCGCGCGGCAGCCGACGACTCCGGCCGGCCGAGCTGCTTTCGCCGCCGGCGATCTGATCGCCGTGCAGAGGGCAGAGTCGCGTGGATCAGTTCGTCGGCGCCACCGCGAGGGCGAGCTGCACGCAGGCGGCTCGCACCTCCTCGAGGCTGACCGGGAAGGCCTCGGGCGCGCCGGGCGCGTTCGCCCGCAGCCCGACCCCTGAACGGGCGAGGTGCAGGACGCCAATCGCCTGGAGGTAGAGCTGGTTGGCGTGCTTGTCCGGCTCAGCGACGCCGAGCTCGTCGAGGACGTGGGCGAGCCATCCGACACAGGCTCCGATCGCCTGGCCGAGCCGCAGCCACACGGCGTCGGAGACCTGCTCGCGGAGGTCGTCGGCGGGTTGGCGCATGAGCGAGAGCGCGCAGTCGAGGAAGGCGGGATGCTCGATGCTGTAGTCGGCGAAGGCCTCGAAACCGCGGCGCAGGCGTTCGGAGGCGTCGCCCGTCTCTGCGTCGATCGCGGTGAGCAGCGCATCGATCTCGGCCAGATAGCGCGTCGTCGTCAGCGCAAAGAGCTCCTCTTTGGAGGCAAAATGCCGGTAGATGATCGCCTTGTTGATCCCGGCCCGGCGGGCGATGCGGTCGATGCGGGCGTGCTGCGTGCCGTGCTCGTCGAACAGCGCGCGGGTCGCGTCGACGATCTCGCGCTCGCGGGCTCGGCGGATCGCGGCGCGCGGCTTGTGGGTCGAGGGCACGGGTTGACTGTAACAAACGGTGTAACCTTCGTTTACATGACCACCACCCTCACGCACCGCTCAATCCGCCTCCACGGCCGCGACGTCGCCCTCGTCGTCGGCGGCGAGGGCCCGACGCTCTTGCTCATTCACGGCATCGGCGGGGACTGGCGCACGTGGGAACCCGTGCTCGACGGCCTCGCTCGCCGCCACCACGTCGTGGCGGTCGACCTGCCCGGCCACGGTGGCTCGAGCAAGGGGGCCGGCGACTACTCGCTCGGCGCGCTCGCCAGTGAGCTGCGGGACATCGGCGGCGTGCTCGGGTTCGAGCGGGCGACGGTGATCGGGCATTCGCTCGGGGGCGGCGTCGCCATGCAGTTCTCCTACCAGTTCCCCGAGCGCTGCGAACGCCTCGTGCTCGTCTCCAGTGGTGGTCTCGGCCCCGACGTCGGGATCATCCTCCGCCTCGCCACCCTGCCCGGCAGCGAGCTGTTCCTCTCGGTGACCGCTCCGGCGGCGCGCTCGCTGATCGGCCTCGCGTCCTCGGTCGGCCGCGCGCTGCGCCTGCGCCCCGCCGCCGACGCCGAGCACTATGCCCGCGCGTACGCGGCGCTGGCCGAGCCGGACGCCCGCGCGGCGTTCCTCGGCACCCTCCGCGCCGTCGTTGGGGCTCGCGGGCAGCTCGTCGACGCCCGCGACCGCCTCTACCTCGCCGAGCAGGTGCCGACCCTGATCGTGTGGGGCGAACACGACGCGGTCCTGCCCGTCGAGCATGGCCGTGAGGCCGAGGCGGCGATCTCCGGCAGCCGCCTGGAGGTCTTCGACGGCGCCGGCCACCTCCCTCAGCTCCATGACCCCCGCCGCTTCGTCAACGTCGTCGAGGACTTCGTCGCGACGACCGAGTCGCGGACCCATTCCAGCGAGCACTGGGCCGAGCTGCTGCGCTCTCAGGCGGACCTCGCCGGCGCTGACCCATCGCCGGCGCGAGGCGATCAGTGACGCTCGCCGACGGCCGCCGGCCAGTCTGAGCGGGCCGGCAGCCGCCCCGTTCCCCCGGGCCGGGCCCGGGCCACGGCACTCGAAGCGACGGGTGTATGGTGAGTCTCACTTCCGCCTGGGGACGAGATGAGGGTTGACATGGGCACCAGATGCATAGCGGCCGCGAGCAGGGCTCACCCTCGATGACCGGCCCGCGGCGGGACGTCACGCCGCTGCCGGACCTCGTGCACGGGCATGCGCGCGCCGGACCGATCCGGGAGCGCCGCCCCGTCTACGTCGATCTCCTCCCCCCCTGCAATGCAGGTTGCCCCGCGGGGGAGAACATCCAAGCCTGGCTGGCACATACCCAGGCCGGCGACCATGAGCAGGCCTGGCGCCAACTCGTCGCGGACAATCCGCTCCCGGCGATCCACGGACGCGTTTGCTACCACCCGTGCGAGAGCGTCTGCAACCGTGCCGATCTTGACAGCGCGGTCTCGATTCATTCGGTCGAGCGATTCCTCGGCGACCTCGCGCGGGAGAAAGGCTGGCAGTTCGACCCGCCGGTCGGCGCCAGCGGCAAGCGTGTGCTCGTGATCGGGGCCGGGCCGAGCGGCCTCTCGGCCGCCTACCACCTGGCGAGGCTCGGTCACGAGGTCGAGATCCGCGACGCCGGCGAGCAGCCGGGCGGGATGATGCGCTACGGGATTCCCGCCTACCGAATGCCGCGCGACGTGCTCGACGCCGAGCTCGAGCGCATCGTCACGCTCGGTGTGCGCATCACCTCCTCCCATCGTGTCGAGGACCTCGCCGCCGAGCGTGACGAGGGACGCTTCGATGCCGTCTTCGTCGCCGTCGGCGCGCATCTGTCAAAGCGCGTCGACATCCCCGCCGTCGACACGGGGCCGATCGTCGATGCGGTCTCGTTCCTGCGCAGCGTCGCCGCTGGGGAGGCACCCGTCATCGGGCGACGGGTCGCGGTCTATGGCGGCGGCAACACGGCGATGGACGCCGCCAGGACGGCTCGCCGGCTCGGCGCCGAGGAGGCGCTGATCGTCTACCGCCGCACGCGGGCCCAGATGCCGGCCCACGAGGAGGAGGCGCAGGACGCCGAGAGCGAAGGCGTGCGGATCAACTGGCTGCGAACCATCACCGCGATGGAGGGCCCGGAGCTTCAGGTCGAGGTGATGGAGCTGGACGATTCCGGTTTCCCGCAGCCGACCGGGCGGTTCGAGACGCTCGCCGCCGACACGGTGATCCTGGCCCTCGGTCAGGACACCGACACGGGCTTCCTGCGTCCGGTGCCGGGAGTCGAGTTCGACCGCGACGGCACCGTGCAGGTGTCGACCTCGATGATGACCGGGTCGCCCGGGCTGTTCGCCGGCGGCGACATGGTGCCGAGCGAGCGCACGGTGACGATCGGAGTCGGGCACGGGAAGCGGGCGGCGCGCCACATCGACGCGTGGCTCCGCAACAGCACGCCGAAGAGCACGCCGAAACACGACACGGCGACGTTCGACATGCTGAACCTGTGGTACTTCGGCGACACACCCCGCCGACAGCAGCCCGAGCTCGACCCGCATGACCGGCTCGCGGGATTTGGAGAGGTCGTCGGCTCCCTGTCGGCCGCGGAGGCCACGTTCGAGGCGCGTCGGTGCCTGTCGTGCGGCAACTGCTGCGAATGCGACGGGTGCCTCGGAGCGTGCCCGGAGGACGCCGTGATCAAGCTCGGTCCCGGCCATCGCTACCGGTTCGACTACGACAAGTGCACGGGCTGCGCAGCGTGCTACGAACAGTGCCCGGTCCACTCGATCGAGATGTTCCCAGAGCCCCACTGATGCGCACGATCGTCGACGGCAACGAAGCGGCGGCGTCGGTCGCGTACCGGTGCAGCGAGGTCTGCTGCATCTACCCGATCACGCCGTCCTCGCCGATGGCCGAGCTGGCCGACGAGTGGTCGGGGCGCGCGCAGCCGAACGTGTGGGGCACCGTCCCCGCAGTCGTCGAGATGCAGAGCGAGGGCGGAGCGTCGGGCGCGCTGCACGGCGCCCTCCAGGGAGGGGCGCTGGCGACGACGTTCACGGCCTCTCAGGGCCTGCTGCTGATGATCCCGAACATGTACAAGATCGCCGGGGAGCTGACCGCGGCCGTCATGCACGTGGCCGCGCGCTCGCTGGCGGCGCAGGGGCTGTCGATCTTCGGCGACCACTCCGACGTGATGGCGGTCCGCCAGACCGGCTTTGCCCTGCTCGCATCCGCATCGGTGCAGGAGGCTCACGACCTGGCGCTCGTTGCCCATGCGGCGACGCTCGCCACCCGGGTGCCGTTCGTCCATTTCTTCGACGGATTCCGCACCTCCCACGAGCTCAACACGATCGAGCTGCTCTCCGACGAGGACATCCGGTCGCTCGTTCCCGAAGCGCTCGTCCGCGCACACCGCGGGCGCGGGCTGTCCCCCGAGCGGCCGTTCATCCGAGGCACCGCGCAGAACCCCGACGTCTACTTCCAGGCGCGAGAGACCGTCAACCCGTTCTACGCGCGCGTCCCGGACGTCGTCCAGGCGGCGATGCGCCAGCTCGGCGATCGCACCGGCCGTCACTACGGCCTCGTCGACTACAGCGGCCACCCCGAGGCGGAGCGCGTCGTGGTGGTCATGGGCTCGGGCGGCGACACGGTGCGGGAGACGGTGGCCTACCTACAGGCGCGCGGCGAGCGAGTCGGCGTCGCGCAACTGCGGCTGTACCGGCCGTTTCCCGCCGCGGCGCTGGCGCAGGCGCTGCCCCAGAGCGTCCGGCACGTGGCCGTGCTCGACCGGACCAAGGAGCCCGGCTCACTCGGCGAGCCGCTGTTCCTCGACGTGCTCGCGACATTGAGCGAGTCCCACGCGGACGGCGAGCGCGAGCGGATGCCGAGCGTGATCGGCGGTCGCTATGGCCTCTCGTCGAAGGAGTTCACCCCGGCGATGGTCGCCGGCGTGTTCGAGGAGCTCGGGCGGGAGCGGCGCAAGCGCCGATTCACGATCGGGATCAACGACGACGTCTCCGGTACGAGCCTCGAATACGACGCTTCGCTTGACATCGAGCCACCCGAGACGGTGCGGGCCGTGTTCTTCGGCCTCGGCTCCGACGGGACGGTCGGAGCGAACAAGAACACGATCAAGATCCTCGGCTCCGAGGAGGAGCTCCACGCGCAGGGGTACTTCGTCTACGACTCCAAGAAGTCCGGCTCGCAGACCGTCTCCCACCTGCGCTTCGGGCCGCAGCCGATCAACGCGCCGTACCTCATCTCTCAGGCGAGCTTCGTCGGCTGCCACCAGTTCGGCTTGCTCGAGCGCGCCGAGGTCCTCGATCGGGCCGCGCCGGGAGCGACGGTGCTGCTCAACACCCGCGAGCCGCCGGATCGGGTCTGGGCCGCGCTCGCTGGCCCGGTCCAGGAGCAGATCATCGCCAAGGGGATCGAGCTGTACGTGATCGACGCCGGGCGAATCGCCCGTGACGCGGGTCTCGCCGGCCGAACCAACACCGTCCTGCAGACGTGCTTCTTTGCCATCTCGGGCGTGCTCGAACGTGAGCAGGCGATCGAGCGGATCAAGGTCGCGATCGCCAAGACCTACGGCAAGCGCGGAGCCGAGGTCGTGCGGCGCAACCAGACCGCGGTCGACCGCTCGGTGGAAGCGCTGCACCGGGTGGAGGTGCCCGAGCGAGCGATCGGCACCCGCGAGTTGGCCCCCATCGTTCCCGCCCACGCGCCCGAGTTCGTGCGGAGGGTGACGGCGGCGATGATGGCCGGCCACGGCGATCAGCTGCCGGTCAGCGCGCTGCCCGTCGACGGCACGTACCCGAGCGGCACGACGGCATACGAGAAGCGCCGGGTGTCGGACCTGGTCGCGGTCTGGGACCCGGACCTGTGCATCCAATGCGGCAACTGCAGCTTCGTCTGCCCGCACAGCGTGATCCGCTCGCGCCAGTACGAGCAATCCCGCCTCGACGGCGCGCCCGAGGGGTTTCTGTCAGCGCCGCTCAACGCTCCGGGGGTCCCGGACGTGCGCTACACGCTGCAGGTCTATGCCGAGGACTGCACCGGCTGCGAGCTGTGCGTTCAGGCGTGCCCGGTCTCCGCGCCCGAAGACCCGGGACGCAAGGCGATCAACCTGGCCGGGCTCGAGCCGCTGGACGGCGATCGGGAGAAGATCGCGTTCTTCGAGGCGCTGCCGGAGACCGACCGGATCCGGGTCGACTTCGGCACCGTCCGCGGCACCCAGTTCCTGGAGCCGCTGTTTGAGTTCTCCGGCGCGTGCGCCGGCTGCGGCGAGACCCCGTACCTGAAGCTCGTCTCCCAGCTGTTCGGCGACCGCCTGACGATCGCCAATGCCACGGGGTGCTCGTCGATCTACGGCGGCAACCTCCCCACGACACCGTGGACGGTCAACCCTGACGGGCACGGTCCAGCGTGGTCCAACTCGCTGTTCGAGGACAACGCCGAGTTCGGGCTCGGCCTGCGGCTGGCCGCCGACCGCCACACCGAGCTGGCCCGCCGGCGCCTGCTCGAGCTGCGTGATGAGCTCGGTCCGGAGCTCGTCGACGGGATTCTCGAGGCTCCGCAGCTGCGCGAGTCGGAGCTGCGCGCCCAGCGGGAGCGAATCGCCGAGCTTGAGCGCCGGCTCCGCGGGCTGGACGAGGCCCTGGTCGCCGACCTGCGCAGCGTGATCGATCACCTGATCCGGCGCAGCGTGTGGATCGTCGGCGGCGACGGCTGGGCGTACGACATCGGCTCCGGTGGTCTCGATCACGTCCTCGCGAGCGGACGGAACGTCAACGTGCTCGTGCTCGACACCGAGGTCTACTCCAATACCGGAGGGCAGATGTCCAAGGCGACACCGCTCGGCGCGGTCGCGAAGTTCGCCTCGGCCGGCAAGACGATGCCGACGAAGGACCTGGCGCTGCAGGCGATCGCCTACGCCAACGTGTACGTCGCGCGCGTCGCGATGGGCGCCGATCCCCAGCAGACGCTGAGCGCGTTCCGCGAGGCCGAGGCCTACGACGGACCGTCGCTGCTGATCGCCTACAGCCACTGCATCGCCCATGGGATCGAGATGCGAGACGGGCTCGAGCAGCAGTACAAGGCCGTCGCGAGCGGCCACTGGCCGCTGCTGCGTTACGACCCGCTGATCCGGGCGGGTGGCGGCAACCCGTTCCTGCTCGACTCACCCCGGCCGCGGATCCCCCTCAGCGACTACCGCAAGGGGGAGTTGCGCTTCCGCGCGCTCGACAACATCAACCCGCCCGAAGCCGAGCGCCTGGCAGATCTGGCCCAGCAGACGGTCATGCAGCGCTGGGTGACCTACGAGGAGATGGCCACGCGCAGCGCCAGCGATTTCCCGGCCGACGCCCGGAAGGATCGATGACGGAGCTCTCGACCAACTACATGGGGCTGGCGCTTCGCAACCCGCTCGTCGCGTCGGCGTCACCGCTGTCGCACACGGTCGACGGCGTCCGGCGGCTCGCGGACGCCGGCGTCGGCGCCGTCGTCGTGCACTCGCTGTTCGAGGAGCAGGTGCGTGAGGAGACCGCGCTCAACACCCGGATCGCCGAGGCGGGAACCGAGAGCTTCGCCGAATCGCTGTCCTACTTCCCGGAAGCCGCCGAGGAGGATCTCGGTCCACGGCGGCACCTAAGCCTGGTGGAGCGTGCCGCGGCGGCGGTCGACGTCCCGGTGATCGGGAGCCTCAACGGCATCACCCCGGGAGGCTGGACCGAGTACGCGCGCGCGATGCAGGATGTCGGCGCCGCCGCGATCGAGCTGAACATCTATTACCTCCCCGGCGATCCGGGCACGCCGAGCCACGACGTCGACCAGCGCCAGATCGACGTCCTGCTGCGGGTGAAGGACGCGGTCACGGTGCCGGTCGCGGTCAAGCTCAGCCCGTATTTCAGCTCGCCGGGCGAGCTTGCGCTGCGCCTCGACGAGGCCGGTGCCGACGCGCTCGTGCTGTTCAACCGCGTCATGCAGCCCGACATCGATCCGGAGCTTGTCGCGGTCGTGCCGACGGTCGCACTTTCAAACCCGGTGGACGCCGGGCCGTCGCGGACCTGGATCGCCCTGCTGCACGGACGGGTGCGCGCGTCGCTGGCCGCGACCACCGGTGTCGAAACCCCGGCGGACGTCGCCAAGTTCCTGCTCGCGGGCGCGGATGTCGTGATGTCCACCTCGGCGCTGCTCCGCCACGGCCCTGGTTACGCGACGGAGTTGCTCGATGGCCTGTCCGAGTGGATGACTCGCAAGGGGTTCAACGCGGTCGACGAGGTCCGCGGCCTGCTCTCGGTCCCCCGCGACGCCAACGAGGCCGAGTACGAGCGGGGTCTGTACGTCAGCGCGATGCGGGCGGCCAATGCCTACGGCTCCTGGGTGACGGGCGCCGCCGCGAGCTGAGTCGAGCGGCTAGAGCTCGACGCCGATCAGCGTCGGCTCGGCGCGGAGCCTCACCCCGAACGCCGCCTGAACTCCGTCGCGCAGCTCCCGCGCGAGCGCGAGCAGCTCGGCGGTGCTCGCACCGCCACGGTTGACGAGGGCGAGCGTGTGCTTGCGTGAGACCCCGACGCGGCCGTCGCCGTAGCCGCGGTGATAGCCGGCGTGCTCGATCAGCCAGGCGGCTGATGTCTTCACCCGTCCGCCTGCCTCGGGCCAGGCCGGCGGCTGGCCGCCCTCGGCGTCGCGCTCGGTCGCGCGCCGCTCCAGCGCGGCGAACTCCTCTGCGGACAGGATCGGGTTGACGAAGAACGAGCCGGCGCTGACCGAGTCGGGATCGCCGGGATCGAGCACCATGCCCTTCCTGGCGCGGAGCGCGAGCACCGCCTCCCGCACGTCCGACAGAGCCGGCCGGATTCCGGGCGTCCCGCCGAGCGCTTTCGTGAGCTCCGCGTAGCGGACGGGCCACGCGGCGGATGAGCGGTCGAGGGCGAACCTGACCGCGAGCACGAGATGGCGCGAGGAGTGTCGGAACGCGCTCGAGCGGTAGGCAAACCCGCAGTCCGCAGCGGCCAGCTCGACGACAGCGTGGGCCTCGCGGTCGTACACGCGCACCGCGGTGATCGTCTCGGCCACCTCTTGTCCGTAGGCGCCGACGTTCTGGATCGGCGTGGCGCCGGTCGACCCCGGTATCCCCGAGAGGCATTCGATCCCCGCGAGTCCCTCGGCCGCGCAGCGCGCCACGAGTGCGTCCCACGGCTCGCCCGCGGCGACGAGCACCTCAGGGCGGTCCCCACTCCCGTCGACCGAGATGCCCCGCGTGCGAACGTGGACGACAGTGCCGTCGAACCCGTCATCGGCGATGACGAGATTCGAGCCACCCGCGACGAGGAGCACGGGCTCACGGGCGGCGTCGGCGGCCGACACCGCATCGACGAGCTCGTCGTCGGTTCGTGCCGTCACGAGCCTGCGCGCCGGACCGCCGAGGCGGAGCGTCGTCAGCTCGGAGAGCGGGACATCTTGGGACTCTTGCACGTCCACAACATACGTTTCCTGGACACTGAAGCGCATGCTGTCGTTCCTCGGTCAGCCCGGCCCGATCGCGATCGCTCACCGCGGCGGGGCCGGCGAGGCGCCTGAGAACACGCTCGAGGCGTTCGAGATCGCCGTCGGGCTCGGATACTCGTTCCTCGAGACCGACGCCCACCTCACGCGCGACGGCGTGCTCGTCGCCTTCCACGACGAGCGCCTTGACCGGGTCACCGACCGCGTCGGCGCGATCGCCGAGCTCGGGATCGCCGAGGTCGAGGCGGCCGACGCCGGACACGTGTTCTCGCCCGACGGCGGATCGAGCTTTCCGTTCCGCGGTCGTGGCGTGCGTGTCCCGCGCCTCGAGGCGATCCTCGCCCGCTGGCCGGCGGCGAGGGTCAACATCGACCCCAAGTCCGACGCCTGCGTCGAGCCACTCGCCGCCCTGCTCGATCGCCTCGACGCCTGGGAGCGCGTCTGCGTGGGGTCGTTCTCGGACCGCCGTCTGCGCCGGATCCGTGCGCGCGGGGCCGGGCGGGCGCGAACGTCGATGGGCCCCCGGGCGGTGGCTCTGACGCGAGTCGCCTCGACGTCCGGTCGCATGCCGCGCCTCGGCGCCGACTGCATTCAGGTGCCGATCCGTCAGGGCCCGGTGCGAATCGTCACCAGGAGGTTCGTCAGGGCCGCTCACCGGGCAGGAGTACCTGTGCATGTCTGGACGATCAACGACGAGGCGACGATGGACGAGCTTCTCGATCTCGGCGTCGACGGCGTGATGAGCGACCGGATCCGGCTGCTCCGGAACGTGTTCACACGCCGTGGCATTCCGCTGAACTGAGGGCTGCGAGACTCCGACCGTAATGCTCAGGCGTCGGACAAAGATCGTCGTCACCCTCGGGCCGGCATGCGATGCCCCGGGGGTGCTTGACCGGCTCATCGCCGAGGGCATCGCGTGCGTGCGGATCAACTGCTCGCACGGGACCGCTGACGAGCAGCGGCGCCGCGCGGTCGAGGCCCGTGCCGCCGCTGAGCGCGCCGGCCGGCCGCTCGCCGTGCTGTTCGATCTCCAGGGGCCGAAGCTGCGGCTGTCCGCGGACACCGCTCCGGTCGACGTCCACGCGGGTGACACGATGACCTTCGTCGGCTCGGGACACGGCGGCGACCCCGAGGTGGTGGTTGTCGAGTTTCCGGATTTCGTCGGTCTTGTCACCGCCCGTTCGCAGCTGGTGATCGGCGACGGTGTTCCCCGCTTCGCCGTCGAGGCGATCCTCGACGGCCAGGTGGTGGCGCGTGCGCTGACCCCGGGGGCGATCTCCGCGCGCAAGGGGATCGCCGTCACCTATGCGCGGCCGAACCTGCCGGGGATCACGGACAAGGATGTGGCCGACATCGCGCTCGCCGCCGAGGTCGGCGCGGACTTCGTCGCGTTGTCGTTCGTCCGCTCCGCGGCCGACCTCGCCGACCTCCGCGATCGTTTGCGAGCGCTCGGCTCTCCGGCACGTACGGTGGCCAAGATCGAGAAGATCGAGGGGTACGAGCGGCTCGACGAGATCCTCGAGGTCGCCGACGGCGTCATGGTCGCGCGCGGTGACTACGGGGTCGAGGCCGGGGTCGCGCGTGTGCCCCTGATGCAGAAGGACACGATCTACCGGGCGACCCAGGTCGGCAAGCTCGTGATCACCGCGACCCAGATGCTCGAATCGATGATCCACGCGCCCGAGCCGACGCGAGCCGAGGCGACGGACGTCGCCAACGCGGTGATCGACGGGACCTCCGCGGTGATGCTGTCGGCGGAGACCGGAGTCGGCGAGTATCCGGTCGAGGCGGTCCACGCAATGGCGGAGATCGCACAGGCGGCCGAGGAGATTCCCGACGTCCACGGCCGCGCCCGCGGCGTTCACCCACGGACGGCGTCGGCGACCGTCCTGCACGCCGCGGTGGAGCTCGCGGCCGAGCTCGACGCTGCCGCGCTCGTCATCCCGACCGAGACCGGCGGGGCCCCCCGCGCCTGCTCGAAGTACCGCAGCAGCCGCCCGATCATCGCGCTGTCACGCGACCCGGTGGTCCGCAATCAGCTCATGCTCGAGTGGGGCGTCTATCCGATGGACATGCCGACGACCGCGTCGGTCGACGAGCTCGTCGACGAGTCGCTCGTCGCCGCGCGCGATTTCGGCGGGATCCCGAGCGGCGCTCGCGTCGTGCTCACCTCCGGGCGCCAGACGGGAATTCCGGGTGCGACGAGCCTGATTATGGTGCGCGAGATTCCTTAGGGGTTGGCGGTCGGCACCCCCCGCGTGGGGGGGTCGCTCAGGGAGGGCGGAGTAGTCTGATTGGAGACACGCGTAAGCGCGGTCCGTTGCCCCCGCACCTGTACGTGCCGAAGAGGAGTCCGATCCATGGACCAAGCGCCAGTACTTGAAGCACCCCAGCCGCCGCCCCAGACAACACCAGCACGCGAAGTCCCCGAGACATATCCGGCCAGCCGCGTGTATCGAGTCTTCACCGGGCTGTTCGTGTTCGGTCCGCCTGCGCTGCTT
The DNA here is from genome assembly GCA_963755955.1 of uncultured Solirubrobacterales bacterium. Classification (GTDB taxonomy): domain Bacteria; phylum Actinomycetota; class Thermoleophilia; order Solirubrobacterales; family Solirubrobacteraceae; genus Palsa-465. The sequence continues at coordinate 97,343 of CAVWLZ010000011.1, forward strand.
GTGGCGGCGTTCCGAAAGGGCTGGCTGTTCGCCACGCCGACGAACCGCCGCATCTTCGCCGTGTCCTATCTGCTCAGCGGGTTCGGCATCACGGCGGGCTACCACCGCCTCTTCACCCACCGCAGCTTCCGGACCTACCCCGTCATCCGGGGGATCTTCGCCGTCCTCGGCTCGACGGCGATCCAGGGATCCGTCCCCGACTGGGTCGCGGACCATCGCAAGCACCATGCGTATGCCGACGAGGTCGGCGACCCACACAGCCCCCATGTCGGCCACGAGGGCGGCCGGATCCGCGGCTTCGTCCACGCCCACTTCGGCTGGCTGTTTGCCGACGAGAAGGCATCGCGTCATCGCTACGTCCCGGATCTCCTCGACGATCCGGTCGTGATGAAGGTCCACCGCCGCTTCGCGCTGATCGTCGTGTTGAGCTACTTCGTCGCGCCGTTCGCCGCCGGGCTCATCGCCACGCGGAAGCTGCGCGGCGGCCTGTCGGCATTCCTCTGGGGCGGCCCGATGCGCGTGTTCTTCGTCCACCACGCGACGTGGAGTGTCAACTCCGTCTGCCACCTCTGGGGCAAGCGCCCGTTCGAGACCCGCGACGAGAGTCGCAACAACCCGCTCGTCGCCCTGGTCGGGCTCGGCGAGGGCAACCATCACAACCATCACGCCTTCCCCCGCTCGGCCAAGCACGGCCTCCAGCGCGGGCAGTTCGACCCCACGTGGTGGCTCATCTGGTCGATGGAGAAGACCGGCCTGGCCTGGGACGTCCAGCGCGTCACCCCGGAGGCGATGGAGCGCAAGCGGGCCGCGCAGACCGTGGAGGCGTCTCCGCAGCCGGCGTCTGATCCCGAGCCGGTCGAGGTCGGTTAGCCGGGAGCCAGTGTCGCGAGGTGCGGCGGCGGCGGTGATCGGCTTCCGCCGCTGAAGTCGCCCGTGATCATGTTGCACGTGCGCTCAGGCGCCTCGGGGGCGTCCTCGGCGGGAACAGCACCCTCGGGTACTGGCGTCTGGACGTGTTCCCCACCGTCGCCCGGGCCAGGCCCGCCGACGCCAACGGAACGAACAACTACACCCTCGCGGAAGGCGCTCCCGGCCCGTGGTTCGTCTCCAAGCCGACCCCGGTCAACTTCGGTATGTCGGTGGTCACGTACTCGTTCTCGTCCGCGAGCGGCATGGACGGCGTCGGCGCGCGACGGCTCGCGCGAGCGGCGTGACCGGCGCGTTTCTGTTCTGACGGGGCGGGAAAGCATGTAGCGGACGTCACGGGACCGCCGCTGACGAGGGAGGGACGATGCACGCTCTACGACCGACTGGCCGGACGATCTACTTCTTCGGCGCGCTCGGTGGTCTGCTGTTCGGGTACGACACCGGGGTCATCTCGGGCGCGATCCTGTTCATCCCGAACGACTTCAAGCTCTCGCCCTTCCTGCAGGGCGCAATCGTGGCCGGTCTGCTGCTGGGAGCGATGGTCGGATCCGCGGTGGCCGGTCGCCTGTCCGATCGCATGGGGCGACGGAAGCTGATCCTCATCGCGGCGGTCGTGTTCACCGCCGGTTCCCTGCTTGCGGCGCTCGCGCCGAGCGTCGGCGTGCTCATCGCGGCGCGCTTCATCATCGGACTCGCGGTCGGATCGGCCGCGCTGGTCGTCCCGCTCTACCTCTCCGAGATCGCCCCCACGGAGATCCGGGGCGCGATCGCCGGCCTCAATCAGCTGATGGTCGTCAGCGGCATCCTCGCCGCCTTCATCGTCAACGCGATCCTCGCCTCCTCCGGCAACTGGCGGCTGATGCTCGGACTGGCGGCCGTTCCCTCACTCATCCTGCTCGTGGGCATGCTGTTCATGCCTGAGACGCCGCGATATCTCGTGCACACCGGCGAGGAGGAGACGGCCCGCGACGTGCTCGAGGACCTGCCCGGCGACGCGCGCCCCGAAGCGCAGATCGAGGAGATCCGCGAGGTCGAACACGAAGAGGAGAGCGTCACGGGTATTCGTGGGCTGCTCCGTGCCCGCTGGGTACGCCCGGCGCTGCTCGTCGCCGTCGGCCTCGCCGTGTTCCAGCAGCTGGTGGGCATCAACACGATCATCTACTACGCCCCGACGACGCTGACCAACGTCGGCTTCGCCAAGACGAGCGCGATCTACGCAAACCTCATCATCGGCGTGGTCAACGTCGGCATGACGGTGATCGCGATCCGCATCATCGACCGCGTGGGTCGCAAGCCGATGTTGTTCGCGGGCGTCGCCGGCATGGTCGCCAGCCTGCTCGTCCTCGGCATCTCGCTGTCCGTGCTGCCGACGCCGCATCACCCGGGCGACCCGGCCGCGATCATCACGCTCGTCTGCCTTGGCACGTTCATCGCCTCGTTCGCCGCGACCTGGGGCCCGGTGGTCTGGGTGATGATCCCCGAGGTCCTCCCGCTCAACGTTCGCGGCACCGCCATGGGCGTCGCCGTCTTCGGCAACTGGGCGGCGAACTTCCTCGTCTCCCAGACCTTCCCCAGTCTGCTCACGAGCCTCGGGCCGGGGCCGGTGTTCCTCGGCTACGCCGTCCTCGGCATCCTCGCCGGCCTGTTCGTCCAGGCGTTCGTGACCGAGACGAAGGGACGCAGCCTCGAGGAGATCGAAACCGACCTCCAGCAGACGGACGGCGAAGCCGAGAGGCGCGGCGCACCCGAGCGCACCGCAGTCGCACGGTAGCCCGTGCGGCACCGCCGGCATGATGGCGCTCGAGCCGGGTAGCCCGTCCGGGACCCGCCGGAGGTGACGGGCGCTCGAGCCGGGATCAGCGATCATGTGATCAGCGGCGTCAATGATCTCGACCGATACGAGCACGAGCGGCACAGCGGACGATCTTGGCCCGGCGATCATCCGTACCGCCGATCTCACGAAGGTCTATGCGGGGAGCGACACTGCGGCCGTCGACAAGCTCAACCTGTCGGTGGCCGCGGGCGAGATCTTCGGGCTGCTGGGCCCCAACGGCGCGGGCAAGACGACCACCGCGGGGATGCTGACGACGCGCGTCGTCCCGACCGCCGGCAGTGCCCACGTCGGGTCGGTCGACGTGATCGCCCACCCTGCGCTGGCCAAGCAGCTGATCGGGGTGGTCTCACAGACGAACACGCTCGACCGGCAGCTGACGGTCTGGGAGAACCTGTACTTCCACGGCCGGCTGTTCGGAATGTCGGCGGCGGAGTCGCGCCGCGTCGCCGACGAGCTGCTCGAGCAGTTCCATCTGACGAAATGGGGACCGGCATCGGTATTCGCGCTGTCAGGCGGGATGGCGCAGCGGCTGATGATCGCGCGCTCGATCATGCATCGACCCGCCGTGTTGTTCATGGACGAGCCGACGGCGGGGCTCGATCCACAGAGCCGCCTGGCGCTGTGGGAGATCCTCGGCGAGCTCCACGCCGCCGGGCAGACGATCCTGCTCACGACGCATTACATGGAGGAGGCCGATCGGCTGTGCGACCGGGTCGCGATCATGGACCGCGGCAAGATCCTCGCCCTCGACACCCCGGACGGGCTCAAGCGCTCGGTCGGTGCGGACACGATCGTCACGGTGAAGACGAACGGTGACCCGGCCCTGCTCGCCGAGCATCTGTCGAGGGTCATCGACGGCGTCAGGCGGACGCGACTGATCGACGGCGGCGTGGAGCTCCACGTCACCGGCACCGAGCGGATCGTCCCGCGCGCCGTCGACGGCGCCGAGAGCGGCGGGTTTGACCTCGTCGACCTCGCGATCACCGAGCCGACGCTCGAGACCGTGTTCATCAACCTGACCGGCACGGAGCTGCGCGAATGACCGACACGAGCGCCGCCTCCTCGCCGGCTGCCCCGGCGGCCGCGGCGGCGCAGACGCGCGCCGGGATCGCCCTCGAGCCGACCCGCTCGACGTTCGCGGCCAGCCGCGCCGCTTTGCGCGGCCTGATCCTGCGCGACCTCGTCGTGCTGCGCAAGCATTTCGGCGAGTTCGTCGCGCGCACGCTCGTCCAGCCGTTCCTGCTCGTCTTCGTGTTCCTGTACGTGTTCCCGCGGATCGGCCAGGGCGTCGGCGGCGGCGCCGGACGTGTGGCGGAGTCCCACTTCGCCACCGTGCTCGTCCCCGGCGTCGTCTCGATCTCGATCATGTTCCAGGGCATCCAGGCGGTCGCCCTGCAAATGTCGACCGAGTTCGGCTACACGCGGGAGATCGAGGACCGGGTCCAGGCGCCGTGCCCCATCTGGCTCGTGGCGGTCGCCAAGGTGCTCTCCGGGGCCGTCCAGGGAGCGCTTGCCGCGGTGATCGTGTTCCCGATCGCTGCCGTCGTCCACGCCCCGGGCGTCCACGCCCACCTCGACCTGCACTGGCCGATCGTGCTCACCGTCATCCCGCTCGCCTGCGTCGCGATGTCCTCACTGGGCCTGCTGCTCGGCAGCACCTTCGAGCCGCGCAACATCGGGCTGATGTTCGGCTTCGTCGTCCTGCCGCTGACCTTCCTCGGGGGCACCTACTACCAGTGGACGCGGCTGTCCCCGGTCACCCTCGGCGGCTTCCACTGGCTTCAGACGATCGTTCTCATCAACCCGTTGATCTACGTCGCCGAGGGCATGCGTGCCGCCCTGACCAACATCTCGCACATGCCCCTGTACGTGATCTATCCAGTGCTGATGGGGTTCTGCGTCTTCTTCCTCGCGCTCGGGCTTCGGAACTTCAGGCGGCGAGTGCTCGTCTAGGGGACGGACGCCGCGGCGTCACGTGTCGCTCGCCGTGCCGGCAAGCTGCGGCCGCCCGAACAGGAATCCCTGGCCCAGATCGCATCCGAGATCGACGAGGCGCTCGAGCTGGGCCGGATGCTCGATCCCCTCGGCGGTCACCGACAGTCCGAGCGCGTGCGCGAAGCTCACGATTGCGGCAACGATCGGCGAGTCGCCGTTCTGACCAAGCGTGGCGACGAGCGAACGGTCGATCTTCAGCTGTGTGAGCGGCAGTCGCCGCAGGTGTCCGAGCGACGCGTACCCAGCACCGAAGTCGTCGAGCGCCACCCCGACGCCGGCGGCCGCGATCTCCGAGAGCATCCCGAACGCTTCCGGCTCATCGTCGAAGAGGGTCCGTTCGCTCAGCTCAAGCGTCAGGCGCCCCGGGTCGAGGTCAGAGTGACCGAGGATGCGAGCGGTGTCTTGACACAGGTCGCCGGCCCGCAGCCGCCCGGGTGAGACGTTGACCGAGACCGCGAGCGAGGAGTTCCAGCCGCGGGCCTGGCGGCAGGCTTCTTCGAGCACCCAGCGGTCGATCGCCTCAACCAGGCCGGCGTCCTCGGCGAGCTCGAGAAAGCTCGCCGGCGCAAGCAGTCCGCTGTGGGGATGCTGCCAGCGGACGAGCGCCTCGTAGCCGACCATCGCCCCCGAGGCCAGCTCGTGGTAGGGCTGGAAGGCCAGCTGCATCTGCCCGGTGCGCAGACCACGCCGTAGCTCGACTTCGAGCTGCTGGCGGCGCGTGTTGCGCTCCCCGAGATCGGGCGTGAACACCGCTGCTCGCCCCCGCCCGTGCGCCTTGGCGCTGTACATCGCCGCATCCGCCGAGCGCAGCAGCGACTGGACATCGCTTCCGTTGTCGGGAAACAAGGCGATCCCGATGCTCGCGCCCACGGTCAGCTCATAGCCATTGATGAGGTGGGGAGCGGCCAGGGCTCTGAGCAGCTTGTCGGCCACCAACGACGAGCCGCGAGGGCCGGACATCTCCGGCAGCAGGACCGCGAACTCGTCCCCACCGAGCCTGGCGAGCGTGTCTTCCTCGCGTAAGCAGGCCCCCAGCCGCCGGGCGACGGAGATCAATACGCGGTCGCCGACGTCATGCCCGAGGCTGTCGTTGATGACTTTGAAGCGATCGAGGTCCAGGAAGAGGACCGCCAATGGATTGTCCCGGCGCAACGCAATCGCCAGCCCCTGTTTGAGCCGGTCGTGAAACAGCGTTCGGTTGGGCAGGCCGGTCAGCGCGTCGGTGTAGGCCAGGTGCCGCAGGTTGCGCTCGAGCTCCTTGCGTTCGGAGACATCGCGGAACACGAGCACGCGGCCGGCCGTCACCCCGCGAGGGTCGATCAACGGCGTCACGACGAGTTCCAGGTCTCGAACGCGGTCCCGGGCCTCCTGCAGCAATTCGCGGGATGGCATCGGACCGTGCCCGTCCACCGTCTCGTGCTCGGCAAACAGTGTGTCGGACGGACATCCGATCAGCGCCGCGGCGGGGATCCCGAGCATCCGCTGCGCCGCAGGGTTGACGTCGACCACGTGCCCGTGGGCATTGGTCACGACGACGGCGTCGCGCATCGTCTCGACGACCAGCGTGCGGGCGACGGGACGCAGATCGAGCAGCTGGTAGCGAAGCGCACCGAGGACGAGCGCCCAGGCCGACAACGAGACCGCGACCGGCGCGGCGTTGAGCTGCGAGAACGGCGCGACGTCCAAGCTCGACATCACGTTTGCGACCAACGGCAGGCAGATCGCCACCCCGAGCACGATGCTCTGGCGCCAGTACAGGCGCGAGATCCGCATCAGCGTCACCAGCAGTACGGCGCTCCCGGCGAGGACGAGCCCGTTCGTGTAGACAAAGTGGATCCAGTAGGCGCCCCCGAGGCGGACGGTCGGCAGCGTCGCCCGGAGCTGCCCCGCCGGGTAGGAGCGGATCCACGAGCGGGTCGGCGCGTAGGCGAGCAGCGCGAGGACGAGCACCGGCTCGACCGCAAGCACGGCGACCAGCCGGCGTCCCGGCCGGGCCAGCCTCCCCGTGTACTGAAGGGCGAAGATCAGCCACGCCGGCGGCAGCAGGGTCGTGCCGATGAACTTCAATGCCCCCCACAGCACCCGGCTGTCGCCCGTCGTCGCCAGCTCCAGTCCGTACGCTACGCACCAGATTGCGGCGGCAAGCAGCACGGCGCACAGGCTGGCGCGCCCGACCCGCCCCCGCCGGCGCCACACGCTGATCGCCGCGACGATGTCCACGACACCGATCGCCACCAGCACAAGGACATACGCGGATAAGTGCTCAAGCCCCATCGTTCCCCTAGAGCAGCATAACTCGGGTTGCCGACACCCGCGCGCGGCACGCAGCACGGCGTGGATGGGTGCAGCGTGGCGTTTCCGCGCCACGCGAGGGGACAGTGCCGGGGCGGGGACGGTGCCGAGGGGCGGCTGGTCCTACGACGCGACGTTCAGCGCCCAGTCACCCCCCGGCGGCTGACTCACCCGAGGTCGTCGGAGCGTCCAGCCGCGATGCGGGACCACTGGGCCGTGGGACGGCCGTTCGTGCGCCAGATGTCGCGGTTGAGCTCCCATGACTGCGGCCACCCGGCGGGCGAGTCCTCCCACGGCTCCTGACGCCCGTACACGGTCAGGTCCATCAGCCCGTAGCTGTTGTCCATCGCCTCGACGCCGCGGCCGTTGGTCCAGTACGTCTCGAACACCCGGTCGCCGTCCCGCAGGTAGCACACGAGATGAAACATGCCGACCCGGCGCCCGGTCAGCAGCGTGTCGAGCGACTGCTCGGCCGAGTACCAGGGCATCGTCCAGCCCATGAAATCCCGGTAGCGCGCGCTCTCCTCGTACGGACCCTGGCAGAGCGTGGCGTACGTGACGTCACGCGAATGGAGATAGGACAGCTCTCCGACCTGCGTGGTGTAGAAGGTGCAGCCCTCGCACTGCTCGGCAGCGGATCGCCCGTTGTCCCACATGAAGTAGTAGGCGATGAGCTGCCGCCGGCCCTCGAACGCATCGAGGAGTGTGAGCGGGCCGTCAGGTCCGATCAGATGGGCGCCGGCGTCGACCTCGACCATCGGCAGCCGCCGCCGGGCCGCCGCGATCGCGTCGCCGGCGCGGGTGTGCTGCTTCTCTCGGACGCGCATGGCATCGAGCTCGGCCTGAAACGTCGCCCGGTCGACGACGGCCGGGTCCGCGGCATCGTTCGTGCCGGCGTGCGGCTGATTGCGGTTCTCACTGGTCATGTTCGCTCCTTGGCGCGGTCGTTGGGTGACGTTACTCAGCGTGTGCGAGTGCGGGCTGGGCGTCGCGGATCGTGGCCGTGGTCGCCGCCGGCGGGCGCGCGTTGCCGCGGACGAGCGCGAAGATCGCCGGCAGCGCGAGCAGCGCGATCACACCGAGCGCCCAGAACGCCTGGTGGAAGCCGCCGGTCAGCGCCGCGGGTGCGGAGTCGCCGGCGTGCAGCAGGGTCTCGGTGTGCGTGGCCGAGACGCTCGACGCGATCGCGATGCCGATCGCCCCGCCGATCTGCGTCGAGGTGTTGAGCAGCCCGGACGCGAGCCCGGCCTGATCCTCGGCCACGCCGGACAGCGCCGCGACCGAGATCGGGATGAACGAGAACGCCGTCCCGGCGCCCGCGATCACGAACGGGCCGACGAGGTCCCCGAGGAAGCGTCCGTGCTCAGGCGCGCGGGTCGCCCAGATGATCCCGGTGCCGATCATGGTCATCCCGATCGTCATGACGATCTTCGGCCCGATCTTCGTGACGAGCCATTGCGAGACACCGGCCATCGCCATCGACGTCACGGAGGCCGCGAGCCACGCCAGCCCCGTCTGGAGCGCGCTGTAGTGGAGGACCTCCTGCATGTACAGCGTGCCGGCGAAGACGAACGCGAAGAAGCTCCCGCCGAGCAGCAGCGCGGCGACGTTCGCGCCGGCCAGCGTGCGCCGCTTGAAGATCCCCAGCGGCAGCAGCGGATCCGTGACGCGGCTCTCGATCACGAGGAACGACGCGAGCAGGACCATGGACGCGCCGAGTACGGCGATCGTCCGGGCGGCACCCCAGCCGTACTGCGGCGCCTGGGAGATCGCGTCGACGAGCAGCACGAGGCCGCCGGTGCCGGCGACCGCACCCGCGACGTCGAACCGCCGGCGCCGGGAGGCGATCCGGCTCGCGGGCACCAAGCGCGGCGCGAGCGCCATGATGGTCACGCCGATCGGCACGTTGAGATAGAAGACGTACCGCCAGCCGACGTACCGGGTGAGCAGTCCGCCCATGATCAGTCCGAACGTACCGCCTCCGGCCCCGAGGCCACCCCAGATCCCGAGCGCCTTGTTGCGCTCGGCGCCCTCCTTGAACATGTTCATGACGATCGAAAGGGCGGCGGGCAGCATGACCGCCGCGCCGAGACCCTGGATCGCCCGGGCCGCGATCAGCGAAGCGTCCCCGGAGGAGAGCGCCGCGCCGAGCGACGCCGCGGTGAATACGCCGAGCCCGGCCATCAGCACCCGCCGGCGCCCGAGCAGATCGGCGGCGCGTCCGCCGAGCAGGAGGAAGCCGCCGAACGTGAGCGCGTACGCGGTCGCGACCCATTGCAGGCTCGTCGTCGAGAAATGCAGCTCTCGGCCGATCGTCGGCAGCGAGACGTTGACGATCGTCAGATCGACGGTCGTCATGAAGTACGACACGGCCAGCAGCGCGAACGCCCGCCAGCGATTGATATTTCCCTGCGTAGGTGTCATTTGCCCTTCTCCAAGAGGCGTTTTGCAGTTCTGCTCGTTGAGACACCGCGGTCGTCTTGGACGGAACGGTCGGCGGGGTTCTTCGGTGACCGTTCCGTTTCGCCGCGGTCTGGTGTCTTTACAGGTGATGCGATTGACGTTTGACTGCCAGAGCGAGGCGCGCGCGTGACCGAGGCGCTCCTGCTGAGCCGGGCCCATGCCGGCGACGAGAACGCCTTCCGCGAGCTCGTCGACCCATACCGGCGCGAGCTCCAGCTGCACTGCTACCGGATGCTCGGGTCGGTTCAGGACGCCGAGGACCTGCTGCAGGAGACGCTGCTCGCCGCGTGGCGGGGGCTTGACCGATTCGAGCGCAAGGCGTCGCTACGCGCCTGGCTCTACCGGATCGCCACCAATCGCTGCCTCAACGCGCTTCGCGACCGCAAGCGCCGCCCCCAGGAGGTGTCCTCGATGGTCGAGCCGCCCGAACCCACCCGCATGGCCGAGCCGATGTGGCTCGAGCCGTACCCCGACGCCCTGCTCGAGGGCGTCGCGGACGCCGCCGCGGGGCCCGAGGCACGCTATGAGACGAGGGAGTCGGTGGGGCTCGCGTTCGTGACGGCCCTCCAGCACCTGCCGCCGCGCCAGCGCGCCGCGCTCGTCCTCCGCGACGCTCTCGGCTTCGACACGACCGAGGCGGCCGCGATGCTCGAGAGCAGCGAGGGCTCGGTCAAAGGCGCGCTCCAGCGGGCTCGCGCAACGTTGGACGAGCGCCTGCCGGCCGGAGGTCTCGATGATGTGCCGCTGCCGGACTCGGGTCGGGAGCGAGAGCTCGTCGGCCACTTCGCCACCGCCGTCGAGCAGGGCGACTCGTCGGCCATCGTCTCCCTGCTCACCGACGACGCGTGGCTGACGATGCCCCCCGAGCCCTACGAGTACCAGGGCGGCGAGGCGATCGCCCGGTTCCTCGACGACCGCGCCTGCCGCCGCGGCGCGAACTACCGCCTTGTCCCCACTCGCGCCAACGGCCAGCCGGCTTTCGGCTGCTACCTCCCCGATCCTCAGGCGGCGGTCGCGCGCGCGTATGGGATCATGGTGCTCACGCTCGGCGAGGGGCGGGTGTCGGCGATCACGTGGTTTGCTGAGCGGAGTCTGTTTTCGCGGTTTGGGCTGCCGCGCACGCTCGGTGGGTAGGCGGGGGGCCAGCGATGTGGGCTGAGACCTTGATGTCGGCGATGCCGGCTTTGAGCGCCGCCCACGGGCGGATCATGAGGGTGACATCCGAGACGAGGTCCCCGTCGTCGGTGAGCGTGCGCACGACGCCGTCGACTGGCCGGTCCCTGATCGTGCCGGCAAAGAAGGCGATCGTCTCACCGTCGCGTTCGTAGACCGAGAGAGGATGCGCGTTGTCGATAACGCCAGCGACCGCTCGCCAGACCGAGGTGATCTGGCCCGCGCCGTCATAGTCGCGGATGGGACTATGGAAGCTCGCGTCGGGGGCAAGCAGGGCGACCGCCGATGGCGTGTCGCCGACCAAAAAGGCGTCGATGAGGCGGCGGGCGGTCGTGGTCGGCACGAGTTTCTCCTTCGGCGGTAAGATGCTTCGGATGTCGAAGCAAGAGCGTACCGCTTCGCAAATCGAAGCACAAGGGCCGCGGCCCGGGCGACCCGCCCGCGGGACGCGGACGGGCCGGCCGCTCCTCGTTGCCTTCGACCTCCTCGGACGGCGATGGGCACTGCGGGTGCTCTGGGAGCTCCGTCAGGACCGCCTCGGCTTTCGCGCGCTGCAGGAACGCTGCGAGAGCATGTCCTCGAGCGTCCTACGCGATCGACTGGCCGATTTGGTCGGCGCCGACCTGCTCGACACCGACGACGCGGGACGCTACGGCCTGTCGTCCCACGGCCATGCACTGCTCGAAGCGCTGAAACCGCTCGCAAGCTGGGCCGAGGAGTGGGGCGCCGATGCGGATGCGCCGCCGGTGGAGGCCATGAGGGAGGCGTAGCCGATGCCCGAGTCCAATCTCACAGTCGCGGTTACCGGTCCGACCGGCACGTTTGGTTTTGGCCTTGTGCCGTTGCTACAGGCCGACGAGCGGATCGCGCGTATTGTCGGGATCGCGCGCCGGCCGTTCGATGCGAACGAGCACGGATGGACGAAGATGACCTACCGACGGGGCGACGTCCGCGACCCGGCCACGCTGGAGGAGGCGTTTCGTGGCGCCGACGTCGTTGTCCATCTCGCGTTCATGATCACCGGGGCCGCATCGTTGGAGACGATCGAACAGATCAACGTCGAGGGCACCCTCAACGCGTTTCGGGCGGCGGCCGCGGTCGGTGCCCGGCGCTTCGTGTACGCCTCGTCGGTCGCGGCCTATGGGTTTCATGGCGATAACCCGGTCGGGATGACGGAGGACTGGCCTGCTCGGCCAGCCGCTCATCTGTTCTACGCCCAGGAGAAAGCACGGATCGAGCGGTTGCTCGCGCGGGAGGCCACCGGCCGCTCCGGGCTTGGGGTCTTTGTCTTGCGGCCGCCGATCGTGCTCGGTCCCGACGCGGTCGGCGCTAAGAACGTGATCCCGGGACCGCTCGCGCCGCTTGTCCGCATGCTCGGCGCCGTCGTGGGGCGGGTGCCGCTGCCCGTGCTCACGCCTCCGGTCTCCGTGCAGTTCATCCACGAAGATGACGTCGGGCAGGCATTCCTGCTCTGCATCGTCGGCGCCGGAGCTCCGGGCGTGTACAACATCACCGGCGACGGCGTGCTGAGCGGCGCGGAGGTTCTCCGCGAGCTCGGACTCACGCCGATCCCCGCCCCGGCGCGGCTCCTGCGCGCAGGCGCACGCGGCGTTGCGGGCCTGCCGTTCGCCCCGCCGTTCGCCGGCTGGGCGGAGGCGCTCAGCCACCCGGCGATCATGGACGCAAGCAAGGCCAAGCAGGAACTCGGCTGGCGCCCGCGGTACAGCAGCCTCGAGGCGCTGCAGGACACACTCACGACCCGCTAGCTGTTGGAGTGCGCTCCCCGTGCCGCGGCGGTCTGGCGTCCCAGCGCCGCCAGCTCACGCAAGGAGGTGTGAATGCCGTCGCTGAGCACCCTGAGATCGGGCATCGTGGCGCGATCAGCGTACACACCGAACGTCACTGCGCCGGCGTAGGAGACGACGGCGATCGCGACGGCATGCTCGGCCGCCAGGGGCACGATCGGCACGACATCGACCATCGGCGCGCCGAAGGCATACAGGCGACGGGGCGAGGCGGGGACGTTGGTGATCGTGATGTTGAACAGTCGTTTCGCGTAGAGCGAGCGCGCGAGGCTGGCGTGCAGCACCGGCGGCGCGAGCTCGGTGAGCCCGGTCACCGCGCTCGCCGCGAACGCCTGCCCGCCGGACTTGCGCCGCTGCACCGCAGCGCGCACAAGCTGATAGCGACACAGCGGATCGGCCTCCGCCACCGGCAGCTCGACAAACAGCGTGGAGACCTTGTTGCCGAGCTCACCGTGGTCCCCCTCATGTCGGAGATTCACGGGCACCATCGCTCGCAGTCCCTGGTGCGGCGGATCCTCGCCGCGGGCGAGCAGCAGCTCGCGCAGCGCCCCGGTCGCCGCACCCAGCACGACGTCGTTGACCGTTCCGCCAAGCGCCGCACGGACCGCTTGCAGGTCCAGAAGCTCGACATGGACTGTCGCGATCTGCCGCGTGGCGCCGATCGGCACGTTCAGGCTCGAGTGCGGCGCCGCGATCAGCTCGTCGCGGATGAGCAGATCGACGATCGCCCGCGAGCGCTCCAACGTCTCACGGGGATGGACGAGCGCGTGCGCACCGGCGCGAGCCGCAGCGATGCCCGCGTCGGCCGCCTGGCCGACAGGCTCCAATGGATGGGGAAGCCATCCGTGCCGGGCCTCGTCGGAGGCCAACCCTGGCGAGGCGTGGGGCGCCGAGGACTCGCGCGGCACGGGCTCTGAGTCGAGCAGCAGGTCGACGATGCCGACCGAGCCGACGCCGTCGACCAGACAGTGATGGGTCTTCCATACCAGCGCCCAGCGGCCGTCCGCCAGACCGTCGAGGAGCACGATCTCCCACAACGGACGGCTGCGGTCCAGGCGATGCGAATAGAAATCCGAGATCCAGTCGAGGAACTCGCGCTCGTCCCCGGGCGAGGGGACGGTCGCATGACGGACGTGCGCGCTCAGCTCGAAGCGGCGATCCTGCTCCCAGGAGGGCCAAGCAAGTCCGCCGGTGCGGGGCGCGCTGAGCTTCTGCCGGTAGCGCGGCAGCGAATCCAAGCGTCGCTCGAGATGCTCTCGCACGTTCCCGATCGCCGGGATCCCCCCGGTGGGGAGCGCGTCGAACACGAGCGCCGCGCCGATGTGCATCAGCGCGCCGTCATCCGCCTGCTCAAGTTCGAGGAAGGTCGCGTCAAGCGCGGTCATCTGGTCGCTGGCGGACACTCTCAGTTCCTCACGGCGCGCCCGGGCCGTGTTCCGGTTGGATTCCGAGTCCGCCGATCGCGGAGGCGAGGCCTTGGTAGTTCCCGATCAGCAGGCACGCTTCGATCGCTTCGCGCTGGTCGAGGGTCGCGCTGAGGGCGCTCCAGGTCGTGTCTGAAAGCGAGCGCTCGGTGAGCAGTTCGTCGCTGGCGGCGAGCAGCGCGCGCTGGCGCACGGTGAAGCTGTCGGCGGGCACGTTGTCGGCCACGCCTCCGACCTCTGCGGGCGTCAGCCCGACACGGAGGGCGATCGGAACGTGCTGGCGCCACTCGTACGCTGACCGGCACTGCCAGGCGACCCGCAGGATCACGAGTTCGGTGTCCCGTCGCGGCAGCCGGCCGAACGGCATCAGCTGTGCCGAGTAGCGCAGCCACGGGCGGAACAGCCGGGGGTGCCGGCCGAGGGTCGTGAAGATGTTCGGGGGGCCCTCGCCTCCGATGCGTCCCGCGATTCCGGCCACGATTCTTGCCAGCGGTCGGAGTTCCTGCGGCGAGGCGGGAGCGATCCGCGGCGTGCCGATGTGCGTGGGCGGGAGCAGCTCCTGCAGCCTTTGGACGTCCGCGGATGAGGGACGCGGGCGCCTCACGCCGGATCACGTCTGGTAGATCGCGGCTGCGACGGTGATCCCGGCGCCCGCGGAGACGAACAGCGTCGTGCCGGCGGCAGCGAGCCGGCCTGACTCGAGCGCGAATGCGGGGGCGGCGGTGTGCGCTGCGGCGTGACCGTTCTCAGGCGCAGCGACCCGCTCGGCGGGCACCCCGAGGCGAGTGGCCAGCGCCTCGGCGAAGCCGCCGACCGAGGCGGTGGCGACGAGCAGCCCGACCCCGCCGAGGTCGAGCGCGTGGGCGTCGGCAAGCTCGCGGACGGTTGACTCGGCGCAGTCGAGCGCCTGGGCGGCGTACGGCTCGGCGATCTCGACGGTGAGGACGTGCCGACCGTGATGGGCGACGCCGCGGCGGGCGCCTTCGCGCCAGTCCACCCGGCTCTGGAACAGCTCTGCGAACTCAGGGAACGTCGCGAACTTGAACGCGGTGAAACCCGCCAGCGAATCCGCCGCGCTCAACACCACCGCACCCCCAAGCGCGGGAAAGTCGAATCCTTCAGAGACGCCGGGCTGTGGGTTCATGTCGCTCGCGACGACCATCCCGAGTTCGATGGTTCCCGACGCGAGCATCCCATCGGCGACGTACATGCCGGTGAGGAAGCCACACGCTCCATTGGCAATGTCAAACGAGAACGTTCCGTGGCCCGCGCTGGATGGGCGGTCCGGATTCGCCCCGATGTCCTCTTGGATCAAGGACGCAAGCGCCGGCTCGTTCATCAGCTTGTCGTGGTACAGGCCCACGTTGATGAGCAGATCGAGCTCCTCGGCCCGCCGCTCCGCACGCTCCAAGCACAAGCGGGCGGCAGCGTCGGCGAGCTTCAGCGAGCCGGGACTGAACGGCCTCGGGTGAGCGGTCGCCGTCGCGCTCGCCTCAATGATCGTGCCCATAGCGCCCAACCAGTTGGTCGACCTTGAAGATCACCACGCCGACCTCGAGCCCGGAGGCGAGCGCGAGCAGCAAGACTCTGTCTTGCGGGACGAAGCGGCCCTCCTCGAGGTACTTTCGCAGCGCGACGAAATGCGACGTCGATGCCGTGTTGCCAAACTCATCAACCGTCACGACCCAGTGCTTCGGCGCCATTCCCCAGCGCTCGGAGAGGTCCTTCATCCCCTGCTTGATCGCCCTGACCGACGTCTGGTGCGGGATCAGATAGTCGATCTCATCGAGCTCGATCCCGGCCCGGTCGAGCGCCTCCTCCAGCAGCGCCGGCGAGGCCGCGATCGCGAACTTGTGGATCGCGCGAGCATCGGTGTGCATCGTCGTGCCGGGACCGATCTTCGCCGGGGCCGCCATGCACAGCCGGCTGTGCTCCGAGAGGGTGGTGAACCCAGCCACCTCGATCCCCGCGGCGCCCTCGGGCGCCCGCTCGAGGATCGCGGCGGCGCCGGCGTCGCCAAGCGTCAGCGACGCAAGCTGGTCACTCATGATCGTGCGAACCTCCTGCGCGGCGTTGCTCCCCAGATGCGAGATGTACTCGCCGCTCACCACCATCCCTCGCGTAATCCGGCCCTGCCGGATCATGTCGTTGAGGATGAAAGCGCCGGTCATCATCCCCGCACACGCGTTCGAGAGGTCGAAGCTGACCGCGTTCCGCGCGCCGATCGCCTCCTTCAGCGCCACGCTCACGGGAGGTTCGAGCTGCATGCCGAGACCCCCGACATGCCGGGTGATGCTCGACACGATCAGCATGTCAAGATCCTCCGCACCGCACTCCGCGTGCGCGAGCGCATCCTGCGCCGCTCCGAGCGCGAGCGTGTAGGAGTCCTCGCCGTCAGCCGCGATGTGGCGCTCGCGGATCCCCGTGAGCCGCTCAAGGTCGATCCGAGTGTGGTGCGTCGTGCTTGCCATCAGCTCATCGGTACTCAACCGCCGCACGGGAACCGATGCCCCGATCGCCGCGAACCGGCTCGTATGCAGCCCGTCGCTCGGTGCCCCGTCGGCGCCGCCTTCCAAAGCCATCCAACGCTCGTGTCCGTTGCCCGGTGTCGCACCCATGCTCATGTACCCATGTTGATCGTTGGTCGCTGCCCGCCGGCGAACTCGGGCAGGGCGATCTCACGTTTGAGGACCTTGCCGGTGGAGCCTTTCGGTAGTTCGTCGGTGAACCAGATGCGGCGCGGGTATTTGTAGGCCGCGACTCGTTCCTTGACGAACCCGCGAACCTCGTCCGCGTCGGCGTGGGCGCCGGGTCTGAGGACGACGGCAGCGCCGACCTCCTCGCCGAGCGCCTCGTCGGGGACGGCGAGCACCGCGGCCTCGAGGATCGCTGGATGCTCGTAGAGCACTTCCTCGATCTCGCGGGGGTACACGTTGAAGCCGCCGCGGATGATCATGTCCTTCTTGCGATCGACGATGAAGAAGTAGCCGTCCTCGTCCATCCGCGCCATGTCGCCGGTGAGCAGCCAGCCGTCCTTCAGCACCTCGGCGGTCGCGTCGGGGCGGTTCCAGTAGCTCTTCATCACGTTGTGACCGCGGATGGCGATCTCGCCGATCTCGCCGACGGGAACCTCGTTGTGGGCATCATCGAGGAGCTTCATCTCGACGCCGCTGATCGGGGTGCCGATCGACCCCGGCTTGCGTTCACGCTGGAGGTGGTTGAACGATGCCACCGGAGAGGTCTCTGAGAGGCCGTAACCCTCGAGGATGACGCAGCCGAACGCTGTCTCGAAACCGCGCATCACCTCGACGGGCATCGCCGAACCACCGGAGACGCAGCGGCGCAGGCTCGAGACATTGTGCTGCTCGCGCTGCGGGTAGTGCAGCATCGCGTGATACATCGTCGGCACCCCGTCGAACAGCGTGACCTTGTCGCGCTCGATGATCTCCAGCGCCTTCCCGGGCTCGAAGCGGGCGATCATGGTCAGGCACGCCCCGGCCCGCACTCCGGCATTCAGGCAGCAGGTCTGTCCGAAGGAGTGAAACAGCGGCAGCGCACCGAAGATCACGTCCTGCTCGGAGATGTCCACGAGATCGGTCCCGCCGACGCGGCAGTTCTCGAGCATGTTCAGGTGCGTCAACTCGGCGCCCTTCGGTGTCCCAGTGGTTCCCGAGGTGTAGAGGATCACGGCGGTATCGGATTCATCGCGCTCGGCGTCGCGTGGTTCTCGCGGCGCGCCAGCGAGTAGCTGTTCGAACTCGCCGGGCGCCACCACGATCACGTCGGTTCCGGCTTGCTTGGCGCCCGGCTCGGCCTCGGCCGCGAAGTCGTGCCACATGAACAGCTGCACGGCGCCCGAGTCGGAGAGGTAGAAGCTCACCTCCCGCTGCTTCAACAGCACGTTCATCGGCACGACGACGGCGCCGGCTCGCAGCACGCCGTAGTAGACGATTCCGAAATACGGCACGTTCGGGAGCATCACCCCAACCCGGTCTCCCGGCTGAACGCCCCGGGCTCGCAGGAGGCCGGCCACCCTGGCGGCGCCCTCGTCGAGCATGGTGTAGGTCAGGACCGTGTCGTCGAGCTTCAGGGCAGGACGGTCGCCGTGCTTGGAGACCGTGTCGGTCAGAAGCTGCGCGAGGTTGGCTGACATCGAAGATCACCTCTGCGTGCGTCGTCGCTCTCCATCGAAACGCTGGACAACGGCTCGGCTGTCGACGGGCCAATCCGAGAAAGGGAGCCCCTCAGCTGTCGCCGGGTGGCTGCCCGGCCCAACGGTGCTTGGCTACCAATCATGCGCTCCTGCGGCCGAGCGTCATCCGCAATAGCCCGCACTCGTTGTCAGTCGTGCGCACTGACGCGACTCGTCAGTGCTCGACGGCCGGGGGCCGGCGGCCGGCGGTCGGCGGGCGGCGGGCCCGCTTCGGCGCGACGCTCGCGACACGAAGCTTCGCCCGGCCATCGATGGACTGCGGGGTTTCCACATCGAGAAACCGGGGTGCCCCTGATGTGAGGACGTGAGGAGGCGAGGAACGTAGGAGCTTCTCCGGATGACCGGGGATTGATTGGATGCCGAGCATCGTCACTGTGCGCCATCGGCGTGCTCGACGGCGAAGCGTTGCGGCACGGATGTTCGCTCGGGACGGTGCTTGTCGCGATAACGGTGCGTTGAGCTCTCAACGCACACGGAGGAGGATGCATCATGGCAACCATCTCTGCACCACCGGGCCCGATCGTTTCCGCCCCCCGAGAGGTTGAGCGCAACGGCGCGCCACCCCGGGCAACCACTCGTGCCCCCGAGAGCCCGCCGACCGCCAGCTCGACGCTTGATTGGGGTAACTCGGCGCCGCTGGCCCTTCTGGCCTTCGGCGTCCCGACGTTCATGCTGAGCATGATCAACGCGCACGCGGTCGCGGTCGGCGTGACGCCAGTGGTGTTCGGCGTCGCATTGATGTGCGGCGGTATCACGGCGCTGATCGCGGGAATCATTCAGCTACGCACCAACAACACGTTCTCAGGTGTGTTGTTCTGTGGCTTCGGCGCGTTCTGGCTGTCGCTGTTCGCGATTGCCCAGTGGTTCCTGAAGGAGGTCCCGGCGCTGCAGGCCGGGCAGGCATTGGGCTTGTTCCTCTACGCCTTCGGCATCTTCCTCGTTGTGATGTTGGCGGCGTCGTTCCGCACGAACATTGTCGTCGTCTTGACGCTCACGCTCATCACGGTGGCGGTGTTCCTCCTCGGCGCCGGGAACTACGGGGCTCACACCACCCTGATCCACTGGGGCGGCTACGTTGGCCTGGTCGCAACGGCATGTATCTTCTACATGGCGTTGGCGGAGCTGTGCGAGATCTCTTACGGCCGCGTCGTCTTCCCCGTCGGGTCTCTGGCCAAGCACTGACAGTCGGCTCGGGGCGCGCCGACCGCCGTCGGCGCGCCCCACGGGGGCGCGGGCATTACGGGCGTCCGGTCCGGACAGCCGTCCGTCAGACGGGAGGTCATGCGAGCGTCGCCACGTGCGTGCGCAGGGCGATCTCGGTGGGGCTGCGCGACGCCACCCATGCCGCCGCCTCGTCGAGCGCAGCAGTCGGATCGAACGTTGGGGCAGCTGCGAGCAGCCCACCGGGATCGGTGATCCCAAGCACCGCGATCGTCTCCTCGCGCAGCACCTCCTCCGGCGATCGACCCGTGTCCAACTCGGTGCGGATTCGCTCGGCGAGTGCCAGCCAGCGACCTGCACTCTCAGGGTCGACCTCGGCGGCGTAGCGGGCTACGAACCAGAGCGCCGCAACGGCAACCGAATGGACGCCGTGGTGACGGGCGAGCTCGAGGATCTCAGCAAGCTGCGGTTGCGTGATTTCCCCGCTGACCGCCGACCCGGCGAGCAGCCGCGCCTCCGACGCGCATACGAGCATGTATTGGTGTCCGATCTGCTTCGCCCGCTCTGCGCTCAAGCAGGCGTGTTCGTACGCCGACTCGAAGTGACCGTCGATGTACGCCTGGCCCCACAGCGAGTAGTGGACCCAACCGAGGACTCGGGGGCTTGCCCCGTGCGCGAGCAGAGAGTCCAGCGTGGGTCGTAGGCGGCGCATCGCCTGGCGGTCGCGCGCGTTGATCGCCTCGGCAAACAGTTGCGTCGTGGCCACCCCCAGCGCCTCCTGGTTGCCCAACTCGGCCGCGCGCTGCGCGAAGCGCTGCTGCCATTTTGCCGCCGGGTCCTCGAGCGCGGCCACGATCTGCAGCAGCGCCATCTCCTTTTCGCCGGGAATCTCAAAGCGATTGAGCAGGCGCTCGGCCAGTTCGCCACTCTCTTGGCGCAGGTTTCCCGCGATCCACAGTGGCCGCAGGCCGAGCGCCAGTTCGGTGGCCGATGCCTGATCTCCCGCGTCGACGGCATCGGCGAAGGCCGCGCGCAGGTTTGCGTGATCGGCGCGCAGCAGGACCGATAATCCGCCGGCCGCGGCACCGCTGTCGAGCGCCGCGCTGACCGGCGTGACCAGCTCGGCGAAATAGTGCCGGTGACGGGCGCGTGCCTCGACGGTGTCCCCCACACCGTGGCAGTCGTCGAGTGCGAACGCGCGTACCAGCTCGAGCAGCTCAAAGCGGCCGACGTCCCCCTGGCGGCGGACGAGGCTCGCCTCCCGGAGCTCCGACATCTCGGTGAGCGACGGCCATCCGATCACCGCCTCGAGCGCCTCCAGTGTGAACCCCCCGAGAAACACGCCGGCGCCGCGCAGCACCGACTGCGCAGCGGGGGTGAGCAACTCATAGCTCCATGCGATCGTCGCGTGGAGCGTCTGTTGGCGATCGGGTAGGTCTCGCAAGGCCCGCTCACCGATCGAGAGCGGTCTCGGGAGCTGCTGTTGAATCTGCACCGGGGTCAGGAGATGGCAGCGAGACGCGGCGAGCTCGATCGCCAACGGCAGGCCATCCAGCGCCCTGCAGATCGCCGCGATGGTGACGCGGCTCGCTGGATCGCCCACGAGGTTCGGATCGGCCGCAAGCGCCCGGTCCACGAACAGCTGGACCGCCGGGCTCTGTGCGATCTCCTCCTCGGATCCTCCGGTGGGGAGTCCAAGAGGCTCGACGGTGAACAAGCGCTCTCCCCTGATCCGTAACGGGGTCCGGCTCGAGACGAGCACCCGGATTCGCGGCGCCTGCTCGATCAGCTCCGACAGCAACACCGCAGCCGACAGGACGTGCTCGAAGTTGTCGATGACCAGCAGGAGCTCCCGGTCTCGTAGGTAGCGCCATAGATCATCCGCCCCGGGTCCCGCGGTCCCGTCGCGATGCCCGAGCGCGTCGGCGATCTCGCCGGCGACGAGCGCCGGGTCAGTCAGCCGCTCGAGCCGCACCAACACGGCGCCATCCCGGTACTCAGCCTCGAGGCGTCGGGCGAGCTCGACGCACAGCCGCGTCTTTCCAACGCCGCCGGGACCGATCAGCGTGACCACGCGCACATCCCGATCGGCCAGCAGCGCCTGCAGGACCGCGAGCTCCGGCTCGCGCCCGATCAGCTTGGTCACCGCCCCCGGGAGGCTCGAAGCCGGCTGACTCGGCGCGGGCGTCGGCCGACCGGCGGCCTGGTGTTCGGCGGAGGCACCGTCGCGGGCGGAGGCGAGCAGCAGCGCGCCGTCGTGTTCCAGCATCTGCGCGTGCAATCGCGCGAGCTGCTCTCCGGGTTGCAATCCGAGCTCGGTAGCGAGCCCGCGCCGTGCGCGGGCAAACGCATCGAGTGCGTCGGCCTGGCGCCCGGACCTGTACAACGCCAGCATCAGCTGACCCCACACCCGCTCCTCGAACGGATGCTCCGACGCGAGCGACTCGAGCTCGGCCACGAGCTGACCGGTCGCACCGGCCGCGAGCTCGGCGTCGATCCGCAGCAGCAGCGCCTGAAGCCGCTTCTCCTCGAGCGTCCGGCGCCACTGGACGACCCTTCCCTCGCATGCGACGTCGCACAACGGCTCGCCGCGAAACAGGCCGAGGGCCTCACCGAGCAGCGCCAGCGCCTGACCGGGGTTGGATCTGGCCTCGTCCACGAGCACGTCGAACCGCCGGCAGTCGAGCTCGAACTTCTCAGCGGGCAGCGAGTACCCGGCCGCCTCGCGCACGACAAGATCGCCGAGCAGATCCCGCAGCTTGGACAGATGAACGTGCAACGCCGAAACCGCGCTCGCCGGCTGACGCTCCCCCCAAAGCTCGTCGATGAGGCGATCGCGGGAGAGCGGGGCTCCGCCGGCCATCACCAGCAACGCGAGCAGCGACCGCTGATGCCCGCTTGGAAGCGACACGGCTTGACCGTCGCGCTCCAGCGCGAGCGGGCCCAGAACCCCAATGCGCCAAACGCCCACGGCCACTAGGCGGAGCGTACCGCCACCGCCTCGTGACCACCGAGATGCCGGTGTCGAGCGCAAGGCGGCCCGCGAGGCTAGCGCCTCGCGGGCCGCCGATGCCCCCCTGTTTGCCCCCTGGGCAGATCGCGTACTTCGATTCTGGCCTTAAGGCGCCTGCGTCAGTTGGCGAACTTGGCCTGGCAGGCCTGGAGCTTCGTCGGGTCCGTGCCGGCCGATGTGACGCAAGCCGTCAGCTTCTGAGCCCTACTGAGGACCTTCTCCGCGGTGCCCGCGGCGCCGCTGGCTTGACCGCTGGCGGCGCGCTGCTGCACGGTCCCTGCGGTGGCGCCAGCTTGGCCACTGTCGCTCGCGACTTGCTTCTGGGCCTGGTTGAGCACTTGCTGAGTCTGCTGCAGGCCTGATTTGAGCGCCTGGTTGGCGGTGTTCTCGCTCGGCTGGATGACGGTGAAGAAGACCACGGCGAAGATCACCAGTGACGCTGCCATTCCGACCATCCAGAGCCGCCAGTTATTCGTAACCAATACCATTTGTTATCTCCTTGTGAACGCGCTGTGTTGTGGTGTCTGCTGAACCCACGGCAGGTGCCGCGGAGGTGGACTGTCGAGGGTCGGCTCGGTCAGGCAGCCGCTCCTTCCACGTGCGCGAGCGCCGCGTCCCAGTCGATCACGAGCTCGCGATCGTCACCATCGGGCATCCGCTTGGCGGGAACGGTGCTGCCTGGATACACGAGCGGCAACGCCGCCGCTGGGACCGGGTTACCGACCTGGATCTGGTACGGGGGGCGCCCTTCGGCGATCACGGTCAGCGTGAAGGCGTACATGTCTTTGCCCGTTGAGCTGCGCATCCCGAGCGCCTGTGCCTCGACGATCACGGCCTTGCATGGCTCGCCGAGGTCGAGGATCCGTGCGGCCGAGCCAGTGTTCGGATCGCCGGAGCTCGCCATGGTGACCGTCGGCGGCTCTTCACCGAGCGACAGCGCGACACGGCTGTGGTCGTCGGGATCGACGCGCACCGCAACCGTCGTGCCGGCCGTCATAAGCCGCGGCAGGTTTGTTGCCCGGACCGCCTGTCGGCAGGTGGCGGTGTAGCGCGGCTCGTTGTCGAGCGCCACCTCGAGCGTGAAGATGCAGACGTGCGCGGGGTCGAAGTCCGCCCCCGTGCTCACCTTTGTCTGCTCGATGCCGACGACGATTCCGCGGCCGAGCAGTCCGCGCTCGAGCAACTCCTTGGGAACTGAGCCAGTGAGGTTCCGCATCTTGTCGAACAGGCCCATGTGCATCCTCCGATCGAACGTGGAATTGATGCGTTGGAGCCTGAGCCACCGCGCCGAAGGCACGCCAAAGGACCGCCAAAGCGAGGGCTTCGTCACGATCCGTGACGGACGCGAAGCGGGCTCTACCGACTGACCCCGCGCCTCCGATCCTCCTCAACGCTGTGCGAGCGGTTTAGACTCGCTGGTCGACATGGACGGGGCCGAACCTGTGTCGGATTCCGAGCGGTCACGCTCGGACCGAGACCGCGGCGTCACGCGGCGGGTCGCGCTGGGTAGCGCGATCGGCACGGCGTTGGCGCTGCAGCTTCCCGATGTCGCCGCCGCCACGCCTTCCATTCAGGGTTTCGGAGCGAATGTGCAGGCCGGCGGGCTTGGGAGCGGCGGCCGGCCGATGCGGTGGGCTGATGTAGCGGCGCTCGCCAAGCGGATCGGTGACGGCGAGCCGGTGGCAATCGTCGACCTCGCGGCGGTTGATCGCAACTGCAGTCGTTTGATCGGCTGGAGCAGAGCCAACAGGATCACGTGGCGACCGGCTTATAAGACGCTGCGATCCCCCGAGCTGCTTGCGTACGTGCTCGGCAAGCTCGACCGGCCCAAGGTGATGATCCACCACCTTCGCGACCTGCCTCAGGCGCTGCCCCACGTGCCGGTCGGTACCGATTTCCTGATGGGCTATCCGCCGACACTCGGGGAGCTGCGCCACTACATGAGCTCTCGCCCCGCCCGCGGTGAGCGCCGGCACGTGCTTCGGATCAACATCGACGGGATCGAGCTCCTCCGCACGCTGGATGGTCTCTCCAAGCAGACGCCGCGCCGCCTCCCGCTGGACGTGGTGCTCGAGATCTACAACGGGATTCCCCGTGGCGGCTTCGACCCGGGCGCCGAGCTCGGGGAGGCGCTGAAGCTGCTGCGCGCGGCGCGGGGTCGACTCCGGCTCGGCGCGCTGCTCTGCTACGACGCGCTCGCCTCGGCCACCAGTGATGACTCCACGCGCCGGACCGCCGCCCAGTTCGCCCAAGGCAACCTCACGCGCGCGTACGCGCAGGTTGTCGCCGAGGCACGTGACTTCGTCAACCTCAACACTTTCGTGCGCAACGGACCCGGCTCGTCCAATTACCCCTACTGGGCGGGGACCAGCGCCGCCAATGAGTTCTCGGCCGGATCGGCCGTCCTGTTTGCCGACTACCTCGACCCATACGACACCGCGGCCGGCCTGGCCAAGGGGCTGTACCTCTGCGCCCCCGTGCTGCGACTGCCAGAGAACGACTTGCTCGGCAACGGCCCGGTACCGATTCCGCCCGGCACCGAACCGGTCTACATCAAGTCCGGAGGGTGGCCGACAGGCAACAACCCGACGCTCTCAAAGCTCCGCTATCCCGCCGGTCTGCTTGAAGGTCCGCTCTACGGCCGTGGCTCCAATGCCTCGGGCCTGATCCTCGCGCCGGCGGGTCGCCTGCACCTCGGCGATTACGTGGTCGAGACCGCGCAGCAGGTCATGGAGGGCCAGGACTACTTCGGCGCTCTCTACGCCGTCCGAGAAAACAAGGTCCGCGCCCTGTGGCCGACCGTCTCGCGGTGGGTCGGCCAACGCGAAGAGCTGCCGATCCCCTCCGCACGAAACCCGCCACGGCCTGGGTCGCATCCCCCCACTGGCGGACTGGGCTAACAGAAGGCGACCGATGCCCGTCTCGACGGGAAGCAGGGCCACGCCTCGCCGCGGCTAGGAGCAGAACTCGTCCCAGGCGTAGAGGTCGCTGAAGTGCTCCCGACCGTCAGTCACCCCGCCGTCCTTGAGCTCGAAGACGAGGCAGCAGTCGCGGTCCAGGTGCTTACTGTTTCGCGTCTCGGTGCGTGGTGAATCCCGGCCACTTCCTCCTTTCCCGTTGCTCTCAGTAAACGGGCGACGCTAGTCAGCTCCCGCTTCCCACGTCGGTTTATTTAGTTCGCGGGCCGCTCACATGAGCGCCCGGATCGGAGTAGTGTGAGAAGTGAGCTGGCCCTGCGGCTAGATTCCTCAGCCCAAGCCCGAAAGCCACCGACGGCGCTAATGCGCTGCGAGGCGAGGAGCGGGGGCCACTGGTTGCGACTGCGGGGCCGGCCCCTACCGCCGAGCTGGTTTGGGGACGGTCGGCAGCAGCGTGTCCGCCGCCTGAATCGCCTCGTCCACGCGAAGCTGCTCAACGAGCACGTCGGGCACTCCCGCGGGGGCGGCTGATTTGATCGCTGGTGGGCTGCTTCAGTCGGGGATCAGCCGTGGCCTACAATCGCTCACCGTGAGGGGAATGCGTTGCAGGGCGCTCGCCACCGCCCTCTTTGCCGTGGCCGTCGTCGGGGTTCTGGCTGCAGCCGGACTGGCCTCGGGCGGACCGCTGCGCGGCCGCTACTACGACGGCAAGCCGACCGGCCCCGCCGGCGACACCTCACTCGCGCTCGACTTCCAGGTCTCCGGCAACGGTCACCAGGTCAAACACCTGTACCTGAACTTCGTGGCCTTCACCTGCCCCGGGGGTGCCGCCGCCGATCTCCTCGTCCCCGGCGACAGGATCGCGACGATCACCTCCCGTAACAAGTTCATGATCACCCTGCCCTCGAAGGACAGCTTCTCCCCCAATCCGGCCAACGGCAGCGTCGTGCTGTCCGGGAACTTCGGCGGCGGCGGGACAGCGAGCGGGAAGCTCGTCTTCGCCGGCGGTGGGCCGCTGGCCGGATGCCACAAGACGATCAACTGGAAGGGCAACGTCAGGCCGCTGGTCGACCACTTCGCCGGCAACGTCACACAGGGCTCGCACCACGCGTCGATCAGCTTCTACCGCACGATCGAGCGGCACCGCCACGTCGTCGACGTCGCCGTCGGAGCACTCACCCTCACGTGTCCCGGCGGCGGGACGGCGCATCGCGGCTTCAAGAGCGTCGACCCGCTCCTTGTGCACCCAAACGCCAAGTTCGGCGGCGATGTCTTCTTCACCAACGGTGAGGCAGGGAACCTCAACGGCAAGTTCCGGGGCGCCACACATGCCGCCGGCAAGGTCTCCTACGCAGGCCGTGACGACTGCAGCTACCACGGCCTGAACTGGTCGACCCACCGGGTGGCCGCTCACGTCCTCGGGCCGCTCAACTTCGGGTAGCGCCGCCGCCACTAGCTCCCGAGGCCAACCCGCCCGGCGAGGCTGGCAGCCGCCCGCCATCCGCGGGCGCCGTCGCCGCCGTCATATAGCCAACGAGCGCTTCGGCGGACCAGGCAGTCGTGCCTGCTGGACCGCCATCACGCGGGCGAAGAGTCGCACGCAGGGCTGGCATCATGTGTGCCGTGATTCACGAGGTCTGGGGCGACGAGACCGAACTTGTGCTTGCTGCGGCGGAGTGGGCGGCGCAACGGGTCGTGCGGCCGACCGACTCAAAGACGACGGCGCGCCCGGCCTCCGAGCTTGCCGCGGCCGCCGGCCCCACCGTGACACCGGCGGGGATCGGGGGGACCGAGGCGCTGCGCGTCTTTCGCGACGTCCTCCTCCCGGCGACCCGCTCGCAGGACGATCCCATGAACCTTGCGTACATTCCGTCGGCGCCGACGCGCGCCGCGGTGGCCTTCGACCTCGTGACCAGCGCGGCGAACGTGTTCGCCGGGATCTGGCAGGCGGGCGCGGGCGCGATCTACGCCGAGAACGAGGCGCTCGGGTGGATCATCGAGCTGCTGGGATGGCCACCGAGCGCCGCAGGATGCTTCGTCGCCGGGGGCACGATCGGGAACCTTTCCGCGCTCACCACGGCACGGCATGCCGCTCTGGCCCGCCGCGGACAGCGGCCACCCAGTGGATGGCGGCTGGCCTGCACCGCTGACGTGCACTCCTCCATCCGGCTCGCCGCCCGCGTGCTCGACGTCGGGATCGTCGACGTGCCTGAAAGCCCGCGCGGCCACCTCACCGGCGAAGCGCTGGCCGCCGTACTGGCGGACGAGCCCGACGTCTTCGCCGTGGTGGCCTCAGCCGGGACGACGAACGCCGGCCTGGTCGACGACCTGGCGGGCGTCGCCGCCACATGCGCCGCACACGGTGTGTGGTTGCACGTCGACGGCGCTTACGGCGGCGCGGCGCTCGCCGCGCCCAGCACCCGCGATCGGTTCGACGGCGTCGAGCTCGCGGACAGCTTCATCGTCGACCCGCACAAGTGGCTATTCGCCCCCTACGACTGTTGCGCGCTGCTCTACCGCGACCCTGAGCCTGCACGCGCCGCGCACGCACAGGCCGCGAGCTACCTGGACCACATTGACCGCGAGGCCGGGAACCCCGCGGACCTCGCTATCCACCTGTCCCGCCGCGCACGCGGGCTGCCGTTCTGGTTCAGCCTTGCCACCCACGGCACCGAGCGCTACGTCGCGGCGATCGAGCGGACGCTTGAGACAACGCGCACGGTGGCCGACGCGATACGAGCTTGCGACCACTTGAGCCTCGTGTGCGAGCCTGAACTCTCCGTGATCCTGTTCGAGCGGCCTGGCTGGACCCGGGACGCATACACGGTTTGGTCCAACGCCCTGGCGGAGAGGGGCGTGATCCTCTGCGTGCCGACAGAATGGCACGGCCGCTCGGTCCTGCGCCTGGCGTTCGTCAACCCAGACACGCAGCCCGCACACGTGATCGAGGTGCTCGACACGCTGCGATGAGACCCACTCTCGCCGTGGCACACCGGCGAAAGTGTCGGAGGGGCCGATCGGTTCGTTCTGAGCACCCGCGTTGCTGGCGATGGAGACGTCGCCCGTAGGCCGGCTTTGCGCGCGGCGAGCAGCTTCTGCGTCGTCCGCACAGCCGCCGACGCCGTCGCCACGGCCTTCCGGAAGAGCGCATAGACGGCACGCCGGCGCCGGCGAACGAGTCCGAGCAGAGTTTCTTAGGTCCGCGCACACAAATGGCCGCGATGGGAGTACAGTCGATGGTGAGCTGGCCCTGCGGCCAGGACTCTCACCCCAAGCCCGGATGCCACCGACGGCGCAACGTGCGCCACGAGGCGCGGAGCCTGGGTCACTGGTTTTGACTGCGGGGCCTAGCCCGATGTGTCTCATGGCGTTATCCCACCGGTCCGGTGGATGCGTTCACGATGTGATTGACCGCGCGGGGCTTATCCCCGGTTGCTATTGCGGGCGATCCGTCGTTTCTATGGAGGAGCCCAAGATGTCGATAGTCGAGTCAACCGTTTACGCTGCGCCGGGCGAGCCCAGCAGCCCGGTAGAGCTCAGAGAGCGCTACGAGAACTTCATCGGAGGAGAGTGGGTCGCTCCCTCCACGCACGAGTACCGTGCCAATCCCACCCCGTCGACGGGCGAGACGTTCTGCGAGGTCGCGGACTCGAGCGCCGATGACGTCGAGTTGGCGCTTGATGCCGCGCATGCGGCTAAGGATGAGTGGGGGCGTCGTTCGCCGGCTGAGCGTGCCGCGGTTCTTGAGGCGGTCGCGGTCGCGATCGAGGAGAACCTCGAGATGCTGGCTGTGGCTGAGAGCTATGAGAATGGTAAGCCGGTGCGTGAGACGCTCGCGGCTGATATTCCGCTCGCGGCCGATCATTTCCGGTACTTCGCGGCGGCGGTGCGGGCGGAGGAGGGTCGCATTTCGGAGATCGATGACAAGACCTACGCGTACCATTTCCATGAGCCGCTCGGCGTTGTCGGGCAGATCATTCCGTTCAATTTCCCGATTTTGATGGCGGCGTGGAAGATCGCGCCGGCGCTCGCGGCGGGTAACTGCACGGTGATCAAGCCGGCGAGTCCGACGCCGTGGTCGCTGCTGAAGCTCGCCGAGGTGATCGGCGAGATCGTCCCGCCGGGGGTGCTGAACATCGTGAACGGTCCTGGCGCGGAGATCGGTAAGGCGCTCGCGTCGAGCAAGCGGATCGCGAAGGTGGCGTTCACCGGAGAGACGGTCACCGGCCGGCTGATCATGAGCTATGCGGCTCAGAACTTGATTCCGTCGACGACCGAGCTCGGCGGTAAGTCGCCGAACATCTTCTTCGAGGATGTGATGGCGGCCGATGACGCGTTTCTCGACAAGGCGATCGAGGGTCTCGTGCTCTACGCGTTCAACAAGGGCGAGGTGTGCACGTGTCCGTCGCGGGCGCTGATTCACGAGTCGATCTATGACGAGTTCATGGAGCGCTGCTTGGGGCGGATCGACGCGATCCGCCAGGGCGATCCGCTCGACCGTGAGACGATGATCGGCCCGCAGGTCTCCCGCGCGCAGCTCGAGAAGATCGAGAGCTACGTGAAGATCGGGCGCGAGGAGGGTGCCGAGGTGCTGATCGGTGGCGAGCGGCCCGAGCTGGAGTCGCGCCTGGCCGGCGGCTACTACTTCGAGCCGACCGTGCTCAAGGGGCACAACCAGATGCGGGTCTTCCAGGAGGAGATCTTCGGTCCGGTGCTCGCGGTGACGACGTTCCGCGACGAGCACGAGGCGCTGCAGATCGCCAACGACACGCTCTACGGCCTCGGCGCCGGCGTGTGGACGCGTGACGGGAGCCGGGCGTTCCGGATGGGCCGGGCGATCAAGGCCGGCCGGGTGTGGACCAACTGCTACCACCAGTATCCCGCGCACGCCGCGTTCGGCGGCTACAAGGCCTCCGGGGTCGGACGCGAGAACCACCGGATGATGCTCGACCACTACACGCAGACCAAGTGCCTACTCGTGTCCTACGACCCCAACCCGATGGGATTCTTCTGAGAATGGACGCCGCGGCTCGCGATAGTGCGCCTGCTGTTGGCGCGACCCCGGCGGCGCTCGAGGTGATTGAACGCCTCGAGGCCGCCCACGGGCCGCTCGCGTTCTTCCAGTCGGGGGGGTGCTGTGACGGCACCTCCCCGATCTGTCTCAAGGACGGCGAGCTTCCTGCAGGGCCCCACGACGTGCGCCTGGGGGACATCGGAGGAGCCGCGTTCCATATCGACTCAGACCAATACGAGCGATGGGGCAGACCCCGGTTTCTGATCGACGTCGCGCCGGGCGCCGCCGAGGGATTCTCGCTCGAGGGCCTCGTGGGAGTGCATTTCATCTCTCGCACACCGTGACGAACCACTGGCGATTGGGGCACCGCCTGACTCAACAATGGACGGCCTGACGGAGGTCGGCTTCCCAGAAAGAAGGACCAATCATGGCCACGACTTCGACCCCGCAGCCCCAGACGTCAGAGGCGCCACCCACCACCTATCGCGCCGCGGTCGTCCACGCGTTCGGCAGCCCGCTAACGGTCGAGCAGGTCTCGATGCCAGAGCTCGGCCCGGGGCAGGTGCGGGTGAAGGTCGAGGCGTGTGGCCTTTGCCACACCGACATTCATGCTGCGAGCGGCGACTGGCCGATCAAGCCTTCGCCGCCGTTCATACCCGGCCACGAGGGTGTCGGCACCGTCACACAGCTCGCGCCCGGCGTCAGCGAGGTCGCCGTCGGTGACCGCGTCGCGATGCCGTGGCTCGGCTACGCATGTGGCTGCTGTGACTACTGCGTCTCGGGCTGGGAGACGCTGTGCCACGACCAGGAGATGATGGGCTACACGATCAATGGTGGCTTTGGCGAGTACGCCACCGCATACGCCCGTTACGTCGTCAAGGTCCCCGAGGGCATCGACTCGTTCGACGCCGCGCCGCTCACCTGCGCCGGCGTGACCACCTACAAAGCGATCAAGGTTGCCGGCACCCGCTCTTCCGACTTCGTCGCCGTGTTTGGCGTCGGCGGCCTCGGACACCTCGCGATCCAGTACGCGGCGATCGCCGGGGGTAGGGTCGTCGCGGTCGACGTGATCGATGAGAAGCTCGAGTTAGCGCGAGAGCTCGGCGCCGAGTTCACAATCAACGCCAGCAAGGAAGACCCAGTCGAGGCGATCCAGCGGCTCGGCGGTGTCAACCAGGCGATCGCGCTTGCGGTCTCGCCGCGTGCGTTCGAGCAGGCGTATGGGTCGCTGCGTCGCGGTGGGAAGCTTGTGTTTGTCGCGCTGCCGGCCGACAACGAGGTCAAGCTCCCGATCTTCGAGACCGTGCTCAACGGGATCACGATCATCGGCTCGATCGTCGGCACCCGAAAAGACCTACGCGAAGTGTTCGAGCTCCACGCGGCCGGCAGGACCCGCGTGATCCGCGAAACGCGACCGCTCGCCCAAGTCAACGAGGCCATCGCCGACGTCGAGGCCGGCCGGGTCGCCGCGCGGATCGTGCTCGAGCCTTAGTCGGGCCATATTTGTGTTGCAGAAATCGAGGTTTGCCGTCAAGGAGGCCGTGATGGAATCCGCTGTGATCGTTAGCGCCGTCCGTACGCCGGTGGGCAGTTTCGGCGGCCAGTTCAAGGACGTCCCGGCAACGGAGCTCGGCGCACGCGCTGTGCGCGCCGCCCTTGAGAGGATCGGTGTCTCCGCCGATGACGTCGACGAGGTTGTGCTCGGCTGCGTCTTGACTGCCGGGCTTGGCCAGAACCCAGCGCGCCAGGCTGCGATCGGCGCGGGGATCCCGAAGGAGGTGCCCGCGACGACGATCAATATGGTCTGTGGATCGGGACTCAAGGCCGTTGCGATTGCGTCGCAGATGATCCGCGCCGGCGATGTTGACCTGGTAGTGGCGGGCGGCATGGAGAACATGACACGCGCTCCGTATCTGATGCCTGCCGGGCGTTTCGGCGCGCGGATGGGCGACGCACAGCTGATCGACTCGATGGTTCATGACGGCCTCTGGGATGCCTTCAACGGGATCCATATGGGGATCACCGCGGAGAACCTCGCGGAGCAGTACGGCATCAGCCGCGAGGAACAGGACGAGTTCGCCGCCACCAGCCAACAGAAGGCCGAGCGTGCGATCGCCGACGGGGTCTTCGGCGAGGAGATCGTGGCGATCGAGGTACCCGGAAAAGGTGGCGGCCGCCGGGTCGACCGCGACGAGGCGCCCCGTGCGGGGACGACTGCCGACACGCTGGCGAGGCTACGCACGGCGTTTCGCCGTGAGGACGGCACGGTGACCGCGGGAAACGCCTCGGGGATCAACGACGGAGCCGCAGCGATCATCCTGATGTCAGCGAGTAAGGCCAACGAGCGTGGACTGCCGACGTTCGGGACGGTCGAGAGCTACGCCTCCGTGGGCGTCGAGCCGAAGATCATGGGCATCGGGCCGGTTCCCGCCGTGCGCAAGGCGCTCGCGAGAGCCGGGCTGCAGCTTGGCGACATCGATCTGTTCGAGCTCAACGAGGCGTTCGCGGCGCAGTCGCTCGCCGTGCTCAGAGAGCTGGATATCGAGCCCGACCGGATCAACCCCCACGGCGGCGCGATCGCCCTCGGGCACCCGATCGGAGCCAGCGGCGGTCGCATTCTGGTCACCCTCCTGCACGAGATGCGACGCCGCAAATCAGGACGCGGCCTCGCCGCGCTCTGCGTCGGCGGCGGCCAAGGCCAAGCCGCAATCATCCAAAACGGGGCCAAACCTTAGACTCGCGGCAGCGACCTGCTCGCCGAGACAGCCGAGCAGGAGCGAGCTCAATCTGCCTCGGTGCTGGCAGCAGGGCGACGCGCGACGCCGCTGGCCTCCGCCGCCCGCGCAACCGCCGCAGCCACCGCGGTGACCACTTTACGGTTGAACACGCTCGGGATGATGTACTCAGCGTGTAACTCGTCGTCTGTGACCACGGCAGCGATGGCCTGCGCGGCGGCGAGCTTCATCTCCTCGTTGATCGTGCGGGCGCGGACGTCCAACGCGCCGCGGAAGACGCCGGGGAAGGCCAGTACGTTGTTGATCTGATTCGGGAAATCAGAACGACCCGTTGCCATGATCGCGACGTCGTCGCCGACCGCCTCGGCTCGTACCTCGGGCTCCGGGTTGGCCATCGCGAACACGACCGGCCTCGTTGCCATCCGGCGCACAGCCGCTTCGGACACCGCGCCGGGCCCCGACACGCCGACGAGCACGTCCGCGCCCGCGAGCACGTCGTTGGCCATGCCCCGTTCACCGGTGAGGTTCGTGCGCGCGGCGATTGCTCTGCGTACCGGGTCCAAGCCGGGCCGGCCGGCATACAGCGCCCCGTCGACATCGCACACGATTAGGTTGCGCACACCGTGGGCAAGCATGATCTCGGTGCACGCAGTCCCGGCAGCGCCGGCGCCCACGACGACGACCTTGACCTCCGCGGCGCGCTTCTCGACGACCCGAAGCGCGTTCATCAGCGCGGCGAGGACCACGATCGCCGTTCCATGCTGGTCATCGTGGAAGACCGGAATGTCAAGCTCGGCGCGCAGGCGCCGCTCGATCTCGAAGCAGCGCGGGGCCGAGATGTCCTCGAGGTTGATCGCGCCAAACGTCGGCGCCGCCCACTTGACGAACTCGACGATGCTGTCGACATCCTTGGTCGCCAAGCACAACGGGAATGCATCTACCCCTGCGAACTCCTTGAACAACAGCGCCTTGCCCTCCATGACCGGCATCGCGGCCTCAGGGCCGATGTCGCCCAACCCAAGAACCGCGGTCCCGTCTGAGACCACCGCCACTGCGTTGCCCTTGATCGTCAGCGACCAAGCTCTGTCGGTGTCCTCGTGGATGGCCATGCTCACGCGCGCGACACCTGGTGTGTAGGCCATCGAGAGGTCATCGCGCGTCTTGACCGGGATCTTCGGGTGCACCTCGATCTTGCCACCCAGGTGCATCACGAACGTCCGATCAGAGACGCCCTCCACGATCACGCCGTCGAGGCCTCCGACGGCGTCCACCACGGACTCGCCATGGCCCGCGTCAACACATGCGACGGTCACATCGCGCACCACCTCACCACCCGCGACACGCACGAGATCGATCGCGCCGAGGATCGCACCGGTTTCACCGATCGCTCCCGCGACCCGCGCGAACGCCCCAGGCTGCTGAACCAGGCGCACACGCATCGTGATGCTGTACGACGCCGAGGGATGGAGAGCCCGGACAGGAGACGCGCTCGCCGCAGCGACGCTGGGCATCGCGCCTCCCGGCCTGACCGGGGGATGACCGCGGTCGGGCGTCATGGTCGAGGACTCGCGATCCGCGGGCGGGCGCCACCCCCGCCCCTCCCAAGCTCACCTGACGGGCGGGCGTACACGCAGATGATCCTACCCACCACCGCCTCAACTGCCCCAGCGCACGGTGATGGCCGGGCTCCGCCCACGCCTTGCGTCGCCGGCGCCGGACGGTCCGCGGTCGCGTGCGGAGAGGCGGCCGAGAACGCTCGCGGAGACCCTCGCCGTCCGGCCATACGAGGTACAAGAACGTGTATATGGCGGACGGACCGGTCTGGGCCGAGTGGGCCGCGCTGGAGGACGGCGGTGATCGTCGGCCCGGCCTCTCTCTCCTCAGGCGTACACCTTCCCGACGCGCATCATATGCCGCGCCGGTGCGTTCACAGTGTCGCGCACGGCGCCTCGACGACCGCGGCCAGCTTGTGGGATATATGGATGCGGATGGGTGGCGACGACACCAGCGATCTGTCATGCACCGTGTGCTTGGACATGCCTCGCATGGTGCCACAGGGGAACTGGGCTCGGAGCGAGCGGCGGCCGCCATTCCGACCCGGGCAACGTATCCACGTCCCGCCCGGCTCGGGACCAAGCCGCTCGAACCGGACGTGCTGCGCCACGGGCCCGCCAGTTCGGTGAAGCGCTTGCACTTACAAGGTCGCGCGGTCAGCACTTCGGCCGGTTGCGCTTCTCGCGGTCGCTGCCCTCATCCGGTCAGATCGCCTGTGGAGGACGCCCGGCGCCCGATCAGGCCTATGCTCGCGAGGGATGGCCCGCCAGAATCCCAGGCCGCGACGTTCGTACTCGGCTCGGGCCTATGTGCCCCAGACCCGGATCCTTGCCGGGCTCGCCCTGCTGGTTCTTGCGGCGGCGATCGTTTCGGACCGGCTCGCCAACGCGTTCTGGATGCGCCATGTATTGCTCACCAGCCTGGTTTCGAGCTTAGTGGTGGTGGTCCTGTCCGTGGCCGTCGTCAACGAGGTGCTCGAGCGCCGCCAACGCCAGCGCTGGAGTGTGCTCGCGCAGTATGTGCTGTTTGAGCTGGTCCGCACCGCGCGGCTCACCTGGACCGCGCTGATGGAGGTGCTGGGGCTCATGTACGCCGGTGGAGAGACCGAGGCGACGCTGAGCGCCGGTGCGCGGACGCTGCGCGACACGCCACGCGTGGTCGCGGCGATGCGCGAGTTGCTCGCCGACCCCGACCGCCGCCATCGGCTGCACGGGCTGATCGAGCGCCTGATGGGCCGCAGCGACGAGGTACTGGGTCGCTGGGCCGGGGTGATGCTCAACTCAGCGGCTTACGCCGAGATGATCGACCGCCACGTCGAGCTGTACAGCCGTTTGGCGTGGGTCGGCAGCCTGCTCGAGTACTTCGAGCCGACCGACGATGACCCCGGCCCCGGCGTCTGAGCCGGAGCAGCCCGCCGTTGAGCTGCAGGGCCAGTTCGACGACGACTGGTTGAGCCACAACCTCGTCGCCATCGCTCAGCTCGCCGAGGAACTGGACCAGAGCGCGCTGCAACTCGCACTGCGCATCGTCCCCGGAGAGTGGTGGGCGGCCCGCTGGCCGCCGACGGCCGCGACCGCTGGCGAATGAAGCGTCGGCTCCGGCCCCGCCAGCCCGGACTGCACAATGAGTCCTTATCGTGGAACACAGGGTGCACCGCGCCGCAGACGGTCGCACCGCCGCACGAGCCGGCCGCGCCAAACACGGCATCGGCGGCCGAGAATAGCTTTGCAGTTGTTGTCGCGCAGGCAAAGCTGCTCCCTTTCCGCGCAAGTCGGGACTCTGGGCTGAGCGGCGCGAAGTACCTCGAGACGCACTCGTCACGCCGTATCGGCAGCCCGATCTCATGCCCGAGATCGGCGGCAAGAGATGCGGTTACCGCCGACTGCTGGACCCGTCACTCCGTTGCCCCAACTCGATTACGAACTCAAGGACAGGTCCACCGACCCCGTTTGGGACGGCACGGCCACGAGCGTCTATGCCGTGTCCACGATCGCGCCGTGCAGATCAAGCCACTCAATCGCTCGATCTCGTAGCTTGAATTTTTGGATCTTGCCAGTGATGGTCATCGGGAATTCTTCGACGGGTATCACGTAGCGCGGGATCTTGAAATGCGCGATCTTGCCGTGACAGAACTCGCGCACCGCTTCGGCGTCCACCGTGCCGGGCGTCCGTTCGATCACGAACGCGGCGATTTCCTCGCCGTAGCGCTCGTCCGGGACTCCGACGACCTGCACGTCCTTGATCTCGGGGTGGCTGTAGAGGAACTCCTCGATCTCGCGCGGATAGATGTTCTCCCCGCCGCGGATGATCATGTCCTTCGAGCGGCCAACGATGTTGACGTAGCCGTCCTCGTCCATCGTCGCGAGGTCGCCGGTGTGCATCCAACCGGCCGGATCGATCGCGCCGGCAGTCTGCTCGGAGTCGTTCCAATATCCGAGCATCAGGCTGTAGCCCCGAGTGCAGAGCTCGCCGGAGACGCCGCGCTCCACGCACGACCCGCTGGTGGGGTCGATGATCTTGATTTCGACGTGCGGGTGCACCCGCCCGACCGTGGAAGTCCGGTGATCGATGTCATCGTCGGCGCTCGTTTGGGTCGATACGGGCGACGTCTCGGTCATGCCGTAACAGATCGTGACCTCGGCCATGTGCATCCGGTCAATCACGTTGCGCATCACCTCGACCGGACAGGGCGAGCCAGCCATGATCCCGGTCCGGAGCGACGTGAGATCGAACTCGTCAAACTCCGGTAGGTCGAGCTCAGCGATGAACATCGTCGGCACACCGTAGAGCGAGGTGCAGCGTTCATCCTGAACGACCTCAAGCGTCGCGCGCGGCTCGAATGACGGCGCCGGTATGACCATGCACGCCGCGTGTGTCGTGCACGCGAGATTGCCGAGCACCATCCCGAAGCAGTGGTAGAACGGCACCGGGATGCAGACCCTGTCCTCGGCTGTGTAGCGGCACGCCTCGCCGATGAAGAAGCCGTTGTTGAGAATGTTGTGATGAGTAAGCGTCGCTCCCTTCGGGAACCCGGTCGTGCCGCTCGTGTACTGGATGTTGATGGGATCATCGAACTGAAGCCCGGCGGGCAACGAGTGCTCACCGTCTCCGGCTGGCACACCATCGCCCGCGGCCAGCAACTCCTCCCAATCACCTGAATCCAGGAACACCGTTCGCTCGAGGGCGGGGCATCGTGGAGCGACCTCCTTGACCATCGCCACGTAGTCCGAGCTCTTGAACGCACGCGCGGAGATCAAAACGCGGCAGCCAGACTGCCTAAGAACGAATTCGAGCTCGGAAGTCCGATACGCCGGATTGACGTTAACCAGGATCACCCCTGCCCTGGCCGAGGCATACTGGACCAATAGCCACTCCGCGCAGTTGGGCGCCCAGATCCCCATCCGATCGCCAGGCCGCAAACCGATCGCCACAAGCGCGCGCGCGACCCGATCGACACGGGCGCCGAACTCAGCGTACGTCCACCGCACATCCTGGTGGCGCACCACCACCGCGTCCCGCTCCGGATGAGACGCGACGACCCGATCGAAGTTCTCGCCGATCGTCTCCCCGATCATCGGCGTCAACGATGCTCCGTGTATATAGGAAACGCGGTTCGACACTAGCTCTCACCCTCCTCAGGTCAGGTCAATCCACCGTACGCGCGTCCCGGCTCTACGCCATCGGCACGCTTCCCCATCCCGTACCCGGCATCGACCGCAACCGCCATCCGTAGTGCACCACGCCGACGCTCCCAGTGGTTCTCTATGGGTTCACGGGCACCAACAACTCACCCAAAACGACGCGCTGTCGCATGAACATGTCGCTCCTGTCGCGGGTCGCGGCGGCGCTCGCCGGTCTTTGAGGCCCGACGCCGGCCAAACGCCCGGCGGGCAGATGGACTCCCGGAACAAGGCAGACCCGGACCGTCCGAGGGACCTCCTCTACACGTACCTGATGCATCGCACGGGTAGCGAGATCTGCTGATGAGAAACCGACACCCACGACCAACGAGTTGACCGAGCGGCGAAGCGGCGAGGGACGCGATGCGGCGCGAGTCCTCGCCCTGCTGAGCGCTGATGACAGCGGAGCTATGACGATGGCGGCGCTGCGCGAGCATGGAGTCCAGGCGCCCGCTCAGGTCATATACGAGCTCCGGCTCGACGGCTACGCGATCGACCGCGGTCCCTGCGAGAGCAGCGACCGGCACATGACAATCGGATCTTGCACGGAGATTGCCGGGAAGTCGGGAGCCGGCGCGTCGACGGCGCTGCGGGCGGTGCGAGCGGAACTCAGCACGCACGGTGAGTGGGGGATCGAGGTCCGCGGGGCCCGTGCTGCACCGCAGGTGTTTTGGCGAGTTCTGCCACGCTGGTGCGGCTCCCGGGTAACCTGCCGTATGGACTTAGACCGCGTGCAAGAACTGCTGGCCCGCGAACGCGTACGTATCGAAAGCGCGCTGGCCGCGCTTGAGCGCGAAGGTCCCCTGGAGGCCTCCGATCGAAGGGAGCCAGGCGACGAAGATTCCGAAGACCTGTACCAGGACGAGTTCAGCGCCGGGCGTGCCGAGGATCTCCACAGAGAGCTTGCCGCGCTTGAACGCGCCGAGGCGCGGCTCGCGGCCGGTACTTATGGACTCTCGATCGAAAGCGGTGAGCCAATCCCGGACGGACGACTCGAGGCGGTTCCGACAGCCGAACGGACCGTCGAGGAGCAGCAGCGCTACCGGCAGGGATAGAAGCGCCGACCGCGACTGCTCCGGCGTCGCGACCGGCGCCCGTGCCACGGCCCCGCCCCGTGGGGCAGCTCTATCAGCTCGCCGACATCCTCGCCGACCAGCACGCCGATCACGTGCAGGACTCCCTCGAACGGGTGGATCCGCCTCGCCCAGCGGAACGACCACGATCACAGATACTCCGACGCGCCGCGACGATCATCCGGCGCCCGCCCGCGACCCGCGGACGTAAGTCTCGGCGCCGGACCCGGCTCGTGTCGGGCCAGCCAGCGCTCGTACCGGCCGAGACGCCTCGCAAGAGCGACCGCAGGGACCATGCCAGCTCCAGGACCCGCCAGCCAGTCCCTCGCCGCCGTGGCGACCG
Source organism: uncultured Solirubrobacterales bacterium (assembly GCA_963755955.1). Classification (GTDB taxonomy): domain Bacteria; phylum Actinomycetota; class Thermoleophilia; order Solirubrobacterales; family Solirubrobacteraceae; genus Palsa-465. The sequence continues at coordinate 136,960 of CAVWLZ010000011.1, forward strand.
CGATCCGTAGTGTGATCGGATGGTGGGCGAGCGCGCCGGAGCGTAACGTTGCGTAGAGAGAGCGACGGAAGCGAGGAAGCGGTGTACGCAAGCGTTCGCCACTACAAGATCGGGGCGGGTTCGATCGGCTCGCTGATCTGCCGCGTCGATGAGGAGTTCGCCCCCGCCCTCAAGCAGGAAGCCGGCTTTGTCTGCTATTTCGCGCTCGACACCGGCGACGAGACGGTGCAGACGATCAGCATCTTCCAGGACCGGGCGTCCGCGGAGCGCTCCGACGAGCTGGCCGATGATTACGTCCGCGAAGACCTTGGTGAGTTCCAGCTCAAGCACGCTGGGAGGACCGCCGGGGAGGTGCTCTTGAGTCGCGTCACGCCGGAGGTGCTTGACGATGCGCACCCGTCGCGCACAGAGCGAGCGCTGCAGCGGTCTCCGCGAGGCCGCGAGGTGTTCCCAGATGCGGTGCTTGTGGTTGGCGCGACCGGTCGGACCGGTCGGCTCATCGTCTCTCGCTTGGTCGAGCGCGGCATCCGCGTTCACGCATTGGTTCGCGATCGAGCAAAGGCCCACGAGGTCCTGCCGTCGAAGGCGGTGCAATTCATTGGAGACGTTCGCCGGGCCGAAACGCTGACCGAGCCGATCGCGGGCGTGCGCGCCGTGATCATCGCCACGGCCGGCAGCGCACAGCACGACAACGCCGCCGAGATCGTTGACTACCACGGCACCCGCAACGTCGTCGAGCAGGCCGCAGCGGCCAAGCTAGACCTCGTCATCTTCATTTCCAGCATCTACGCCAGCCGCCAAGAGCACTACCAGGACGTGGAGCCGACAAGCCTGGGATGGAAAGCGAGAGCCGAAGAGAGCATTCGGAACTCTCCCGTTCCCTACTGCATCATCCGCCCTGGCTGGCTCACAGACGCAAACGGCGGCGCGCCGCTGATAGTGGGACAGGGCGATACCGCGGAAGGCCAGATCTCACGGACGGACCTTGCCGACGCCTGCACCCAGCTTCTCTCACTCGCCGACGCACGCGGAAAGACGTTCGAGGTGATCGCCGCGCACGATCCCGACCCAGCGGCGAGCTTCCCATCCGCGGTCACCACCTTGAAGCCGGACAACGCCCTCCTCGAACCTCACTAGAGGCTTGATGCGGGTTGTTCGCCTGGGCAGGAAGCGGGGGCGGGGGCTCCAGCCCCGTCAACGCGTGATTTGAGCACGAGATGGGCGCTTCGCTGGCGACCCTGAATAGGCTCTTGCCGTTCCGCGTGCCGCGCCGTCGCTCGGAGCGATCAGTAGATATCCGCGCGGAGATTCAGCCCGTCCACCGATGCGTTACGTGCCGACGAGGGGTTAGATGTTGGACGAGGTGAGCCATGGCGACCAAGCGAACAGCCAACAAGCCGCGCGTAGGCGATTGGATCGAAGCGCGCGGACTGCCTGGTCACCCGTCTCGGCGCGGAGAGATCGTCGAACTGCTCGGCAGTGCGGACCATGAGCACTACCGCGTGCGGTGGGATGAGAAGCATGAGTCGATCGTGTACCCCGCTGACGGTGTGATCATTACTTCGGGAAGGACGGCAACCCTGGGTGCGCTGGCCGAAGAGAGTGACTAGCTGACAACCCCTTGCCCACCGGCGATCGGAGCCTGCTGGCGACCGCACGCTGTCTGGACCGCCGGCGACAATCCAGCAACGAGCTCCTGGTCGCATCGGCTGGCTGACGGCAGGGTCGCGGTCGTCTTCGGACCTGGTCGAGGTTCCGATCCGGGCCGACGACTGGCACGAGACCCAGCTACGTTCGGTTGAGTGTCCGGAGCGCTGCGACCCAGGACGAAGGTCCCTCACCACCAAACGCTCGCGGAGATCGGCGTACGTCAAGAAACCGTAGAGTTCCGGTGTTTTCTGCGGCATTGCACGGTTGCGTGGTCCCGGTCGAAACGAGTAAGCCTGGGAGTGTTGACCGTCCGGAGTTCACGGACGATTGAACATGAGGCGACCCACGACGATCGCATCGTTCGATGCGATGAGGAGATAGACATGGGCGTTATTCTGCTCATTCTGTTCATAGCAGTGGTACTGGCGATGCATGAGGGCATGCTGCATCGCTTCGGCAGTCCATACCGATGAGGTGATTCGCATCAACTGCCTCCGACGTGGCTCCGAGCACGTCCAATCCGTGTGAGGTGCGCAAAGCGTCCGAGATTGTTGGAGTGGTCGCCGGAAGGGATGGGGACTGAGGCTGGCTCTGCGCGTCGGCGAGCATCGGCGTGCTGCGGGCCGGTGGGGCCGCCGATCCTTCCGAGCCTGAGCCGCCACATCGTCAACTACCTCCAGCAATGCGGCAAGGAAACGTGCCCGGGGAACAGCTTCACCCTGAAGGACATCACCTTCGAGCCGACGACGTCGCTGGCGGTTCTCGATCATCGCTCAGCCGGGATCCCGTGCGCGATCGGCAGCAGCACGCGGGTGATCAACGTCCGGGCGCGCTCGGCCGCCCCGATCACCCTCACACTCGGAAGAGAGAGATTAGGCTTGCGCCCGGGCGTCGCCCGGGCGTCGCCCGGGCTCTGCGGATCGCGGTCCGGCCCGGCACAAACCCGCTGATACGGCCGATGGCAGCCGCCTGGAGCCACGCGAGAATCCCGTTCGCCGTGCTCGTCCGCCGTAGCTGACGGAGCAGCTTGACCAACGCACGGGCCGCACCCGAGTCGGTCTATGCGACGCGCTCCCTAAGGTGCGCACCCACAGGCTGCTCCTCATTCCTTCCGTCTTGCTAACCAACTCGCGCTGCGGGAGGGCAGTGTGTGGTCAGGGTCCGCCAAGCCGGCCTGGAGATCACGGATGATGGTGCCGAGAAGGCCCGACGCGAGCAGGCCCGGCCCGAGGGGACCGGACGCATTCTCACCGACGGGCGGCAGCTGTCGCAGGGCGGCTCTGGCCGCCGCGGACACCCGGCCAAGCTGCCATCGGATCTCCTCGCTCACCGCCTCCGGCCTGCTCGGGGCGGCCAGCCCAGCAGCCTTGACGGCATACGCGGCGGCACCCAAGGCGTGCGCGCCCATATGCGGAATGCTTGCCGCCTGCCCAGCCGCTCGGGCGGCGGCCACCGCGGCGGGAGCACGCACCTCACGTGCTGCGGCATGCGCGACGAAACGGCGGCGGGCCTCGGCGACGCCAAGCTCGCCACGAGCAAAGGCCCGCAGCCGGGCGATCGCATCACGAGGGCGGCTATCCTCCGGAGCCTCCGCCTCAAACAATCCCAGCACCCGTTCCGCGCAGTCTGCTGCCCATACCGCGACGATCCGCCGGTCAGCTTCGCTCAGCGTCTGCGGAGAACCCATGTCCGATGCTCCCACGCGTTTCGGCGCTCGGCCCTCGACGCCGCGGAGGAAATGGGCGTCCGTGCAGGCCTCGCCTCCCCGATAGACCAGAAGCGTCGTGCTGGCCAATGCCGACATCGCGGACGCGAGCGATCGCACCCAGCGCTACCCCGGCCAGGTCGGCCAGCCCGGGGGCATGCTCTGGTTGGGGATCGGCTGGAAGAGCCCGGACGGCGCCCCGAGTCGCATGAGCAGGGCGTTCATATTCCGCCCTTCGATCGTCGACCAATCGCCGACATCGGCGCATGTCTGGCACCAATGCCCGTCCGCCCTCGCCAGCGCTTCAGGTCCGGGTCCGGCCGCCCAGCCCCACTCCGACCACGGGTACCCCGCGTAGAGCGTGGCGATCTGCTGCCCGGCGCTGACGATCTGCCCGGCCCGAACGTTGACCGTGATGTGTTCGGCGACGTACACATACTTGCCGGCGAACGGACCGTCCAGGAGCCGCATGACGACGATCCCGCCTCCCGGCCAGCAACTGATCGCCCAGCAGCTCGACGGCCCCGAATCCGTGTCGCTGGCCGTCGTCACGCGGGCCCGGCCGAGCGCCAGCAGCGGCCCGGTGCCCGCGTAGTCGACACCGAGGTCGATGCGCCGCGGCGTCAGACCGCTCACGTCCCGGACCGGATTGAGATAGATCCAGACGTCGTAGCGGACGGTCGTGCGGGCCCGGGTGCCGTTCTTATCGATCGCCGTCACCACGAACCGCACGCTGCCGAGTCGCCTCGTCCCGATCGCACGGCCACGAGCGACGCTGCCTGCGCACGTGGCGATTGTGCTGGCGACGCCTCCCTCGTCGCAGCGGAAGCGGGCGGGGATCCGCGAGCCACGCTCGTACGACGCGCCCTGGAACGGCGCGATCATCGTGATCCGGGGGACCGCGAACTCGTAGGCGCCGATGTCGCAGGCCCGACCCTGGGGCCGGCGGACACCGCGCTGATCGGTTGCGGGACAGCCACCGTTTCTGACGGGAATCGCGTCGATCGCCGCGCTGCCGGCCGCGATCGCCATCGTGGCGGTGATCCCTCCGTTGTCCTTCAGCCGGCCGAGCCTGGGGTTAGCGCGGCGACCGGGGCAGGTCCTGTCGCCGTAGCTCAGGTCGCGGCCGCCGTTCGCGATTGCCGAGCCGGTGCTCCCGGCGCAGTTCGCGCCGAGGCTCGAGGCGACGATCGTGTTCTGCAACTGCATGTCGTCGGCGCGCACCGGGGATTGGACGAACAGGCCTCCGCCCATGCCGGCCGCGCCACCGGTGCCGGCAGTGGACTCGGAAGCGCCGCCGGTCCCGACGCCGTTGCCGGCCACGGTCGCATTCAACACCCGACTGCGTCCCGCCGCGACCGCGATCCCACCGCCGTTGCCGCCGGCGCCGCCCGTGCCCGTGCCCCCGCCACCGGCGCCGCCAGTTCCTGCGATGTTGCCGTACAGGGTGCTGTTGATCACCGCCAGCACCCCGACTCCAGTGAAGATGCCGCCGCCCGAGCCGCCCAGGCCACCGCTGCCGTCGGCACCGAGCGGTCCCGCGCCGGTACCTCCCCGGCCCCCGGCCCCCCCGGCTCCGGCGCTGTTGCGAGCGATCGTCGAGGCGGTCACCGACAGCGTGCCGTGATTGTCGAGCCCGCCGCCGCTCCCACCCGGTCCTCCGCTGCCACCCGCACCGGGCACTCCGAGCGGGTATGCGTCCCCGCTGCCTCCGCTGCCACCCGCACCGGCGCGGTTGCCCGAAAGAGTGGAGTCGACCAGCGTCAAGCGGCCCTGGTTGTACACCCCACCGCCACTGCCTCCGAGGCCCCCATCTCCGCCGTTGCAGCCGGCGCCGCCGCCACTCCCGCCCGCTCCCCCAGCCCCCGCCGCGTTCCCGGTCACCGCGACCGCATCGAGGACCAGCGTCCCACCGTTGAAGATGCCCCCGCCGCTACCGGGGACGTCAGCGTCGAGGCCACCGGCACCATCACCGCCAGCGGCGCAGCCGACGCCCACGACGCCACTCGCCCCCGGCGATCCGGCGGGTGCACGCCCGCCGGTGACGCTCAGGCGGCTCAGCACGAGCCGCGCGCCGCTCGCCACCGACAGCACTCGGTCGGCGAGCCCGCCCGCATCGATCACCGTGGCCCGCGGGCCGGTGCCGGTGATCATGAGCGGCGCCGCGCCATGCACGTTCAGGTCGCCGCTGGTGTTGTCATCCGGCTCCGCTGCGGGGATCGACAGCACGTATCGACCCGAGCCGAGCACAATCGTGTTCGAACCTCGGCTGACCCGCCCGCAGTCGGTCCGCGTCCCCGGCGACTCGACCGCTTCGATTGCCTCCCGGAGCGAGCACCTCCGGTCGTGAGCGACGAGCTCGTCCCTGGTCGTGGTGACCCTCACGGTGGCCGCGGAGGCAGCCATGGGACTCACGAGCGGCGGCGTGACGATGCCGACGCCCAGCGCAGCGATCCGGCAGACGCGCCCCAGATCCAGGGGTGACCTTAAGACGATCACGCGCGAGAGCTTTGCAGATCAGCATGCGGGCGTCCGGGAGCGCAAACGCGTCTCAGGCATCGTGCGACTCAGTTGGCCGCGGCTCACACGTGCCCCTTTCGGGCAGCGCCACCGGCCGAACCGCCGCCCGCGCGAGCACCCCGGCGCTTCCTTGAGCCGCGCGTACTGCTGCTCATCGCGATAGATTCAAGGCCAGAAACTGCGCGAGGGCTCCCGGGATGTGGGAGCGACGGCGGGGCCGGAAGCTGAGCTGAGGAGAGAAAGCGATGCAGAAGAGGAACGGCGTCAGCCGAGTCGCCGTCGTCATAGTGACGGCGGTGGTCGCGATCCTGTGCGTGGCCGCGTCCGTCGCACTGGCCGCGAAGCACCCGACAAGACCCCGTCTGTCCATTGTGGTCCTATCCGGCCGTCCCGACCTCGTCAGCGGCGGCTCGGCGCTCGTCGCAATCACGCTGCCCAGCCGCTCTGAGGCCAAGCACGTCAAGGTCGCGGTCGGTGGCCGAAACGTGAGGATGGCGTTCGCATTCCGCGGGGACGGGCGCTTCGAGGGCCTCGTGACGGGCCTCAAGCTCGGAAGCAACGTCCTGCAGGCGACACTCAAGAGCGGATGGGCGACGAGGATCACGCTAATCAACCACCCGATCGGCGGACCCGTCTTCGCGGGGCCGCAACTCAAGCCTTGGACATGCCCGACCGGCGCCCGGGACACGCAGTGCGACCAGCCGCCGACGTTCTCCTACCTCTACCGGTCAACGAACCCGGCGCTCATCAAGCTTCAGCCGTATGACCCGGCTCTCCCGCCGTCGGATGTGGCGCAGACGACCACCGACCAGGGTGTGACGGTGCCGTACATCGTGCGACTCGAGACGGGCTACATGGACCGCGACCAATACCAGGTCGCGGCGCTTTACCGGCCAGGGAAGCCATGGACGGCGGTCGCTCCGCAGGCGCAATTCGACCACAAGCTGCTGATCACGCACGGGGCCTCGTGCGCCGTCGACTATCAGAGTGGGACCGCCCCGGGCACAACCGGATCCGCGACCGATCAGACCGCGCTTGGCAAGGGCTTCGTCGTCATGTCGACGGCGCTCGACAACAGCGGGCACAACTGCAACCTGCCGCTCCAAGCCGAGTCGCTCGTGATGGCGAAGGAGCACGTCATCAAGGCCTACGGCACGCTGCGGTACACGATCGGGACCGGGTGCTCCGGCGGGTCCCTCGCCGAGCAGTGGATCGCGAACGCCTACCCCGGCGTCTATCAGGGAATCCTGCCGACCTGCTCATTCCCGGACGCGTACAGCACCGCGACTCAGTTCCTCGATTACCACCTGCTGCTTGCATACTTCACGAACCCCACGCGGTGGGGAAGCGGGGTCGCGTGGCTGCCGACGCAGATGAACGACGTGCTCGGCGGCCCAGGTGACGGCATCACCAACGCCGGAGTCTCCGATCACGCCCAGTTTCACGTCGCCGTCCCGACCGACCCCTGCGCCGGCACGACGACGGCCGACCGCTACAACCCGATCTCGAACCCTGGCGGTGTGCGCTGCACGATCACCGACGCCGCGATCAACGTCTTCGGACCCGACCCCGCGTCGCTGTGGTCGGCGCAGGAGCGGAAGATCCATCGCGGGTTCGCGCGGCTGCCGGTCGACAACGTGGGCGTCGAGTACGGACTGGCGGCGCTGAAGGCAGGCCAGATCACACCGGCCCAGTTCGTCGATCTCAACGCCGCAGCCGGCGGCGCCGACGTGGACGCCAACCTGACGGGTGCTCGAGTCGACAGCACCGGCTCGCCGTCACTCGCGCGCGCGTACCGGAGCGGGATGATCAACGAGGCCACGAACCTCAATCAGACGGCGATCATCGACTGCCGCGGCCCGAACCCTGGAGCTTTCCACGATGCGTACCGAGCGTTCGCCGTCAGGGCGCGGCTCGACCGCGCGCACGGAACCCATGCCAACCAGTTGATCTGGGAGGGCCCGGCCACGATCATCGGTGACACGGACTGTGAGCTCAACAGCTTCCTCGCGATGGACCGGTGGCTCGGCCGGGTCGAGCACGATCACAGCACCAGGGCGCTCCCACAGAAGATCATCCGCGACAAGCCGTCCGATCTCACCGACGAATGCTGGAGCGGCGCCGGACAGAAGCTGTCCAACGGGCTCTGCCCGGCCGGCGTCGTCAATGTCGAGGGGACGCCGCGGACGGTCGCCGGCGACGAAATCACCACTGACGCGAACAAGTGCCAGCTCAAGCCCCTGAGGCGCTCGGACTTCTCCGGCATCACGTTCACGACTGCCGAGCGGACCACATTCGCGCACACGTTCCCGTCGGGAGTCTGCGACTTCTCGAAGCCGGGCATCGACCAGCAGCCGACAGTGCCCTGGCTCACCTATCAGGACAGCCACGGCCATGTGGTCTACGGCGGTCGCCCGCTGGGGAGCGCGCCGGCCTCCGCGGAGTTCCACGTCGGCAGACGGTGACGGCGCGCACGCTCGGGTCGGTGACCGCTACTGCCGAGAGGCGAACGGGCATCCGGGGATGTGACCCCCTCGTCCATCCCCCTCCCGTTGCGCGGGAGCCTCAGAACGCGCCGTTGGCGCCGAGCGCAAGCGCGTCCGACATCGAGAACGGGCCTGCGTTGGTCATCCAAGGTCGACCGAGCCACAGGTACGCGTCGACCTGCGAGCGGGCGATCGCCCGGTCGCCGCCACTGAGACCCCAGCGCGGGTTGGCGACGTCGGTGGTCGGCGGGATCCCCAGGCGCTGGCAGACCCGCTGGCCGGGACGGGTGCACCGCGGCGTGTAGTTCGACGCCGCTCCCCCTCCGGGGACGTCACCCGCGAGATACGGCGTCCCGTTCTCATCGGTGTTGATGACGAAGTGCTTGTTGCGGGCTCCGGCGGCGCCCAGCGCGCGGGTGATCGCCGCGCCCCAGCGGATCTCCTGATCGGTAGAGCCGTACTGGGTGACGTTGAGCGCGAACCCGCGCGAGTGCCAGATCCCCGAGCGCTCGAGCATCTGTGCGATCACACCGGGCTGATACCACTCGTACGCACCCGCGTCGATGTACACGGTCGTATGCGGAAGCCGGTTGAACACGCCGGCCGCGTAGGCGGTCAGCTGCTCAGGGACCGACGAGCCGACACAGACCGCGAACGGCAGGTCGGGCTGCAGGATCACAGCCACACGCGCCGACCCGATCCCGGCGGCATACCCGCGGACCCAGGCCCGGTAGCTCGCCTGATTGGCACGTGACCACGACCCTGAGCACGTCTCCCACGGATTGAGACGGAACAGCGCGACCTGCGTGAGGAGGTCGGGGTTCCCCTGGGTCGAGTCGCTGATCGACTCGCGCGCGGTTCCCGTCGGATTGCCGTCCCAGGAGCCATCCCACACCGCGCGAGGCCGCAACGCGATCGCTCCGAGCACCTGCTTACGATGCCCCTGGGCACCGGCGTACGCGGGCCAGATGCCGTCGATCGGCCCCTGGTAGACGCCCCACTTCATGCCGGCCAGCGGATTGCCCCTCCAGGCGCCGCGCAGGCCACCGTTCGCCGTGCCGGCCCACGCGGGCACCGCCGTCGCCGCCAGCGCGACCATCGCCGCCACCAGCACCGCCAATCCCGCTCTTGCCGGACCAAGCCGGCCCACCACACGATCCGCCACCACTACCTCCAAGTCCAGATGCGCCGGCGCGCCCCAACGCCGTTCACATCGACCACTGTACTGCGAGCCGGCCCGGGCACGATCGCGCACGTCCGGTCGCGAATGGTCGCGCCGGGACGTGTTACGCGAGGGGCTGAGTGTGCAGGGCCCGATGCTTGTTTATCGAACGATTTGCTTGATTCCCGTAGAGAGCTTTAGGGGATTATGGACGGTTTTGGTTTTGTCGCCCGAGCGCGTTGCGTGCTCGCGCCGCTAACTCCGAGGGCCGCCCCGGACCTGCAGCCCCAGCCGCGACGGACGTCACGTTCGGGGAGAGGCCGCACCCAGCTCGGGCCGCTATTCCCCATCGAGGCTCGGCCCCGGCCGCCCAAGGAACGCTTCAAGAGCCATCCATACCGCTCCATGCGCGAGCGGGCCGAGTCGAATCAGCGCTCCAGCTTCATCCCTGCGTACTGAGCACTCAAGCCCAGCGCCCTTGAGGCGCTCACGCTGCCCCTCCGCGCGCTGGACGCCCGTGGGGCCGTGATAGTGGGCGTCGATCCCATACCGGCCGCCTTCGACTGGCCATACCGAGAGGCGGTCTGGCGCCCACGTGGGCCCCGTCTCCGCGGGCAGCGCCGTATGCCGGACGAGATCGTGCCGAGCTACACGCCTCGCGCGGGAAGTGCACGGCCACGCCGACCGTGGATGGCGGCTGGCCGACTGATCGAGGCACCCGCGCTCGACTCAGCCTGCGTGCGTCCGGATCGCCGCAGGGCGCCGCGGCGCGGAGTCCCTGAACGTCGGGAGCGAGGAGGGAATGGCGGACCCACCCGCGCCTCGCTCCGACTGCCGAGCACGCCGAACTTGCGGAAGGGCGTCTGACCCGGCTCCTCGGCGGCCGCGTTCCGGCGCGTCGGAGGTCGTCGGCACCCACCGGCCGTGAGATGCCGGAGCGGCCGCACGAGGCGGCCGCTCCATATCCGAAACCGAGCTGCCGGAGCTCGGCTCGGCCGGGGCGCTACTGTCCGAAGCCGCCGACCCTGACTCGCTGGGCGTAGATGGGCCCGGCGCCCGCTCCCGGGTACGCCGATCCCACACCGCTGAACAGCACCGCGGTCACCGTGTAGGTGCCCGCTCGATCGTAGGTGTGGGTGGGATCGGGTCCCGACCCCGTCGTCCCGTCGCCGAACTCCCAGAGGTAGGTAACGACGGGCTGCCCGCTCACCGTGGTGAGCGCGGTGAAATGCGCCGTCGCGGACCTGTGGTCCTGGAAAACGGTGAACGCCGGCTGGAACCCGTCCTTGCCGGTTTCCACGATCCCGCCGGTTCCGGTGGACAGCCCATCGGGGTTGAACACTGCCAGCCCGGTGGAGTAGGCGCCGGGAGCCGGGAACGCGTACGTGATCGCAGGCGTCGTCTGCTCAACCGTCTGGGCGTTGGGAATCGCATTGAACTGCCAGCTGAAGTCGGCCACGCCGCCGGGCGCACTCGACCGGGTCGCGTCGAACGTCATGCTGGTTCCCGTGCCGGCACTGACCGTTTCCCTCGCGGTCGGCAGTGCGCGGGGCAGCGTCACGCGCTGCACGCAGCTGTGCGTGTAGTTGCTCCACATCTCCTGGTACCAGTAGGGGTGGCCGTTGATCACCTGGTTGTACGGGGAGCCGTCGGGGGCGGTGCCGAGCGGGGTGCCCAGCTGCGTCTCGCACTGGTCGCCAACCTCTTCTCCCTGTTCCGCGCCCGCGCCGTTGGTCCACGCGTCGTTGGGGAGCGGGTCGGTGACCGACTCGTTGTGCTCGTGGGCCAGTCCGCCGTTGATCTCGCCGTCCGAGACCAGGCCGTTGGGATAGTTGCCGTCCTGGCACAGCGGGTTGGTGGCGTCGTACGGCATGCTGGCGTAGAGAACCATCGTCGAGGTGGCCGTGTTCTGGTGATAGGCGCAGTAGGCCGCCAGGGTCTGCGGTTGGATCCCGGCCGAGCAGCCACCGTAGCTCTGCGTGGGGTCATTGGTGAAGCAGCTCTCGACGTGCGGAGGCGTGAGCAGGTAGTACTCGTGGCTCAGATCTGTCGGGAGGTGGTGTCTGGCAACGAAGTTGGCGATCTCCTGCTGGATCTGTCCGTCGGTCAGGCAGTTGGTCACCGGCGCGTTCGCCGGACACTCGTTCGCCGGATACGGATCCCGGTCGACCAGCACGCCGCCGAAGTGGACGTCGTATTTCGCGACCGCGCCGGTCAGATCGTTGTACTGCGGGTCGATCGAGTCGACGTTCTGGTTCCCGCCGCTGTCGTGCTGCAGATCGGTGAAGTACCGGACGATGCCGAACGTGAACCCGCGCGGGTAGCTCTTGAGCCCCTGAGGACTCCACATGAGCATGTAGTCGGTGTTCGACGGCATGATCGGGCCGCCGTTGTAATCCATGTTCTTGAACACGCTGTCGAACCTCACCGGTCCGGCGGTTTTCGCCGTCCGGAGGGCCATGTAGGACACGACCTGGCCGTTTGGAAGCTTCTTCAGGATCGCCGAGGCGTTTGATGCCGCGATCGCCGAAACAACAAGCACGCCAACGAGGACCAGCACCGCCAGCCTCGGACGCGGATGAACCGTCATGCGCCTTCCCCCTCCCGTTTTGGACATTGTGATCCGGTCCACCGAGGCCCAGATGGCCTTCCCGGCGCACACATTAGTCCTCTCCGCTCTGGGAGGCGGCGCAGACGGCGCCGGTGAAATGGCCGCGGGGATTAGCCGCGTCTGATCGGCCGCGCGGGGCCCTACAGACAGCCGCCGAGAACCGACAGCCGGTAGATGGCGTTGCGCGACTCGTCGGCGACGATCACGGCATTCGGCCCGTCGGCGACGAGACCCTGCGGGTCCGACGTCGTCGGCGCAAAGGCCGAGGAGAGCATCCGTGGATGGGCTGCGACCTCCCACACCTGACCGATCAGTGAAGAGATAGCGGCGATCTTCGGGATCGATGACCTTCGGGTCATGAGGCGCCTAAGGGAGATCCGCTAAGTGCCGCTTTGCAGGGATTTTGTGATCTTGCCCGACGTTGCGTGAGGTTGAATTTGCCCGTCTTCTTAGACGGTTCGGGCTGTGCTCGACGCGCCGCTCGGGCCTTTGGCAACGGTACTCGCAATCCGCGCGCGGCCGGACGTCGGCGTGACACCTGAGATGGTGGCGGAGCAGGCCCTGGCGACGGACCGCGGCGCTTCCAGCGCGCTCAGGCCGTGTAGCTGGTGCGCTGAAAACTGTCGCGCGCTTGGATACCGGCAGACCACGAGCCCAACGCGTTTAGGCCCTCAAGCAGTTGCGGCGCCTTCTCGCGGCAGTTGGAGACCTGCGGCGCGAGGTACAGGTCAGCGAGTGTGAGCGTTTCGCCGACGAGAAATTCGCCGACGTCAACCATCGGCTCGATCCGCTCGAGCACCGTTCGCGCGCTCGCCAGCTCCTGATCAGTTGGCTCGCGGTCGCGCGGGATCCCGCGTACGACGTCACGAAAGACGTAGTCGCCGCAGATGCTCATCCACGTGCGCATGCGAGCGCGCGCGGCCGAATCATCCGGCTGTAGCGCCGGTCCCGGCAGCGTCTCGTCGAGATAGCCCATCACCGCCAGGCCCTCGGGGATCAGCAGTCCGTCGGCCTCGAGCACCGGCATCCGGCCGAACGGATGCATCGCAAAATGCTCAGCGCCGCCGCGGGCGACCGGCACCAGCTCATACTCGCCGCCCTTCTCCAGACAGGTCATGCACGCAGTGCGTGTCCAGGTCGAAATGAGATAGCCATGTATACGGACCACGTGCCACATCATCCATCATCGACCATGCGCGTCGATGCCTTCGCCCTCAGGAGCCATCGCCCGCGCGGGCCACGAGCGCCAGCGACTCATCTCGTGACGAAGCGGAGCATCGAAGTCCGCACCGCAGGACGCGTGTGAGTTGGGCGTCGTTGTCATTGGTTCGACGAACGCGGTCTGTGGTCGTTGAGCCGCCTCCCGGTTTGCGGGTTGACCCGCTGGTCGTGACCGGGCGTGAACCGCGCATGCTTGCCATGTGCGTAATCACCGCAGCCGCACAGGCAGGGTGCACTGGGTCGGCGAAACGGTTGCGGGTGCTGCCGACTGCGAGCGTCCGCCGTTGGTCTGACCTTGAGCCCCGCCGGCGATTTGGCAGCTCGAGAGCGTCGATGGCGCGTGGGGATGAAACGGCGAGCATCAGCCTTCCTCTCGCCGCGCCGCTTCGGTGTCTGCCGGGTGCCACGAATGACCTGGTCAACTGGTCGTCGCGGTCGACATCCCGCCAGTGCTTGACAACGGCCCGGCTCGTCAACCGGCACGGGTGACAACGGTGGCGAAGCGAGGTTTGAGCCCGGCGATCTCATCGGGACTGCGTTGGGGTCGCCGCCTGGACGTGCCGGAGTGCCTGCATGGCGACTTCGCTGAACGTCTCGTCGTGGGTTGAGCCGATCCAGCGCTCGTAGGCGAGTTTCAAGGTGAGCGCTGCCAATTGCGCGGCCACGTCCGCCTCCAGTTCCGGGACACCGCGCTGCTTGAGCGCGTCGCCGATCGCTGCAGTGAGGCCGAGTGCCTTGAGTGCCTCACGCTCCTGGAGTTCTGGAGTGGCGGCGATGACCGCGCCGCGACGGGTGGCGAACTCGCGACGCTCGGCGGTGAAGACTTCCCTGCCGATCGCGACGAGGGCGTGGGCGACGGCGTCGAGCGGCGCCGCGCCGGCCGGTGCCCCGCCGATACCGCCGGCCAGCAGCGTGGCCATGGCGTCGCCGCCGAAGAGGACCTCTCGCTTGTCAGGGAAGTGGCGGAAGAACGTGCTCTTGGTCAGTCCGGCGCGCTGGGCGATCTCAATGACCGTCGTGTTCTCGTAGCCCTTCTCGGCGAACAGGTCGAGAGCGGAGGCGACCAGGCGCTCCTGGGGATTTGCCTGCCAGCGAGCCATAGCGACAGTCTACGGGACGTGGTCCCATCACTCGCTATAGTCATGGGACCAAGTCCTATCACGATCGCTACGGGAGGTCCCAATGAGCCGCGCCGTCATCTATGAGAAGTTCGGAGGCCCCGAGGTCCTGGAGCTGCGGCAGGTGCCCGAGCCGCACGCCGGCCCCAATGAGGTGCGGGTTCGGGTCCGCGCCGTCGGCCTGAACCCGATGGACTGGAGCTTCGCGTCGATGCCGGAGCTGACGGCGCAGTTCGGAATCAGCCCGCCTACCGGCTTCGGGTACGACTTCGCGGGCGTCGTCGACGAGGTCGGCGACGGCGTGGACGGCTACTCACCCGGCGACCGCGTCTACGGCGGAGCGCAGGCGCGCGCCGCCGCCGACTTCGTGGTCATGACGCCGGGGGTGGAGCTGTTCCGCACGCCCCGCGGCATCAGCGACGAGGTCGCGAGCACACTGCCCGTGGCAGGCTCTACTGCTTCGGCCGCCTTGGCGGCGGTCGGCCTGAAGCGCGGTGACACGGTGTTGATCGGCGGTGCCGGCGGCGGGGTGGGAGTGTTCGCCGTGCAGCTCGCCCGCCTGACGGGCGCGACGGTCATCGGGACCGGCTCCGAGGGCACCTTCGACTTCCTGCGCGAGCTCGGCGCGGAACCAGTCGCCTATGGCGAGGGCCTGGCCGATCGCGTGGGTGCGCTGGCGCCCGACGGCGTCAGCGCCGCCACCGACCTGTTCGGCACCGAGGCGGCGGAAGCCGCGCTGGCGCTCGGCGTGACGCCGGCGCGGATCTCCACCATCGCCGCAGGCCCCACCCCGCCCGGTGGCGTGCGCGCGACCGGCGGCATCGACGCCGCCCCGGATGCCCTCGACCGGATCACCGACGCGATCCTCGCCGGCGAGCTTGACGTACACATCGCGGCGACCTTCCCGATCGAGCAGATCCGCGCCGCCGTGACGCTACAGGCTGACCGCCACGTCCACGGCAAGATCGTGGTCACCTTGTGATCCTGACCCAACAGCTCGGTGGCCTCGGCCTCGTGGGAGGCCATGATCCCGTGGCAGCTGTCCACGCCAGGGCCTGCGTTGCCTAGCCCTAGCCGACGATGCAACGCCGCGCGGTGTGCTTGACCGGCGGAAAGAACCGCTCGTCAAGCTGCCGGCGACGGCGTCAGGGCCGAGGCAGCGGATCGTCGCCAAGGCAATCGCGCGACCTGAGGCGGGCCCACGAAGAAAGCAATCGTGGAGTTCGGTAGCCGGACTCTCGCGCCTGACGCTATCCGCGCCTAGCACGATGCCTCACGGCGTCAGCCAAATATATGTGCCGTGGGTGACGCGGGAGCGCGATGTCGCACGCGGAACGTGCCTGCGTCTGCTGCGGAGATGCTCCCATGAGCCGCTAGGCTGAGCGCGGCCTGCGCTAGTGACTGCTGCAGTGCCGCGGCATCGTCTGCCCACGATCGCATGGCCAGCTCCCGGTAGTCGTGGAGCGCTTGGCCGAGCAGAGTTTGGGCGCGTTGGCGATGTTCGGGTCGCCCGCGGGCGATAAGCATTCGGGCGAAGTCGTGGCGAGAATGAGCCAGCCAGGGTCGGGCGCCCATCCGTGCATTTAGCTGGATGGCGTTCTCGAAGTGATCTTCGGCTTGCTCCCAGCGACCAGCTGTTGCCGCCAGCTTGCCGAGCACGCGCGCGACAGCGCCGATCGAGACCTCGGGAGCTGACACGGCACTGAGCTCGGCGTACGGAGTTAGCAGCTGGTAGATCACGGCGGCTTGCGGCCCATCACCGACCGACGCGCATGCTTCCGCCAGGAGGCTCATCCCGAGGAGCCATTCCTCGTCGAACGGCAGCTCACCGAAATCGGTGGCGGCGAACTGCATGAGCACCTTTCGCGCCTCCTCGGCGAGGCCAAGCTCTGCGTAGAGGCAGGCGAGCACGCAGCGCCATACCGGGTAGCCGGGGTACGTAGCTACGGCGCTTTCGATTGTCTCGCGTACCTCATCCAGCCGCCCCTGCTCCCATCGCAGCACGAACAGCTGGAGTTGATACGTGACCGCAGCGTTCCACGGCACCGTGCGCTCACCAATCGCAAATGCCGTCTCGATCAACCGCTCCGCGGTCTCAAGGCTCCCCACCAGCAGCGCAGATAGAGCGCGTACCAACGCCACCATCCACCGCTGCGCCGGCTGGCCCAGCTCCATCGAGAGGCGGTCGACCACGTCCAGTTCTCTGGCCAACGGCGCCAGGTCGCCGGATTCCAGCTGGGACCAGAGCCGGTAGGTGTGGCCCATGAATAGCCGCTCGAGATCGCTGGTTGCCTCGCTCAGGTGCACCATCTCGTTCGCGATCGCGACCCTCTCCGCCACGTTGTCCGGAGCCCAGACCGCGGCGTGTCTTGCCTCCAGCGCGTAGGCGAGAAGCGACGGATCCCCCAACCGGCGGGCTAGCTCAACGGCTTGCTCGCTGTATGACGCGACTCGTTCGCGCAGCCGCTGGGCGCGCAGTGGACCGCCTGCTAAACGGGCCAGCAGCCTGACCCGCAGGGTGTCGTCATCGTCCCCGAGCGCGCGAAGCGCCTCCTCAAGCAGAGGCCGCAGTCGTGGATCATCTCTTCCGACGTCCCACACGTACCGGCCGCCGTAACCATCGGCTGCGCGCGCCAGCTGCTCCGGATGCCCCGCGTGCCTCGCCAACTCAGCAGCGGTGAGGAACGTGTCCTTCGCGGCCGGGGTTTCGCCCGCCCGCGCCTGCGCGTCGCCCAACGCGAGCAGCAAGTCACAGCACTCCCGCTGATCCAGTGACCCCTCCGGCTGCGATGCCTGCAGCGCGACCTGGTAGAGACGGACCGCCTCCTCGTAGGCGAGCAACCTGACGGCACGCTCGGCCGCCCGGCGCGCATAGTCGATCGCCCTGCGCGCACCGCCCGCGGAACTGGCCTCGAGGAAGTGATGTGCAAGCTCAGCCAGGTGCGGCTCCGGATTGGCGGCGTACAGCACCTCCAGAGCCTCCCCAACCTGACGGTGAAGACGCAGCCGCCGGGCGGCACCAAGCTGCAGGTACAGCACGTCTCGGATCAGCACGTGCGCGAACCTCAGCCGACCACGGGCACCACGCACCTCTGCGAGCACCCGTGCCGCTGAAGCTTCATCGAGCGCGGCGATAAAAGCCTCCTCCGGTTCTCCGCAGACCCGCTCGAGCGCGCCCAAGGCAAACTCCCTGCCGAGCACAGATGCCACACCGAGCACGCGCCTGCACCCCTGCGACAGTCCGCGCAATCGCTGCTCGATCACCTCGCTGACACCCTGCGGGACCGCAAGCGCCAGCGGACCGTGATCCACAGCGGCACCCAGGCTTCCCGCCTCGTCGACCAACAGCCGCACCGTCTCCGCGACAAAGAGTGGATTACCGGCCGTGCGCTCGTGGATAGTGGCGACAAGGCTCGCTGCGGGCGACTCTTCCGCGGTCGCCTCCATCAACCGCCCAACGTCCGACCTGCTCAGGCCACCGAGCTGGACGCGTCGCACGGCTCGCTCGCGCGACAGCTCAGCAAGCGCGGCCTTCAGCGGATGGTCTCCAACAACCTCAACATCCCGGTAGGCACAGACCACCAGCACCGCCATCTCTGCGACCACGCGCGCGACGAACTCGAGCAAGAGCAGCGACGGAACATCAGCCGCGTGCAGATCATCCAGCGCCACGACAACAGGCTGCGTCTGTGCCGCATCGCGCAGGAACGACGCGACCGCCTCGTATAGCCGAAACCTCTCCCCGGTGGGATCAAGGTGCGGCAGCTGGGGCAAGTCGCCGAGCAGCTCATAAAGCTCCGGCAACAACTCAGCCAGCACCGCAGCCTCAGCACGCGGTCTGGCGCACAACCACTCACGGTCGCACTGATGCACGCACGCCCGGAGGGTCTGCACCCACGGCCAGTAGGCGGGGGCGCCGCCCTCCTCCCAGCAGCGTCCGACCAGCACCAGCGCGCTCCGCCCGCGCGCCTCCGCCAGCAGCTCATCGCCGAGCCTGCTCTTGCCAACCCCCGGTTCACCGGCGAGGAGGAACACGCGCCCCCGGCCCGCGCAGGCATCGTCGAGACCACCTTCCAGCTCGGCAAGTTCGCGCTCCCGTCCGACGAACGCGCTCTGCGACGGGTCGGCCATCGGTTGCCCCACGGTCTCGCTCTCTTCAACGAACGCCAGGGCGGGGTCCTGCGCGAGGATTGCCCGCTCGAGCGTCCGAAGGCGTTCGCCCGGCTCTATGCCTATCTCCTCGACCAGCCTGCGCCTCGCGTCCTGGTAGCTCTGTAACGCTTCCGCCTGTCGCTCCGAGCGGTAGAGGGCGAGCATCAGCTGAGCCCGCAGCCGCTCCCGATACGGGTACTCGGCGATCAGGACCTCAAGCTCGCCCACGACCTCCACATGTCGGCCGATCGCGAGCTTTGCGTCGATCAACTCCTCCAGCGTGCAGATCCGCAGCTCCTCCAACCGCGCAATTTCAGACTCCGCGAATCCCTCGTAGGGAAAGTCCGCAAGCGGCGCCCCGCGCCACAGCGCGAGCGCTTCCCGGAACCGCGTGGCGGCCGTGATCGGATCCCCAGCCGCGAGCGCCTCCCGCCCTTCGGCGGCGAGCCGCTCGAACCCGTCGACGTCCAACTGATCGGGGGCGAGCAAGAGTACGTAGCCCTGCCCGCGCGTCTGAAGAAGATCCCTTCCAAGCGCTTTGCGGAGCCTCGAGATGTACACCTGCACGGTCTTCGCGGCGGTCGCCGGGGCACGCTCTCCCCACAGCTCATCCGCCAGTCGCTCTCCGGAAATCGGCTTGCCGCGCTGCAGCAGCAGGATCGCAAGAACGGCGCGTTGCTTGCGGGCGCCAAGCGCGAGCTGGCGACCATGATCGTCGACCGCCTGTAACGGTCCGAGAATCCCAAAACGCATCCGATTAGGCCCCTGCGAACTACCAGCGCGAGAGTACCAGTACCGCTTGCAGACACCAGGACCACCGCTTTACCGAGATGAAACCGTCCTGCAACCCGACCGCGGGATCGTGCACTCACCGAGCTCGGCCCACCACGATCCCACCCCGGCCGCATCCAGCGGCCGTTCACTCAGGAGCACACACCATGTACTCAGTTGAACGCATTCCGAGCGCCTCGGCGAAGCTCCGAAGCACGTTTGCGGGCGCACTTGTCGCGATCGGCGCGCTCGTCGCGGTCGCCGTCGCGATTCTCTTCATCGTCATCCCGGCCCACGGCCACACGACCAACGCCACGGGGCCGACCATTCGCAGCCAGCCGTACGCGCCGCTGATCCGGTACCGCGGAACGGGCCAGCCACCGGCCGCCGCCGCCACGCACGCGACACCAGGAGCCCAGCCGACGACCGGGCTGCTCAGGGCCGAACATTCCTACGGCGCTGTGCCGTAGGGCCCGGAGGGATCACGGAGGGGCCGCGAATCGCGCGGCCCCTCCCAGCAGGCGCAAGAGCGCGCCAACCCCGCTCGGATAAGAAACGCCACGAACCACACAGAGGGCGCCGCAGCACGGCGCTCTCGGAGGCCAGCGCCACCGACACCGGTGTTGCACAGCAATCCGGCGTCGACCGGCAAACGAGGTCCCGCCGAACACTGCGAGACCCTCGTCACAGTCCGAGACCGGACTGCTCAGCGGGCCAGTCACACCTCCAGGAAGCCCCACAAGAGCGCCGGCGTTCATCCGAGGGCGCCCAACAAGAGACGCCGCACGCCCGCTCCATTGATGACGCCGGACACCATCGGGGCGCCGGACGCTTGCCGCCGACGGCACCTCCATCGATTGTGCGACAGTCCTCGGCGCCGCCACGGGCCGAGTCCCGCGAATCGCGATGGCGAGACAGCCGGTGTATTCGAGATTCACACTCCACACGATCCTTTCATCCCTCAGCCGCCTCGCGTCGCGCGATCCTGTCGGCGGCAAGCGCAACTCCGCGACGCCGCAGTGCTAGCCACAGGCGAGCAAGCAGACGCTCAGAAGGCGGCGGTCGGCGCCAGTTCTGCTTCCACGCACAAGGGTCGCTCCTATGTCAAGGCAGATTCGCTGTTGCGGGTTTTCGAGTGCGGGTGATGGGCCGGCTGGGGCGTCGGGAGAGCCGGTTTCGGGGGTGCTGTCGGTCGGGACGGGCTGGTCGAGGGCGGCAGAGGGGCTGAGATCGCGTCGTTTGGCGTCGGCGAGGTCGGCATCGGTCGTGATCGCTTCGTTTTGGGGGTGGGCGGAGCCGGCCGGCGGCGCTCGGCGGCTGGTAGCTGGCTGCTGATGGGCTCTGGTCGGGCTGCTGGCAGCTAGGTGATGCAGACCATCGGGATCGGCCCGGTGATCGTGCGGTCGACCTCTCGCCGTGGGGCAGGGCGTTCGGGGACGGTAAGCGGCCGGGGCTCGACCGGCTTGGTTGCGTGCTTGCGCGTGGCGGCCTGGTCTGCTGGGAGCGGCGGCTCGGCGAGGAGCTGCCAGAAGCGGCGGGCGAGGTGGCGCTTGAGGCAGCGCAGCGCGCCTTTCTTGGTCTTGCCTTCGGCTTGCTTGCGGGCGAGGTACTCGCGGGTTCTCGGGTCCAGACGGGCGCGGGTGATCGCGATGATGTGCAGCGCGTGGTTGAGCTGGCGGTCCCCGCCGCGGTTAAGCCGGTGCTGTTGGTGTTGTCCTGAGGAGCATTTGATTGGCGCTATCCCGGATTGGAGAGCGAAGCTCGCGTCGGTCCGAAACCGCTCCGCTCCGGCGGTCCGGCCGATCAGGATCGCGGCGGTCAGCGGACCGCAACCGGTCTCTGCCAGGAGCTGCGGACGGTGCGTCTTGATCAGCGCGAGCAGCTCGGTCTCGAGCGTGTTGGCCTCACGGGTCAGGCTGCGGATCTGCGCAACCTGTTCGCACGCGACCCGCGCACGGGTTTCCGGGGTCAATCGACGCAGCCGCCGGTTGATCCGGTCGAGCTGGCGGGTTTCTGACAGCGAGCGCTTCTGGAGCGAGGCCTCGAGCTCAGGGCACAACGCGACGAGATGCCATCGCAGCCGGTTCTGGATCCGGGTGCGCTCGGCGATCAGATCGTTGCGATGATCGGCCAGCAGCCGGATCTCCATCGCCCGCTCGTCCAGGTATGCAGCGGGGAATTGCTCGACACCGTCCTTGACGACCGCACGGGCGACCGCGAGCGCGTCGATCTCGTCGGACTTGCCCGGCTCGCGCTCCCCCTTCCGCGATGCGCCCATCCTGTGCGGCGCGACACGGACGACTCGCTCGCCGGCAGCGATCAGCGCCTGCTCCAGGCGCCGGGACACGTGCCGACAGTCCTCGATCGCCCACACGCGCTCGTCATCCAGCCCGCGCGCCCACTTCACCGCCGCCAGATGCCCCGCATCATCCGCATCGATCTCTCGGCTACCGCGAACGCGGCCGGTTCCCTCATCCACCGCAGCGAGCGCGTGCTTGTACTTGTGCGTGTCCGTCCCGATCACGATCATTCAGACCGTCCCTTCGTTAGATATGCCGACGAAGCGGATCTCCGGCGGACAGCTCTCACTTGGGGCGGTTGCCACGCTCCTATCAAGTCACGCCGAAGGTCCTCGGGCGGCGGCGGGCGACACAACCTATGCGAGTCAGACCAGCCGGTCGACAAGCAGTCTCAGAGTCAGCCCGCCGTCAGCCCGAGAACCAACCGCACGAGTCGGACGTCACCGCCAGACGATCGAAGACTCTGACAGTGACAGCAGTCTCGCCAGCGCCTTTGGGCTCGGATGGGAGTGCTGCTTCCGGACGAATGGGGTCACGGGTCATGACGCTATGGCGACGCTGCTCCGTCGCCAAAGCGCTCGCGCTGTCTCAGACCGTGCAAACGCAGAAGCGATCGTCCCGGAAATCGGCGCTGCGCCGGCCGAGTGGCGCACCGATGCTCCGCGACGGGTTGTCCGACCGCTGGCTTTGGTGATCCCCCCGGCGCCGTGCGTACGTCCTAGGGCAGAAGCATGTTGCGCAGCTCGTAGGTCGTCGTCGCCGGCGGCGCACCGGGGTTGCCTGGCGTGACCTCCATGACAGCTGGCATCACCATCTCCGTCATGAACTTCTCGCACTGCTCCCGAGACTCCCAGACCTCAAAGATCCGAAATCCGCTGCCGGCGAATCCCGCTGTGTGGATGATGAGTCCGGCCGGATCAGTCGCCTTCGCCATGATCGCGCTGTGAATCGCGTCGTAGTTCGAGGTGCTGGTTTGGTCGGCCCCGATGGGAAATCCTGGACAACGCACAGGCCATTGCCAACCCCTCAGGTAGATCGTCGCGACGAGTATCGCCG
Source organism: uncultured Solirubrobacterales bacterium (assembly GCA_963755955.1). Lineage (GTDB taxonomy): Bacteria > Actinomycetota > Thermoleophilia > Solirubrobacterales > Solirubrobacteraceae > Palsa-465. The sequence continues at coordinate 159,712 of CAVWLZ010000011.1, forward strand.
CTCCGCGACGCTCCCACAATCTCCGACTCGCCCATAGCAACGGCGAACTATCGACCGGCTGCTCGACAAGTGCGGCTCGCCATTCACGTTCGAGCCTGTTGCTCCCACGAGATGATCCGCAATCCGTCCGTTTCGATCGGCCCGGCGGCGAGCACGTGCGGGATGTGAACAAACATCAGCGGCCGCTCCCCTTCTTCCCTCGTCTTGCGCAGATACTCAAGGTGCGCCGTGGCAAGTCGAGCAGCTCAACGTAGCGCGTCGGATCGAAGGGCACAAACTCATCGAGCGGCGGGGCGGGTGCGACATTCGCTTCTGGGTAACCGTTAAGCCAGGGCGTGACCCAGCGATACCAGAACGTCGGGTGGATGACGATCCGGTCAAGCGGGAGCTTGAACAACAGTCTCTCGTTCTCGCGCGCCCTATCTGACGTCGCCACGCAGGTCGCCCGCGTCGTCAGCACGAGGTAGAGCGGGCCGAGCGTCGATGCGGCCCGCGGCGGCCGGGATCATGGAACCCGAGCGCGACGGCGTACTTGCCGGTGGCCGGGCCGTTCCCCACGACGTAGAGGCCGTTCGCGCTCACGCTCGCATGATCTCAGGAGCCCTCCGGGGGCGGCGGGGGCGCGCTACTGTCAACGCATGGCCCTCGCCCCCGAGCGCGACGGCACCGCCGCCTTCCTCGAGCAGCTCGCCCGCGAGCGCGAGGACTACGCGCTGCCGCCGCGGCTCCGCGTGCTCGCGGAGGACTTCATCCACCGGGCGCTCGAGCTGCTGTTCCCGCACTTCGCCGCCGAGGTGGGCGGCCGCGCCGGCGCGGTCGCTGACGAGCTCGACGCCCTGCGGACGCTGCTCATCGACGCCCTGCGCCTGCCCGAGGCGCACTGCGCGGATCCCGACGACGTGGTCGCGCGCTTCTTCACCGCCCTACCGGACATCCGCGCCGCGCTGCTGCTCGACGCCCAGGCGATCTTGGACGGAGATCCGGCCGCGCATTCCGTCGATGAGGTGATCCTCGCCTACCCGGGCTTCTTCGCGACCGCCGTCTACCGGCTCGCGCACCAGCTCCAGGGTTGCGAGGTGCCGCTTGTGCCGCGCGTGCTCACCGAGATCGCTCACCGCGACACCGGCGTCGACATCCACCCGGCCGCGCGCATCGGCGCGTCGTTCGCGATCGACCACGGCACCGGCATCGTCATCGGCGAGACCGCCGTGCTGGGGGACCGCGTCAAGCTCTATCAGGGCGTGACGCTCGGGGCGTTGAGCGTCGAGAAGCGCATGGCACACACCAAGCGCCATCCGACGATCGGCGACGACGTTGTGATCTACGCAAACGCGACGATCCTCGGCGGCGACGCCGTGATCGGCGACGGCAGCCGGATCGGCGGGAACGTCTGGCTGACGCGGAGCGTCCCGGCCCATTCGGTCGTGACGCCCACCGCGCGCGTCGACCGGGCGATCCGCGACGACGAACCGCTCGAGTTCAATATCTAGTAGGAGGTGGAGGCAGCGTGAAGGCCGCGAGCATCCTCGAGACCATCGGTGACACCCCTCACATCCGCATCAACCGCCTCTACGCGGACCGCCCGGGGGTGGAGGTGTGGATGAAGGCCGAGCGGGCGAACCCCGGCGGGTCGATCAAGGACCGGATCGGCCTCTCGATGGTCGATGACGCCGAGCGCCGCGGCATCCTCGGGCCGGGCAGCACGATCATCGAGCCGACGTCCGGCAACACCGGCATCGGCCTGGCGATGGTCGCCGCAGTCCGCGGATACCGCCTGATTCTCGTCATGCCGGAGTCGATGTCGCTGGAGCGCCGGCGCCTGATGGCCGCCTACGGCGCCCAGCTCGAGCTGACGCCACGGGAAGGCGGGATGAAGGCGGCGATCGCCCGCGCCAACGAGCTCGTCGCGCAGATCGACGGCGCCTGGATACCGCAGCAGTTCGAGAACCCGGCCAACCCGGCGATCCACCGCGAGGCGACCGCCGGGGAGATCCTCCGCGACTTCCCCGACGGCGTGGACTTCCTCATCACCGGTGTCGGCACCGGCGGCCACATCACGGGCGTCAGCGAGGCGCTCAAGGAGCGCTTCCCGACCCTGAAGACCTTCGCCGTCGAGCCGACCAAGTCGCCGGTGATCAGCGGTGGCGAGCCGGGCCCGCACCGCCTCCAGGGCATCGGCGCGGGCTTCGTGCCGACCAACCTGCACACCGGCACACTCGACGGCGCGATCCAGGTCACCGAGGAGGACGGCTACGCCTACGCGGTGCGGGCGGCGCGCGAGGAGGGCATCTTCGTCGGCCCGTCGTCGGGCGCGGCGCTCGCCGCGGTCGCGCAGAAGCTGCCGGAGATCCCGGACGGCAGCACCGTGCTGACGTTCTGTTACGACACCGGCGAGCGGTACTTCTCCGTCGAGGGATTGTTCGACTCCGACGGCACCAGGGTGCAGGTCGGCGCCCGTCCCTGAGCGGAGTGGAGATCCGCGTCGGACTGCGGGTGCGATGCGTGACGCGCCGCGCGAGCCCTTGGGTGATCGGGGCCGTCTGCGTGGCCGCGGTTGCCGGGGCGCCGGCCGCCCTCGCGGCTCCCCGTGTCCTGCGCGTCGGGACCTATCACCGGATCCCCGGGCAGTTTCGCACCATCCAGGCGGCGGTCGACCACGCTCGCCGCGGCGACGGGGTGCTCGTCGCGGCGGGCGACTACCACGAGCGTGCCGACCATCGCCACCCGCCTGGGGTGCACCGCGCGGTCCCGCCCTCGGGTGTGCTGATCCGGACGCCAGGGCTCCATGTCCGGGGCGCCTGACGGACGTCACACGACAACTGCCTCGCGTTCCTCGGGTGGCGTGCGAGCCGGGACAGCTGGAGCCCAGCTCGGGGACACACGCCCGCAACGCGCGCATGTCGACGACCTCGGCGCATTGCTGCCTCCGGCGCCGGGGTTCGAACCCGGATGCGCGTGGTGGCTCGCGGGAAGTGCCTTGACCGATCGGCTCTCGGTTTGATGTCAGGCGGGGTCTGATGGTTGCGACAGCGAGTCGGGGTCCTGCTGGCGCATCGTGGTGACCGCTTCGCCGACCGAGGGGAAGAGCCGGTCCTCTCCGATGCGCTCGAGCAGGCCGCTTCTGGCCAGGCTGGTGCGTACCGTCCACACCGACGATCGTCCAGTGATATGGGCCGCCATTGTCCTCGACAATCCGCAGCTTGTCGGACAACGGGGTGCCGCTACGGCTGGCCGTTACTGGGTTCGGACTCCGTCGGCCGACTGAGCGGCAGCGGGCGACTTGATCCCGATGCCCGATGAGCACGCGCGCGTCCTCAGCCGATCCCGCGGGCCACTACGACGAGAGCTGATGATCCAGAACTTCACCGGCTGCGGTCCGGTTCAGGGCCCGGCGATCCCGGTCCCGCTGGATAATGACACTGAGGACGCTTCTCCGCCGGCTCGACGAACACGACGCATGACGCCAAATGTCATCCCTATCACCCCGCTCTATCTGCGCTACCGCGCGTTGCGGCGCGCCGACCAGGCCGAGCGGCTCAGATACGCGCGCGACGTCCTCGCCAACCCAGCTTGGCTGGCCGAGGAGTTCGTCACGACCGTATTGCGCTTCGGCGAATACGACAACGCCGATCAGCACTTCTACAACAAGCGCGACGCGCACACGTTTGGCGCTTCCTTGGAAGCGACAAAGGACCTCGTGTTGCGACTCGAGGCGCTGCCGTCCGTGACGCCGGTCGACGCTGGCGATCGGCAGATCGGCGGCACCGGACATCCTGACGTCATTGACGTGCCGGCCCCAGACCTGGCATTCGAGTACGTCGACCGCGAGCTCCTCCTGCACCGGACAGAGAGCCCCGCGAAGTGGGAGAACGGCGCAATCAACAGGGGCGGCATCCGCCCCGACATCCTGCTCGCCGACCTCGAGACCAGAACGCCGATCGTCGCCGAGCTGAAGCTTCCCGGGGACATGGACCCCTTCTTTGCGCTCGTGCAAGCGCTCGCGGGTGCTGCTCACCTCGCCACCTCCGCGCAGTACGAGCGGATGCGAAACCACCTGGGGCGCGGCAAATTCCCGGCGCTCAGCGCGCCCCCGCGGCTCGACGTTTTCACGCTGTTCGTTGGCAGGACCGAGGGGTCAAACCAGCCCGACTTCATGCGAGCCGCACAGACGCTACCGCCTCAGCTGCTCGCCCATGACGGACTCGCTAGGTCGATCCGGCGCATCGCCGGCATCGGCGTCGCCCTCGGCCCTCGCGACCAGATCACCGCAGACGTGCTCTTCGCATGGGAACGGACCGATGACCACCGCCGACTGAACAGATCCGGGCGAGAGTTCGACCGGGAGGCGCAACAGGAGCGGCCGGTGCCTTACGGGGTGACGAGCAGGCCGTAGAAGCCGGCGCTCCGCGTGGAGGAACGACGGTCGAGTAACAGCGCGTGGCCGCCACCGAGGCGCACGCAACCCCAACGCTATGCGAAGGCTGCCCGAACTGCGAACCTGCTCGTGGCGAATCTCGGGACTGCGTACGTCGACCCGGCTCCGCCCTGCTTCGGTGATTCCGCGGGTATCGCGGCAGTCGCCCTCCGGGAGCTCAACGGCGAGCGCAAACGTGGCGAAGGGATCGTGCCGGAACGAGGCCGGCGTGATCGAGTCGTCGCCTTTGCGATAGCACGGCTCTCGCGGTCCAGGGAATGAATGCGATCGTCAGGATCGGTAGCCGTGGACTGTCAAGACTGGGCGAACGCGCAAGTGCCGTGAGCGAGCGCGCTCCCGGTATCTGCATACGCAAGAGCCTGGCGCGCAATGGCGGCCTCTGCGCCTTGCATTCCGCGCATTGCGGGGAGCGCTGTCTGGACGACGATAGGCTCGTCCTGACGCGATTGCGGGTCTCGTAGCGCAGCTGGACTACTGCGATCGGCTGGCAGGAGCCGGGCGCTCGGGCTGTTGCCCGTGGGGACTACCGAGGCGATCCGTGGTTTGTCCCGGTCGTCAGCGCCGATCGTCGATGCGAGTGTTGGCGGCAGGAAACACGGAAGCCGACCGGGTTCGGCGACGACGTCTCTGTGTCACTTTGAATCGAGGTCGATCGAATGCGGACATTGCCGCGATGCCGGTGACCAGACCCTCCGAGGGAACGGCGACCGACGGGAGGGCGAGCCCGGCGGTTCCTCATCTAACGATCGCCGAACGGACTGCGCGGGGCAAGGCCGCGCGTGCCGAGGTGCCGCGCTCGAGCCATGCGGTTCACGAGCCGGCTGCGACTCGCCCGAACCCGGTTGAGCTGCTCGAGCGCCAGGCTCAGACGCGGGTGCCGGAGCTGGTGCCGATCCGTTACGGTCGGATGCTCGTCTCACCGTTCACGTTCTATCGGGGCGCGGCGAGGATCATGGCCCACGATCTCGCTGCAACTCCCCGGTCCGGGCTCCAGGTGCAGTGTTGCGGCGACGCGCACCTGTCGAACTTCGGGGTGTTCGCCTCCCCCGAGCGGCGCCTGGTGTTCGACATCAATGATTTTGACGAGACGCTTCCGGGTCCGTGGGAGTGGGATGTCAAGCGACTTGCGGTGAGCATGGGGATCGCCGCCCGGGACAATGGCTATCGCGTCAAGGATCAGGAGCGGGTCGTGCTCGAGACCGTCGGCCGCTACCGCACGGCGATGCGCGAGTTCGCAGGGATGGAGAACCTTGCCGTGTGGTACGCGCGGCTTGAGATCGAGTCGTTGCTCACGGAGCGGGCGGCGCAGTTCAAGCCAACGGCGGTCAGGCGGGCCGAGAAGACGCTCGCGAAGGCACGCACCCGCGACAGCATGACCGCGTTCTCGAAGCTGACACGGGTGGTCGACGGGCAGGTGCAGATCGTCGATCAGTCGCCGCTGATCGTGCCGCTCGCGAAGCTCGCGCCCGGAGGGGAGCGCGACGAGCTCCTTGAGACCTTGCGAGCGCTGGTGCGTCGTTACCGAGACTCGCTCGACCGTGACCGGCGGGTGCTGCTCGAGCAGTTTCATCTGACCGATTTCGCGCGCAAGGTGGTCGGGGTCGGCAGTGTCGGCACGCGGGCGTGGATCGCGCTGTTGCTCGGCCGCGACGGCAATGACCCGCTGTTCCTGCAGTTGAAGGAGGCCGAGGCGTCGGTGCTGGAAGAGTTCCTGGGCCCGAGCGAGTTCAAGAACCACGGCCAGCGCGTGGTGACCGGCCAGCGGCTGATGCAGGCCTCCAGCGACATCTTCCTCGGGTGGCTGCATGTCGGGCACTCGCCGGTCGACGGGCAGCCCCGTGACTTCTATGGCCGCCAGCTCAAGGACTGGAAGGGCTCGGCCGAGATCGACCAGATGGACCCTGAGCGCATGGCGATCTACGGCAAGCTGTGCGGCTGGACGCTCGCCCGCGCGCATGCGCGCACCGGCGACCGGATCGCGATCGCCTCCTACCTCGGTAACGGCCCGAAGTTCGACCGCGCCGTCCTCGAGTTCTGCAACGCGTACGCAGAGCAGAACGAGCGCGACTACCAGCAGCTCGTCGAAGCGGTCAACTCCGGACGGATCGTCGCGCAAACCGGACTATGACCGCAGTGCAGCACGATGAGTAGGCGCAGACTGTCCGCTCGTGACGCTCAACGTTCGTCCGGGCTCCAACGGGTGTCCGACCCAGCTACCGGTCTGATGGGGCAGCGGTTGGCTACCGAATCGCGGCACCCCTACCAACAGGACGCGTCGCGGACAATGGCCGACGAGTCCCGGCGCGGCGCGGAGAAGCGGCGCGATCTCGCTGGCACCGGCGCGCTTCCCCTGCTCGTCGAGGCCAAGCTGGCGTTGCCGAGCATGCGTCAAGGCCTGGTTGACCGGCCGGGCGTTCGCCGGGCGCTCGACGTGGGCCGTGAGGCGTCGCTGATGCTCGTGGTGGCTCCGGCCGGCTATGGCAAGACGACGGCGGTGCGTGCCTGGTGTGCGAGCCTCGACGCGGCGGTGGCGTGGGTCACGCTCGATGCCGGCGACAACGATCCGGCTCTCTTGTGGCGGTACGTCGCGACGGCCGTCGATCGGGTGCGACCGGGGCTCGGGCGTGACGCGCTGCGGCGGCTGGCTGTGGCGGGTAGCCCCGTCGAGGCCGCGGTTGACGAGCTCATGAACCGGGCGGCCGGGCTCGGGAGCGAGCTGCTGATCGTGCTCGATGACCTGCAGGCGGTGACCGGCGAGGAATGCTTGGCGTCGATCGACTACGCCCTCGCGCACGTTCCCGCGAACGGGCACGTCGTTGTGCTGACCCGTCTGGATCCGACGCTGAGACTGGCTCGGCTGCGGGCTGCCGGTGCGCTCACCGAGGTCCGTGGAGCCGATCTTGCGTTCAGCACCGCCGACGCGCACGAGCTGCTCGTGGTTCTCGGTCAGCTCGAACTCGGCGCTGAGGAGATCGACGTGCTCGTGAAGCGCACGGAGGGCTGGCCGGCTGCGCTCATCCTGGCGTGGCTGTGGCTGCGGACCGTCGAGGATCCGGCGCGGGCTGTGCGGGCGTTCGGGGGAGACCACCGGTTCGTGGCCGAGTACCTGAGCAGCGAGGTTCTCGCGACGCTCGATGAGGACATGCGCGTGTTCCTGTACGGCGTGGCGGTCCTCGGCGAGTTCACCGCGGAGCTCTGCGACGGCGTGCTCGACCGTACCGATTCGGCGGCGCGGGTCGCCGAGCTCGAGCACGCGAGCCTGTTCGTCTCGAGGCTGGAGCGAGGAGGCTGGTTCCGTATGCATTCGCTGTTCGCCGAGTATGCGAGGGCGCAGCTCGCCTCGCTGGAGCCTGCTGGGGCCACGCGAATCCATCGGAGCGCCGCCGAGTGGCTGCGATCGCGAGGGATGCCGGTCGAAGCGATCGGACATGCGGGCGCCGCGGGTGATGACGAGCTCGTCGCGCAGCTCCTGGTCGAGTATCACCTGCCATTGCTCAGAGGCGGCGCCGGCCGGACGTTTCTGCGCTGGGTTCGTGCGTTGCCGGAGGATTGCGTCATCGCGCATCCGGGGCTTGCCGTCTCCGCCGCGATGGCCGCTGTGCTGTATGGCGGGAGCACGATCGAGCAGCGCAGGTTCCTTGGGCTCGCGGATCGGGCCCGCGAGGAGCTGTCCGGGCGCTCGGATCCGGATGTCGAGAGCTGGGCCCTGGTGGCGCGCGCGCTGACGTTCGACGGTGGTGTGGGTCAGGCGGTGCTGAACGGCCGCCGTGCTGTCGAGCTCGCTCAGGCCGGCTCGGGAGAGGTGCTCACGGGTGCGTTGGCCGCCTATGCGCGTGCCCTGTTCTTCGCGGGCGACCTGAAGAAAGCGTCCGCGGTTGCAGTGAGGGTCCTCGAGCATCCGGATGTCGACCGTCGACCGCCGAGCCTGACGCACGCCCGCGCGACGCTCGCGCTCGTCGCTGTCGAGCGGGGACGGCTCGCCTCCGCACGTGGCCACGCCGAGCAAGCGAAGGCGGCGGTGGGCCGGATCCGCACGAGTCGAAGCTGGCTTGGAGCCAACGCGTCCGCGGCGCTGGGCTCGGTGCTGGCGGCCGAGGGACGCCTCGCCGAGGCAGAGCAAGAGCTCGCCTCTGCCGAACGCTTCTTCAGAGACGAGGTGGCGACCCTGCACCACACGTGGCTGCTCGTCCTGCTCGCCCGCGTTCGCCTCCGCCGCGGCCATCTGGCCGAGGCTGACGCGACGCTGCGCTCCGCACGGGAGGCACTCGGCGAGCTGATCGACAGCGGACCCATGCCCGCGCTCGCCGACGAGGTGGAGCGAGAGCTCGAGACGGCGAGCGGTCACGCGTCCACGGGGGAGCTGCGTGAGCCGCCGAGCGCGGCCGAGCTGGCCGTGCTGCGGCTGCTGGCCAGCGACCTCTCCACCCGTGAGATCGGGGAGCGCCTCTTCCTGTCCCCGAACACGATCCGCTCGCACACGCGTGCGCTCTACCGCAAGCTCGGGGTGCACTCCCGCACCGACGCGATCGCCCGCGCGACCGCG
>CAVWLZ010000012.1:0-177397 GCA_963755955.1 uncultured Solirubrobacterales bacterium
CGAAAGGCTCGTCCCATGAGTCCCGACTACTTCTCGCCCGACAACGTGCTGGTGGTCACCTTCGGCGAAGATCCGGAGAACGACAAGAACGCCTACCAGGCACTTACCGACCTCAAGCAACTCGATTCACAGGGCCAGATCAAGATCGCCGGCGGTGCCGTCGTGACGCGCGACCTCGACGGCCGCGTTGACGTGAAGAGCGAGGTCGGCAACGACCCCTACACCGGCACCGCGACCGGTGGCATGATCGGCCTGCTTGTCGGGATCATCGGAGGTCCGCTTGGCGTGCTGCTCGGCGGCGCGACCGGCGTGCTGGTCGGATCCCTCTTCGACATCGATGATGTCGAGACCACCGAGTCGGTCCTCGGTGACATCTCAAAGCAGGTTCACCCGACGCGGACAGCGGTTCTGGCGCAGGTGACCGAGCAGAGCCCCGAGGTGATCGACACCGCGATGGCGCGGCTGGGTGGCGAGGTCATGCGCCGGCCGGTCGTCGATGTCGAACAGGAGATCGCAGCGGCGCAAGAGGCGCAGCGGAAGGCCAAGCGAGAGGCCCGCAAGGAACTGCAACAGGCTCGCCTCGAGAAGCACAAGGAAGACGCGCATGCCAAGGTCGAGGAGCTGAAGTCGAAGCTCCGGCAGCCCAAGGCAGGCGCCTCCGCATAGCTCCGGCCGCAGGCGGCGGCGCGCCCAATCCTGGGGGCGCCGCCCGCAAAGCGGGACCCGCTCAGCAGGTGCTTGGCCAGCGACCCGAACTCGTCGAAGGCGTTCGGGCGCTGCCCAGTTCCGACCGCCGGCGACAAATGCCTGCCCGAGCGTCGGCTTGCCTGCGGGTCTCATCAGTCTGGTCGCCCGTTTACGCGCCGGGAGGACGTCCTTGAGCCGCTCAACCATTACCCCAAAGAGAGAGGCGCGGCTGGCCTTGTCTCGCGTGAAGCCACCAACCGCGTGTGCCGCAGTTGAGACCGGAGGAATCCCTGCAGTGAAGACGCGAGCTCCGCGGTCGCGATCGGCCAGCAAGCGCACTGTAGAGAGCACGACGCGCCCGCTCGAAACGCTGCGTGGGCCTGGGGCTGCTCGTGAGCGGTTCCGTTCCGACGCGATTCCGCTCGTCCAGGCGGCGCTGGCTGCGGGCCTTGCGTGGTTTGTTGCCCACGACCTCGTGGGACACCCAGCCCCGATCTTCGCCCCGATCGGAGCGCTGCTGATCCTTAGCGACGCGCCTGGTCGTCGGACGAGTCGCGTCTTGGCCGCGACGCTAGGCGCAGTCATCGGGATCGCAGTGGGTGATGCTCTGGTGAGCGCGATCCGGGACGGGTGCCATTCAGGTCACGGTCGTCGCAGTGCTTGCCATGAGCGCAACCGCCGTGCTCGGCGCCTCTCCGGCAGTGGTGACCAACGGGCATCGCGGCGGTCCTAATCGCCGCCGTCCAGCCCCCGCACGGCTTCTACAGCCCGGCCGCAGCGCGGCGACTCGTAGATGTCCTGATCGGCGGTGCGACGAGCCTGGCGGTCTTGATCTTGTTGCCGGCACATACCCTGCTTCGATGACGCCCTTGCGTGGAGCTGGAGCTGTTCAACGCCGGTGGTCTCGCGATCGCGTGGTCGCACACCCGCATGGGTGAGGTGTTCGTCATTGCGGCGGTCTCCGCGCTCGACGCCGGACTTCTCGCCGCCGCCGTCGTGATGCTGGGGCGGCCGCAGCCGGCCCGCCAGCTGCTCGCGTACCTGATCGGTGGGATGGGCTTCTCAATCATCATCGGGCTACTGATCGTGCTCGCCCTTCACGGATCGAGCGTGCTGCGCGGGCTCGACAAATCGACTAGGGCGGTCATCGGGGTCGCGGCGGGCGGGCTGCTGATCTTCATCGCAATCGCTGTGGCGTCCGGCCGCCGGATGCAATGGCACCCCCGCCGGACTCGCAAACGCAACGCCGATCATCCGCCGCGGCACAGCCTCCCCGACCGTGCGCTCGGCCATGACTCACTGTGGATCGCGTGGGCTGCTGGTGCCCTCTACAGCGCGCCCGGCGCGGAATACCTAGCCGGCCTAGCGCTGCTGGCCAAGCTCAACGCGCCACCGGCCGCGAACGTTGCCGCGATCCTGGGATTCAATGTGATCATGTTCGCCCTGATCGAGCTCCCGCTCCTTGGCCTTGTCCTGATGCCAGACCGCACGCGCTCACTCACCGAGAAGCTCAACGCCTGGATGACGGCCCACCGGCAGACGTTGATCGTCATGGTGGCCGGAGCCGGCGGCGCCTACCTGCTCATCTCCGGACTTACCGACCTCAGCTGAATGCCAGCCTCGAAAGAAGGCAGTCTCAACCGCGGTTCAGCAGACGCTCCCACGAGGCTACCAGCGCCAGCCTGGCTCGAGGCTGGCACCCGACCACCGCGGCCCAGCGACAGGTCGTTGGTGATTGCGGAGACGGCAGTCACCTCGCGCTCGGTCGGCGGGCACGTGACCCGCGACGACTTGGTTGGGGCCGAGGAACCTCAAGCACCGAACGCACGTAGCTCGCCTCTTTCTCCCGCTTGTGACTCGAGTTCTGAAACAGCCGCGACGAGCGTGTCGCCCCTTCCGCTTCCACCGCGAGCAGCATTGAGCCGATTGGCGGGTCGAGTAGCTGCTTCTCGGCCAGCTCGAAGGCGCCGGCTTGTTGGCGCAGACGGGTGCCAAACAACGCCGCTGTCGCTCGCCCACACGAAGCGGCGAAGCAGATCGAAGGTCAGGACCCGAGGTTGCGGTGAACGTAGCCCGGGGGCAACTCGGGCAGCGCCAACGCGCCGGCCACCGCGCGGTAGACCTTGCGGTTGAAGACGAGCCCGATGTGGCTGCCGGTCACCTCGATGCAGTCTGCGTCGGGTATCACCTGGCATTGCCAGTGGACGACTCCGTCGCCCTTTGAGTAGATGCTCGTGAGCCGCACCTGCTCGGACGGGAACGGCCGTGCGAAGTCGTGGCTGAACGGGCAGCCGCAGTGCCGGCTGAGGCACGCGTCTTTGCGCGCTCGGCCGCTGGCATGGACGACGCGCCGCGCGACGTCAACGGCCACCAGCGTGGGCGTGGAGGCTCCGAACAGACCCTGGAGGTCGGCGCCCATCGAGATCGCGTGAGAGACGCGGTCAGGACGACGGGCGGCGAGCGCGCGGGCGAAGTGTCCGCCACGGCTGTGGCCGATCAGCGCCACACGACGGCCGTACGCGCGCCACAGCGCGTCGACTCTGCGCTCGAGGCGGTCAAGCGTGCGGTCAGAGCAACCGGCGTTGAGGACAAAGCCGCAGAAGCGCGGCCGGTAGCCGAGTCGCTGCAGCCAGGCCGCGATGACGGTGAGGGTCTGATCGCCGGCGAGGAAGCCCGGCATCAGGACGACGGGACGGCCGTCGCCGTGCGGTACGCCGGCGCCGCGGAACACCGGGTCGGCCAGCAGGCGCGCGAGTTCGAGCCAGCCGCGCGTCTCGGCGAGCGGCCGGCCCAGCCAGCGCTCAGCTGGCATGCACGTAGCTGCCGGGCGCCTTCGCGGTCGCTTTGTGCTTTCGGCTTCCCAGCGTCTTCGGCGCCGGCTTCAGCTTCCCCGCGCGCTCCGCGAGCCAGTCGCGGTAGTCAGGCCACCAGCTGCCGCGCTTGACGTCGGCGTTCGCCACCCATGTCTCGGGCTCATCCGCGGGATCGTCGGTGACGCGGTAGCTGGCGCGGGTTTCAGGACTCGGCGGGTTGACCAGCGCCTGGATGTGGCCGCTGGTCGAGAGCACGAAGCGTTTGCTGCCGCCGAGCAGCTGCGCGCTGCGGTACGCGTTCTCCCATGGGACGATGTGATCGTTGAGACCCGCGATCGCGTAGCTGTCGATGTGTGATCTCGCTGAGGTCGATCGGCGTGCCCAGCACCTCGATCGCTCCCGGGTGGGTGAGTGCGTTGTCGAGCGCGGTCCGGATGAAGTCGCGGTGCAGGCCGGCCGCCAGCCGGACGCTGTCCTGGTTCCAGTACAGGATGTCGAATGCGGGCGGGTCCTTGCCCAGCAGGTAGTTGTTGACGACGTAGTTCCAGACCAGATCGTTTGGACGCAGCCACGCGAACACGCCCGCGAGCGCGCGACCGTCGATGTAGCCCTTGCGAGCGGACTCGGCCACGGCGGCGGCGGCGAGCTCCTTGCTCGCGAGTGCCCCCGCCGTGCCCATCCGCGCCTGGTCAAGCGCGCACACCATCATCGTCAGCGTCCCGAACTTGTCCTGCTCGCCGATCGCGGCGAGATGGCCCAGTGCGCAAGCGGTGATGATTCCACCGGAGCAGGCCGCGTTCACGTTCACGGCGGGTTGGCGCGGTGATCTCGGCCACCGCGTCGCGCGCCTCGAGCACCGCCTGGGCGTAGGTGTCGAGGTCGAAATGGCCCTGCGCGGCGTCGGGGTTGCGCCACGAGATGGTGAACACCTGCTGCTGCTGGTCGAGCAGCCACTCCACCATGCTGCGCCCCGGCGAGATGTCGAGGATGTAGTACTTGTTGATCGTCGGCGGGACGAACAGCAGCGGCACTTCGTGAACCTGCTCGGTCGCCGGCCGGTACTGGATCAGCTCGAACGCGTCCGTTCGCAGCACCACCGACCCGGGCGTGACGGCGAGGTTTCCGCCCACCTCGAACTTCGTCACGTCGACGCTCGCGGGCAGGTGCGGTGGGCGGGTCATGTCGCGCACGAAGCGTCGTCCGCCGCGGACGAGGTTCGCTCCGCCGGCGTCGATGCTCTCTTTGAGCACCGCCGGGTTCGACCACGGGAAGTTCGTCGGCGCGAGCGCGTCGAGCACGTTGCTCGCCGCAAACCGCGCCTGGCGCTCGGTGCGCCAGTCGAGCCCCGCGTCGGAGATCAGGCGGTCGACGGTCTCGCACGTGGCGAGGTAGCTCTGCATCACCCGGCGCAGCAGCCAGTTGTCCTGCCACGCCCGCTCGCCGAACCGACGATCGCCCTTGCTCGGCCGACGCCTCCGAGTGCCCGGCCGCCACCCGCGCCAGCTCGACGCCGAAGCGCCCGGCATCGCTCGCGGCCCGCCGCGGATGGCGCGCCAATCCCGCGATCGTGCGACCGGCCGCCCGCGGCTTGACGAACCTGCCGACGCCGCCGCCCTCCAGCACCGCGTCGCTCAGCATCACGTCGAGGCTCGACCGAGCGGCGAGCCTCAGACCGGGCTCCGAAGGCGAGACGCGGTCCTTCGGTGTTGAATTCGTGTCCACGCTCATCGGACCAGCCGGCCGTGGACGATCAGCTCGCTCGGCGTGGGGATCATGCCCAGCAAGCCGTGGCTCATGCCGAGCTTGCGGTGATCGGCGTTCGTTGTGGCGTCGACTTCGAGCTCGTCACCGACGCGCCGCAGGCGGGCGTCGAGCTCGAGCGGGATGCTGTTTCCCGCCGCATGAAGCCGGCCGCGAACCTGTAGCCGCTCGCCTTCCAGCGTGGCGCTGTCGGACACGAAGCTGACCTGCGGGTGGTTCACGACGTCGAAGAAGTCGGCGGAGCGCAGGTGCCTGTCGCGGAAGCCGAGGTTCGTGTTGAGGCTGGCGGCGTCGATCGTCAGCTCGATCGCGGGGTTCTGCTGCAGGTCGAGCGTGCCTTCGTAGCGCTCGAAGCGGCCTTCGACGGTCACCAGTCCCCAGAGGGTCCGCGCGCGGAATGCGATGCTCGAGCGTGTCGGATCGATCCGCCAGCGTCCTTGCGCGATGCTCTGCGGTGTCGGCGGGATGGGTGAGGGTGTCGGTGCTCATTGGTGTCTCCTTGGTAAGAAAGTCAGTTGGTCAGCGTCCATGTCCACGCGTACTGGGAGAGCGCCTCTCGGACCTCGTCGTCGTGGGGCGAGTGCGGGACGTGGATCTCGGTGACAGCGTCGATCAGGACGGCGCGCACCTGGTCGGCCAGGCCGGTCTCGGCGAGCGCGTCGCGCGCGGCCTGCTCGGCGGCTCGGCGGCGTAGTTCCGGCTTGTAGGGCTTGCCGACCGACGTGAGCGGGATCTCGGCGACGATCTCGACGTGCTTGGGCGCGGCGGCGCGTTCGGGCACGTGGTCGGCCGCCCACGCTTCGAGCTCATCGGAGGTGCGATCGGTTCCACTGGCCAGCGTGACGAACGCGACGGGCACCTCGCCGGAGTGTGGGTCGGGCCGGCCGACGGCGGCGGCGGCCGTGACGTCCGGGTGCGCGAGCAGCGCGTCCTCGATCGTCGCCGGGTCGATGTTGTGGCCGCCGCGGATGATCAGGTCCTTGGCGCGCCCGGCGAGGCGGATGAACCCATCGCCGTCGACGGAAGCCAGGTCGCCGGTGTCAAGCCAACCATTCTTGACCTTGCCGCCGGCGTGCACCTCCCGCCCGGAGCCGGTGTCGACGAGATAACCGGCGAAGATGTTCGGGCCGCGCAGGACGAGCGTGCCGACCTCATTCTCGGGCAGGAACGTCCAGTCTCCGGTCGCTTCGTCAATCGTGACGGTGCGGGCCTCCTGATACGGGAGACGCTGCCCAACCGTGCCCGGCCGCGGCGCGTCCGGCCAGCTGACCGTGCTGGCACACGTGCCCTCGGTCAGACCGTAGCCCTCGCACAACGCGACCCCGGTCCGGGCCTCGAACGCCTCGCGGACGGCGGGCGGCAGCGGTGCGGCACCGACGATCGGCAGCTTCAGGCTGGAGATGTCGGCATCGACCGGAATCTGCGCGAGCACCGAGTAGACCGTCGGGACCGCGGACATCGCGGCGATCCGGTAGCGCTCGACGATCTTCCAGAAATTCTCGAACAGCGGGACGTCGCGATAGCCGAGCGGACCGCCCCAGACGACGTGCTGGCCCTTGAGCAGCGGCCCGAGCACCGTCACCACGAGCGCGTTGGTGTGGAACAGCGGCAGCGCGCCGAAGATCACGCTGCTCTCGTCGAGGACGTTGCTGGCGCGGATCATCCAGGCGTTGGACACCTCGTTGGCATGCGTGCGCGCGGCGAGCTTCGGCGTGCCGGTCGTGCCTCCCGTGTGCAGGTAGCTCGCGATGTCGCCTCCCATCGGGGGAGCTCCGGGCAGACCGGCCACCTCAGCGTCCCCCATCCGCTCTTGCAGGTAGGCGACCTCGACGCCGTCGAGCGGCTCGAGCGCGGGCGGCTCGGCCGAGGCCGCCGTCGGGCGCAGCGCCAGCAGCGCGCGCGCACCGGTGCTGGCAGCGATCGTTCGGGCGTGCGCCCACACGCCCTCGTCAAGCTCGGGTCCCGAGGCGACGATCACCCTGGCGCCGGACAGGCGCACGAGTTCGACGGCGTGCTCAGGCGCCAAGCCCGGGTTGATCGGGGCGTAGATGCCAACCGCCTCGGCGGCGAGCAGCAGCGGCAGCAGTTCCGCGCAGTTGACCGACACGACCGCGACCGCGTCGCCCCGACCCACGCCCAGCTCGGCCAGCACGGCCGCGGCTCGGTGGACGTCGCCAGCGAGCTCCCCGAACGTCCGGATGAGCGGCGTGTGGAAGCTCTCCGCATCGGGCAGGACCGATACGGCCGGTCGATCGGGCCACAGCGAAGCCGCCCTCGTCACGAGCTCGTAGGTGCTCGCGGGCAGGTCGCGGTCGCCCAGCCGAACGCGCTCGACCGCGGCCAGCTGCGAAGGTCTGCTGAAGGCTGGCCAGAGCACATCGGTCGGGATGCCGGGGCACTCATCGGCGCGTCTCCGTCTGTCCGGTGGGTGAGGGGATGTGGGTTGCGGCGGTCACTCGCTCGATCGTGATCGCGAGCAGAACGCGGCCGACCTCGGCCAGCGCGTCGTCGCTCATCGGTTCGGGCGGCTCGGCGGCGTCGGCGATGCGCTGCATGACCGTGGCGGTCGCCGCGCCGATGTCCTCGGTGAGGATCTCGGCCGGGCCCGAGAACGTCGCTGATGGATATGGCGGCTCGTGGCCCATCACGCACAGCGACGCCCACCCGGTCCGCCTCACGTCCCGGGTCTTGAGGCGGTCGGCGAGCGTTGAGCTCAGCAGTCGCTCGCCGTCGCGGGCGAAATACACCAGCGACTGACGGGGCCGCCCGTCGGAAGCGCGAGTCGCGAGGACACCGACCCGATTGGCGTCGAGGAAGTCACGCAGCTCTGCGGTCAGTGCGCCCATTGCGGCGCCTCCTCGCTCGCCGCCGCGACGAATCCGTCGGGCTCCTCGACGACGGTGTTCCGCAGCTCGCCGATCCCGTCGATCTCGATCCGGGTCACGTCGCCGACCTTGAGCAGCCCCTCGGGGAAGGGCTGGCGCACGGCGCCGATGCCCGCGGGAGTCCCGGTGGCGATCACGTCGCCGGGCTCGAGCGTGAACGCCTGGGAGAGATGGGCGACCTGCTGGTAGCAGTTGTAGATCATCTCGCCGGTATTGCTGTCCTGGCGCAGCTCGTCGTTGACGTAGGTCCTGAGCCGCAGATCGTGCGGGTCGCCGAGCTCGTCCCCCGTCACCACCCAGGGGCCGAGCGGTCCATGGGTGTCGAACGACTTGCCCATCGTCATCGTCGGCGTACGCACCTGCCAGTCGCGCACGGAGACGTCGTTGGTGATCGTGTAGCCGGCAATCACCTCGTGGGCGCGGTCCTCCGGAACGTGCCGGCAGCGCGTTCCGATCACGACCGCCAGCTCGCCCTCGTAGTCGAGCAGGCTCGACACGCGCGGCATGTGCACGTCGTCGTCGGGGCCGATCACGCACGTGATCTGCTTGTTGAAGAACACCGGGAACTCGGGGGCCTCCATTCCGCTCTCGGCGATGTGGTCGGCGTAGTTGAGGCCGATGGCCAGGAACTTGCGCGGCAGCACCGGCGCGAGCAGCCGGATCTCCTCGAGCGGATAGCGCTCGGCCGCGTCGTCCCGATCGACGACGTAACCGTCCTCGATCACGCCGTGACGCGGTCCCGCGCCGGCGTCAAAGCGACAGAACCTCATCAGGACGCCTCCGGGATCTCGACGGGGGCCTGTGCGGGGGCGTAGCCGCCCGCCATCGCCTTGGCGTGGATGTCGGCGTGGTTCATGCCGCCGGCGTGGTCGGCGATCACCTGCTCGGGGTCGAGGAATTGGCCGATCGGGTTGGCCTTGAACTCGGGCGAGGTGCGCATCCACTCGGTCGACTTCTTCCAGTCGCCGAAGTTGTCGACCTGGAGCTCGACGTTGTTGCCGTCCGGGTCCGCGTAGTAGTAGGAGAACGTCATCCCGTGATCCAGGCAGATCGCGGGCGTGATCCCCTCTTCTCTGAGGCGCACGTAGGTCGACATCAGCTCGTCGAAGCTGGCGTACTCGAACGCCGAGTGGTGCATCCCGGTGCGCGTGTCCTTCTCCGCGTCGTCGACGAAGTTCGGGAAGGCCAGCAGCGCAACGCGATGATTGGCGCGGTCGTTGGACAGCCATGCGCCGACCTGGTCCTGGAAGATGACCTCGGCTCCGACGAGCGTCCGGTAGAAGTCGATCATCTCCTGCAGGCGGGTTGTCTTCAGGTTGACGTGGTGGAACGTCGGGTGGATCACGGTGGTGTCGCTCATCGGAGTGCTCCTGAGGTTGCGGGGGTCGAGGTGACGGTCAGCTGGGTTCGAAGGTCGTCAAGCAGCGCGGGCACGGCCTCGGGGGAGGCGGCGCCGCCGAACACGTAGAAGTCGGGGCGGACGAGCACGGCGTGGGTGTTGTGCTCAGACAGCCAGGCGGTGAGGCGCCCGTCGCAGTCGCGGACACCGTGGGGCGCGGCCGGGTCAAGGGAGGCGACCGTCGCCTCGAGGGTGTCGAGGAGCGTGCGCTGCCGGTGGGAGAGGGGTTCAAGCGGGTCGCCGCCGGCGGCGATCAGCTGAAAGCCGCCGCCGACGACGTCGTCGAAGCGTCCCTCGCGGCCCGCTCGCGCCACCACTCCCTGAACGCTCAGGGTCCCGGCAAGTGGATCGGGCTCGCCGATCGGCTGGTGGAGGAGGCCGGCGCTCAACGGCGCGAGCTCGAGCGGCGGCGGCGGGTCGGCGGCGCGCAGCAGCGCGTCGCGCTCGGCGGCGGCCTGCGGGTCGAGCTGGCAGAGGACCTTGCCCAGCTCGATCGCCAGCCGGATCACCGCCTCATTCTGCGGCTGGCGCTCAGCGTCGATCGTGTCGAGCAGCCGCTCGGGGGCGACGCCGCGCAGCACGAGGTCGAGCTTCCAGGCAAGGTTGGCGGCGTCGCGCAGCCCTGAGCACAATCCCTGACCGAGGAACGGCGGGGTCAGGTGGGCGGCGTCGCCGACCAGCAGTACATGCCCCTGGCGCATCCGGTCGGCGAGCATTGAGCGGAACTCGTAGACGGTGCTGCGGGTCAGGGAGCCGTCGCCCGGCCGGTACCACGGCGCGAGCAGCGACCAGACACGATCGAGATCCTGGAAATCGACCGCCAGCTCGTCGGGCCGCAGCATGAACTCCCAGCGCCGGTGCCGTGGGCCACTCTGCACGTGGGTCGTCGGCCGGGCTGGATCGCACCATTGGCAGGCGATCGGCAGATGGCCGAGCGCGTCCATGTCCCGCGGCTCCGCATCGACGACGAGCCAGCGCTCCTGGAAGCCAAGGTCGCGGCGGGTGATCCCGCTCGCCTCGCCCACGAACGAGTTCGCACCATCGGCCCCGATGACCCACCGAGCGTGCACGGTACGCCGGTCACCGGTGAGGGCGAGCCCGCCAAACGCGTCATCGACACGTCGGACCGTGAGCCGCGCTCCCGTGCCGGTGTCGTCGAGTTCCTCGGCGACCCAGCCACGGTCGACGGTGACGTGCGGCTGGGCGCAGCCAAGGCGGTCGAGCGCGGCCTCCAGCTCCGGCTGAAAGAACATGTAGTCCGACTCCCAGCCCGACCGAGCCGGGCCCGCGACGTCGAAGCGCAGCAGCAACTCGCCGTCGGCCCCGAACCACCGGTAGTCCTGGACCGGGATCATCTCCCCAGCGAGCGCCTCGGCCAACCCGAGCGACTGCAGCAGCCGCATGATCTCGTGATCGAGGTGAACCGCGCGGGGAAGGCGGTAGATGTCGCTGAAGCGCTCGAACACCGCCACCCGATGACCTGCTCGACCGAGCAGCGCCGCCAGGGACTGACCCACCGGCCCGTAGCCGACAATTGCCACGTCGGCGTCGAACCGTGACTCCGCGCTGTCGCCAGGAGTCCTCATGACGCGGTCGCTCCTGCCGGAACCGGCGCATCGATCGGGCGGGCGAGGATTTGACGCAGGGCGCCGACCAGCGCGCCTCGAGGGTCGTCGGCCGCGGTAGGGCAGCGCCAAGCGACGAAGCGATCCGGACGCACCAGGATCGCACCGTCGCTTGCGATCTGGCGGCGGCGCAGCCACGCGCAGCGGGGGTCGTACAGGTCCCCGTCGAGATGACCGATCCGGACGGCATCGAGCGGGATACCGGCGTCGGCGGCGAGCTGCCTGGCCGCCTCGCACCACGCTTCGCCGTCCTCCCCGGCGATGAGCAGGAACCGGCCGGCTCCCACGAGGTCCTTGATCGGGCGCCGATTGCCGTCCTCGCCCTCGATCCAGGCGTGGGGAAGGGGCGAGCCGGGGCGCGTCGATGGCTGATACACCCGGATGTCATCGACGAGATCCGGTGCAGGAGCGCCATCGGGGACGACGGCGGCCGACTCGTAGCTGTAGCCGTACTCGACGTTCAGCTCCGAGAACTCCATCGATTGCGCGCGCATCCCCCGCAGCACCGTTGAACGATGGTCGGCGTCTTCAGGTCGGTCGCTCCATAGCCGGCGCAGCTGCTTCATGTTCTCCTCGGGGGGGTTGTCCGGGGAGACGCCAGTCGCGGCACCGGTCTGGAAGTGGTTGATCGCATTCTCCAGCGAGCGCTGGCAGTTGTGCTGGTCCACCGGCCGCCGCTCGGGCTCGTAGGTGTCGAGCAGCGCCGGCGATGCGTGGCCGTCGAGGACCGCGGCGAGCTTCCAGCACAGGTTCTGCGCGTCGTGAATCGCGCTCGTCAACCCAAGGCCACCGGTCGGCGGGTGGCGATGGGCAGCGTCACCGAGCAGGAACACGCGCCCGGCGCGGAACGCGGATGCGATCACCGCCTCAACCGACCACCGCGTGACCTTGCGTATCTCCATCGGCAGATCCCCGATGCCCAGCGCCTTGCGGGCATCGGCTTCGACCTGTGCGTCGGTCTCTGCGCAATCGACGGGGTAGTTCAGGTGGATCACCCACTCCTCTGAGTCGGGACCCCAGCGCTCGGGTCCCATCGGAACCATCACCACCAGCACGCCGGCCTGCGGCGAGTAGATCCAGCGGATCAGGACGTCCTCGTCCTGGGCCCAGCGGGAGAAATCGGCTGACACATGCATCGTGGCGGTCTGTGTGACCACTCCGAGCCCCTCGTATTCCACGCCGATCAGCTTGGGGACCCGGCGCCCGCCATCGGCACCGAGCAGGTACTCCGAGCGAACCGTGTACTCGCGACCTGACGCGTTGTCGCGAATCAATGCCCGGACGCCCTCGGCGTCCTGCTCGAGGTCGATCAGCTCATGGTTGAAGCGGATCTTCCCGGGTGAGAGCTCGTCGGCTCGAGCCTTGAGCAGCGGCTCGAGTCGAATCTGCGGGAGGTTGAGCTGTCGCCAGGAGCTCGCGGCACGCCACAACTCGTCCTCGCGACCTGCGCCCCACGCCTCCAGGCGTTGCAGCCGGTGACCGTAGTCGGGATCGGGACCCGCGAAGCCGGCGTAGAACGCGGTCGCTGACATCTGCTCGGCCGGGGTGCTCCGCTGCGCGATCGCCTCAGCGGCCCCGACGTCGTCCAGGACCTCCATCGCCCGCTGGTTAAGCACATGCGCCTTGGGCAGATCCGACGTCGTCGCGCGCGCGCTGACGAGCAGATGCTCGACGCCCTGGCGCGCCAGGAGCATCGAGGCAGTCAGTCCCGCGCCGCCGCCGCCCACGATCAGAACCGGAACTTCATTCTCAAGAGGTGCTGTGAAGGTCATGGTCTCCTCGAATCAGGAATTGGAGTGGAGACTACAATAACTGAATTGGAATTTCAACTCCAATTTCTCTGATATCGTCGACTCATGGCCGCCCGCGCTGACGTCACCCCCAACCGCCGCGGGATGAAGTCCCGCGAACTCGTGCTGGACGCCGCCGAGCGCGTCATGGCCGAGCACGGCTTCGAAGCCGCGACCCTTGCCCGTGTCGTCGAAGCGGCGGGCATCCCGCTGAGCTCCGTCTACCACTACTACGGCTCCAAGGACGGGATCCTGCTCGCGGTGATGGAACGCGGTGCAGAAAGCTTCTTCGACGATCTGCCCATTCCGAACCGGCGGCTCGGACGTCCCGCCGAACACTTGGCCACCGTCCTCTCGACCGCGGCCCGTACCCTCGAGCACCATCCCAACTTCCTTCGCCTGCTCATCGTCTTTGCCGTCCAGCCACCCGCCCGCGCCGGAGATGAGATCGGGGATGTGGTGACGCGTGTACGCCGGCTGGGGCTGGACCGCCTCCGCGAGCAGATCGCCCTCGCGTTCGGCGACGACCCCAACGGCCCCGTGACCGTCCGGCTCGCGCGCATCGCCCTCGCGGCGATCGACGGCGCGTTCGTAGCGTCGCAGGCTGACCGTGCGGTCACTCTCGAGGAGTTGCTCGAGCCGCTCGTGCCCGCGCTCGTCGGCGCGCGCCGCGCCTTGCTGGCCAAGGCCCGTTGACAGGGTTGCAGTTCGATCATCCCTGGGCAGACTGTGAAGCTCAGATGGGTGAGCGGTCATCACACGTTCCACGTGATTGGCGAGCTACATCCCGCGGCGCCGTAGCCTCGTCAGCAGCGCCCGGTTCGGATCCTGGTCGCGCTCATCGCGCAGGAACTGAACGCCGGACAGGATCGCCTGCTTGACCTGATCGCGCAGTGCCCGGGCGGCAGACGTGTCGTCGAAGCTGCTACCGAAGCGAGTCGTGTCGATCGGCTCGCCAAACGAGAAATACAGCCGCTCGGGCCGGGGAACCGGAGTCACCCCAACTCCCCGGATGACCGGCGGCGTCGGGAAGCCCGTCGCCTTCTCATAGAGATGGGCCAACCGACCGTAGATCGGCGTGTCCTGGTCGATGATCACGTCGAGCATCTCCTCGGCGCCGACAGCCGCGACGGGGACGACCGGATAGCCCTGTTCGAGGGCAAGCCGGGCGAAACCGATGCGCTCCCTCCACAGAAGCTGGTACTGCTGACCGCGGCGCTTGTTGACCTCACGGGCACCTCCTGGAAAGACCAGGATCGTCTGCCGACCGCGCATCAGAGCGCGGACGTTGTCACGGGTCCCGCGAACCATCCCACCCGCGGTTAGAAGGTCGCGCCAGATCGGAACGGCGTAGTGGGCGTGCTCGCCAAGACCGCGGATCGCCAGTCGGCACTGCTTCCAGACCTCAGCCATCATGAAGGGCACATCCAACAGCCCGTAGATCGTGTGATTGCCGACGAGCAGCGAGCCGTCAGCCGGAAGGTGATCGAGGCCGTAGAGCTTGGGCTGGATGACCCGGCTGAACGGCGCGACCAGCGAGGCGACGCGGTCCATCGAGGACTCGGATGGCGGCGCGGGAACCTGCTCTGGACGCTTGATGCCCGGATCCTGGCGCAGCGTGGCACGTACATCTTCTTGGCTTCGAGTATCGGTGAACACGGTTGTCATCCGGTGGATCTTGGGTTGACGAGTACACCTCGCAGTGTCGAAGGCAGGGGGGTGAGCGGACATCACCAACTTTGCGTGATCGAGGACCAGTCACGCAAAGCGAGTGACGACGCGTCACCGGACGTCTTCCGATGCTTGGCGACAACGCAGCTCTCCAGCCCCGTCCAAGGAGGAAGCCATGGCCAAATCTGATGAAGCTGCTGTTCTCTACACCGCCATCTACGAAGAAGTCGACGCGGCGCTGGCCGACCTCGCTGCCTTCGAGCAGCTGTACAGGGCCGAGGTGGTCGGCGCGTACGACGCGGCGGTCGTCGACACGAAGGACGGCGAGCCGCACATCGTCAGGCGTGTGGACCGCCCGGCCGTCCGCGTCATTCCGGAGTGGCTGGGATCGGGCACGCTCGCCCGCCGTGAGCTGCACGATGCAGCGCGCGGGCTTGGCGCTGACGAAGCGGCGCTGATCGTGGTCGGAGAGGCGACTCTCGCAAAGGGATTTGCCCGGGCGATTACCAGGGCCACCAGGACGGCCCATCGAGAGCTGAACGCCACTACCGACGAGCTGGCCAACGATCTCACGGAGGCGATCACAGGGTGACCATTGGCGGCGAGGACGAACTCCTGGACGGCGAACACCAGGAACATGAGCCCGTTGAGGGGAAATGCGTGACGACGATAATGCCGGGCCCGTGTCCGACCGGCGGCGCCCGCGGCCCACTCGCGCTCAATTGCGCAGCAAGGGTTGCACGCCCGGTAGCTCTCGCCCCGCCAACAACTCGAGCATCGCCGTGGCCCCAGCGGAGAGGTGGTTCATGCGGTCGTCCAGCCCGAAACGCCGGACCGCCGCGACTGTCTCTCCGCCGGCAACCACCGTCGCCGCCGACGTCGAAGCGAGGGCGTCGGCGACCGTGCGGGTGCCGGCGGCGAATTGCGGCAGCTCGAAGCGCCCCATCGGGCCATTCCAAAACACGGTTCCCGCGCCCGCGATGCGTTCGGCGTACCGAGCTGAGGTCCTCGCACCGATGTCAAGACCCATCCAGCCGTCGGGTACGTCGACTCCATTGAGCGGGCGCGTTACCGGTTCATCGTCCTCCCCCCACCTGGCCAGCAGCAGATCGCTCGGGAGGGCGAGTCGGTGACTGGAGCCGTTCAGCGCGGCGAGCGCCCGCGCGGACTCGACATCCTCCTCCGGAGCGAGGGAGTATCCAAGGCTGTGCCCCCGCGCGGCAAGGAAAGGGAAGCAGATCGCGCCGCCGATGCAGACCGTGTCGGCGAGCTCGACGAAACGCCGAACGACGTCAACCTTGGCGCGTAGCCGCGCGCCACCGAGGATCGCCACCAGAGGTCGCGCTGGTCGCTCGACCGTCGCGCTCAGAACACGGAGCTCGCGCTCCATCAGGCGCCCAGCCGCCGATCGGAGATGCTGAGCCACCCCCGATGTGCTCGCGTGGGCCAAGTGCGCCGTGGCAAAGGCATCATCGACATACACGTCGGCCAGCTCGGCTAGCGCCAAGCCGAGCGCGGGCAAATTGTCGGTCTCGCCCGGCTCGAACCGGACGTTTTCGAGCATCAACATCTCGCCCGGCTCGAGGCGGTCGGTCAGTTCCCGTACGGGTGCCCCCCTCACGGCCGCCACGAATTGCACCGATGCGCCGGCCAGGATGGCCAGGCGGTCTGCCACCGGCCTCAGGGACAACGCCGGATCTCGGCCCTTGGGTCGGCCGAGGTGAGAGATGAGCACGAGTCGCGCACCGCGCCCCCGGAGCTCTTGGATCGTCGTCAGCGCGGCCGCGATGCGGGTGTCATCGGCCACGCGCACGGGCATGCCGACGGCGGCCGACGTGAGCGGCACGTCAAAGTCAGCGCGCAGCAGGACGCGCCGCCCGCCGACGTCGAGGTCATCGATGGTTCGGAGCCTTTCGATCATGTGCCGGCCCGTCGACCGGACGGAACACTGCGTCGACGAGACGTGTCTCGGATTCTGGGTTCGACGTTCATGTCGCGGCCTTCCCGGTCCTGGGTTGGTTCGGGCCGGAGGCTGGCACCGGCCCGGATGACCAGTCGTCACGCGGTTTGGATGATTTGCACGCTGGGGGCCAGTGGATCACGCAAACGGCATGACGACGACCCGCCGTCCGTCACTGGCCGCTAGCGGAGCCGGCGGGACGGCGCCAGGAGTCCGAGCTGCCGGGCGCGGGCGACCGCCTCGCCGCGGCCGTGAGCATCGAGCTTCGCGTAGATGTGGCGCAGGTGCGTCCTGACCGTGTTCGTCGACACGAACAGCTCGGCAGCGATCTCCGGCGCCCTCAGGTTGGTGGGCAGGTAGCGGACGACGCGCAGCTCGGCCTCACTGAGCTCTTCGAAGTTCCCGGCCCGCGCTGCGGCGCGTGGCGTGGAACCGGCCAGCACATCGAGGACGGTTCGCCGGAGCGCGGGATGTGCGGTGCGGCGCTCCGGCAGGCGCTCGAGCAGCGGCTGGACGGGAACGAGGATGAACGGCAGGAGCACGCCCTCCGGCTCGGCGACCTCGAGCGCGCGCTCTAGAGAGGCCTCGGCCGCGCCTCGCTCGCCGAGCTGCTCGCGGGCCACCGCGTCGACCAGTTGCGCTTCGGTCACCGCGGATGGCCGGTGAAGGAACGGGCCGGAACCGTCGAGCACCCGGGCGAGCACGTCGATCGCGCGTGCGGGCTCACCGTCGGCAAGATAGATAGCGGCGGCGACCACGCGCATCTCAGCGAGGTCGCGTTCGGACTCGCTGACCTCGTCGAGCGCCGCACGAGCACCGGCCAGATCCCCCATGCGCGCTTGCGTCTGCAGCAGGCGCGCCCGCACGACCGGCGCGAATGCGTGCTCACCGGCCAAGAGACCCTCCACCCGCGTCGCGGCGCGGAGCGCCGCCAGCGCCTCCTCGAGCGACCCGCGCGCAAGGCACAGAAGAGCTCGGCCGTAATCAACGATCAACTCGGTGCCGGGCTCGCCACCCGGACTCAAGGCGCGCCCCGCCCGTTCGAGGCATTGCTCGGCCTCATCCAAGCGCCCCAGCCAGAGCAAGGCCATCGCGCTCGTGGCGAGGGCGGTGACAATCACCGGATCCTCGGCCCAGCCGTGGGCATCGACAATCCTCACGGCCTCCTGGCTCAGCTCGAGCCCCGCCGAGACCGAGAGGCCGGTCAACGGGCCGGCGATGCCGAGGTGAGCCAGACACGGGACCTCGAGCCAGGGCCGTCCCGCGCGGCGAGCCAGCGCCAGCCCCTGCTCGAGATCGCGCCGTGCATCATGAAGCCGCGAGGACCAGAGCTCGGCAACGCCCAGATTCTGCAGCGCGACAGATCTCATTTCGTCACGGAGAGCGCGCTCACCCGCCGGCTGCGCGGCGAGCGCCTCCTCGACCAACGATCGCGTCTCCAGGACCGTCCCAAGATCGCCACGCCACCGCGCGAGCACGAGCCTCAGCTCGGCCAGGAGCACCTCGAATCCCGGCCTGCGCTCCCCGGGAACCGTGTCGGCCAGTTGCCCGGCGAGATCGACATAATCGGCGCTCTTCTCGAGCGCACCATGCAACAGGCGCGCGGTCGCGAAGACAAGCGCGAGCTCCGCGTCGGCGGCCACGACCTCGTCCGAAAACACCCCCAACAGCTGCGCGACCGATTCGCTGCGGCCATCGAAGGTCAGATCGATGTGGTGGTCGGCCAGCAAGCGAGACGCCAGGGACCAGTCACGTGCCGCCTGGGCATGGCGAATCGCCTCGACGATGTAGCCCTCCTGTTCGTGCCATTGAGCGGCCGCGCGGTGCAGTGATCCCACGATTGCGGGCGCGGCTCGGCGCAGCTCCAGCTGCAGCAGGTCAGCGAAGAGATGGTGATAGCGAAACCACGATCGACCGGCATCAAGCGAAGTCACGAACGCGTTGGCATCCTCGAGCTCCTGCAACATCCGCTCAGCGCCCGAGCCACCGGTGAGGAAATCGGCCAGCGCACCACACACCCGGTCGAGCACCGACGTGCGCAAGAGCATCTCGCGCACCTCGGGCGGCTGGCGCTCCAGCACCTCCGCCAGCAGGTATCCAGCCACATTGCGCTCGCTGCCTGAGAACTCGGTGACCAGGCGCTCGGGGTCGGGATGGTGCATAAGCGAGATCGCGGCCAAGCGCAGGCCCGCGGCCCACCCCTCCGTCCGCTCATAGAGCAGTGCCATGCCCCCGTCAGAGAGCGTGATGCCCTCCGATTGCAGCAGCTCGATCATCTCGTCCATCGAGAAGCGCAGGTCGGGAGCACGCAGCTCGGTGAGCTGACCGGCCAGACGCAGGCGGTGAAGGCCAAGCTCGGGGTCCTCCCGGGTCGCCAGCACGACTTGCAGGGCCGGCGGCAACCGAGCCAGAAACAGGTTGAGCCAACTCCGCGCATCGGCCGAGTGAAGCTCATGCAGATCGTCGATCACGAGTACCGCTGGCTCCTCGAGCCAGGCGAGGTTCGACAGGAGCTGATCGATGACGGTCCGGCCGCCGAACGTCGGCGCCGGGGCGACCGGCTGCACGACGCTGACCGCACCGGCGAGCGCGTCGATCACCGTCAGCCAGAACCGCTGGGCGTCCTGCTCACCACGCTCGACCGCCACCCATCCCACCCGGTCCCGCAGGCCGGCCGCGTCGATCCAGGAGCGCAGCAGCATCGTCTTGCCGCTGCCGGCCGGCGCGCACACCACCACCACTCCGCCGCCGTGCGCTGCCGACAGGCGCTCAAACAGTGCATCCCGCTGGACCAGTCGTCGCGCCGCTGCCAGCGGCTGCGGAGTCGCCCGCCGGGTTTTGAGACCTCCGTCTATCGGGCTTGCCATCTCACATCCCGTTCGAACGCCGCGCCAAGCCTCTCACAATCGCGGCGCCGTGGCAGTCCGTAGAAACTGCGGACGGAGCCGTCCCGGCACCAAGGCGGCGCTTCCGCGGCGATACCGATGGCGACGCCGGTTTGCGGCCGAGGCGCCGGTCCGAATCACGCAAAACGGATGACGACTGGTCACCCGGCGCGCGAGGATGCTGCGCCCATACTCTGGCAAACCGACACGGGCTCGATGCTCGTGATACGCGAGCCCCCTGGGATTCGCGTACATCTAGGAAGACATTCCTCGAAGGAGGTTGACATGGCACTTTCCGATCAACTCACCGGGCTCGCCGCTCGCGCCAAGGAGGCGGAGGACCGCGCGGGAGCGGTGCGGGGCAAGGCCAAGGCCGACGTTCAGGCGGACGTCGAGCAGGCGCGAGCGTCTGCTCAGGACCGGGCCAAGCAGCTGCGCGAGTCGGCTGAGGCGAACAAGAACAAGCTCTCCGTCTGGTGGTACGACTTGCAGCGCACGTGGAACGAGCACGTCGCGAAGATTCGCGATGACGTCGACGCCAAGCGGGCCGAGCATGACGTCGATCGAGCCGAGCGGCGCGCCGAGCACAGAGCGGACGACGCGGTGTTCGCGATCGACTTCGCGTACGCGGCGATCGAGGAGGCGGAGTACGCAGTGCTCGACGCCGAACTGGCGAGGATGGAGGCGGACGAGCTGGCGGCGGTCTGATCACTGACCTCAGTGACGCGCGGGCGGGCCTCACCGTCCCGCGCGTCATTCAGTTGGTTGGTGTGCTGGAACGCCACACTGCCCGACTTGCCTCAGCGCCAGCCGGACGCGGAGAGAATTCGGCTGGATCTTGAAGCGAAGGGTGGCTCCAGAGTGACCGCCTCACCGTCGACCCGGGGAAGGCCAAGCTTAGGCGTGGTACCCGCGGGCGACTCCGCCCGGACCGTGCCTACGCGGCGTGGGGAAGTCGGCCACGCGCTCTCTGCGGTGCCCCGACGGCCCCGCGCCCCCTGACCAAGCGTGTCGGAATGCTGACCGCGCCCAGTGCTTCCGGGATGAGGTTTGGGCAGCTTCCCGTCTCCCCCCAGCGCGAGCGGTCGGGGCTGGTGCTTCGAGCCTGGGGGCAGCCAGTACCGACAGGGCGGGGGGGTCGCGGGCGGATTCGCGACCCCCAAGTCCTGGAGGCGAGGTCGAGCGCCAGGCTTGAGCGCGGATTCGCGCCCGAGGCTGCTCCTAGTCCATCGATCCGGCACCGGCGTGGGGGAGGCAAGCTTGCGATCAAATTGGCCGCGAGGTCGGCCCGGGACGGGAGCTCACCGAGCGCCCGACATCACCCGGGCCGCGAATGTCATGAGGCGGCAGCGTTGGCCGAGGAGGGGTGCGCGAGGACGTCGTGCATGGCGGCGATGTCTCGATGTCCGTATCCGAGCTGGTGTGCCTGGGCGAGGATCTCGTCGGCGACCGCGGCTGTGGGGAGCGGTGTTGTGAGCTCGGCGCCTGCTTGGCGGGCGAGGCGAATGTCCTTGTGCATCAGCTCGATGTCGAACCAGGTCTCGTCGGGTTTGTCGAGGACGAGCGGGACGCGGGCTTTGAGCATCGGCGAGCCGATTGGGCTCTCGGTCATGATCTCCGCGGCACGGTGTGCATCGATGCCGTCGCGTTCGGCGAGCAGCAGGCCCTCGGAGAAGGCGAGCATCTGGACCGCCAGGCTGATGTTGATCGCGAGCTTGAGGACGAGTCCTTGCCCGTTCTCGCCGACGTACTCTGGTGTTCCGAGGACGCTCAGGATCGGCTCGATCTGCCGGTAGGCGTCGTCGTCGCCGCCGACCATGATCGTGAGTGTCCCGGTCTGGACCTGCGGGATGCTTCCCGACACGGGCGTGTCGAGCATCCGTGCCCCGTGTCCGTCGGCGCGCACGCGTGCCGCGAGTTTGCGGCTCACGCCGGGGTTGATTGTGCTGAGGTCGGCCCAGATCTTGCCGTCGCACAGGCCGGCGATGAGACCGTCAGGTCCGGTTGTGATCGACTCGATGACGTCGTCGTCGGGGAGCGACGTCATGACGATGTCCGCTGCCTCGGCGACCTCGCGCGGGGTATCGACCCAGTGCAGGCCTTGGTCGATGAGCCACTGCGCGCGGTTGCGGTTGTGGGCCTCGCCGTAGACGGTGTAGCCGGCGGCGAGGTAGCGCGCGGCCATGTTGCCGCCCATGTTTCCCAGTCCGATGAATCCGATTGTCTGCATCGCTAGTGCGCTCCTTCGATCGTGGTGATGTCGTGTTCGCTGAGTTGGAGGGTCGCGGCGTCGATCAGGGGATCGACCTGTTCGGGTGAGCGGAAGCCGACGATCGCGCCGTCCACCGCGGGGTGGCGGAGCGTCCAGGCAATGGCCGCAGCTCCTGGGACGGTGCCGTGGCGCTCGGCAACCGCCGTCAAGCGGTCGACGATCTCGAGGTTGCGCGAGAGTTCCGGCTCACGGAAGCGCGGATCTTGCTTGCGCCAATCGTCGTCGGGCATGGTTGCGATCCGCTCGCGGCTCATCCGTCCGGTGAGGAGCCCCGAGGCCATCGGGGAGTAGGCGATCACACCGATTCGCTCCCGCTCGGCGAACGGGAGGATCTCCCCCTCGATGTCGCGCTCGATCAGCGAGTACTGCGGCTGAAGGGTCTCGACCGGCGCGATCTGCCCGATCTGCCGCAGCTGCTCGACGTCGAAGTTCGAGACACCGATGTGTCGCACCAGCCCCTGCTCCTTGAGCTCGACGAGCGTTGACCAGCCCTCCTCGATGTTCTCTTCGGGGATCGGCCAGTGGATCTGGTAGAGGTCGATCGCGTCGACGCCGAGCCGCTCGAGACTCGCGTGCGCCTCGGCCAGGATCGAGTCGCGCTTCAGGCTGTGAACGATTCGGCGACCGGGGCCTTCAAGCTGCGAGCACTTCGTGAACACGTAGGGACGCTCAGATCGGCCCTGCAGTGCGCGTCCGACAACCTCTTCGGAGTGACCGAAGCCGTACGCGGCGGCGGTGTCGATCCAGTTGATCCCGTGTTCGAGGGCGTGGTGGATCGCGGCGATCGACCGATCGTCATCTTGCGGGCCCCAGCCCCGGTCATAGCCCCCGCCGCCGATCGCCCACGCGCCGAACCCGACGCGGGTGATCTCGAGTCCGGTGCTTCCGAGCTGTTTTGTCTTCAGTTGCGTGGTCTGCATGATCGCTCCTCTCATTGGGAGATTGGGTGGGGTTGCGTGGATGTGCGGGGGCCACGGCTGCGCAGCAGCGACGGGGCGGCGGCAAGGATCCCCAGCGCGAGCAGCCCGGAGAAGACGAGCAGGCTCACGCGCGTCGGCGCGATCTGCGTGAGCGCGCCGAGGCCGATGACTGGGCCGGTGAGGCCGACGTAGGCGGCGAGGTACAGCCCGGCCAGCGCCTCGGCGTGGCGCTCGGGCAGGGAGATCTCTGAGACAGTGCCGATCGCCCCTTTGAACATCAGTCCCGCTCCCGCGCCGGCGATCAGATCGCCCGCCAAGAAGAGGCCGAAGCTCGGGGTGGGCAGCCACACCGCGAGCGTGAGCAGTCCGATGCCGGTCAGCAGCGCGGGGATGGCGCCGGCCAGCAGCTGTTGGCTTGGGCGCGCGCCGGTCAGTATCTGCGTCACCGCAGCGGCGGCGAACATCGCAAATGAGGTTGCGCCGGCCAGCGCCCGGGACGGCTGGTGCAGCGTTCCAGACAGGAAGCTCGGCGCCAGCGACGTGATCAGCCCAAAGATCGCGAACGTGATCGCCGCGCCAACCGCGGCGGCGAAGAACCGCGCCCGCGAGGCCGACGGCACGGACACTCGTTGCGGCCGGTAATGCGGGCGCGGCGATGATGGCCGGTGGGTTTCCGGAGCGAAGCTGACCGCGAGGAGTGCAAGCAGCATCACGCCACCGAGAACCACGAAGGGCACCGTCAGGGCGTGGCCTGCCCACTGGGCGAGAACGCCAGCGATGAGCCCACCGAGCCCGAGTCCGGCGAGATTGGCCGCCGCGGCGATGATCTGAGCACGGCGCGGGCCGTGCCTGGGCCGGCGCGCCGCGTCGAGTTCCGCCAGCCAGATCGTTGCCGTCGCGGTCACGACACCGACACCGAACCCGCTCAAGACTCGCGCCAGCAGCAGCCCGGGCAACGCCGGCCACGCCAGGACGACCACCGCCGCGAGCACGTTCAGCGCCACGCCCACGGCGATGAGCCGCCGCCTTCCGTACCAGTCGGACAGATGCCCGGCGAAGAACAGGCTGAGCGCCACCGCCACCGCGTAGGCGGCGAACACGATTGTGATCGTCAGCGAAGAGAAGTGGTCGTGCTGGGCGAACAACGACCACAGAGGCGTGGGCGCGGTGGTGAACGCCATCACCACCGTGAACGCGAACGCGACGAACCAGAACGAGAAGCGGTCACCGCTGTGGCTTGTTGATGGAGAAGCGGTATTCATCATGCCACTAGTTTCCACGTCCGGCTAATCACGTTCAACGCAAAGTCCTGCTGATGCTTATCGCGTCTGGCGATAACCTTCGTGGTGTGGAGCTCAGGCAGCTCGCAGTGTTCGTCGCCGTTGCCGAGGAGGGCAGTTTCACCCGCGCGGCCGATCGTCTCCACGTCGTCCAGTCCGCGGTCTCGGCCGGCGTGCGCAACCTCGAGCGGGAGCTCGGCGCGCGCCTTTTCGACCGCTCGACCCACAAGGTCGCGCTGAGCGACGCCGGTCGTGCGCTGCTCCCGGAGGCGCGCGCGACCCTCGCAGCGGCGGCCGCAGCCCGCGACGCCGTCGACGCGGTCAGTGGCGGGGTCCGCGGCACCATCATCCTTGGCACGCTGCAGGCGCAGGGTATGCGCTCCATCGATGTTGCCGGGATGCTCGCCGAGTTTCGCGCCGAGCACCCAGGAGTTGAGGTCCAGATTCGCCAGGGCAGCTCAACCGAGATGACGACGAAGGTCCGAGAAGGCGAGCTCGATCTCGCCTTCGTCGCGCTCCCCGATCAACGGTTTCCCGGTGTCGAGCTGGTCACGCTGGCCAGTGAACCGATCGTGCTCGCCGTGACTGCCGACCATCCGCTCGCGGCGCGCAATCGCGTCGAGCTGGCCTTGCTCAGCTCCGAGACGATCATCGACTTCCCGGACGGATGGGGAATCCGGATCGCCAACGACCGCGCGTTCGCCGCCGCCGGAGTAACACGCAAAATCGCCTACGAGGTAGGCGACACAGCCAGCGTGATCGGATTCATCCGCCACGGGCTCGCCGTCGGCCTGCTCCCCACCTCGTTCTTCGAGGACAAGAGCGGGGTCGTGTTCGTCCCCATCCGCGGGCGCGCGCCACAGTTCCTTACCGCCATCGCGACGCCATCAAACCGCCGCCCAACCGCAGCTACCCAAGCGCTGCTGCAAACACTCCACCGGCACGCCGCCAAATAGCAGCGCAAGTCGAGCGCCGGGGGCACTAGTCCGGCGGCCGGGTCAGATGAACCCAGCTCGTGAACGCTTTCGATTTCTGGTGTTCTCGGCATCGCTGCGTGCCGGATCGCTGAACAGCCGCTCTCCGCAGCTGGCCGCCGCGGAGACCGCGGCCAACGGCGGAGACATGGATCTCGCAGCGATGTTCACTCAACGAGGTAGGTCTCGTAGATCACGGCGTTGGCCTGGCGGCCGCCGACGCTGATGAAGACGCCCTTGTTGAGCCACTCGAGCTGCCGGGCGGTGGACTCGATCTGGGTTGAGGTGCGGAAGGTGTATTCGCTGGCGTCGACGTCTTCGCCCCGGCCGAGTCGCGCGAGGACCTCGGCGTTGCCGTGGCGCACGCTGCGTGACTGGACGTAGAGCAGGTCGCCGGCGTCGGTCTGCAGCGTGTAGCGGATGTCGCCCAGTGCGGTGCCGTCGGGCAAGACGGTCTGCCAGTCGGCGCTTGCGCCCGGAAGCAGCGTGCCACGCAGCTCGGGTCCTCTGAACGTCCCGCCGGTCAGAGGCACGATGCGGCGGTGGCCCTGGGGTGTTTCTCCGAGTTCCAATGGTTGGCCGAGCGTGGCCTGCAGGCGGTAGACCCGGATCAGACGTGGCTCGGGAAGATGATTGCGGCTCATGGTTGGCTCCCGGCTGCTGTAGAGACGGTCGCCTGGGGTGGCGGATCGTTGGGATGGGGCTCGAGCAGGATGACCGTGACATGCATCCAGTCATCGAGCGGCAGATGCCTCGCCGCTCGTGCGGGCGTTGAACTCGCTCGCTGAAGCCCGTCCGGATTGACCTCGAACTCAACCAGGAACTCCATGGGCTTCTCCTCTGTACTAGAGATCGCGCCGTCTGGATCACGCCGGTTGTCGACGTCGGGCGATCGCTCTGCCACGATGGCGACCATTGCGAAGAACATCGGACTCGTGGTGTCATTATGCGCACGATGACCGGGTATTCCGCTAAGTCCATTGACGATCTGCCGACCCTCTGGGACGGGTTCGCGAAGCTCGTCCGCGCGGGCCTCGACATCAGCGCGTTCGGGGCCAACATCATGGACCTGCCGCCGAACTACTCAACCGGGCCCCACGACGAGGCCGGTCCGGGCAGCAGGAGCTGTACGTCTCGCTGCGCGGCAGACGGGCACCGTCGACGTCGACGGTGCCCGTCTGCCGCTCGATCCTGACCACCTCGTGCGGGTGGACGCCGGCACCGCGCGGGTGCTGTCATCCGGTCCCGATGGGCTGCGAGTCCTCTGCATCGGCGGCGTACCCGGGGGCATCTACGAGCCTCCAGCCTGGAGCTCGGCAGGAGAATGATTCGGTAAGCCGCGGCGGACAGCGGGATCAGCACTCCGTGGCGACGGGCGGCGGGAGGATCGCGGGCAGCTGGTAGCGGGAGCGGACGCCGAGATTGCCCCAGGCGCTCGTCAGGGTGAGGCCATCGATGCCGCTGCGCTTGAGCCGCGCGGGCGTCATCCGCCGGCACCGAGATCGCCACGGATCCGGCCGGCCAGCATCGAGGCGCCGCACTCGAGCGCGATGGGCAGCGCCGTGCACAGGATCTCGCGGCCTTCTCGGCGGCGGCGCCCGATAGGATTCGAACTATGAGCGACGAGGGCATCTCGAACCACATCGAGCGGCTCGTCCAGGAGGAGCAGGACCTGCACAAGCGCGAGGAGTCAGACCGCCTCGACGACGACGCGCTCGACGCCGATCAGCGACGCTTGCGAGAGGTTGAGATCGAACTCGACCGTTGCTGGGACCTCCTTCGCCAGCGCCGCGCCAGGGAGGAGTTCGGGCAGGATCCGGACCAAGCCCAGGTTCGCGACGCCTCAACGGTCGAGCGTTACCGGCAGTAGCTCAGGCCGGGGAGCCGCCGAGCTTAGAGCGGGGATCCACCGCCCCGCCAATCCACCGGGTGCGGGGGACCGTTCGGGTACGCGCGGTCAACGGGCCAGCATGGGCGACGGCGGGATTCGCGTCCGTCCGTGGACGTCGTCGATCAGCATCCCCACCTCGTCTTCGTAGCACCAGCTCCAATCCTCGCCTGGCTCGAGCGAGCGGATCAGCGGGTGGCCGCTCGAGTGGTAGTGGGCTGTCGCGTGGCGGCCGGGAGAGTTGTCGCAACACCCGACGTGCCCACACTCGAGGCAGATCCGCAGGTGAAGCCAGACGCCCCCGTCGCGCAAGCAGTCCTCGCAGCCCTCGACGCTTTCTGGGAGCTCGAACACTCTGATCGTGCCGAGGTGGGTGCAGCTAGCCATTGGGGGTCTCCGTTTCTCCGGGCATGGACAGATTGAGAGGAAGCCAGACGTGAAACGTCGTGCCGTTCTCGCTGGTGTCGCCGCGAGCACCGAGGGCTCGTCAGCGGCCGCGACGATCGCGGATTATGCTCGGGCTCGCTCACCCGCCGAGGGCCTCCGCCAGCGCATCGACGTCGTAGCCGCCCTCGTGCAGTGCCCCATCGATGAACAACGTCGGCGTGCCGCGCACCAGACCGGAGGCATCACCGCTGCGGACATCGCGCTCGACACGCTCGACGGCCGCCGCGCCGTTGCGGTCGCCGTCGAACCGGTCGAGCTCGAGCCCGAGCTGACGGGCGTAGCTGCGCAGATCATCGTCTGTGAGCGCGTGCTGGTGATGGAACAGGGCATCGTGCATCTCCCAGAAC
The DNA here is from genome assembly GCA_963755955.1 of uncultured Solirubrobacterales bacterium. Taxonomy (GTDB): domain Bacteria; phylum Actinomycetota; class Thermoleophilia; order Solirubrobacterales; family Solirubrobacteraceae; genus Palsa-465. Next base: position 27,605 of record CAVWLZ010000012.1, read on the forward strand.
CGCCCCTGCCACCCCGCCGCCTCGGCCGCCAACGATGCGGCCAAAGCATGCGGATGGATGCCGGTCAGGGGAAAGTGGCGAAGCGCGAAGCTCACGCCGCCGGCCAGCTCAGCCTCGAGGCGCTGGACGGTGCGATACGCCGCCCGCGTGTACGGGCACTCGTAATCGCCATAGACGAGGATCAACCGCGCGTCGGCCGGCCCGCGCACGTGATCCACCCTCTCGTCCAGCGGCTCGATTTCCCACTCCGGCGTGCCAGGCATCTCGCTCCCGGTCCTTGACAGATACGCGAACTCTTCACGAAGATTAGCGTGTGAAGTCTTCAACTATCTCGATCAGCCACCAGCTTGCCGGCTCAGCCTATTCTCTGCACACGGCCGTGGAACGTGAGCTTCACGGCACGCTGCGGGCGCTCGACCTCACGCTGCCGCTGGCCGACGCCATCTGGCAGCTCGATCCCGCCCACCCTCCCCTCTCGCGGCGCGAGCTCGCCCAACGCCTCCGCTGCGACCCCTCGAACGTCACCTTCCTGATCGATCGCCTCGAGCGCAAGCGCCTGGTCACCCGAGCCCAGACGAGCAGCGACCGGCGGGTCAAAGCGCTCACCCTCACGCCGGCCGGAACACACGCACGCGAACGCCTCATCCGCACCCTCGCAGAGTCCGAGATGTTCAGCCGGCTGACCCCCACCCAGAGCCAACAGCTGAACGGCCTCCTCGGGCGTTGTCTCGGGACCTGATCAGCGTGCGCAGCACGGTGCCGTCCGAGATCCCGGTCAACCGGCGATCGCCGCGCGAGGCAGTAGAAGACCTCAATGAACGCCTTGACCTACAACCGGGAAGGTCCTCGGCCGGCGGACCGATGCCGGCGAGGCCGAGGCGTGCGCGACGATCGCGGCCGCGCGTCGCGGATGAGCGAGCCGCGGCGTTCATTCGCGATCCGCCAGCCCGGCGGCTTCGAGGGCCTCGTCGAGACGATAGAACCAGGCGAACCGAACTATCTCGCCATCGTGAAGCGTCCAGACGTGGAACTCGTGCTGCTCCACCGGACCACCGCCTTCAGCCCCCGCGGCCCGGAACACGACCGCAGCGAGCACCCGCTCCTGAGCGGCGCGAACGTCGCGGATCTCGTGCGAGAAGGAGCCGAACCTGTCGCCGACCGCGCGGCGGACCGCCGCAAACCCACCAGCCCCGCGACGTCCGCCGGGATCGATCGCCCCGGGCGGGCTGACGAACTCGGCGTCCTCGGCGAGCAGCTCGGTGAAGCCGGGAACGTCGTCACGATCCCATCGCTCGTAGAAGGCGCGAATCGTGTCCGTGTTCTCTCGCGACATTCCCCCGCGCGTTCTTCGCTAACCCGTTTGCCTTCCGGTCTTCCCACCAATTCCGGTGACGCCTGAGCCGCGTGAATATTCGCCTGGATGGGGCGCGACCGGTACGGATAATGCTCCGCGGCTGATCAGCGACGCCACCTGTCGGCTGACCCGCGCGGCGACCGTCAGGATCCGGGCGGCCGGTAATCGACCGAGAGCTTGGCTGCCTCGTCAATGTCCTCCGGTGTGAGCAGCACGACGACTTCCGAGGCCGCACCTCCGGAGGTGTTCACGGCGATCGACGCCGCTGCAGCACTGCGGTTATCGGGGAGGTCCAACACGACGTACGCATCGGTCTCGCCGAATGCGAAGTAGAAGCTCTCGAGCTTCCCTCCGAGACCTTCGGCCATCTTGGCCACCGCGTCTCGTCTGCTTGTTCCGCCGGCGCTCTGCACGCCCTTCGCGCCCTCCCTGGTGTACGACGCCTTTACGAGAAACCTTGCCACGCCTCGACCCCCTTCGTTCGATGTCCGCGTGGACATTCTCATGGGGCGGGGCAGAGGTCAAGGTCACGAGCAGGGCCACGCAGCGCAGTGACAGAGGTGCCCGTATTGCAGCCTGCTATCGGTCGCGGAGCAGTCCGGTTCGGCGCAGCCGGTCTCGCACCGCGAGCTTTCAGGATCGCGGCGAAGCAGCCATGCCCGCGCGGCCCTCCACGGTCGCCGGCTCTGGTCGACTGCGGTCGAGCAAGCCAGGAATCGGGCCTGCAAGCGTAGAGTTGCTCTTGCCACCAAGCGCGATGGCGAGTCGTCCGTGCTGGCGGTCAGACAGTGACAGCTTGGGCGCGCGCGCTGACGATCCAGGTCGACGCCGGGGCCATCACACCTTCGGGACCGGCGAACTCCGCCATTCCGTCGCGGATCGCCTGGCGGATTGCTTCATGAAGATGCGCTGCGCGCTGTCCCTGGAGACGCAGGATCTCGCCGGCCGGACCGAGGTCCATCGTGAGCTCAACGGCCTCAGCGATGTCGTTGCCGCCCGCGACACACAGGTCGCAGCGACGAAGGGCGATCTCCTCGAACCCGGCGCTGACCAGGATCCCGCTCGTTGTGTCGGCATTGGCCATAGAGAATGGACCGGGCCCGCACGTCGGCTCGTCGTATTCCTCAGGCTTGGTCACGAAGCGCTCGGTGATCTGTTGCGCGCGATACAGCCACTCGTTGTCTTCCCTCGCGCGCCAGACAACCATCACCAGCTGCCCCCCGGGCACCAGCACCTTGCGAACATTGCGCAGTGCGGCCACCGGATTTGCAAAGAACATCGTCCCCATCCGCGAGAACGCGTAGTCGAAGCGCTCCTCAAACGACGCCACCTCGATGTCCATGACGTCGAAGCGCACATTGGCGACGCCCGCCTCGGCAGCCTCCATTCGGGCCGCATCGATGAAGCGCGGTGCCGCGTCCACGCCAACCGCGAACCCCTCAGCCCCGATCTGGTTGGCGAGCTGCTGCGTCGTATCTCCGAACCCACAGCCGATGTCGAGGACACGACTGCCCAGCAGCGGCGGGTGGAGCCGCATCGCCTCATCGCCGAACTGCTTGAGGCCCGCCACGACGATATGTCGGTACTTGACGAAGCGCTCAAACAGCGGACCATCCCACGCCTCAATGGCCTCCGCGTTGCTCGGCGAGACTGCTACGTCGCTAGGTGTCGTGTCCATCGGTCCCGTCCGCTGTGACGTCGACACTGTCCTCGCTTACCTCGGACGTGTCAAGCGGCCGCGCTCCCGCAACCCGCGCTCCCGCCACCTGCATGAGGGGCCCACCGCCACGACATGGCCGGTTGCGGCGTGAAGGAGCGGCGCCCGATCAGCGTTGGTAGCGGTCAAACCGCTTCGGGGGAGACTAGGTGACCCCCCTGATGCGGTGGCGAACGGCTCATCGTAAGCTCGGCTACGCAGCGATTGGATGCTGATGTAGTTTGCTCGAGGAGGCGAGGCGTGCACGCGATCACGAAGCCGTTTGGCGAATGGGAGGCCAGGTCTTCCGTTGGCCGGGGGGCGGAGCAGAGCCGGGCTCGTTATCCCGATGCGGAGGGGTTTGTCGAACGCGACGGTCAGCGGCTGTTCTACGAGGTCTATGGCGAGGGCGATGAGACTGTCTTCCTGATTCCGACGTGGTCGCTGGTCCATTCGCGTCATTGGAAGATGCAGATCCCGTATTTCGCGCGGCATTTCCGAGTGCTGACGATGGATGGCCTCGGCAATGGCCGCTCGGATCGCTGCCGGGACCCAGAGCGGTATGGGCCCCTCGAGTTCGCCCGCGATTGCCTGGCGGTCATGGACGCGAGCGGCACTCAGCGCGCCGTCGTTGTCTGCCTCTCGCGGGGCGCGCAGTTTCTTCTCGAGCTTGCGCGGCTCGCTCCTGAGCGCGTGGCCGGTGCGGCGTTCATCGGCCCGATGTTCCCGTACACGCCTTCCCAGTGGTCGCTCCTGTTGGATCCGCGTTTTGCGCCGTTGTTCGAGCGGCCCGGTATCTACCGCTGGTGGGGGCGGATGAACGCCGTGCACTGGAGGCACGACTATCCGGGGTTCGCTAAGTGGTTCATCTCACGCTGCCTTCCTGAGCCGCATTCCACCAAGGCGATCGAGGACGGTGTCGGGTGGGCACTGGACACCGATCCTGAAACGCTGATCGCGACGGCGCGTGGCGAGTGGCTACACGATCGCCGCAGCCTCCGCGCACTGGCGGAGAACCTCGATCTTCCGGTGCTGGTGATCCACGGCGATCGCGACCGGATGACCCCGTTGCGCGACGGCCGTGCGCTCGCGCGTCTTGCGCGGGGGAAGCTGGAGCTGGTCAGCGGCGCAGGACACTTCCCGCACGTCCGCGAGCCGGTGCAGGTCAACCTTGCGCTGCGCGACTTCAGCGAGGACGCCTTCGGACGACCGCGGACCCCGCGCGACCCCACCGTCTACCGCCCCGACGGCCGCCCACGCGCCCTATATATCTCCTCCCCGATCGGACTCGGCCACGCACAGCGAGACGTGGCGATCGCCCGCGAGCTGCGCCGCGTGCACCCCGACCTCCAAATCGACTGGCTCGCGCAGGACCCGGTGACCCGAGTGCTTGAAGCCGAGGGCGAGCGCATCCACCCCGCGAGCGCACATCTGGCCAACGAGTCGCGCCACATCGAATCCGAGTCCGCGGAGCACGACCTGCACTGCTTTCAGGCCCTGCGACGGATGGACGAGATCCTCGCCGCCAACTTCATGCTGTTCCACGACATCGTGCGTGACCAACGCTACGACCTGTGGATCGGCGACGAGGCATGGGAGCTCGACTACTACCTGCACGAGAACCCGCGCGAGAAGCGTGCGCCGTTCGTGTGGCTGACCGACTTCGTCGGCTTCTTGCCGATGGCCGACGGCGGCGAGCCCGAGCGGTTCCAAACCGCCGACGACAACGCGGACATGGTCGACCACATCGCCCACCACCCAGAGGTCCGCGACCTCGCTCTGTTTGTTGGCAACCCCGAGGACATCGTCCCGGAACGCCTCGGACCGCAACTACCCATGATTCGCGACTGGACCGAGCGCAACTTCGCCTTCACCGGCTACGTCACCGGGTTCGACCCCGCGGGCCTCCGGGATCGCTGCAACCTGCGCGCCGAGCTCGGATACAGCGACGAGGAGCGCGTCTGCATCGTCACCGTCGGAGGCTCGGGCGTCGGTGCCGGCCTCCTCCGGCGCGTCATCGCAGCCTTTCCCGAAGCCAAGGAGCACCTGCCGACATTGCGCATGATCGTCGTCGCGGGGCCGCGCATCGACCCCGCCTTACTCCCGTCCTACGCAGGGCTTGAGGTGGTGCCCTACGTGCACAATCTCTACCGCCACCTCGCCGCCTGCGACCTGGCGGTGGTGCAAGGCGGCCTAACCACCGCAATGGAGCTCACGGCGTATAAACGGCCCTTCCTCTACTTCCCGCTGCGCCACCATTTCGAGCAGAACTACCACGTCACCCACCGGCTCGAACGCTACGGCGCCGGCCGGCGCATGGACTTCGACGACTCCCCGCCGCAGGACATCGCTGCGGCGATTGCCGAGGAGACCGACCGCATAGTCACATACCGCGACGTCGAGACCGACGGGGCCACGACGGCGGCTAAACGCATCGCCGACCTGCTCTAATCCGAGTCGGGGGCCGCGCGGCGATCCCGCGCGCCGGGCACCCGCATTCGTCACCCGGCCTGCATCTCGCTCGCCTCCGTGTCCGTCTCCGTAATGCGCGGAACTCGCGCGCGTCTCGCTGAGCACGCATTCGTGCGTCTTGGCGACTGCAGGGCAAGGAGCCCCGGCGAGCCGTCGCACCTGCTCGTGTCGCGGGGGCTGTTCCGGCTGCCGCGATCTGGGCGAGGAAGTCACTGGAGGCTCGCGGAAGGCTCAAGCGTGCCGCGTAGGTGACGAATAGGAACTTGGAGTGCTGCTGGACGACCGTTGGCTCAGTCGGTCAGCTGGTACCATCCACCTGGATGGTGCTAGGATGGCTATCAGATGGCTGGGGGTCGCGCGACAAGAGTGGTTGATGTCGAGAGGAGCGAGAAGATCACGATCAACGTCGGGCTAGTTGACCTGGGTCAGATCGACTTGCTCGTCAGCGAGGGGTTCTTCGCTAACCGCACCGATTTCATTCGGACGGCCCTTCGGCGGCAGCTCGAGAGCCGGTCAGACGCCGTCGAGAGAACGGTGGCACGACGCGAGCTGGTTCTTGGCGTCGAGCAGTACAGCCGCGACGCGCTGGAGCAGCTTCGGGACTCCGGTCGCATGGTTGAGCTGCGCGTTCTCGGGCTGGCCAGCATCGCCGATGACGTTTCGCCCGAGCTCGCCGTCGCGACGATCGCGAGGGTCGAGGTCCTCGGTGCCTTTCGGGCGCCGGCGGCGGTGAAGGCGGCGCTCGCGTCGCGCACCACATGATCACCGACCGAGCCGGACGACGCTGGTCCGCGCGCGGCCGCGGTAGATCCATCCACGACCGGCTCTCGGTGCTAGTCGACAACGTCCCTTGAAAGAAGGTCTGATGAGTCCCGACCCGAAGATCACGATGGCCGAGGCGTTGCGCCTCACCCGTGCCGGACGGTTGCCCGAGGCCACTGCGGTGCTGCAGCGCCGTCTGGCCGGCGCTGGCACCGCTGGGCCGGGCGCGTCGACTTTCGCGGCCACGCTGCCAGGCCTGACAGACATCGTCAGCCCAGCCGGACGGCCCGGAGGCGCGCGATCGTCTCGTGCTGGCGCAGCGGCGAGGGCTGCGGTGGCGGGTGGTGAGGTCCGCCACCTCACGCACGCGGATCGCGCTGGGACCCGCAGCTACGACCTCTACATTCCGACCGGTTACGCCGGTGACCCCGTTCCGGTTGTGGTCATGCTCCACGGCGGCAAGCAGAACGCATCGGACTTCGCGGCCGGCACGCGGATGAACGCGTTCGCCGAGCAGCACACCTGTCTCGTCGCTTACCCGGAGCAGTCGAGGGCGGCAAATCGTGGTGGCTATTGGAACTGGTTCTCGGCGTCTGACCAGCAGGCCAATGCGGGCGAGCCGGCGATCATCGCCGGCATCACCCGCGAGGTTATGTGCGATCTCGTCGTAGATTCGACTCGCGTCTACGTCGCCGGGCTTTCCGCCGGTGGCGCCATGGCCGCCGTCATGGCCGCTACCTACCCAGACCTGTACGCGGCGGTCGGGGTGCATTCCGGGATCGCGTACGGCGCCGCGAACGACGTCGGCTCCGCGTTCGTCGCGATGCGGACCGGGGGTACGCCCGCCCCGACCAGTGCGGTGCCGCTGATCGTCATCCACGGCGACCGCGACACGATCGTGGCCCCGGTCAATGCACACAAGCTGATCGCCTCGCGGCTCGCGCATGGCGACACCGCAAGCCAGGACGCGCCGATCACGACTCGCAGCGACACCGCAAGCTACACCCGCACCGTGCACCGCAATGTCGACGCGATCGCCGTCGCGGAGTCCTTGATAGTCCACGGCGGCGGTCACGCCTGGTACGGCGGTAGTTCAGTGGGTTCTTACACCGACGTGCACGGCCCTAACTCTTCCGCCGAGATGATTCGGTTCTTCCTCCAGCACCAAGCCCTGTAGCCTTCCGGCCGGCTGAGCGCTATGACGGGTGGATTGGCGCGCTGCTTTAGACCAGAGCACATTGCCCGCCGCCCCCGCCGCCCCCGCCGCTTTGCACGCGGCACGCGGCACGCCACCACCGCAGCCAAGTCGAGTGCAGCGATCCGGACGACGGCGAAGCTGTACACCTCGTCCGGATCGAGTTGTTGGGGGCAGCGCCCGGCCGGCGCTGGTTGTCACTCGCCGTTGCTTGGGGAGGCGGCGTATTCCTCGTCGGTGACGTGGCGGCCCCAGGTCACCGGACTGCCTGAGTCGTCGGTCTGCTGCATGGCGATGTGGACCATGAACCGGTTCGGCGCGGCGCCGTGCCAGTGGTTCTCGCCCGGTTCGAAGAACACGCGGTCGCCGGGGCGGATCAGCTCGATCGGTCCGCCTTCGTGCTGGCACACGCCGATGCCTTCGGTGACGTAGATCGTCTGTCCGTGCGGGTGGGTGTGCCATGCGGTGCGAGCGCTCGGGGTGAAGTGGACGAGCGCGGCGGCGAACGTGGAGCTGCCCGCAGGCGCAGCGACTGCGTCGACGTACACATCTCCGGTGAACCAGTCGGCCGGGCCTTTGGCGGTATCGATACTGCTGCGGGTGATCTGCATGAGCGGTCCTATTCGTCGGCGGGGATGCTCGCGGGCTCCGGGGTGGCGCTCCAGCTGGCGAGCAGGTCGAGCGCCTCCGCGGAACGGCTGCCGGGCTCGGCGCTATAGGCGGCGATCGTCAGCCCCTCGTCGGCGGCCACGTCCATGACCTCATACGCCAGATTGATCTCACCGACGACCGGGTGGCGGAGGCGCTTGGTGCCCGATTGGTGGTAGCGGACGTTATGCCCCGCCCACCAGGTGCCGAACTCGGGGCTACGGGTCGAGAGCTCGCCGACGAGGTCTGAGAAGCGACGGTCGTAGGGGTTGCGGCCGGCCTCTGAGCGCAGGTGGGCGACCAGGTCTCTTGCGGTGCGCTCCCAGTCGACGTAGAACTTCCGTGCGGTTGGGTCCAGGAACGTGAAGCGGGCGCTGTTGGCCGGCTGCTCCCGGCTGTCAAAGACCGGCGCGTAGAGGGCGCGGCCGAGCGGGTTCGCGGCGAGGTAGTCGACGCGGCTGTTGCGCACGATCGCCGGCGCGGTCATCGATTCGAGGATCCGCGACACCACCGGCCGGACGCGCTGCTGCGCCGGTCGCCGGCGCTTCGGGGCGATTGGGCTCGCGAGGCGCGCGAGGTCGAACAGGTGCGCGCGCTCGGCATCGTCGAGCCGCAGCGCCTGCGCGAGCGCCTCGAGCGCGCTGTCGGATACGCCACTCGCGCTCCCACGCTCCAGGCGCTTGTAGTACTCGACGCTGACGCCGGCCAGCGAGACGACCTCCTCGCGGCGCAGGCCCTTCGCTCGGCGGGTGCCGTACGTGGGCAGTCCGGCCTGCTCGGGCGTGACCCGGGCACGGCGGCTTGAGAGGAACGCGGCGATGTCGTTGCTGGCGTCCACGACATCACCATACCCGTCCCGGAGCGACGCAAAGGTGCCCTGACGGTACCCCTCTGACAGGGCCTCCCAGGTCCGACGGAAGCGGGTCAAGGTAAGGGTGTGACCGAGCTGAAAGCCAGCTGAGGAGCGTCATCCAGTGCGTGCTGCGATCTTCAACGAACCCCGGCACATCACGGCCGGAGACCGGCCAGACGCCGCGATCAGCGAGCCATCCGACGCGGTCGTACGCGTCGTCCTGGCGTGCGTCTGCGGATCCGATCTCTGGTACTACCGCGGCGACTCGCCATTCGAACCCGGACCGATCGGCCATGAGTTCATCGGGGTGATCGAGGACATCGGCGCCGACGTGACGACGCTGTCGAAGGGCGATCTCGTGATCTCGCCGTTCGCGTTCAGCGACGGCACCTGCCCCAACTGCCAGAACGGCATCACCACCGCCTGCCACCACGCCGCCGTCTGCGCCCGGGTCAAGCCCGGTCACACCGTCGCGGTCGTCGGCGACGGCGCCGTCGGCCTGTCCGGGGTGCTCGCCGCCAAGCGGCTCGGCGCCGAGCGGATCATCGCGCTCTCCCGCCATGTCGACCGCCAGCAGTTGGCGAGGGAGTTCGGCGCCACCGACATCGTCGCCGAGCGCGGCGAGGAGGCGGTCGGCAAGGTCAAGGGGCTGACCGACGGCGTCGGCGTCGACGCGACGCTCGAGTGCGTCAGCACCGGCCAGGCGATGCAGACCGCGATCGACATCGCCCGTCCCGGCTCGATGGTCGGGTTCGTCGGCGTCCCTCACGGCGTTGAGCTGCCGATCGGGCAGATGTTCTCCCGCACCGTCGGTGTCCGCGGCGGCGGCGCTCCCGTGCGCGTCTACCTCCCCGAGCTGTACCGAGCGACGCCGGTTCCCCGCGAGGTCACGTCGAGAGCGGCTGCGTGAGCACCGCGCCGGGATTGAGCAGACCGTGCGGATCAAGCGCGCGTTTGATCGCGCGCATCGCCCCCACCTCAGCCTCACCCCTTGCCCGCTCGAGCCACGCCGCCTTGGCGACCCCGACGCCATGTTCGGCGCTGATCGTCCCCCCGCAGCCCAGCGTCAGCTCGAGCACGGCGGCGTCCGCCCGGGCATCATCGGGGTCCGCGCCGAGCACGTTGACGTGGACGTTCCCGTCGCCGAGATGGCCGAACAGGATCACCCGCTCGCCACCGGCCCCGGCGACCACGTGGGGAACCTCCTCGAGGAAGCGATCGAGCTGATCGAGCGGCACACCGACGTCGAGCTTGTGCGGGATTCCGGCCGCGTTGATCGCATCGGTGTGCCCTTCACGCAGCATCCAGAGTCCCTCCCGGCTCGCGGTGTCGTCCGCGAACAGGGCGTCATCGATGCCCGCCTGCGTGAGCGCGTCCGCCAACTCGGCCGTCGGGTCATTCCGCGCCGCACACTCCGTCAGGACGTAGAACGGCGCACGGGTTCGCAGCGGCGGCTGGCGTCGCTGGTGTTCGAGCACCATCTGCAAACCGTCGTCGAGGAAGAAGTCGCAGCTCTCGAGCGACGGCGCCGAGGCCCGCAGTGCGGCGAGCAGCTCCGCCGCCGCCCGCGCAGATTCGAGCGGAACGAGCGCCGCCACGCGTGACTGCATCGGCGAGGTGAGCTTCCATCGCACGCGGGTGATGATGCCGAGCGTACCCTCGGACCCGACGAGCAGATCCGAGAGGCTGTAGCCGGCGTTGTCCTTCGGCAGGCCCACGAGCCGGGAGACGACCGACCCGTCGGCCAGCACCGCCTCGAGGCCGGCCACGTGCGCCCGCGCAGTGCCGTGACGAAGTGCTCGAGCACCGCCCGCGTCACAGGCGACGAGGCCCCCCACCGTGCACGAGTCACGCGCGGCGAAGTCAAGGCCGGCATCCTCGCCGGCGGCGCGGGCTGCCGCCTGCAGCGACGCGAGCCTGGTGCCGGCGCCGACCGTCATCTGTCCGAGCGCTCGGTCGGCATCGCCGATCTCGTCGAGCCGCGTCAGCGAGATGACCACCTCCCCGTCCCGCGGGACGCCGCCGCCAACGAGTCCTGTGTTCCCGCCCTGCGGCACGACGGCGGCGCCGGCCCGCGCGCACGCGGTCATCACCGCCGATACCTCGGCGGTGGTTGCCGGACGCACCACGACGCGGGCGCGGCCCGTGAAGCGACCGGTGTAGTCGCTCTCGTAGGATGCGATCAAGTCCGGATCCGTGAGAACATGGCGCCGGCCGACCGCCTCGGTCAGTGCCTGTTCGAGCGCGTCCATCGCGGGTAGGCGCTAGCCGACGAAATCTGGCGGGAACAGGAGGAGAGAGCCATGGCTTCCGACCACGAGACGATCTTCACCATGGAGGCTACGCCAGTGAAGTTCGGCGCGGGTGCCTCGGCGGATGCGGGTTGGGAGATGAAGCGACTCGGCGTGAAGCGCGCGATGCTCGTGACCGACCCCGGCGTTGCCGCGCTCGGACACCCCGAGCGCATCAAAGCGCTGATCGAGGCGGAGGGAATCGACGTCGTCGTCTACGAGCACAGCCGAGTCGAGCCGACGATCGAGTCACTCCAAGACGCGGCCGATTTCGCGCTCGAGCACGAGGTCGACGGCTTCGTCTCCGTCGGCGGGGGATCGAGCATGGATACCGCGAAGGTGGCAAACCTCATCTCCACCCATCCCGCGCCCGTGATGGACTACGTCAACCCGCCCGTCGGCGGGGGGAAGAAACCGCCCTCGCCGCTCAAGCCGCACCTGGCGATCCCCACCACCTCGGGGACCGGTTCCGAGGCGACCACCGTGGCCGTCCTCGACATCCCCGACATGAGGCTCAAGACCGGGATCTCGCACCGCTATCTGCGCGCGACCCAGGCGATCGTCGATCCCGAGCTGACGCGCACGTTGGCGCCCGAGGTCACATCCTCGACCGGGCTAGACGTCGTCTGCCACGCTGCCGAGTCGTTTCTCTCCAAGCCGTTCGACGCGCGCCCGCGCCCGAAGTCGCCCGACGAACGTCCGCCGTATCAGGGCGCGAACCCCATCGCGGACGTGTGGTCGGCGAAGGCGCTCGAGTTCGGCGGCAAGTACCTTCGGCGCGCCGTGGGCGATGGGGATGACGTCGAGGCCCGCGGATTCATGATGCTGGCGGCGACGATGGCGGGCGTCGGCTTCGGCTCCGCCGGGGTACACATCCCCCACTCGTGCGCGTATCCGATCGCCGGCCTCAAGCACGAGTACCAGCCACCGGGCTACCCGGACGACCATCCGTTCGTGCCGCACGGACACTCGGTCATCGTGACCGCGCCGGCCGCCTTCCGCTTCACCTACGAGGCGATGCCCCAGCGCCACCATCACGTGGCGGAGCTGCTCGCGCAGCGGCCGATCGAGAACCCGGGGCCAGACACGCTTCCGGATGTCCTGCGACGGCTGATGCAGGACGTCGAGGCGCCGCGCGGTGTCGCGGAGCTTGGCTACGCCGAAGACGACGTCCCCGCGCTCGTCGACGGAGCGCTCAAGCAGCAGCGGCTGCTTGCGGTCGCACCCCGCGAAGTCAGAGAGGAGGACCTGCGGCACATCATCACCGCATCGATGACCAATTGGTAGAGGCGCGGGGCGTGCCCCGACCCCACGTGCTCACGTCCCGTGCGACGCCGCGTTCAGCGCCGCTGCGATGTCCTTTATCAGGAGCATGAGGTGCAGCGAGTCGCTCACAGAGGGCTCGAAGCCGTGGCGGAGATCGAAGGCGCGGGCATGGTCGTCGATGGCGTGGACGAGTATCGCCCGGACACCGATCGCCTCCGACGCCGCGAACGCCCGTAGCATCGCATCGCGCAACAGCCAGGCCCCGAGACCGCGGCCGGCGACCGACCGATCGACCGCAAGCCTGGCCAGCAGGACGACCGGGATCGGATATTGGGGCATTCCCTTGATCACACGGGCCGTAGCGGCTTGACGCTCCAGCCCCGCTGCCGTGAGCGCGTGGTAGCCGACCACGCGCTCCTGCTCTGAGTCGATCACGACGTATGTGCGCGCGGAACCCGCCGCGGCCGCCCGTCGCGCATACCGGATCAGCCAAGCATCCAGTGATACTCGGCCGCAGTCGAAGCCCTCAATGACGTGATCTGGACCAGCAACCGCTCGGCCCGCTCGCGCCCCCCTTCCACCAAGAACTCCGACAGCGACTCATGCGCGGCCGCCGCCGCGACCCGAAACAGCTCATCGTCGCTGGCGGCGACGCGGAGATGAACACGCTGGGTCTTCGCCTCAGCCACCGGAAAGCAGTGTACGCCGCATGTGCGTACACATTAAGACCCGTATCTTCCCCACGCTCGCCCCCACAGTGATTTGACCGTCTTCCCCGCATAGCGGGCCGGATACAGCACCGGGCCGGTACTACTTCCCGGTCGTGCGGTGCATCGCCCCACGCTGGAAGCCGGAGCGTCCGCCCCGGCTGACGGCTGCGGCCCGCGATGCACCGTGGGCCGGCGGAGGAGTGCGGTGGATCAGCTGATGCAGCGCTCGGTCGTGCGGACCTTCCTGCTCCCGAGCCGTGAGCGTCTTTGGGCCGACCGTGCGAAACAGCGGCCCGCGCTTGGGATCGACGACGGCCACGACAACCTTCGAGCTGCTCGGTGTGTCAAAGACGATCCCGTCGAGAACTGGCCCGGCACCAGCTACCGACACGAGCTCGCCTGCGGTGATCGCGTCCACCCACCGAGCTTACCCCAGCCGCGACCCGACGGCAGGGACCCGACGGCAGCGACTGAAGGCGCGACGCCAGCCTGGCTACTCGGTCGGCATCTCCTCAAACGGCCATCGGTCTGTGCCCTCCTGCGATTCAGACGCGGGGCCCGGCACGAACGTGTCGCTTTGCAGGACTCGGAGCAGCATGCCCGCCTGGGCGTAGAAGCGCCCCATGTAAGGCACCTTCCGGCGCCGCCCGCCGACCAACCCGAGGTCCAGCAGTCCCTGGTAGAGACTCTCGCCGCAGATGTTCTTGACTCGGTCGATCTCCCGTCTTCGGGCCACCCGCGCGAGCAGCGTCCCGCTGCTCATGTTCGTCACCCAGTCCGGCCAGACCTGCTCGGCGCTACGGGACGCGACGCTCGGCTCGGGCGGCGACCCGGCAACGGCGGCGATCGCTTCGGCATCGATCATCGCGAAGTAGCCGTACGCGACCGTGACCATGACAAGGCGTCGGACAGCAGGTCCGTGCTGACCGAGGTCGGGTAGCGCCTGACCGAGCGGCGGGACTCGACCTGAGAACCGTCCGACCGGAGTGCCGTCCCCGGGGGGATGAAGCTCCGAGGTCACCATCCGGGTCACACATGGGGTCATTCTCTCCGCCTCGGCCAGGCGGGCGTCGTCGCGTACGTAGCCCAGCCAAGCCGCGTCGACACCCGCGACCTTGTCGGACGCCAGTACGCGATCACAAACATCCACGCACGCAGAGGTGAACTCGTCCATGCGCCGAGACTAACTGCACCCGCGCCCGCAGCGTCAGGTGCCCGCGGCCGGGCACGACGTTGGGCGCCCGCCCGGCCGGCCGGCGAGGCGCCCGTAGAAGACCTGCGTTTGGCGGTCGATGCTTTAGGCCGAGCCTTTCCGGGCAGAAACGCCTCAACGAACTCGGCCCAGGAGGCTTGCTTGATCACGCTAGGCGTCATTCTGCTCATCATCGGATTCATCGCGAAGGTCGCGATCCTGTGGACCCTCGGGATCGTTCTTCTGTTGGTCGGGCTGGTGTTTCTCGTGCTTGGCGGCATGGGGCGCGCTGTCGGCGGCCGCCGCCACTACTACTGACCCCGGCGATCCGACCACTCGCCTGGGACACGCCCAGACGGCAGCGGCGCCGCGCGGCAACTGCGCGGCGCCGCCGACTCGTCGTCGTTAACGGATGGACAGCCGGCCGCCGTCCGTCGCGGCTTCTTGCGTCACCACGCCGGGGTCGTTGCTGCTGAGGTTGTCGCACCAGCGGAAGGGCTTGTCGACGCATCCTCCGTCGGAGGTCCCGAGGTTGCCTTCGTGGTTGCCGACCTCGCCGCCGAACAGGTTGACCTCATCCTGGGTCTTGCAGCAGTCCTGGCCGGTGAGCATGCCGCTCGCCGGCCGGGATCAGCTTCCCGAGCGTGTCGTTGACCCGGTTGGCGCATCCGGCCGACGAGGTTGCCCCAGCGCTGGCCGGCGCCATCAGGCCGGCAGACAGGCAGAGCAGCAACAACGAGAGATGCCGCGAGCCGCCTGGATTGCGTCGTGGCATCGAAGACCCTCCCTCAGATCGCACGATCCGGTCCCGCGCGCGCCGAATGTAACACCGCGACGACCACGGGCCTCATCACGCGAGCGATCCGATCACTCGCCTCGCGTAGGGGGTTGGCGGCACCGGCCGCCGTCCAACCTTGATGCGTCGCGTCTAGTCGCTCTGCGCCGGGTCGAGCTTGAGCGCGACCGAGTTGATGCAGTAACGGTCGCGTCCGTCCGGGCCGTCGTTGAAGACGTGGCCCAAGTGCCCGCCGCAGGTGGCGCAGGTCACCTCGGTTCGGCGCATGAAGAGGCTGCGGTCCTCATGCAACTCGACGTTGGCGCGGTTGGCGGGGTCCGTGAAGCTCGGCCAGCCGGTACCCGAGTCGAACTTGGTGTCCGAGGAGAAGAGCTCCGCGTCGCAGGCGGCGCAGCGGTAGACGCCGTCCGCCTTGGTGTGGACGTAGGTGCCGGTGAAGGGACGCTCGGTTCCCTTGTGGCGCAGCACCTTGTACGCCTCGGGCGTCAGATCCTGGCGCCACTGCGCGTCGGTCTTCTCAATGCGGTTCGTCATTGCGTTCCTTTCGTGATGTATACGACCACTTTGACCCCGTGGGCGCCGAAAACGGTTCACCGTCCGGGTCGGCTCGGAGCCGTCTGCGAACCTTTTGCGTCGATGGCCGGGTCACACCGCCGATGAGTCCTGTCTGGCACGAGCTGCGCTTCCGCCGAGATCATCGGTGGACGCCGCCACACCTGTCTGCCTACCTCGACTTCGAGCTCTCGGCCGAAGCTCGGGTGCGGCTCGAGCGTCATACGGCCGAGTGCCCCGAGTGCCGGAGCATTCTCGAGGACCTGCGACACATGCTCGGCCTGCTCCAGGGCGCGCCGGCGCCGGAACCAGTCGCCGATGCGTCGGCGATCACCAGCGCTGTCCTGCGACGGCTGCATGAGCCAGCCGACCGCTGATCGGGGTGACGAGCGCGCCCTGATCGCGCGGGCCCGCGCCGGAGACGAGAGCGCCTTCGCCCAGCTCGTATCCGAGCATTCGCCCCGCGTCCATGGTGCCCTGCGGCGGTTCGGGCTGGATCCGCAGGAGGCCGACGAGGTCGCACAGGAGGTCTTCCTGCGCGCCTGGCGGGGCCTGGCACGGTTCGAGGAGCGGTCCCGGTTCGCGACCTGGCTCTACAGGATCGCGTTCAACGAAGCTCAGCGGCGGCTCGCTCGGCGCCCGCCGCCGGGGGCGTTCGCCCCGCTCGGCGACGACAACGAGATCGCCGGGCTCCCCGATGCGATCGGCGCGGGACCGCACGCCCGAACGGTTGACCGCGAATTCGAGCAGATGCTCGAGCGAGCGCTCACGCAGCTGCCCGCGGACCTTCGCGCCGCGGTGGTCCTGCGCGACCTCGAAGGACTCTCCACAGCGGATGCCGCAGCGGCGGCCGGCGTCCGAGCGGCGGCGTTCAAGAGCCGGCTGCACCGCGGGCGGATGCAGCTCCGTGCCCTGCTCGAGCCGTACCTTCGGCTCGAGCAGGCACAGTGACCTACCGGTGCGCTCTCAGCGGCTCGAGGGCACCTCGATCGTGACGCCACACGCCGCGTAGCCGGAGCGCTCGAAGTAGCGCTGGTGGTACTCCTCGGCGCGGTAGAAGGTCGTCGCCGGGACGATCTCGGTCACGATCGCCTTGACCAGCGACTCCTGCTCGGAGTCCCGGCTCGCGAGGGCGAGCCGCTCCTGCGCATGGCCGTGGAAGAAGATCGCGGAGCGATACTGGCTTCCGAGATCCCAACCCTGGCGGTTCGGGGTGGTCGGATCGTGGATGTTCCAGAACGTGTCAAGCAGCTGCCCGTAGCTCACCGTCGCGGGGTCAAAGATGACCTCGACGGCCTCGGCGTGACCGGTGCCACCGCCACACACCTGCTCGTAGGTCGGATCTGTCGTCGCGCCGCCGGTGTACCCGACGCTCACGTCGAGCACGCCGTCGAGCTCGCGGAAAGCTGCCTCCACGCCCCAGAAGCAGCCGGCGGCGAAGGTCGCGCGCTCGGCGCCATCGGGGCGTGTCGAGGAGACTGGAGTCAAGTGGTTCATGGGTCCTTTCAATGGGCAGAGAACGACTTCACACCAATAGACCCTCGGCGGGTCCAAAACGGTTCTCGCGGCGGGCTACGGGGTCGCCATCTGCATGACCGTGAACGCCGCCCCCTGGGGGTCCATGAACGCCGCGAAGCGCCCGATCGGCATGTCCATGGCGGGCGCGGTGACGGTCGCGCCCAGCTCGGACGCGCGGGCGACGATCGCGTCGCAGTCAGCGACCGCGAAACAGACGCTCCAGTGCGGCGGGACCTCGGCCGGGAAGAAGTCGTCGGTCATCGCCATCATGCCCCCCACCCGGTTGCCGCCGAGCTCCCAGATCGTGTAGCCCGTTGCCTCAAACGGCGGCGCTTCTGCCGTCCAGCCGAACACCGACGCGTAGAACGACTTGGCACGCTCTGGGTCCCGCGTTCGGACCTCATTCCAGCACAGCGAATTGGGCTCGTTGACGAGATCGGCGCCGGTGAACGTCTTCGGCTGCCAGATCCCGAACACGGCTCCCGTCGGATCGCTGAATACGGCCATCCGGCCGATGTCCGTCACGTCCATCGGACCGGCGATCGTCGTGCCGCCGGCCTCGGTGACCTGGCTCGCGGTTTGGTCGGCGTCGACAACCGACACGTACGTCGCCCACGCCGTCGGCTGCCCGGACTGCATGTGGGGCATCACCCCCGCGACATTGGCGCCGCCCTGTTGAAAGAGCCGGTAGCCACCGGTCTCAGGCTGCGGGTCGGCCGCCGTCCACCCCATGAGATCGCCGTAGAAGCCAACCGAGGCCTCGATGTCGGGCGACGCCAGGTCGATCCACGATGGTGTTCCGGGCACGTACTCGGGCATGGCTCTCCTCTCAGACTGGCGCTTGCGTCACCAATCCTCGCATCCCGGTCCGGATGAAGCTACGCAGTAGATGCCAGGACCTTCCGTGCGCCTACGCTGGCGTTCAGGTTGCGAGCGCGGGCTTGAGCTGGTGCCCGATCCGGCTGACTGCGAGGTCGAGGGCCCCGGCGGCGAGAAGCGCATCGGTTGCCCGGGCGATGACGCCGCCGATGAGACCGCTGCCGCGAACCGATACCGAGGCGCGCAGCTCGCTTCCTGCACCGGCGGGGCGCAGTGCGTACTCGACGTCGATCGAGATTGGCCCGGTGGCGATGAGCGCGAGCCGCTTGTCGTCGGCCGCTATGACTTCGACGTCGAATTCGAGCGCGCGTCCCGCAAGGCGACCTCGGACGCGGGCTCTGCTGCCGGCGACAAGACGATTGGTGTCCAGATCGATGAGCTCAAAGGGCACGGGCGCCCAGCGCGCGATCGCGTCTGGCTCGGTCAGCAGCGCGAGCACCTCGTCGGGGAGGCCTGTCACCGTTGTCTGCGTCGTCCACGTCCTCATCGCCACTCCGCTTCGTTGCTCATTTGACTGCGCTAACCGTCCCAGCTCATCGGTTGTCCGTCGTCGGCGCGCGGGCGCATCTTGTGTGCCCCTGCCGGGCGAGCTCGGGCGTCGTCCCTTGAGTGGATGCGGAGTCGTCCGCGAGGACGACTACGCGCGTGCCGACGTTCGCGTCAATGCGATCACGCCGATGATGAGTAGCCCGATCCCCGCATTGATACGACGGTGATCGGCGTGGCTCAGCTGGTGCGCCCGGGGTCGGCGCCGGGGCGCACGAGTCCCGACTCGTACGCCACGATGACAACTTGGACACGGTCGCGCAGTCCGAGCTTGAGCAGGATTCGTGCCACGTGCGTCTTGACCGTGGCCTCGCTGACCACGAGCTCGCCGGCGATCTCGATGTTCGACAGGCCGCGCGCAATCAGCTTGAAGACCTCGAACTCGCGCGGCGTGAGCTCATCCATCCCGTCCGGCGGCTGCTCGCGAGTCGCCCGGCCTTCGACGAAGTGCTCGATGCGGCGCCGGGTCACGCTCGAAGCCAATAGCGACTCACCCGCGGACACCGAGCGAACAGCCTCGACGAGCTGCTCGGGCGGCGTGTCCTTGAGGAGGAAGCCGCTGGCGCCGGCGGCAAGCGCCTCGTAGACGTAGTCATCGATGTCGAAGGTCGTGAGAATGAGGATCTTCGGCACATGCCGCCCGGCAGGCCCCTCGCTCAACAGCTCACGCGTGGCCGCGAGCCCGTCGAGCTCGGGCATGCGGACGTCCATCAGCACCACGTCGGGGCGAGTCGCGCGCACGACCCGGATTGCTTCGGCGCCGTCACCGGCCTCGCCGACGACATCGATATCCGGCTGGGCGCCAAGGATTACCTGTCCGGCGCCGCTCGAGGCCAGCGGATGACGGATGCGCTGGTGGCCGTCGTCGCTGACTTCGACGCGGACGGCCCCCTCGCCATATGCCACCAGCACCCGCGTCCGCGCGCCCCCGGCATGCTTGAGCGCGTTGGTCAGGGCCTCCTGCACAACCCGATAGAGGGCGAGATCCCCGCGGCTCGGAAGCCGCCTGGCCGTGCCCGTGATGTTCACTTAGACCGGGAGCCCAGCCTGGCGGGCCTGAGCGATGAGATCGCCGATCCTGCTCATACCGCCCAGCGCCGATCGGTCCTCATCCTCGAGGAACCCGAGCAGGCGGCCCATGTCCGCCATCGTCTGGCGGCCGGTCGCGGCGATCGCCTCGAGTGCTTCGGCGGCCGCACCCGGATCCGAGCCCAGAACGCTCCTCCCCGCCCCGGCCTGGACGACCATCAGGCTGAGCGAGTGAGCTGCCACGTCGTGTAGCTCACGGGCGATCCGCGCGCGCTCCACGGCCACCGCAAGGCGCTCGCGCTGCTCGCGCTCGGAGGCCAGGGCCAGCTCCCGGTCCTCGAGCTCCGCGCGCAGACGCCGGCGTGCGCGGAGCAAGCGCCCGACGACATACGGCGCCGCGGCGAGCCCGAGCTCCCACAGCCACTCGCTGGGTGCGGTGCCCTTGTTTCCGAGGACGCTGGCGTACACGACCGCCATCGCGGTGAGCAGCAGTCCCAGCGCAATCCGCCCGGCCCGGGGGCCTGCGTGCGCCCCCACCGCATAGCCGACGAGGATGACGGCAGCCCATCCAACTCCCGTCCGGCTGACATCGCCGCCGGCCACGACATTGACCACGACCGCAGTCAGCAGCAGCCCGGCAGCCGCGACGGGCCACGGTCTGCGCACGGCAACCGCCGCGGCAAAGAGCGCGACTCCGGTCGCCGTGGCCAGCCCGTGTAAGGCACCCCTGTGGGTAGCCACCGTCGTCTCGCCGTCGATCATCAGCGCCGCCGCGACGATCGCATCCACCGCCACCGGGTGCCGCGAAACAGGCGCCGCCAGCGATCAACCATCGTCAGCCTCGAGCGGGAGGCTGGCAGTCAGCGTGTAGCCGACTGACCCCGCGCGGTCGGTGGCCAGCGCACCGCCGTACAGTGCGACCTGCCCGCCGGATCGCGACCCAGTGCTCATTGAGCGCTGGAAGCGCGCCGTCGCGGCTCGCCCCGGCTACCTCGAGCCGCAGATCACGGTCTCCGTAGGTGACGGTCACCCGCATCGACGCGTCACGCTGCGCCCGGGCGTTGCGCAACGCCTCCTGCGCGGTCCGATAGGCCGACACGTCGACCCCGGTTGGCAGCGGGCGCCCGCGGCGGCACATCGATCTGCAGGCTGAGTGCGGGTCATCCTCGAGAGTGACGCTCCCGGACCGCAAGATCCGCCCGCCGGGCGCCGCCGAATCGCCGGCGCGGCCGATGTGCAGACGCCCGCACGGCCAGAAGCTGTTCCCATCGCACAACACCGGCGACCGGCCCAGATCCGGCACCGCTAGCGGAGGGAAACACCATGGCATAAGCAGGACAAACACTTGACAACCCGATCACCGGCGAGCGGATCATCTTTCGCCAGACCGCGGCTGACACGGGCGGCGAGTTGCTGGCGATCGATCTCGTGCTCGCCCCCGACGGCCACGTTCCGGGCGCACAGGTGCATCCCGCGCAGGAGGAGCGCTTCGAGGTCGTGTCAGGGACGATGAAGTTCAGGCTCGGCGGCAAGAAGATCATCGCCCGCGCCGGCGACGTCGTGGTCGTACCAGCCGGATCGGTCCACCGCTTCGCCAACGCCGGCGAGGAGCCCGCGTGCGTCCGGGTCGAGGTCCGCCCGGCGCTCAAGATGGAGCATCTGTTCGAGACCACCGTCGCGCTGGCCCGGGAGGGCCGGACAAACCGCAGAGGGATGCCCAAGCCGCTCGACCTCGCGTTGTTCGTGCGCGAGTACGACGACGAGGTCCGTGCGCCATTCCCACCCGCGCCCGTCGTCAAGGCGGCGACAGCTCCGCTCGCCTGGATCGCAAGCATCGGGGTCTCGCCGAGCTCTACATGGCCCCGGGCCTACGCCCCGCGCCGACGGGTTGACGTCGATACGGCCCACACGCAGACCCTCATCAAGATCTCTCGAAAGGAACCACCATGCAAACGCTCACCTCAGTGACAGACAAGCTTGCCGGTCGCGCGGCGATCCTCGCCGGCGCCGCGTTTGCTGGCGGCGGGGTCACGGAGATCGTCCACTCCCAGCGCCACTCAGGCAACCGCGTGGTCGGCGTGGCCGGCTACCTCACGTTGTCGTTCTTCGTCGTCGCGCTCGTGAGCGCGGCGCCGAGTTTCCTCGCGCTCGCGCGCAGGGCACGATCGGGCGCAGCCACGAAGGCAGCTCTGGCCGCAGCGGCGGGCACCGCCGTTCTCGGCTTGACCTCGATCACTTCGATCGTCAACGGCCGCGACCTCGGGCTGTTCAACGTCCTCGCACCGCTCACCAACGCTGCGTGGCTGTTCGGCTCGATCACCCCTTGCCGTCGCGCTCAAGCGCGCCGGCACCGTGCCACCAGCCATCGCCGGCGGCCTACCGATCGCCTGGGTCGCCACGATCCCGCTCGCGACCGTCGGTGGCGGCGTCATCGCCGGCGCCTACTACCTCGCGGTCGGTCACCTACTGATCAACCACTCCGCTGCGCAGACCGCCCGTGCAGTCGCACAGCCGCGCACCGCATAGCGCCCTGAGACACCGCGGCGTGACACGGCCTGCGCCCAACGAGGGCGCGGGCCGTCGCTCTATCTTCAGAGCGCATCCCGCCCGGAGCTCACAAGGTCACGCGCGCGGTGAGAGCCTCGTAGCCCGGAGCGGTGACCGTGACGGTGACGCGATTGCCCGCCGAGCCGTGGACGGTCAGCTTGGCTACGCCCACCGGCTTCGTCTTGGCGTGGAGGCCCTGTGCGGACACGGTCGTGCCGCTCACCGGGTTACCGGCATCGGTCGCCTTCACGGTAAGGAGGAACTTTCCGGGCTTGGCTTTCGTGGACGAGACCGTGGCCGAGAGTCTGGGCAGAACGTGCGCGTAGTAGATGCCGGCCGGCTCGGCCCCGGGTGAGCGCGGGGTCATGTTGATGAGCAGGTCAAGCGGCCCGAGCCGTCCGTCCCCGCCGAGGCGCCACAGGGCGCTCACGTTGTAGTCGAAGCGCTGGACGGGCTCGAACTTGGTCTTCGCCCGGTTGGAGCGGGTGATCTCGATGCGGCTGCCGGGCCCCTTCGCGTCGCCCCACATCACCCACACCCGTCCATCGGGCCCGGTGGCGACGTCGACCTCCTGCGCGACGCCGGACTGCACCGGGCCGACCCCGACCCACGTACCGAAGGAGCGCAGCAGCCGCACATGGGTGCCGTCCGGGCTGTAGGCGGTGAACACGCCGGGACCGTTGTCGAGGCCGGCGAGGGACAGCTGCCGCTGCTGGTCGCCCCAGCGATCGAAGTTCCCGAATGCCTCCTTGGCCGGCTGATGCGCCGGCGCGACCCCCTTGTACCAGAGGCCTCCGTGTCCGGCC
Source organism: uncultured Solirubrobacterales bacterium (assembly GCA_963755955.1). Taxonomy (GTDB): domain Bacteria; phylum Actinomycetota; class Thermoleophilia; order Solirubrobacterales; family Solirubrobacteraceae; genus Palsa-465. The sequence continues at coordinate 50,717 of CAVWLZ010000012.1, forward strand.
GGCGTGTACCAGCTCGTCACCACCTCGCCCGTCTGGGCGTCGAGCGCCGAGTTCATGCCACCGATCGGCCCGGACGGAGGATCGAGCGGAACGGTGAGAGAGCCAACCCCGAGGCCCTGCTGGATCACCGTGCCGCCCCCGGAGGCGACGGTGAGCACCGGCGTGGCGCCCGTGAGCTGCGCGGTGATGTCCCCGCCGAAGTCCTCCAACGAGTGGCTGCCAACGTCGACCGGACCCGACCAGGTCACACCGCCGTTGACCGAGGTGCTGCCCCCACGGCCCGGCGTAGCTCGATCCGCCGACGTCAGGATCGCCGCCGAAGACCGCCTCGAGCGCCCCGGCCGCGGTGACCAGCACGCCCGGAACGCCGGTCTTCCAACCTGACAGGACGTGCACTCGGGGACCGACGTGTCCGCTGGGACTGATCGTGGCGCCCCCGACGCCATCGAAGCCACCCGACCACGCGACCTGGGTCGAGTAGACGACGTGGAGCGTCCCGTCCGTGGTCCTGACGATCCCGGGACTGCCACCGACGCCGGCGTTGATGGCGGTGATTCGCGTGAGCGAGAGCGTCGCCCCCAGCGAGGCGGCCGGGACAAGCGCACCGATCGCCAGCGCGAGCGGCACAGCGAACAGCAACCGTCGGCCCGTCACTGAGAACCCCCATCCTCGAGCGATCACCGAACGCCAACCCACCGCAGACGGACCGCTGGGTGAAAGAGGGGAAACCCTCGTTGCACACGCGGGCAGGCCGCCGGCGGGGCGTCCGACCCGCCGAGCATCCCGACGGGCCTTTCAAGAGCGGTACTCGGGGTTGCCGTAGTCGAAGCGCGTCCCGGCGGCCCAGAGCTCGGGCTGGTTGCCGTAGGCCGGGATGCCTCCGGCGTCCTTCAGCATGCGGGCGACGTGGAGGAGATTCCAGGTCATGAAGGTCGTGTTGCGCGCGGTGAAGTCGTTCTCCGGGCCGCCTGAGTCTTCGTCGAGATAGCTCGGGCCGGGTCCGGCCTCGCCGATCCAGCCCGCATCCGCCTGGGGCGGAATCACGTAGCCGAGGTGCTGGAGCGAATAGAGGACGTTCATCGCGCAGTGCTTGATGCCGTCCTCGTTTCCGGTCACGAGGCAGCCTCCGACGCGCCCGTAGTACGACCACTGGCCGTCGTCGTTGAGGAGGTGGCTGTTGCCGTACAGCCGCTCGATCACGCGCGTGCACACGGATGACTTCTCGCCGAGCCAGATCGGGGTGAGCAGGACGAGGATGTCGGCCGCCATGACCTGCTCGTAGATGCCCGGCCAGTCGTCGCGTGCCCAGCCGTGCTCGGTCATGTCGGGCCACACGCCGGTCGCGATCTCGTGATCGACCGCGCGGATCACCTCCACCGACACGCCGAGCCGCTCCATGATCGCGATCGAATGGTCGGCCAGCCCCTGGGTGTTTGACACCTCCGGCGAGCGCTTCAGCGTGCAGTTGATGTACACCGCCCTCAGGTCGCTGAAGTCCCACCGCGTCCCGGCGCAGAGCTGTTCGTCCCTCTCGTCCATCACGGCCTTCCTCTCGTCCGAGTGCCCACTGGCACGCGTGCCCGCGTGCCGGAGGGAGCCTACCGTCGCACGCCCCGTCGGCAGCGCTGGACCCGGAGCGGCGTGCACGCACTGCGCGCCGCCGGGTATGCGCCCCCTTGCGGTCGGTCCGGGGGCGGGGCCACACTTCGCTGTGGCATGGAGGCCGGCCATCGCCGGCCCGCGTCATTCAACGATTGAACGCCTTGGGGGCAATGCACATGCGAATCGTCTTCCGACTCACGGCCGCCCTGCTCTCAGGGGCGCTCCTGACCTGGGCACTCGCCGCCGCCACGGCGACCGAGGCCGCGACGTCGACGGTCACCGCGACCGAGGCCGCGACGACGTCGACCACGACGAGCACGAGCTCGCGGCCGACCAAGACCGAGACGGTGACCAAGACGAGCACCGTCACGAGCACGAGCAAGGAGACCTCGACGGTCACCCACACGCCGGCGACGAAGACCGAGACGAAGACCTCGACGGTCACGACGACGCCCTCGTCGACCACGACTCCGACGACGACGGCCGTGCCCACCACGACGACGAACGGCAGCTCGAGCAGCGGTCTGCCCTGGTGGGCCTGGCTGGTGATCATCCTCGCCGCGCTCGGCATCGGCGGCGGGGCCTACGCGGCGGGCCGCGGTCAGGGTGAGCGCGACGCGGGTGGCCCGCCGACCGGCGGACCGCCACCGCCTCCGCGCGGACCGCCGTCACCGCCGTCACCGCCGAGCGGACCGCCGCCCGTCGCCCCGCCGCCGGTCGCTCCCCCGCCCGACCTCCCGCGCCCGCCTCCGCGGGGACCATAGGCGGGGCACCGACCGGCTGATGGGCCCGGTCAACGGCAGCCGAGCCTCGGACGGCCCCGCGCGCGCCGGCTGGGTGCTCGGCGCGCTGATCCTCATCGCGGGGATCGCGAACGTGAACCTCGCGGTCGCAAACGTGGCCCTGCCGGAGATCGGCAAGCACTTCGATTCCAGCCAGACGACGCTCGACCTGATCGCTGTCGGCTACTCGCTCGGCCTCGCCTGCTCGGTGCTGTGGTTCGGGGCGCTCGGCGACCGGTACGGCCGCAAGATGATGGCCATCGGCGGCACCGCCCTCGCGATCCCGTTCACGCTCCTGGCCGGGTTCGCGCCGAGCGACTCGGTGCTGATGATCGCCCGGCTCGGAGGTGGCGTGGCGGCGGGCATGGCCTATCCGACGACGCTATCGCTGATCACGGCGCTGTGGTCCGGGCCGCCGCGCACCCGCGCGATCGCCCTGTGGTCAGGGCTCGGTGCCGCGGCGAGCGCGCTCGGTCCGTGATCGCCGGCTTTCTCCTCGAGCACTTCTCATGGGGCTCGGTGTTCCTCATCACCGTGCCACTCGCCGTTGTTGCGATCCCGCTGGCTTGGTTCCTGATCCCCGGGCACGTCAACGAGACGAAGGCGTCGGTCGACAACCTCGGCGGCATCCTCTCGCTCATCCTCGTCGGCGCGCTGATCCTCGCCATCAACTTCGCCCCGGTTCCCGGCCGGGTGACGATCAGCCTCGTGTTGGGGGCAGTCGCCCTCCTCGCGCTCGGGTTGTTCTACCTTCGCCAGCGCCGTGCGGCGAACCCGCTCTACGACCTCAAGGTCGCCGCACGACCGACGTTCTGGCCCGGCGCGTGTGCCGGGATCGTCATCTTCGGCTCGCTCATGGGCGCGATCTACATCGGGCAGCAGTACCTGCAGAATGTGCTCGGGTATTCGACGCTCGCGGCCGGCGCGTCGATCACCCCCGCGGCCGTGTGCATGGTGCTCGTCGCCCCGCGCTCGGCCAAGATCATCGAGTCCCACGGCACGCGCTTCTGCGTCCAGCTCGGACAGGCGATCATCCTCCTCGGGTTCCTCGCGATGCTCCTCCTCTGGAAGCAGAACATCGCCTACTGGAAGGTGGCGCTCCCCTACGTCCTCGTCGGGACGGGGGTCGGCCTGGCCGGGCCGCCGACCTCGAACACGCTGACCCGCTCGGTCCCAGTCACACGCGCGGGGATGGCCTCGGGCACGGCCGACCTCCAGCGCGATCTCGGCGGGGCGATCATGCAATCGATCATGGGGGCGTTCCTCGTCGCCGGCTACGCCAAGGCCGCCGGCGCCGCGATCGCCGCCTCCGGTCAGAACATCACCACGAGCGTCCAGAGCGCGCTCACGAAGTCGTTCTCGAGCGCCGCCAACCTCGCCGAGCAGTACCCCGAGCACTCGAGCACGATCATCGCCGGCGCCAAGACGTCGTTCATCCAGGGCCAGTCCTGGGCCTACCTCGCCGGGGTCGTCGCCGTCCTCATCGGCGCGGTCATCGTGCACCTGTTCTTCCCCGGGCCTGAGCGGGAGCGAGCGCTGCTGGCGAGCTACGAGGCCGACGGCGACGGCGCGACGCGCGGGGCGGCCGCGCCGCGCACCCCGCCGGCGCCCGCCGAGCCGAGCACGGCCTGAGACCGCCGCCGGCGCGAGCCGAGCGTCGCGTCACCCAAACCGGATGAGGACGGTCACCCGGCGCGCTGGGAGGATCCTCGACAACCCCTGACCCGGCACGCGATGATCCCCGTCCCTCGCCACCTGACCTGCCTGCCATGACCGACCTGGCTCCGCAGGAGTTCCGCACCGGCCAGCCGGTGTGGGCGATCGAGGGCGATGGCCCGCGACGGCCCGCCGAGTACCTCGGCGAGGGTGAGCGCCGGCGCGAGCGCGGTCGCCAGGCGTTCGTGATCTTCGTCGATGCCCCCGGCGGCGGGGTCGTCGACGTCGACCTACTGCGTCCCCGCGAAACCTGACCTCGACGACCCAGCGACGGGTCGGCCACGTCGTGAGACGATGACCTGGCCACGACGACGACTGGAGGAGAGATGGCGACGACCGAGCTGGCCCGGCAACAGCTACTGATCGGCGGCGAGTGGACCGACGCCGGCGGCGGCGGTCAGTACGAGCAGTCGTTCCCGTTCACCGGGGAGCCGGTGGGGATCGCCGCCGCGGCCGGCCGCGAGGACGCGCGCGCCGCGGTCGACGCCGCCCACGTCGCGTTCGGCGCGTGGTCACGGAGCGCGCCCGGGCAGCGCCGGTCGATCCTCCTGAAGGCGGCTGACCTGCTTGCCGAACGGGCCGAGGAGATCGCGGGCATCGTCACCGAGGAAACCGGTGGCGTGTTCGGCTGGGGCATGTTCAACGTGCACCTTGCCGCCGGGATGCTACGAGAGGCGGCGGCCCAGGCGTACGGGCTCGTCGGCGACGTGATCCCGTCCGACGTGCCCGGCAAGCTCGCGATGGGACTGCGCCAGCCCGCCGGGGTCGTGGTGGCGATCGCGCCGTGGAACGCGCCGGTCATCCTCGCCACACGCGCGGTCGCGGCGCCGATCGCCTACGCGAACACGGTCGTGCTCAAGGCCTCGGAGATCTGCCCGCGCACGCAGGCGGCGGTCGTCCGCGCGCTCGAGGACGCGGGTCTGCCGCCGGGCGTGATCAACCTCATCACCAACGACCCTACCGACGCGGCCGACGTCGTCGACGAGCTCATCGCCCACCCGGCGACGCGGAGGATCAACTTCACCGGCTCGACGCGGGTCGGGCGGATCATCGCCGAGACGGCCGGGCGGCACCTCAAGCGGGTCCTGCTCGAGCTCGGCGGCAAGGCCCCGATGGTCGTGCTCGGGGACGCCGACCTCGACCGCGCCGCGGCGGCGGCGAGCTTCGGCGCGTTCTTCCACCAGGGGCAGATCTGCATGTCGACCGAGCGGATCATCGTCGAGCGCGCGGTGGCCGAGCCGCTGGCACAGCGACTCGCGGAGCGCGCCCGGGCGCTCCCGGTCGGCGACCCCCGTGATCCGGGCACGGCGATCGGCCCGCTCGTCAGCGCGGCCGCCGTCGAACGCGTCGACGGCCTCGTGCGCGACGCCGTCGGCAAGGGCGCCGAAGCGCTCACCGGCGGCGAGCCGACCGGTCCCTGTTTCCCCCCGACCGTGCTCACCGGGGTCACCCCGGAGATGCGGATCTACGGCGAGGAGTCGTTCGGCCCGGTCGTCGCGGTGATCCCCGTCGACGGGCCCGAGGAGGCGATCCGGGTGGCCAATGACACCGAGTACGGGTTGTCGGCGGCGGTGTTCAGCGAGAACGTCCCCGCAGCGCTCGAGCTCGCCCAGCGCATCGAGAGCGGCATCTGCCACGTCAACGACACCACCGTCCACGACGAGCCACAGATGCCCTTCGGCGGGGTCAAGGCGAGCGGCTGGGGTCGCTTCGGCGGCCGCGCCGCACTCGAGGAATTCACCGAGCTGCGGTGGGTAACCGTTCAGGAGGAGCCGCGTGAGTATCCGATCTGAGCCGACCGACGTGAGAGGAACAGCACGATGAGCCGCCGAGACACCCCGCCGTTCCGCGCCGATCACGTCGGGAGCCTGCTGCGACCACCGGAGCTGCTCGCCGCGCGGGAGGCACACGGCGCCGGACGCATCGGCGACACCGAGCTGCGCGCGGCCGAGGACGAGGCGATCCGCGCGGTCGTCGCGCTCCAGCGTGACGTCGGCCTCCGGACCGCCACCGACGGCGAGTTTCGCCGTGCCTCGTGGCACATGGACTTCATCTATTCGCTCGACGGAGTCACCAAGGCGCCGGGCGACCTCAAGGTCCGCTTCCACAACGCGGCGGGCGACATCGAGTTCACTCCGGCGGCGATGCGGATCGACGGCCAGCTCGGCGTGTCGGAGACGATCTTCGGCGACGCCTTCACCTACCTGAGCTCGTGCGTGTCCGAGGACCAGACGGCGAAGCTGACGATCCCCTCGCCGAGCATGGTCCACTACCGGGGCGGCCGGGCGGCGATCGACCCGGCGGTGTATCCGGAGATGGACGCGTTCTGGACGGATCTCACCGCCGCCTACCGCGACGAGGTGCGGCGGGTCGCGGACCTTGGCTGCACGTACCTCCAGTTCGACGACACGAGCCTCGCCTACCTCAACGACCCCACCCAGCGGGAGTACATGCGCGGGATCGGCGGCAACGCCGAACACCAGCACGAGGAGTACATCCGCCACATCAACGAAGCGCTCGCCGAACGGCCGCCGGGGCTGTCGGTCACGACACATATGTGTCGCGGTAACTTCCGCTCATCCTGGGTGGCCGAGGGCGGCTACGACTTCGTCGCCGAGGCGCTGTTCAACGAGCTCGACGTCGACGGCTTCTTCATGGAGTGGGACGACGCCCGCTCGGGCGGCTTCGAGCCCCTGCGCTTCGTCCCGCCGGGCAAGGTCGTCGTGCTCGGGCTCGTCACGACCAAGCGCGGCGAGCTCGAGGACCGCGACGCGCTTCGCCGGCGCATCGACAAGGCCGCCGGCTACGTCGACATCGACCAGCTGTGCCTGTCGCCGCAATGCGGGTTCTCCTCGACGGTCGAGGGCAACGTCCTCACCGCCGAGCAGCAGGCCGACAAGCTTCGGCTGATCGTCGAGGTGGCCGAGGAGGTGTGGGGGTGACCGCCGGCTACCCGGCGAGCGCCTCCGCCCGGCCGATCGGTCGCTTCCCCCAACGGCTGAGCGTGGCGAAGTCGAGGAGCCGCTCGAGGTAGGAGGCGAGCGGCGAGGTGATGATGCCCAGGGGTTCGAGCCGCGCCCGGGCTCCGGCGTTGTCGAACTCCGTGCCCACCGAGAAGTACGGGAAGTACGCGGCACTGCGCCCGAGCGCCGACCGCTGCACGCCGGTGATGGTCTTTGCGTATTCGGCGAACTCGACCGGGGGAAGGACCCGCGGCGGCGGTCGCTTGAAGTAGCGGCTGGCGACGTCGAGCAGCTCGGCGACGCTGCTCACGTCGGCGCCGGCGGTGAGATGGTAGGTCTGGCCGATGCCCTCGCCTGACTGGCAGAGCGCATAGATCGCATCGGCGACGTAATCGATCGAGACGACGTCGACCGGCGAGGACGGGATCGCCGGCACGGCGGAATACAGCCCGCGGGCGAACGCGCGCAGCGGCCAATAGAGCACGTTGAACGCCGCCGTCCAGCCGCTGCGCCGATCGCCGACGACGATGCTCGGCCGCAGGATCGTCGTCGGCAGGTCGAGCCGTGACCGGACAAGTCGTTCGGCCTCGAACTTCGACTGCTCGTACGAGTTGCGGAACGACTGTCCGACGTCGTGGTCGCACTCGCGGAAGGGGCCGTCATGAGTGCCGGCGACATACGCGGTCGAGACGTGGGCATAGCGAGCGAGCCCTCCGAGCGCCTGGGCGCGCTCGGCGAGATCGAGCATCTGCCTCGTGCCCTCGACGTTGATGAGCCGTGCCTCGTCGAGCGGCAGGGCGAACGACACCGACGCGGCGGCATGGATGATGTGACCGACCCGTCCGGCGATCTGATCGCGCCGCTCCTCGGTCAGACCGAGGCCGGGCTGCAGGAGGTCCGCAGCCACCGCGTCGACCCGATGCTCATACGCCGCTGCCCGGCCACCGAACAGCTCCGAGAGGGTTGCGCGCATGCGCGCGGCCGCTTCGCGGTCGTCGCCGGCACGGACCGGGGCGATGATGCGACGTTCGCCGCGCTCCAGGTAGCGACCGAGGACTTCCATCCCGACGAACCCGGTCGCGCCGGTGAGCAGGAGGTCGCCGCTCACGGGGCCCCCACACCACGTGCAGCGCCGACAAGCGCGTCCGGCTCGCCGCCGTTCGTCGCAAGCCTCGGGGCGCCCATGGCATGAAAGCCGCCGTCGACATGCAGCAGCTCTCCGGTGATCGCTCGCGAGAAGTCCGAGAAGAGGAAGCAGACGGCGTCGGCGACCGGTTCTGGATCGGCAGCGTCCCAACCGAGCGGGGCCCGGCCCGGCCAGGCGCCGGCCAGATCGGCGAAGCCGGGAATGCCTCCGGCCGCGAGCGTGGCGAGCGGCCCGGCGGAGACGAGGTTGACGCGGATCGCCTGCGGGCCGAGGTCGCGGGCCAGATAGCGGCCGGTGGCCTCGAGCGCTCCCTTGGCCACGCCCATCCAGTCATAGGCCGGCCAGGCCACGGACGCGTCGAAGTCGAGTGCGACGAGCGACCCGCCCCTCGTCATCAGCGGACGCAGCGTCGCTCCGAGCGCCTTGAACGAGTACGCGCTGGTCAGGAACGCGGTCGCCGCGCTCTCAGGCGGGGTGTCGAGGAACCCTCCGCCGAGCGCGTCCGGCGGCGCGTAGGCGATCGCGTGGAGCGCGCCGTCGACGCCGCCCCACCGCTCGGCGAGCTCGTCGTGGAGGTGCTCGAAGTCCTCGGGGCGGGTCGCGTCGAGCTCGAGCACATCGACGCGAGCCGGCAGATGTGCCGCCGCCCGCTCGGTCAGCCGCCGGGCGCGGCCGAAGCTCGTCAGCACGATCTCAGCGCCGAGCTGCTGTGCGCGCTCGGCGACGGAGAAGGCGATCGAGGACCGCGTCACGACCCCGGTGACGACGATCCGCTTGCCGGCGAGCAGCTCAGGCGACATCACGCCACCCCGCATCCCCGCCGAGCGAGGCGAACGCCGCCGCGAGGCGCCCGCGCGTGTCGCCGGGTGCGATCAGCTCGTCGATGTAGCCCTCGCCGGCGGCGACCTGCGGGCGAAGGTGATTCTCGGCGTACTCGGCCTCGAGCCGGGCGCGGGCGGCCGACTCGTCGTCGGCGTCGCGGATCTCCCGGCGATGGATGATCCCGACCGCCGGCCTCGCCCCCATCACGCCGATCTCAGCCTGCGGCCAGGCGAACACGTAGTCGGCACCGAGGTCCTTCGAGTTCATGGTGATGAACGCGCCGCCGAAGGCCTTGCGCAGCACGACGGTGACCCGCGGCACTGTCGCGGCGGCGAAGGCGTGCACGAGGCCCGCCCCGAAGCGGATCACGCCGGCCGTCTCCTGGCGCGTCCCGGGCATGTATCCGGGCGTGTCGACGAACACGGCGAGCGGAATGCCGAACGCGTTGCATTTGGAGACGAACCGCGCCCCCTTCTGTGAGCTGTCGGCGTCGAGCACCCCGCCGAGGTAGCGCGGCTGGTTGGCGATGACGCCGACGGTCCGCCCGTCGATCCGCGCGAACGCGGTGACGATGTTGCGCGCCCACCCACCGGCAACCTCGAGGAGCTCACCGCCGTCGACGAGACAGCGGATCACGTCGCGGACGTCGTAGACGCGGCGGGGGTCGGCGGGGACGAAGCCGGCGGGGTCGCGATCGAAGGCCGGTCGCGGTGCCCGCCCGGCCGGTGCCTGCCCGGCGCGGCCCGGGAGATACCCGAGGAGGTCCCGCGCGAGGCGCGCTCCGTCGACGTCGCTGTCGGCGACGAACTGACAGACGCCGTTGCGCTCGTGAACGCGGGTACCGCCGAGGTCGGCCGCGGTGACCTCCTCGCCGAGCGCGTCCTTCACGACGCTCGGGCCGGTGAGGAACATGCTCGATCCCCGGGTCATGACGACCCAGTCGGTGAGGGCCGGAGAGTATGCGCCGCCGCCAGCCGAGAGGCCGGTGATAATCGACACCTGGGGCACCTTGCCGGACATGAGGACGATCTCGCGGAAGATCCGGCCGTAGCCGCCGAGCGCCGCGAGACCCTCCTGCATCCGCGCACCGCCGGAGCCGATGAAGCCGACGACCGGAGCCTTGGCGCGCCCGGCGAGCCGCATGACGCGCACAATCGTCTCGGCGTGGGCCTCGCCGAGCGAGCCGCCGACATAAGACGCATCCTGCGCGTAGCAGAAGACCGGACGACCGTTGACGAGCCCGGCGCCGCCGACGACCCCGTCACCGGCGCGGGTCTTTGCTCCCATGTGGCGGGAGGTCACCTCGGAGCGAATGACCTGGAGCGAGCCCGGATCGCAGAGCGTCTCGAGGCGCTCGACGGGCGTGAGTGTCTCCTGCGCCGGCTGGGCGAGCGCAAGGGCGGTCACACTGCACCTCCGAGACAGAGGACGGCGTTGTGGCCCCCGAACCCAAACGAGTTCGAGAGCCCGACGGCCGGCCGGGGTCCGGCGCCGTTCTCACGCGTTGGCAGCGGCCTGCCCTCGGACGGGACGTAGTCGAGGTCCATCCCCTCGTCGGCCTGCTCGTAGCCGAGCGTCGGCGGGGCGATGCGGTCTCCGAGCGCGTGCACGGTGGCGACGGCCTCGACCGCCCCGGCGGCGCCGAGCAGATGCCCGATCGCCGACTTCGCCGAGGAGATCGGGATGCTTCCGGCCTGCGGGCCGAGGGCGACCTTGAGCGCGTTGGTCTCGGCCCGGTCGTTGAGCGGCGTCGAGGTGCCGTGCGCGTTGACGTAGTCGATCTCCCCGGGCTCGAGCTGCGCGTCGCGGAGCGCGCGGATGATCGCCTCAGCGGCGCCGCGACCGTCGGGGTCCGGAGCCGTGAGATGGTGGGCGTCGGAGGTGGCGCCGTAGCCGAGCACCTCGCCGATCACCCGCGCGCCTCGGGCCCGTGCCGCGTCGGCATCCTCGAGGATGAGCACGCCGGCGCCCTCGCCCATGACGAAGCCGTCGCGGCGGGCGTCGAACGGACGGGAGATGCCGATCGTCGACGTCGCGTCCATCGCCGCGAACGCGGCCATGGCGAGCGGAGTGAGCGTCGCCTCGGCGCCGCCGGCCACGACGGCCGTCGCGTCGCCGGATTGGATGAGCCGCGTCGCGGAGCCGATCGCGTGGGAACCGGCGGCGCACGCCGAGCCGACGCTGAAGGTGGGGCCGCGCAGACCGTGCCGCATCGCGAGCACGCCGGCGGCGGCGTTGGTCATCATCAGGGGGACGAGAAGCGGCGAGACACGCTCGGGCCCACGGTCACGCAACACGTCGTGGCCGTCCTCGATCGTGCCGAGGCCGCCGATCCCAGTGCCGATGACGCAGCCGATGCTCGCGGGGTCGTACGGGAGCTCATCGGCCCAGCCCGCATCTTCGATCGCCTCCGCGCACGCGCCGATCGCCAGCTGGGTGAAGCGGTCGCTGCGTCTGACGTCCTTCACCGTCATCGTCTCGGTCGGCTCGAACTCCGAGCAGCGAGCGACGCCGTCCTCGATCGCGCAGCGCCCGGCGCGCCAACGGTCGTGCAGCGATCGCGCACCGACGCCGAGCGGCGTGATCGCGCCGACCCCGGTGATGACGACTCTACGGCGCCTGACGCGCGCGCAGTCATGAGATTGATCGCGGTCCATGGGTTCACTGTGGCGCCGGGTGGCCCGCCGGCCAACCCACACCCTCCGATTGGGGGGAGGCCGCGGAGGCCCCCGGCAGTCAGCTGAGGAGACCGAGCTTCTCGGCCCGCTTGACCGCCTCGAGGCGGTTGCGGACGTCGAGCTTGCGATACAGCGTGCTCGTGTACTCCTTGACGGTGTGCGGCGAGAGGTGAAGCTCGGCGGCGATCTCGTTGTTCGTCGCGCCCTCGGAGACGAGCGCCAGAACCTGCTGCTCGCGATCGGAGAGACCGGGGCCGGGCGCGCCGTCCTCAGCGGCGTCCTCCTCGAAGACCGACTGCCCGAGCGCGACCATGTGGACGGCGCGCACGATGTCGGTCCCGCGCCAGTCCTTGGAGACGAATCCGCTGGCGCCGCACGCCGCCGCTGCCCGCGGCGAGATCTGGCCGGCGCCGGAGATGAGCAGGACGCGCACGCCGGGACGCACCTCGTGCAGCCGCTCGCAGATGTCAGCGCCCGATTCCGCGCCGACGAACAGATCGACGAGCGCAAGATCGATGTTGTGGCGAGCTGCCCGAGCGACGGCCTCGGCGCCGTCGTGCGCCGAGAACGAGCGCTCGATCCATGCCAGGCGGTCGAGCATGATGCGCAGGCCCCAGTGCACGACGTCGTGATCGTCGACGACGAGCACCCGAATCGGCCGTTTCAGCGCGGTGAGCTCGCTCACGTCGTCCCCTCGGGCACGGCGAGCCGGACCTGCCAGCGCCCCGGGGTGCGCTCCCCGAACTCGAGCACGCCGCCGGCATGGAGGGCCTCGAGGGCCGCGAGCCGCAGTCCCATACCGGGTGGCCCGACGGCTTGCCGCTCGCCGACGCCATCGTTCTCGACCTCGACGACGAGCACCCCGTCGGCGCGCCGGACACGAACGGTGAGCGAGCGGGCCTCGGCGTGCTTTTGGACGTTGCGGACCGCCTCGGCGAGCACCGACTGCACGAGCGGCTCGAGCGCGGAGGGAATCTCCGGGACCGGCCCTTCGACTTCAAGATCGACGCCGTGCGACTGCTCGGCAAAGCGCGCGAGCTCGGCCGCCGCGGTCGTGTGGGTCTCCCTCGGCGTACGTCCGAGGGGGCGCTGGAGCGCCGCACGGAGGTCGCCGAGCGCGATCTGCAGCTCGTTGGCGCAGCGCTCGCGGGCGAGGTCCTCCAGGGCGCCGGGCGGCGAGAGCGCCATCGACACGCCGAACAGACGCTGCACGACGCCCTCATGGAGCTCCCGGGCCAGGTCGATGCGCTGCTGGAGCTCGCGGGCGCGCTCCCCGAAGTACGTGGCGATCCGCGCCATCGAGGCGAGCGCGAGCGTCTTGCCAAGCGTCCACAGGAGCTCCCGACGCTCGTCGCCGAGCGGCGACGCTCCCGGCAGGGGCTCGGCGATGATCACGCCCGGCCAGCGCCCACCGGCAGAGATCGGGACGTAGACGAGCGGGTGGTTCCCGACGAGCTGGGCGAACTCTGGGGGGATCGCGTGTGGGACGGGAGGGATGATCTCGATCACGCGGTCCTCGCTCAGCGCCCGGGCGGCGTCCGGCGCGAGCTCGAGGCTGACCGGGAAATCGGCGAACAGCCGGAGATCGATCCCGAACGCGCCCGCTGCCTCGACCCTGCGGGTGATGTCGTCAAAGCGGAAGATGACCGCCCGGCGCAGCCCAGCGACCCGGCAGACCCCTTCGGCCAGGCGCGAATAGAACCCTTCGCGATCGAGATCCGCCGCGCCGCCGGAGAGCACTTCGACGAGCAGCTCGATCGCATCGCGGGCGTTCGGCACGCCGCCCCCGGGGAGCTGATCCAAAGTGGCCACCAAGCGATGTTCCCGCACCGGACGCGCAGTCGAAACGTCCGCCGCCAGCGATCCCCCCGATCGGGGGGTTCCGCCGGCAGGAGGGATTGCGTTCGATGAGGCCCCCGGCCAAGCGGACGCCGCTGGCGGAGAGCCGACCGCGTCATGAGCAGGGAATCAGGCCACAGCGCCGAAAGCCCGGGCCGATCCGTCATGCTTCACACATCATCAAAGTTGGAAGGGGGAGGACATGAATGACGACCTCGTGGAGCGGGGCGCGCTGCGCCAGATCGCCGGCCTGTGGTGGCTGACGCTCGGGATCGGAATCCTCAGCGTCATCGCCGGCATCATCGTGCTCATCAAGCCGAGCAACAGCCTCGCCACGATCGCCGTCGTCGTCGGCATCTTCGTGCTCATCGACGGCATCGTCGCGCTCGTCTCGTCGTTGAGCCATGACACCGCGAACCGCGGCCTCGCCGCGATCATCGGCGTGCTGAACCTCGTCATCGGGATCTTCCTCATCCGTCACCCGATCAAGGGCGTGACGGTGATCGCCATGCTCATCGGCATCTGGCTGATCGTGATGGGGTCGATCCGTCTCGTGCTCGCGTTCGACACGGTCGGAAACCGCGGATGGCGGCTGTGCGTGGCCGTCGTCGAGATCATCGCCGGCATCGTCATCGTCGCGAGCCCGAACATCGGGATTGCCACTCTGGCCATCCTCGTCGGCATCTCGCTGATCGCCAACGGCGTCACTCTCAGCGCCCTCGGCTTCGTGCTGCACGGCGCCAAGGACGCGGTCGACGAGGTTCCGGCCGGGCGCTCGGCGCCGGCGACGTAGCGGAGCCCGCGCGCCTGGGCGCCTCGGGCGCGCCTCGGCGCCTGGGCGCCCGGGCGCCTGGGCGCCTGGGCGCCGGTTCGGCTACCGCTTCTGAGCTCCCTCAGCTACCGTTTCTGCGCCCCTCAGATACCCCTTCTGCGCCCCTCAGATACCGGGCGCCGGCGGGAACCGCGACCTTGCGGTCCCCGCCGGGAAGCGGTGCGGCTCAGCAGGTCCAGGCCGACGCGCCCTGATGGGCGTAGATGGCCGCGGCGATCCGGCCCTGCTCGGCCGGGGAAGCGTTCTGCGGCAGTCCCTGGCCGCCATAGGCCTGCCAGGTCGAGGGCAGGATCTGGTACGCGCCGCCCGCGCCGCTCGACGGATTGACGGCCGAGTAGTTGCCGCCGGACTCGCACTGCACGATCCCCGACGGGATCGTGTACCCACCCGAGCCGGACGACGAGCCGGTGGAGCTCGCCGACGAATACGAGCTCGAGCTCGGGGTCGTCGGGGAGGTCGTGGTCGCGGCCGGGGTGATATGGAACAGCGCGTCCCACGTCTGAGGACCGACGATGCCGTCGACCATCAGGCCGTCATGCTGCTGCAAGGCGATCACCGCGCGACGCGTTCCCTCGGTGAACCGGCCGTCGGTGTGAATGTGCAACGCGTGTTGCAGCTTGGCGACGGACGAACCATGGCTGCCCTGTGACAGGTACAGCATGTCGGCCGAAGCATCGGCGGCGGTGGCACCGGTGACAACGCCGGCGCTGGCGGCGACGGCGGCAACGCCAACAGCCTTGCGGCCGGCGCGGCGAACGGACTCCGGCGTGGGCAGACCCCGCCGCGATTTGGTCGAGGGCATGAAAGCTCCTTTCTCGTGCCTACGGGGTTAGCTGTCGGGCTCGCGCGAGAAAGTGCGCGCCACCGCCTCGTGCGGTGATTAGCCCCGGGCGGCCGTGGCCGCCGGCGGTTCCCCCGTTTCCGACCGCGAAAATATGGAACTAGCGGTAGGAATTCGGCGGTTTGCTGACAGCGGGCGAAGCTAGCAGGTGCAGTAACGAGAACCGGCACTTGAACTGTGCGGTTGCTCACACTGCGACGTGTGACATATGCACCCAGTCACAGACAGGATTCCGGTCTTGTACACGTGTGCGCGCGGCTTTGTCCGCGCGGGTTATGTCGTGAGGCGGGGGTCGCGGAACCTGCCGAGCGCGTGCGGCGAACACAATCGCCGTCGCGTCCGCGCCCGCGGATCACGACGGCAATTCCGTCCGCCTATCGGACGAAATCGCCGTCGCAATCGGGCATGGGCGTCGAGACGGCCGAAGAATCGACCCCGCGACCCCGCCCCGGTGTCGAGAGGACGATTGTGTCCGCCTATCGGACGAAATCGACCCCTCAACCGGGCGAGGGTGTCGAAAGGAACATTTTGCCTCTCCACCAGCTAATGGAGAATGACTCGCAGCAGCATCACCATCACGCCGAGCAATGCACCAATCGCCACCTGAGTGGCGAGTTCACGGCCGCGGAGATGACCGCTGACGCCGGCGACGAGCTCGATGACCACGATCATCGAGGCGGCCGTCCACTCCGCGATCAGGACGGCGGCGCTCAGCGGCCGGCCCGCGATCCACCACACGATGAGCGGGATGAGCGGGATCGTCGCGCCGGTCAGCATCGACACGTTGTGCGCCATCGCCTTGCCGATGACGCGGAAGGTGAGGCGACGGCCGCTCTCGAGCCGTTCGCCGACGAGATCGGCGTATGAGTGGGCGAGCCAATACAGCAGCAGGGTGATGACGACGGCGGCGATCGTCCGCGCGTACGTCTCGCGCACCGGACTCTCCGCCGCCAGCAGCGCGGCCACCGCGATGGCGCCGTAGACGGCGATGCCGGGGTTGGAGAACACCGCGCCGCATTGTCTTGTCCGGGGCGGACCGACCGGCACGCGCGCCGGTCGGCCCGCCGGCGCGCCTCGTTCACGGTCTGATCACATCGCCGACCAGCGCTGGACACACGCAGCGCGGGCGCGGCTCATACGGTCGCCGACGTACCGCAGCGACCCAAGGAGATGCCATGAGGACGAGCAGGGTGGCCGGAGGCCGGCGATGGAACCGGTCGCGCCGAATCGGAGCAGGCGTGGCCGTGACCGGGCTCATCGTCGGCGCGCTCGCGACCGGCGCCGTCGCCGACGGCTGGTTCGGCGCGAGCGACAACCCGTGGCCGTACGCGCCCACTGGGCGGGCGCCGGTGCTCGCGGCTGTCGGCGACATCGCCTGCCAGCCCGGCAGCCCGGTCGAGAAGGAGAAGCAGACCGACGTCTGCGACACGACCGGCCAGGGCGACACGACCCGCAACGCCGCTCAGACCGCGACCGCCAACCAGATCGAGGACATGCAGCCGAACCTGGTGGCGATCCTCGGGGACGAGCAGTACCAGGTCGGACGCTACGAGGACTTCATGGGCTCGTTCGACCACACCTACGGGGCGTTCAAGTTCCTCCAGCGCCCGACGCCCGGCAACCACGAGTTCTACACCTCCCACGGGGAGACCGGGGTTGGGGGATACGGCTACTTCGACTACTACAACGGCTATCAGCTCAACACCGACGGCACGCCCGTCACCCACGGCTTCACCACGGGCACCGGGACCGGGTTCACGCAGCCACAGCCCCGGCCCGCCGGCCAAGCCGGCAGCTTCGGCTCGACCGGCGACGGCTGGTACTCATACAACCTCGGGGGCTGGCATCTCATCTCGCTCAACGTCGAGTGTGCGGTCGAGCCGGGCGGCTGCAGCCCGACCGGTAGCTGGTTCGCGAGTGAGACCCGCTGGCTGGCGCAGGACCTCGACGCCAACCGCGCGCGGTGCACGCTCGCCTACTGGCACCAGCCGACGTTCAGCGCCACCAACACCCCGAGCACTGCCGGCAGCGCCGAGGGACAGACGGCCGACGCGTGGTGGAAGCTGCTCTACGCCCATCACGCCGACCTCGTCCTCAACGGCCATGACCACGTGTACGCCCGCTTCACTCCGATGAATCCGAGTGGCGTCGCCGATCCCCGGCGGGGGGTGCGCGAGTTCATCATCGGCACCGGCGGCGAGTCTCTCGACACGGTGATCCCGACGACGCCGAACCTCGAGGCCTACACCGATCAGTTCTACGGCACGATGAAGCTGACGCTGCGACGCGGCGGCTACGCCTGGGACTACGAGTCGGCACTGCGCAGCCCGACGGCACCCTCGAGGACGCCCGCGAGCTACAGCGACGCGGGCAGCGCGAGTTGCCACGCGGCTGAGGGCCAGGGGCGCTGAGCGCATCCGGGGAGGAGGCGCACCGCCTCCTCCCCGCTCAGCCGGCGCCGAGCTGCGCGTCGAAGAAGTCGAGGATCCGCCGCCAGGCGTCCTCGGCCGAGGGGTGGTGGTAGTCGAAGCCGACGAAATGGACGACCGGGGCGAACAGGGGCCCGGTGTTGATCCGGTTCATGAAGCTGTGACCGGCCGTGGGGTATTCCTTGACGTCGTGCTCGACGCCGAGCTCGGTCAGCGCCAGCTCGAGCCGGTCGGCCCGGCCGCGCAGGGTCGGGTCGCGGCGCCCGTAGCTGGCCACGATCGGGCACGCGCCGGCCAGCCGGACGGCCGCGTCGGCGGGCACCTCGCCGTAGTTGACCGCGGCGGCGTCGAAATCGAGCCGCGGCGCGCTCAACAGGGCGAAGCCGCCGCCCATGCAGAAGCCGATGATCCCGATCCGGCCGCTGCAGTCCTCGCGCGCGACGAGCCACTGCCGCGCGGCCTCGATGTCCTCGTAGACCGCGCCGCGCCCTGAGCGCGAGGCCTGGATCGTGGCCACGACGCAGCGCAGCCCGCGACCCGAGTAGAGGTCGGGGGCGAAGGCGAGGTAGCCGGCCGCGGCGAGGCGATCGGCCTGCTCACGGATATCGTCGCCAAGCCCGAGCGCGTCCTGGATGACGACGACGCCGGGGAACGGACCGGCGCCGCGCGGCTGCGCGAGATAGGCACCGAGCTCGGCCGTGGCCGCGGGAAACGTGAGGTCCGGCATGCCGCGCGCATGATGACGGAGCCCCGCCACCACGCGTCGTGCGGCACGTCCCGGGTCGATTCGAGGGCTACCACTCCAGGCTCTCGTCCGGCCGCCGCGGGCTGGCGGCCTGTTGCGAGGCGGCGGCGGTGGCGACGTCGCGCGGATAGGTCGTCCGGGCGCGGAACAGGAACACGCCCGCGGCCACGAGCGTCCCGAGCATGATCAGGAAGCTGATCTCCAGGCCGCGCGCGGCGCCCGGCGACACGATCCCTGGGTGGGTGCCGACGGGCGCCTGCTCGGGAGCGATGCCGGCAATGAGGTCGGCGAGGCCGCCGAACAGGAGGGGAGCGAGCGCCTGGGTGAGCGAGCGCACGACGGTGCGCACGCTCTCCGCGCGACCCCACAGGCCGGCGGGCATGATGTCGAGCCGGGCGGCGTCGAGGGGCGGGTTGGCCGCCGACAGGAGCGCGGCACCGGCGACGTCGAACCACAGCGCGGGCGTGAGACTCGTCCCCAGGAGACCCGGCACGAGCAGGATCGCCGCGCCGACGTAGGACGCCGCGGGCACCCAGATCCGTGCCTCGAGCGCGCCACGGCGCACGAGCGCGTCGGTGAGGCGGCCGCTGACCAGCGTTCCGGCCAGCGCGCCGAGCACGAGCATCGCGAGCACGAGCTCCGCGGTGGCCTGGCTGGCGTGGTAGTGGCCGCGCACGAACAGGATCGCGAACGTCTGGAGCCCGGCGAAGTAGAAATACCCGAGCGAGGAGCCGATGATCAGCAGCACGTTGGTCGGGATCGAGAGGATGTAGCGGACCGCCCGGCGAAGCCCGAGGTCACGCGGGTCGCGCCGGAGCACCTTCTCGGGATCGGGCTCGACGCCGCGGGCGAGCACCGCGCGGTGGGCGAGCTCGTCCTCGCGCTCCGGGTCCGCCTCGTCGTCGGGCACGGCCGGCCGGGTGGCCGCCTCGGCCACCGCCGTGCCCAGGTCCACGACGCCGGGCTCGAGCCGGCTCTGGCCGCCGCGCAGCGGCTCGGGGACCGTTCGCCACAGCTCACGGGCGAGGAAGAAGCCCGGGATCGCCAGCAGCACGAACGCCGCCCGCCACGAGATCAGGCTCGCGACGCTGCCGCTGATGATGAAGCCGACGGCGGTCCCCGCGATCTCGCCACCGAGGATGTACGAGTAGACGCGGCCGCGCTCGCGGGCTGGGAAGTAGTCGCCGGTGAGCGAGGCGATGGCCGGGCCGGCGCTCGCGGTCACGGCGCCGAGCAGCACCCGGGTCAAGAGCAGGCTCGAGTAGCTGCCCGCGAAGGCGCTCAGCAGCGAGGCAGTGCTCCAGAGCACGATGGTGATCGACAGGAGCGGGATCCGCTTGGTGCGGTCGACGAGCAGACCGACCGGGATCGCGGCGGCGGCGCCGATCAGCAGCGCGACGGAGCTGAGCAGCCCGATCTTCGTGTTGCCGATGTGCAGCGCGTGCTCGAGCTGCGGCGCGACGGCGCCGACGGTGGCGGTGTCGGCGCTGTTGAGCGCGAGCACGCCACCGAACAGGAAGATGACCCGCGCCCGCGCCGGCCCGCCGACGCGCTTGACCATCTCCCCCCGAGCCACACGACCGGCCGCGCGGGCACCGCGGAGCGTCGCGAGCCCTGCCCGCGCCGCGACGCCTCTGCCTGCGCTCTCGGGCACGGCGCAAAGAGTATGGGCGGCGATGGCGTCGCGGGCGCGGTCGCGGGATCGACGCGGAATCAACGCACTAGGCTGCGCGAGCATGGACCCCAGCCAGGAGCCCGCAACCGAGCCGGAGCCCGCTCAGGTCCCCGTTCTCTCGCGCACGCTCTACGCCGTCGCCAAGGTCCTCTTCCGCGGGTTCCTCCGGCTGTGGTTCCGAATCCGGGTCGCAGGCGTCGATCACGTGCCGGACACCGGGCCGGTCATCCTCGCGCCGAACCACAAGAACTTCCTCGACCCGTTCTTCATCGGGATCGTCCTGCGCCGCCGGGTCCGGTACATGGCCAAGGCCGAGCTGTTCACCGGCCCGCTCAGGTGGCTGCTGCCCCGCCTCGGTGCGTTCCCGGTCCGCCGGGGCGAGGCCGACCGGGAGGCGCTGGCGACCGCGCGTGCCCTGCTCGCGCAGGACGAGGTCGTCGTCCTCTTCCCCGAGGGCACCCGGATCGCCGAGCCCGACGCGCTCGGTTCCCCGCATCACGGCGCCGGACGGCTCGCGCTCGACACCGGTGCCCCGATCGTCCCCGCGGCGATCACCGGCACCTCGCATCTGTGGCGCGGCGCCCTGCCCCATCTCCGACGGGTGCAGATCGCCTTCCTCCCCGCGGTCGATGCCCTCGAGGTCCGGGGCGGGGAGGATGCCGTCGAGGAGCTGATCGACCGCCGCGTGTGGCCGGCCGTCGCCGACAGCTACGGCCGGCTGCGCTCGACCCCGGGGGCGATCGCTGCCGGGCTGGCCGCGATCGGCGTCGGAGGCGGCCTCATCGCCCGGCACCAGCTCGAGGCTCGCCGCCACCCGCGCGTGCTCGACAAGGCGCAACCGCGACGCGTGCGCCGCGAGAAGGGGCGCCGGGGCCGCAACGGAAGTGACACGTGACGAGCGTCGTTCGATCGCGACGCGGCCAGGTTCGACCGGCTACCGTGCGCCGCTGATGACGACCTCCCATCCGAGCCAGCCGGCGCCCGCGCTCTCATGGTGGGGCTGGGGCGATCCCGCCCTCGTTCCGGAGCTCTCCGATGAGGTGCTCGCGCTCGTCCGCGACGGTCTCGGCGTGGACGGCGGCCCGGGCCACCCGGACTCGCTTGCCGCGTTGACGCCCCCGGCGGCGCGACTGATCGAAGGTGACCATGCGGCGCTCGCCGCCGCGCTCGGCGAGGACCGCGTGCGCACCGACGCCGAGGCCCGGCTGCTCCACCTGCGCGGTAAGTCGGCTCCCGACCTGCTGCGCCTTCGCGAGGGCGACCTGAGCGACGTGCCCGACGTCGTCATCTCGCCGACCTCGCACGAGCAGGTCCTCGACGCGCTGCGGCTGTGCAGCGAGCGCCGCATCGCCGTCGTACCGTTCGGCGGCCGGACGTCGGTGGTCGGCGGGCTCGAGCCCGAGGCCGAGGGATTCGCCGGCGTCGCCGCCCTCGACCTCGCGGCGATGAACGCGCTGCTCGAGGTGGACGAGGAGTCGATGCTCGCCGTGTTCGAGCCGGGACTGCGCGGCCCGGAGGCGGAGACCCTGCTCGCCCCGTACGGCCTCACCATCGGTCACTTCCCCCAGTCCTTCGAATACGCGACGCTCGGCGGCTACGCCGCGACCCGCTCGAGCGGCCAGGCCTCGGCCGGCTACGGCCGCTTTGACGAGCTCGTCGTCCGTCTGCGGGTGGCAACGCCCGCCGGCACGCTCGAACTCGGCCGGGCGCCGCGCTCGGCGGCCGGACCGGACCTTCGCCAGCTCATCCTCGGCTCGGAGGGAACGCTCGGCATCATCACCGCGATCGGGCTGCGGCTACGGCCCGTGCCGCAGAAGCGCGTCTACGACGGATGGCGCTTCCCGTCGTTCACGGAGGGCACCGCTGCGCTGCGGCGGCTCGCCCAGCGGCCCGGCCGCCCGACCGTGCTGCGGCTGTCCGACGAGGCCGAGACGGCACTCAATCTCGCCCGGCCGACCGAGTTCGGGCAGGGTGCAGCAGCGGGCGGCTGTCAGGCGATCGTCGGCTACGAAGGCGACCCCGACGATGTCCGCGCGCGCCGCGAGGCGGCCGCGCTCGTGATCGGAGAGCACGGCGGCGAGCCGACCCCCGACGCGGGCGAGGCGTGGGCGGCCGACCGCTACCGTGGCCCATATCTGCGTGACGCGCTGCTCGATGCGGGTGCGCTGATCGAGACGCTCGAGACGGCGACGTTCTGGTCCGGACTGCACGACCTCTACCGCGCGGTGTCCGACGCCCTGCGCGAGTCGCTCAGCGCCCAGGGCGCGCCGCCGGTGATCCTCTGCCACGTCTCCCACGTGTACGAGACCGGCGCGTCGCTGTACTTCACCGTCGGCTGCGCCGCCGGCGATGCCCCGGTGGCCCGCTGGCGGAGCGCGAAGGCCGCCGTGGCCGACGCGATCCTCGCCGGCGGCGGGACGATCACTCACCACCACGGCGTCGGACGCGATCACCGCGATGCCTACGAGCGGGAGATCGGCCCGCTCGGCGTGCGTGCCCTCCAGGCGGTCAAGGCGCAGCTCGACCCGGCGGGGATCCTCAATCCGGGTGTGCTCATCCCCCGGGAGCCACGATGAGCGATCGCGACCAGATCGACGGGCTCGCCGAGCTGATCGTCCAGTTCGGCGCCAACGTGCAGCCCGGACAGATCGTCGCGCTCAGCGCCGAGCCCGGCCAGGAGCAGCTCGCTCGCGCTGTGGCCGCGGCCGCCTATCGGGCCGGCGCGAAGTACGTCGACCTCGCGGTGTTCGATCCGCACCTCAAGCGAGCGCGAGTGCTCCATGCCGACCCGGACACGCTCGGGTACGTGCCGCCCTGGATGGGCGAGCGCCTGCTGGCCATCGGCGAGCACCGCTGCGCGCGGATCGCGCTCGCCGGGGTCGTCGCGCCGCACCTGATGGATGATCTCGACCCCGACCTCGTCGGCCGCGACATGCTTCCCCGCCTGCGCGAGGGCGGCAAGCTCCTCAACGAGCGCTCGACGAACTGGACGATCGGCCCCTGCCCGACGTCGGAATGGGCGGAGATGGTCTACCCCGACCTCAGCGGCGACGCCGCGCTGGAGCGGATGTGGACGGAGATCGCGCACGTCTGCCGGCTCGACGAGGACGATCCCGCCGCCGCCTGGACGGCCCGGCTCAGCCAGCTCGACGAGGTCGTACGACGCCTCGACGGGCTGTCGCTCGACCGCCTGCGTTTCGAGGGACCGGGGACCGACCTCACCGTTGGGCTGTTGCCGAGCAGCCACTGGCAGGCCGCCCGGATGGAGACGATCGACGGGGTCGTGCACGCTCCGAACCTCCCCACCGAGGAGGTGTTCACGACGCCCGACCCCGAGCGGACCGAGGGCGTCGTCACCTCGACCAAGCCGCTGCTCGTCTCCGGCGCGATGCTCACCGGACTCCACATCCGCTTCGACCGCGGCCGGGCGGTGGAGGTCGACGCCGATCAGGGGGCGGCCACGTTGCGCAGCCTGCTCGAGCGCGATCCCGGCGCAGCCCGACTCGGCGAGGTCGCACTCGTCGACCGTCACGGCCGGATCGGCCCGCTGGAGACCGTCTTCTACGAGACGCTGCTCGACGAGAACGCCGCCAGTCACCTCGCCCTTGGCCAGGGCTTCACGTTCCTCGTCGGCGAGGCCGACGGCGAGCGGATCAACGCGAGTGAGATCCACATCGACTTCATGATCGGCAGCAACGACGTCGCGGTCACCGGCGTGACCCTCGACGGCCGTGAGGTCCCGCTGCTGCGCGACGGCGACTGGCAGATCTGAGCGCCTGGCCTTCGGGTGCGCGCCGACGGCAGACCGGGCACCCGCCGTGCGCCGGACGGCGCGCGCTCCCGCTACGCTAATCCCGCCTCTCGGAGAGGTGCCGGAGCGGTTGAACGGGCGCGACTGGAAATCGCGTAACGGGGGTTAACCTCGTTCGGGGGTTCGAATCCCCCCCTCTCCGCTGACGAATGCAGGTGATGCGGGGGCCCCGTGCCCCCGCCGTGCGCCGGCCCGGCCGCGGCCGGCGGCGCTCAAACCGTCCGGAACGCTCGTGATCGCTCCGTGAATCTGACGTTTGTTCGGCAAACAAGCGGGTTCCTGGGACTCCATCATCATCCCGCCCCCAGCAGCGGTGGTTGCGACGAACGGGGCGCAACGTTCTGCGCCCCCGCGTTGTACACGGCGGACAAAATCGCGTGAAATATCCTGCCATTGCCGTAGTCTGGGCGGCGCATGATCCGATTGCATCAAGGATGATCAGGACAACGGGATGAAGCATCCTGGGCAGCGCCCCGCGCTCACACTGGTTCCGGGGACAGCCGACGACGCCGGGCCGTGGGTCTGGTTCTGCGGCCATTGCGCGACTCCCGCCGGCGATCAGCCGCCACCACCGAGTGCGCGAGTCTGCCGATCGTGCAACCTCGGCCTGCTGCTCGAGACCCGCTCCGATGTCCTGCCGACGCGTCAGGACGCGTTCCTCGTCGTCGACGGTTCGCTGCTGGTACAGGGGCTCTCACGCCGGGCCGAGCGGGTGCTCGGAATGTCCGAGGACATGGCGGTCAACCGGCCCCTGTCCGAGCTGCTGGTCGCCGCGGATGCCGAGGCCGGTAGCCGGGGAGCGCTCGCCGCCGCGATCGTCGAGGCGGTCGGCGGCAGCGACGCCACCGCGCGCAGCTTCGTGCGGCCATGGAACACCTTCGGCGTGCGGATGCGCGCCCGGATCGCGCCGTGCGGACCGCCCCGGGCGGCCCTCATCGTGCTCGAGGACTCGCCCGCGCCCTCCCTCCGGGCCGTCGAGTCCCCCGCCTGACCCGCGCGACGCGCGACACCCTGACCGGCGCTACGCAGCGGCCGGCAGGACCTCGGGGGCGCCGAAGCGCTGAAGCACGGCGGGGAGGCGAACCGAGCCGTCGTCCTGCTGGCCGTTCTCGAGCAGCGCGATGATCGTCCGGCCGACCGCGACCGCGGTGCCGTTGAGGGTGTGGACCTGGACCGGCTTCCCCTCGGCGGTGCGGTAGCGGATGTCGAGGCGCCGAGCCTGGTAGTCCGTCGTGTTCGAGCATGAGGTGAGCTCGCGGTAGCGGCCCTGGCCGGGCAGCCACGCCTCGCAGTCGTACTTCTTGGCCGCCGAGGCCCCGAGGTCGTCGACCGCGATCCCCACGACGCGGTAAGGGAGCGCGAGCTCCTGGAGGATCGATTCCTCGATCGACAACAACCGCTCATGCTCGGCGGTGGAGTCCTCGGGGGCGACGAAGCAGAACATCTCGACCTTGTCGAACTGGTGCACGCGGAAGATCCCGCGCGTGTCCTTGCCCGCTGCCCCGGCCTCGCGGCGGAAGCAGGTGGAGAAGCCGGCGTAGCGTCGCGGAAGCTCGCCGGCGGCGAGGATCTCCTCGCGGTGCAATGAGGCGAGCGGCACCTCGGAGGTGCCGACGAGGTACAGCTCGTCGTCGGGGAGGGTGTAGATCTGCTGCTCGGTGTCAGGGAGAAAGCCGGTGCCGTAGAGCGCCTTCTCACGGACGAGGACGGGGGGGATGACCGGCTCGAAGCCCTCGCCGCGGAGCTTGGAGAGCGCGTACTGGACGAGCGCGAGCTCGAGCATCACGAGGTCGCCGCGCAAGTAGGCGAAACGGGATCCCGACAACCGCGCGCCGCGTTCCATGTCGATCCGGTCGCCGGCGAGCTCGAGGTGGTCACGCCCGGTGGCGCCCGCCTCCCCGACCTCGCGCAGCACGGTGTCCTCGTCCGGAGCGTCGCCGGCCGGCAGGTTCGGCAACCCGGCGAGGACCTCGTCGCGCTCGGCCCGCACGCTCGTCTCCTCGTCGCTGAGCGCCCGGCCCCGCGCCGACAGCTCGGCGAGCTGCTCGCGCTCCTCGGCGGTCGGCGGCCCCTGGCGCCCACGGCTGGCCCGGTTCTGCTCGGCCCGGAGCTCCTCGAGGTCGGTGGTGATGGCTCGCCAGCGATCGTCGAGCGCGAGCAGGCGGTCGATCGACGCGGCGACCCCGGGGCCGCGCCGGCGCAGCGCCGAGCGGACGGCGTCCGGGTCGCGACGGATCAGGCGGATGTCGAGAATCGCGCCCCTCCTCCCGGGGTCAGGACTTCTTCTTCGCGGCCAGCTTCTTGGCGGCGCTGGTCGACGTCGAGCTGGTGGTCGACGTCGTCGAGGACGTCGGCGGCGGGCTCGCGGCGGCGGCTGTGGCGGCCGCCGGGGACGGCAGAGTGCCGACCGGAATCTCCTCGCAGGACGGCGCGCCGGGCGTCTTGGCGGCTTGGCGACCGGCGTAGGTGGCGACGAACTTGGCCACATTCTGCGCGTCCTGGCCGACGACGATGTTCTGCGGCATGATCGCCCCGGAGAAGCCGCCGTTCTCGATCGCGTAGAGGACGCGGGAGATCGGCCGCTCGCAGCGGACGTTGAAGTTGGGGCCATTGGTGATCAGCCGCGAGCGGACGTTCGAGGCTGAGCCGTGCGTGCCCGCGTAGGACAGCGTGTGGCAGCCGGCGCACCGCTGGGAGAAGACGACGGCGCCCGCATAGGTGCTCGGATCCGTCTTGGGAACCGAGATCTTCTCGGTCCCGCAGGCGGAGACGAGCGCCGCGACGACGAGCAGCGTGCCCATTATGAGACTGACCCTGACCGGGCGGTTCATGCGGGCCGGGATCATACGGAACCCGGCGCCACGACGAGCGTCCCGGCCCGCGCGACGGACTACGATCGCCCCATGCTGCCGCCCCGCGCCAGGACCCTGGCGCCCTGGTTGACGGCGGTCGCGAGCGCCATCCTTCTCGCCGGCTGCCACCACACGCTGACGCTCGGTCCTGCCACCCCGGTGCACGTCGGCCTGACCGAATATCACCTCGTTCCCCAGGATGTCCGCGTCCCCGCCGGGACCGTCGTCGTCGACGTGCACAACTACGGGCGACTCACCCACAACCTCGTCATCTCGGTCAACGGCAAGCCGTCCGGGGTGACCAGGCCGATCCCGCCCGGTCGCTCGGCGGTGCTCGACGTGTTCCTCGCCCCCGGCAAGTACCTGATCGCCTCGACGATCCTCGACGACGTGCCGCTCGGGCTGTACGGAACGCTGACCGTCACGAAATGATCGCTAGGGAGGAGCCGAGGCCTCGGCGACGAACTGTTCCGCGAGCCCCGGCGCCGACCACGAGACGTTCGCACTTTTCTATCCAAGCGCGCGATCGTCCTCCTACGGCGGCAACCACAGGGGCCGGCGCCGGGGCCGGTCTTTTCTGCGCGCTCGCCCGCTATAACGACCGGCGATGACCCCCGCCGTCGACCCCGAGCTGTTCCGTGAAGCCTTCGGCCGGTTCGCCACCGGCGTGGCGGTGATCACCAGCAGCGGGCCTGTCGGTCACGGCGGCATGACCGCGAACGCGCTGTGCTCGCTGTCGCTCGATCCGCTGCTCGCCCTCGTCTGCTTCGAGAACCGCGCCCGCACCCTACCGATCGTGCGCGAGTCCGGACGCTTCGGGGTCAACGTCCTCGGCGCGGCACAGGAGGACGTCGCGCGCGTATTCGCCTCCAAGCTGCCGGAATCCGAGAAGCTCGACAGCGTCCCGCATCGGATCGAGGCCGGCGTGCCGATCATTGACGGCGCGATCGCCTGGACGGCCTGCGAGCTGCGCGACCTGATCGCCGGCGGCGACCACACGATCGGGATCGGCGAGGTGATCGCGATGGGCCTCGGCGAGGGCACCCCGCTGCTCTGGTACGCCGGGCGCTACCACACGGTGCCGCTCGTCGAGGGGTAGCGGCGCTGCGGGCTACCCCGCGACCGCCGCAGCCCGTACGAGCAGCACGACGATCACGAGCGCGGCCAGCGTCATCACCCCGATCTCACGCTGGACGATGGCCACGACGACCCCGCGCTGCTCCTCGGACGGGAGCTCCCCGACGGCCTGGGCCGAGTCGAGCCCGCGTGAGTCGAGGATCATCTGCGCCGAGGCGATCCGCAGCTGCTCGCCGATGAACGACACGGCGATCGGCAACAGCCCGTAGACGACGTGGATGCCCTTCGGCTTGTCGCCCATCGCCACGAGCACACCCCCGAGCGCGGCCTGCACGACGATCGAAATCTGAGCGGCCCGGAGCAGCCGCCAGAACCACGCGCTGGGCTCCGCACGCCAGTAGCACCAGGCTCCCCAGAAGAAGGTGGCGGTGTTGAGCGCGATCGCAATCACGCCGACGGCGATGTGCACGCCCTTCATCGTTTGGGTACCACGGCGACATAGCCGCATTTCGCACTAAGTAACACTTTGTTACAAGCTCCTTCGCTCCGGTGCTATAACCCCGTTTCGTGCTCCGCTCCTACTTGCCAGCGATTGTCTTTCTCGTCCTCGGTGGCCTGGTGGGACTGCTTTTCTCGATGCTCAACGTCTGGGTCGGCACGAGTCGGCCCAATCGTTCCAAGACCTCGCCCTACGAGTGCGGGCTGCCGTCGGAGGTTCAGCGCGGGTTCCGATTCGGGATCAGTTTCTATCTCGTGGCGATGCTGTTCATCCTGTTCGACATCGAGGTCATCTTCCTCTACCCGATCGCCGCGCAGCTCCGTGCCTTCGGATCATTCGCCGCGATCGAGACCGTGGTGTTCGTCGCGCTGCTGATGATCGCCTTCCTCTACGTCTGGCGGCGGGGAGCTCTCGAGTGGAAATAAAGCGCTCGCCCCTCGACGGGCCGGCGCCGGCCGAGGCGGTCGATCCGACGGACTTCCGCATCCGTCAGCTCCAGTCCCGCGACATGCTCCGCGGCGACCTCACCGACGAGGATCTCGAGCGCTACGTCCAGGAACGGGTGCTCACCACGACCCTCGACAAGGCGGTCGCCTGGGCACAGGGCAACTCGATCTACCCGCTCACGTTCGGCCTCGCCTGCTGCGCGATCGAGATGATGACGATCGTCGGGGCCCGCATGGACGTCGCCCGCTTCGGCTTCGAGGCCTTCCGCGCCTCGCCGCGGCAGGCCGACCTGATCATCCTGTCAGGCCGCGTGTCGATCAAGATGGCGCCGGTCGTGCGGCGCATCTACGACCAGATGCTCGAGCCGCGCTGGGCGATCTCGATGGGCGCCTGCTGCTCGTCGATGGGCGTGTTCAACAATTACGCCCTCGTCCCGTCGGACAAGTTCATGCCGATCGATGTCCACGTCCCCGGCTGCCCGCCGCGCCCCGAGGCGCTCGTCCACGGCATCCTGCGGCTTCGCGACAAGATCCAGGGCAACACGCACGAGGGGTGGCGTGAGCGTTACGACGCCGTCGGCACCGAGGAGCTTCTGCCAGGCACGACGGACATCGGGGCCGCTGGGGTGAACGTGTTCAGGCCTGGGGACACCGCCGGTGCCTGACGCGACCGGGCTCGAGTTGACCGCCCAGGAGCTCCGCGACGCGGACCCGGACTCGATACTCGGCACCTCCTTCCACCGCGATCGCGCCGAGCTGCTCGCCAACCCGGCGACGATCACCGAAACCCTCGCGCAGCTCACGGACCGCGGCTACACCTTTCTGGCCAGCCTCCACGGCGTCGACTACTGGCCGGAGGAGCCGCGCCTCGCGGTCGTCTATGAGCTGCTCGACATGAAGAGCGTCGACCGCATCTCGGTCAAGGTTCGGGTCACGGCGCAGGAGCCGAGCGTCCCGAGCGTCGTCGGGCTGTTCCCCGGGGCCGAGCATCCCGAGCGCGAGGTCTACGACATGTTCGGCGTCGTCTTCGACGGCCACCCTGACCTGCGCCGGATCCTCATGCCCGAGGACTACGAGGGCTATCCCCAGCGCCGCGACTTCCCGATCGGCGGCGAGCCCGTGCTGTTCACCTACAACGAAGAGAACAACTACGGGAAATGGCAATAGGAAGCGATTACCGCAAGCGTGAGGAGTCGATCACGCTCTCGTCCGAGGCCGCCCGCCCCGGCGAGACGCACGAGCTGATGACCCTCAACATCGGCCCGCACCACCCGGCCACGCACGGCGTGCTGCGGCTGATCACGACGCTCGAGGGCGAGGTCGTCCGCGACATCAAGCCGATCATCGGCTACGTCCACACCGGCATCGAGAAGACCGCGGAGACAAAGTCCTACTGGAAGGTGATCCCCGTCGTCGAGCGGATGGACTACCTCGCCTACTACTTCAATGCGATGGCCTTCTGCGGCGCCGTCGAGACGCTGCTCGGCGTCGAGGTGCCACCCCGCGCGCAGTACCTGCGGGTCATCCACCTCGAGCTCAACCGGATCATGTCCCACCTCGTGTGGCTGGGGACGAGCGCGCTCGACCTCGGCGCGATGTCGATGTTCTGGTACTGCTTCCGCGAGCGCGAGAAGGTGCTCGATCTGTTCGAGATGTCATCGGGCCAGCGGATGCACACCCGCTACTTCCAGGTCGGCGGCGTGATGGAAGACATCCCACGTGGCTTCGAGGCGAAGGTGCGGACGTTCCTCAAGGACATGCCGCGCCGGGCCGACCAGTACGCCGATCTGCTCGAGAAGAACGAGATCCTGCTCGAGCGCCTGCGCGGCACCGGGATCGTCGACCAGGAGACGATGCTCGCGCTCGGCGTAACCGGTCCGCTGCTGCGCGCGACCGGCCACCCGTGGGACCTGCGCAAGGCTGCGCCCTACTCGAGCTACGAGCACTTCGACTTCAAGATCCCGGTCGGCACCGTCGGCGACAACTACGACCGCTTCCGCGTCCGCCACGCCGAGTTCTACGAGTCCGTGAAGATCGTCGAGCAGGCGCTCGACGGCCTCCCCGAGGGCCCGCACATCACCGGCGACCGCAAGGTCGCGCTGCCGCCGCGCCACGAGCTCGCCACGAGCATGGAGGCGCTCATCCATCACTTCAAGCTCGTCACCGAGGGCTTCCGCGTCCCGCCGGGCGAGTGCTACTACCCGATCGAGAGCCCGCGCGGCGAGCTCGGCTGCTTCGTCCGCGCCGACGGCTCCGCCAAGCCGGCCCGCGTCCACATGCGCGACCCGAGCTTCGTCAACCTCCAGTCCCTCGCCCCGATGGTCCGCGACGGCTACATCGCCGACCTGATCGCGACGCTGGCGATGCTCGACCCGATTCTCGGAGGCATCGACCGGTGAGCTTCAGCATCCCGCGCTTCGATCACGGCTCACGCGTTCCCGGCTGGGATGAGTCGGTCGATCTCACCAAGGATCCGGCCACCGTTCCCGACCCGGCGACGACGCCGGTGCCGGTCGACCTGCGCGGCGAGATCGTCGCCGCGATGGCCAAGTACCCCGACCGGCGCTCGGCGGCGATCCCCGCCCTGCATGCCGCCCAGGAGGTCTACGGCTGGTGCTCGCCGGAGGCGATCGAGCAGGTCGCCGCCGTGATGCAGCTCACCCCGGCCTACCTCACGTCGGTGGCGACGTTCTACGACATGTTCTCGACGGCCCCCAAGCCGCGCAACGACGTCTACGTGTGCACGAACATCTCGTGCTCGCTGCGCGGCGCGGACGAGTTCTATGAGGCGATGACGCGTGCCGCGATCGACAACGAGGACGTGAGCGTGCGCTCGTTCGAGTGCCTCGGCGCCTGCGACATCGCGCCGATGGCTTCGGTCAACGGCGAGTACGTCGGACCGCTCGTCACCGAGGACGCCGAGCAGATCCTCGCCGACCTCGCCGCGGGGCGGCCGGTGCTCGAGCACAAGCAGCTGCGCTATCGCCGCTGTGCCGATCCGGGCGTCGCCGCCGGTGAGGGCAACTTCAGCCCGCCGACCGACATGCCGCGAGCCGACGCCGTCGGGCTGCCCGACGAGGGAGACGTCATCGACCGCCCGGGACCGTCGGCGCCGATCGAGATCCCCGCCGACGAAGCGGCCGAGGAGTCGGGCGAGTGATGAAGATCCTGTTCGACGGCATCGACGAGCCCGGGCTCAACACACTCGCGGTCTACGAGCGCCGCGGCGGCTACGACAGCCTGCGCAAGGCGCTGGCCATGCCCCGCGACGAGGTCCTCGCCAGCATCATGGACTCGGGCATCCGCGGCCGTGGCGGGGCCGGGTTCCAGATGGGCAAGAAGGCGTCCTTCCTGCCCCACGGCGACATGGACAAGTACCTCGTGTGCAACGCGGACGAGTCCGAGCCGGGCACGTTCAAGGACCGCGAGATCATGCAGAAGAGCCCTCACATGCTGATCGAGGGCATCATCATCGCCGCATACGCCGCCGAGATCAGCCGGTCCTTCATCTACATCCGCGGGGAGTATGCGCACCAGGCCGACATCCTCGAGGCGGCGATCGTCGAGGCGGCCGCGGCCGGACTGCTCGGCGAGCGGATCCTCGGCTCCGATCACACGCTGAGCCTCGTCCTGCACCGAGGCGCCGGCGCCTACATCTGCGGCGAGGAGACGGGCCTGCTCGACTCGCTCGAGGGCAAGCGTGGCAACCCTCGGCTGAAGCCCCCGTTTCCGGCCATCGAGGGCCTCTACCACGGCCCGACGCTCATCAACAACGTCGAGACGCTCTCCACGGTGCCCGCGATCATCCGGATGGGCGGCGACGAGTACGCCAAGCTCGGCACCGAGACATCGACGGGCACGAAGCTCGTGTCGGTCTCCGGCGACGTGCAGCGGCCGGGCAACTACGAGATCGAGCTCGGCACGCCCTCGCGCGAGATCATCTACGACCTGGCCGGCGGCACCTTCCCCGGGCGTGAGGTGAAGCTGTGGTTCCCGGGCGGGTCGAGCTCGCCGGTGCTCACCAAAGCCGACCTCGACCTCCCGTACGACTTCGACACGATGGCCAAGGCCGGCTCGATGCTCGGCTCCGGCGCGATCATCGTCGTCGACGACTCCCACACCGTGCTCGAGGTCGCCTACAAGCTGGCCAAGTTCTACGCCCATGAGTCCTGCGGCAAATGCGTTCCCTGCCGCGAGGGCACGAACTGGACGCAGAAGATGCTCGAGCGGATCGCCTCCGGCGAGGCCACCCCGATGGACCTCGACATCATGGCCTCCGTCCAGGAACAGATCATCGGCAACTGCCTGTGTGTGCTCGGCGACGCGATGGCGATGCCGGTCGGCTCGATCGTCGCCAAGTTCCGCGACGAGCTCGAGGCCGAGATCGAGGCGGCGCGTGCTCGCGCTGGAGCGGGGACGCTCGACGACGTGATCCCGGTCGGGGTCGCCGACGAGCACGCCGGCCCCCTCCCCGTCCACTAGCGCCAATGCCCGCCGCCTTCCCCCCGCACTAGCCGCCCATGCCACGCCCTGCGCAGAAAATCATCCAGCTGACCATCGACGGCCGCGAGGTGCAGGCCATCGAGGGCACGATGCTCGTCGACGCCGCCAAGCAGGGCGACGTCGAGATCCCCTTCTTCTGTTACGAGCCGAAGCTCGGTAACCCGGTCGGCGCCTGCCGCATGTGCCTCGTCGAGATCGAGGGCATCCCCAAGCTGCAGACCTCGTGCTCGACGCCGGTCAAGGACGGGATGGTCGTCCACACCCAGACCGACCGTGTCCGCCACGCCCAGAACGCGATCGTCGAGTTCCTGCTCGTCAACCACCCACTCGACTGCCCGGTATGCGACAAGGGCGGCGAGTGTCCGCTCCAGGACATCACCTTCGGCTGGGGCCTCGGCCGCTCCCGGTTCATCGAGCCCAAGCGCCACTTCGAGAAGCCGCTCGCGCTCTCCCCGCTCGTCGCGATCGACCGCGAGCGCTGCATCCTCTGCTACCGCTGCGTGCGCTTCTCCCAGGAGGTCGCCGAGGACTACCAGCTCATCTTCGCCGAGCGCGGGTCGCACACCTTCGTCTCGACCTTCGACGGCCATCCCTATGTCGCCCCGTTCAGCGGCAACATCATCGAGCTCTGCCCGGTTGGGGCGCTCACCTCGCGGCCCTACCGGTTCCGCGCTCGGCCGTGGGACATCGAGGGCGCCGGCGGCATCTGCACGCTCTGCCCCTCGCAGTGCAACGTCACCTTCACCGTCCGCGACGAGAAGGTGCTGCGGGTGCTCGGCCGCGATCACGCTGAGGTCGACGACGGCTGGCTGTGCGACAAGGGCCGCTTCGCCTACCAGGCGATCCACGTCGACGAGCGCATCACCCGCCCGCTCGTCCGCGACGGCGGCGTCCTGCGCGAGGTCTCCTGGGACCGCGCGCTCGCGGCGGCGGCGGCCATCGCCCGCCACAAGGGCCGCGTCGGCGCGCTCGTCGGCGGTCAGGCGACGAACGAGGAGGGGTTCCTGCTCCAGCGCCTGCTGCGCGAGGGGCTCGACTCCGGCGACATCGACTCCCGCACCGGCGAGGAGGTCCCGCTCCCGCTCGCCCGTGCCCTCGCCGCGCCGGGGCTCCAGGCCACCGTCCCCGACATCGAGTTCGCCCACACCGTGCTCGTGCTCGGCTGCGAGCCGCTCGACGACGCGCCGATCCTCGACCTGCGGATCCGCAAGGGCGTGCGACGCCGCGGCGTCGCGCTCGCGATCGCCAGCGCCCGCCCGAGCGCGCTCGACGCCAACGCCAAGTCGGTGCTGCGCTATGCCCCCGGCGAGGAGGCCGCCTTCGTCGAGGCACTGGCCGCCGCCGTCGCCGGTGAGCGCGCCGACGCCGTCGACGAGGAGATCGCCGCGCTCGCCGAGCTCCTCAAGAGCGGCGGCGAGGACGTCGTCATCGTCTGGGGCGAGCGACTCGGCGCCGACGCCCTGCCGGGCCTGCTGCGACTCGCCGAGGGCCTCGGCCTCTCGGGCCGCGAGGGTGCCGGCCTGCTCGAGGTGCCCGCCGGCGGCAACGGCCGCGGGCTGCGCGAGGTCGGCGTCGTTGCCAACGCCGGCCCCGGGTACCGCGACCTTCACGCCGCCGGACGGAGCGCCGGCGCGATCGGCCGCGCGGCGGCCGACGGCGCGCTCACCGCCCTCTACCTGCTCCAGACCGACCCGGTCCGTGACCTGCCGGACCGCGCCCTCTGGGAGAGCGCGCTCGGCAGCGCCGCGCTCGTCGTCGCCCACGCCTCGGTGCTCACCGAGGGCCTCGCCGAGCACGCCACGGTCATCTTCCCCGCCGAGTCCTATGCCGAGAAGGAGGGCACCGTCACCCATCCCGACGGCCGCCTCCAGCGCCTGCGCGCCGCGATCGCCCATCCCGGCGACGTGCGGGCCGGCTGGTCGGTGATCAGCGAGGTCTCGCGCCTGGCCGGCTTCGACCAGCGCGTGCTGACGAGCGGCACAGCCTTCGCCGAGATCGTCGCCGCGGTGCCGTTCTACGCAGGCATCACGCTCGACGGGATCGGCGGCCGCGGCGTCCGCTGGCCCGCGCTCGACGCGGCCTCGTCGATGCCCGCCGGCATCGCCGCCGCCGACGCAGCGGCCGGTTCCGCGCGCCCCGGGGCCGACTCCGGCGCGGCGAGCGGCAGCGGTGACGGCAACGGCGACGGCGACGGCGACGGCAACGGCGGCGGCGGCGGCGACAACGGCAACGGCAACGGCGCCCTGAGGCTCGGCACCTACCGGCCGATCTGGGCCGCCCCCGAGGTCGAGATCTCCCCCGCCCTCCAGTACACGATCGCCCGCCAACAGCTCGAGCTCTCGCCCGAGGATGCCGACCGCCTCGGGCTCGCCGGTGGCGAAACCGTCGAGGTCGCCCAGAACGGCACCCGGCTGACCGCGACCGCCCGCGTGCGGTCCGGGGTGCCGGCCGGCACCGCGTTCCTCGCCGAGGGAATCGCCCGCGACTCGGCCAACGCGCTCACCGAGCCCGTCGTCGAGGTCATCCGGCCGCTCATCGAGGTGCGCAGGCCATGACCCAGTTCGGGGCCGTCTTCTTCTACGAGGTCTGGTGGATCCAGATCATCAAGGCGCTCGTCATCTTCGCCGTCGCGTTCGCGATCCTGCCCGTGCTCACCGTCTACGAGCGCAAGCTGCTCGGCCGCTTCCAGGGCCGCTACGGCCCCAACCGCGTCGGCCCCTTCGGTCTCATGCAGCCGCTGGCCGAGATCCTCAAGTTCGCGATGAAGGAGCCGTTCCGCCCGACGACGTCGGTCGGCTACCTGTTCCGCATCGCCCCGATCATCGCGATCCTCTGCGCGGTCGGAGCCCTCGCGCTGATCCCGTTCGGCCCGGTCGAGGTGATCTTCGGGCGGCCGGTCGGGCTGTACGGCATCGACCCCTCGATCGGCCCGCTGTACGTGTTCGCACTGGCCGGCATCTCGTTCTACGGGATCATGCTCGGCGGCTGGGCCTCGGGCTCGAAGTACTCGTTCCTCGGCGCGATGCGCGGTGCTGCCCAGCTCATCTCCTACGAGGTCGCGCAGGGCCTCTCGCTCGTCGGGGTGATCATGACCGCGGGCACGCTGTCGCTGACGGGCATCGTCCACGCCCAGGTCGGGATGTGGTTCATCGTGCCGCAGATCGTCGGCTTCTTGATCTTCATGGTGGCGTCATTCGCGGAGACCAATCGCGCGCCCTTCGACCTCGTCGAGGCCGACGCCGAGCTCGTCGCGGGCTACTTCACCGAGTACGGCGGCACCCCGTTCGTCGCCTACCTGTTCTCCGAGTACATGAACATGGTCGTCGTCTCGGGCATCGCCACGACGATGTTCCTCGGCGGCTGGCTGCTGCCGTTCGGCATCCACGCGCCCGGCTGGGTCGACCCAATCGTGGTGATCGTGAAGATGCTGCTGTTCATCACTTTCTTCATCTGGATCCGCGCGACGCTGCCGCGCCTGCGCTACGACCAGCTGATGTCGTTCGGGTGGAAGGTCCTGCTCCCCCTCGCGACGCTGAACCTGACTGTCACCGCGATCCTGGTGGTCTCATGAGCTACGACCCTGGCAGCGACGTCATCGAGGTCATCCGCGTGCCGTCGCCCAATCCGATGGCCGGCGCCTATCGGGCGTTCGGCGAGACCCTGCGTGGGCTGAAGACGACCTTCGCCCGCGTCGTCGAGGGCCCCGTGACGATCCAGTACCCGGAGGAGAAGACGCCTGTGTACCCGCGGTTCCGCGGCCGTCACAAGCTCCACCGCTTCGACGACACGGGCCTTGAGAAGTGCGTCGGCTGCTCGCTCTGCGCGGCGGCATGTCCGGCGGACTGCATTCGCGTCGTCGCCGCCGAGAACACGCCCGAGCACCGGGTCTCGGCCGGCGAGCGCTACGCCGCCGTGTACGAGATCAACCTCAGCCGCTGCATCTTCTGCGGCTACTGCGAGGTCGCCTGCCCGTTCGACGCGATCACGATGGGCCACGACTACGAGATGTCGGACTACACCCGCTCCGACCTCATCTTCACCAAGGAGATGCTCCTCGCCGAGCCGATCGAGCGCACCCCGCTGCGCCGGGAGGGTGAGTGAGCCAGTTCTTCTTCTTCCTCGCGGCGATCTTCGCGATCGCCGGGGCGATCGGGGTGGTGATGCTCCGCAACCCGTTCTACAGCGTGCTCGCGCTCGTCGTGCACCTGATCGCGCTCGCCGCCCTCTTCCTGCTCCTGCGGGCCGAGTTCGTCGCCGCCGCGCAGGTCGTCGTCTACGCCGGGGCGGTGATGGTGCTCTACGTGTTCGTCGTCGCCTACGTCGGCGGCGGTGAAGACGATCTCCCGGGCGGGACCGCGCTGCGGATCCTCGGGCCGCTGTTCGCGCTCGGCCTCGCGATCGAGCTGTGCATCGCGATGCTCGGGTCGGCGCTCAAGGGGATCTCGGGCAAGGGCGCGCCGTACGTCCTCGGCTTCGGCACCCCACGGCACATCGGCACGCTGTTCCTCACCCGCTACCTGTTCCCGTTCGAGGCGGCCTCGCTGCTGCTGCTCGTCGCCGCGATCGGGGCCGTCGTGCTCGCCCGCCGCCGGCGCGGCCTCGGCTACGACGCCGAGGAGCGCGACGCGCTCACGATCCTCACCCGGCGCCCCGCATACACCGGCACGATGGCCGAGGCGGCCGGCGCCCGCCACTTCGCCGAGAGCGGCGCGGATGAGCTCGAGGCGGAGCCGCAGCCCATCGGCGCCGAGCGCCCGACGCCGTCACCGCCGGACCGACAGGGCGGGTGGTGAGCGTGGCGATCGGCTGGTACCTCACGGTCTCGGCGATCATCTTCTGCATCGGCGTCGGTGGCGTGCTCACCCGCCGCAACCCGCTCGTCGTGCTGCTGTGCCTCGAGCTGATGCTCAACGCCGCCAACCTCGCACTCGTCGCCTTCGCCCGCATGCATGGCGGCGAGGCCGGACAGATCTTCGCGCTGATCGTCATGGTCGTCGCCGCCTGCGAGGTCACCGTCGGACTCGGTCTGATCGTCGCCATCTACCGCCGCCAGCTGCCGATCGACGTCGACGAGCTCTCGGAGCTGAACGGATGAGCCGGGCATGAGCGCGACGACCTTCATGTGGCTGGTCCTGCTCTCCCCGCTTGTCGGGACGCTCGTCATCGGCCTCGGCTGGCGCCGGCTCCCGGGTCGCAGCGCCGGGGTGATCGGGACCGCCGCGATCGGACTCTCCTTCGCCTTCGCGGTGGCCGCGTTCTTCGCGCTCCAGAGCCGGAGCCCGGACCAGCGGATCCTCGTCTCGCACCTGTGGGACTACGTGAATACGGTCGGCGTCGATGCGCAGATCTCGATCCTCGTCGACCCGTTGTCGGTGTTCATGGCGCTCGTCGTCTCCGGCGTCTCGATGCTCATCCACCTGTACTCGATCTCCTATCTCACCGAGGACGTCGGCTACCGGCGCTACTTCGCCTACCTCAACTTCTTCGTGTTCTCGATGCTGCTGCTCGTCACGGCCGGCAACTTCATCCAGCTCATCGCCGGCTGGGCGTTCGTCGGCGCGGCCTCCTACCTGCTCATCTCGTTCTGGTACCGGCGGCGGACGGCGACGACCGCGGGCATGAAGGCGTTCGTGATCAACGTCATCGGCGACGTCGGCCTCGTCCTCGGATTGTTCTTCATCTTCAAGCACACCGGCACCGTCGACCTCGAGAAGACCTTCCACGCCGTGCCGCACGTGTTCACGCACAACAACCCCGACCTCGTGGCCGGCTGCCTGCTGTTGCTCGTCGGCGCGTTCGCCAAGTCCGCCCAGGTTCCGCTCCACACCTGGCTCCCGGACGCCATGGAGGGCCCGACGCCGGTCTCCGCCCTGATCCACGCGGCGACGATGGTCACCGCCGGCGTGTACCTGATCGCGCGGATGCACATCCTCTTCGAGATCGCGCCCAGCGCGGCGGACGTCGGCGCGATCGTCGGCTGCCTGACCCTCGTGATCGCGAGCACGATCGCGATCGTCGTCACCGACATCAAGCGGGTGATCGCCTATTCGACGATGGCGCAGATCGGCTACATGGTCATGGGCGTCTCGGTCGGCGCCTATTCGGCCGGCCTGTTCCATCTCATGACCCACGCTTTCTTCAAGGCGCTGCTGTTCATGGCCGCCGGCTCGATCATCGGCGCGATGGCCGGCGTGCAGTCGCTCGACAAGATGGGCGGCTTCCGCAAGGCGATGCCGTTCACGTTCGCCTGCTTCATCATCGGCGGCCTCGCGCTGTCGGGGATGCCCCCGTTCTCCGGCTGGCTCTCGAAGGACGACATCATCGCCTACCTCGACTACCGCGGCGGTGGCTTCGAGGTGCTCGGCATCGTCGGCTACCTCGGCGCCTTCCTGACCGGCATCTACACCTTCCGCATGATCTTCCGCGCGTTCTGGGGCGACCCGGTGCCCGAGGCGCAGGAGCTCGAGCACGGCCACCTGCATCACGCCGATGTGCCCCGCAACCCGATGACCGGCGAGGAGGAGGACACCGACGTCGGCTTCCCGGGCCCCGGCCACTTCATCGCCGAGCGGGAGGTCCCGATGAAGGTGGCGATGGCCGCGCTCGCGCTGCTCGCCATCGTCGGCGGCTTCGTGCAGATCCCGGGCGTCGATGCCGACATCCAGCACTTCCTCGCGCCGACCTTCGCCGATTCGCGCCTCGCCCAGCTCGATCCGTCGACCGGCTCCTCGTGGGTCGGTCTCGTCGTCGGCGCCGGGATCGCGATCGTGGCGATCTTCACCGCCTACCGGATCTGGGTGGTGAGGCCCGCGACCGCACCCGCGCTGCAGAAGCGCTTTGCCCCCGTCCACACCTTCCTGGTCAACAAGTGGTACTTCGATGAGGCGATCGATTTCGTCGTCGTTCGTCCCTCGCAATGGGTCGGGCGCTTCGCCGACTCGGTGCTCGAGCGCGGGCTCATCGCCGGGGTGGTCACCGGGGGCACGGTTGGGATCGTGCGGGCGTGCTCGGCCGTCGTCCGCCGCGCGCAGACGGGCTTCCTGCGCTACTACGCCGCCGCGATCGTCGTCGGGCTGTTCGCCGTCTCCCTCTACTTCCTGATCGCGAGTTCCTAGCGTGACGCTGTCGATTCTCATCTGGCTCCCGCTGGTGATCGCGCTGATCGCCTGCCTCGTGCCGCGTGCCTGGGTCGGGCGCGTCGCGGCCGGCGGCAGCCTGCTCACGCTCGCCGTCGCGATCTCGTTCTTCGCCCGCTTCAAGGTCCACCGCGCCGGCCTGCAGTTCGTCACCGACCGGACGTGGATCTCGGCCCTCGGGATCCACTACAAGCTCGGGATCGACGGCCTCAACGTCGCGCTCATCCTCATCACCGCGTTCCTGTTCAGCGCCTCGCTCGTCTACGCCGCCTTCCGCGAGTGGGACCGTCCGCGGCTCTTCTACTTCCATCTCGGCCTCGCCCAGAGCGCGGTGCTCGGCGCGTTCTGTGCGCAGGACCTCGCGCTGTTCGTCGTCTTCTTCGACCTGATGCTCATCCCGTTCTATTTCCTCATCGGGATGTGGGGAACCGGCGATCGCGTCCGGGCGACGACGAAGCTCGTCGTCTACACCCTGATCGGGTCGTTCTTCATGCTCGCCGCGGCGATCGCCACCGGCGCGCTGGCCTCGAGCGCCCACAACACGCCGATCACGTTCGTGCTCTCGTCGCTCCAGCGGCTGCCGCTGTCGCACACCCAGCAGGAGTGGATCTTCCTCGGCTTCGCCGCCGCGTTCCTGGTCAAGATGCCGCTCGTCCCGTTCCACGGCTGGCTGCCCGATGGCTACAAGGCGATGCCGATCCCGGTCCTCGCTGTGTTCTCCGGGATCCTCTCGAAGGTCGCCGCCTACGGCTTCCTGCGCATCGTCCTGCCGCTGTTCCCGTACGCCTCCGTGCACTTCCAGACGCTGATGCTGCTGATCGCCCTCGTCTCGATCCTGTGGGCGACCTCGGTGGCCTTCACCACTCCCGACGCCCGCATGGTCGTCGCCTATTCGAGCGTCGCGCAGCTCGGCTTCATCACCCTCGGGATCTTCTCGCTGCGCTCGACCGGCACCCAGGGCGCGCTGCTCCAGATGGTCAACCACGCGCTCGTCACCGCGCCGCTGTTCTTCATCGTCGCCGCCCTGGCCGCCCGCGCCGGCGGTTCGGAGATGCTGCGCGACATGGGCGGGATCGCCTTCCGCGCCCCGGTTCTCGCTTCGCTGTTCCTGATCGTCGCCCTCGCCACCCTGGCCATCCCGGGCTCGTCGAACTTCGCCGGCGAGTTCCTCATCCTGCTCGGCGTCTTCCAGTCCAAGGTCGCGATCTCGGCGATCGCCTTCCTCGGCGTCATCGGCGCGGCCGTGTATGCGCTGCGGGCGTTCATCCGCTCGATGCACAATCGCGTCGGGACGGGCGTGACCTCGCGTGACATCGGCATCGCCGACGCTGCCGCGGTCGTCCCGCTCGTGCTCGCGATCATCGCCCTCGCCCTGTACCCGCAGTTCATTCTCGGGCGCACCCAGGCGACGGTCAAGGTCTCCGTCGCCACCGTCAACATCGAGGGTCGCAACCCGCTCACGGCGAGCGCGACGCCCAGCCCGCTGGAGGCGAGCACGGCACCATGAACGTCGTCGTCACCCACGCCGCGACCACGGTGACCCACATCAAGGGCCCGCACATCGCCTGGCTCGCCTTCTCGCCGATCCTCGCGCTCGCCGTCGGCGCGCTCGTCGTCCTGCTCGTGGGGCTGCTGCCCGGCCGTGTCTGGCGCGAGCGGGTCGTCCCTGTGCTCGCGCTCGTCGCGATGGGCGCAAGCGCGGGCCTGGCCATCTCCCGCCTGCACCACCCGCAATCGATCATCTCCGGGGCGCTGCGGCTCGACGACCTCGCGCTCATTCTCGACCTCATCTTCGTCACCTCGGGCGCCGCCACGGTGATCCTCTCCTGGCGCAGCCGCGCCGCGGTCTCGGCCGGCCACGGCGAGTACTACGCGCTGCTGCTGTTCAGCATGATGGGGATGGCGGTGCTCGTCGCCTCGCGAGACCTCGTCACCCTGTTCCTCGGCCTCGAGCTGCTGTCGATCCCGCTCTACGTCCTCTGCGCCTCCGAGTACCGGCGCGAGGGCTCACTCGAGTCGGGGCTCAAGTACCTGATCATCGGCTCGGTGGGCTCCGCGACGCTCGTCTACGGCCTTGCCATGGTCTACGGCGCGACCGGCTCGACCGACTTCTCCGGGATCGCGCGGGCGCTGACCGCCGGTCCGCTCGCCGGCGGCATCCTCGGTGATCCGCTCCTCCTCGGCGGACTCGCGCTCGTGATCGTCGGGTTCGCGTTCAAGGCATCGGT
This sequence comes from uncultured Solirubrobacterales bacterium, assembly GCA_963755955.1. Classification (GTDB taxonomy): domain Bacteria; phylum Actinomycetota; class Thermoleophilia; order Solirubrobacterales; family Solirubrobacteraceae; genus Palsa-465. The sequence continues at coordinate 93,340 of CAVWLZ010000012.1, forward strand.
GGCCCCGTTCCATCAGTGGACGCCGGATGTCTACGAGGGTGCGCCGACGCCGATCACCGCGTTCATGGCCACCGCCACCAAGGCGGCCGCGCTCGGCGTGTTCCTGCGCTTCTTCGACGTCGCGGCGATCAGCGTCCAGGACACGTGGGCCCCGGCGATCGCGGCGATCGCCGCGGTCACGATCATCGTCGGCAACGTCGGCGCGCTCGGACAGTCCTCGCTCAAGCGGATGCTCGGCTACTCCGGCGTCGCCCAGGCCGGCTACATGCTCGGCGGCGTCGTCGTCGGCAGCCGCCTCGGCGTCGAGGCCACCGTGCTCTATCTGATCGCCTACGTGTTCATGAACCTGGCCGCGTTCGCGGTGATCGTCAACGTCGAGCGCTCGGGCACGGTGGGCGACGACATAAGCGGCCTCGCCGGTCTCGGCAGTCGCCGGCCGTGGCTCGCCTGGCCGTTGACCATCGCCATGCTCGCGCTCGCCGGGATCCCGGGCACGGTCGGCTTCATCGGCAAGTTCCAGCTCATCAACGCGATGGTGAACGGTGACTACACCTGGCTCGCGATCGTCCTCGTGATCGGCTCGATGATCTCGCTCGGCTACTACCTGCGGGTCATCGCCACGATGTGGATGTCCCCCGAGCGAGCAGTCGCCCCCCCGGCGAGCGGCGGAGCGGCGCTCGCGCCGATCGCCGGTGGCTCGCCTGAGGCCGACAGCGAGGCATGGCCGACCCCGGTCGGCCCCGGTCTCTCCGAGGGCGGCGCGGCGGCCGCTGGCCGGCGGACGTGGCGGGGCACCCCGGATGACGGCGCGCCCGAGGCCACCGTGCTCGCGGTCATCTTCGCCGTCGCCTGTGTGTTCTTCGGGATCTTCCCCTCGCCGCTGTTCTCACTCGCCGCCAGGGCGGGCGGGGCCCTCATCGGCCTGTTCTAGCCACCTCGGGGGCGTTTGGCGCGTTTGTGCGCCGCGCCGGCTCGGGTAGACCGTGGGGCATGGACGAAGAACGCCGCTCCGACACCGAAGAGACTCACGGCAGCCAGCCGCCGCCGAATGCCGTCTCGGACCAGAGCGGCGAGCAGGCCTCGGCGCCCACCGGCGAGGACGGCGGCGCGCCGGAGCACTCGGACCGCGGTGACACCTCGCAGGACGCCGGCCGCCGCTCGGCCGCGCCTGACCCTGAACGCCCCGGCGGCGCCGGAGAGCACTCGCAGGCGACCGGGAACCCGGCGAACGCGGGCTGAGACCCCCGGGAGGCGTCGCTGAGCGCCGCGTAGCGGTCCGGTCGGGTCCGCGGGCGGCGCTACGATCTCCCGTCCGTGCAATATCCGGTCGAGACCTTCAGCGCCGACGAGCGGGCACTCCTGTCGTCGCATTTCACCAACCTCGACGGGCCCGTCTTCGCGCTGATCAACCTGCCGGAGACGGTGAAGGGCGCGCTATTCGCCCGCTACTCGCGGTACCCCGGCACGCTCCGGCGCTTGTTCCTCGACGAGTTCGCCGAGGACCTCCGGGCGCGGCCGGCACGCTGGGACGGCGAGGAGGGCAAGCGCGCGGCAAAGCTCTACGAGCGGATCTTCCTCGGCTACGGCGATGACTCGGTCGCCCAGCTCGGCGGCGCCCATCTCGCGTGCGAATGGGTGTCCAACGTGCTCACCAAGGTCCTTCAGCGACCGCGGCTCGGCGCCTACCTCGAGCAGTCGACGCGCTACATCGCCTACGACGGGCCGATGCCGACCCCGCCCGGCGGCTTTCGCTTCTACCGCGATCCAGAGCTCGGTCCCGAGTACGAGCGGTCGATGGACACCTTGTTCTCGATCTACGCCGCCTCGCTGCCGCGCGTGCGAGCCTGGGCCGAGGGCGAGTTCCCGATCGCCGACGGCGAGGCCAAGGCCGCCCACGCCCGCGCGATCAACGCCAAAGCGCTCGACCTGCTGCGGGGGCTCCTGCCCGCAAGCTCGCTGTCCCACATGGGGATCTTCGCGACCGGCCAGACGTACGAGCAGCTCATCCTCCACCTGCTCGCCCATCCACTGCCCGAGGCGCGCAGCTACGGGCGAATGGTTCTGCGAGAGATCCAGGCCGTGATGCCGAGCTTCGTCGCCCGCGTCGAGCGTCCCGACCGCGGCGGGGACTGGATCGACTACCTCGAGTCGCGCGCCCGGGCGGGTGAGCGCTGGGGCCGCCGGCTCGGGCTCGAGGCCGACGCCGAGCAGGGCCCCTCCGTGCGGCTGCTGCGCCACGACGGCGAGGAGGACGACCTGCTCGCCGCCCTGCTGTTCGAGTCGACGGGCGCGTCGGAGAGCGCGCTCCGGGATGGCCTTGCCGGACTTGACGCCGAGGAGCGCGTCGCCCTGCTCGCGGACCTCGTCGGCCAGCGGACGAACCGTCGGCACCGCCCCGGACGCGGGTTCGAGGCGCTGCGCTACCGGTTCGAGATCGTCGCCGACTACGGGGCGTTCCGCGACCTCCAGCGTCACCGGATGCTCACCGTGCAGTGGCAGTCGCTCTCGCCCGACCTCGGCGCCGGGGTCCCCGACCAGGTCGAGCTCGCCGGCTGTGGTGACGAGTACCGACGCGCGCTCGAGGTCTCACGGCTCGCCTACGAGGAGCTCGTCGTGCGCGGACATCCGCGGGCGGCGCCGTACGCCCTGTGCCTCGGCTACCGGATCCGCTTCATCCTCGACCTCAACGCCCGTGAGGCGATGCAGCTGATCGAGCTGCGCTCCGGTCGAGAGGGTCATCCGAACTACCGGGCCGTCGCGCATGAGATGCACGCGCAGATCGCCGCTGTCCACCCCGCGGTCGCCGCGGCGATGACCCATGTCGATCAGGACGCCGAGCCGCGGCTTGAGCGAATTCTCTCCGAGATGCGCTCACACGCCCGCGCCGGCGCGCGCCCCTGATCGCGCCCGCAGCTCTCGATTCCCTCCGGACCGGCGCTCACGCCCTCCGCGCCTCGCGCTGACGGAGCTCGATCCGCCGGATCTTGCCGGTCAGCGTCTTCGGCAGGTCGGGAACGAACTCGACCCGGCGCGGATAGGCATAGGCCGAGTGATGGTCGCGCACGTAGTGCTTGATGTTGTCGGCGAGCTCGTCGGAGGGCTCGTGTCCGGCGGCGAGCACAACGAACGCCTTGACCACGTAGCCCCGCCGCTCGTCCGGAGATGCGACTACCGCAGCCTCGGCGACCGCCGGATGCTCGAGACAGGCTGACTCGACCTCGAACGGCCCGATCCGGTAGCCGGCCGAGATGATCACGTCGTCGGCCCGGCCCTCGTACCAGTAGTAGCCATCCTCGTCGGTGCGGGCGGCGTCCTTGGTGTGGAACCACTCGCCGCCGAACACGTCCGCCGAGTCCTCTGGCCGGTTCCAGTAGCCGAGCGGATAGTGCGGGTTCGAGCGGGCGCGCAGGCAGATCTCCCCGCGATCGCCCGACGCGACGGGGTGCTCGTCCTCGTCGAGGATCGCCACCTGCCAGCCCGGCATCGGCTTGCCCATCGACCCCTCCCGCACCTCCATGAACGGGAAGTTCCCGCACAACGGGTAGGACTCACTCAGCCCGTAGAAGTCGAGCACCGTCACCCCGTACTGCTCGCGGAACCAGCGGATCGCCTCGGGGTTCAGCGGCTCGCCTGCCGAGCAGACGATCCGGAAGTGCTGCGGATAGCGCGTGCCGGCGTCGGCGATCGACATCATCGAGCGGATCGCCGTCGGCGTTCCGAACACGTTCGTGACGCGGTGGCGAGAGAGGAAGTCGAGCTGTTTGGCGGGATCGAAGCCGCCCTCGCGCTGGTAGACGACCTGTACGACGCCGAGTCGCCAGGGCCCGATGAGCGGACAGATCCCCGCCGCCCACGCCCACTCGCCCATGCCGTGGAACAGCTCGCCGTCCCGCACGTCGTGGCAGTAGACGAACTCCTCGTGGCCGAGGATGTAGCGGTGGGCATGGACGATCCCCTTGGCCAGGCCCGTCGTGCCGGAGGTGTAGTAGAGCTGGGCCGGGTCCTCGGCGGAGGTATCGACGCAGGTGAAGCCCGGGTCGCCGGCGGCGAGCAGATCGTCGTCGAGAATCAACACGAGCTCGACGAGCGAGCGCTCGATCCGGTCCGCGTTGGCCGCGTTGGTGACCAGGACCCTGGCCTGCGAGTCGGTCACGCGGTGGCGGATGCCCTCGTCGCCGTAGAGGACGGACATCGACAGGAGGATCGCGCCGACCTTCCAGGTGCCGAAGAATGCCGCGGCGGTCTCCGGCGTCGGCGGCAGCAGCATGGCGACACGGTCACCTCGACCGACGCCGTGGGCGGCGAGCACGCTGGCGAAGCGGTTGGACATCTCCTGCACCTCGCCCCAGGTCACCTCGCGCACACGGCCGGTGAAGTCCTCGTGGATCATCGCCAGCTTGTCGGCCGGGTGGCGGTCACACACGTCGGCGGCGATGTTGTAGCGCTCGGGGACGTTCCAGCTGTGTTGGGCGCACGCCTCCTCGTAGGAGGACACGCGGCCGGGCGCGGTGTCTGTCACGGTGCTCCTCTCGCTCTGGGGTGTCTCGATCATCGTGGCTCGGCGGGAGGCGCGCAAGGGTCGACGGTTGACGGTGGGGAGCAGCCGCCGACGGGCGTTGGGCATCGGGGGCGGGCGGGAGTAAGCTCCCGGACGATCCGAGATGCAGGTCATTCCTGACCTCTTGTTCGGGATCGGGACCGCCGTGGCGATCGCCGCGGTATGGCGTCTCGCGTCCGAACGCCGGGCCCACCGCCGGTCGGAGGCAACCGGCATGCCGGCCGCGTTGCACGCCGCGACCGCGACGCTGCCCCACCTGCGACGCGGGCTCGACGCCGAGAGCGCCGGCGCGGCCGTCCCCCACATCCGGGCGCTCACCGTCGCGGCTGCGGTCGCCCTCGCCGACACTCGAGCGGTGCTCGCGATCGACGGCGAGGGCCGTGAGCAGGTCCGGCCCGGCGACCTGCTGTCCCGGCTGCTCGAGCGCACGCCTGACGACCGGCTCCAGATCGAGCCGCGGCTCGTCTCCTCAGATCCCACCTGTCCGCTGCGCTCGGCGGTGATGGCGCCGATCAACGTGGCCGGTCGCCGGGCGGGCACCCTGATCGTCTTCTACCGCTCGACCGGACGCCCCGGCCGCGGCCAGCTGCGGGTCGTCCAGGAGGCCGCGAGCCTCGTCGCCGCCCAGGTCGAGCTCTCGGTCCTCGCCGAGCACGAGGAGCGGCTCGCGCAGGCGGAGCTGAGGGCCCTGCGCGCCCAGATCTCCCCGCACTTCATCTACAACGCGCTGGCCGCCGTTGCGGGCGACATCCACGCCCGGCCCGAGGAGGCTCGCGAGCTGCTCATCGACTTCGCCGATTTCACCCGCTACCTGTTTCGCGACGGACGCCCCTACGTGACCCTCGGGGAGGAGATGGACCACGTCGAGCGCTACGTTCGCCTCGAACAGGCCCGCTTCCGTGACGCGCTCCATGTCCGCTTCGACGTGCCTGAGCCGACGCGCAACGCCATCGTCCCGGCGATGTCGGTGCAACCCCTCGTCGAGAACGCGGTGCGGCACGGGGTCGAGCGACGCGCGGGCCGCGGCCGGGTGACGATCGTCGCGGCCGAGTACGGCGACGAGGTCGAACTCAGGGTGCGTGACGACGGGCCCGGAATCGCGCCCGAGCGGGTGCCCGCGGTGCTCGCCGGCACCGGTGGCGGAATCGGGCTGTCGAACGTCGACGCCCGCCTGCGCGCGACCTTCGGCGAGCGCTACGGGCTGCGGATCGACTCGGCAGTCGGGGGCGGCACGACCACGGTGATGCGGGTGCCACATCTGCGCGGCGAGCCCCGGGAACGGGCGGCCGCCGCGATGGAGCTCGCGTGAGCAACGGCGCCGCGCTGTCGCTGCTCGCCGTCGACGACGAGCGCTCCCAGCTCGAGGACCTCGCGCGGCTGCTCGACAGCTCCCCGGCGGTCGGCGAGGTCGTCTGTGCCTCCGACGGCCGCGCGGCGCTCGTCGAGGCCTCGGCCCGGGCGTTCGACGCCATCTTCCTCGATGTCCGGATGCCGGATCTTGACGGGCTCGAGCTTGCGCGGGTCCTGCGGCGCTTCGCCCGCCCGCCACAGCTCGTGTTCGTCACCGCGCACGAGGGACCGGCGGTCGAGGCGTTCGAGCTCCGCGCGATCGATTATCTGCTCAAGCCGGTGAGTCGTCGCCGGGTGCTCGAGACGCTCGAGCGGATCGTCCAGGCCGCCGAGGCGGACGGCGGGCCAGAGACAACAGTCGACGCGGAGGTGATCGCCGTCGCCAACCTCCGCACCGGGTCGACCCGGCTTCTGCCCCGCAGCTCGATCCTCTACTGCCAGTCGCACGGCGACTTCGTCCGCGTCGTCGCCGACGAGGGCCGCTACCTCATACGGGCGACGCTCGCCGACATCGAGCGCCGGTGGGAGGGCTTCGGCTTCGTCCGCGTCCACCGCCAGTACGTCGGCAACCTGCGCAAGGCGGTCGAGATGCGCCCGCAACTCGGGGGGACGGCGGAGCTCGTGTTCCCCGGCGGACAGACGATCCCGATCTCCCGGCGGCACGTCGTGGAGCTCGGGCGGCGGCTCGGGGTCTAGGCGGCGCGCGGGCGGCGGTGGCAGGCGCGGGGCGGCGCGGGGGTCGCGGCGCGGTGGGGCGGGGGCGCGGCGGTCGCGGCGGTCGCGGCGGTCCGATCAATGGCGATTCGGTTCGGAGGGGTCGAACCAACTCGCCAGAGTTCGTGCCCCGGGGCACCCGCGCGGCGATTAATGGCGAATCACTTCGGGACGCCCGAAGCAGATCGCCAGAGTTCGCGCGCTGGGAGTGGCGCGGGGAGCGGGAGCCCGGCGGGCGCGCGGCGCGGGGGGCACGCACGCGCGGCGGGGCGGCGGGGCGGGCGGAGGGGCGAGCGCCGCCGCGGCCACGCACCGCGCTCCCCGGGGCAGCGACGGCCGCGCGGACGCCGCCCACCGATGCCCGCGCGGTTGCCTCTCCCTATGACTCCTGGGTCTGCTCCTGGTGGATCTTGTCCTCGAGCTGGGACATGACGTCCGGGTCGCGCAGGGTCGTCACGTCGCCGAGCGCGCGGCCCTCGGCGATGTCACGCAGCAGCCGGCGCATGATCTTGCCGCTGCGGGTCTTGGGCAGATCGTCGGCCCAGATGATCCGCTTCGGCCGGGCGAACTTGCCGATCCGCTCGGCCACGTGGCCCCGGATGTCCTCGATCAGCGCGTCGTCGCCCTCGATCGTGCCCTGGAGGGTGACGAAGGCGCAGATCGCCTGACCGCTCGCCTCGTCGGACTGACCGATGACGGCGGCCTCGGCCACCTTCTGGTGGGAGACGATCGCCGACTCGACCTCGGCCGTCGAGAGCCGGTGCCCGGACACGTTGACGACGTCGTCGATGCGGCCGATGATCCAGAAGTAGCCGTCCTTGTCCTTCCGGGCGGCATCGCCGACGAGGTAGGTCTCCTTCCCGAACCGTGCGAAGTACGTCTCGACGAAGCGGTCGTCCTCCTTGTAGAGCGTGCGCAGCATCGACGGCCACGGGCGCTGGAGCACGAGCAGCCCCTGGCCCTCGTCGAGCGGCTGACCCTCGCGCTCGTCGACGACGTCGGCGAGCACGCCGGGGAACGCCCGCGTGGCCGAGCCCGGCTTGGTGTCGATGATGCCCGGGAGCGGGGTGATCATGATCGCGCCGGTCTCGGTCTGCCACCACGTGTCGACGATCGGGCAGCGTTCCCCGCCGACGACGGTGCGGTACCACAGCCACGCCTTGGGGTTGATCGGCTCGCCGACGGTCCCGAGCAGCCGCAGGTTCGAGAGATCGAACTTCTCGACGTGCTCGACGCCCCACTTCATGCAGGCGCGGATCGCCGTCGGTGCCGTGTAGAAGATCGTCGCCTTGTAGCGCTCACACAGTTCCCACCAGATCCCCTTGTGGGGATAGTCGGGCGCGCCCTCGTACATGACGCTCGTCGCCCCGTTGGCCATCGGCCCGTAGACGATGTACGAGTGTCCGGTCACCCAGCCGACGTCGGCCGAGCACCAGAACACGTCCTTCTCTGGCTTGAGGTCGAACACGTACTTGTGGGTCGCCGAGACACCGGTGAGGTAGCCGCCGGTCGTGTGCAGCACCCCCTTGGGCTTGGCCGTCGAACCACTCGTGTAGAGCACGTAGAGCGGATGCTCGGCGTCGAGCTCCTCGGCCGGACACTCTTCCGCCGCGTTCTCGACGAGGTCGTGGTACCAGACATCCCGCCCGTCCTGCATCTCGCAGTCGGCCTTCGTGTGCTGGACGACGATGATGTGCTTGAGCGTCTCGAGATCGGCCATCACGTGGTCGACCTGCTGCTTGATCGGCGCCGTCTTGCCCTTGCGCCGCGCCCCGTCAACGGTGATCAGGGCCTTGGCCTCGGAGAACTCCATCCGCTCCTTGACCGAGTCGGCCGAGAAGCCGCCGAAGACGACGTTGTGCGGCGCCCCGATCCGGGCGCACGCGAGCATCGCCACAACAACCTCGGGGATCATCGGCAGGTAGATGCCGACGATGTCGCCCTTCTCGATCCCGATGTCCTTCAGGCCGTTGGCGAACCGCTGGACCTCTTTGTGGAGGTCGGCGTAGGTGAGGTCCCGCTCCTCGCCCTCCTCCCCACGCCAGTGGAACGCGACGCGGTCGCCGTTGCCGGCCTCGACGTGACGATCGAGACAGTTGTAGGAGGCGTTGATCTTCCCGTCGGCGAACCACTTGTAGAACGGCGGGTTGGAATCATCGAGGACCTCGGTGAACTCCTTGAACCAGTGCAGCTCGCGGGCCTGCTTGACCCACCAGCCCTTCCAGTCGCCCTCTGCCTCCTTGTAGATCGCCGGATCGCTCAGCAGCGCGTGCTCGCGGAACTCCTCCGAGGGCGCGAACTTCTCGATCTCGAGCATCGCCTCGAGCTTGGCCTCGAGCGTCTCGCCCCCGGCGGTCGTTGCGGTGTCTGCCATGTCGACCCTCTCCCTTCCTCAAAATCTGGACTGGCGTCTCACACCGGTAGGCGGGGCGCCGGCGGAGACCGCCGGCGCCATACCGTGCCGCGTGTGCGGCGTCTGGAATCTCCTCTAGTTCTACTGTAGAGAAGCCGCTGCGTACACCCCTCGGATCACCGACCGCTGAGCGGGAAGACCGGCGCGAGCGTCCGCCCGAAGGTCGAGTTGATCACCGCCGCGAACGACGCGTACCACGCGGCGATCGCCGTGACGAGACCGATGTATCCGCCGAGCTTGATCGTGCCGTTGGTGACGCTCTTCGTCCCGGCGAGGGACGCGTTCCCGATGCCGAGGACGATGAACGTGATCGCAAGCAGCAGGAACACGAGCGCCACGGCACCCGACGTCCGCAGCGACGCTATGAACATGTAGGCGGTGAAGATGCCCCACATCCACAGGTAGAGCGCGAGCCCGCTGAACACCTCGGTCGGGTTGTTTCCCGCCACCGACTGGACGATGAAGTAGAACGAGATCCAGAAGGCGCCGTAGGAGCAGAACGCCACCGCACCGAACGTGTTGCCGGTCCTGAACTCCCAGATGCCCGCCGCGAATTGGGCGACCCCGCCGTAGGCGATCGCCAGCGCGGCGACCATCGGCAGAAGGCCGCCGCCCGGATGGGTCTTGTCGCCGACGAGGCCGGCGTTGATCATGCTGAGCACGAACGTCGTCCCGGCGAAGCCGGCGAGACCGAGCGGTCCGGGATCCGCCGGCGTCCAGCCGAGGGCTGACCTGCCCGCAGTGGGATCGGGGGCCGGTGCCACGTCAGCTTCGCGCGCACCGGGTCGTGAGGCTTCCATGAGAACTCTCCTCTACTCGGATGGCCTGATGGCGCACACGCTGCTCCTCGGGGAAGCGGTCCGCAACGCCAATCGCCGGGCGGTCGTCAGGCGCCGGTGGACGGCGGCCAGCAGCGACGAACGGCGTGCGGTCAGTGGTGCGGACTCGGGAGGAATGCGAAGAGAAAAGGGCCCCGCAGCCCTGGCCCCCGGCGTGGTCGGGAGCCAGGGCGGTCTCGGCCGGGGCCGCTTGACCACCGTGGCGCGTACGAGGCTTTCTCGGGGCGAGCCGCTAAAGCCAGGCGCAAAGGTACGGCGGAAAACGCTTGTTGGACTGGGTACGGAAAACTCAGCTGGTCCTACTTGGCTGTGTTTTCGGCATTGCGCGGCGGCGCGTTGAGGGCCGCGGACGGATGTTGGACGCCGCCGCCTCGGACGCGTGGACGGTCGCCGTCGTGGCTAGTTGCGGCGCTTGCGCTTGCGCTTCGACGTGCCCGCACGGGTCCGGGCGGGAGCCGTCGGCGTAGCCACGGGCTCCTCCTTGGCCTTTGCCTTCTGCGCCGGTTGCGAGCGTCCGCCGCCGGGCGCGCCGCCGCGACCTTGACCGCGTTGCGCTCGCACCTCAGCGCTCGAGGGCCACGGCTCGGCCTTGCCGGTGCGCCACGAGGCCGGTAGGCCGCTCGGCCACCGCCCCGTAAACAGGTAGGCGAGCGCGAGCAGCCAGAAGCCCTGGACGACCGGTACCGGCGAGCCGATCGGGAAGAGCACGAGGATCCCGACGAACACGCCGAGGTAGCCCATGAATCGTGTCAGCAGGCCAACCCGCATCGCGTTGAGCGCGATCATCACGAAACCGACGGCGAGGACAAGCGCCGCGGCCTGACCGAGGAACGGCAGCGCGAGCAACGCGGTGCCGCTGGTGAGCGCGTTCGCCTGCATGTAGGTCTGGGTGCCATGGGTGACGAACTGGTCGGCCTTGTCGGCGATGACGACGGCGTAGCCGATGCCGGTGAGCGCGGCGACGACTGCTCCGCCGATCGCCAGATAGCGCACGAAACCGCGGAAATCGGGGTTGCGCGCGCGGGTGATGACGTACATGAAGCTGAGCGTCAGCGCGACCGCCGTGAGCCCGAGGCCGTTGATGATCGCGCCGATCAGGTCGATCGGGTAGCGCTTGTGCGCGGTGATCAGGTCAAGGGTGAGCTCGTCGACCTTCGTGTGGGGGCCGGAGAGCTGGATCGCGGCGGCGACCACGAGCAGCACGCCGGCGGCACCGGCCAGCGCGGCCTGGCGCGTGCGGACGCGGGACTCCCACGACAGCTGATCGTTGGCAACACTCACGGGGCGCCCATGCTAGCCGTGGCGGCCTTCTGAGCGCGGCCCGCGACCACGGAGGCCCCGCGGTGCCGACTCGCCCTCGTAGGGCATGCGCGCGGTGACGTAGGTCGAATCCTCGGGCTCGAGCAGCCGGGACACCCGGTCCCCGATCACGATCACGAGGTCGAGCACCGGCGAAAACAGCCGGATCGCCAACTCGATACGGCCGCGCAATGCGGCGTTTGGGTTCGCTCCGGCCATCCGACGCGAGTGTACGGCGGCAGGCCCGCTGACTCGCGCCCGGTACCATAGGGTCCATGGAAGGAAGCGGCTTCGGAAACCTCTTTGGCGACCCGGATGAGTTTCAGCGCCGGCTCGGCGAGTTCGCCGAGCAGATGCAGGGTGCGCAGCGACTGGCCTGGGCCGACAACGCGATCAAGCTCGCGGTCGATCTCACCGTCGCCGCGATGAACCGGGTGAACATCCAGGGCACGACCGAGCAGCAGGCGGAGCAGCTGCGCTCGGTCATGGCCGTGATCTTCCCCGAGGCAGTGACGCTCGTGCGCGAGGCGCGCGAGGGCCTGCAGTAGCGCGCGCTGCGCAGGTGAGCCTCAGCCCGCCGGGAAACCGGCGGCGGTTCCGCTGCCCCGAGCGGGGAGCAGTGGCGGGCCACCCCGCGCTGCCCTGAGCGAGGAGCAGTGGCTGGGCACCCACGCGCATCCCCGAGCCGCGACGGTTCGCCGAGGCGCGGGGAGCGGTGAGAGCTCAGCTCAGGCGCCTACCTGCCGACGATGAGCTTGGCCTGCATCCACGGATGGATCGCGCACATGAAGTACAGCGTGGTCCCGGGCTTGGCCGTGACGGTGAGCGTCACATCGGCATGCTGGATCGGCGCGATGAACGCCGAGTCGCCGGGCCGATCCACGTTCGGAGGTGTGTTGGTGCCGATTCCGTTCTCGACGAACTTGAACTTCGGCGGTGCCTGAGAGTTCGGGTCGGCCCCGTGCTCCCGGGCGAGCGTCAGGCAGATCGCGCAGTTGTTGATCTGATTGACGGTGCGCGGAAGCTGTCCCTTCTTGACCACGCTGAACGTGTGCGGCCCGTCCGACGCGGCCAGGTTGACGATCGTGATCTTCCCCCCGGACTTCACGTGGTAGACGTCCTTTTGCCAGCGCGTGCCGTCCTGGATGTAGCGGTTGATCTTCACCGTGGTCGATGTCACGGCGTTGATCGTCGCGTGCTGCGGCACGTTGGACGCGGCGAGCGCGGCCGCGCTCGCGCCGACGGCGACGCCGACGCCGACGCCGACGCCGAGTGCCGTGATACCGGCGATCAGCTTTCGCTGACGCATGTAGCCCTCCTTTGTTACCCCGATTGCCCCAATGCTGCGCGCGTGACGGTACTGGCCGTCGGAGGTCAGGGCAAGGGCCCGTGTACTCGAAGTGACCGCCGGGCATCACCTGCGAAAGCGGCCGCAAGACTGGACGGCTCTCACCCGTTGATGTGCGCTGCGGGATGGGAGGTTCAGTGCGGGCGTCGGGTTCCGAAACCCAAGAGAAGCCTGCGCCCCGGTCCCGGCCCCCTCACCCGAACCCGTACGCCCGCACGAATTCTCGCCAAACGTGTCAAGACTGCCTGCGCGAATCAATCGGACATTTGTCGACTCGCCTTGACCCAGACACCCTGAGCGCGCACGGACCAGCACCCGGCCACGGTGGTCCCCCGGTCGGAGTCCCTTCTCCCCGGGGGACCGATGCGCGCCGCTTTAGGGGGCGCGGTGCGACGCGCAGCGAGGTCGGCCCGGTCACCTCAGGGAGAAGTTCCGGTCCCTGACCTCACTAAACAACGACCTCCGGCCGCCCGGAATTACGCCGGGACAGATCGTTTCCACGCGACCCGGGAGAATCGGCTCGTGTCGTGAGTCGGAAATTCGTGAGCAGGGTCGGGAGCGGCTGGGCGTGGATGGCGGATGGCGACGACCCGAGTCGTACTGGTGGTCCGGCGGGGTCGTCGCCATCCGCAAGGCGCGTCCAGACGCCGCGAGACTGCCACCGAATTTACGAATCAGGACACTAGGCCACGCCGCCCAGCGCGCCGAGCACGAGCTCGTCGTGCTCCTTGGGCTTGACCTTGCGGAAGACGTCGATGACACGACCCTCGGGGTCGATCACGAACGTCGAGCGCTCCATACCCATGTACGTGCGCCCGTACATCGACTTCTCGACCCACACGCCGTAGGCCTCCGCGACGGAGTGGTTCTCGTCGCCGAGGAGCGGGAAGCCGAGCGAGTACTTCTCGTCGAACCTGGCGATCTTCTTCGGAGCGTCGGGCGAGATCCCGAGGACGACCGCTCCGGCCTGGGCATAGTCGGCCTGATGGTCCCGCACCCCGCACGCCTGGGTTGTACATCCAGGCGTGTCGGCCTTCGGATAGAAGTAGACGACGACCTTCTGGCCGCGGAGCTTCGAGAGGGTGACGGGGTTGCCGTCCTGGTCGGGCAGGGTGAAATCGGGCGCCTGATCGCCCACCTGAAGTGTCATGACCGCTATTTCAGCAGGCGCGAGAGCCGGCGGTCCTTGAGGAGCTTGCCGTCGGTCTGGCAGGTCGGGCAGTAGCACATGACGTAGTCTTCGTAGAACACCGCCTCGAGCTGGTCGCCGCAGCGCGGACATGGCTCCCCGTTGCGGCGGTGGACGGTGAGCGGCATCGGCAGCTTGTCGGGAATCGGGAGGCTGAGGACCTGCTCGTAGTGGGCGATCACCTCGCCGAGCCGGGCGACGGTGACCTCACGCAGGTGCTCGGCCTCGTCGGGTTCGAGGTCGGAGCCGCGCTTGAACGGCGAGAGCTTGGCCGCGTGAAGGATCTCGTCGACCCAGGAGCGGCCGATGCCGGCGATCACGTGCTGGTCGCGCATGAGCGCGTACAGCGGCCGCGGCGCATCGAGCAGCGGGCCGAACGGCGGTGGGTCAGGCCAGGCGTCGGGCCCGAGAGCGGCGAGCGTTTCCTCTTCAGCCACCTCGCCCGATCGCAGCAGCTTGACCCAGGCGCGCTGACGCGTGCCGAATTCACGCAGCCGCAGCTCGCGTCCGTCGACAAGGCGGACGAGGAAGCGTGAGGTGCGGTCGCGCAGCGACGCGCGGGTGTCGAACAGCTGGAGGCGTCCGGCCGACATGAGGTGAACGACCGCGGTCAGCTCCTCGTCGGCGACAGGCGCGTAGCCCCCGCCGGGCGCGAAGCGCATGAGGAACAGCTTGCCCCGCCGGCCGATGCCGGTCACGGTGCGACCGTCGAGGGAACCGAGCGGCGGATCGAAGGTCTTCAGCGCGTTGATCCCCGGCGCGGACGTAGACTCGACGACAGCACCGGCGATCGCGGCCCCGATCAGGCGCGCGGTGATCTCAACCTCGGGTAGCTCGGGCATGTCCCCAACGAGCGTAGTGAGCACGTCGTGTCCGTAGCGAATTGTTCACGGTCGTTCAGCCTCGCTTTACCCCCGAGGAAGAGGATCGGCCCATGAGTGACCTGCTTGCCATCGTCGGGCCCTCCTCAGTGGAGGATGAGCTCGTGGCGGAGATCTCGCGGCGCCATCCGGACCGCGTGACCCTGCTGGTCGAGGACGAAAATCGGGAATGGGCATCCGACGAGTCGGAGTCCGGCCGCCTGATTCGTGACCGACTGGCGAGGCTGCTCTCTGTCATCGAACAGCGCACCGGTGCGGCCGTCGTCGGTCTTGCCGGCAGCCGCGACCAGCTCCGTGGCTGGCGTTTTGACCGCATCATCGGCGGCCGGACGCCAGCCACGGCGTAGCTCCCCGTCGCGGCGACCCCCGGCGTGTCGCGAGCGCGCGCGCGTCAGCTCGTCGCTGTCAGCCCCAGCCGCCGCCCGAGCAGCCGGCTCACCGAGCCGAGGAATGCCGCGCCACCGAGTAGCGGCGTCTTCGGCCGGCCGCGGATGCTGAACCCCAGCGGGTCGCACGGCGTCGTCGGCTCGGTCACCGTGGCGTCCTCGCTCGCGCGCGCGAGCACACCCCCCGACGCCGAGCGGAAGCGCAAGGCGACGATCGGAACCGGCGTCGGCTGGGCTGGGCACGACCACGCGCCCGGCTGAACGGTCGGCAGGCGGTCGAGCAGCGTCTCGATCCGGGCGATCCTGCCGGGACCGGTGACGGACAGCGAGAGGGCGGGGGTCGCTCCGTACGCGTCACGGGTGATGGCGATCGTACGCACGCCCGCGGGTACCCGCTCGGTCGCCGGCCGGGGCACGATCCAGACGACCTGAGCGTCGGCACGCACCCCGGTCTCGCCGTCGGCGAGGGTCGTGAGCGCGACGGTGAGCTGGCGCGTCCCGAGCCTCGGCCCGACGACCGGCCACGAGTACGTCTCCCACCAGACCGTGTCGCTCGGCCCGGTTACGATTCCCGACGTCGTCCGGGTCGCGCCGCGCGGAGGATGGGCGGCGATGCCGTCGAGCACGGCGCTCGCCGGCAGGCGCAGGCGCCAGAAGGCCGGGACGTCGACGAGCTTCTCCTCCGCGAGCGTCGAGCCCGGGACCCGCAGCGCGCCCCGGTCACCGCGGGGCTCGGCACTCAGCGCGACGCGAGGGGCCGGCAGCGTGAGCGTCGTCAGCAGCCGCTGAGCCTCGCGGCGGGCAGCGGCGCGGTTGGCCGCGGCACTCGGGACCGCGACGCGGGTCGCTGCGGCGCTCGGGACCGCGGCGCGGGTCGCCGCGGCGCTCGGGACCGCGGCAGCGGCACCAACCCCGGGGGTGATCACGAGCGCCGAGCCGAAGCCGGCCAGGTAGGCCGGCCACCGCCACCGCGAGGAGACGCTCATCGCGCCATCTTGTCGTGCGATCCTCACGCTGGCAAGCGCGCGCCGGTACCCTCCCGATCCACGATGAGCGTGACCCTGGCTCCCGACGACGTCGTCCGCACGCACGCCGAGGGCGCGAGCAACGAGCGGGAGCCGCTGCTCGTCCTCGAGCCGCTGATCGAGTTTCTCCGCCAGCACGGGCTGCAGGCGCCGGGCGACCTGAGCGCGGCGCCGGTCGGGGACGGGCACTCGAACGTCACCTTCGCGCTGTCCACCGGCGTGATCCTCCGTCGCCCCCCGCGCGGCCCGCTGCCGCCGAGTGCCCATGACGTGCTGCGCGAGGCGCGGCTACTGCAGGCGCTGGAGCCGACCGTGGTGCGTACGCCCCGGGTTCTGGCCGCGTGCGACGACCGCGAGGTGATCGGCGCGCCGTTCTATGTCATGGAGCTCGTCGAGGGCGCGGTGATCACCTCGGAGATCCCCGCCCCGATCGACACCGAGACCGAACGCGCACGCATCGCCGACGAGCTGATCGACGGGCTCGTCGAGCTGCACGCAGCGGACTGGGCGGCGATCGGTCTCGAGGGCTTCGGCAAGCCGACCGGGTACCTCGAGCGGCAGCTGCGGCGATTCACCGGACTCTGGGAGCACAACCGCACCCGCGAGCTCCCTGAGGTCGAGGAGGTCGGTCGCTGGCTGGCCGCGAACCTGCCCGAGTCACCACCGGCGACGATCGTCCACGGCGACTACCGGCTGGGCAACACGATCTTCTCCCCGCAGGCGCCGGCGCGGCTGCGGTCGATCCTCGACTGGGAGATGGCGACGATCGGCGATCCGCTCGCCGACCTCGGCTACATGATGATCCACTGGACCCAGGCCGGTGACGAGGTGGGCCGTTTCAACCTGCAGAGCGTCACGACACGTTCCGGCTTCCCGAACCGCCAGGAGCTGCTCGCCCGCTATGAGGAGCTGTCGGGCCGCCCGATGACCTCGCTCGACTGGTACGTGACCCTGGCGCTCTGGAAGGCGATCGTCTTCATGGAGGGCAACTACAGACGCGCGGTCGCCGGCTCGACCGACGACCCCTACCTGAAGACCTTCGGGGAGGGCGTCGTCGAACTGGCCGGGCGTGCACTCGAGGTCACCCGGCATGGGTTCTGAGGCCGGTGGCCATGGGCTCTGAGGCCGGGCGCCGCTACGCCGGGCTGCTGGTCGACTACGGCGGAGTCCTGACCACGAACCTGTTCGACTCCTTCGCGGCCTTCTGCGACCAGGAGGGAATCGATCCCGCGGAGATCGGGCGTCGGTTCCGCCACGATCCCGATGCCAGAGAGCTGCTCATCGCCCTCGAGACCGGCCGCATCGAGGAGGAGGAGTTCGAGCGGCGATTCGCTGCGATGCTCGGCGTCGAGGCTCCCTTGCTGATCGAGCGCCTGATGGCCGGCTCCGGGCCGGACGAGGCGATGCTCGAGGCGGTCCGCCGCGCCCGCGCCCAGGGGGTCCGGACCGGCCTCATCTCGAATTCCTGGGGTACCCAGCGCTACGATCGCGCCCGGCTCGCCGAGCTGTTCGACGGCGTCGTCATCTCCGGCGA
Source organism: uncultured Solirubrobacterales bacterium (assembly GCA_963755955.1). Taxonomy (GTDB): domain Bacteria; phylum Actinomycetota; class Thermoleophilia; order Solirubrobacterales; family Solirubrobacteraceae; genus Palsa-465. The sequence goes on from CAVWLZ010000012.1 coordinate 110,876, forward strand.
GGAGGGGATGCGCAAGCCGACCCCGAGGATCTACGAGCTCGGCGCCGAGCGCATCGGGGTGTCGGCATCGGAGTGCGTGTTCGTCGACGATCTTCACTTCAACCTCGAGCCCGCCACCGAGCTCGGCATGGCGATCGTCCACCACGTCGACACGGACGCGACGATCGCCGAGCTCGAGCACCTCCTCGAGGTGCCGCTGCGATGAGACGCAGCGCGGCGGTCGCCGCGCTGGCCGCGCTCATGCTGACGGGGTGTGGCAGCTCCCGGCTGAGCACGGACCAGCTGCGCGCACAGGCGACTCAGCTGTGCAACCGGGCGCAGACGCAGACCGATCGCATCGCCACGCCGCTCTCGCCCGACGAGGCCGCCGCGTTCCTTCAGCGGGGGATCTCGGTGATGGAGCCAGAGCTCCGGCGCCTGCGGGCGCTCCGTCCGCCCCAGGAGCTCGCCTCCGCCTACGAGGCGGGGACCAGGACGCTCGCCGCGCAGATCGCGGCGCTGAAGGCGGCGATTGCCGCGATCGACCGTGGTGACAGTCCGGTGACGGCGACCAAAGCGCTCGGGCAGAGGCTCGCGCCGCTGCGGACCGAGGCCGACGCCGCGTGGCGGACGCTCCAGGTTCCGGCCTGCCTCAGCCGCTGAGCGCGCCTGACGGGCCGGTGGCCGGAGCTCGCCCTGCACCGAGGCGAGCTCCGGCGCGCCGATTCCGCGTTACTTCGTGCTGGCCGGGACCTTCAGGTGCAGCTTGATCAGACAGGTGGTGTGAACGTCATCTGAGCTGACACAGCCGGCGACGCCCGTGCCGCTGGCGCCGAGGAACGCGCCCGAGCCACCGGTGACCGTGAACGTCCCGGTGTAATCGGTCTCGGCCGCGTTGTCCTGGGTGAGCGAGTCGGACGGCTGGGGAGTGAGATCGAAGCTCCCCCGGAGCATGCCCCTGTTGAAGTACTGGCGGAAGTTACCCACCGTGTCACCACTGTCGGGGATCGTCCACGAATCGGACTGCACCCCATTGGAGAACCTGGCACCGCTGCAACTGACCGTGCCGTAATCCGTGCCCTGGAGCACCGGGGGGGTCAGCGCGGTCTCGCCAGCGGGAATCGCCGTGGTGATCATGCTGGCGCAGTTGCTGGTGATGATCATTGGTTTGGCCGGCTTGGCCTTGACCGGCTTTGCGCCGGCGGCCGAGTCCATGACCACCACGGCGAACAACGAGCTCGAGGCCAGCGCGGCCCCGACGAGGCAGATACGACGTCTCACGTGTACCTCCCGGATATTCCGGAAATTGAACGATGTGTCATTCGGCTGCGTCCATGCGGCACAGCCGCCCAATAGGCCGCCCGCCGGCCCGGCCGCATGACGCGATCGGGCCGACTGGCGGACTGCATTCCCAGCTCTCAGTTCTAGTGGACGCGGTTGAGGGTGGCCAGACCGGCGTTCTTCACCCGCGCGGGGATCGGAACGAAGTCAAGCCGAGGTCCAAACGCCTGTCCGCTGGTCAGCGCCCAGGAGATGAACGCCTTGAGCGGGCCGGGCTGCGGCGTCGAGCCCCGCACGATCACGTAGGTGAACGTCGAGATCGGGTAGGCGATCTTGGCGCTCCGCGGCGGGTTGACGATATGGACCTCGTTTCCGGCAGGCACCGAATGAATCGACGCCGCCGCGTTGGCGATGTTCCGGAAGTTCGGAACCTCCCAGTTGCCGGCGTTGTTCTTGATCGCCGCGGCCGGGAGCTGGTTGGCCAGCAGGTAGGAGACCGCGATGTAGGCGATCGCCCCTCGCGTCCCCTCGACGGCCTGCACCAGGCCGCCGTTGCCACTCGCCGAGTTCGGCGTCGGCCATGACAGCTTGACGCCGGTGCCGACCTGATGACGGAAGGCGCTGCTGACCCGCGAGAGATAGTCGGCGAACGCATAGGTGTCGCCGGAACCATCGAGGCGGTGGAACGGGGTGATCCTCAGATTCGGCAGACGGGTGCCCTTGTTGAGCGACGTGATCCGCGAGTCATTCCAACGCGTGATCTGACCGAGGAAGATCTTGGCCACCACGTCGCCGGTGAGGTGCAGGCGCGAGACGCCGGGGATGTTGAAGCCGACGCCCGTGGCCGACAGCGCCCACGGGATCTGCAGGCAGCCGCCGCACGGCGTGGTCGAGGACGACAGCGGCGCGTCGGAGGCCCCGAAGTCGACGAGGCCCTGGCCGATCAGCTTGAGGCCTGTTCCCGAGCCGACGGACTGGTAGGTGACGGAGTTGTGGGTGGAGTTCCCCCACACGGTGCCCCACTCGCCTTCGAGCGGAGCGACGAGCGTGGATCCGGCCCCGGAGAGCGAGGCGGCGGAAGCCGCCGTCGCCGCGGCCCCAGAGGCCCCGGTGACAATGAGGGCCAGGCACGCGAGCCTGGCCAATCGCTTATTGAGAGGCAAAACGACTTCCTTTCTATCGGGACGAAGGCGGGCGCTCGCTGAGTCCGGCCACCCGTGAGCCCCGCGGCAAGGATCGCTGCCCAGATATGACTAGCTGTTGCTGACTTGTGACCGGGTTGTGGAATTCTTGACAACGACGGTTATCTCAACGACGTGGCGCGTCTGACTTCTTTACCCTGCCGCCGGATGTCCTCGAGGGCAGTGTCAATGCACGCGTGTTATTTCGTTGTGGAGAAAGTGTGAAACCCGCGAGTCGCACCGGTGATCGCGTGCTCTACACGCTGTGTGCTGCGGCCGGCCTGGTGTCGGTGGCGATCCTCGTCGGCGTGGTCATCAAGCTCATCAGCGGGGCGAGCCTGTCGATCTCCCATTTTGGCCTGGGCTTTCTCACCCACACGCGCTGGGCGCCGAACTTCGGCATCTTCGGCGCGGCCACCGCCCTCTACGGCACACTCGTCAGCGCCTTCTTCGCCCTGCTCCTCGCGACGCCGCTCGGGATCGCCATCGGCCTGTACCTGGCGATGATGGCCCCGCCGGGGGTGCGCGCCGTGGTCGGGCCGCTCGTCGAGATGCTCGCCGCGATCCCGAGCGTGATCCTCGGCTTCTGGGGCTTCATCATCTTCGCGCCGTTCGTGGCCAAGACGATCGAGCCGGCCGTGCACAACGTGCTCGGCTTCCTGCCGATCTTCGGCCCGGCGCAGACGACCGGCGCCAGTATCTTCACCGCGTCGCTGATCCTCACGCTGATGGTGCTGCCGATCATCTCCTCGCTCAGCCGGGACCTGTTCCTCACCGTCCCCACCGAGCTCAAGGAGGGCGCGGCTGCGCTCGGCGCGACGCGTTGGGAGGTCATCCGCGGGATCGTGCTGCCGACCACCGTCTCAGGCGTCGCCGCGGCCACCGTGCTCGGACTCGGCCGGGCGCTCGGCGAGGCGATCGCCGTCTCGCTCGTGATCGGAGACTCGGCGACGATCCAGCGCTCGCTGTTCGCGCCTGGCGCGACGCTGGCCAGCCGGATCGCGGCCGACTTCCAGTTCACCGTCTCGGCGCTCCACGTGTCCTCGCTGTTCTATCTCGCGCTCATTCTCCTGGTCATCGGGCTGTGCACGAGTCTCCTCGCGCGCGCGATCGCCAGTCGCTTTGACGCCGGGCGGGCGCTGGCCCGGTGAGCACCCTCGCCTCACCGGTCTCTGACGAGGCGCCACTGTTCGACCCGACCGCGCCGCTCATCGCCACGGGCAACCTCCGGCGCCGGTCCATCGTCAGCCGCCTCGTGGACATCCTCGCCTCGTGCGCGGCGCTGATCGCGGTGGCCATGCTCGTGGTCGTCGTCTTCGCGGTGTTCAAGCGTGGCCTGTCGGTGCTCAGCTTCAGCTTCATCTTCACCGACCCGACCGGGCTGGCCAGCGGTGGGATCTTCAACTCGCTGATCGGCACGGCCGAGCTCGTCGCGTTCGGAGCGGTGATCGCCGTGCCCATCGGCGTGCTCACCGGCCTCTACCTCACCGAGTTCGCCGGGCCACGGTCGCGCACCGCGGGGCTGCTCAAGCTCGCGCTCGATCTGCTCCAAGGCCTGCCCACGGTGATCGTCGGCCTGTTCATCTACGGCCTGATCGTCATCCCCCAGCACCACGAGTCCGGCTTCGCCGGCTCGGTCGCGCTCTCGATCGTCATGCTGCCGCTGATCGCGCGCTCGAGCCAGGAGGTGCTCCTGCTCGTTCCGGGAAGTCTGCGCGAAGCGGCCGACGCACTCGGCGTCGCGCGGTGGCGCACCGTCGTGGGTGTGATCGTCCCCGCCGCCCTCGGCGGGATCATCACCGGGGCTATCCTGTCGATCGCCCGGGCGGCGGGCGAGACCGCGCCACTGCTGTTTGTCAATGCCCTCTTCGATCCCACCAAGACCCAGCTCAACCCGTTCGGCCACGGCGTGCCAAGCGTCCCGATGCTGATCCTCAACACCTCCGATCTCGCGATCCCCGACGCGTTCGCCCGGGCCTGGGGTGCGGCGTTCCTGCTGCTCACGTTCATCCTCGTGGCCAACGTTGCCGCCCGGATGCTGCTCGCTCGCAGCCGGCGGAAGATGTCGCGATGACGTTCGACGACGCCCCCCAGGACCACAACGGGACCGGCGGGCCCGTCAAGCCACGGGTCCGGATCGCCACCGAGGACGCACTCATGCCCACCGCCCAGCCGTCGGACTGGACCAACGGTGCCAAGCGCGAGGTCGTCCGCGAGACGGTGTTCGACATCCGGGACATGTCGGTCACGTACGGTGAGAACCGGGCGCTCGACTGGACGACGCTGAAGATCTACCGCAACCTCGTGACCGCCGTGATCGGGCCCTCGGGCTGCGGAAAGTCGACCTTCATCCGCAGTCTCAACCGGATGAACGACGCCGTACCCAGCTTCCGCCTCGGCGGCCAGGTCCTCTACCACGGACACGACATCTACGGCAGCGGCGTCAACCGCGTCGAGGTCCGGCGGCGGATCGGGATGGTCTTCCAGAAGCCCAACCCGTTCCCCAAGTCGATCTACGACAACGTCGCGTGGGCGCCGCGCAACCTCGGGCTTCGTGCCGAGCTTGACGACCGGGTCGAGCGGGCGCTCAGACATGCGGCGCTGTGGGACGAGGTCAAGGACCGGCTCAAGGACGGCGCGCTCAGCCTCTCCGGGGGCCAGCAGCAGCGCCTGTGCATCGCTCGCGCGATCGCGATCGAGCCCGACGTGCTCCTCCTCGACGAGCCGGCCTCAGCACTCGACCCGGTGGCCACCGCGGCAATCGAAGAGCTCATGCATTCGCTCAAGAACCGCTTCACGATCGTCATCGTCACCCACAACATGCAGCAGGCAGCCCGCGTCGCGGACCGAGTCGCGTTCTTCTCACTCGACTCGGCGGGGGCCGACCGCGTCGGCACGCTGATCGAGTACGCCGATGCCGAGACGATCTTCCGCCATCCGCGGGAGACCCGCACCCGCGACTACGTCACCGGCCAGTTCGGCTGATCTCAGCCTGAGACGATCGCGTCGCTCGGCACACTGACCAGCAGCGGCTGGCCGCACTGCCAGCAGTAGGCAGCGCCGGTCGAGTGCGGCGCGCCGCACGACGAGCACTCGCCTGCGGTCGAGTGCTGCTCGAGCCGGAGGATGCGCTCGACCTCGGAGAGCTCGGCGTCGGCGCTCTGGAGAACCGCGGCGCGGCGGACGAGGACGTCGACGCGGATCTGATCGCGGCTCGCCATCTCGTAGACGAGGCCGCCGAGATCCCATTGCAACTCCGCGACCCGCGCGGTGAGCTGGTCACGCCGGCGGCGAAGATCGACGACCGCGTCGTCCGTCGAGGGCCCAAATGCCGAAGGGGCGGACTGGCCACCGCGCTGGTGGTGGAGCCGCGGCCGGCCGATGTGCGGCGGCTTCTTCACGGGCCGAAGAACTGCCCGGTGAACTTGCCGTTCTGGCAGCCGGCGCCGTGCGTGCACGAGGAGCCGACCTGGGCCGTCGCGGGCGCGAGGTTGCCCGCTCCCGACCCGAGCACCTTGTTGGCGGCCTGGGTGGCCTGCTGGGCGACCTTGGCCGTGACCTTCACCTTGGGCGCCTTGAACTGGTTGAGACCTGCAGCCGACGCCGCCTTCTTCGACGACTTGGCGCTGCCGCCGCTGCCGCTGCTCGTGCCGGTGTTGCCGGTATTGCCACCACCACCGGCGTCGATCTTGATGACCTGCGGGGTCGCCGCCGCGACCCGTGCCGGCGTCGCCGTGTTCTTCCCGCTCAGATGACCCATGAGGAAGCCAAGGCCGAGGGCGAGCAGCAGCGTCGCCACCCCGGCCACGAGCGTCGTGCCGGCCGAGACGCGTGGGGCTCGGCGCGGGGGCGCTGCCGCGGCCACCGGCACCGGCGCCGCCTGCGCGGCCAATGTGGCGAACGAGAACCGCGCCTTGCCGCGTCGCTCCCCGCAGTTGACGCAGTAGCGCTGGTCGCTGGCCAACGGGCTGTGACACGTCGCGCAGCGGTCACCGGCCGGGGCGGTGAGCAGATCGCTCGTCGGCTGTTCGCTGGGAGATCTCGTGGCGTCCATGGCTCGTGACGCAGTATCGAAGCTCACGCCTGGTCACTTGTGAACAGGCCGTAACCGCACGGCAGCCACACGGCGTTCACATCCGGCGCCCTGTGCGCAGCGACACTGTCGGCAGTGGGCCACGCTGCAGACGACCTGACCTCTTGGGCGCCGGCACGGTGCCCGGCCTGCGGGGCGCCCCTCAGCCACGATCAGCGCTACTGCGTGGCCTGCGGCGAGCGTCGTGGACCGCTTCCGAGAGCCGCGGCGACGCTCATCGGCGCGATGCTCGAGCAGGGCTCACCGGAACCGGCCGCGCCGGCGCCGGCGCCGGCGCCGGCCCGGGTGACCGTGCCGGTGGGCACTCCGCGATCATGGATCCCCTCGCCGCGCGCGGCGGCCGCGGCCATGCTCGGAATGCTCACCTTCGGCATGTTCATCGGCTCGGTCACCGGTCCCGGTCTCGCCAGCACGCTGAGCGCTCCCGAGCAGATCCTCGTCTCGCTCGGCTCCCATCGGCACGCGGCGACGACGGGCAATTCGGGCGTCGTCGCCTCGGCCTCCTCGTCGGCGGCGAGCGCGACGACGACGATCACCCAGACGGTGACGGTTCCGGCGGCGACCGCCCCAGCCAGCGCGGCGCCTGCCGTGCAACCGACCACGTCCTCCGGCGGCGGAAGCCCGTCGCTCGGCGGCACGCTCCCGCCGGTCAAGCACGTCTTCCTCGTCGTGCTGTCCGACGAGGGCTACAGCCAGACATTCGGCTCGACGAACCCGTATTTCTCGGGCACCCTGCCGAAGCAGGGCGGCCTCGTGCCTGCTTACTACGGTGTCACCTCCGGCGAGCTCGCCAACGGCATCGCGCTGATCAGCGGGCAGGGTCCGACGCCGCAGACGGCGACGGACTGCCCGCAGTTCACCGACCTCGCGCCGGGCGGCAAGGGTGCGCTCGAGCAGGTGCTCGGGACCGGGTGCGTCTACCCCAAGCCGACCGCCACCCTCGCCGGCGAGCTGAGCAGCCACGGGGGGTGGCGGGCGTACGTCGAGGGGGTCAACGACGGACCGACGGGCCAGCCGGCGAGCTGCCGCCATCCGACGCTCGGCGCGGGCGACGCCGACACCACCCCGCGGCCGAAGGACCCCTACGTCACCTGGCGCAACCCGTTCGTGTACTTCCATTCGCTCATCGACGGCAAGGCGTGCGCTGCCAACGACGTGTCGCTGGCCCGGCTCGGCGCCGACCTGAAGAAGGTGAGCACGACGCCGGCGCTCTCGTACATCGCGCCGAGCCCCTGCGACGACGGCAGCGCGCAGCCGTGCCGCCCGGGCGCGGCCGCCGGCCTCGCTCCTGCCGCCACGTTCCTGAAGACCGTTCTGCCGGAGATCGAGCGCTCCCCCGCCTACAAGGCGGACGGGCTGATCGCCGTCACCTTCGACCAGGCACCGCAGACGGGACCCACCCCGGACACGAACGGCTGCTGCACCTCGCAGCCGTTCCCGAACCTGCCGGCCAGCACGAGCACGAGCACGACCACGAGCACGAGCACGACGACCACGGGGACCACGGCCACGGGAGCGCCGACGGCCACGTCGAGCACGACCACGGCGGGTCCGACCTCGACCACGACGAGCACGACCACGACCGGCACGACGACGACTGCCACGACGACGACCGGCACGAGCACGACGACGGGCGACACCGGCCTTCCCGCGCAGCCGGCCGGCGGAGGCCAGGTCGGCATCGTGCTCATCTCGCGCTGGGTCAAGCCCGGCAGCACCGACTTCGTCGACTCCTATAACCACTTCTCGCTCCTCGCCACGATCGAGAAGATGTTCGGCGTGCCGCGGCTCGGTTATGCGGGCGACGTCGGGCTGCCGCTGTTCGGCGTGGCCAACTTCAACAACTACTTCGGCTAGCGGGCGCGGACGCGGGCGGGGCGCGGGCCGCGCGGCGGTGGGCCGCGCCGTGAGCCGCGCCCCGGGCGGCCGCTCAGCCCCCGGCGATCATCACCACCCCGACGAGCGCGGCGGCGATTCCCACCTCCTGGATACGCTGGACCCGCTCGCGGAGCACGGTCCGGGCGAGCAGCACGGTGACGAGCGGATACAGCGAGGCGCCGACGGCGACGATGCTGAGCAGACCGTGCCGGCTGGCCACCGCGTAGAGGCTGACGCCGCTCAGGTCGAGGACGCCGATCAGCACGACGGGAGCCACCGTCCGCGCCGGCCCGGCGGCGGCGCGCGTGATCGTTCCCCGCCGCGCGAGCACGCCGACGGCGACGGTGACCGCGGCCACGCTGGCCACGCGCTCGGAGCACAGCGTCCAGAGGACGTCGGAGCGTGCGCTCGCCCGTACACCGACGGTGAACACGCCGAAGCCGACCGCGGCGACAAGCGCGAGGAGGATGCTCGCCCGGCTCGCGGCCGCCCGTTGCTCGTCCTGCTCGGGCTCGCGCGTGGCGAGGACGACCCCGGCGCACGCCGCGAGGATCCCGGCGATCTGGAGCGCCGCCGGCCGCTCGCCTCCCGCGATGCCGACGATGATCGGGATGCACACGCCGGTGGCCGAGACCGGCGCGACGATGCTCATCGTGCCGATGGCCAGCGCCTGGTAGAAGGCCGTCAGTCCCGCGACCCCCGCAACCCCAGCCGCCGCGGCGGGGAGCAGCTTGACGATGTCAGGCGGCGCCTGACCCCGAGCGGCGACGACGACGGCGAGGCCGGCGAGGGTCACCGCCTGGCTGATGAGGAGCACGACGAGCACGTGTCGCCGCCGGGCCTGGAGGCCGCCGAGGAAGTCGGCGACGCCCCAGCACAGCGACGTGCTCAGCGCGAGGCCGAGCGCGAGCATCTATCGCGCCTTCGTGCCCGGCGCGCGCGCGGTCAGTCCCGCGCGCCGCGCCCGTACAGGAGCTTGAACACCCGGCGCAGAAGCATCGTGCGCTTCGCGCGGTAGGGAAACATGAACGGCTCGCGCTTGAGCGCGCGCCGGGTGACGAGCAGCGACTGGATCTTCGTGTACTTGCGGATCCCGTTCGCGCCGTGGCGCGTGCCGAGCCCGGATGCCTTCCAGCCCCCCATCGGCAGATTGAGCGCGGTGTAGTTGACCTGGGCGTCGTTGACGCAGACGACGCCGGCGTGGATCTGCCGGGCGACCGCCTCGCCGCGCTGGACGTCGCGCGTCCAGACGCTCGCCTGGAGGCCGTAGTCGGAGTCGTTGGCGAGGCGGACGCCCTCCTCGACGCTGCCGATCTTCATGATCGGGAGGGTGGGACCGAACGTCTCCTCCTGCATGCAGCGCATGCTGTGGTCGACGTCGACGAGCACCGTCGGCTCGAAGAAACGTCCTTCGCCCTCGCGCTTGTGACCGCCGACGAGGACCTTCGCGCCCTTGCTGACCGCGTCCTGCACGTGCTCGTCGACGATGTCGATCTGCGGTGCGAAGGTGACGGCACCGATGTCGACGCTGCCCGGACCGGTCGGCTGGCCCTGGCGAAGCGCGCGGATGCTCTTGGTGACGCGATCCACGAACTCGTCGTAGACCGGCGCCTCGACGTAGGCCCGCTCGACCGAGATGCAGACCTGGCCGCCGTTGTTCATCGAGTAGAACGCGGCCGCGTTGGCCGCGCGCTCGACGTCGGCATCGGCGCAGACGATCATCGGGTCCTTGCCGCCGAGCTCGAGGTAGCACGGAATGAGCGCGTCGGCCGCGGCCTTCATCACCTTCGTGCCCGTGCGGCTCGACCCCGTGAACATGATCGTGTCGACCCGGGCGATGAGCGCAGCGCCGGTCGAGCCGTCGCCGGTGGCGACCTGGAAGACATGCTCGGGCAGCCCGCAGTCGCGCATCATCTCGACCATCAGCAGCGAGCTCAGCGGGGTGATCTCGCTCGGCTTGAGGATGACGCTGTTGCCGGCGGCGAGCGCGGGGATGCAGTCGCCGAAGGAGTTGGCGATCGGGTAGTTCCACGGCCCGATCACGCCGACGAGCCCGACGGGCGCGTAGGTGATGACGAGCTTCTTGCCCGCAGCGATCGGGTTGTTCCACGACGGCACCCGCTCGTCGGCGAGGTACTTGGGCGCCTCCTTGGCCCAGAACCCGAGTGCACCGACGGTGTACCCGAGGTCGGCGAGCTGGGCGTCCTCGTGGGTCTTGCCGCTCTCGGAGACGACGACCTCGATGATCCGGTCGGCGTTGTCGAGCATCCACTTCTGGGCGCGCCGCAGCACGCGTCCGCGCTCCTCGAAGCCTGCCGCCGCCCAGGCGGCCTGCGCGGCGCGGCCCTGGCGGGCCATCGCGTCGAGGTCCTCGGCGCTCAGCAGTGGGATCGTTCCGATGACCTTGCCGGTCGCCGGGTTGTCGACCGAAATCGTGGTCGCGGCTGATCCGCCGTTCGTGCTCCCCGGCGCCTGTTGCTCGACGCTCGCCATGGTCTCTCCTTCGGTGCGCTTATGAGTCGCCGCGAAGGCTAGCGGAGAGGACTGGCTGCCCGGCCAAACCTCACGGCCCGCCGCCTCACACGCGGGCGACGGCGAGCGACTTCAGGCCCTCGGCGATGCCCTCCGCGATGGTGCCGAAGTGGGTCTCGTCCGCGGTGAGCGGCGGCGAGACGGCGACCGCACGGCCGAGCGGTCGGATGAGTACCCCGGCGGCTCGGGCGCCGGCGGTGACCTTCGACACCGCGCCGGGATCATCGGCGAGCGCCTCGGGAGTGAGCTCGACCGCGGCGAGCGTGCCGACGCCGCCTCGGACCTCGGCGACCGCGTCGTGCTCGACGAGCGGCGCGAGCGCGTCGATCAGCGCCTGCTCGTTGTCGCGCCCCCGTGACAGGAGGTCGTCGCGCTCGAGCAACTCGATGTTCGCGAGCGCGGCGGCGCAGCAGGTTGCGTGACCGGCGTACGTCGCACCGTGACGGAACATCGGGCCGCCGGGCTCGCCCCAGAACGGCTCGGCGACGCGATCGGCGATGACGACGCCGCCGAGCGGCAGGTATCCGCTTGTGACGCCCTTGGCGAAGGTGATCATGTCCGGCTTGATCTCCCAGCGCTCGGTGCCGAACCAGCCCCCGAGCCGGCCGAAGCCGCAGATCACCGAGTCGATGACGAGCAGGATCCCGCTGTCGCGGCACAGCTCGGCGATGCCCTCGATGTACCCCTCGACGGGCGGGTACAGGCCGCCGGCACCCATCACCGGTTCGACGAAGATCGCCGCGATGCGGCCGGCGCCGATCCGGTCGACGGCCTCGTTCATCGCTTCGAGCGAATCGTGCGCGACCTGCTCGGAGGCGAGCAGCGGACCGAAGCCGACGCGATTGGGCTCGATGCCGCCGATCGAGGTGCCAAAGCCGTGGGTGCCGTGGTAGGCCGAGGTGCGGGTCAGCATCAGGACCCGGTCGGGCTGGCCGAGCTCGGCCCAGTAGCGGCGGGCGAGCTTGGCGGCGGTGTCGATCGCGTCGCCGCCGCCGGAGGCGAGGAAGATGCGCGCGTCCATCGGCGCGCGGTCGGCGAGCGCCTCCGCGAGCTCGAGCGCCGGGCGATTGGCGAAGTCTCCGAACGCCGAGTACGCCTCGAGCCGGCCGAGCTGGGCCGTGATCGCGTCGTTGATCTCACGCCGCCCGTGACCGACATTGGCGTACCACAGGCTCGCCGTGGCGTCGAGGTAGCGCCTGCCCTCGTCGTCCCACACCCAGACGTCCTCGCCGCGCTCGATGATCAGCTCATGGGAGCGCACCGCGCCCATGTCGGCGAACGGATGCCAAAAACGGGTTCCCGCCTCCTGGATCACGACAGGCAATGTACCGCGGCTGGCGGTGCCGACGCGTCCAATCTGGACGCGTCGTCATTGGCCGTTGGCGTGGCCAGCACACCGTCACAGCGGTTGCCCCCGCCGGGATTCAGGCGGGATCGAGCTCGATCGACTCGATCTTCGGCGGCTCGAGCGGACGGTCGCGCGCGTCTGTCGGCAGCCCCTCGATCGCGTCGACGGTCTCCATGCCCGCGGTGACGCGGCCGAACACCGTGTGCTTGCCATCGAGCCAGGGAGCGGCATCGGTGGTGACGATGAAGAACTGCGAGCCGTTCGTGTTCGGACCGGCGTTGGCCATGGCAAGGACGCCACGGACGACCTTGTGCCGGTTGAACTCGTCCTCGAAGGTGTAGCCGGGACCGCCGGTGCCGGTCCCCTCCGGGCAACCGCCCTGAATCATGAAGTCGGGGATGATCCGGTGGAAGATGATGCCGTCGTAGAAGCCGTCGGAGGAGAGCTTGCGGAAGTTCTCGACGGTCTTGGGCGCGTCCTCGTCGTAGAGCTCGACGTCGATCGTGCCGGTGGTGGTGTTCATGCGGGCTGTGGACATGCGCCGGAGGCTACTGACGCGTCGGCTCGAGACGCAGCACGTGCCCGCGCACGTCGGTGCCGGCCACGCGCTCGATGACCCGCTCGGCCTCCTGCTCGGGCACCTCGACGAACGCGAACCGCTCGAGCACCCGGACGTTGCGGATCGCCTCGCCGTCGAGCCCTGTGGCGGAGGCGATGGCATGGATGATGTCCGACGGCTCGATGCCGGCCGCACGACCGCCGGAGACGATGAGCGTCCGCGAGGGGCCGTCGCCGTTGAGCGACACGTGCGGCTTGGAGTGCCGGCGCGGCTTGGCGGTCACCGCGGTCGGCGCGACGTGCGCGTCCTCGACCCAGGGCGAGAGGGTGACGCCGGCGTGCTTCTCGATCGCCGCGACTTCGCGCTTCTGGCGCGACTCGTAGAAGGTGATCGCCCGGCCGCTGCGCCCGACCCGCCCGGTGCGCCCGATCCGGTGCACATAGACGTCGGGTGAGGTCGGAACGTCGAAGTTGATGACGTGGGAGACACCCGAGATGTCGAGCCCGCGTGAGGCCACATCGGTGGCCACGAGCAGCGGCAGCCGTCCGTCCTTGAACGAGATCATCACCCCGTCCCGGGATCCCTGGCTCATGTCGCCATGGAGCGCCTTGACGCCCATCCCGCGGTCGCGCAGGGTGCGGTAGAGCTGGTCGCAGCGAATCTTCGTGCGGACGAAGATGATCGCCTGGTCGGGGCGCTCGGAGGCGAGCACCTTGACGAGCTCGTCGGCCTTCTCACGCGACTTGACCTCGACGGCGAACTGCTCGACGGTGTCGACGGTCAGCGTCGCCGCCTGAACCTTGACGATCTCAGGGTCGTACAGGTACTGGTCGGCGAGGCGGCGGATCTCCGGTGGCATCGTCGCCGAGAACAACGCCGTCTGCCGGCTCGAGGGAGTGAGCGAGAGGATCCGCTCGACGTCCTCGAGGAAGCCGAGGTCGAGCATCTCGTCGGCCTCGTCGAGCACGACGAAGCGGCAGGCGGTGAGCATCAGCGAATGGCGGGAGATGAGGTCCTTGACCCGTCCGACGGTGCCGACGACGATGTGGCCGCCGGCCCGCAGCTGGGCCTGCTGACCGCGGATCGGCGCGCCACCGAATACCGCGACGACGTCGACGCCCTTACGGCTGGCGTACGTGCGCAGCGCCTGAGTGACCTGGATGCACAGCTCGCGCGTCGGGGTGAGCACGAGCCCCTGCACCTCCGGGTCAGAGGGATCGACGTACTGGATCATCGGCAGCCCGAACGCGGCGGTCTTGCCCGAGCCGGTCTGGGCCTGGCCGATGACGTCGAGTCCCTCGAGCAGCAACGGGATCGCCTGCTCCTGAATCGGGCTCGGCGATTCGTAGCCGACATCGTGGATCGCATCGAGGAGGTCGGGCGCAAGGCCGAGGTCGCTGAAGCTGGTCATACCTAAAGAGGAAGATAGACGGCAACGGGCAAGCGGACCGGCCCGGGGTGCCGCGGCTTAGCGGAACGACAACAATTCTTCGGCACCAAATATTTCGGAGCCGTAGTATCCTGGCGAGAAATATGAGCGCCACGTCCAGCTCCACCGCCCCCGCCTCCGCCTCCGACCGCATCGACGCCTACGTCTGGCGCATCAGCGCCGTCGTGATCGTCGGCTCGATCATGTCGATCCTCGACACGACGATCGTCAACGTCGCGCTCGCCACGCTCGGCCACGAGCTGCACTCGACGATCGCCCAGATCCAGTGGGTGGTGACCGGCTACATGCTCGCGCTCGCCGCTGTCATCCCCGTGAGCGGCTGGGCGGCGCGTCGTTTCGGCGCCAAGCGCGTCTACATCGTCTCGGTGATCCTGTTCACCGCCGGCTCGGCGCTGTGCGGCCTCGCCACCTCGACGACCGAGCTGATCCTGTTCCGCGTCCTCCAGGGCATCGGCGGCGGGATGATCCTCCCGATCGGCCAGCTGATGATGGCCGAGGCCGCGGGCCCCAAGCGGATGGGCAGGGTGATGGGCATCATCGCCGTGCCGGCCATGCTCGCGCCGATACTCGGGCCGACGCTCGGGGGGATCATCATCCAGAACGCGAGCTGGCGGTGGATCTTCTTCGTCAACCTGCCGATCGGGATCGGCGCGGTGATCGCCGCGCTGCGGATCCTGCCCAAGACGAAGGCGATCGTCCGCGACAGCCTGGACTACATCGGCTTCGCGCTGATGGTCGCCGGGGTACCGCTGATCACCTACGGACTCGCGGAGATCGGCGTCACCGGCAGCTTCACCGCGACCAAGGTCGTCGCCCCGCTCGTCCTCGGCCTGGTTCTCGTCGGCGTGTTCGTCTGGCATGCGCTGCGCGTGCCGCGGCCGCTGCTCGACATCCGCCTCTACCGCCGGCCGACCTTCTCCTCGGCGTCGCTGGCGATGTTCTTCCTCGCCGCGGCGCTCTTCGGCGGCATGGTGCTGCTGCCGATCTACTGGCAGGAGATCCGCCACGAGAGCGTCATCTACACCGGCCTGCTCACCGCCCCGCAGGGCCTCGGCGCCGCGCTCGCCATGCCGATCGCCGGCCGCCTCACCGACCGGTTGGGAGGCGGGCCGCTCGCGCTGTTCGGGGTCACGCTGACAACGGTCGCCACGATCCCGTTCGCCCTCATGGGCGCCCACACGTCGATCGCCGGGCTCGAGCTCGCCATGTTCGTGCGCGGCATCGGCATCGGCTTCGGCTTCATGCCGGCGATGACCGCGGCGTTCGCCTCGCTCAAGCGATCCGAGCTCTCCGACGCCACCCCCCAGCTCAACGTGCTGCAACGGGTCGGCGGATCGATCGGCACGGCGCTGCTCGCCGTCGTGCTCCAGCGTGCGCTCGTGGGCGCCCACACCGTCGACGCCGCCGCCGGCGCATACGGCACCGCATTCTGGGCCTCGACCGGGCTGACCACGCTCGCGATCGTCCCCTGCATCATCCTGCTGCGATCCGAGCGCGCGGCCCGGGCGGCGGCGGCCGCCGAGGCGGAGGCGGCCCTCGCCGAGGCGGGAGCCGGCGACGCGGTCACGGAGCCGGTCGCGGCATGAGCGTGGAGCCCGCCACAACGGCCACAACGGCCACAACGGCCACAACGGCCACAACGAGCGCCGACGCCGCCGGCGAGCTCGGCCGCTCGTTCAAGGCCGCCAACGCCGCCCTGCGCCGCCTGCGCGGTCGCGAGCGGCGCCGCCCGGACGAGCTCTCCGACGCGCAGTACAGCCTGCTCTTCAGCCTCCGCGAGCACGAGGCGCTGCCCTCGAGCGAGCTCGCCCACGCCGCCGATCTCGCCCCGGCGACCGCGACCGAGATGCTCGACGCCCTCGCCGAGCACGGCCTCGTCCAGCGCGCTCGCTCCGCGCGCGACCGCCGCGTCGTGCTCGTCTCTCTCACCGAGCGCGGTCACGCCCTCGTCGAGGACCGCCACGCCCGCTTCGAACCGCGCTGGCGGGCCGCCCTCGCGGAGTTCACCGACGCGGAACTGCGGAGCGCAGCGACGGTGCTCGAGCGCCTGCGCGCGCTTTTCGACGAGATCGCCGAGGACTGACCCCGGCGCGCGAGGCCCGGCGCGGGCCGCCCGCCGCGCCTGCGTTCAGACCCCGGTCGTCAGCTCGCCGTCGAGGTGGGCGGTCGGCTTGCGCGCGCCGCGGACCCCGAAGCGCAGCCCCGCCTTCGTCGTCGCCTGCACGAAGTCGACCCGGGCCGGCAGCAGGATCGGCTTGCGGAACGCGACCTCGACCGTGAACGCCGCCGGCAGCCGTGGCTGGAGCGCCGCGAGGCAGCGGGCGGCCGTCCACATCCCGTGGGCGATCGCCGACGGGAAGCCGAACAGCCGTGCGCTGAGCGGGTGGACATGGATCGGGTTGAGATCGCCGGACACCGAGCCATAGCGACGGCCGAGATCCCCCGGCAGTGACCACGTCGCGGTCACCGGCAGCTCCTCGGCGGAGGGCACCTCAGGCGCGGGCGCGTCCTCGGCGGCCCCGCGTGAGCCCCGGCGAAGGTTGGTCGAGACCTCCTCCCACACGAGCTCGTCCCCCACCCGCGCCTCGGTGTGGATCGAGAACTGGATGCCCCGGGGATGCGGCGCCAGCGGTGAGGACCACACCCGCAGCGAGACCGGCTCGCTGCTGCGCAGCGGGCGGTGCTGGACGATCCGGTTGTAGATGTGGACGAGGCCGATGGCCGGGAACGGGAAGCGTCCGTCGGTCATCAGCGCAAGGTGCAGCGGGAAGGCGAGCATGTGGGGGTAGGCCGCCGGCAGCGTGTCTCCGACGTCGAAACCGCACACCCGGTCATACGCGGCGAGGCGGTCGCGGTCGACGGCGACGTCGTCGAGCACGAGGGTCAGCTCGGGCACCTCGGAGGCGCCGCCGCCGACCCACGGCAGATGCGACGCGCCGGGGATCATCGCCGCGCCGGCGCGCGCGAACAGGGGCAGCATGCCCGGCGAGGAGTGCAGCTCACGAACCTCCACGGCTACGCCCCCAGCAGGCTCTGGCCGCACACGCGCACGACGTTGCCGAGCACCCCGGACGAACCCGGATGGGCGTACCACGCGATCGTCTCGGCGACGTCGATCGGAAGGCCGCCCTGAGCCATGCTGTTCATCCGCCGGCCGGCCTCGCGCGTGGCGATCGGCATCGCCGCGGTCATCTGCGTCTCGATGAAGCCCGGCGCGACCGCGTTGATCGTCACACCCTGCTTGGCCACCGGGCCGGCCCACGCCTCGATCACGCCGATCACCCCGGCCTTCGAGGTCGCGTAGTTCGTCTGCCCGGCGTTGCCGGCGATGCCGCTGATCGACGACACGCAGACGATGCGGCCGTTCTCGCGGAAGACCTTGCGCGAGAACAGCTCGCGGTCGATCCGCTGGGGCGCGATCAGGTTGACGCCGAGGACGGCGTCCCACTGCTCCTCGCGCATCCGCCCGAGCGTCTTGTCCCGGGTGATGCCGGCGTTGTGCACGACGATGTCGACGCCGCCGTGGGCGTCGGTGAGGTGCGCGGCGATGTCGGCCGGCGCGGCCTCCTCGGTGATGTCGGCGACCAGCGCCGAGCCGCCGATCCGCCCCGCCACCTCCTCGAGGTCCGCGGCGAGCGCGGGCACGTCGAGCCCGACGACGTGGGCGCCGTCGCGGGCGAGCGTCTCGGCGATCGCGCGGCCGATGCCACGCGACGCGCCGGTGACGAGCGAGACTTTTCCTTCCAGCGGGCGGTCGGGATCGACGTCCTCGACGGCCGGGCCCGTGCGCGCGATCCGCACGACCTGCCCGGACACGTAGGCCGAGCGCGGCGAGAGGAAGAAGCGCAGCGTCGACTCGATCCGCGTCTCCGCGCCGGGCGCGACGTACACGAGCTGGGCGGTCGCGCCACGGCGGACCTCCTTGCCGATCGAGCGCACCAGGCCCTCGAGGGCCCGCTGGGCGATCGCCGCCGGCGGCGTCTCGCAGTCCTCGGGCGCGGTGGCGAGCACGATCACCCGGCCGCTGCGACTCACGCGACGGATCGTCGGGTGGAAGAACTCATACGCTTCGCGCAGCGCGTCGGCGGAACCGATCCCGCTGGCGTCGAAGACAAGCGCCTTGAAGCGGTCCTCGGCGGGTGCCGCGTCGGGATTGAACACCCTGGCATCGAGACCCGCGTCGGCCGCAGCGGTGCGGATGTCCTCCTGCATCGGGGTGTGGACCTCGGCGCCGACCCCCGCGAGCACGCGTGTCACCTCAGGCGCGAGCCGGCCGCCCGGGGCGGCGCCGAACAGCACCGGGCCCGAGATGACCGGCTGCCCGGGCGCGTAGCGCTCGAGCGTGACCGGTTGGGGCAGGCCGACCTGCTTGGAGACGATCTGCCCGATCGGCGTGTTGATCAGCTGCTGGTATCTGTCGGTCATCAGGCTGCCTCCATGATCGCGGTGACACCGAGTCCGCCCGCGGCGCAGATCGAGATGAGACCGCGACCGTGGCCGCGCTGGCCGAGCATCTTGGCCAGGCCGGCGACGATCCGGCCGCCCGTGGCGCCGAAGGGGTGGCCGGCTCCGAGCGAGCCGCCGTGGACGTTGAGCCGGTCCCGGTCGATGTGCCCGAGCGGCTCCTGCAACCCGAGCCGCTCTCGGCAGAACACCGGGTCCTCCCACGCCTTGAGCGTGCACAGGACCTGCGCGGCGAACGCCTCGTGGATCTCGTAGAAGTCGAAGTCTCCAAGCCCGAGCTCGGCGCGCGCGAGCATCGTCGGCATCGCGTAGGCCGGGGCCATCAGCAACCCCTCGCGCTTGTGGACGTGGTCGACGGCCGCGGTCTGGGCTCCGGTGATGTACGCCTGCACGGGGATGCCGTGCGCGGCCGCCCACTCCTCGCTGGCCAGCAGCACCGTCGAGGCGCCGTCGCTCAGCGGCGTTGAGTTTCCGGCGGTCATCGTCCCCTCGGGACCGCCGAACACGGGCCTCAGCTTGGCGAGCTTCTCGACGCTCGAGTCCGGGCGGAGGTTCTGGTCGCGCTCGAGGCCGAGGAACGGGATGACGAGGTCGTCGAGGAAGCCGGTGTCGTAGGCGGCGGCGAGGTTGCGGTGGCTGTGGACCGCGAGCTCGTCCTGCTCCTCACGTGCGATGCCCCACTCGCGGGCCGTGATCGCCGCGTGCTCGCCCATCGACAGGCCGGTGCGCGGCTCGGCGTTGCGCGGGATCGCCGGGACGATCTGCTGGGGGCGGATCTTGGCCATTGCGCGCACTCGGCCGGCCGCGCTCGTCGCGCGGTTGGCCTCGAGCAGCGTCTGGCGGAGGTCCTCGTTGAGCGCGAGCGGCGCGTCGGAGGTGGTGTCGACGCCGCCGGCGATGCCGGCCTCGATCTGCCCGAGGGCAATCTTGTTGGCCACGAGCACGGTTGCCTCGAGGCCGGTGCCGCAGGCCTGCTGGACGTCGTAGGCCGGCGTCTCCGGCGCGAGCTGGGACCCGAGCACGGATTCCCGCGTGAGGTTGAAGTCGCGGCTGTGCTTGAGCACGGCCCCGGCGGCGACCTCGCCGAGCGTCTCGCCCTCGAGCGAAAACGTGTCGACGAGCGCGTCAAGCGTGGCGGTGAGCATGTCCTGGTTGGACGCCCGCGCGTAGGGCCCGTTCTGCCGCGCGAAGGGAATCCGGACGCCGCCGAGCACGGCGACCCGGCGAGTGCTCGAGTTCATCTGAAGGTCTCCTGGATCGGGTTACTACAGCGCTGTAGGTTACTCAGCGGACCCGGTTCCGGTCGCAGTCGTGAACGCGCCGCCCGCGGTCGCACGGCGCACGAGCGCCGGGGCGAGGATCCGCAGTGCCGCCGGGATCCAGTACCCGCGCGGCACGTAGCGCTCGGCCTTCCCACCCGGCCCGGCCTCGACGATCGCCTCGGCGACGGCCTCGGGCTCGGACACGAGCCAGCGCGTGGCCGCCCTGGCGGTCAGCTCAGCGGCCGGAAACCCGGGAGTCTTGATGAACCCGGGGATGACGAGCCCGACGTGGACGCCGCGCGGGCGCTCCTCGCCGTACAGCGCGTCGCTCCAGCCGATGAGCGCGAACTTGCTCGCCGAGTAGGCCCCCGATTTCGGTCGCGACACTCGGCCGGCGGTGCTCGCGACGTTGACGATCGATACAGGGCGGCTCACGCCGCCCCGTGTTGTTGCTGTCTCTCTCAACAGCGGCAGCAGGGCCTCGGTGAGGCGGACTGGCGCCTCGAAGTTGAGCTTCATGTGCTGCTCGACCCCCGCCCAGCCGGCGTCGCCGAACTCGCCGCGCCAGGCCGCGCCGGCATTGTTGACGAGCAGGTGGAGCGCGCCGTGCTCGGCGGTGACGACCTCGCGGACCCGCCCGGGGGAGCCGGGCTCGGTGAGGTCGGCGGCGATCACCGTCGCCCCGCCGAGCTCGGCGGCGAGCGCGTTGAGGCGATCCTCGCGCCGGGCGACGAGGATCAGCTCGGCGCCGGGCTCGCGGGCGAGGCGGCGGGCGGCGGCGGCGCCGATGCCGGATGAGGCACCGGTGACGAGGGCGACGAAACGAGTGGTGCTCACGCGGCGGTGAGACTACCTGGGATAGCGTTGGCCGACCGTGAGCAACAGCCTCGTGGCTCTGATCACCGTCCCGTTGTTCACCGGAGCGATCGGCTACGTGACGAACTGGACGGGCGTGCTCATGCTCTTCTACCCCGTGCACTTCCGCGGCTGGCGGGCGCCGTGGCTGCGGTCGCTCGCCCTGGTGCTCCCGCACCGCCTCCAGCAGATTCCGGGGATCATGGTCGGCGGCATCGGCTGGCAGGGGATCGTCCCCTCGCGGGCGGCGAAGATGGGCAGCCTCGCCGTCGACGTCGGGATCGCCAAGCTCGGCACCCCGCGTGAGTTCTTCCAGCAGATGGACCCCGAGCGGATCGCCGAGCAGATCCTCGCGCGCACCGAGGCCGACATCGGGGCGATCGCCACCCGCGTCATGGAGCGCGAGCACCCGCGACTGTGGGCCGAGCTGCCCCAGGCCATCCGCGATCTCATGATCGCCCGCGTCCGGCAGCAGCTGCCGGACGTCGTCCACCAGCTCACGGAGGAGATCGCCGAGAACATCAATCAGCTCGTCGACGTCAAGCTGATGGTCATCCGGCGGTTCGATCCTGAGCTCGCCAACCGCGTGTTCCTCGACATCGGCCGTCGCGAGCTGCGGTTCATCCGGAACTTCGGCTTCGTCTTCGGCTTCGCGCTCGGGATCCCGGTCGCCGTGCTGACGCACTTCGTCGGTGCCTGGTGGCTGCTTCCTGTGCTCGGCGTCGTCGTCGGCTACGTGACGAACTGGGTGGCGCTGTGGATGATCTACGAGCCGGCGGAGCCGCGGCGCTGGGGCCCGGTGCGCATCCAGGGCCTGTTCATCCGCCGCCAGCCCGAGGTCGCCGACGTGTACGCCGAGATCGTCGCCGACGAGATCGTCACCGTGGGCAACTTCGGCGAGGAGCTGCTGCACGGCCCGCAGTCAGATCGCACCCGGGCGCTGATCGAGGCGGCGATGCGGCCCGCCATCGACCGCGCGACCGGACGCGCGCGGCGCGCGGTGCGGGTGGCGATCGGGACGCGGGAGTACGAGTCGCTGCGCCGATCGTTCGCGAGCGAGCCGGTCGAGTCGCTGATCGCGCCGCTCTCCGACCCCGAGTTCTCACGCAGCCAGAGCCGGGCGATGCGTAAGCTGATCGCCGAGCGGATGAAAGAGATGGCACCTGCCGACTTCGCCGAGATGCTGCGCACGGCCACGCGCGAGGACGAGTGGCTGCTGCTCGCCCACGGGGCGGTGCTCGGGTTCGCCGGCGGGCTCCTCCACCTGGCCGTGTTCTCCGGGCTGTGAGCGACGAGGAACGCACCGACCCTGCCGACGGCAGCCGCGAGCTGACCGTCGCCGTCCAGGCGCTGCCGGCCGCGGCCCGGCTCGCTGCCGTGACCTGGGCGCGGAGTGCGCTCTGGACGCTCGAGACCTCGGTCCGCCTCGGGCGCGGGCTCGCCCGCGCCGCCGGCGACCCCGACGCGGCCGCGGCCCTCGTCGGCGAGGTGTCAAGCAGCGTGCGCAGCTACGCCCGGGAGTTCCTCGGCATCACCGAGCTCGATGGCCAGGTCCAGTCGCTCGCGTCGCCCGCGGGGACGCTGTCGAGGCGCGGTCGCCGCAACGGCTCGGAGCTGCCCGCGGCGGCGCTGCGCGCCCAGGGGGCCGAGCTCCTGCGCCAGGCCGCCGACGTGACCGCCGACGATGACACCCACCCGGCCTACGCGCGGATCCTCACCGAGCTTGCCCCCGACGAGGCCCGGATCCTCCGCCTGCTCGCCGTCGACGGCCCCCAGCCGTCGGTCGACATCCGGGCGAGCAACCTCATCGGCGTCGGCTCCCAGCTCGTCGCCCCCGGCCTCAACATGATCGGCGCCCAGGCCGGCCTGCGGCGCCGCGAGCGCACCCCCGCCTACCTCAACAACCTCGACCGCCTCGGGCTCGTGTGGTTCTCCCCCGAACCGGTGCCCGATCCGGTTGCCTATCAGGTGCTCGAGGCCCAACCTGAGGTGCTCGACCTGCTCAAGGCGACCGCGCGGGCCCGGACGAGCCACGGCAGCCTCCAGCTCACCCCGTTCGGCCAGGACTTCTGTCTCACCTGCCTGCCGACCGAGCCGGCCGAGATCGAGGCGCTGACGAGCGGCTCGCCGGTCTGACCCGCGGCGCCACGCAGGCCCGGCGCCTGCGGCTCACAGCGCGCCGGTGAGGGGCCGCGCCCGGAGCGCGAGCTCGAGCTCGAGCTCGAAGCGACCGTCGGGATCCTCGAGCCGCGCCCCGAGCAGCTCACGCAGCTTGGCGATGCGGTAGCGCACGGTCTGCGGATGGACGTGCAGCGCAGCGTCCACCGCCGGGGTGTGGCGCTGATGCGCGAACCAGGCGCGGCGGCGCGATGTCGCCCGCCTCGACCGCAGGCGACTGTCGCGCCGGCTGATCCTCGCCGCGCTCCCGCGCGCCCTGCCGGCCGTCTTCGACCCGGCGAGCGCCGGCGATCTCGACGCCGTGTACGAGCTCCGCGTGCGCGAGCCCGGGCGCTCATCCTCCGCCCGATTCACCGTCGCGATCGCCGGGCGCCGCTGCCGGGTCGAAGCTCGGGTGGCGCCGTCGCCCGGCGCCTGTGTCGAACTCGGCGTCGGCGACATGATCCGCCTCGCCTCCGGCGCCGCCGGCTGGCCCGAGCTGCTCTCCGCCGGCCGGGTCGAGCTGTCCAGCGACCCGTTCCTCGCTTTGCGCTTTCCGAACCTGTTCCGGATGTCGGTCCCGTCAGGCTGACGCGGACGCCGAGACCCTCGCGCCCGTCGGCTCATGCACCTGCGCGCGCGGCGCCGGCGCCAACGCCCCGCCCTCGCATTCGACCGACCGCACCCGGCGCTGCGGGTTGCGGATGCCGATCAGCGCGATCACGCCCCCAAGCGCCGCGAGCGCCGCCGCGATGATCATCCCTATCCGGAACGCGTAGACCGAGGAGTCGACGAGGGCCGCCTTCACCTCGGATCGCTGGGCGGCCGGAACGCCGCTCGCGTCGATGACGAGCGGCCGCGCACGCGCGCTCTGCACGGCGGTCCGCGTCCGCGGCGTGAGCGTCTTGGCGGCGAGGTCGTGGTCGAGGCGGCTGACGAAGCTCGCCGACACCGCCGCGCCGAGCGCGGCGATGGCGAGCAGGCCGGCCACTCGGGCGACCGCATTGTTGACCCCGCTGGCGAGCCCGGAATGACCGGGCTCGACCGAGGACAACACGGTCGCGGTGAGCGGCGCGACGGTGGCCGCAAGTCCGAGTCCGAAGACGACGAGCGCGGGGAGGATCTGGGTCAGATAATCGGCGCCGGCGTCGGTGCGGGCGAGCATCAGCAGGCCGAGCCCGGCGACGAGCGGGCCGAACCCCATGAACCGGTGCGGCCCGAGGCGGTCGGCGAGCGCACCGAACCGCCGGGACAGCGTGAACATGATCAGCGTGATCGGCAACAGCGCCATGCCCGCCTCGATCGGGGTGTAGCCCCCGACCTGCTGGATGAACACGACGACGAAGAACGTCGCCACGCCGAGGCCGGCGTAGAGGGTCAACGTCGTGAGGTTGCCGACCGCGAAGTTGCGCACTCCGAACAGGTGCAGCGGCATCATCGGCTCCGGAGCGCTGTGCTCCCAGACCACGAAGGCGACGAGCAGACAGATCCCGATGATCAGCGGCGCAGCCACGTGAGCGTCTCCCCACCCGTAGCTCGGCTGCTCGATGAGCGCGAACACCGGACCGGCGAGGCCGAATGCGCACAGCAGCGCGCCGACGACGTCGACGTGCCCGGGATTGCGGTGGTCGGCGGGCAGCCGCCGCAGCAGCGCGAGGGTGACGAGGACGGGGATGACGTTGATGGCGAAGATCCACCGCCACGATGCAACCTGGATGAGGAACCCGCCCCCGAGTGGGCCGATGACGGTGGCGATGCCGGTCCACGCCGTCCAGCTGCCGATCGCCGCGGCCCGCTCGTCCTCCGGGAAGATGTCCATGATCAGGGCCAGGGTGCTCGGGACGAGCATCGCCCCAGCCATGCCCTGCGCCGCGCGGGCGGCGATCAGCACCCCGCTCGACGGCGCGATCGCGCACAGCAGCGAGCACACGCCGAAGCCGATCAGCCCGGCGCTGAAGATCCGCCGGCGTCCGAACAGATCACCGAGCGAACCGCCGACGAGCAGCAGCGACGACAGCGTCAACAGGTACGCCTCGACCACCCACTGCTGGTCGGCGAGACCACCGTGCAGGTTCGAGCGGATCGCGGGCAGCGCGACGTTGACGATCGTGCTGTCGAGAAAGACGATTCCCGAGCCGAGAATGCTCGCCGTGAGCGCGACCCGCTTGGTACTCACCCACCGCAGCCTAGAGGCTGCGTCCAGTCCGGACCGCGGCTCAGCCCGTGCCGGACGCGAACGCCGCGTTCGGCTCGTATCCGGCGAAGGTCACGCTGCTGGCCAGCGGCATCCAGCGCCGGACGATCACGCAATAGGTCCGCGGGCGTACGGCACTGTTGACACACACGCGGTACATGCTCCTCGGCTCGATCACCACGGTGTCGACCGTCGTGAGGTTGCGCCGGTACTCGTCGGGAGCGCGGTCCCCGATGTACGCCTGAGCCCGGACGATGGCGTCGCTCATCGCCTGCCGCTCGGCGATCACCGCGGGCCGATGGGCGAGGCCGACGACGAGCAGCGCGAACGAGATGGCCACGATCGCGGACGTGCCGCCGTAGTCGCGGGCCACGATGCGCGGCAGATCAGGGCGGGCGCGACGCAGTACATAGCCGAGCGGGACGCTGAGCATGACGATCGCAGCGAGATTGAGGAACGAGCCGAGCAGCACGGCGGCGGTCACGCTCTGCGCGTCGCCCGACGGCGGCAGCGCGTGACCGATCAGCCCGTCGAGGATGATCGCGGCCACGAACGCCGGCCACATCCAGGCACCGCGGCGACGCCAGCGCAGACGGGCGAGCGAGGCTCGGTCCATGGCCCTCAAGACTAGTGTCCTGAGTCATAAATGCGGTGGCAGTCTCGCGGCGGCTGGACGCGCCTTGCGGATGGCGACGACCCCGCCGGACCCCCAGGCGGGGTATAGGACCATCGGTGTTGACCTTCCCGCCCTCGCCGCACGGAGGAGTAAAGTCGGCCGACCCCCTGATCGAGGGGCCGCTCCGGAGATCCCGGGCAGGCCTTGGAACACGTGGGCCGGGCGGAGATCCCGGACTGGCCCGAGGAGGAAAGGGAACACATCGATGGCGACTGACACGGCCACACCGGCCGCGCGCACGGACACACCTCCCGTTGCGCACCTCGAACTCGAGGACCGCATCTGGCTGTTGCGAGCCATGCTCCTGATGCGAGGCCTCGAGGAGCGGGCGATGAGCCTGTACCGCCAGGGCAAGGTCCCCGGCTCCTTCTACGACGGGTACGGCCAGGAGGCGGTGTCGGCCGGCGCCGCGTTCGCGATGGCGCCCGAGGACCGGCTGTGCATCCTGCACCGCGACCTCGCCGCTCACATCATCCGTGGTGTCACGCCGGCGCGGATCCTCGCCCAATACCTCGGCCGCGACGCCGGGATCACGCGGGGGCGGGACGGCAACGTCCACTTCGGCGACCGCGAGCTCGGCTGCGTCGGGATGGTTTCGATGCTGCCCGACATGATGCTCGTCGCCACCGGCATGGCGATGGCGTTCAAGCTCCGCGGCGAGCGCCGCTGCGCGATCACCTGGTTCGGCGACGGCTCGACCTCTCGCGGAGACTTCCACGAGGCGATGAACTGGGCCGGCGTTCAGCGCCTGCCGGTCATCTTCGTGCTCGAGAACAATCAGTACGCGTACTCGACCCCGCTCGACAAGCAGTTCGCCGTCGACCCGGTCGAGCGCGCGGCGGCTTACGGCTTCGCCGGCGTGACCGTCGACGGCAACGACGCCGAGGCGATGTTCACCGCCACCGCCGCCGCGCGGGAACGCGCCCTCGCCGGCGAGGGCCCGACGCTGATCGAGGCCGTGACGATGCGCATGCACGGTCACGCCGCCCACGACGACATGAAGTACGTCCCGGCCAAGCTCGTCGAGGAGTGGAAGGCACGCGACCCGGTCGAGCGCCAGGAGACGCGGCTGCGCGAGCTCGGCGTCGACGTCGACGCGGTGCGCGCGGAGATCGCCGCCGAGATCGAGGCCGCCACCGAGGAGGCGCTCGCCGGACCGATGCCCGATCCGGCCACCGCGGCCGACGGCGTCTTCTGCGAGGGGGAGGCCGAGCCGCTCGGCGACGGCGTCGCCCGCTGGAGCGGCTTCCGTCAGGAGGCCGGACGATGAGCGCGATGACCTACCTCCAGGCCATCTCGGCCGGGTTGCGCGACGAGTTGCGCGATGACGAGCGCGTGCTCGTCATGGGCGAGGACGTCGGCGTGTTCGGCGGGGCGTTCAAGGTCACCGACGGGTTCGTCGAGGAGTTCGGCACCGACCGGGTGATGGACACCCCGCTCGCCGAGTCGGCGATCGTCGGCTGCGCCGTCGGGGCCGCCGTCGTCGGCATGCGCCCCGTGTGCGAGATGCAGTTCTCGGACTTCATCTCCTGCGGCTTCGACCAGCTCGTCAACGTCGCAGGCAAGATGCATTACCGCCAGGGCCTCGCCGTCCCGATCACCGTCCGGCTGCCCTCGGGGGGCGGCTTCTCAGGCGGGCCCTTCCACTCGCAGAACCCGGAGGCGTGGTTCATGCACTCGCCGGGAATCAAGGTCGTCGCTCCATCGACCGCCGAGGACGCCAAGGGGCTGCTGCATGCGGCCATCCGTGACCCCAACCCGGTCTGCTACATGGAGCACAAGCATCTGTACCGGCGGGTGAAGGGCGAGGTGCCCGAGGGCATCTTCGAGACGCCGTTCAAGGCCCGCGTGGCCCGGGCGGGCAGCGACCTCGTCGTCATCGCCTATGGGGCGATGGTCCACACGGCGCTCGAGGCGACGGAGGATCTCGACGGCGCCTCGGTCGAAGTGCTCGACCTGCGCTCGCTCGTCCCCCTCGACGAGGAGGCGATCCTCGACTCGGTGGCGCGGTGCTCGAAGGTCGTCATCCTCGACGAGGCCAACGCGACGTGCGCCGCCGGGGCGCAGGTGGCGGCGCTGATCGCCGAGCGCGGCTTCGAGGATCTCGACGGCCCGGTCGTGCGCGTCGCCAGCCCGGACGTGCCGATCCCGTTCTCCCCACCGCTCGAGCAGGCCGTCCTGCCCGGCGTCGACCGCGTGAAGGAGGCGTGCCGTGAGCTCCTCGCGTACTGACACGCTGATCGACCTCACCATGCCCCAGATGGGGGTTTCGGTGGCCGAGGGCACGATCGTCGAGTGGCGGGTCGAGGTCGGCGATCGCGTGAGCGCGGACCAGACCGTCTGCGACATCTCGACCGACAAGATCGACACCGAAGTCCCCTCCCCCGCGGCCGGCGTCATCACCGAGATCCTCGTGCCGGTCGGAGAGACCGTGCCGGTGGGGACGGTGCTCGCGCGGATGGGAGCGGCCGAGGGCGCCCGGCCGGCGTCGAACGGCAACGGGGCGTCGAGCGCGCCCGCCCCGGCCGACGCTCCGGCCGCCGGCCGCCCCGGCCGACGCTCCGGCCGCCCAGGCTGACGCTCCGGCCACCCCGGCCGACGCTCCGGCCGCCCAGGATGACGTTCCGGCCGCCTCGGCTCCCGCCACGAACGGCGACCGTGCCACGGGCGGCCGCCGCGGGCGGTACTCGCCGGTCGTCCAGCGGATCGCCGCCGAGCACGACGTCGACCTCTCGCAGGTCACCGGCACCGGCCGCGACGGGCGGGTCCGCAAGCAGGACGTGCTCGCGTTCATCGAGCAGGGCAACGGTCACGGCGCGGCCGAGGCGGCGCCCGAGCCGCCGCTCCACATCGAGAGCCCGTACCGGCCCGATCCGGTCGCCCCGACGCCTGCTCCGGCTGCTCCAGCGGCTCCGGCTGGTCCGCGTGCTCCGGCTGCCGCGTCGGCTGCGGTTGTCGGCGGGGGCGGCGAGCTCTCCCGCATGCGGCGACAGATCGGCGAGCATATGAAGCGCTCGCTCGACACCGCCGCGACATGCACGACCTGGATCGAGGTCGACATGAGCCGGGTCGAGCGCGAGCGCAAGCAGATCGGCGTCACCGCGCTCGCCTTCGTCGCCCGCGCGTGCGTCGCCGCCCTGCGCGAGTACCCCGCCCTCAACGCCTGGCTCGAGGGCGAGCGCTACAGCCGCCATGAGGAGGTGAACCTCGGCATCGCGGTGTCGCTCGGCGAGGACGGGCTGATCGTGCCGGTCGTCCATCGCGCGCACGAGCTCTCCGAGGAGGGCCTCGGGGCGCGGATCAGGGATCTCGCCCGGCGAGCCCGCGGCCGCGAGCTCACGCCCGACGAGGTCAACGGCGGCACGTTCACGATCACCAACCCGGGTCAGTACGGGTCGATCATGGCCACGCCGATCATCAACCAGCCGCAGGTGGCGATCCTCGACCTCGAGGCCGTCGTCAAGCGGCCGGTCGTGGTCACCGACTCCGCGGGCAACGACATGATCGCCATCCGGCCGATGACGATCCTCGGGCTGAGCTGGGATCACCGGGCGCTCGACGGAGCGCTGTCGGCGCAGTTCCTGGCCGCGGTCAAACGGCATCTGGAGGGCTCGTGAGCCATTACCGTCCCGTGTGGGCGCGACGACGCGCCCCCTAGGATGTGGGTAATGAGCCAGCCCGAGCTCTGGGTGTGCCACCTCGGCACGGTCGGCTACCGGAAGGCGCTGAGCCTCCAGGAGCGCGTGCGGGCAGCACGTCAGCGGGATCTCATCCCCGACGTGCTGCTCACCCTCCAGCACTGGCCCGTCTACACGCGGGGGCGCCGGTCGGGAGACGGTGAGCTGCCGATGGGCGAGGACTGGTACCGGATGCAGGGCATCGACGTCGTCGAGACCGACCGCGGCGGCAAGGTCACCTACCACGGGCCCGGACAGCTCGTCGGCTACCCGATCATCGGGGTGACCGACGTCGTCGGCTACGTCCGCACGCTCGAGCAATCGCTGGTGGCCGCGCTCGCCGAGGAGGGCGTCGAGTCGCGGGCGCGGTTCGACGACGGCCCGGATTACACGGGCGTGTGGGTGCAGGAGCGCAAGATCGCGTCGATCGGCGTGCACGTCCAGCGCGGGGTAGCGACGCACGGCTTTGCGGTCAACGTCGAGAACGACCTCCAGCCCTTCTCGTGGATCATCCCCTGTGGCCTCGACGGCGTGCGGATGACCTCGCTCGTCGCCGAGACCGGCCGGCTCGCGCCGTTGCTGCCCTGTGTGCGCAAGCGTGCCGCCTGGCACCTCGCGCAGGCGCTCGGTCGCCGCCAGCGGCTCGTCACGCTCGAGCGGTTGGAGCGGGCCACGGCGGCGGCTCAGGCCGAGAGCACCGAGCCGATCAGCGCCGCGATGCGGTCGCCCTCCGTCGTCAGCTGACGCCAGGTGACGCGGATGACGCGCCAGCCGGCGGCGGTCAGTCGCTGGTCGCGGTAGCGGTCGCGCTCGAACGCCCGGCGCGTGCCGTGCGTGCGGTGCCCGTCGAGTTCCACGACGACCCGCTCGACGCGCCAGACGGCGTCGGCCACGATCGCGTTGTCGTCGTCCGGCAGGACGATGTGGGCGTTGAGCTCGGGGGCCCGGAGGCCGGCGCGACGGACGAGGGCGAGGAAGCGCTCCTCGAGCTCGCTGCGAGTGACGGTGCTCGCCGGGTCGTGCTCGGCGAGGAGGGCCTTGAGTCTGCGGGCGCCGCGGGCGGTGGGATTGCGCTCGAGCTGGTCGTGGATGGCGGCGAGGTCGAACAGCTCGAGGATCTCGGCCTGGTCGAGGTCCTTCTCGAGACGGCGGCGATCGCCCGCGGCCGCGAGGTCGAGGAGCGCGCGGGCGGCTGTCGTAGTCGGGATGCCGTCGACGATCGTCGTGTCCTTGGCGGTGAGGGTCGTCGAGCGGTGGACGTTGACCCCGGCGATCGTGCGCCGCGAGCGGCCGGGCACGGTCACGTCGATCCTGGCCCGTGTCGACGGGCGCAGGCCGAGGAGGGCGGCGGCCGAGTGGTGAGAAAGGACGGCGGCGTCGCCGGCGGCGAAGACGGCGGCCAGGTAGCGCGCGTTGCGGGTGAGGAGCTTGGGCGGGAGCGTGGAGTAGACGGCGCGATGGAGACGGTGGAGGCGGCCGGTCCCGGCGAGCCGGTTGACGGATCGCCTCGAAAGCCCGGCATCGAGCAGGTGCGTGAGCTTGGCGACGCCCTCGCGACCCCTCGTCGCCCGGACGATCGCCGCTTCGACCTCAGCCTGGGCGAGTAACGGTCGCCTGGCGTCCTTTTCCCGCCCACCCTCGCTCATCTGGGCGATGGTGCCCGAGAAGATGTGACGTGTGGGTGACGGCTTGTGCCAACTCTGTGGAAATCCGGCCCGGGCGCCCGGGCGCCCGGGCCCTCCGGCGCCGCCCCGGCGAGCCGGCGAGGCCCGGGCGCTCGAGCGGCGCCCCCGGCGGGCCGACTAGGCCCGGGCGCTAGCCTCTACATCAGCTATGAGCGCGACGCGGTCACGGTCCAATCCAGGCGGCATCGCCGACGTCCTCACCGTGCTCGGCGCGGACGAGGTGCAGCCGCACCGCGGCCGCAAGCCACCGTGGTTCAAGGTGCCCGCGCCCGGCGGCCCGAAATACCGCGAGCTGCAGCGGCTGATCGACTCCGAACAGCTCCACACCGTCTGCCAGGAGGCCGCCTGCCCGAACATCGGCGAGTGCTGGCAGCGGGGCACGGCGACGTTCATGATCCTCGGCGATACCTGCACACGGCGCTGCGGCTTCTGCAACGTCAAGACCGGCAAGCCGACATGGAACGACCCGCTCGAGCCCGCCCGGGTCGCCCGGTCGGTCGCCCGCATGGGCCTGCGGCACGCGGTCATCACCAGCGTCGACCGCGATGACCTGCCGGACCTCGGCGCGGGCGCGTTCGTGGGCGTCATCCGCCAGATCCGCACGCAGGCCCCGCGCTGCAAGGTCGAGGTGCTGACCCCGGACTTCCGAGGCGAGGAGATGCCCCTGGCCAAGGTCATCGCCGAACGGCCGGATGTCTTCAACCACAACGTCGAGGTCGTCCCCCGCCTCTACCCCGTCGCCCGACGCGGGTCGAAGTGGCTGCGGTCCTGCCGCGTGCTGCGGACCGCCAAGGAGATGGGCGGCGACGAGGTGACGACGAAGTCCGGCCTGATGGTCGGGCTCGGTGAGTCCTTCGAGGAGATGGTCGACGCGCTCGGCACCCTGCGCGAGCACGACGTCCAGGTTCTCACCGTCGGCCAGTATCTGCGCCCGACCGAGCGGCATCTGCCGGTCGTCCGCTACTGGCACCCGGACGAGTTCAAGGCGCTCGAGGAGGCGGCATACGGGCTCGGCTTCGAGCACGTCGCCGCCGGCCCGCTCGTGCGCAGCAGCTACCACGCCGACCAGCACGTGCCCCAGCACGAGCCGGGCGAGGGGCCGCTCGCGGAGGTCGCGGCGGGATGACCGGCATCGGATTCCGCGCGGAGGCGGCAGCGCTATGACCCGGCGGCGGCTCGCGCTTGCGCTCGCGTTCGCCGTCGCGCTGATGCTCGTGCTGGTCGCGGCCCCGGCGGCGTTCGCGGCGGCCGGCGGTGGCTCGGCCGGCTTCGGCGGCGGGGGCGGCGGCGGCGGGGGCGGCGGCGGCCGTGGCGCCGGCATCTACATCGTCCTGCAGCTGCTGTTCCGGATCGCGCTGCTCGGCCACGGGATCGGGGCGCTCGTGCTGCTCGGGCTCGGCATCCTCTATGTGATCTTCACGCGCTTCTCGCCGATGGCCCAGGCGGCCTACAAGAGCCGGCGGGACAGCGGCCAGTCCGCTCATCGCCAGGTGGCCAAGCGGCAGCGACGGGTCGAGCTCGCCGCGGCCGAGGCCGCCGAGGATGACCCGGCGTTCGCGCCCGATGCGGTGCGCAGCGCCGCCGGCCAGCTGTTCACCGACGTGCAGTCGGCCTGGGACGCCGACGACCGCATCCGGCTGCGCGCGCTCGTCGCCCCGAGCCTGCTCGCCGAGTGGGATCGCCGCCTCGACGACTTCGAGCGCCGGGGCTGGCGCAACCATGTCCAGCCGCTCGAGCCGCCGAAGGTCGAGTACGTCTCACTCAGCCGCCGCGGAGACGGCGACGCGGGCCGTGTCGTGGTGCGGATCGAGGCCCGGATGCGCGATGTCGTCGAGGACCGGAACGGACGCCGCATCAAGCGGGCCGGGCGCCTCACCGAGACGACCCGCGTGCGTGAGTTCTGGACGCTCGGACGGCGCGACGGCCACTGGGTCCTGCAGTCGATCGAGCAGGGCGCCGAGGGAGCGCACGCGCTGAGCGACGAGCTGATCGCGACGCCGTGGTCCGACGAGAGCGGCATGCGCGACGCGGCGCTCGTCGAGGGAGCGGTGGCCGAGGCCGTGCCGGAGGGCACGAGCGTCGCCGAGGTCGCCGACCTCAACTTCACGGGCAGCGCGCGGGGGGCCGCGCTCGACCTCAGCCTCGCCGACGGCCGCTTCGCTCCCGACGTGCTCGAGGTCGCCGCCCGCCGCGCCGTCGCTGCGTGGGCCGAGGCGATCGACGGCCCCGACGGCGCGCTGCTCGCCATCGCCCGCCCGAGCGCTGCGCAGGGGATGCTCTACCCTGGCGATCCGTCCCGCCGCACCCGCCTCGTCGTCCGGGGTCCGAAGGTGCGCGAGATCCGGATCGTCGGCCTCGACGCCGCCGCCACGCCGCCGACGATGACGCTCGAGGTCGACCTCGAGGGCCGGCGCTACCTCGAGGACCGCGACACGACCGCCGTCGTCGCCGGGAATCCGGCACGGACGTCCCGGTTCACCGAGAAGTGGACGCTGGCGCTCGAGGGCGACGTCGCCCAGCCGTGGCGCATCGCGTCCGCCGCCTCGCCCGTACGGCCAGCCCTGCGCTGAACGCCGTCTCCGCGGCGCAGGCTAGCCTGACGCCCGCGTGATCCCGATCAAGGACAACATCCCGACCGACGGGTTCCCGGTGGTGACGGGGCTGCTGATCCTCGCCAACGTCGTCATCTACCTGCTGGCCATCAGCCACGGAGGGTCGCTGTGGAGCGGGCCCGATACCGCGGTGGTCGTCAAGTACGGCGCGATCCCGTATGCCCTCACTCACCCGGGCAAGCATTGCGGCCTCGTCCCCGCCCTGGGCGGCCCGATCGTCGCCTGTCAGGGCCAGCCGGGGATCGTCGGGACGCCGACGAACGTGATCCCGACCTGGGAGACGATCTTCAGCTCGATGTTCATGCACGCATCGCTGCTGCACATCGCGGGCAACATGCTGTTCCTGTGGATCTTCGGCAACAACGTCGAGGAGTCGATGGGGCCGCTGAAGTTCCTCGCCTTCTACCTCGTCAGTGGCATCTGCGCGCTCGCCCTCCAGGTGGCGATCAGCCCAAACGCGACCGTCCCGACGATCGGTGCCTCTGGCGCGATCGCCGGCGTCCTCGGCGGCTACATCATCCTGTTCCCGCGGGCGCGCATCCTCACCTTCGTGATCCTCATCTTCTTCGTCACCGTCATCGAGCTGCCGGCGCTGGTCATGCTCCTCGCGTGGTTCGCCGCGCAGGCGGCGTTCGCGGCCGCCGACCTCACCCATCCGACCGGAGGGGCGGGCGGCGTCGCCTACTTCGCCCACATCGGCGGCTTCATCTTCGGCGCGGGCTCGATCAAGCTGCTCGCTCGCCGACGCCACGCGGTCCCGCCGCCCTGGGCGGTGTACTGAGCCGGTGCGGATCGTCGTCCTCGTCATCGCGCTTGCCTTCATCGCGGGCCTCGGGGCCCTGACCGTGCTCGAATTCGTCCGCTACGGGATAACGGTGATCGGAGTGCTCGCGGTGTTCGTCCTCCTCCTCTTCACGATTGGCATAGTGGGGGCCTTGCGGGAGCCTCCACAGCAGTGACCCCACGCAGCGTGCTCCAAGAGGGCCAGGCGCGTCGCGCCCGGCGCCAGGCCGAGTTGCGCCGCCAGGCTCGGCGCCGACAATGGCTTGGTCGCGCGGCCGTTGCCGTCCTGGCCGGGCTGGCCGCCCTGCTCGTGTTCATGGCCTCGAGCTCATCAGGGCCGGGGCGCGTCACCGCGAGGCCGGCGGTGCGGACCGCCGGGATCGTCCGCCGCCCCGCGCCAGACCCGCCGAGCGGCTACGGCCGCACCGAGGCCACGGTCATGCTCCACCCGCGGCTGAAGCTGCCCCTCCGGAGCGGCATCCTCTTCGACGTCCACACCGGCAAGGTGCTGTGGGCCAGGGACGCCGGGGCACGCCTCCCGATCGCCAGCCTGACGAAGATGATGACCGCGCTCGTCGTCGTCGCCCACGAGCCGCCACTGGCCCCGGTGCTCATCACGCGCGAGGCCCTCGACTTCTCCGGCTCAGGCGTGGGCGAGCTTCCGCTCCACAAGCACGTACCGGTCGAGACGCTTCTGTACGGGCTGATGCTGCCGTCGGGCAACGATGCCGCGATCGCGCTGTCCCTCAAGGTGGCCGGGAGCCAGGGCCAGTTCGTGGACCTGATGAACGCGCGGGCCGCGAGCATGGGGCTCAGCTGCACCCACTTCAACTCGGTGTCCGGAATCGTCGATCAGGACAACTACTCGTGCACGTCGGACCTCGCCCAGATGGCCCACGCGGTGCTCGGGCAGCCGCGCCTGGCCCGGATCGTCGCGAGCTCGAGCGCGATCCTGCCGATGCCGATCAAGGGCGGCAAGGTCTACCTCTACAACAACAACCCGTTGCTGCGAATGGGCTATCCGGGCACGGACGGCGTCAAGACCGGCTACACGCTCGCCGCGGGGCCCTGCCTCGTGGCCACCGCGAAGCGCGGCGGCCGCTGGCTCGGAGTTGTGCTGCTGCACTCGGCCGACACGCCCGACCAGGCCGAGCAGCTGCTCGATCTCGGTTTCCGCACGCGGGGGGCGTAGCGGCCGGGTGTCGCCCCACGGCGGCGTTCGTGGCACGATCCCATCGTGGACAGTGACCTTCAGCGCCGCCTCGCCGCCAACGAGGACACCTTCCGCGACGTCAACGAGGGGATCGCGCGCGGCCAGTGGCCCGGCGAGCCGGACGAGCCGGTCACCTTCCGCTGCGAGTGCGCCCGCCTCGGCTGCAACACGCTGATCGCCCTCAGTCTGCGCGAGTACGAGGCGGTCCGCAAGTACCGGCGCCGATTCGTCCTCGTCCCGGGCCACGAGCTGCCCGAGGTCGAGACCGTGGTCGAGCGGGGCGAGGGCTACCTGGTGGTGGAGAAGCGCGACGAGGCCGGCCGGCTGGCCGAGCGACTCGACGACTCCGACGAGTGATCGCCGTCCGCGGGGCCGGCGACGCCGAGGTCGAAGCGCATCCGCACCTCGGTCCCGCCCGAGGAGCGCTTGACGATGGCAAGACCGTCGGTGACCTGAGCGATGAGCGCGAGGCCGACGCCGAGCCCGGGGCTGTCGGCATTCGGCTGAAGGCCGTTGCCATCGTCCCCGATCAGCACCCAGAGCTCACTGCCGACCATCCAGGCAGCGACATGAAGCCGGCCGGGATGGCGCCGGTACGCGTGCACGACGGCGTTGGTCAGGGCCTCGGAGGTGGCGAGGCGCACCGCCTCGACCTGCTCGCGATCCGCGCCCGAGAGGACGGCGAAATCGGCGAGCCGCTCGCGTGCGGCGGGCACCGATTCCGACGCCGAGGGATACGTCTCGGCGATGCTCTCGCTGTCGACGAGGCTCATCACACCCAAGACATACCCAGATCGGCCCGTCGATATTCCTCGGACCGGAAAGGTGCCGATCGTGGCCACGCGGGGGCTGAGCGGCGGACGGGGGCGCCCCCGGGCTCCGGCCCGGATCGAAGCCGGAGAGGCGCCCCAGCGGCAGGGATCAGCTGCCGGTGGCGACGCCGGCCCCAAGGCGGTGGCCGAGCTGGCCCGGGAGCAGCCGGCGGCCGATCACGAGACCGACCGCGGCCATCACGAAGCAGGTGACCGCGCCGACGCCGAGCCCGGCCCGGGCACCGAACACCTCCATCGTCGCGCCGATGATCGGGCCGCCGATCGGCGTCGAGCCCTGGAAGGCGACGAACCACAGCGACATGACGCGCCCGCGCATCGAGGGGTCGGCGCCGAGCTGGAGGGTCGAATTGCCGGTCGACATGAAGGCGACGCTCGTGCCGCCGACGAAGCCGAGTGCGAGCATCTCAACCGGGAGGCTCGGGGCGAGGGTGGCGGCGATCATCGTCAGGCCGAAGGCGAAGGCGGCGAGGACGAGCGGCCCGAGCCCGGTGCGGCCCTTGGAGGCGACCATCAGGCCCCCGATGACCGCGCCGACGCCCATCGCGGCGGTCATGAACCCGAAGCCGCGCGCCCCGACGCCGAGGCCGCGGCTGGCCATGACCGGCAGCGAGACCTGGAACTCGTAGGTCAGACATCCGACCGCGGCCATCATCAAGAGGGGGACCGCGAGCTCCGGGGTGCGCCGGACATAGCGCAATCCCTCGCGGAGCTGGCCGCGGCCGCGCGGCGTGGGCGTCGTCGGGTTGAGCGCCGCGCGGTCCATCATCGTCAACGAGGCGACGACGGCGACGAAGCTGGCCGCGTTGATGAGAAAGCAGATGCCGATCCCGACCGAGGCGATCAGTATGCCCGCCACAGCGGGGCCGATTATGCGGGCGACGTTGACGAGGACGGAGTTGAGGCTGACCGCGTTGCGCAGGTGCTCGGGGCCGACCA
The DNA here is from genome assembly GCA_963755955.1 of uncultured Solirubrobacterales bacterium. GTDB lineage: Bacteria > Actinomycetota > Thermoleophilia > Solirubrobacterales > Solirubrobacteraceae > Palsa-465. The sequence goes on from CAVWLZ010000012.1 coordinate 148,524, forward strand.
TCTCGAGCATGAACGACTGGCGCGAGGGGTTCTCGAAGGCGTTGTTGAGGCCGAGCACGACGGCGAGCACGCCGATCTCCCAGACCCGGACCGAGCCGGTGACGGTGAGCACTCCGAGGATCAGCGCCTGGACGCCCATCGCGCTCTGGAGCGCGATCATCACCTTCCGCTTGTCGACGCGGTCGGCGATGACGCCGCCATACGGGGCGAGGAGGAGGACGGGGAGGGTCTGTAGGGCGACGATCCCGCCGAGCGCCGCGGCTGAGTGGGTGAGGGTGAGCACGAGCCACGACTGGGCCGTCATCTGCATCCAGGTGCCGATCAGGGAGATCGACTGGCCGCTGTAGTAGATCCTGTAATTGGGCACCGACAGGGCGGCGAAGGTCTCGCGGCCGAGGCGCTTGACGCGGGTCACGGCTGCGACTTCCAGAGGTGGTCGGCGAGGGTTTCGAGCGCGGGCAGGGCCTCCTCGAGGCGCGCACGGTCCTGGGTGGAGAGCTGCTCGAGCCCGAGGCTGACGGCGTCGGTGCGCTCGCGGCGCATGCGCTCGGCAAGCCGGCGGCCGGCCGGTGTCGCCGTGACCCACGCCGAACGACGGTCGCCCTCGTCGCTGACGCGCTCGAGCAGACCGGCCTCGACGAGGTGGCCGACGATGCGCGAGAGCATGGTGGGGTTGATCCCCTCCCGGGCGGCGAGCTCGGAGAGCCGCTGCGAGCCGTCGCGCACGACGTGCAGCAGCACCGAGATGCGTGAGGGCGTGAGCCCGGCCGCGATTCCCGCCTCCGTCGGCCTCAGCCGCCGCGACAGACGTCCGATCACCGCGCGCAGCCGGGCTGCGGTTTCACGGTCGAGCGTCGGGGCAGGAGCGGAGGGCGTGATCAAGCTGCTTTCGGTCTGTGCGTGGCGGATACTTGCTTGCTGGCAAGCATTAGTATAGCGCCCGGTTGCATAGTCCTGGCGGTCAGTTACGATCTTTGTATGGACTCGACGCTGGCAGGGACAGCGCCACGGTTCGAGGATCTCGAGAGCCACCGGCGCGAGTTGACCGGCTACTGCTACCGCATGCTCGGCTCACCGTTCGAGGCCGAGGACGCCGTGCAGGAGACGCTGCTGCGCGCCTGGCGGGCCATCGACCGGTTCGAGGGCCGATCGGCGCTCCGCTCGTGGCTGTACCGGATCGCCACGAACGTCTGCATGGACATGCTCAGCGGCCGGCAGCGCCGTGCGCTGCCGATGGACTTCGGGCCCGCCGCGGCCCCGGAACCGACCAGCCTCAACGTCCGTCCCGAGTCGACCTGGATCGAGCCGATGCCGCAGAGCATGCTGAGCGAGACCAGGGATCCCGCCGAGGTGACCGAGGCCCGTGAGACGCTCAAGCTCGCATTCCTCGCCGCACTCCAGCGACTGCCCCCGCGCCAGCGCGCGGCACTCATCCTCTGCGAGGTTTTGCGCTGGCAGGCGAGCGAGGTCGCCGAGCTGCTCGACACCACGACGGCGTCGATCAACAGCGCGCTCCAGCGCGCGCGGGCGACGCTGAGCGCGAGCGGCGCGAGCAGCGATGACCCGGCTCCGCGCCTGGACCGTGAGCAGCAGGAGCTCGTCTCGCGTTACGTCGACGCGTTCGAGCGCTACGACATGGACGCGCTCACGGCGCTCATCCAGGAGGACGCGAGCCAGTCGATGCCGCCGTACGACATGTGGCTCGACGGCCGCGAGGACATCCTCACCTGGTGGGCGGGACCCGGGATCGACTGCGCGGGCTCGCGGCTGCTTCCGGTCGCCGTCGCTAACGGTCCGGTCGCCTTCGGCCAATACCGGGTGAGCCAGACCGGCGAGGGACACGACCCGTGGGCACTCCAGATCCTCGAGCTCGGGCCGAAGGGCATCGCCAAGATGACCTTCTTCCTCGACACCGCACGACTGTTCCCGCGCTTCGGGCTACCGCTCCACCTCGATCCGATCGCCACCTAGCTGGCAGCGACCGGCACGCCGGCGACCGCCTATCGGCGGCCGCCGTTCCCCCAGCCGTGCGCGCGAGAACCGGGCGTCAGCGAGACTCCACGTACAACATAGGCGTAGCGCGGCGCGACGACCGTCCGGAACGCCTCGCCGGTGGCGGGGCTGCTCGCGGCCGGGTCGTCGGTGACGGTGACGAGCCGGTTGGGATCGGCCCCCTGGTCTCCGCTTCCGCTGACGGTTGAAGTGACTGCCCAGATCGTGACGCTCCCGTCACGGTTGACTCGACCCGTGAGGTTGCGCAGACCGTCGGTGGCCGGCGCCCACGGCAATTGCGTCGCCGGGTTGTCGCCGGTCGGATAGCGCCGGACGGTGTAGGGAACGCCGAGGTCGAGCCCGCTCTGCAGTGTGTAGGCGAGCGTCCAGCTCTGGCTCGAGGTGTTGAACACCCACTTCTGGAGCCCGGCGGTCGTCGATGCGGCTGCGCTCGTGTACCGACCAGTGGCCGCCAGGTACGTGTTGTCTCCGCTCCCCTCGTCTGCGACATAGAGCGTGCGCGGCCCGGCGAACCAGATCCCGAACGGGAACGATGTCTTGCTCGTCTTGGCCAGCTCCGTGTTGAAGCCCTTGAGCACGCACATGTTGCTCGGGAGACCGTGCGTCTGGAGCGTTGCCGGGTCGTAGGGGAGCGGTGTGCTCGGCAGCGGTGCTCCCGGAACCGGCAGACCGATTCCGTGCGGGCAGGCGGTCCCGGTCGTGTCGACGAAGTAGACGGTGTTGACGCCGTTGCCGCCGCTGCCCTTCGTGTAGTAGAGGACGTTGTCGTAGACGGTCATCCCGCGGAAGTTGTCGTCCTTGCCGATCTTGTCGGCCTTGTCCCCGAGCTCGGTCACGTTGAAGCTCGCCACCGGTGTCGGGGTCCCGGGATCCTGCGCGCCCTCGGGGGCGAGCAACGGACCGAAGATCTGCGCACCAGCGCCGAGAATGACATCTGGCGGCTGGGGATTGGCGCCGTTGCCGGCGTTGCCGGCGGTGTAGTAGACGTCGGCGCCTCGCTTGTCGTTGAGGATCGCCGCACGACCGTTGTTGCCGCTGTAGGCGTTGGTTTCGGTGAACGACATGTCGCCGTCGCGGCCGAGTTGGGCGACCGCGCGGTAGTACGCGCCGGGCACAGGGTTGGTCGGATCGATCACGCCGGGCGTGTTCGAGTTGGAGACGTCGAGCTCGCGGGGTGCGGCGACGTAGTCGATGAACGTGACCGCCCGGCCGGTGAGCGAGAGGTTGAGCGCGCCCTCCGACTTCGAGGAGAAGCTCGTCACAAGCCCGTCGGAGGGAACGCGGATGCGCTCCAGGCGACGCCCGTCCGGGGCGAGCTCATCGATGACGATCGGAGACGTGATGCCGAAGCTGCCGTCGACGAGATCGTTGTTGAAGACGAACGGATACGTGCCGTCAGTCGACGCCGGCGCGCAATTCGCGCCACCGCAGCCCGGCGGCAGCTCGGTGACGCCCGGAGTGATGTCGGCCCCCCGGTAGAAGCTTCCGCTGACCAGCAGGTCCCCGGGGACGAGCTCGTGCCGCTCGCGTCCGAGCGCCGTGCCCGGCGCGATCACGGCGAGGACGAGGGCCGCCACCGCGCCAACATGACTCTTCTTCACGCCCGTCTCCCTTGCTCGTCAAACCTGGTCCGCGGAAGGTAAGCGGCTTCGGGACGGTCCGAGTGAACGTCTCGTAAACCGGCTACAGCGCGTCCGGCAGGATCGCGTCGAGGCCGACGAGCCGGAGCAGGCCGCGGAGCTCCGGCGACGTGCCGACGAGCGAGATGCGCGCCCCGTCCCGCGCGGCGGCGAGCTGGAGCCGGGCGAGGGCATCGACCGCGACCGCGTCGGGGGCGACGCTGGAGACATCGCAGAGAACGGTGGCCGGGCGGGTGGCGACGAGCAGTGCGCCAAGGCGAGCCCGCAGGCCGGGGATGTCGCGGCGCCGGAGCGGCGCGCGGACGGTGAAGCAGCAGGTACCCCCCGTGGGCACGGCCATGTCTATTGGACGCCCACGGGCGCGAAAAGTCATCGGCGCGGGCCGATGAGTTTGCCCGGCCGGCTCGGTCTGACCTCTCGTGAGCCTGAACCACCGTCCAAGGAGCCGCCCGTGAGACTCTCTCTGCAACCACGCTGGATCGCCCTGATCGTCCTGTGCCTGGGCTCCTTGATGATCGTGCTCGACACGACGATCGTGAACGTCGCGCTGCCGTCGATCCGCGCCGACCTCGGGTTCTCCCCGACCTCGCTGGCCTGGGTGGTCAACGCTTACATGCTCACCTTCGGCGGCTTTCTGCTGCTCGCCGGCCGGCTCGGCGACCTGTTCGGGCACCGGCGGCTGTTCATCGGCGGCGTGATCCTGTTCACGAGCGCCTCGCTCGTCTGTGGGCTGTCGAACTCCTCCGGGATGCTCGTCGCCGCGCGGGCCGTGCAGGGGCTTGGCGGCGCGGTCGTCTCCGCGGTCTCTCTGTCGCTGATGATGTCCTTGTTCGTCGAGCCTGGTGAACGGGCGCGGGCGATGGGCGTGTTCGGCTTCGTCGCGGCCGGGGGCGGCAGCATCGGCGTGCTCCTCGGCGGGGTGCTCACCGGCCTGCTCGACTGGCATTGGATCTTCCTCGTCAACGTCCCGATCGGCGTCGTCGTGTGCCTCTCCGCGCGCCGGGTGCTGCCCGCGGGAACGGCGAGCGACACGCGGCCGCGCCTCGACGTCGGCGGCGCGGCGCTGATCACCACCGCGCTCGTGCTCGCGGTCTACGCCATCGTCGGCGGCAACCAGGCCGGTTGGACGTCGGCCCGCACCCTCGGACTGCTCGGCGCGGCGGCGGCGCTGCTGATCGCCTTCGTCGCGCTCGAGTCGCGCGTCGACTCGCCGCTCGTCCCGCTCGGCCTCCTGCGCCGGCGGCGGCTCGCGGGGGCGAACATCGTCGGGGTGCTGTGGGCGGCGGCGATGTTCGCGTGGTTCTTCCTCTCCGCGCTCTACCTCCAGCTCGTGCTCGGCTACTCGCCCCTCCAGGTCGGGCTCGCCTTCCTGCCCTCGAACCTGATCATGGGCGCGTTCTCCCTGGGGCTGTCGGCCAAGCTCGTCATGCGCTTCGGCATCCGGCGGCCGCTGTCGATCGGGCTCGCCCTTGCCGCCGTCGGGCTCGCGCTGCTCGCCCGCGCCCCGGTGCACGGCGAGTTCGCCGCCGACGTGCTGCCGAGCATGATCCTGCTCGGCATCGGCGCGGGGATGGCGCTCAACCCGACTCTGCTCGCCGCGATGAGCGACGTCGAGCCGCAGGACGCCGGGCTGGCCAGCGGCATCGTCAACACGTCGTTCATGATGGGCGGCGGCCTCGGCCTCGCCGTGCTCGCCAGCCTGGCGGCCTCGCGTACGACGCATCTGCTCGCGGGCGGCGCGAGCCACGCCGTCGCGCTCACCGGCGGCTACCACGTGGCCTTCCTGGCCGGGGCGGCGTTCGCCGCACTCGCGTCGCTCGTCGGCGCGGTGCTGCTCGGAGGCAGCATCGCCGCCGCGCCCGCGGCCGAACCCGCCGCGGAGGGTCCCGAGCGCGGCCATGGGCACGCTCACGGGCCGGAGCACGCGCACGGCCCGGCGGCGACGCGTGAGCCGGCCATGGCCGACGGCCGCCGCTGAGCCGGGCGGGCCGGGGCCGTCGCCCGCCGGCGGGCGACGGTCACTCGGCGGCGGGCGCGGGCACCGCGTCGGCCGTGCCGGGCATCGGCGCCATGTCGGGGCCGCCACCCGCCGGAACGTCGGCATCGTCCTCGGGGAGGGCGACGCCGGCGACGCGGCGCCGCTCGCGGATCTGGTGGTGGGCGGCCGAGTCGACGATGACGACCGCCGCGCACAGGCCGACGAACAGCGCGGCCGAGCCATGGACGGCAACGCCGATGACGATCAGCGCGAGCACGGCGAGGACCCGGGCCGTCGTGTGCGGGCGGTTGCCGTGACGCAGTCCGAGCTGAATCCCGAGCATCCCAGCGAGGGTGAGCGCCGCGCCGCCGGCGAGGGCGACGCGGGCCGCCGCGATGACGGTGTCCTGACCGGCGTGATCGACACACCACTGGACGCCCGCGGCCGACGCGGTGATGCCGACGACGAGCGGGAAGTGGCCGTAGCTGTAGAGGTCCCGGGCGAGGCGTCCATCGGCGCGGCTGCGTTCGAGCGAGCGCCGGCCGCCCCACTCGACGGCGTCGAAGTACGAGCTCCACATCGCGGCGGCGATGAGGAAGCCAGTGGCGAGGATCACCGCTTCGGTGCCGGTGAGCACCATGCCCGCGGCGGCGGCGCCGACGCTCACGACGGCTTCGCCGAGGACGATGATCACGAACGTGCCGATCCGCTCGGGCAGATGCGACGAGTCGACGGGGAAGCGCGCGAGCAGGGTGCGGGCCGCTGCCGGGGCGGCGATCTCGACGGCGAAGGCCGCCGCCCAGATCGCGTAGCGCCACGGCGGGGGCACGAACACCGACAGCGCCCAGGCGATCGCCCCGACCGAGAACCAGGCGGTGTAGAAGTAGCTGATCTCCCGGCTCTGCGGCCACAGCACCGCCGAGCGCACGTACATGGCGACGAGCGCCGTCCGCACGGCCGCGTACCCGAGGGCGAACTCGACCGACGCGCCGCGGAACACCGCCGGTGCCCCGACGGCCATGACGAGGCTGCCGAACATCGCGGCAAGGATGAGGAAGCGCTGAAGCCCCTCCTCACCGGGGAAGCGGGTGAGGTAGAAGGTCACGCCGATCCACGCCCACCAGATCACCGCCATCAGGGCGACGAACACGGCGAGCCCGGAGGCGTTCAGGTGGTGCACGAGCCCGGTGTCCGCGTTCGCGACCGCGACGACGAAGACGAGGTCGAAGAACAGCTCGAGCCACGAGGCGTGGCGGACCTCGGCGGGCGGATCGGGGGCGGGGGCAGTCGCGGCGATCAGACCGAGGCTAGTGCAACAGCGGGGGCTCAGCGCACGGTGATGACAGCGTGCATCCCCCGCGCGCGATGCCCGGGCATCGAGCAGTACAGCTCGTACCGCCCCGCCGTCAGATGCCAGCTCGCCTGGCGCAGACCCCCCGAGAGGGTCACCGCGATCCCCTGCGTGGCGCCGCTCATCCACCCGCGGCGATCGACGTGGCGGATGCGCACGTCGTGGGCGTCCTGACCGCGGTTCCACAGCTGCACGACGACTCGGCCGGCGGGGGCTGAGATGCGCGACGGCCACAGCGACCACTCCTGCGCGTAGACGAGCATGTGGGCCGCGGGGCTCGCGGCGTGAGCCACCGGACGACCCGCGCCGCGGGCGAGCGGCGGCAGCAGCGGCGTGACCGCGGCGGCGATGACGAGACCGACGAGGAGGCGTCTCATTTGAGCAGCGCGTAGCGGGTGAAGCGGCCGGCCTGCGGGATGACCGTCGCCGCGTCGTGACCGAACCACTGCTCGAGCAGCGAGCAGTACACGGCACGGAAATCGACGTTCTCACGGAGGTTGCCGTTCTCGTCGAGGTTGGTGAGCCCTGGCCACTCGCCGATCATGCGCCCGCCGACCCGCGTCCCGATCAGCATCGAGACGCCCCCGGCGCCGTGGTCGGTCCCGGTCGAGCCGTTCTCCTGCGCCCGGCGGCCGAACTCCGACCAGACGTGCACGAGCACGCGGTCGGCGAGGCCGCGCGACTCGAGATCGGCCTGGAAGGCGGCGAGCCCGTCGGCGATCACCTTGAGCCCGCCGTCGAAGGTGGTCGGCTGGGCGGAATGGGTGTCGAACTGCGTGTCGGAGGTGAGCGCGACGCAGCGGATCGGCAGCCCGGCGGCGATCATCGCCGCGAGGCCGGCGAGGCGCTGGGGAAAGTCGCTGTCCGCCGCCTTGGGATACGCGACCGGGCTGCGATAGGCCGCGTTGCCGTTCGGGTCGCGGAACGGCGCGAGCGCCCGCCTGACGACACCCACCTCGGAGGCGGCCTCGGCGACCTGCGCGATGGCCGCATCGGCCGCCCGGCGCTGGCCCTCGCCGAGGCCGGCCGCCGCGTCGAGCGTCCAGCTGAACACGTCGCCCCAGACGCCGTCGAGCCACAGCGAAAAGTCCTCGGGCTTGTTGATCGCCGCGACCGGATTGGCGGCGGTGGCGATGGTCGGATTCATCTCGCCGTCCATCGAGAGGCCCTGGAGGGGGTTGGTCGGGCTGCCGGCAGCGTCGAGGTAGCGGCCGAGCCAACCGGTGACGACGGCGGTCTCGGTCGCGCCGACCTCCCAGTAGTGGCGGGAGGTGAAGTGCGACATGTCCGGGTCCGTGTAGCCGATGCCCGGGAACACGGTCACCTTGCCCGCGTCGTGAAGCTGGGCGAGCGCCGACGCCGAGGGGTGCCAGCGCAGCCGGGCGTCCTCGGTGAACGCGGTGCCGGCCGTCGGGGGAAGCGCGAGGGTCGGTCGCAGCTGGCGATAGAGCGGGTCCTCGGTGGGCGCGAGCAGCGAGAGCCCGTCGATCCCGCCGGCGAGGAACACGGAGACGAGGATCGGGGCCGCGGGACCCATCGCCGCCTGGGCGATGCCGTCGCCGAGCACCGCCGAGGTCGCGCCGAGTCGGTCCGCTCCGTAGACGGACAGCAGTCCGCCGGCCGCGCCGATGAGGAAGCGGCGGCGGTCGATTCCGGCCCCGGCGGGCACGGGCATCCGCGGGTCCCACTCGCGGGCCGGTCGCCGTCCGCCGGCCGCGAGCGCGTGCCGGATCGCCTCCGAGCGGGAGAAGCCATCGCAACAGGTGTGCTCGGCGCCGGACATCAGCAGGTCTGCCAATCCGGTGTCGTCGGGATCAGAGCGCGCAGCGCGTTCTGGCGCAGGATGCGGTACGCCACCTGCTCCCAGTCGGCGGTGATCCCGCGTTGCGCACGACGACTGAAGGCGAGCAGGTTGCGGCGTGTCTGGGCCGAGAGCGACGGATCGTGCCAGTAGCGCAGGGCTGCGGCCACCGCCTGCTCGGCCGTCTCCTGCACCGGGTAGTTGGTCGCGTTGCTGTTGAGGACGTGCCCCTGAAGGGCGTAGGTGACCATCGTGAAGCGGCCGGCCCAGCGTGAGGTGTCGAGCCAGTGCTTGTAGTCCCACCCGGCGACATTCGGGGGGATGAACAGGCGCTGGCCGGCCTGCTCGCAGATCCACGTCCAGGCGTCGGTGTCGATCGTCCGGCGCTGCGCCCGCAACAGGCCGGCGCAGTAGACGACCGGGGGGATCACCATGCGTGGCCCGTCGTAGAACAACGGGTGGCGGAGGATCGCCTCGACGAGCGGGCGCACCTCGTGGCCGCTGCCGATGTACGCGCGCTCGAGCGCTCGGAGCGTGCCGCCGGGGATCGGCGCGCCGACGAAGTAGCTCCACAGCTTGGTGACGAGGAACGACGGGTGCAGCGGGTGCTCGACGCACAGGCGGCACGTGTCGCGCCAGTCGAAGCGACCACGGTGCCCGAAGATCTGCTTGACCCCGGGATCGTGCAGACTCGGGTCGAAGCGGAAGTTCGACGGCCCGGCGTCGTTCCAGTCGTTCGTCCAGCCGGTAAGGGCCCGGGCCTGCTCGTGGACGTCGCGCTGGGCGTAGGCGCCGCGGTCGACGCCGAGCGTGAACAGCTCCATCACCTCGCGCCCGTAGTTCTCGTTGGGGCTGTACTTCGTGTTCGACGTGCCCGAGAGCCACAGCAGCATCGCCGGGTCCTTGGTCACGGCGAGGAGCAGGTCGTGGAAGCTGCCGAGCGCGCGGGCGCGCATCATCTCGTTCTGACCGATGATGAGCTGCGAACTCGAGGCCTCGAGCGAGGTGGCGAACCAGCTGTGCCACACGAGCGTCATCCGCTCGATGAGCTGCTGATCGGAGCGGACCATGCGGTCGAGCCACCAGAGATGATCGTGGCCCCAGACGTTGAACGGATCGAGCGGCTGGTTGCCCTCGATGTGCGGGGCGGCGCCGTGGAGCATCGCTCGTCCCCTGGGCCGGGTCAGCGAAGCGACGGCGCCGTCGAGGCCGAGTGCCGCGAGCGAGCGCGCCTGGCCGGGGGTGGGACCGAAGCCCGCACGCCACAACAGCCGAGTCGCGTGTCGCTCGGTGAACCGACCTCGGAGAGTGGCGGTCGGAGAGCTCGGAAGGTGGGTCATGAGGGTGGACGACGACGGGGCGTGGGCCCGGCGGCCCGCATGCCTCGCTATCGACCGGCGGCGGCGCGATCATGAGGCGTGGAGTCTCGGAGAGTCCGGGGCGAGCGCCACCGGCAGCTCGGCCCTGTCCCAGACGGGCGCGAAGAATCGCCGTCCGATCCGCCCCGCCCTCACCCGACGGCAGTTCTGTCCTCGTATTGGGTGAAATCGCCGTCGCGATCCCGAGCCCGCGTCGAGACGGACGTTTTGCGCAGCACTTGAGCCCGCGGACCGAACCTCGACAGATGTTCGACCCCGACGGCTCAAGTTCCCGGCGCGAGCGTCCGATGAGAATCTGGTGGCGCAGTTCCCCCACCGCCTCCGGCGCGCGTCGGGCGAGGGCCCCGTCGCGTCGCCCGGAAGCGCCCACACCCACCTCGTCGAGCAGGGCGAGGGTTTCGGCCGCCTCGCCGCGCCCGCGGCGCTGTTTCTTCACGACGGATTGACGCGGGGCGCACATGCCGTGGTCCTGGCCACGCAGGACCACCAGGAAGAGCTGCTCGGCGCGCTGCTGGAGGCGGGAACCGACCTCGAGGGAGCGCGGCGCGACGGCCGTCTGGCCCTGCACGACGCGGGCGAGATCGTCGACCGCTTCATGGTCGCCGGGATGCCCGATGCAGGCCGCTTCCGCGCGGTCATGGACGAGCTGCTCGCTGGGCAGCGCCCGGCGTCGCCACCGCCGCTCGTCTACGGCGAGCTCGTCTCGCTGCTCTGGCAGCGAGGCGCAATCGCCGCGGCGATCGAGCTCGAGGATCTGTGGAACGGCCTGGCGACCGAACGCGACGTCGCCGTGTTCTGCGCTTATCCGCCGGGCGTCATCGACCGCGTCGATCCGGCCGGGTGGATCGACCGCACGGGCGAGCTCACCCCGGCCGAGCGCGGACCCAGTCGCCGCAGCCTCGACCTGCTCGCGCAGCGCCTCACGCACCGGTTCACGGCCGCGCTGGGCGAGAGCGACGCGCCGCTCGCCGCCGACATCCTCTGGGAGGGCACCGATGCCGGGATCGGGGCGGCGACGCTGCTCGCCCGGGTCGTGACGCCGGCAATGCACGAGATCGGCCGCCTCGGCCAGGCCGGCGAGCTGACCGTGGCCGATCAGCATCTCGCCACCGCGGTCTGCCACCGTGCGCTGGCCGTCTTCTACCCTCAGCTCCTCACCGTTCGGCCCCGGAGCCGCGAGCGGATCGTCGTCGCGGCCGTCGAGGGCGAGCCCCACGGACTCGCCCCCCGGCTCGTCGCCGACGTCCTCGAGGGCAACGGCTACGAGGTGATCCACCTCGGCAGCGATGTGCCGGTCGAGGCCCTCGCCCTGAGCGTCGAGCGCTACGACCCCGCGGTCGTCGCGCTGTCGGTGACGATGCCCGACCGCGACGACGCACTCGAGCGGACGATCCTCGCCATCGAGCAGGTGCGCCCGCAGACGTTGTTCATGCTCGGCGGCCAGGGCATCGGCACCCGCTGGCGGCGTGCCGGTTTCCCGGTCACGAGCACGGTGGAGGAGGCGGTCGGTACGGCCGATCGGCTCGTCACCGAGCGACCGCGGATGCCGCAGCTCACCGTCGGCCGGCTGCCGCTCGACCGCGCCGACGGAGCGCTGACCGTTCCCCCGGATCGCTACGGCGAGATGGCGAGCGAGCTCGCCGAACTCGCCCGTGCCCACGCGCTGCGCGCCCACGAGTATCGCTACCTCGCGCTCGAGGACCCGCTCACCGGCCTGCCCAACCGCCGGGCATTCGACGACCGTTTCGGCCAGATCGTCTCCCGCGGCGAGCCCGCGATCCTGCTCGTCGTGGACATCGACGACTTCAAGACGATCAACGACGTCTACGGCCACGAAGCGGGCGACCGCCTGCTCGCCGAGGTCGGCCGAGCGATCACCGCCGCGCTGCGGCCCGGTGACCTCGTCGCGCGCCTCGGCGGTGACGAGTTCGGCGTGCTGCTCCGCGGCGACGGGCCCGAGGCACCGGCGATCGCCGAGCGGGTCCGCGCCGGCGTGCGCGAGCGCTGCCGCCGGATGCGGGTGACGGTCAGCGTCGGAGGTGCCGCCTTCGCCGGCGACGCCCGGCTCACCGCGCTCGAAGCCGACCGCGCGCTGTACACGGCCAAGTCACAGGGCCGCAACGCCGTCGCGCTCAGCTTCGAGCCCGTCGCCGAGCGCTCAGGCCGCGGCTGAGCTCAGCAGATCCTCGAGCGCGCGGAGGTCCTCAGCGCTCGGCGTCCAGCGCGCGGCGGCGGCGTTGCCGAGCACCTGCTCGGACTTGGTCGCCCCGGCGATCACCGAGCTCACCGACGGCTGGGCGAGCAGGCCGCCGATCGCCACCTGCACGAGGGTGAGGTCACGGTCCTCGGCGTAACGCTCGAGCGCCTCGATGAGGTCGAACTGCGCGTCGCTGGCCAGCTCGTCGCGCCCGGCGAGGCGAGTGCCCGTCGGCGGTGCCTCCCCACGGCGATACTTGCCGGTCAGCAGTCCCGAGGCGAGCGGGAAGTAGGGCACGAAGCTGATCCCGAGGCGCTCGCACGCGGGCAGAACCTCGCGCTCGGCCGTCCGGACGAGCAGGCTGTACTCGTTCTGCACGGCGACGAACCGCGCCCATCCGTGCGCACGGGCGACCGCATCGGCCTCCTCGAGCTGCGCGGCGTCGAAGTTCGAGGCGCCGATCGCGCGGATCATGCCGGCGGCGGCGAGCTCGTCGAGCGTCTCGAGCGTCTCCGCGATCGGGGTCTCGCCGTCGGGTCGGTGGTACCAGTAGAGGTCGATGACATCGGTCCCGAGCCGTCGCAGGGAGGCCTCGAGGGCCTGGTGGATGTAGCCGCGTGAACCGCGCGGACCCTTGCCGTCGCCCATGTCCATGCCGAACTTGGTGGCGAGCACGACCTCCTGACGCCGTCCCCGGAGGACCTCGCCGAGGAACTCCTCGCTCTGGCCGCGGCCATAGACGTCGGCGGTGTCGAAGAACGTCGCTCCCTCATCGAGCGCCGCGTCGACGACCGCCCGGGTGGCGCGCACGTCGAGCCGGCGGCCGAAGTTGTTGCACCCGAGACCGACGACGGATACCTGGAGCGGGGAATCACCCAGCGGGCGAGTGGCAAGTTGGGGCATACGCCTGTGATAGCAGCGGCGCGGCCGTGTGACGTCCCCCTAGGCTCCGATGAACGCCGGCGGACGCTTGGTGACGAACGCCGCCGCGCCCTCCATGAAATCCTTGCTGCGCCCGAGCCGGTGCTGGAGCACGGCCTCGAGCTGGAGCTGGGCGTCGAGATCGCCGTAGATGAACTGGTTGAGCGCCTGCTTGGAGCTCGCGTAGGACTGCGTCGGCCCCTCGGCGAGCTTGCGGCACAGACAGCCCGCCTCCTCGAGCAGCGTCGCATCCGGGTGCACGGCGTTGACCAGCCCCCACTCGAGCGCGGTCGCGGCCGGGACGCGCTCCCCGAGCAGCGCCATCTGGAAGGCCCGGGCCTTGCCGACCGCGGCCGGCACGAGCGCGGTCGAACCGCCGTCGGGCATCAGCCCGATGTTGACGAAGGCGAGACCGAAGTAGGCCGACTCGGCGGCGAGGATGAGGTCGCTGGCGAGGGCGAGCGAGGCGCCGATCCCAACCGCGGGACCGTTGACGGCGGCGATGACCGGCTTGGGCAGACGGCGGATACCGAGGATCACCGGGTGGTAGATGTCGTTGAGCTCCGTCTCGATGTCGGGCATCCCGTCGGCGGCGGGCTCGAAGCCCGCCTTGAGGTCGGCGCCCGAGGAGAAGCCGCGGCCGGCGCCGGTGATGAGCACGGCCCGGACGGAGGGGTCGGCGGCCTCGCCGCGGATGACCTCGCGCAGCTCGCCGCCGAACTCGGCCGTCCACGCGTTGAGCGTCTCAGGACGGTTGAGCGTCAGCCGCCCGACACCGCCCTCCTGCTCCCAGATGATCGTCTTGTAGCTCACCCGTCACATCCTCTCGTTCTCTACGCCGGTGATCAGGCCGCGGATCCTGACAGCCTGCCGTGCTCCGCGTCCCCGCGATCGCGGCGAGCGCCTATGGTTGCGCGATGACCACCACCCGCGCCTACAACCTGGCCGCGCTCGCAGAGGAATCGTTCGAGCGGCGCGGCGATTACCCCGCACTGCTGTTCGAGGGCCGCTGGCACAGCTCCGGTGAGCTGTTCGAGCGCGGGCGGCGTGTCGCGGGAGGCCTGATCGATGTCGGCGTCGGGCCCGGTGAGCGGGTCGTCGTGACGATGGCCAACTCACCCGAGGTCGGCATCACCTACAACGCCGTATGGCGGGCGGGCGCGGTCGTCACCCCGGCCACGTTCCTGCTGCCGGCCGAGGAGCTGCGGCACGTGATCGCCAACGCGGAGGCGAGCGCCGTCGTCACCTCCCCGGAGTTCGTCGACAAGGTGCTCGCGGCAACGAGCGGCCTGCCGAGCGTGCGCCACGTGATCTGCACCGGCGAGCCGCGGGAAGGCGTGGTCGCCCTCTCCGAGCTCGAGTGCGCCGACCCGGTCGCGATCGTGCCCCGGGACGACGACGAGCTCGCGGCGTTGTTCTACACCGGCGGGACGACGGGGCGGGCCAAGGGCGTGATGCTCACCCACGCGAACCTCTACTTCTCCGGTCGCGCGGCCCACGAGGCGGCCTATGTCCCAGGATTGACCCGGGCGCTGGCCACGCTGCCGCTCTCGCACTCCTACGGGATCCTGGTCACGACGGCCGGCCTGCACACCCCGGAGCCGGGCGTCTCCGTGTTGCTGCGCTGGTTTGACCCCGTCGCCTTCCTCGCGCTCATCGAGGAGCACGCGCTGCAGCTCAGCGCAGTCGTGCCGACGATGCTGCAGATCCTCCTCTCCCAGCCGCTCGAGGACCACGACCTGTCCTCCCTGCGCTACGTCAGCTCGGGCGGGGCGCCGCTGCCACCCGAGGTCGAGGCCGAGTTCACCCGCCGGGTGCCGAGCGTCGCGATTCGCCAGGGCTACGGCCTCACCGAGAGCGCCGCGCTCATCTCGACGAGCCCGACGGCGGCCGAGCGCAGTGGCTCGGTCGGGTTGCCGGTGCCGGGCACCGAGGTGCGGATCGTCGACCTCGACGGCACCGAGCTGCCGGTCGGTGAGGTCGGCGAGGTGTGCTGCCGCTCACCCGGGGTGATGGCCGGCTACTGGAACGCGCCGCAGGCGACGGCGGAGACGCTCCGCGACGGGTGGCTGCACACCGGCGATCTCGGCTACCGCGACGCGGACGGCTACCTGTACATCGTCGATCGCAAGAAGGACCTGATCATCCGCGGCGGGTTCAACGTCTACCCGCGTGATATCGAGGACGCCCTCGTCGCGCATCCGGCGGTGACGCTCGCCGCCGTCGTCGGCCGGCCCGACGCCCGTCACGGCGAGGAGGTCGTCGCCTTCGTCTCGCTGGGCGAGGGCACCGAGCTCACCGAGGCCGAGCTGATCACGTGGGCCCGCGAGCACATCGGCGGCTTCAAATACCCGCGTGAGATCCACATCGTCGACTCGGTCCCGCTCACCGCGGTTGGCAAGATCGACCGCAAGGCGCTGCGGGCGCAGATCCAGGGCGGCTGAAGCGCAGCCGCGGTCGGACTCGCGCGCCAGGTGAAGGCGCCGCGGCGGTCGGAGGCGTGCGGCGGTCGGACGCGTGCGGCGGTCGCCGGGTGATCATTTGGGTCCCCTCAACCCCCGGCCGGCGATGGGTGGTCGATTCCGTCCGAATAGCGGACGGAATCGACCATCCAACGCATCGCGCGCCTCGAGGGGACGGTTTTGCGCAGACCGCGACCACGGCCCCGACCACCACGGCCCCGACCACCACGGCCCGGACCACCACGGCCCGGGTCGACCACACCCTCTAGGCACACGCACGGGTGGACCGCGCCGACGACGCCTCCCCGGCTACGAGTCCCGCAGGCGCCAGAGCCCGTCGAAACCGATGTGCTCCTCCTCGGCGACATGGCCGAGCTGCTCGCGCGCCTCGTCGAGGGACACGTCGCAGATCATCGCGACCTCGGCGGTGGCGAGCGGCTCCCCGGCCCAGGCGAGCACCTCGGTGACGTCCTCGGGATCCTCGCGCCGTTCGGCGCCCGGGCAGAGATTGGCGATGATCACCTCGTAGGCGGCGAGCGGCTGAAAGCCGGGCACGGCGAGCCGGATGCCGTCGGACGCGCGCTCGATCTCGTACGAGGGGCATGTGTAGCGGCGGCCGTCGCCGGAATCGGCGAGCTTGTGGGAGAGCGCGAGCGCGCGGGGCGTGGGATGACGGGCGCGCATCAGGTCCTCCTGGAGCACCTCGTCGGTCTCCGTCTCGGCGAGCCAGCGCTCGAGGTCGCCGGGGTCGACGCCGGCGCGCTGCGCGGCGGCGGCGATCGTCGCAGGCTCGTCGAGGAGATGACCGGCGAAGTGCAGGACACGGACGGCACGCAGCATCGCCCGCTCGCGCTCGGGGGCGTGCCGACGGACGGCGACGACCGCCTTGCACGCCGGCAGGGTGGCGGCCATCCGGGGTCGCAGCCGGGTGTCCATCGGCATGTGATAGGCGTGCGCGAAGTGACGGAAGGAGGCGGACTGGCGCTCCGGGGTGAAGCCCTTGTCCTCGTACTCCCGCGGGTCCTCGGCCAGGCCGACCATGCGCAGGCCCCAGCCGAGTTGATCACCGTAGAGCCAGGCGAGGCGCCGGCGGATCGGCTCAGCCGACCACGCGAACGGACAGCCCGGGTCGGTGAACTCGTCGACCTGGAGCGACGGGGTCATGTCCGCAGCTTGGCAGATCGCGCCCCCGGTCAGCGTCGGGCAACCGCGGCCCCCGCCGAGTCGGTGCGGCCCCTACGGGTGAAGCGCGAACGGGTACATCCGCTCGGCGTCGATCCGCGCATAGACGGGCCCCGAGTCCAGGAACTCCTCCCAGTCCTCGCCGTAGCGCGGCACATAGACCTCGAGCAGCGCAGCGCGCAATCCGGCGCCCGCCTCGTCGCCGACGTCGACGGGCACCGCCCGGCCGTGCACGGTGACGGCGAGCTCCTCCCCGGGCAGATGGGTCGCGCTCACCTGCGGGCGGGCTCGGATGTGGCGGAAGCGCACCGAGTCCGGCGACGAGCCGAAGTGGAACGCCCCCCGGTAGAAGATCCCGTCGACCGGCCCGACGATCGGCCGCCCGTCGGCGGTGACCGTGGCGAGCGCGAGCAGACACATCCCCTGCAGGCGCGCCGCGACCTGCTCGGCGGTCAACCGCCGCTCCGGGCCGTGGATGCTGAGCAGATGCGCGCCGGCCGCGGCGTAGCTGCGGTCGATCAGCTCCTGGAGGCGCGCGATCTCCGCCGGAGTCTCGTGCACGAGCCCACGGTACTCCTTGGCCCGATTAGCCTGTGCTCCGTGGCAGGGAGCGAGTCCTCGACCGGCGAGCTGCGCGTCCGGGCGCAGGCCTGGCTGCACGCGCTGACCGCGGCAGTGTGCGATGTGCAGTGGCCGTGGTCGCACGGGACGGTGTTCCGGGCGACGCCGTATCCGACGATCTACGCCTACAACCTCGTCCGCGTGCAGGACGACCCCGGAATGACCGTCGACCAGCTCTCCGCGTTTGCCGACGAGGCCCTCACCGGGCTACCCCACCGCCGAATCGAGTTCGACTTCGCCGAGGCCGCCGAGCCGCTCCGGGCCGAGTTCACGGCCCATGGGTGGCGGTCGACGCGCCTTGTCTGGATGCACCACGGCGGAGAGGTCCCACCCGTCATCGGGCCCGAGCCGGCGATCGAGGAGGTCCCCTACGACGCGGTGAACCATTTGCGCCGTGCCTGGCACGAGGAGGACCACGATGGCACCGAGAGCGACAGCTTTCACGCCGCGGTCCGCGAGATCGGGCTGCGGCGCCGGGTGCGGGTGTTCACGGTGCTCGACGACGGCCACCCGGTCGCCTTCACCCAGCTCGACCGCGGTCCGCGCGGCGCCGAGGTCGCCCTCGTCTACGTCGCCCGGGACCGCCGGGGACTCGGCCTCGGCACCGCGCTCACCCGCGCGACGATCCTCGCCGCCGGCGGCGGGCAGGGACAGGATCTATGGATCTGCGCCGACGACGAGGACCGGCCGAAGGAGCTCTATGCCCGGCTTGGCTTCCGTGCTGTCGGACGCTCGATGGAGCTCACCCTGGCGTCGCCGGCGGCGAGCAGCGCCTCGTAGTCCTCCCAGGTGTCGACATCGCGAGGGATCGGACCGGCGACGGGCACGTCGACAAGATCGTCGGCACGCCGGTCGAGCAGCTTCCACACCCCCTTGTCGCCGTGCAGGGTGGCGAGGTCACCGAACAACGCGCGGGAGAATGCGAGCGGATGACCCCGGCCGTCGTCGTAGCCACACGCGGCGAGCGGCGCCGCCCCGCGGCCGGCGAGGAGCCTCTCGACGCCCACGACGCTCACGCCGGGCTGATCGCCGAGCATCAACACGAGCACGTCGCTGCGCGGGTCGACCGCCCCGAGGGCGGCGGCGATCGACGACGAGCAGCCCTCGCCGAAGGCGCGGTTCTCGACCACCTCGATGCCGGCGAAATCGACGCCGTCGCGCACCTCCGCGGCGCCGCCGCCGATGACGCACAGCCGCTGGTCAAACGGACAGCGGCGGGCGGTGGCGAGCACGTGCCCGAGCAGCGTCGTCGTGCCGTGGGGCAACAGCTGCTTGGGCCGGCCCAGGCGCGAGGAGCCGCCGGCGCCGAGCACGAGTCCGGTGACGAACGCGCCCGTCACGTCGGACGGCGCCCGAAGCCCTTGCTGTAGTCGACGCCCTCCTCCTCGACGGCGACGTTGACGGTCCGGCACTGCGCGCACCGCACGCGCACCTTGCGGTTCATCCATTCGGCGGGCATCGCGGCGGCGAGCACGGTACCGCACTCGACGCACACGTAGTCATAGGGACCGTTGCCGCGGAACACCGGCTTGTCCGGGCGCTCCTGGATCGCGGTGCCTCCGTCACGCGGGATCTCCCCCTCCCGGGGGCGGCGCATCGACTTCGTCGCGAGCTCACTCACAGGGCGGACAGCTTGCCGGTGAAGTCGGCGATGAGCGCGTCGAGCACCGTCGTCATCACGCCCTCCCCCATCGACGCCGCCTTGCCGGTGATCTGGGCGTCGGTGTGGATCGTCCCACCACCGTCGGCGAGCGCGAACGCGACGTCGGCGTTGGCGTGGCCCTGGCCGCCGGACTCGCGCGCCTTTACCTTGAGCACGGCCTTATGAGTCTCCGCGTCCCGCTCGGCGACCTCGACGGTTCCCGCGAAGGTCAGCGACATCGCCCCCATCTTGACCTTGATCTGGGCCTTGGCGGAGTCGGGACCGGTCCGCTCGGTCACGCTGCCACCCTCCACGCATGGGATCAGGCGGTCGAGATCGAGGATCGCCGCCCACGTCTCGTCGATCGGCTTCGTCGTCGTGAACGAATGGTCTAGATGCAACATGGATCTCGATGTCTCCTTGTCTGTGACACTGTGCCGGCATGGCACTCACGGCTGGCACATTCGAACTTGGGCCCAGCGCCGGCACGCTCTCGGTGCGCACACGCAAGGGCGGCGCCGCGGCGAAGGCGGGCCACAACCTGCTGATCGAGGTCACCCGGTGGACGGCGACGCTCGAGGTCGGTGACGACGGCGCGCTGAGCCGGATCGAGCTCACCGCCAACCCAAGCTCGCTCGAGGTGCGCGAGGGCAGCGGCGGGATCAGCTCGCTCGGCGACGACGACAAGACCGGGATCAACGAGACGATTGCCCAGGAGATCCTCAAGGGCGGCGCGATCACCTTCCGCTCGAGCGCCGTCGAGGGGGGCGCGGGCAGCGACCAGCTCGCGGTGACCGGCGAGGTCACGGTCGGCGCGCAGCGCCAGCCGGTCGCCTTCACGTTGTCGTGCGCCGACGGGCGGCTCGCCGGCAGCGCGACGGTCACGCAGTCCGGCTTCGGCATGAAGCCGTACTCGGCGCTGTTCGGCACGCTCAAGGTTCTCGACGAGCTCGAGGTCGCGGTCGACGTGGCGCTGCCGGCCGGCTGAGCCGGTCAGCGGCGTCGAGTGTCCTGAGCGCCGGCTCACGACGCTAGTCGCGGTAGACGGTCTGGGCGTCGAGACCACCCTCGACGCCGGGCGGCAGGGCGCCGGTCCCGTGGGCGTACAGGGCAAGGTCGGCGATCGTCCGGGACTGCGCCGGATCGTCGGCGACGAAGACGCCGTCGTCCCAGCGCAGCCGGTCGGCCGGCGTCTCCATCGCCATCCCGGCGAGCAGCTGGGCCTTGGCACGGATCTTCGTCGTCGTGCTGGTGATCGCCGCCGCCGTGCCGCCCGACGGGGCCGTGTTGAATCCGTGACCGGTGCCGAAGCGGTTCTCGTCGGCCGGGAGCACCTTGACGTCGAGCGCGGGAACACCGAGCTCGTCGGCGACCTGCTCGGCGTACCGGGCCTCGTTGCCGTCGGACTCGATCGTCAGGCTCAGCACCATCTTGCCCGTCGGGTGGACGCGCAGGAACACGGCGCGGTAGGCCTCGTCAGCCATCGTCATCCTCCTGATCTGTGGCCCGCTCGCGCGCGAGGCGCTGGCGTTCCTGGTGAGCGGTCAAGGCGTTGTGGTCCTCACGGTCGCAGAAGCTGGGCTGCGGACCTCCGAGCGGGTGCGGCGGAACGGCCGGACGTTCGCACCCCGGGTAGATGCAGCGCTTACCACGCTCGCCCATCTCCCAGACCTCGGCCTCGGTCATGTCCCCCACCCCGGTGTCGTGCGGCCGCGGCTCGGTCCGTAGCCACTCGGCATCGCCACCGAGCTCCCCGCCACCGGTGTCGCGCTCGCCCACGGCTCCTCCTCGGGCTCGGGCTCGGGCTCCCAGCCGCCGGTGTCGACGCCGGTCGCGCCGATCGCCGCGATCACCTCGTGGAGCGCATCGAGGCTGTGGCCGCTGACGAGTGCGTCGCAATGCGGCAGCGCGGCGGCCATCCCACCCGTGCGCGGCGAGAAGCCGGGCGCCGCGGCCCGCGGGTTGACCCAGACGATCCGATACGCGAGCCGGGCGAGCCTCGCCATCTCCCGGCCGACGAGCGCGGGATCCCCCCGCTCCCAGCCGTCGGAGAGGATGACGACCACCGCTCCCCGCGCCATGCCGCGCCGGCCGTGGCGGTCGTTGAAATCCTTGAGCGCCGCGCCGATACGCGTCCCGCTCGACCAGTCCGGCGCCGTCGCGGCCGCTCGCTGGATCGCCCGCTCGGGGTGGCGCGAGGAGAGCGCCCGCGTCAGCCGGGTAAGCCTGGTGGCGAACACGAACGCCTCCGCCCGCGGCCCGCTCCCGGCGGCGCAGGTGAGGAACTGGAGGTAGGCCCGCGCGTAGGGCTCCATCGATCCGGAGATGTCGCACAGGAGCACCATGCGGCGGCGGACGACGCGCCGACGGCGACGGCGCACGTGGACCGGATCGCCCGCCGTGCGCAGACTCGACCGCAGGGTGCGGCGCAGATCGACGCGCTCCCCGTGACGGTCGGGGCGCGCGCGCCGCGTGCGCCGCGGGGGGGGCGCCACCTCGAGCTCGGACATGAGCCGATAGAGCGCCGCGAGCTCCGCGGGAGCGAGCGCGTCGAAATGCTTGCCGCGCAGCAGCTCCTCGTCGCTGGGGACAACGGGCACCGGGATCTCCTCGGCGTCGGGCGTGGCCGGGTCGCGCGTGGGCGTCGGGGCGATGCCGACGGCGAGGCGGTTGTCCTGCGCCGTGTCCGCGCCCGCGGATCGTTCATCGCGCTCCTGCACGGGGCGCTCGTCGGGCGGCGCCGGCTCCGTCTGCGGCCGGCCGGGCTCGAGCTCGCCCGGCGCATGCGGCGCGCCGCCGAACACGGCGGCGAACACCGCGTCGAAGGCCGGGACCTGTGCGCGCTCGGAGACGAACACCGCCCGGGCCGTCCAGTACAGCCGGCGGCGGCTGATCGGCGCGACGAGTCGCAGCGCATCCGCGAAGTTGACCGCCCGCTCGACCGAGGTCGGCAGGCCGGCCTCACGCAGGCGGCGGCTGAAGGCGCCGGCCACGCCGGGCGCATCGAGCAGGACCGTCTCCACGCCGAAGGCGCGGACCTCAGCCACCGCGCCCCACCAGTTGCTCGAGCCCGGCGGCCCGGATCACCTCATGGTCCTCGCTGTACTTGAGCACCGCGCCGAGCGTGCGGTTGATCGCCACGGGATCGAGCCGCTCGATCCCGAGGACCTCGAGCGCCGCGAGCCAGTCGATCGCCTCGGCCACCCCGGGCGGCTTCTGCACGTCGCTGTCGCGCATCCGGGAGACGGCGTCGGCAACCGCGACGGCAAGCGTCGCCGACGCGCCGGGCACCCGGCGGCGGATGATCTCGACCTCGCGCTGAGGGGTCGGATACTCGATCCAGTGGTACAGACAGCGACGCTTGACGGCGTCGTGCAGGTCGCGGGTGCGGTTCGAGGTGAGGACGATCATCGGCGGGTGGGTCGCCCGCACCGGCCCGAGCTCGGGGATCGTCACCGTCGCCTCGGCGAGCAGCTCGAGCAGGAATGCCTCGAAGTCGTCGTCAGCGCGATCGATCTCGTCGATGAGCAGCACGGCCGGCCGCGGGCCGGGATGCTCGAGCGCGCGCAGCAGCGGGCGGCGGATGAGGTACTCACGTCCGAACAGCGTCTCCTCGCGCAGCTCGGCACCGCTCGCCTCGGCGAGCCGGATGCTGAGCAGCTGGCGGGGGTAGTTCCACTCGTACAGCGCCTCGGCGGCGTCGATCCCCTCGTAGCACTGCAGGCGGATGAGCGGCGTGTCGAGCACGGCCGCAAGCGCCTTCGCCGCCTCGGTCTTGCCGACGCCGGCCTCGCCCTCGAGCAGCAGCGGCTGCGGCAGCGCGACGGCGAGGAAGATCGACGTGGCCAGGGCCTCGTCGACGAGGTAGTCGGCGGCGGCGAGCCGCTGGGCGAGCGTCTCGACGTCGGGGACGAGGTGCCTCACCTCATCAGGAGACGGCGACATCCCCCTGCCGTTCCTCGAACCTGAGCTTGCACCCCGTACAGCAGAAGTAGACCGTCCCGCCCGGCCGTGCGAGCGAGGGCGTGTCGTCGTCGACGACGACGGTCATGCCGCAGATCGGGTCGACCGCGGTGAGCGGCCGCTCGGCCTCGGCGCCGGGCGTCGGCACCGGGATGCGATGGCGAACCTCGACGATCCGAGCGAAGATCGAGACCGCGATCTCAGCGGCGCTGCGCGCGCCGATGTCGATCCCGGCCGGGGTCTCGACCGTGCTCACGAGCTCCTGCGCGACACCCTCGGCCCGGAGCTCGTCGAGCACCGCGCCGCCCCGCTTGCGGGAGGCGACGAGCCCGACGTACGGCACGCCGGCCTCGAGCCCGGCGCGGAGGATCGGCAACTCGTCGCGCCCGTGTGCGGCGACGACGAGGGCGAGGTCACCGCGCATCGGCACGCCGTCGTCGCCCTTTCCCACGGCCACGAAGTCGAGCCCAAGCACCGGCGCGATCCGGGCCATCGCCCCGACGATCGGAGAGTCGCCGGCGACGAGCACTCGCGGCGCGGGCAGGACGGGCTCGAGGAAGGCCTCGATCGCCCCACCGGACAGGCACGGGTTCTGCACGGTGACCGTGCCGTCCTCGTTGGCGAGCACCTCGGTGAGCTCGGGGTCCTCCGCGCGCGCGCCGTTCTCCGAGTCACTCCCCTGCGCGTCAGGGAGGATCCGCAGCAGCAGCGGCTGTCCCGTCTCAAGCGCCTGGAGCGAATACAGGCGGACGCTGTGCTGGGCGCAGACGCCGCCGACGAAACCCTCGATCGTGCCGTCGCGGTGGACGAGGGCGACGTCGCCGGGCTCGACGCTCGCCGGCCGCTCGACGCGCACGACGGTGGCGATCACGTACGCCGAGCCCTCGCCGGTGAGCTCCCTGGCTCGGTCCCTGAGGGCGGCCGACATCATTGCGGTGGCTCGGGCCTCCCTTGCATCGCGGCCCACACCCGCGCCGGCGAGCACGGCATGTCGATGTGGGTGACGCCGTGGGTCTCGTGGAGGGCGTCGATCACCGCGTTGACGATCGCCGGCGGCGAGCCGACGTTCGGCGACTCGCCGACCCCCTTGGCCCCGAGCGGATGGTGGGGGCACGGGGTGACCGTTGCCCCGAGCTCGAAGTCCGGGCACTCGAGCGCGGTCGGGATCAGGTAGTCCATGAACGACCCGTTGAGGCAGTTGCCCTCCTCGTCGAAGGTGATCACCTCCATGAGTGCGATCCCGATCCCCTCGGCGAGCCCGCCGTGGATCTGACCGTCGACGATCATCGGATTGATCCGCACGCCGCAGTCGTCGACGGCGATGAACCGCCGCACCCTCACAAACGCGGTGTCAGGGTCGATGTCGACAACGGCGATGTAGGCGCCGTATGGATAGGTGAGATTCGGCGGGTCATAGATGACCTGCGCATCGAGCCCGCCCTCCATGCCGGCCGGCATCGACTCCCCGCTGTAGGCACGCTGCGCGATCTCCTCGATCAGCGCTCCCTTCTCGGGATCGCCCTTGACGTACCAGCGCCCCTTCTCCCAGGCGAGGTCCTCAGGCCGCGTCTCGAGCATCGTCGCGGCGATCTGGCGGGCCTTGTCACGGACCTTGCGGGAGACGACGGCGACCGCCGCCCCGCTCACCGGCGTCGAGCGCGAGCCGTAGGTGCCGAGCCCGTAGGGCGATTTGTCGGTGTCGCCGTGGCGGACCTCGACGTCCTCGGGCGGGATGCCGAGCTCCTCGGCGACGATCTGTGCGAACGTCGTCTCGTGGCCCTGCCCCTGGGTCTGGGCGCTGATGCTCACCACCGCTTTGCCGCTGGGATGCACGCGGAGATCGGCGCCGTCGTTCATGGAGAGCCCGAGGATGTCCATGTGCTTGCGCGGGCCGGCCCCGACCCCCTCGGTGAAGAACGACACGCCGATGCCCATCAGCTCTCCGCGGGCGCGCTTCTCGGCCTGCTCGCGCCGCAGATCGTCGTAGCCCGCCATCTCCATCGCCACCCGCATGGTGTTCGCATAGTTGCCCGAGTCATACGTCCAGCCGGTCGTCGTCTCATAGGGGAACTGCTCGGGAGCGATGAAGCTCTGCATCCGCAGCTCAGCTTGGTCGACGCCCATCTCGAGCGCGAGCGCGTTGACCATCCGCTCGACGAGGTAGACGGCCTCGGTGATGCGGAAGGAGCAGCGGTAGGCGACGCCGCCCGGCGCCTTGTTCGTGTACACCGCGCGCACCTTCACGTGCGCCGCCTCGAGGTCGTAGGACCCGCACACGATGTGGAAGAAGCCGGCCGGGAACTTCGTCGGCTGAGCGGTCGAGTCGAACGCGCCATGGTCGGCGATGACGTCGACCCGCAAGCCGGTGATCCGGCCGTCCTTGGAGCACATCTCGGCCTTCATGATGTAGTCGCGAGCGAAGCCGGTCGACATCAGATTCTCCGAGCGATCCTCGACCCACTTGACCGGGACGCCGGCGACGATCGAACCGGCGATCGCGCACACGTACCCCGGATAGATCGGCACCTTGTTGCCGAAACCGCCGCCGATGTCGTTGCAGCGAATGCGGATCATGTGCTCGGCGAGACCGGCGACATGCGCGTACACCGTGCGGTGGGCATGGGGCGCCTGGTTGCCGTTGTAGATGTCCAGCTGGCCGGTCTCCGGGTTGAAGTCGGCGATCATCCCGCACGTCTCGAGCGGTGCGGGGTGGCAGCGCGGGTAGATGATGTCCCGCTTGACGACGACGTCGGCCTGCGCGAAGGCACGGTCGGTCGCGTCCTCGTCGCCGGCCTCCCACAGCGGGCTGGCGAGGTTGTCGGTCTGTCCCTCCTTGTCGTCGCGGATGATCGGCGCGTCGGCGTCGAGTGCCTTGCGGGCATTGACTACCGCGGGCAGCGGCTCGTACTCGACGTCGATCAGCCCGAGGGCGTCGCGGGCGATGTACTCGTCGGTGGCGATCACGAACGCCACCTCCTGGCCCTGGAAGCGGACCTTGTCGCCGGCGAGGACAGCCTGGGTGTCGTAGGAGATCGTCGGCATCCAGGCGAGCCCGAGCGTCTCGAGATCCTTGGCGGTGATGACGGCGGCGACGCCGGGAAGCGCGAGCGCCGCCGAGGTGTCGATCGAGACGATCCTCGCGTGCGCGTAGGGGCTGCGCAGGACGGCGCCATGGACCATGCCGGGCAGGCTGATGTCGTCGAGGTAGGTGCCCTGCCCGCGGATGAATCGCGCGTCCTCCTTGCGCTTGAGCCGGCCGAAGCCGATCGGGCGCTCGGTCGTCGAGCTGGGCAGGTTCTCGGCAATGGCCATGCTCACGCCTCCTGTCGGCTCGCGGCCTCGCGCTCGGCGGCCCACCGAACCGCGGCGACGATGTTCTTGTATCCCGTGCAGCGACAGATCGAGCCGGAGATCGCGATCCGGATCTCCTCCTCGGACGGGTCCGAGTTGTCGTTGAGGAGCGCTCGCGTGGTCATCAGCATCCCCGGCGTGCAGAAGCCACAGTGGAGCGCGTGCAGCTCGTGGAAGCCCTCCTGCACAGGATCGAGGCGGCCGTCCCGCTCGAGCGACTCGACGGTGCTGATCTCGTGGCCCTCGCACATCGCCGCCAGCGTCGTGCACGACTTGATCGGCCGGCCGTCCATGAGCACGATGCACGCCCCGCAGTTGGAGGTGTCACAGCCCCAGTGCGTGCCGGTCAGCCCGGGCGTCTCACGGATGTAGTGAACGAGCAGCTTCCGGGGCTCGACGTCGCGCGTGACCGGCTCGCCGTTGATGGTGATCGTGAGCTCCATCACACCTCCTGTTGCATGGCGCGAGCGCTCGCCCGGTGCAGAGCGCGGTTGGTGAGGACCCCGGCGAGGTGGCGCTTGTAGTCGACGGGACCGCGGCCATCGGCCATCGGCATGCAGTCCTCGGCGGCCATCGCGCCGGCCTGGGCGAACAGGTCGGTGGACGGACGCTGACCTCGCAGCAGCTCCTCGGCGCGGGTGACGTCGATCGTCGTCGGCCCGACCGCGCTCAGGGCGATGCCGGCACCGGCGATCGAGCCACCGTCGAGCCACAGCGCCGCCGAGGCGGCTGCGATGGCGAAGTCCCCGGCCCGCCGCTCGACCTTCTCGTGCGCGCTGCCCGCGCCCGGACGGAGCGGCAGCCGGACCTCGGTGAGCATCTCAGCATCGCCGACCGCGGTCATGAACGGGCCGACGTGGAAATCGGCCATATCGACGACCCGTTCGCCGCCGACGCCACGAACGACCACCCGGGCCTTGACCGCCGAGCACACGGCGCTGAGGTCCTCAGCCGGGTCGGCCTGGCAGAGCGAGCCACCGATCGTGCCGCGGTTGCGTACGACGGGGTCGGCGATCACCTGCTCCGCGTCGCCGAACACGGGGAAGCGCGCGGTGAGGAGCTCAGACTCGAGCAGGTCGACGTGGCGGGTGAGCGCGCCGATCCTGATCTCCTCCCCATGCTCACGGATGTACGCGAGCTCGCCGAGATCGTTGATGTCGATGAGGTGCTCAGGCGTCGCGAGCCGCAGTTTCATCATCGGGATCAGGCTGTGACCGCCGGCGATGATCCGCGCTCCCGAGCCGAGCCGCTGAAGCGAGGCGATCGCGCCTTCGACGCTGGTCGCACGCTCGTAGTCACATGGTGCGGGCGTCTGCATCAGCGCGTCCCTCCGGACCCGGCGGCGGGCATCCGACGCCGCACCCCCGGCTCCTCGCTCGGCTCGTACTGAACCGGCGCGTCGGTGCCGATCACCGGCGAGCGGGCGAGCGATCCGGGCCGGCTCTGACGCGCTTCGGGGTACAGGAGCCGGGCGGCGAGGCTGCCGCCTTCGACATCGCGGAGCGCCGGGCCGTTCGGGCTCGCCGCGGCGATCGGCGCCTCGCGCCCGAGCCGGGCGAGGGTGAGCGTGCCCTTCGTATAGACCTCGGAGATCCGCGGCGCGCGGATCTTCGTGCTGTCCGGGAAGTTGCGCAGGCCGGCGGCCGCCGCGCCGGGATACAGCCCATCGATGAGACCGACGGCGTCCTCGAGGCCCGCCTTCTTGACGAGCAGCCCCTCGAGGAGGTCGACTCCCGCGTCGAGGTTCGCATTGATGTCGTGCACGACGCCCTCCACCGGTGCGCTCTTCTCGATGATCCCCCTAACCGCCGCGATCGCGCGGTCGAGCCCGGTGGTGATCCTCTGCAGCGCGACGATCGTGGCAACGAGGTAACAGACGATCGCGAGCACGATCAGGACGACCGCGATGATCATGACCACTCCAGCAGCCGGCATCACTCCACCTCCATCACGCGTCGTCCACGATGACGTCGAGCGAGCCACCGTAGCGGCCCACCACCTCGACGGTCTGCTTGACCTGTTGCTGCGTGGTGAGCAGCAGCGCTGTCGCGTGAGGTCCGTGGACCCCGCCTCGGCCGCGTCGGCGATCCGCTCGACGCTCGGCACGATCCGCCTCGCCGCCGTCAGCACCCCGTGCAGCAGGTACACGACGACGGGCAGGACGACGAGCAGCAGGATGACGTCGCCGATCCACTCGAGGATCATCGCGGCCTCCTCTCCGCCACCACCGCCGCCTTGTCGGCGATGCCGGGCATCGCCCCGAGGATCACGTCGAACTGAGCGTTGATCGCGGTGGCTGCGGGCTCGAGCGGCCGCAGATGCTCGGACTCGACGGTTTGCAGAGCCCCGGCGAGAGTGGCGAGATTGTTGCCC
>CAVWLZ010000013.1:0-91746 GCA_963755955.1 uncultured Solirubrobacterales bacterium
CACGGGACGGTGTTCCGGGCGACGCCGTATCCGACGATCTACGCCTACAACCTCGTCCGCGTCGCGAGGCGGCACCCGGAATGACCGTCGACCAGCTCTCCGCGTTTGCCGACGAGGCCCTCACCGGGCTACCCCACCGCCGAATCGAGTTCGACTTCGCCGAGGCCGCCGAGCCGCTCCGGGCCGAGTTCACGGCCCATGGGTGGCGGTCGACGCGCCTTGTCTGGATGCACCACGGCGGAGAGGTCCCACCCGTCATCGGGCCCGAGCCGGCGATCGAGGAGGTCCCCTACGACGCGGTGAACCATTTGCGCCGTGCCTGGCACGAGGAGGACCACGATGGCACCGAGAGCGACAGCTTTCACGCCGCGGTCCGCGAGATCGGGCTGCGGCGCCGGGTGCGGGTGTTCACGGTGCTCGACGACGGCCACCCGGTCGCCTTCACCCAACTCGACCGCGGTCCGCGCGGCGCCGAGGTCGCCCTCGTCTACGTCGCCCGGGACCGCCGGCGGCCCTCGGGCTCGGCACCGCGCTCACCCGCGCGACGATCCTCGCCGCCGGCGGCGGGCAGGGACAGGATCTATGGATCTGCGCCGACGACGAGGACCGGCCGAAGGAAGCTATGCCCGGCTTGGCTTCCGTGCTGTCGGACGCTCGATGGAGCTCACCCTGGCGTCGCCGGCGGCGAGCAGCGCCTCGTAGTCCTCCCAGGTGTCGACGTCGCGGAGGGATCGGACCGGGGACGGGACGTCGGCCAGCTCGTCGCCCGCCGGTCCAGCAGCTTCCACACGCCCTTGTCGCCGTGCAGGGTGGCGACGTCACCGAACAACGCGCGGGAGAATGCGAGCGGATGACCGCGGCCGTCGCGTAGCCGACACGGCGGCGAGCGGCGCCGCCCCCGTCCGGCGAGCAGGCGCGCGACGCCGCCGGGCTCACGCCGGGCTGATCGCCGAGCATCAGCACGAGGACGTCGCAGCGGGGGTCGACGCCGCGAGCGCCGCGGCGATCGACGACGAGCAGCCCTCGCCGGAGCTGGTTCTCGACCACGTCGACGCCGGCGAAATCGACGCCGTCGCGCACCTCCGCGGCGCCGCCGCCGATGACGCACAGCCGCTGGTCAAACGGACAGCGGCGGGCGGTGGCGAGCACGTGCCCGAGCAGCGTCGTCGTGCCGTGGGGCAACAGTTGCTCGGGCCGGCCCAGCGCGAGGAGCCGCCGGCGCCGAGCACGAGTCCGGTGACGAACGCGCCCGTCACGTCGGACGGCGCCCGAAGCCCTTGCTGTAGTCGACGCCCTCCTCCTCGACGGCGACGTTGACGGTCCGGCACTGCGCGCACCGCACGCGCACCTTGCGGTTCATCCATTCGGCGGGCATCGCGGCGGCGAGCACGGTACCGCACTCGACGCACACGTAGTCATAGGGACCGTTGCCGCGGAACACCGGCTTGTCCGGGCGCTCCTGGATCGCGGTGCCTCCGTCACGCGGGATCTCCCCCTCCCGGGGGCGGCGCATCGACTTCGTCGCGAGCTCACTCACAGGGCGGACAGCTTGCCGGTGAAGTCGGCGATGAGCGCGTCGAGCACCGTCGTCATCACGCCCTCCCCCATCGACGCCGCCTTGCCGGTGATCTGGGCGTCGGTGTGGATCGTCCCACCACCGTCGGCGAGCGCGAACGCGACGTCGGCGTTGGCGTGGCCCTGGCCGCCGGACTCGCGCGCCTTTACCTTGAGCACGGCCTTATGAGTCTCCGCGTCCCGCTCGGCGACCTCGACGGTTCCCGCGAAGGTCAGCGACATCGCCCCCATCTTGACCTTGATCTGGGCCTTGGCGGAGTCGGGACCGGTCCGCTCGGTCACGCTGCCACCCTCCACGCATGGGATCAGGCGGTCGAGATCGAGGATCGCCGCCCACGTCTCGTCGATCGGCTTCGTCGTCGTGAACGAATGGTCTAGATGCAACATGGATCTCGATGTCTCCTTGTCTGTGACACTGTGCCGGCATGGCACTCACGGCTGGCACATTCGAACTTGGGCCCAGCGCCGGCACGCTCTCGGTGCGCACACGCAAGGGCGGCGCCGCGGCGAAGGCGGGCCACAACCTGCTGATCGAGGTCACCCGGTGGACGGCGACGCTCGAGGTCGGTGACGACGGCGCGCTGAGCCGGATCGAGCTCACCGCCAACCCAAGCTCGCTCGAGGTGCGCGAGGGCAGCGGCGGGATCAGCTCGCTCGGCGACGACGACAAGACCGGGATCAACGAGACGATTGCCCAGGAGATCCTCAAGGGCGGCGCGATCACCTTCCGCTCGAGCGCCGTCGAGGGGGGCGCGGGCAGCGACCAGCTCGCGGTGACCGGCGAGGTCACGGTCGGCGCGCAGCGCCAGCCGGTCGCCTTCACGTTGTCGTGCGCCGACGGGCGGCTCGCCGGCAGCGCGACGGTCACGCAGTCCGGCTTCGGCATGAAGCCGTACTCGGCGCTGTTCGGCACGCTCAAGGTTCTCGACGAGCTCGAGGTCGCGGTCGACGTGGCGCTGCCGGCCGGCTGAGCCGGTCAGCGGCGTCGAGTGTCCTGAGCGCCGGCTCACGACGCTAGTCGCGGTAGACGGTCTGGGCGTCGAGACCACCCTCGACGCCGGGCGGCAGGGCGCCGGTCCCGTGGGCGTACAGGGCAAGGTCGGCGATCGTCCGGGACTGCGCCGGATCGTCGGCGACGAAGACGCCGTCGTCCCAGCGCAGCCGGTCGGCCGGCGTCTCCATCGCCATCCCGGCGAGCAGCTGGGCCTTGGCACGGATCTTCGTCGTCGTGCTGGTGATCGCCGCCGCCGTGCCGCCCGACGGGGCCGTGTTGAATCCGTGACCGGTGCCGAAGCGGTTCTCGTCGGCCGGGAGCACCTTGACGTCGAGCGCGGGAACACCGAGCTCGTCGGCGACCTGCTCGGCGTACCGGGCCTCGTTGCCGTCGGACTCGATCGTCAGGCTCAGCACCATCTTGCCCGTCGGGTGGACGCGCAGGAACACGGCGCGGTAGGCCTCGTCAGCCATCGTCATCCTCCTGATCTGTGGCCCGCTCGCGCGCGAGGCGCTGGCGTTCCTGGTGAGCGGTCAAGGCGTTGTGGTCCTCACGGTCGCAGAAGCTGGGCTGCGGACCTCCGAGCGGGTGCGGCGGAACGGCCGGACGTTCGCACCCCGGGTAGATGCAGCGCTTACCACGCTCGCCCATCTCCCAGACCTCGGCCTCGGTCATGTCCCCCACCCCGGTGTCGTGCGGCCGCGGCTCGGTCCGTAGCCACTCGGCATCGCCACCGAGCTCCCCGCCACCGGTGTCGCGCTCGCCCACGGCTCCTCCTCGGGCTCGGGCTCGGGCTCCCAGCCGCCGGTGTCGACGCCGGTCGCGCCGATCGCCGCGATCACCTCGTGGAGCGCATCGAGGCTGTGGCCGCTGACGAGTGCGTCGCAATGCGGCAGCGCGGCGGCCATCCCACCCGTGCGCGGCGAGAAGCCGGGCGCCGCGGCCCGCGGGTTGACCCAGACGATCCGATACGCGAGCCGGGCGAGCCTCGCCATCTCCCGGCCGACGAGCGCGGGATCCCCCCGCTCCCAGCCGTCGGAGAGGATGACGACCACCGCTCCCCGCGCCATGCCGCGCCGGCCGTGGCGGTCGTTGAAATCCTTGAGCGCCGCGCCGATACGCGTCCCGCTCGACCAGTCCGGCGCCGTCGCGGCCGCTCGCTGGATCGCCCGCTCGGGGTGGCGCGAGGAGAGCGCCCGCGTCAGCCGGGTAAGCCTGGTGGCGAACACGAACGCCTCCGCCCGCGGCCCGCTCCCGGCGGCGCAGGTGAGGAACTGGAGGTAGGCCCGCGCGTAGGGCTCCATCGATCCGGAGATGTCGCACAGGAGCACCATGCGGCGGCGGACGACGCGCCGACGGCGACGGCGCACGTGGACCGGATCGCCCGCCGTGCGCAGACTCGACCGCAGGGTGCGGCGCAGATCGACGCGCTCCCCGTGACGGTCGGGGCGCGCGCGCCGCGTGCGCCGCGGGGGGGGCGCCACCTCGAGCTCGGACATGAGCCGATAGAGCGCCGCGAGCTCCGCGGGAGCGAGCGCGTCGAAATGCTTGCCGCGCAGCAGCTCCTCGTCGCTGGGGACAACGGGCACCGGGATCTCCTCGGCGTCGGGCGTGGCCGGGTCGCGCGTGGGCGTCGGGGCGATGCCGACGGCGAGGCGGTTGTCCTGCGCCGTGTCCGCGCCCGCGGATCGTTCATCGCGCTCCTGCACGGGGCGCTCGTCGGGCGGCGCCGGCTCCGTCTGCGGCCGGCCGGGCTCGAGCTCGCCCGGCGCATGCGGCGCGCCGCCGAACACGGCGGCGAACACCGCGTCGAAGGCCGGGACCTGTGCGCGCTCGGAGACGAACACCGCCCGGGCCGTCCAGTACAGCCGGCGGCGGCTGATCGGCGCGACGAGTCGCAGCGCATCCGCGAAGTTGACCGCCCGCTCGACCGAGGTCGGCAGGCCGGCCTCACGCAGGCGGCGGCTGAAGGCGCCGGCCACGCCGGGCGCATCGAGCAGGACCGTCTCCACGCCGAAGGCGCGGACCTCAGCCACCGCGCCCCACCAGTTGCTCGAGCCCGGCGGCCCGGATCACCTCATGGTCCTCGCTGTACTTGAGCACCGCGCCGAGCGTGCGGTTGATCGCCACGGGATCGAGCCGCTCGATCCCGAGGACCTCGAGCGCCGCGAGCCAGTCGATCGCCTCGGCCACCCCGGGCGGCTTCTGCACGTCGCTGTCGCGCATCCGGGAGACGGCGTCGGCAACCGCGACGGCAAGCGTCGCCGACGCGCCGGGCACCCGGCGGCGGATGATCTCGACCTCGCGCTGAGGGGTCGGATACTCGATCCAGTGGTACAGACAGCGACGCTTGACGGCGTCGTGCAGGTCGCGGGTGCGGTTCGAGGTGAGGACGATCATCGGCGGGTGGGTCGCCCGCACCGGCCCGAGCTCGGGGATCGTCACCGTCGCCTCGGCGAGCAGCTCGAGCAGGAATGCCTCGAAGTCGTCGTCAGCGCGATCGATCTCGTCGATGAGCAGCACGGCCGGCCGCGGGCCGGGATGCTCGAGCGCGCGCAGCAGCGGGCGGCGGATGAGGTACTCACGTCCGAACAGCGTCTCCTCGCGCAGCTCGGCACCGCTCGCCTCGGCGAGCCGGATGCTGAGCAGCTGGCGGGGGTAGTTCCACTCGTACAGCGCCTCGGCGGCGTCGATCCCCTCGTAGCACTGCAGGCGGATGAGCGGCGTGTCGAGCACGGCCGCAAGCGCCTTCGCCGCCTCGGTCTTGCCGACGCCGGCCTCGCCCTCGAGCAGCAGCGGCTGCGGCAGCGCGACGGCGAGGAAGATCGACGTGGCCAGGGCCTCGTCGACGAGGTAGTCGGCGGCGGCGAGCCGCTGGGCGAGCGTCTCGACGTCGGGGACGAGGTGCCTCACCTCATCAGGAGACGGCGACATCCCCCTGCCGTTCCTCGAACCTGAGCTTGCACCCCGTACAGCAGAAGTAGACCGTCCCGCCCGGCCGTGCGAGCGAGGGCGTGTCGTCGTCGACGACGACGGTCATGCCGCAGATCGGGTCGACCGCGGTGAGCGGCCGCTCGGCCTCGGCGCCGGGCGTCGGCACCGGGATGCGATGGCGAACCTCGACGATCCGAGCGAAGATCGAGACCGCGATCTCAGCGGCGCTGCGCGCGCCGATGTCGATCCCGGCCGGGGTCTCGACCGTGCTCACGAGCTCCTGCGCGACACCCTCGGCCCGGAGCTCGTCGAGCACCGCGCCGCCCCGCTTGCGGGAGGCGACGAGCCCGACGTACGGCACGCCGGCCTCGAGCCCGGCGCGGAGGATCGGCAACTCGTCGCGCCCGTGTGCGGCGACGACGAGGGCGAGGTCACCGCGCATCGGCACGCCGTCGTCGCCCTTTCCCACGGCCACGAAGTCGAGCCCAAGCACCGGCGCGATCCGGGCCATCGCCCCGACGATCGGAGAGTCGCCGGCGACGAGCACTCGCGGCGCGGGCAGGACGGGCTCGAGGAAGGCCTCGATCGCCCCACCGGACAGGCACGGGTTCTGCACGGTGACCGTGCCGTCCTCGTTGGCGAGCACCTCGGTGAGCTCGGGGTCCTCCGCGCGCGCGCCGTTCTCCGAGTCACTCCCCTGCGCGTCAGGGAGGATCCGCAGCAGCAGCGGCTGTCCCGTCTCAAGCGCCTGGAGCGAATACAGGCGGACGCTGTGCTGGGCGCAGACGCCGCCGACGAAACCCTCGATCGTGCCGTCGCGGTGGACGAGGGCGACGTCGCCGGGCTCGACGCTCGCCGGCCGCTCGACGCGCACGACGGTGGCGATCACGTACGCCGAGCCCTCGCCGGTGAGCTCCCTGGCTCGGTCCCTGAGGGCGGCCGACATCATTGCGGTGGCTCGGGCCTCCCTTGCATCGCGGCCCACACCCGCGCCGGCGAGCACGGCATGTCGATGTGGGTGACGCCGTGGGTCTCGTGGAGGGCGTCGATCACCGCGTTGACGATCGCCGGCGGCGAGCCGACGTTCGGCGACTCGCCGACCCCCTTGGCCCCGAGCGGATGGTGGGGGCACGGGGTGACCGTTGCCCCGAGCTCGAAGTCCGGGCACTCGAGCGCGGTCGGGATCAGGTAGTCCATGAACGACCCGTTGAGGCAGTTGCCCTCCTCGTCGAAGGTGATCACCTCCATGAGTGCGATCCCGATCCCCTCGGCGAGCCCGCCGTGGATCTGACCGTCGACGATCATCGGATTGATCCGCACGCCGCAGTCGTCGACGGCGATGAACCGCCGCACCCTCACAAACGCGGTGTCAGGGTCGATGTCGACAACGGCGATGTAGGCGCCGTATGGATAGGTGAGATTCGGCGGGTCATAGATGACCTGCGCATCGAGCCCGCCCTCCATGCCGGCCGGCATCGACTCCCCGCTGTAGGCACGCTGCGCGATCTCCTCGATCAGCGCTCCCTTCTCGGGATCGCCCTTGACGTACCAGCGCCCCTTCTCCCAGGCGAGGTCCTCAGGCCGCGTCTCGAGCATCGTCGCGGCGATCTGGCGGGCCTTGTCACGGACCTTGCGGGAGACGACGGCGACCGCCGCCCCGCTCACCGGCGTCGAGCGCGAGCCGTAGGTGCCGAGCCCGTAGGGCGATTTGTCGGTGTCGCCGTGGCGGACCTCGACGTCCTCGGGCGGGATGCCGAGCTCCTCGGCGACGATCTGTGCGAACGTCGTCTCGTGGCCCTGCCCCTGGGTCTGGGCGCTGATGCTCACCACCGCTTTGCCGCTGGGATGCACGCGGAGATCGGCGCCGTCGTTCATGGAGAGCCCGAGGATGTCCATGTGCTTGCGCGGGCCGGCCCCGACCCCCTCGGTGAAGAACGACACGCCGATGCCCATCAGCTCTCCGCGGGCGCGCTTCTCGGCCTGCTCGCGCCGCAGATCGTCGTAGCCCGCCATCTCCATCGCCACCCGCATGGTGTTCGCATAGTTGCCCGAGTCATACGTCCAGCCGGTCGTCGTCTCATAGGGGAACTGCTCGGGAGCGATGAAGCTCTGCATCCGCAGCTCAGCTTGGTCGACGCCCATCTCGAGCGCGAGCGCGTTGACCATCCGCTCGACGAGGTAGACGGCCTCGGTGATGCGGAAGGAGCAGCGGTAGGCGACGCCGCCCGGCGCCTTGTTCGTGTACACCGCGCGCACCTTCACGTGCGCCGCCTCGAGGTCGTAGGACCCGCACACGATGTGGAAGAAGCCGGCCGGGAACTTCGTCGGCTGAGCGGTCGAGTCGAACGCGCCATGGTCGGCGATGACGTCGACCCGCAAGCCGGTGATCCGGCCGTCCTTGGAGCACATCTCGGCCTTCATGATGTAGTCGCGAGCGAAGCCGGTCGACATCAGATTCTCCGAGCGATCCTCGACCCACTTGACCGGGACGCCGGCGACGATCGAACCGGCGATCGCGCACACGTACCCCGGATAGATCGGCACCTTGTTGCCGAAACCGCCGCCGATGTCGTTGCAGCGAATGCGGATCATGTGCTCGGCGAGACCGGCGACATGCGCGTACACCGTGCGGTGGGCATGGGGCGCCTGGTTGCCGTTGTAGATGTCCAGCTGGCCGGTCTCCGGGTTGAAGTCGGCGATCATCCCGCACGTCTCGAGCGGTGCGGGGTGGCAGCGCGGGTAGATGATGTCCCGCTTGACGACGACGTCGGCCTGCGCGAAGGCACGGTCGGTCGCGTCCTCGTCGCCGGCCTCCCACAGCGGGCTGGCGAGGTTGTCGGTCTGTCCCTCCTTGTCGTCGCGGATGATCGGCGCGTCGGCGTCGAGTGCCTTGCGGGCATTGACTACCGCGGGCAGCGGCTCGTACTCGACGTCGATCAGCCCGAGGGCGTCGCGGGCGATGTACTCGTCGGTGGCGATCACGAACGCCACCTCCTGGCCCTGGAAGCGGACCTTGTCGCCGGCGAGGACAGCCTGGGTGTCGTAGGAGATCGTCGGCATCCAGGCGAGCCCGAGCGTCTCGAGATCCTTGGCGGTGATGACGGCGGCGACGCCGGGAAGCGCGAGCGCCGCCGAGGTGTCGATCGAGACGATCCTCGCGTGCGCGTAGGGGCTGCGCAGGACGGCGCCATGGACCATGCCGGGCAGGCTGATGTCGTCGAGGTAGGTGCCCTGCCCGCGGATGAATCGCGCGTCCTCCTTGCGCTTGAGCCGGCCGAAGCCGATCGGGCGCTCGGTCGTCGAGCTGGGCAGGTTCTCGGCAATGGCCATGCTCACGCCTCCTGTCGGCTCGCGGCCTCGCGCTCGGCGGCCCACCGAACCGCGGCGACGATGTTCTTGTATCCCGTGCAGCGACAGATCGAGCCGGAGATCGCGATCCGGATCTCCTCCTCGGACGGGTCCGAGTTGTCGTTGAGGAGCGCTCGCGTGGTCATCAGCATCCCCGGCGTGCAGAAGCCACAGTGGAGCGCGTGCAGCTCGTGGAAGCCCTCCTGCACAGGATCGAGGCGGCCGTCCCGCTCGAGCGACTCGACGGTGCTGATCTCGTGGCCCTCGCACATCGCCGCCAGCGTCGTGCACGACTTGATCGGCCGGCCGTCCATGAGCACGATGCACGCCCCGCAGTTGGAGGTGTCACAGCCCCAGTGCGTGCCGGTCAGCCCGGGCGTCTCACGGATGTAGTGAACGAGCAGCTTCCGGGGCTCGACGTCGCGCGTGACCGGCTCGCCGTTGATGGTGATCGTGAGCTCCATCACACCTCCTGTTGCATGGCGCGAGCGCTCGCCCGGTGCAGAGCGCGGTTGGTGAGGACCCCGGCGAGGTGGCGCTTGTAGTCGACGGGACCGCGGCCATCGGCCATCGGCATGCAGTCCTCGGCGGCCATCGCGCCGGCCTGGGCGAACAGGTCGGTGGACGGACGCTGACCTCGCAGCAGCTCCTCGGCGCGGGTGACGTCGATCGTCGTCGGCCCGACCGCGCTCAGGGCGATGCCGGCACCGGCGATCGAGCCACCGTCGAGCCACAGCGCCGCCGAGGCGGCTGCGATGGCGAAGTCCCCGGCCCGCCGCTCGACCTTCTCGTGCGCGCTGCCCGCGCCCGGACGGAGCGGCAGCCGGACCTCGGTGAGCATCTCAGCATCGCCGACCGCGGTCATGAACGGGCCGACGTGGAAATCGGCCATATCGACGACCCGTTCGCCGCCGACGCCACGAACGACCACCCGGGCCTTGACCGCCGAGCACACGGCGCTGAGGTCCTCAGCCGGGTCGGCCTGGCAGAGCGAGCCACCGATCGTGCCGCGGTTGCGTACGACGGGGTCGGCGATCACCTGCTCCGCGTCGCCGAACACGGGGAAGCGCGCGGTGAGGAGCTCAGACTCGAGCAGGTCGACGTGGCGGGTGAGCGCGCCGATCCTGATCTCCTCCCCATGCTCACGGATGTACGCGAGCTCGCCGAGATCGTTGATGTCGATGAGGTGCTCAGGCGTCGCGAGCCGCAGTTTCATCATCGGGATCAGGCTGTGACCGCCGGCGATGATCCGCGCTCCCGAGCCGAGCCGCTGAAGCGAGGCGATCGCGCCTTCGACGCTGGTCGCACGCTCGTAGTCACATGGTGCGGGCGTCTGCATCAGCGCGTCCCTCCGGACCCGGCGGCGGGCATCCGACGCCGCACCCCCGGCTCCTCGCTCGGCTCGTACTGAACCGGCGCGTCGGTGCCGATCACCGGCGAGCGGGCGAGCGATCCGGGCCGGCTCTGACGCGCTTCGGGGTACAGGAGCCGGGCGGCGAGGCTGCCGCCTTCGACATCGCGGAGCGCCGGGCCGTTCGGGCTCGCCGCGGCGATCGGCGCCTCGCGCCCGAGCCGGGCGAGGGTGAGCGTGCCCTTCGTATAGACCTCGGAGATCCGCGGCGCGCGGATCTTCGTGCTGTCCGGGAAGTTGCGCAGGCCGGCGGCCGCCGCGCCGGGATACAGCCCATCGATGAGACCGACGGCGTCCTCGAGGCCCGCCTTCTTGACGAGCAGCCCCTCGAGGAGGTCGACTCCCGCGTCGAGGTTCGCATTGATGTCGTGCACGACGCCCTCCACCGGTGCGCTCTTCTCGATGATCCCCCTAACCGCCGCGATCGCGCGGTCGAGCCCGGTGGTGATCCTCTGCAGCGCGACGATCGTGGCAACGAGGTAACAGACGATCGCGAGCACGATCAGGACGACCGCGATGATCATGACCACTCCAGCAGCCGGCATCACTCCACCTCCATCACGCGTCGTCCACGATGACGTCGAGCGAGCCACCGTAGCGGCCCACCACCTCGACGGTCTGCTTGACCTGTTGCTGCGTGGTGAGCAGCAGCGCTGTCGCGTCGAGGTCCGTGGACCCCGCCTCGGCCGCGTCGGCGATCCGCTCGACGCTCGGCACGATCCGCCTCGCCGCCGTCAGCACCCCGTGCAGCAGGTACACGACGACGGGCAGGACGACGAGCAGCAGGATGACGTCGCCGATCCACTCGAGGATCATCGCGGCCTCCTCTCCGCCACCACCGCCGCCTTGTCGGCGATGCCGGGCATCGCCCCGAGGATCACGTCGAACTGAGCGTTGATCGCGGTGGCTGCGGGCTCGAGCGGCCGCAGATGCTCGGACTCGACGGTTTGCAGAGCCCCGGCGAGAGTGGCGAGATTGTTGCCCGCCGACTCGAGCCCGAGGCGGATCCGGATGAGCGCCGCCGCGAGCACGGCCACGACGACGACGGCGAGCACGACGCTGAGGATGATCAACGTGGTCTCGCTCATCGGCCACCGAACCCGTCGGTCAGCGCGTTCATGTACCCGTCCTGGACGACCGCCTCGTCGACGATCTTCCCGAGCACCGGCGCCGTCGCCTCGAGCTGTGGGACGTACGCGGTGTTCGTGGCCACGTGGCCGGCGACGTCGAGCAACGCGCCGGTTGTCTTGTCGATGTCGCCCACCGAGCGGATGAGCATGATCAACAGCGCGGCCACGATCAGCGCGGCGACGAGCCCGATCGCGAGGGCGATGCCCCAGGCGCCGTGATTGGTGAGGGCGAAGGCCAGGGTCATCGACCGACCGCCACCTTTCTCAGCGCGCGGGCGGAATGCAGGATCCGCACGCCGGAGTCGTTGATCCGCGCGACGCCATCGAGCGCGTCGGTCTGCGCCCGGACCTGCTCGACCCCGTCGAGCGCGGTGTGCGCCTGTTTGGCGATGCGTGCCGCGAGCGCCACGATCGTGATGACAATCGCTGCGGCCACGAGCACGACGACAACGCCGAGCACCAGCCCGATGCCCCAACCGGTGGATGCACCGATCCAGAAAGGCATGTCTCTAGACCCTCCTTCCTCGGCCTGCGGCCGGCACGAAACTCTCTCCTCGAACTGCCTCCGCGCTGCTCCGGCCTGACGGCCGGCGTCCTCAACGCTAGCGCTGCGCACTCATCGGCTGCAACTTTTGCGAGCGTTGTTGACAGACCGGCACGGTTGGTGAAGGCACCCGAGTCCTCCCTGTCCTCACCCTGACCGTTCTCTTAGCTTTCTCTGACGCAGGCCCGACAGTCATCTTGCGCACAGGGGTAACGATGAACGTGCAGCTAGAACCAACTGAGCAGAGGGAGATTTTCCAGTGACCGCCATCGTGATCCTCAACATCGTCCTGTCCGCCTTCGTCGTCATCGGCGTGGTGTCGCTCCTCACCAGGGGGGTCCTCGCCGACCGCAAGGATCGGACCGCCCGGACCGCCGTTCTCACCCAGCGCCAGGCGCGCACGCGGGTCGCCCCGCGGACCGCGCGGGCGTCGCGCAGCCGCATCGGCGGCACCGTTCGCGGCAACGCCTGAGGACGCCTTCGGGGCGGCGGGCCCGGACTCGCCGCCCCAAACCGGGACGACCTGCGCAGGCGGGATCGAGCGACGTGACGGTCTGAGATCATGGCGGCGTGCTTTCCGCCTACCTCGCAGCCGCGGCCGTGCTCGCGCTGCTCGCCGCCGTTCCGGGCCCGGACGTCGCCGTCGTCAGCCGGCACGCGCTGAGCGGCGGGTGGGCGCCGGCGAGCCGCACCGCCGTCGGGGTGGTGATCGGGCTGGCCGCATGGGGCGCGGCGACGGTGATCGGCCTCGCGGCCCTGTTCGCCGCGTCGGCGACCGCCTACACGCTCGTCCGGCTCGCCGGCGCCGCCTACCTGCTGACGCTCGGCGTGATCACGCTGCAGCGGAGCGCAGCGGTGGCCGACGCAGCCGCCTCTCACCCGGCGCGCGCGGGCCAGCATCCGCTCCGGGCGGGGTTGTTGACGAACCTCCTGAACCCCAAGGTCGCGGTGTTCTACACGACCGTTCTGCCGACGCTCGTGCCCCACGGTGGCTCCCCGGCCCTGTGGCTCCCGGCGCTCGTGGCCACACATGCCGCGCTGTCGCTCGGCTGGCTGAGCGGGTACGCGGCCGTGTTCTCCCGGTCGCGCGACGTGCTCGGGCGGCCGCAGGTGCGCCGCAGGGTCGAGCGGGCAACCGGTGTGCTGCTCATCGGGCTCGGCGTGCGGGTCGCGATCTCCCGCTGACCCGCCGCCCTCAGAGCGCGCGCATCCGGTTGTTGCGCGCGTTGTGCTCGACCTCGGCCAGCCCGAGCCGTTCGAGCACCGGCGGGACGTAGTTGCCAAAGCGTCCGCGGAGCCCCTTCTTCAGCCCGTACCAGCCGCCGACCGGGTTGTCGTCGGAGCGTCCCCACGCCTCGACCGTGCCCTCGGCCGCGGGCTTCTGCTCGTCGGCATTACCGAGCGACACCCAGTCGCCGCTTGCTCTGAGCATGGCGTGGAGGTCTTCGACGCAGCTCAGCCGGTAGCGCAGCTCGGTCGAGCCGACCTGGACGACGAGCGCCGGCGGATCCCCGCCCTCGTCGCGGTAGGCGGTGTAGGTGGACTTCCCCGGCGGAGTGGCCAGGATCCAAGGGTCCTCTCGGGTGCCGGAGCCCTCCGCTGTCGCCGCCATCGGCTCTCCTCTCGATCCGCTCAGTAACTGTCACGTTACGGTAGCATGTCGGTTACGCATGCTGGAATCGAGCCTGCACCGCGAGGCGCTCGACGCCCTCGGAGACGCGAACCGCCGCGCGATCGTGGAGATCCTCCGCCACGGCGGCCAGTCCGTCCAGCAGATCGCCGACCGTCTTCCGATCAGTCGCCCCGCCGTCTCCCGCCATCTGCGGCTGCTCAAGGGCGCCGGTCTCGTCAGCGACCGCGCCGACGGAACCCGGCACATCTACGAGCTCCGCGAGGAGGGCGTCGAGGCCATCCGCGCCTACTTCGCCGACGTGTGGGGCGAGGCGACGGCGCGCTATCGCCTCGTGGCTGAGAACACGACGAGCGGCGACGATGAGCGCTGAGCCCCTGATCGTCGAGTTCAAGGTCGGCGTCTCCCCGGCGCGCGCGTTCGCGGTGTGGACCGAGCAGTGCGCGACGTGGTGGCCGCGTGCCCACACGATCAGCGGCGATCCAGCGGCGATCACCTTCGAGCCGCGCGCCGGCGGGCGGATCTTCGAGCGCTCGACCGGGAACGTCGAGCACGAGTGGGGCCGCGTGCTCGACTGGGAGCCACCCGCGCGGTTGCGCTATCTGTGGCACCTGTTCTTCGACGCGAGCGAGGCGACAGAGGTCGAAGTCACCTTCACCGCCGTGGCGGCAAGCACCGCCGTCAGGCTCGAGCAGCGCGGATGGGATCGCCTCGGCGAGACCGGCATCGAGCGACGCGCCCGCACGCACACCGCTTGGGCGCGTCTGACATCGGCGCTCGTCGCCGCCGCCGAGAGCTAACCCCGCGGCTCGCACTGAAGCGCGAGCAGCGCGATGTCGTCGGTGAGGCTGGGCTCGAGCGCGTCGACGATGAGCTCGCAGTGCCCCTGCGGGTCGGGGTCTGCCCGCGCGAGATATACGGCGAGCCGATCGATGCCGGCGTCGAGCGGCTCGCCCGGCGCTCGACGAGACCGTCGGTGTACAGGAGCACCGCGTCCCCGGTCTCGAGGGTGATTGCCGCCTGGACGTGCGAGCTGCCCGGTAGCCATCCGAGCGGCTGGCTGAGCGCGCCCTCGAGCCGCTCGACTCGCCGTTGGCGCGGCGGACGAGCGGCGGCGGGTGCCCGGCGTTTGCGAACTCGAGCGATCCCGTTCGCGCGTCGAACACACCGCACAGGCACGTCGTCATGGCGAGTCCGGCGCAGCCGAGCATCACTGCCAGATGCGACCTGAGGCCCGGCTGAGCATCGCCGCCACGGCGCTGAGTCTAGGCTCCGCTGTCGAACGCCATGACCGCGACGAGCTTCACCTTGATCGACGGCCTCCCCGACGGCCCGCACGCGCCGGTCGCGCTCCAGACCCTGGCCATGCGGACACGCCAGCGCCCGTTCCTCGAGCGGTCCCGGCGACGCTTCGGCCCGCTCATGACCGTCCGGGTGCTTGGGCTCGGCCCGGCGGTGATCGTGTCCGACCCGGAGCTGATCCGGCGGGCCTTCCGCGCCGACCCGACGGTGCTCCACGCCGGCACCGGCAGCCCGCTCGAGCAGCTGCTCGGCTCCCATTCGCTGCTCACCCTCGACGAACAGCCCCACATGGAGCAGCGCAAGTTGCTGCTGCCTCCGTTCAAGGGCCAGCGGATGAAGGCGTACGAGCCGATGATCGCGGAGATCGCGGCCGAGGAGATCGGCCGGTGGCCGGACGATGTCGAGTTCCCGGTCACCCGGACGATGCAGCGGATCACCCTGCGGGCGATCCTGCGGGCCGTGTTCGGGGCCGAGGGCGCGAACCTCGGTGAGCTCGAGAAGATCGTGCCGCCGTGGACCGCGCTCGGCGCGCGCCTGTCGCTCGCGCTCGAGCTGCGCCGCAACTTCGGCCCATGGTCCCCGTGGCCGCGCTTCCAGCGCCTGCGCGCTCGGATCGACGTCACCCTCGATCGCCTGATCGCGGCGGCGCGGGCCGATCCGCAACTCGCCGATCGTCCTGACGTGCTCGCGCTCATGGTCCAGGCCATCCACGAGGACGGGTCGCCGATGACCAACCCCGAGATCCGCGACGAGCTCGTCACCCTGCTCGTCGCCGGCCACGAGACGACGGCGAACACCCTGTCCTGGGCGGTCGAGCGTCTCCGCCGGCACCCGGCGGTCGTGGCCCGGCTCGAGGCCGAGGTCGCCGAAGGCGGGAGGGCGCTGCGCGAGGCGACGATCCGCGAGGTCCAGC
The DNA here is from genome assembly GCA_963755955.1 of uncultured Solirubrobacterales bacterium. Taxonomy (GTDB): domain Bacteria; phylum Actinomycetota; class Thermoleophilia; order Solirubrobacterales; family Solirubrobacteraceae; genus Palsa-465. The sequence goes on from CAVWLZ010000013.1 coordinate 15,782, forward strand.
GCATGCGCCCGGTCATCGCCTTCGCCGCCCGTCTCACGCGCGTGCCGTACGACTACGGCGGCTACCGCCTGCCCGTCGACACGCGGCTGCTGCTCGCGGCCTGCCTCACCCACTACGACCCCGCCCTGTTCCCCCACCCGGACCGCTTCGACCCCGACCGGTTCCGCGGGACGGTGCCGGACACCTACGCGTGGATTCCGTTCGGTGGCGGCATCCGCCGCTGCATCGGCGCGACCTTCGCCCATATGGAGATGGACATCGTGCTCCGCGTCCTGCTCGAGCGCGTCCAGCTCATGCCAACCGACGCGCCCGACGAGCCCTGGGCGTTCCGGGGCATCGTGTGGGCGCCGGGCCGGGACGGGCGCGCCGTCGTACGCGCGCGCCGGCCGGCGGCCGGAGCCGGAGGCCACCGCGGGCCCCCGGCTCTCAAGGCACCGCCTGCGTCTAGTTGACGACGATCCCGAACGGCGCGGAATCGGCCGGCAGGGCCTGCGGCGAGGACGCGAACTCGTCGAGGTTCCCACCGTCGACGCGGAAGCCACTCACCGCACGGGCGCTGTCGACCACCCAGAGGGTGCCTCCATCCGGGCTCAGCCGAGCGTCGAACGGTCCGAGCTTGCCCGATCCCTGGAACGGGGTGTTACCGAGCAGCGTGAGCGATCCGTCGCCCGCGACCGCGTACCGAGAGATGCTCGGCGTCGCCGTATCGACGGCGAACAGGTACCGGCCGTCGTGACTGATCTCGACCCAGCACGTTCCGGTCTGCCCGTTGGCGAACGGCGACGTGCCGATCGAGCTGAGCGTCCCGTCGCCGGCGACCGAGAACGCCGACACACTTCCCGTGCCGGGGCCGCCGTGCGCATTGGTGACGAACAGCTGGCTCGGGTCGGTCGGCCGGAACTCGCTGCCGAACGGACCGGCAGTCTGAGCCGCATACGGCGAGCCGGGCGCCGCCGTGAGGAGGCCGTCGCGGCCGACGGCGAAGCTGTCGATCAGTGACGTCCCCACCCGCGTGCCGGCGAGGTTGGCGCCCGTCGCGTTGAACAGCACGTCGCCCGGCGCCGAGCCCGGCGGCAGGACGACGGTCGAGCCGGCGATCGGCGACAGCCGGCCACCCCGGCCGAGCCAGAAGCCGGTGTAGTCGGTCCCGCCCGCCCCGGTATTGGCGACGTAGACGAGGTGCCGGTGTACGGCGATGCTGACCGGCTCGATGCCGCCTGAGGCGACCGGCCCGTGCCCGACGAGGCGCAGCCCACCGTCACGGCGGATGCGCAGGACCGAGATCTGATTGCTCCCTGCATCGACGGCGAGCAGGTAGCGGCCGTGGTCGGCGATCTCGAGCGCGCCCTGCGAGCCGATCGTCGTCCCCGTCCCGGCGCCTCCGGCGCCGAATGGGGAGCCCGGCAGGGGTGTCAGCCGGCCGTCGGCGTGCCGGGCGAACGCCGCGATCGTGTTGATGCCGGCCGTGTTGTCGTTGACATAGACGTGGCCCACGACGCCACGGTCGTGGGCGCTGGCCGTCGCTGCGGCGACGCTCGCGAATGCTGCGGCGAGCAGGACGGCACGGCGCAGCACTCCGGAAACGGAACGCATGGTGGTTCTCCTTTGACTGTTGACGGGGCGTGAGCCCGGGGATGCCGGTGGGGGGTGGCGCGCGCCGGTGGTCACCCAACCGCATGGTCATTGGAGCAGAGGCGCCGCAACCCATCAAGAGCCGGCGGGGCGTCCGATAGGGAACCGTAAGAACTCGTCCGGGCCGGGCCGGGCCGGGCCGGGCCGGGCCGGGGCCGGGCCGGGCCGGGCCGTGCCGGGCGCGAGACCCTGCACACCTGCGGGCTCAGGCCGCGAGCGGGACGCTGAACCGCACGCGCGTGCCGGCGGCTGAGTCGGCCAGCCAGATGCGTCCGCCGTGCGCCTCGACGATCGCGCGGGACACGGCGAGCCCGAGGCCCGCCCCGTCAGTCGTCCGTGATGCATCCGCGCCACCGCGGTAGAAGGGGCCGAAGATGAGCTCGCGCTCGTCGTCCGCGACCCCGTCGCCGGTGTCGGCGACCTCGATCTCGATGCGGCCGGCCAGCGGTTGGGCGCGGACCACGACGCTGCCGTCGGCCGGGGTGTGGCGGATCGCGTTCTGCACGAGGTTGAAGAGGACGCGCTGGAGCTTCTCCGGGTTGGCCCGGGCGGGTTGCAGCGCGTCGGGGAGATCGGTGTGGATGGCCACGCCCTTGCGCTCGGCATGCACGCGCATCGCCGCCACGGTCTCCCGCACGAGCTCGCCGAGCGACACCCGCTCGAGCGACCAGGTGATGTCGCCCGCCTCGAGCCGGGAGAGCTCGAACAGGTCGTCGATCAACGCGCCGAGCGCGATCAGATGCGTGCGCATGCGCGCGAGGTACTCCTGCCGCGCCTCGCCGTCGACGATCTCGTCCTCGACCGCCTCGGCGAGGAGGCGGAGCGAGGTGATCGGGGTACGGAGGTCGTGCGAGACCGCGGCAATGAGGTGCCGACGCGCGGTCTCGGACTGGTCGCGGGCGGCCTCCTCGGCGGCGAGGCGCGCGACCATCGCGTCTGCCTCGGCGGCGAGCTCGGCAAGCTCGTCGCGGCCTGGGGTGGCGATCGTGAGCGCGCGCTCGCCGTTGCCGACTGCGGCGAGCCCGTCCCTGATCGCCTGCGTGTCGTTGATGATCGGCACTGCGAGACGCTGCCCGGCGACGATCCCGACGACCCCGGCGAAGGCCACGACGACGGCGACGATCGCGGCGTCGTGACCGGAGACGAACATGAGCTGGCTGAGGATGATGAGCGCGAGCAGAAGCGGCCCGATGACGATCACGACGGCGGAGGCGAACTGGCGGCTGAGCGGTCCGGCGCGCCCCCGGGCGCGGGCCGCGACCGCGACATGCACGGCGGCGAATGTCAGCCCGCTGATGCCGGCGAGGACGAGCAGCGTCAGGAGTGCCCCGCCGCCCCCGAGTGAGGCCACGCCGATCACCGCCGCCGCGAGCGCCGCGGCGAGCACCACGGCCATGGAGCGCCGGCTCATGCCTGGAACCGGTACCCGACGCCCCACACCGTCTGCAGCCAACGCGGCTCGCCGTCATCGGACTCGAGCTTGGCTCGCAGCCGGCGAACGTGTACGGTCACCGTCGAGCTGTCGGTGTAGAACGAGTATTGCCAGACGGCGTCCATCAGCTGCTCGCGCGAGAACACCTGCCCCGGGTGCCGGGCGAGATATACGAGCAGGTCGAACTCCCGCTGCGTGAGTTGCGCCTCGACCCCCTCCACCTCGACGCGGCGGGCAGCGGGGTCGATGCGCAGACCGTCGAACTCGAGCGGCGCGGCCTGCTCGGGCGACGTGTCGATCCGGCGCAGCACGGCCTCGACGCGCGCCGTGAGCTCCGCCGGGGAGAACGGCTTGACGACGTAATCGTCGGCGCCGAGGCGCAGCCCGATGATGCGGTCCGATTCGTCGCCCTTGGCGGTGAGCAGGATGACGGCGATGCGGTCGCGATCGGTCTCTCGCAGCCGGCGCATCACCTCGAGCCCGTCCATGTGCGGAAGCATGAGGTCGAGGACGACGAGGTCAGGACGCTCCCGCGCCGCCATCTCGATCGCCTGCGGCCCATCGAAAGCGACGTGGGCGCGATACCCCGCGCGCTCGAGGTAACGCGCGACGATCTCGGCGATCGTCGGCTCGTCGTCGACGACGAGGACGGTGGGGCGGCCGCTCGGTGGCATCGGGGCGATTCTCCCACCACCCCGGAGCGCACTATCGGGGCCGGCCGACGATGTTCACTGAATGTTCAGAAGTGCCGTGGTGCCAAATGGCGTCAGTCGACGGCCAGCACGGTCGCGTGCGCGATCGCGCCGATCAGTGCCTCGACGGGGATCTCAAAGACGGCGTGCGGCGTCCCCGCCGCGCACCACACGGTGATGAAGCGGCTCAGCGATGCGTCGATGAGCGTGTCGAGGTCCCCGTCGTGGCCGAGGGGCGGAATCCCCCCGATGGCGAAGCCGGTGGCTGCTCGGGCCTGCTCGGCGCTCGCGCGCCCGAGCCCGAGCCGCCGCGCATCGACGCGGCGATCGCCGGCGCACAACACCATGGTCGGCTCCTCGCCCCGCATGAACACGAGCGACTTGACGATCTGACCAACCTCGCACCCGACCGCGGCCGCCGCCTCCTCAGCGGTCCGCGCCGAGTCGCTCAGCATCCGCACCTCGATCTCGAGTCCGCGGGCATGGAGGCGATCACGCAGTCGTTCGGCGGTCGGGTGCATGCGGAAATTCTCGCTAAGTTGGCCACAACCCTGGATCGCACGCCCCGCAAAGAGCACACTGTCGACGTTGAGGGCGAGAACGATGTTGTGCGTGGTGCTCGTCGGGGCGGTCTGTCTCGGTATCGCCGGATGCGGCAACACGCGGCGTGGGGCGGGAACGGACACGCGATCGCTCCTGATCCCGGCCACGCCGGCACCGTCGCGCTGGCCGGCCGACGGCGACTACCAGGCGATCGCCGTCGCGGCGCACGTCCGGCTCGACGCGCTTCGCCTCGGCTGGCGCCAGAAGCAGTACGCCGCGTACCTCGCGTTGTTCACCCTCGAGACCCTTCACCCCATGCTCCCCGGCCCGTGCGCAACGTTCGCCGCCCACATCTACGCCGAGCTGCTCGACCTCCACGCCGCCTATCAGGGCGAGGACTGGCAGCCGATGGTCGCGATCGTCCGGCACGATCCGTCCGTGGCCAGCGTCTGCAAAGCGCCGCCTGCGCCGCACATCTCGATCGGCGCGTGAGGTCGCGTTCATGCGAGCTCGGTCACAAACCCCTCGCGCCAGCTCGGGTACTGCGGCCGCCAGCCGAGCTCGCGCTTGGCCTTGTCATTCACCGCGCCGCGCACCTCGGTCATCATGATGACCGTCGCCTCCCCGGCGAGCAGCCTCCCGAGCCACCGAGGCACGCGCATCGGCGTCCGACCGCCGACCGCCGACGCCGCGGCAGGCAGCCACTGCGCGACCGGCGCGGGATCGTCGTCGACGATGTTGTAGATGCCGGCCTCGCCACGCTCGACGGCGGCGACCGTCGCCGCGGCGGCGTCGGCGACGTGAACGAACGACCACACCCCATTGCCGCCACCGACCACGGGGAACTTGCCGCGCTTGATCATCGCGGTCTGGGCACCGTCACGGCCGAGTGAGGTCCCGGGCCCGTACAGCCCCCCGTAGCGCAGGACGGTCCCCTCGGTCCAGCCCGCTCCGGCGACCGCCGACTCGAGATGCCGGATCGCCTCATGGGTCTCCCGCATCGCCGCGGCGGGCACGGGATCGAGCGGGGCGTCCTCAGGCTTGGCCGCGGGTCCCGTCCGTGCGAACGGCCAGCCGGCGTAGCTCTGGGCCACGAAGCGGCGTACGCCGACCGCGCGCCCGGCCGAGAGCAGGTGATCGGTCCCTTCGGTGCGCAGCCGATTGGTGAGCGCAAAGTCGCGATCAAAGTGGCGCATATCGAGCGCGGCCGGGATCGCCGTGAGCTCATGGACGATCACCTCTGGTTCGGTCCGCGCAACCGCGTCGGCCACCTGTTCGGGGATGAGCGCGTCGGCGATCACGGCCGTCGCGCCAAGCTCGTTCAGCATCGCCGCGCGCTCGGGACTGCGCAGCATCGCCGACACCTCATGTCCGGCCGCGAGCAGCCGCGGGACGAGCTGACGGCCGATCGCTCCGGTTGCTCCTGCCACGAATACCTTCATCGGAACCTCCGTTCTCGCGTGTCGATGTCAACAGAGACGAGACAGCGCGGGTCGCTGTGACAGCCCCACTAGACGAGGGTCTTGCCGAACTGCCGCTGTTCAATCCCCGTCGACGATGTCAAGGGCGCACCCGGGCCCGGATGGCGTACGGTCGTAAGGTAAACTCGCGATCGTCATGAGCCCTCGCCACAGCGCAGCCGATGCCCTCCGGACGCGGGAGACGATCCTCGAGCATGCGGTGCGCCGCGCGTCGATCGAGGGCCTCGACGGGCTCACGATCGGACGCCTGGCCGACGATGTCGGGCTGAGCAAGGCGGGGGTCGTCGGGCCGTTCCACTCGAAGGAGGGCCTCCAGCTCGCCGCCTTCGAGCGCGCAATGCAAATGTTCCAGGAAGGTGTGTGGGATCCGGCCGCCGAGCTCCCTGCCGGGCGCGCGCGCCTGCGCGCCGTGTGCGAGAACTGGATCTCCTACCTCGAGCGCCGCGCCCTGCCCGGCGGCTGCTTCATGACCACGGCGGCGACCGAATGGGACGCCCGCCGGGGAGCCTTACACGACACCGTGGCCCGCACGCAGGCGCGGTGGCTCAAGGTGCTGGCCGCCGACGCGGAGGTCGCCGTCCGGGCCGGGGAGCTGCCCGCCGCGACCGATCCCAGTCAACTCGCGTTCGAGCTCAACGCGGTGTGCATGGGGCTCAACCAGGCGATCCAGCTGCTCGGCGACGAGCAGGCCCCGGGCCGCGCGCGGCGGGCCGTCGCCCGGTTGTTGGACGATCGTTCGGCATAAACCGAACGATCGTTTGGTAAGGTTCGAGCCCCGTCCCCTGAACAGGAGCCAGACATGCGGTGCACATGGTTGGGTTGGGCCGGCGTCTCACTCGAGACCGAGATCGTGACCGGGCGGCTGCTGATCGACCCGCTCGCCGACCCCGCCGCCCTCTACGCAGCGGTCGGGTCAGCGGCCTCGGACGTCGCGTACCCCGAAGTGATCGATCCGGCGGCGGGGCGGCCGGCGGCCGGGGCGCTCCTCTCCCACCTGCACCGTGACCACGCCGACGCCGGGGCGCTCGCCCGCTCCCTCGCCCCGGGGGCGCCGGTGCTGATCCCCGCCGCGCCGGCCGCGGAGACGGGCAGCGACCTGGGAATCGCCCAAGCGCGGCGCGAGCTCGCCGCCGCCGGGCTGCCGCTCGTCGAGGTGACGCCGTGGCAGCGCATCGCCGTCGGCCCGTTCTCGGTGACCGCCCTGCCGGCCGCCGACGGCACGGGGGACCCGCAGGTGTCGTGGGCGGTCGCGGGCGACGACCAGCGCATCCTGCACTGCGGCGACACGCTGTTTCACGGCTGGTGGTGGCGTGCGGCCGAGTACGCCGGTCCGTTTGACGCCGCCTTCCTGCCGATCAACGGACCGGTGCTCAGCTTCCCCTGGCGGCGACCCCCGAGCCCGCTCCCCGGCGCGATGACGCCGATGCAGGCGGTCGTGGCCGCCCGCTCGGCCGGGGCCCGGCACGCCGTGCCGATCCACTACGCCGGATTCGACCTCGACCCGTACTACCGCTCGGAGCCCGACGCCCTCGCGCTGTTCTGCGCGGCCGCCGACGAGCTCGGGGTCAACGCCGCCCCGCTCGAGGTCGGGGGCAGCCTCGATCTCAGCGCTCGGGCGCGGGCTGCGGCGTGAGCCCGGCCCGTTCCGCGACGCCGGCGGCCATCACCCGGTTGGCGACGCCGAGCTTGGCGAGGATGTGCGACACGTGCACCCCAGCAGTGTGCTGGGAGATGAATAGCGTCTGGGAGATCTCGCGATTGGTGAGCCCGGCGCCGAGCAACGCGAGCACCTCGAGCTCACGGCCGGTGAGTCCGTAGGGGTTCTCCGGCTCGCCGGCTGCGGGCGCGGCTGCGGGAGGAGTGCCGGGCGCCGGCGCGAGCGGGATGCGGGCACGCCGGGCGAGCGCGTGGACGGCAGCTGACAGAGGCTCGGCGCCGAGCTCACCGACGAGGCTCGCCGCTCGGCCGAGCGCGACCTGCGCCTCGGACCGCGGGCGCCGGGTGAGCACGAGCGCCTCGGCACACCGGTAACTCGCGTACGCGACCTGGTAGCCGTTGTCGTGGGCCTGCCACCGCGCGACGGCGTCCTGCCAGCGGGCGGGGTCGGGCTCGCGGCGTGCGCGCGTCACCTCGGCGGCGGCGGAGGCGAGCTGGGCGGTCGCCTCGGGGACGGTCACGCCGGTGTCGTGGGCCCGGAGCAGATCGTCGAGCGCGGTGTGATGAGCGGCCGCCGCCGCGGCGGCCTGGGCCGCACCCTCAGGGTCGCGCCGGGCTCGGGCGAGCTCGGCGCGGTCGGCCTCGACCCGCGCCCCGGTCGCGTGCAGGGTCGGCATGTGCAGCAGGTTCTCGCCGGCGCTGAGGATCCCAAAGCCGTCGGCGATGCGCCCGCGCGCCGCGTCGGGTGCTCCGCGCCACAACTCGAGCTCGGCGAGACCGCCGTACACCGCGGGCACGAACTCGACGAGATCGAGCTCCCGACACAGCTCCGCCGCATCTCCGAGGCAGGCGTCGGCCTCGCCGAGATCTCCGCGGGCGGTGTGCAGGCGGCCGGCGACGCTCAGCATCATCAACTCGGCGGGACGGTCGAGCTCCCGCTGCTCGAGCTCGGTGAGGCGCTCCTCGAGCTCGGCCCAGCGTCCGAGCCGGAGCAGGTCGTCGGCGGCGTTCGCGGCCATGAAGTTGGCGAAGGGGCGGGCGCCAAGGCCCTGGGCGACGACCTCACCCTCGGTCATCGTCTCGAGCGCCTGGGCGATCTGCCCTTCGAGGCGGAGGACCTCGCCGAGGTCGAGGTAGATCTGCACGAGGTCCTCGGTGCTGTTCGCGCGTTGCGCGAGGGCGAGCGCCTCACGCAGGGCGCGGCTGCCGGCGACGGGATCGCCGAGGAATGCGATCGCCGTGCCGAGCAACGCGCGCGCCGCGCTCTCGGTGGCGAGCGTCTCCTCCCCGAGGGCAAGCTCGAGCGCCTCGGCGGCACGGTCGCGGGTGTCCTCCCAGCGCCCCCGGAACGAGAGCGCGAGGGCCTCGTCGACGAACAGGCGCATCCGCTCGGCGGTGCAGTCCGATGGCAGCAGCTCGAGCCCGCGGCTGAACGCCTCGAGCGCGGCCTCGACATCCCAGGGCTGGTAGCGACCGAGCCGCTCGTAGAGCCGGGCGGCACGGAGCGGATCGTCGGCGTGATCGAACCCGGCGAGCGCACGGCCGCACAGCTCGCGAGCGATGTCGGACTCTCCCATCCAACGCGCGGCCTGGGCGGCGTGGGCGAGCAGCGCGACGCGGTCGAGCGGCGCGCGTGCGCCGTCGGGTCGCTCAGCCCACAGCTCGACAGCGCGGCTGAAGTGGGCGAGCGCCTCGCCGTAGCCGAACACGCGCTCCGCCGCCTCCCCGGCCTCGATCGACGCGAGCAGCGCCTGGGACGTCTCGCCCGCCTCCTGCCAGTGATGGGCCCGCTCCCCGGCGTTCTCGGCGGTGGCGGACTCGCCGAGCGCGATGGCGATCCGCCGGTGCAGCGACGCGCGCTCGACCGGCAGAAGATCGGCATAGACCGCCTCGCCGACGAGCGCGTGGCGGACGCTGTAGCGGCCGGTGCGCCGTTCGCAGACGAGGATGTTCTGGTCGACGCATTGGCGCAGCCCCGCCTCCACCTCGCGCCGGGGCAGGTCGGCCGCGCGCGCGATCAGCCGCTCGTCGATCGGCCGGCCGCCGGCCGCGGTGAGTCGGAGCAGCTCACGCGATGAGGCATCGAGTCGATCGGCGCGGGCGAGCAGCGCGTCCTGGAGCGTATCCGGCAGCAGCTCCCCGTCCCCGACCCCCGCCGCGAGGAGCTCCTCGGTGTAGAAGGGGTTGCCCTGCGCTCGCTTGAACAGCCGCGCGACGAGCCCCTCGGGCGGCGGCTCGCCGAGAATCCCCTCGACCTGATGGCGGATGTCGGCCGCGGTGAGCGGCGCGAGCTCGATCCGCGTGACACGGTCGTGGCGCAACAGCTCGGTGACGAGCGCGCGGGCGGGATGGTCACGATGCAGCTCGTCGGAGCGCGCGGTCACGACGGCGAGCAGCCGCTCGGCGCGCAGACTCTGAGCGAGGAAGCGCAGGAAGTCACGTGAGGACGTGTCGGCGAGATGGACGTCCTCGATGACGAGCACGACGGTCGAGGTCACGGCCAGGTTCCGGAGCAGGGCGAGGATCCAGCCGAAGAGGCGCGACTGGCCGAAGAGATCGTCACCCGCCATCTCGCCGGGCACCTCGGTGATGCTGTCCGGGAAGACGCGGGCCAGCTCCCGGCGCGCCGCGTTGGGAAGCTCCGCCAGGGCGGCGGCGAGCACGGTGTCCTCGGCGCTGCGCAGCGCGGCGGCGATCGGCGCGTAGGGAAGCTCCCCGATCGAGAGCTCGAGACACTGGCCGCGGAGAGCCAGCGCACCGCGTGACTCGGCGCGCGTCTCGAGCTCGCGGACGAGACGGGTCTTGCCGAGTCCGGCGTCACCGGTGAGCAGGATCAGCGCCGGTTCGCCCTCGGCGGCCCGCGCGAGCGCAGCCTCGAGGTGCTCGACCTCCGGCCCCCGTCCGGCGAGCCGGGGACTCGAGACGTGTCCAGCGCTGACGCGTCCTCGTGACCCCATCGCTTCCCTGCCCGAGAGGCTATCGCGGCGAGTGCCCGGCCCGGCCCGCCGAGTCGTGCATGTTCCCAACCGGCGTATCAGGACGAGAGCTCGTGGCTCTTCCCGATGACGCGTTTCCAGCGAACAGACGGCGGTCCGGAACAGCGCAGACTTCCCGAGCCACTGGTCATCGCGCGGGATGCGAGGAACCCCAGGCAGGGGTCACCCGGGTCCGGGGGCATCGGGTGTGCGGGGGTGGTGGGGGAATCAGGGGAGCGCTGAAGGGCCGTCTTTGGGGGGCGGCCCTTCAGCCCCCGCTCTTCCCCCGTTGCCACGGACTGCGATGGTTGACGCCGCGGCCGCCGAGCGCGAAAATCGCCCGGACGGTCAGCCGACGAGGCCCCGTCCGCGGGACGTCGATCGAAAGCGGGGACCATACCCATGGCAACGAGCCCAGTGGCGGGCGTTGCGAGACGCGGGCGAGCAAGCGGCCGACGCGAGACGCGCAAGAACATGGTCCTCGCCGCGATGGTCTTCGCGGTGGCGATGACCTTCATCGACCAGACGATCGTCGCCATCGCCATCCCCAACATCCAGCGTGAGCTGTCGCTGTCGGCCACCGGCGCCCAGTGGGTCATCAACGGCTACCTGCTCGCGCTCTCGGCGATGTTCGCCCTCGGCGGGAAGCTCGGCGACATGCTCGGCCGCCGGCGCATGGTCGTGATCGGCGTCACCGGGTTTGCCATCGCGTCGGCGTGCTGCGGCTTCACCCCCAAGGGCTCGATCGCGCAGGCGTGGATCATCACCTTCCGGGTTCTCCAGGGCGCCACCGCCGCGTTGCTGTTCCCGGCCGCGGTCGGGATCGTCGTCGACGCCTTCCCGGTCCGCGAGCGGGGCAAGGCGATGGCGATCTTCTTCGGGATCGCCGGCGGCCTCACGGCGATCGGCCCGATCGCCGGCGGCTACCTCACACAGTGGACCTGGCGCTCGATCTTCTGGATCAACATCCCGGTCGCGATCGTCGCGCTAGTGCTCATCTGGATCAGCTGTCCGGAGACCGAGACACGGCCCGCGCGCCTCGACGTGCGTGGCGCGCTGCTCATCACCGCGGCGATGGGACTGATCGTGCTCGGGTTCCAGCAGTCGGGCGTGTGGGGGTGGAGCAGCGTTGCCACGTGGGCGTGCGTGATCGCAGGATTGCTGCTCATGGTCGCGTTCGTGCGGGCCGAGCTGCGCACCGCCGAGCCCCTGCTGCGCCTGCAGATCTTCCGCGACCGTGGCTTCGCCGCCGACAGTGCGGTGCTCGGGCTGATGTCGATCGTGTTCGTCCCCTACTTCTTCTTCGCCAGCATCTACTCCCAGGTCGCGCTGGGCAAGAGCTCGTCGTCGTCCGGCCTCTACCTGATGTACTTCTTCCTCGGCTTCGTGATCATGTCCCAGCTCGGGGGCCGGATCCTCGACCGGCGCGGGGCGCGGCCGGCGATCGTCTGGGGCGGTGCGATCTCGGCGGTTGGGTTCTTCCTGCTCGCCGGGAAGCTCACCGACCTGTCGCTCAGTCACCAGTGGGTGTACGTGATGATCGCCGGCGGCGGCCTCGGGCTGATGCTCACCCCGGCGAGCACCGATGCGGTCAACCGGGCGCCGCGCACGAGCTACAGCGAGGTCACCGGCATCACCCAGACCGCGCGGAACTTCGGCGCGAGCCTCGGGCTCGCGGTGCTCGGAGGCATCCTCATCACCCGGACGACCACGAACGTCACCAGTGCGCTGACGAAGGCCGGGGTCCCGCATGGCATCGCCCACCACGTGGCGGCGTCGTTCGGCACCGGGGCGGTCGGCGCGCGGTCGGCCACCGGCCAGCCCCATGCCCTCGTCCACGACGTGCAGATGGCGTTCGCCCACTCGAGCCAGACGATCTTCTACATCATGGCCGGGGTGATGGCGCTCACGTTCCTCGTCTCGGTGCGCTGGGTTCCCCGCGGCCAGGCCGAGCGCGACCCTGAGGTCGAGGTCGCAGCTGAGCTGGCCGACTGACCTCCGCGATGGAGGCACGTGACCTGTACGGCCTGCCGCTCGAGCGCTTCGTCGCCGAGCGGGCAACGCTGGCCAAGAGCCTTCGCAGACGGGGTGAGCGCGACGAGGCAGGACGCGTGGCCAAGCTCCCCAAGCCGTCGGTCGCCGCTTGGACGGTCAACCAGCTCGTGCGCACGCAGCGTCGCGCCGTCGCGGCCCTGTTCAAGGCGGGCGACGCGCTACAGCGCACCCAGCAGGACGTGCTCGACGGGAAGGGCGGTGGCCCCGCCCTGCGCGAGGCCGGCGAGCGCGAACGGGCGGCGGTGGGGACGCTGCTCGACGCCGCTCGCGGTCTGCTCGATTCCGAGGGCCATGGGGTGAGCGCGGCGACGCTCGACCGCGTGTCCGACACGCTGCATGCGGCGGCCCTGGAGCCGGACGCCCGCAATGAGGTCCAGGCGGGGTGCCTGGCGCGGGAGCTCCAGCACGTTGGGCTGGGCGGCGGCGGGCTCGTGGCCGTCCCCGAACGGACGGGCGGCACGGCGCCCCGGGGCACCGGTCGGGGCAAGCGCAAGAACAAGGCCAATTCGGAGCGCGAACGCGAGGCCAAGCGTGAGCGCGCGCAGCGTCTCAAAGCTGCCCGCAGCGAGGAGATGAAGGCGCGCCGCGCCACCGAGTCCGCGGCCCGCGAGCTGCGCTCGGCCCGCGAGCGCCGAGACGGCGCCGCGACAGCGCTCGAGGAGGCGCAGGACGCGTTGACAGCCGCAGAGCTGCGCGCAGCCGAGGCCGCCCGCGCCCATGAGCAGGCGCGAGACGACCTCGAGCGGCTGTAGTCAGGCGCGCCGCTGCGCGGGGGACCGACCGCTCACCTCGTCCAGCGATACCGCCGGCGAGTCGCAGCGCGCGAAATCGCACACGAACGGGCGGCCGTCATGGCCGAGGTGGAAATGCACCGGATCCCGCGGCGGGGACGTGGTCCACATGCGCCGTAATCTGGCGCCGATTCTCTGGTTCATGTCAGTCACTCCTTGGCTTCAGGGGGAGTCAGCGAAGCTGTGGCCTAGCTCCACCTGGATTGGAGGCACCGCGTGGTCGCACCCGCATGCAACTGCTGGAGACGACGTAGCGCTACCTCACAGAGAGTAGTCAGCCCGGACGGGCGACCCTGGCCGAGGGCTCAGCCGTCGGCCAGCGCAGCGCCGACGATGCGCTCGAGCTCGGCTGCGACGTGGCCCACCGGTTCGACGCTGCGCTGCGCCCGGGCGATGACGACGGCGCCCTCGATCGCGGCGATGATGAGCGTGGCCAGCGACGCAGCGCGCTCGCGGCCTGCGTGCCGCTCGAGCGCTGCGCTGAGCAGTCGCTCCCAGCGGCAGAAGGCATCGGCGGCGGCGACCCGCGCGCCGGGTGAGCGATCACCCTCGAGCGCGGCGGCGACGACCGGACAGCCGGCACCGAAATCACTCTGCTCCAGGATCACCGTCCACGTCTGCGCGAAGTCGTGCACGGCGACGGCCGGCTCGTCGCTGTCGAGGGCCACGACGAGACCAGCTGCGGTGAACTCGCCCGCGTAGTGCGTCGCCTCCTCGATCAGCTGCGCCTTGCCCCCGGGGAAGTGATGGTAGATCGAGCCGCGCGGCGCCCGGGAGCGCTCGATGACCTCGCTGAAAGAGGTCGCTTCAACGCCGCGCTCACGCATGAGAAGGGCGGCGCTGATGATCATCCGTTCACGGGTGGTCGCGGGAGCCATGGCCGCTTGATTATGACGCACGTCATAGATACGATGCGACGGGTTATGACGAGCGTCATAGCCAGGATCGAGCCAAGGAGCACTCCATGCCGATGATGGTCCTCAGCGATCTCCCGGCCGCGCCGAGCGTGGAGAAGGCGGCGTGAGCACCGAGACCTGGCACCCGACCGCCTGCATCCTCTGCGAGTGCAACTGCGGGATCGAGGTTCAGCTCGACGGCCGCACGCTGAGCCGGATTCGCGGCGACCGGGCGCACCCGGGCTCGCAGGGCTATACGTGCAACAAGGCGATGCGTCTCGACCTCTACCAGAACGGCCCCCACCGCCTCACCTCCCCCCTGCGGCGAACGCCCGATGGCGACTACGAGGCGATCGGCTGGGGGACGGCGATCGCCGAGATCGCCGCGGGCTTCAAGCGTCTCGCCGACGAACACGGCGGGGAATCGATCTTCTACTACGGCGGCGGCGGGCAGGGCAACCACCTCGGCGGCGCCTACAGCGGGGCATTTCTCCGGGCGCTCGGCGCGCGCCACCGCTCGAACGCGCTCGCCCAGGAGAAGACGGGGGAGGCCTGGGTCGAGGCGCAGCTGTACGGCGGCCACACCCGCGGTGAGTTCGCCCACGCCGAGGTCTCGGTGTTCGTCGGCAAGAACCCGTGGATGTCCCAGAGCTTCCCGCGCGCGCGGCTCGTGCTCAAGGAGATCGCCCGCGATCCCGAGCGCTCGATGATCGTCATCGACCCGGTGCTGACGGACACCGCGCGAATGGCCGACTTCCACCTGCGCGTCCGGCCTGGGGCCGACGCCTGGTGCCTGGCCGCGCTCGCGGCGGTGCTCGTGCAGGAGGGACTCTGCGACGAGGCGTTCCTCGCCGCGCACGTCAGCGGCGTGGAGATCGTCCGCGAGCTGCTGGGCGCGGTGCCGGTCGCCGACTACGCCGAGCGGTGCGGCGTCGAGGAGTCGCTGCTCCGCGGCGCCGCCCGGCGGATCGCGCGTGCCGACAGCGTCGCCGTGTTCGAGGACCTCGGCGTCCAGCAGGCCCCTAACAGCACGCTTTGCTCCTACCTCGACAAGCTCCTGTGGATCCTCACCGGGAGCTTCGCCAAGCCGGGCGGCCAGCACCTGCACTCGATGTTCGGGCCGCTGTTCGGCTCTCGGCGCGTCGGCCGCACGCCGGTCACCGGCGCTCCGATCATCGGCAGCCTGATGCCGTGCAACGTCATCGCCGACGAGATCCTCACCGACCACCCCAGACGCTTCCGCGGGCTGATCGTCGAGAGCAGCAACCCGGCCCACTCGCTCGCCGATTCGCAGCGGATGCGGGAGGCCCTCGGCGCGCTCGAGCTGCTCGTCGTCGTCGACGTGGCGATGACCGAGACGGCGCGCCTCGCCGACTACGTGCTGCCGGCGGCGAGCCAGTTCGAGAAACCCGAGGCGACGTTCTTCACCCTCGAGTTCCCCCACAACGACTTCCATCTCCGCCACCCGCTGATGGAGCCGCTGCCCGGCACGCTGCCCGAACCCGAGATCTGGGCGCGACTCGTGCGCGCCCTCGGCGTGGTCGACGAAGCGGTGCTCGCGCCGCTGCACGCGGCGGCGCGCGACGGTCGCCAGGCCTACGCCCAGGCGGTCATCGCGGCGACGACCGCCGATCCGTCGCTCGCCGGCCTGCTGCCCTACCTGCTCTACGAAACGCTCGGACCGACCCTGCCCGACGGCCTCGCCGGCGCCGCCGTGCTCTGGGGTCTCGCCCAGCGCGTGGCGATGAGCTACGGCGACGCGATGCGGCGAGCCGGCCACGCCGACGCCGACGCCCTGTTCGACGCCGTCCTCGCCGGGCGTTCGGGGATCACCTTCACGGTCAACGAATACGAGGACGACTTCGGCATGATCAGCCACCCGGATGGCCGGATCGCGCTCGAGATCCCCGAATTGCTCGCGGCGGCGCGCGCACTGCGCGAGGCCCAGCCAGGGCACACGAGCCTGGAGTTCCCGCTCGTGCTGTCGGTCGGAGAGCGCAGGCCCTACACCGCCAACGATATCTTCCGCAACCCGGCCTGGCGCAAGCGCGACCGCGAGGGCGCGCTGCGGGTCAGCGCCGAGGACGCGGCCCGGTTTGGGCTCGCCGACGGCGGCCGGGCACGGATCACCACCTCGCGCGGAAGCGCCGAGGCTCGGGTCGAGGTCAGCGCGCTGATGATGGACGGTCACGCCTCGCTGCCGAACGGCTACGGGCTCGACTTCACCGACGCCGATGGCCGCACCGAGGTGGCGGGGGTGGCGCCCAACGTGCTCACCGCGTCGGCCTGGCGCGACGACATCGCCGGCACGCCGTGGCACAAGCACGTGCCCGCGCGCGTCGAGGCGCTCGCCTGACCGCGCTCAGCGGTCGAGAAAGCCGGCGAGGGCCCGCCGCACGAGCGGATCGCCGCCGGCTTTCGTCTGCACCGAATGGCCCGCGCCCGGCACGATCACGAGCCGCCCGCGAGGGGCGTCTCGGGCTTCCTCACGCGCCCAGGCAAGCGGCGTCGAGAGGTCGTGCTCACCAGCGAGGATGAGCACGGGGACGGCCGGGAGCCGGCGCCCGGGATTGCCGTCGGCTACGGCGGGCGGCGTCGTGGCGGGCCACTGCGCGCAACCCCGGCCGATGCCGTTACCGGCCGCGGTCGCCCGGTCGTAGGGAAAGACGCTTGCGACGCGGAGCCGAGACGCGGCTGCCACGAGCTGTTGCTCACGCCGCCGGGAGGGGGCCTGCGGATCCCATGGCGGCGCGAGCTCGACGCACAAGGTGCTGTCGTGCAGCCCCTGGCTGAGCGCCGTCGCCGCCGCCTCCTCTCCGGTCTGCACCGCGGCGAGGAAGGCGTTGACCGGGCCCATGTCCCCGCGGGCTCCGGCGCGCAGGGCCACGAGGACGTGGGGGAAGGCGGGCGCGACGATGCTCTCGGCCACGATCGCATTGAGAAGCGCGGGACCGTCGTGGTGACTCCGGACCACGGACGCGAGGTCCTGGGCTGGGTCGTCGCCGCAGCGGGCCTGTGCGCAGGCCGAGCGGAGCACGCGTGCCGTCGCGGCGATCGAGGCGAGGGACAGCGGGTCGACACCCTGCTGAGGGACGATCGAATCGAGCACCAGCCGCGCGACGTGCTGGGGATGAGCGAGGGCGTAGCGCTCGGCGACGTAGCTGCCGTAGGAGACCCCGTCGACGGTCAGGCGCGCGACGCCGAGCGCGCTGCGCAGGCGCTCGATGTCTCCTACCGTCTCAGCCGTGTTGAAGTAGCGCCGGTCCGGCCCAAGCGCCTGCGCACAGGCGGCGACGACACCCGGCGGGGCGACGACGAGGTCAGACGAACCGGCCGCCGATTGCAGCGCCGGACAGCGCAGGGCGCCGGTCCCGGTGCCGCGCTGGTCGAACATGACCAGGCGGTAGCCGTCGAGCAACCGCCCGAGGTGCAGGCGGATCCGCGGGATGAAGGGCACTCCCGACTGGCCCGGCCCACCGGTGAGAAAAAGAAGCACTCCCCGGGCCGCGGCGCTCGCGTTCTGCACCCCGGCAGCGAGCCGGAGCGTCCCGGTCGTCTCGCCGCCGTGGTCGAGCGGGACGGTGAGGGTCTCGCAGGTGAATCCGGGGACGTCCCGACACGGATGAGCGCTGCTGAACCGGGCCGCGGGCCCGGCCGCCGTCGGCTGGCCCGCCGTCGCACCGGACCCACCACAGCCGGTGGCGACGAGGGCGGCGAAGAGCGCCGCCCATCGCGGTCCCCGGCCGAGTCTTCTCACGGCACTACGACTTGCACGTCGACGCCGGCAGCCCAGTCGAGTCCGTGGTCCCGTAACAGATGTTCGAGAAGGTGTTGCCCGGACCCATCGGAGCTTCGACCGGGCTGAATGGCGAGCTCTGGCTCGTGCACGGGTTGAAGTAGAAACCGTTCCCACCGTCCCCGATGCTGTACCCGGCGGCCGCGCTCGTGCCATTGAACGTGTCGCCTGAGATCGTGTTGTTGTGGGTGCCGTTGACGAGCATCAGCCCGCCGATCAGGTCGCTCATCCCGCCTCCCCCGCCTCGATCTACCCGCGCGCCGGCCCCCACGGCCAGCGTCGGTCACGAGCCTACGCTCGCGCGACCGTCGGGGGCAACCCCCGCCGCTCGCCAGGTGCTCGACGAGAGGCTGCACTAAGGTAGTCGGCCGATGGAGCTCGAGATCTGGTCGGACATCGCCTGCCCCTGGTGCTACATCGGCAAGCGCCGGCTCGAGGCGGCGCTGGGCCACTTCGAGCACGCCGATGCGCTCACCATCGTGTGGCGGAGCTTCGAGCTCGACCCGAGTGCGCCGCCCGAGCGCGAGGGCGAATTGGCCGGTCACCTCGCCCGGAAGTACGGAATCCCGGCCGAGCAGGCGCGTGAGGCGCAGCGCGGGCTGACCGAGACCGCGGCGGCGGAGGGACTCGAGCTCCGCTTCGACCTTGCGCGGAGCGGCAACACCTTCGACGGACATCGGCTCGTGCATCTTGCCGCCGAGCACAGCCGCCAGGGCGCGATGAAGGAGCGGCTGCTCCGGGCCTACCTCAGCGAGGGTCGCCTGATCAGCGATCCGGGCACCCTGCTCGACGCCGGCGCCGAGGTCGGGGTGCCTGAGGCGGAAATCCGCACGATGCTGGGCGGCGATCGGTTCGCCGACGCGGTGCGCGCCGACGAGCAGGCCGCGGTCGGGCTCGGGATCAGCGGGGTCCCCACGTTCATCGTCGACCGCACTGTCGGGGCGACCGGCGCGCAACCGCCGGCGCTCCTGCTCGAGATGCTCCGGCAGGGCTGGGCGCGCCGTGAGGCCGTCGTCGCGGGTTAGGTATCCCCGCCGGACGACCCGGAGCGCCCGACCGCGCGACTAACCTGACGGCGATGGAGAGGGAGACGATCCTCGCCGGCCGCCGCACCCCGGCCGTCGACCGGGCGACGGTCGACGCGTACGTCGACGGCACGCCAGGAGCCTTCTACTACCAGCGGGCAGCCCACCCTGTCGGCGTCGAGGCCGAGCGGCTGCTCGGCGAGCTCGAAGGCGGCTCGGCGCTGCTGTTCCCGTCGGGCTCGGCCGCGACGGCCGCGCTGTTGCTCGCGCTCCTCGAGCCGGGCGCTCGGGTCGCCGTCGCCGACGGCGGCTACTACGGGACGGTCGCGCTGATCGGCGGCGAGTTGTCCCGGTGGGGCGTCGAGCTGATCGCCTTCGATCAGACCGGGCCGCCACCGCAGGCCGACCTCGTGTGGCTCGAGCCGTGCGCGAATCCGATGCTCACCTTTCCCGACCTCGACCGGTCGATCGCCGCGGCGCACGACGCCGGGGCGCGGGTGGTCGTCGACAACACGGTGCTCTGCCCGTTACTCCTCCGACCGCTCGAGCACGGGGCCGACTTCGTCATCCACAGCGCCTCGAAGATCCTCTCGGGCCACCACGACGTGCTGCTCGGGGTCGTCAGCTGCGCACGGCCCGAGGACGCCGACCGGCTGACGACCTTCCGCACGCGGTCGGGGATCGTCGCCGCCCCCGATCCGGCCTGGCTGCTCATGCGCGGGCTGAAGACCCTCGCGGTTCGGGTGCCTCGCCAGTCGGCCAACGCGCTCGAGATCGCGCGGCGCCTGGCCGCGCATCCCGCCGTGCAGTGCGTCCGTTACCCCGGCCTCGACGACCCCGTCGCCGGGCGCTACCTCTCGGCCTTCGGCCCGCTGCTCTCCTTCGACGTCGCCGACGGCGAGCGCGCCGCCGCGGTCGAGCGCTCATTGCGCGTCATCGAGAACGCGACGAGTCTCGGCGGCACCGCCTCGACCCTCGAGTCGCGCACCCGCTGGGAACCGGACCGGGTACCCCCGGGGCTGCTCCGGCTCAGCGTCGGGCTCGAGGCCGTCGAGGATCTCTGGGCCGACCTCGACCAGGCACTGAGGACCTGACCAGGCATGCGTTCGGCCTCACCCGTTCGCCTCGGCCTCGAACGGGTCAGGCGCGGCGCCTGTGGGCGCCTCAGCCTCGAGTTGCCGCCGTGCGTCGACGAGCGCGGAGCGTTGCTCGGCGCTGACCGCGGGGAACCGCGGGTCGATGTCCATCAGGGTGTGGACGAGAACCGCGGCGGCCCCGAGCCGCGCGAACCATTTGCGGTCGGCGGGAATCACGTGCCACGGCGCCCACTCCGTGCTCGTGTGCGAGAGCATCTCGGAGAACGCCGACTGGTAGTCATCCCAGCGGTCCCGCTCGCGCAGGTCGGCGGCGGAGAACTTCCAGTTGTGATCGGGAAGGTCGAGCCGCCGCAGGAAACGGGTGCGCTGCTCCTCCCGGGAGAGGTTGAGAAACAGCTTGACGACCCGGAAGCCATTGTCGGTCAGGTACCGCTCCCAGTCGTTGATCTCGCGGTAGCGCCGCTGCCAGATGTCGCCCTTCGTCGAGCGCTTGGGGAGCTTCTGGCGGTCGAGGTTCTCCGGATGGACCCGCACGACGAGCACCTCCTCGTAGTGGGAGCGGTTGAAGATCCCGATCTCTCCCCGCGCCGGTAGCCGCTGCGCGTAGCGCCAGAGGAAGTCGTGATCGAGTTCCTCCGCGGATGGGACCTTGAAGCTGTGCACCGCCACCCCCTGCGGGTTGACGCCGCTCATCACGTGCCGGATCGTGCCGTCCTTGCCCGCCGCGTCGATCGCCTGGAGGACGACGATCACCCCCCAGCTGTCCTGCGCAGCCAACCGCGCCTGATACTCCGAGAGCATCTCGACGCCCTCCTGCAGCAGCGCGACGCCCTGCTTCTTCTTCTCGACTCCCGCCTTGAACGCCGGATCGAAATCCCGCGCCAGGCGCACCTCGGAGCCCGCCGGCACCCGGAACGGTGCGATGAACTCGCCCAACCGCTGAAAGCGCTTGTCCGCCACGACGTCTCTCCGCACAGAATAGGATGAGCCGAATCTCAGGAATGGCCGAGCAGCGAATTGGGGTGATCGGGGCCGGGATCATCGGGCTCGCGGTCGCCCGACAGATCGCCCGTGCGCAGCCGCGCGCAGTGGTGACGGTGCTCGACAAGGAGTCGTCGGTCGCCGCCCACCAGACCGGCCACAACAGCGGCGTCGTCCACGCCGGCGTCTACTACGCGCCCGGCTCGCTCAAGGCCCGGCTCTGTCGCCGCGGGGTCGGCCTCCTGCGCGACTACTGCAGCGAGCACGCGCTGCCCTATGACGAATGCGGAAAGCTGATCGTCGCGCGGACCGAAGAGGAGGTGCGGACCCTGGCCGAGATCCACCGGCGGGCAGAGACGAACGGTGTACCGGGCCTGCGCCGGCTCGCGGCCTCGGAACTGCGCGAGGTCGAACCGAACGTGACCGGACTCGCCGGGCTGCTCTCCCCCACCACCGCGATCACCGACTTCCGCGCCGTCTCGGCGCAACTGGCCCGTGATGTCGTGGAGGCCGGAGGCGAGGTGCGGTTGGGAACCGAGGTCCTCCGGGTGAGGATCGACAACGGAGCGGCCCGCATCGACACCTCCGTCTCCCGCGAGCGCTTCGACCGGGTGATCGTCTGCGCCGGCCTCCAGGCCGATCGGCTCGCGCGCGGCGCCGGTGATGCACGCGAGCCGTTGATCATCCCCTTCCGGGGGGAGTACCTGCGCCTCGCGCCCGGTCGGGAGGGACTCGTCCGTGGCCTCGTCTATCCCGTCCCTGATCCCCGCTATCCGTTCCTCGGTGTGCACTTCACGCGGCGCGTGCACGGCGGCGTCGACATCGGGCCGAACGCGGTGCTCGCGCTCGCCCGGGAGGGCTACCGCTGGCGGGACGTCTCCGCGCACGACGCCTGGGAGACGCTCGGCTTCCCGGGCTTTCACCGCCTCGTCGCCCAGCACTGGCGGACCGGCGCGCGTGAGGCCGCGGGATCGCTCGTCCGCCGCCTCTATGTCGCGCAGGCGCGGTCGTTCATCCCCGCGCTGACCGCCTCGGACGTGATGCCCGCGCCGGCTGGGGTCCGCGCACAGGCCGTCGATGCCGATGGATCGATGGTCGACGATTTCCGGATCTCCCACCTCGGCCCGATCACGGCGATCCGCAACGCGCCCTCGCCCGGGGCGACGTCCTCGCTGGCCATCGCCGAGCACATCGTCGGGCAGCTGTCACTCGGCGCGTAGGCCGCCGATGCCGAGCGTCCCGTCCCCCTCACCGTTTCCGGCGGGTGGCGTGGCGTCGGCGGGAGCGGCGGTGTCGGCGGGAACAAGGGCTTCGAGCTGCTCGGCTGCCGGGGCGAAGAACAGGCCGCGCACGTCGCGTTCGTCAAACGAGCGAAAGCCGTGGACCTCGTCGACGACCTCGGCTTGGCCCCGCAACCGCTCCGTCAGCCGCCGGGCGAGCTCGAAGCAGAGATCGAACCGGTGGGCACGGATGTGGAACGGCAGATCCCCGGCCGTCGCCGGAGCGCGGTGACGCGGACCGACGAGCTCACGGAACGAATGAGTATGGGCTGGGGCTCAGGTGCGGACACGCTCGAGCGAAAAAAGTACGTGATTGGCGAGGTGCCCACGCCCATGCGGGTGGGCGCGAGCTCGCCCAGTCGATCGTCAGCTCATGAGCTTGGCCGCGTCGGCGGGCGCGCATGCCGTGGCTCGTAGAGCGCGAGCTCGCCACCGCCTAGATACAGCTCGTGATGCGGAGGGCTGTCCGTCGGGTGCGCGGCCAGCTCGGCAGGCGGCAGCGCGAAGATCAACCAGCCGTCGCCGCCGTCGACGGCCGGCAGCACCAGCGTGTCGCGGAGGAATTCGCGAACCGCAGTGGCGTTCTCACCGAAGATGATCGCGTGGACACCGTTGATCACCGCCCGGCAAGCATAGGCAAGGGCGGCGTGAAGCCGCGCTCGGTCGGCATGCAGAACCCCGAGTCACGCTAGCCCTGGGGAGAGGCGGTCGGGGGACCGAGCGCGTGGATCGCATCGAGCACATCCTTGATCCCGCCGGCGGTGTTGACGTCAAGACGGTCGAGGATCGTCTCGGTGTCGGCGAATTCCTTCGCGGCCCGCGCGTCGGAAGCGGCGGCCTGAACCGACTGTCCGACCATGATGATCGACAGCAGCACCAATTGCAGGAACGTCTGCGCGATCCAGGCGACGATGATGATGACCTGCCCAGAGCTGATCGCGGCAGGCAGACTGATGAGCGCGATCGCCGCGAACACATAGGCACAGGCCATCGTGCCGACGCTGCGAGTGATCACCAGCGCGAGCTTCGCGTTGAATCCCTCGATGTCCCCGACGGCCGCCTTGATCGCTCTCGGATCAAATCGTACGGCGCGGGGCAGTTCTTCACGGACCTTGATTGGCGTATCCACCTGAAAGCCTCCGATCGGCGCAATTGACCAGCCGCGAACACTACGGCGGGGCCGTCCGGCACATGGCTATGCCGGCGGCGCCGACGCCTCGGCGCGGCTCTCGACCGACCCATCTGCCAGCGCCGTCCGCCCTCGTCGCGTCGTCCCCCAGCCGAGGTGGGTCCCAGTTGCCATTTGATTCGTAGTGCTTGGGGACGAGAAGGCCTGCGTGCTCCAGAAGCTGCGCCGCCTCGGTCACGTAGTCGCGAATGCTGTACTCGGCCGCTGACGGCGACGGCTGTTTGTAGATCGGTCCGCTGAACTCGCCGTGCGCAGGTAGGAAGGCGTCGACGATCGCTGCGAGTTCCGTGAGACCCGCCCCCCGGCTCATACTCCGCCGTGAACGCCTTCGTCATGACCTCAGCCGCCAGCCGCGGCAGCGGAAGCGCGGCCAGCCGCTCTGCCACAGCCTCGACCTGCGGTGCCAGATCCGACAGCAGCGGCAACTGGCGCTGGTCGTCTTGCTCGTCGGGCGCTTTCGCCCCAAACAGCCTCGACATTCGTCAGCCTCCTGGGTAGTAGAGGGGAATCTGCTCGTCGCCGTGACGTGTCGTGGTGGACGCGGCGATCCTGATCGTGTGGGCGGTGTTCTGGGTGGGTTGGCTCGTCTCCGCGTTTGGCGCCAAGCCGACGGTCAGGCGCGGACGAAGATGCCATCCCGTTCCTGCTCTGACTAGCCGGCGGCGATCGCGGGTCCCCGGGGCGCGCCGAGCGGGGCCTGGTAGCCGTCTTCCGCTCCGGACGCATCGATCCCGTCAAGGAGTGCGGATGGCCTGAACCCCTTGACGGTGAGATAGACGCCGAGCGACAACTCCCAGAGGAATTCCGGAACGGTCGCGATGGCCTGTGCCGGGGACCCACGTCCGATGACATCCATCACGACGGCGATGCCCGACAGACAGATCAGAGGGCCGCCGATGAGCCCCAACATGGCCATGCCGCGCGGAACGAGGCGGGACTGGTACATCAGATAGCCCAGGATCAGTCCGTTCCCGACGCCAACGACGAAGCCCGGCCCGAGGACGAACGTCCAATTGCGGACGGCGACGAGCGCCTTGCCGGCCGCGACGAGGGAGCCCGCGTCCGAGCCCGCAGGGTGGTGCCCCAACGAAACGACGGCAAGAAGACTGACGATGCCGATGGCGATGAACGCGCTCTCAGCGATACGCGCCGTGACGTATCCCAGAGCGAGGGTCTCGTTCTGCCGCTTGAGGATCGGGAACAGCACGACGGCCGAGCCGATATTGGCGGTGATGAGGATGAGCTCGCAGACAGCTCCCAAACGCACGCGCGTGTCGGCACCGGCATCGACTATGTATGTGGCGGGGTGCAGGACCGGGGCGTAGAGAATGAGCGCGGCGATCGAGACGACAAAGGTGATGAGGAACAACACGCCGGCGATCAGGGCGGTCTTTCTAGTGGAAGACACTTGGGACTTCCGCTCTGAGGTTGACCTTCATGTGAGGCGCACCACTGCCCACTTCAGAGCCCTCGAGCGGTGCGGAGGGGCGTGAGTGATTAATCGCGCTGCACCAGGCAGCCCCTGCTGGCCCTGACAGCACCCAAGACCGTCCCTGGCGAGGTCGTGATCCAAGGGACCAACACCGAGGGCATCTCAATACATCGACCGTACTCCTTAGCTTAGTGGCGCTCGTTACAAGGTGTCCGCGTGATGACGGTTTCCGGCCCGGCGCTCGGCCGATCAGTGCCGTTCCACGGCCAGCGTGCGGAGTTTTACGCATGCCGGCAGGCCGTCCAGGTGAGACGTTCAGTATGTGAAGATCGTCGTCGTCTACAAGTGGGCGCGGGATCCGGAGGACGCCGCCGTCCGGAGCGACGGATCGGTCGATTGGCGTGGGGCGAAGAATGCCGCCGGCGAGGATGACCCGGCGGCGGTTGTCGTTGCGCGCACCCTCGCGGAGGCGGCAGGCTGCGGCGTGCTCGGTCTCACCATCGGTGACGGTGACGCGAGCTGGGCCCTGGCCCGCGGGGCCGAGGCGGTCGTCGCCGTCCCCGAGGCGCCGAGCCTGGCCGACAACGCGGCGACGGCCGATCTGCTCGCCGCTGCGATCCGCAGGATCGGCGAGGTCGACCTGGTGGTGATCGGCGACGCCGAGGCGTACCCCGGCGTGCCGGCCGCGCTCGCGGGTCTCCTCGGCTGGCCGGCGCTGATGGACGTGTCGACCGCGACGATCACCGGCGGACGACTCGTGGCCATTCGCCGGGCCGACGACCGCGAGCAAACGCTGAGTCTGGGTCTGCCGGCCGTGCTCGCCGTGGCGGCCGCGTCCGCGGAGAAGCAGGCTCCGGGAATGAAGGAGGTCCTCGCCGCACGCAAGCGTCCGATCACCTCCGTATCCCTCGCCGACTTGGCAGCAAAGCCGATCGATCGACTGGAGCTCCGCGGCAGCCGGCTGCCCGAGGCCGGCTCGGCGCGCATCTTCGACGGTACTCCGGCCTCGGCGGCCGGGCAGCTCGTCGCCGCATTGCGGGAGGACGGCGTGCTCTGAGATGAGGAATGCACGTGCACACCCGAGGGCACCAAGATGACCGCTGGGGGGTGGGTACTCGCAACCGACGCGCGCCGACTGCGCGGGATGGTGTCCGCCCTACGGGAGATGGGCGCCGGCGTGACGGTCGTGGCGGTCGGTCCGCAGTCCCTGGCGAACGCTGCAGCCGCATCCGGGCCTGACGCCGTGGCATGGATCGAGCAGGCCGCCGACATCCCAGCTGAGGCGTACGCGCCCGCGCTGCTGGCGACGCTTTCGGCAGCGCATCCGCGGGTCATGCTGGCGGCGCCGACGCCGACGAGTCGTGCGCTGCTGGGAGCTGCGGCCGCAGCGCTTCGTGCCGTCGTGATCCCGGGCGTCCTGCGCCTCTCGCTCGACGGCGACACGGTCGTCGTCGACAGAACCGACCTCAACGGCGGGGTGGTCGAGACGCTCGCGTCGGCGGCGCCAGTGGCGGGGCTGTTCGCGGGCGAGGATGTTCCGACGCCCGCGGGCACCGCCCTCGGGCCGATCGAGCGGATCGACGCGGGAGCGCCGGCGGACATCCGGCTCGAGAAGAGCGAGCCGGTGCGCGGCGCGGACGCCGGCGTGAACGGGGCCGAACGCGTCGTCGCCGTCGGCCGGGGCCTGAAGGCACAGGCGGATCTGACGCTCGCGGAGGACCTGGCCGCGGCACTCGGGGCAGAGATCGCATGCTCGATGCCGATCGCCGACGACTTCGGCTGGGTGGCGAAGGAGCGCTACATCGGCCGATCCGGGCAGCACATCTCCCCCCGGCTGTACATGGCAATCGGCATCTCCGGGGCGCCTCAGCATCTCGACGGGGTGCGCGACGCACGAGTCGTCGTGGCCATCAACTCCGATCCCGACGCGCACATCTTCGGCCGCGCGAACTACGGGATCGTCGGCGATCTCTATGAGGTCATCCCCGCGCTGCAGGCAGCGCTGGCCGCCTCACAAAGCAACGAAGTCACGTAGGAGAACACCATGGCTGATGAAAGATTCGATGCTGAATACGCCGTTATCGTCATCGGTGGCGGCATCTCCGGGCTATCGGCCGCCCTGCAGGCCGCGAAGGACGGCCTGACCTGCGCCCTGCTCGAGAAGGAGAAGCAGACCGGCGGCAGCTCGGCGTTCGCCGAGGGCCACGCCGCGTTCGAGTCCGACGAGCAGGAGAAGCGGGGCATCCACGTCGGGAAGGTCGAGGCGTACGAGCGGTACCTGGACTACTCGCATTGGCGCGCCGACCCGGCAATCGTCTCGCGCTTCGTCGAGAACGCCGCGACGAGCATCGTCAAGCTCCGTGAGGAGCTCGGCGTCGTCTACAACGACGTGCAGATCACCGCCCCGGACCAGCCGGGCGAGCTGCGGACGTGGCACCTGCCGGAGGGCGAGATCGCTCACGTCATCGAGCTCCAGGAAGCCGAGGCCCGCCGCCGAGGCGTGGACATCTTCCTCGGGACGGCCGCGAAACGCATCCTCATGGAGGACGGCAGGGTCGCCGGCGTCGTCGCGACAGACGCCGACGGGCAGGAGGTGAGGCTGGGTGCGAAGGCCGTCGTCGTCGGCACCGGCGGCTACGCCGCGAGCCCAGAGATGCTCGACAAGTACACGAAGTACGACATCGGCGCGCGGATGATCAACGTCGGCGGGCCGGGCAACACCGGCGACGGGATCAACATGCTCCTCGAGGTCGGCGCGGTCACGAACCGGAACATCGGCACGCTGCTCCTGTTCCCGTTCATGCGTGATAAGGCGATCGTCAGCGAGACGAACTGTGCTGCCTTCCAGCCCTACCTGTGGGTCGACAAGTACGGCAAGCGGTTCACCGACGAGCAGGTCGGCCTCAACTTCGGCCACGCGGGCGACATCGTGGCCGGCCTTCCCGACGCGATGTACTGGGCGATCATCGGCCAGGAGCAGATCCGCAAGCTGGCGCAGGAGGGCAACGAGGTCGGCCTCGGCATCTACATCAACAACTACGCCAAGCTCCCCGGGCTGCCGGCCGAGATCGAGGCCGACGCGGCGGACGAGAATCGGACCAACGTCTTCGGCGCGGCGACCATCGAGGAGCTGGCCGGGAAGATCGGCGTCGATCCGGCGGTCCTGAAAGCCGAGGTCGACGAGTACAACGGCTTCTGCCACGACGGCGAGGACGGCAAGTACCACAAGCTGGCGCGGTACCTGATCCCGGTGCAGGAAGGCCCGTTCTATGCGGTCAACATGGAGACGGGAATCATGATCAGCATGGGTGCCATGAGGGTCGACGACCACTGGCGCGCCATCGACAAGGACGACAAGCCGATCCCCGGCCTGTACGTCGTCGGGTGTGACGCCGGCGGGCTGTGGGGCGAGAGTTACAGCCTGCCGATCCCGGGATCGGCCAACGGGTTCTCCCTGACCTCCGGCTGGCTGGCGGCCGACGACATCGCGGAACAGATCAAGGAGGGCGTGCTGGCCTGACGGAATGGTCCGCGGGGGTGAAGCGTGCGCTTCATCCCCGGTCCTCCTGGCCGGCACAGACATGTCAACACCGTCGAGCGCGTCTCCCGTCGATTTTGACGTCATCGTGGTCGGCGCCGGGATCGCCGGTTGCGTCACCGCCTACGAGCTGGCCCGAGCGGGACACGAGGTGCTGGTCGTCGAGCGGGGCGCGCAACCGGGCGCCAAGAACCTGTCGGGCGGGGTCCTCTACTGCCGCGTGATGGAGCGCGTCTGGCCGGACTTCGTCCGCGAGGCGCCGGTCGAGCGCGTCATCACCCGCAACTGCCTGACCTTCCTCAACGCCGAGTCGCGCGTGACCGTCGACTACGGGGACGAGCGGCTCGCCAACCCCGTCAACGCCGTCACGGTTCTCCGCGCGCGGCTCGACGCCTGGCTCGGCGAGCAGTGCGAGGCGGCGGGCGCCACGGTCATGTCCGGCGTACTCGTCGACGCGCTGCTCACCGAGGGCGACCGCATCGTCGGGATTCGCGCGGGTGAGGATGAGCTGCGCGCCCACGTCGTCGTGGCCGCGGACGGGGTCAACTCGTTCCTCTGCCGGAATGCCGGCATTCGGGCGAAGGAGCCGCTGGCGCACCTCGCGCTCGGCATCAAGTCGGTGATCGGGATGCCGAGCGGGGTGATCGAGGGACGCTTCAACGTGTCGGGCGACGAGGGGGTCGCACACGCGATCGTCGGTGACTGCACCCAGGGGCTTGGCGGCGGCGGGTTCCTGTACACGAACCGCGAGTCGGTCTCGGCCGGCGTCGTCGTGCGACTCGACGAGCTCTCCCGATCGGGGCTCTCGTCCTCCGAGGTCCACGATCAGTTCCTGTCACATCCCGCGATCGCCTCATACCTCACGGGCGGCGAGTTGCTCGAATACGGATGCCACCTCGTCGCCGAAGGCGGCCAGGCGATGGTGCACGACCTCACCCGCCCGGGCCTGGTCGTCGTCGGTGACGCTGCCGGTCTGACGCTCAACACCGGCTTCACGCTCCGGGGGATGGACCTCGCGGCCGGTTCGGGCATCGCGGCCTCGAACACGATCCATGCCGCACTCGGTGCCGGGGGCACGGCATGCCATGACCTGTCGGGATATGCGGCCGAGCTCGATCGATCGTTCGTCGGCCTCGACCTGAAGACGTTTGCCAAGGCGCCCGCCTTCCTTGAGAACCCGCGAATGTACGGGGCCTACGGACAGCTGGCCGCAGATGTCCTCCACGGCATCTACGACCTCGACACCACGCCACGCCGACACCTCCCCGCCACCGGGCTGCGCGCGGTCCGGCGCTCGCCGGTGAAGATGCGCGAGCTCGCGCATGATGCCGTGGCGGCGATGAGGTCCCTGTGATGCCCGAGCTCGGCACCGTGCCTGACCGCTTGGCCCGCAACCGCTACGCACTCGACGAGCAGGAGTCGCACATCGAGGTCGACCAGGCGGTGGCACGGGCGACGGGCATGGCCGAGCTCCTCGTGCGCGCGTGTCCCGCTCATGTGTTCTCGACGGCACCGGACGGCTCGATCGTCGTGCAACATGCCGCGTGCCTCGAGTGTGGAACCTGCCTGGCTATTGCAGCTCCCGGATCGCTCCGCTGGCACTATCCGCGGGGCGGTTTCGGCGTCGTCTACCGCGAGGGCTAGCGGGGGCGACGCGTCAGCGGCGGATCCCGGCCACGAGCGCGGCCCAGTCTCTCGGTGTGAGGCCGCTACTGGCGCGGTCCGCTGGTCGCCAAACGCTCGGCCGCTTCGGCGATCGTCGCCTCGCGCTTGCAGAAGGCGAAGCGCACCAACGTGGGTGCCGCGGCCTTGTCGTCGTAGAACACCCCGGTCGGAATCGCGACGATGCCGCAGCGCTCAGGCAGGACTCTGCAGAAGCTGACCGCGTCGCCGCCGACATCGGCGTTGACGAAGTACGTGCCAGCGGCGGGCAGCGGCCGGAGACCGGCGGCGGTGAGACCGGCGCAGAGCTGGTCGCGCTTGGCGCGCAGCGCGTCCCGCAGCGCCGGGAGGTAGCTGCGCGCCCCGCCGAGCGCCACAGCGGCCGCGTGCTGCAGCGGGGTGCCGCCGGCAAAGCTCAGGTACTGCTTGACCGTGCGCGTCGCCGCGACGAGCTCGGCGGGGCCCGAGCACCAGCCGATCTTCCAGCCGGTGAGCGAGAACGACTTGCCGACACTCGAGACGGTCAGCGTCCGCTCCGCCATCCCGGGCAGCGTGGCGGGCGGGATGTGCTCACCCTCGTAGACGAGATGCTCGTAGACCTCGTCGCTGATGCAGACGAGGTCATGCTCGACGCACGCCTGGGCGATGACGGAGAGCTCATCGCGGGAGAGCACGCGCCCCGTCGGGTTGTGCGGTGAGTTGAGCAGCACCACGCGAGCGCGCGGGCCGATCGCAGCGCGGAGTGTCTCGCCGTCGAGGGCGAACTCCGGCGGGCGCAGGGTGACCGGCCGCCGCCGGGCCCCGGCGAAGCTGATGCAGGCCGCGTACGAGTCGTAGTAGGGCTCGAGCACGACGACGTCGTCACCCGCCTCGCACAGACCGAGAAGCGCTGCCGCGATCGCCTCGGTGGCGCCGAAGGTCACGAGTACGTCCTCGGGCTCCAGCCCGTAGAAGTCGCGCTGGTGAGCGAGGATGGCCTCGCGCAGCGCCGGCACGCCGGGAAGCGGCGCGTACTGGTTCTCGCCGCCGCGCAGAGCTCCGACGGCAGCCTCGATCACCAACTCGGGCCCGTCGGTGTCCGGGAAGCCCTGGCCGAGGTTGATCGCGCCCGTGCGCGTCGCCAGGGCGGTCATCTCGGTGAAGACCGTCGTCCCCAGACCGGCGATGCGTGATGCCGTTCTCATGCCGGGTCGGCGAGGCCCCACAGCCCCGGGCCGCGGCTGTGCTCGTAGATCAGCGATGTCTCGGCGTGAGCGACGGCGGAATGGGTGGCGAGATGGTCGACGACGAACTCACGCAGGTCCTGGGCATCCCGTGCGGCGACCCAGACGAGGTAGTCGGTGGCGCCGGCGAGGTGGAAGACCATGAGGACGCCCGGCAGCTGGCGGACCGCCGAGGTGAACGCATCGATCTGCTCGCGCGCGTGGACGGCGAGGCGCACGGCGATCAGGGCCTGGAGCGGCCGGCCGAGCGCGGCGAGGTCGAGTTCGGCGTGAAAGCCGCGAATCACACCGCGCTCGCGCAGCCCGCGGAGCCGGGTCAGGGCCGTCGACGGCGCCACGCCGACGCGCGCCGCGAGCTGCTGGTTGGTGATCCGCGCGTCCGCGGCGAGCAGTTCCAGGATCGCGCGATCGATGTCGTCCACGGCTGGCTGTTGATGATTCGTCACGAGCGGGCCTGTCCGGCACTGAACCGAAGAATCTTCGGCTACCGACCACATACTTACAGAATCTCCGGCGAATTGACGCCGTATCGAACGATCATCACACTATTGCCATGAGCCACGCAGCCACCACCTCCGCCGTGAAGGACTCGATCCTCGACACGATCGGCGACACGCCGCTCGTCAGGCTGTCCCGGATCGGGGCCGGCCTGCGCCCGCAGCTCGTCGCCAAGCTCGAGACGTTCAACCCGGGCGGCTCGATCAAGGACCGCGTCGCCGTCGCGCTCATCGAGGCCGCCGAGCGGGACGGGCGGCTACGCCCCGGAGGCACGATCGTGGAGCCGACGTCGGGCAACACCGGGACGGGACTTGCGATCGCGGCGCGGTTGAAGGGCTACCGCGTGATCGCGGTGATGCCGGACAAGATGTCGGCGGAGAAGATCGACCTCCTGCGCGCCTACGGAGCCGAGGTCGTCGTTGCGCCGACCGATGTGCCGCCGGACTCGCCACAGTCCTATTACCGGGTCGCCGACCGGCTGACCGCGGAGATCCCCGACGCGTTTCAACCCAACCAGTACTTCAACCAGGCCAACCCGCAGGCGCACTATGAATCGACCGGGCCCGAGCTCTGGGAGCAGACGGAGGGACGGATCACCCACCTCGTCGCCGGAGTGGGAACGGGCGGCACGGTCACGGGAACGGTTCGCTACCTGCGCGAGCGCCGCCCTGATCTCGTCGTCATCGGCGCCGACCCCGAGGGCTCGATCTACAGCGGCGGCCCCGCAGCCGTGCGCCCCTATCTCGTCGAGGGGGTCGGCGAGGACTTCTGGCCGGAGACGTTCGATCCGAGCGTGATCGACCGGTGGGTCACGGTCTCCGATCGCGACGCGTTCCTGACCACGCGGCGCCTGGCCGACCTGGAGGGCATCCTGGCCGGCGGCTCGGGCGGACTGGCGGTGCACGCCGCGCTGACCGCCGCAGCGGAGATCGACGACCCCACGGCGATGATGGTGGTGATCCTGCCCGACGGCGGCCGCTCGTACCTGTCGAAGATCTACTCCGACACGTGGATGCGCCAGTACGGCTTCCTGGAGCGCGACACCGAGCTCCGGGTCGGCGACGTGCTCGCGCGCAAGCGCGAGGCCGGAGAGGTCCCGACGCTCGTGAGCGTCCGCACGAACTACCGGGTGCGGGACGCCGTGGCGTTGCTGCACGAGCACCGCGTCTCGCAGCTTCCGGTGGTGAGCGCGCATGATCCCTCGGCGGTGGTCGGCGCGGTCGGCGAGCGCGGACTGCTCAAGCACGCCGCCCAGGACTCCTCGCTGTTGGAGGCGGAAATCGCCCAGGTGATGGAGCCGCCGTTCCCGGCCGTCTCGGTCGAGGATCCGGTGCGCGAGGCGGTCGAGCTGCTGGTCGGCGATCAGCAGGCGCTGACGGTCATGCGCGACGGTCATCCCGACGGCCTCGTCACCCGCACCGATCTCCTGGAGGCCCTCGTCTCGTGAGTGACCATCGCGATGCGTTCGCCACCCGCGCGGTGCACGCGGGGCTGAGCCCGGATCCAACCTTCGGCTCGGTGATTCCCGCGATCCATCAGACCTCGACGTTCGCGCAGCCGTCCCCCGGGGATTTCGTCGGGGAGTACGACTACGCGCGCTCGGCCAACCCGACGCGGACCGCGCTGGAGCGGGCGCTCGGCGAGCTCGAGGGCGGAAGCGCGGTGACGTACTCCTCCGGGCTCGCGGCCGAACACGCGCTGATCACGGTGGTCTGCGAGGCAGGCTCGCACGTCGTGCTCCCGGCCGACCTGTACGGCGGGACCTATCGGCTCGTCGACAAGGTGATGGCTCGCTGGGGCCTGACGTACGACCTCGTCGATCAGACCGACCCCGAGGCGCTCGAGCGGGTCGTCCGCGAGGACACGCGGCTGATCTGGGTAGAGACCCCGACCAACCCGCGCCTCGATGTCATCGACATCGACGCGGTGATCGCTCGCCGCGGCAATGCGCTCGTCGCAGTCGACAACACATTCGCGACGCCGGTCAACCAGCGCCCGCTCGAGCACGGGGCCGACTTCGTCGTGCACTCGACGACGAAGTACCTCGGCGGACACTCCGACGTGGTCGGCGGGGTGGTCATCGCGAGCGACCCGGCCTGGTATGAGCGGCTGCGCTTCGTGCAGAACTCGGTCGGAGCGGTGCCCGGGCCGTTCGACTGCTTCCTCGTCCACCGCGGCCTGCGCACGCTGCATCTGCGGATGAAGGCCCACGCGAGCAGCGCACAAGCCGTCGTGGAGTTGCTGCGGACCGACCCGACCGTCGAGGACGTGCGCTGGCCCGGCTTCAGCGGCATGGTCAGCTTCCGCCACCCGCGGGCGGCGGAGATCGCCGGCACGACGCGGCTGTTCACGCTGGCGGAATCGCTCGGCGGGGTCGAATCGCTGATCGAGGTGCCAAAGCTGATGACCCACCAATCGGTCGAGGGATCGAGCGCCGCCGTACCACCCGATCTCGTGCGGCTGAGCTGTGGGGTCGAGGATCCGGACGACCTCGCCGCCGACCTCCGCGACGTCCTCGCCGCCCTGCCCGTTGCGGCCTGAGAAAGCGCTACACAATGGATTCCGGCCGTATGCTGCTGCCGCATCCCGCGGCGCATGCCGATAACCATATTGGCCTGATGAGTGCATATGACGTGACAGCCGAGCAGTGGGCGTCGACCTTGGACGCATTGATGGACGCCGCGGCCGCGGTGCTGACGGCGGACTCGCTCCAGCAGACGCTGGGCCGCGTCGCCGAGCGCCTTGCCGCACTGGTGCCGTACCACGATTTCACCCTGTACGAGATCGATCGCTCGGCGGGGACGTTCGTGCCGATGTTCGCGCACGGCAGCTACGCCGCAGAGGTGATGGCGGACAGCTTCCCGCTCACGGAGGGCATCACCGGGGCGACACTCCGCGCAGGTCGTGCCCGCAACGTCCCGCGCACCGAACACGATCCGGACGCGATCACGATCGCCGGCACGCCCGACGACCCCGAGGCCATGATGTGTGTTCCGCTCACGGTCGCCGAGCGGACGATCGCAATGCTCAACGTCTACCGCTACGGCGAGGACGTGGGCTTCTCCGAGTATGAGGCGCTGATCATCGAGCGCTTCGGCATCATCGTCGCGCTGGCGCTTGACTCCGCCCGCCAGCAGGAGCTTCTCCGCACCCGGGCCGACACCGACGACCTGACGGGACTGCTCAACCGTCGCGCCTTCAACCAGCGGCTGGACGAGCACTTCCACCGGGCACGCCTGGCCACGACGCCGCTCAGCCTCGTGGAAGTCGACGTCGATGAGTTCAAGCTGATCAACGACCGCGACGGCCACGCCGCCGGCGATGCCGCACTGATTGCCGTGGCTGACGCCCTGATGCGGTCGGTTCGCGAGGGCGAGCTCGTCGCTCGGATCGGCGGGGAAGAGTTCGCGATCATCCTGCCGAACACCGACGCCGTCACGAGTCTGACGATCGCCGAGCGGTGCCGTCGCAGCCTCTCGGCCGAGGAATACCGCGGGCCTGCATTGACGCTCTCGGCAGGTGTCGCCACCTACCCGATGCACGCGACCGACGCAGACGGATTGCTGCGCGCCGCCGACGCGGCGCTCTACGCAGCCAAGACCGCAGGCCGCGATCGGACGACCGGGGCACCGCTCCCGGCAGCTGACGGCCAGGCCGTCGTCCGCGACGGTTAGCTCACCGACCGTGCCCGTCGGGTTCTGATCCGGGGCTAACCGATCGCCTGCGCACGCCATCTCACGTGTGCGGCGGCACAGTCGACGCCGAACGCGCTCGGCCCGCTCCGCGACAGCTGGCCAGTGGCAGTGCGGCCGCTGACGTGCCCTGACACCGCGGACGCCGCACCCGTGTTGAGCCTCCCGGACACCGCGAAGCTCCCCTCGGTCAGCGGCGCGCTGCCGAGGATGATGGTGTTCGAGTGCGTCTGCTTGTCCGAGCAGACGGCGCGCCACGCAAATTGGATCGACTCGACCGACGTCGGCGTCACGGTGAAGGAGACCGGCAGGCCCTGGCTCGTCGTGCCCACGAACTCACGCGGCAGGGACGTGGCCTGGGCGGAGGGGGCGGAGGACGACGTATCAACGGTCCGGGTCACCGTCGTGGTCGACCCGCCGCACCCGGCCACGGCGACGACCGAGAGCAGCAGCGCCAGCATCATCCCGGCTCGCAGCCTGCGAGCCGGCCCGACGGATCTCAGCGTCGCCCGGCAGAGGTCAGTGCGCATGCAGGTCCTCACCAGTCCGGAGAGCTCTCAGCTTCGTGTGCGGCGTCGCGATACGGCGCCTCCTCGCGGCGAATGAGGTCGGGGTTGGTATGGCGGACGTGCGCAAGCTCGAGGGTGAGACGCTGCAGCGCTCCGGCACCAGCCAGCAACCCGGCCAATCGAGGGTCGACGTCCGTCGGGTCGGCAAGCTCGCTGACAAGCCGTCCGGCGGGCGTCAGGTCGGCGGCCAGCGCCTGGTCGTAGGCGTCGGAGAGCAGCCCGGCGACGGGCAGGCCGATGACGGCGGCGGCGCGGGCGAGATGAGCGGCGCGCCGGGCGATGCGCTCGCGTTTCGGGTGGTCGGTGATCGCCACAAGGATGAGCGCGTCGGCGGGGTCGTGGGCGGCGAGCTGTCCGTGCAGGACCGTCTCGAGCTCGAGCGCGAGCGTGGGCAGGCGGGCGCCCTCGGCGAGCTTGAGGGCAAGCTCGCGCGCGGTCACCTGGTCGGCGTGCGCTCCGGCGCAGAGCACGACGCGGCGGTCGGCGAGGTGTCCGGCGATCGGCGTGGCGCCGGCGAGGCTCGTGGCGCGCTCGAGCAGCTCGCGGGCCGCGGCCGGGCTCGCGGCGAGCGGCCCGATGCGGGCGGCGAGCCCGGCGCCGGCCACGAGCGCTGAGGTGTAGGCCACCGTGTGGCACCACGAGTCGTCGTGGCGCGGGGTGACAAGCACGTGCTCGGCGGCCTGGGCGATGCCGGCGTTCGGCCGCTGGGTGATCGCGATCGTGTGTGCGCCGGCTGCGCGCGCCGCGAGCAGGGCCAGGGTGGTGGCGCGCGTCCCGCCGTCGTGGGAGATCGCCAGACACACCCCGGGCAACGCGTCGAGCGCGGCACTCAGCGCGGGCCGAGCCCGCACGAGGGCCGATTGCTCGGGTCCAACGGCGGCGGAGAGAAGCACCGCGATTCCCTCCGCGGCGTGCTCGGAGGTCCCGCATCCACAGACGACGACGGGACGGTTATCGGTGAGTGCGGACGCAATCGCCTCGGCGGCCTGAGCGGTGCCCGCCGGCGGGCTGCTCAGCAGCTCCTCGGCCATCGACGGCTGGGTGGCGACCATCTCCTGCATCACCCATGGCGGCCCGGACCGCAGTTCAGGGAAGGCGTCGGTGTGCCAGTCGGGGCTGCTCATGCGCGTCGGAGATCACGGTAGCCGCTCCGACCACCGCGCCGACCCCAACCCGGCCACCAGCAGCAACGCCAGCGCGCCGATGGCAAAGTCCGCCGTCACCTCACGCTTGCGGGTGACCGTGCCCAGCTTCTCGCCCAGCGACCGGTAGATCGAGCTGAGCTCGTTCGCGCTCTGGGCGTTGAAACTGCGCCCGCCTGACACCTGGGCGATCTCGGCCATCAGCTGGGGATCGGGCGGTACCGGCACCGGCACCCCGAGCGGGTCCGCAGGGTTGGGCAGCGTCCCGCCGGGGGTGCCGAGCGCGACCGTGTAGATCGGGATCTTCTCCTGCGCGGCGATGCGCGCCACCGTCGTCGGGTCCTGCCCCTGGTTCGCATCGCCGTCGGAAAGGAGCACGATCGCCGCCGGGGCATGATTGTGCTGTCCGCCGTGCAAGAGCTGGAGCGCCTGCGCGAGCGCGTCGCCGGTCGCCGTCCCGCCGCCGGCAGTCTGTGCGTTGATCAGATTGCGGGCCTCGCTGTGGTTTGGGACCGGCGCCTGCACCGAGTTGGGCGCGCTGGAGAAGGCGAGCGCACCGACCCGCACCGGCGCGGGCAGCTGATCGATGAACGTGTTCGCGGCGCTCTCGGCGGCGGCCAGCCGGGTCGGCTGCACGTCGTTGGCGGCCATCGAGCCGGACTCATCGCTGACCAACATCACCGACGCCTCGTTGACGGGCGCGCTGTAGCTGACGTGCGGACGGGCGAGGGTCAGCGCGAGTGCGGCCACGGCGGCCAGAGCGAACGCCCCGGGGATCCGCCGCCGCCACTCGCTCGACGGCCCGACGGCGAGCGCGAGCGTCGAGACGGCTGGAAAGCGGATCGCATAGCGCCGGGCCCGCCGGCGCGCATAGATCGACGCCGCGATCGCCACCGGGATGAGGGCGAGCGCGGCCAGCCAGATCGGGGCCGAGAAGCTCATCGCAGATGCCGTCCGAGCGCCAGCAGCCAGTCCTCGCCGGTCGACAGCCTGACGTGGTCGACGCGGAGCCTGCGCAGCTCGCGGGCGACCCGCTCGCGCCGCTCCTGCTCGAGCGCGGCGAAGCGCTGGCGCAGACGACGCGAGGAGGTGTCGACCGCAACCCGCGCGCCCGTCTCGGGATCGATCAGGGTCAGGTGCCCGACGGCCGGAAGCTCAGCTTCACGCGGATCGACGACCTCGACCCCGAGCACCGAATGACGGACCCGCAACGAGCCCAGCGCGCGCTCCCACCCCCGCTGATCACGGAAGTCCGAGATCACCACGACGAGGCTGGGCAGGCGCGCCAGCCGGGCCACTCGGCGAACCGCGCCGGCCAAGCCGTCCGGATCGTGTCGGCCGTCGGCGGCGACGCCCTCGGCCAGCAGCCGGCGGAGCGCGACCATCGCCGGCTTGGACCCGCGCGGCGGGAGCACGCGGGGCGCCCCGGCGCCGAACCCGACGAGCCCGACGCTGCCCGTCCGCCGCACACCCAGCCGCCCGAAGACCATCGCGACGCCCTCGGCGACGTCCGCCTTGAGCCGGCGCGTCGTGCCGAAGGCCATCGAGGGCGAGACGTCGAGGACGATCCAGGTCGTCAGCGCGCGTTCTGGGACATGCAGGCGGACGTGGGTCTGGCCCGTGCGAGCTGTCGCCGCCGCGTCGATGTAACGCACGTCGTCACCGGTCTCATATGGGCGCAACTGCGCGAGCTCGGTGCCCGCCCCGACGCCGGCGGCTCGCCGCTCGCCGGGAAGCATCCGCGCCACGAGCCGGTTGACCGACAGGTCGAGGGCCTCGATCAAGGGCTGGGCGATCGGCCCGGGACCCTGTCGGGCCGCAGGCGGCTCGAGCAGCGACCGGTTCACCGCGCCCTCACCGGCACGGGGACCTCCTGCTCGAGCGTCTCCTCCCGCAGCAGACGCTCGCCGTCGGGCGCCGGGACGGCGCTCAACACCTGCTCGAGCAGGTCGTCGGCGGTCACACCCTCGCTGAGCGCGTCGTAGGAGAGGACGATCCGGTGGCGGAGAACGTCTCGCGCGAGGTCGCGAATGTCGTCGCAGCCCACATGGCCCCGGCCCCGCAGCAGCGCGAGCGCTCGCGCGGCCTGAATGAGCCCGATCGGCCCGCGTGGGCTGGCGCCGAACTCGATCATCGGGGCCAGCTCCTCCAGCCCGTGCTCGGTCGGGTGCCGGGTGGCGTCGGCGAGGTCGACGGCATAGGCGATGGCCGCGCGGTCGACGAGCACGGTCTGCGCGGCCTGCGCGTGCCGGCGCAGTTCCTCGAGCGACAGGCGCTCGTGGACGACCGCGGGCTCGCCAAGGCTTCGGCCGACAACTGCGGCCTCCTCGCCGAGACTCGGGTAGTCGACGACGATCTTCATCAGGAAGCGATCCACCTGCGCCTCGGGCAGCGGATAGGTGCCCTCGGACTCGATCGGGTTCTGAGTCGCCATCACGATGAACGGCAGCGGCACCCGGTAGGTCATTCCCCCGATCGTCACCTGCTGCTCCTGCATCACCTCGAGCAGCGCCGACTGGACCTTGGCCGGGGCGCGGTTGATCTCGTCCGCGAGCAGGAAGTTGGTGTGCACAGGCCCCAGCTCGGTGTCGAAGGCTCCGGTGTCCGGCCGGTACACGCGCGTCCCGACGAGGTCCGCGGGAACGAGATCAGGGGTGAACTGGATCCGCTTGTAGGAGCCACCGAGCACGGCGGCCAGGGTCTTGACGGTCAGCGTCTTTGCCAGCCCGGGCACGCCCTCGAGCAGCACGTGGCCGCCCGCCAGCAGGCTCACCAGCAGTCGCTCGAGCATGCCGTCCTGGCCAACGATCACGCGTTTGATCTCGTAGAGCGCTTCCTGAAGGCTCTGTCTGGCCTCCGCGCGCATGTCATGGACCTGCTCGATGTCGTTCATCTGTCCTCCATGGTCTGTTTCAGCTAGACGAGGCGGCCGAACCACCGCAGCGTCAGGACGCTCCCCAGCGCCAGCAGCGCGAGCGC
The DNA here is from genome assembly GCA_963755955.1 of uncultured Solirubrobacterales bacterium. Classification (GTDB taxonomy): domain Bacteria; phylum Actinomycetota; class Thermoleophilia; order Solirubrobacterales; family Solirubrobacteraceae; genus Palsa-465. The sequence goes on from CAVWLZ010000013.1 coordinate 56,038, forward strand.
GATCCCGGCGAAGCTCGTGGTGATCTCCTCTTTGACGGTCTTCTTGCCCAAGCGTGCGGCGAGCCGCTGATAGGCGGCGCGCACGCCGGCGGTGTCCGAGGCGGTGAAGGCCTGCCCGCCTGAGAGCCTCGCGATGTGTGCGAGCTGCTCGTGGCTGACCGGCACCGGCACCGTCGCGGTGTGCGAGCCGCGGGTGATCCTCATCGTCCCGTTCGGCGTGCCGACCGAGATCGTGTAGATCGCGATGTGCTGTGCGGCAGCCTGGCGCGCTACGGCGAGCGGGGAGATGCCGACGTCCGAGCCGCCGTCGGAGATCAGCACGATCGAGCCCGGCGGGAGCTTCCCGCCCACCTTCGGGAGGCTCTGGAGCTCGTGGATCGCCGTGGTCAACGCGACGCCCACGGCCGTCCCGCCGGTCGTCCGCGGCACCCGTTGAAGCGCGCTTAGCGTCGCGGCGTGGTTGACGGTCGGGGACTGGAGCACGGTGGGTGTCCGCGCGAACTCGAGCAGGCCGACCTGAACCGTGCCGGGCACCTCGCTCACGAAGCGGCGGGCCGCGCGGAGCCCGGCGCGCAGGCGCGAAGGAGCGACGTCGGTGGCCTGCATCGAGCCGCTCGTGTCGCCCATGAGCATCACGGCGCCGTTCGTCACCGGCTTGGCGACGCTCCGCTGCGGGCGGGCGGCCGCGATGATCAGCGCGCTCAGCGCGAGTGCGAACAGGAGCATCGGCACGTGACGTCGCCCGCGCGGCCGCCGCGGCGCGACCGAGTCGGTCAGCTTCGGGGCCACGAACGCCGACGCCGCGTCGGCGCGCTGGCGCTGCTGGCCCGCGTACCACCAGGCGAGGACCGGGAGAGCCAGCAACCCGAGCAGCATGAATGGGCTGACGAAGCTCATGGGCCGGAGGGGCGCGCCGCGAGGGTCGCCTCGGTCGTGAGAGAGCTCGGTCCGCGGTCGTAGCCGATCTGCACCTGCTGACCGGCGTGCAGGCCGGCGAGAGCCGACTTGAGATCGGCCGGTCCCTGAACCGTGCGGTTGCCGACCGCGGTGATGATGTCGCCGGACTCGAGGCCGGCCGTGTCTGCGGGACTCCCGGGGGAGACGTCCACGATCATCGCCCCGCTGGCCACCGGGAAGCTCGTTGTCTCGACGCCGAGCCACCCGGTCCCGGCGCTCGCGGTGGAGGCCTGCTGACTCTGGGCCGTGCTCTGCGCCGAGCTCCGCGAGCCCGCGGAGACGAGCGCCGACACGGCCGCATACGCGATGACGGCGCTGATGAGCGTGGCGATCATCACGAGCACGGACCCCCGCACGTGAGGGGGGCGGGCTCTGCGCACGGCTGCGGCCATGCGCGCGAGCGACTCGCGGAACGGGCGTGAGGCCGGCGCCTCGGCGCGCGGAGACTCGGCAGGCGCATCGGTCCGTGCGCGGCGGTTGGCCAAGTCCTCGGCGGCCGCAGCCGACTCCTGCCGCCAATCTCCCGACCAGAGATTCTTCGGAGCGGTCATCCCGAGCCAAGTTAGGAGCGGTTGGTGAGAGTTGTTTAAGACTCTGCGGGGAGCGCCTGCGGTCAGAGCTCGCGCGCGACCGCTCGCAGGCGCGCCCGGAGCCAGCGGTGCGCGGGATCATTTGTCCGAGGGCGGCCGGAGGGCCATCGACCGCAGCGCCGTCAGTTGATGTGCTTGGTGCGGCCCGCCCACTCGCGGTTGCGCAGAACGTACTTTTGAATCTTGCCGGTCGATGTTTTCGGCAACGCGCCGAACTCGACGGCGACCGGCGCCTTGAAATGCGCGAGCCGCTCGCGGCAGAAGTCGATGATCTCCCGCTCGGTCGCCGTCCGGCCTTCGGCGAGGCTGACGAATGCCTTCGGCCGCTCGCCCCACTTTTCGTCGGGGATCGCCACGACCGCGCACTCGAGCACCGCCGGATGGCCCACGATCGTGTGCTCGACCTCGATCGTCGAGATGTTCTCCCCACCGGAGATGATGATGTCCTTCTTGCGGTCGCGCAGCTCGATGTAGCCGTCGGGGTGCATCACACCGATGTCGCCCGAGTGAAACCAACCACCGGCGAACGCGGTCGCAGTGCCGTCGGGGTCGTCGAAGTAGCCCTTCATCACGTTGTTGCCGCGCATCACGACCTCGCCCATCGCCTCCCCGTCGGCGGGAACGTCGCGCATCTGCTCATCCACGACGCGGATCCGGTCCGCGACGATGTTGTGCACGCCCTGCCGGCCGAGCAGCCTGGCGCGCTGGTCGTCGGGGAGGTCCTGCCAGGCCGGCTGCGGTTCGCAGACGGTATACGGGGCGTAGGTCTCGGTCAGCCCGTAGGCATGCACGACCCGGAAGTTGAGCGCGTCCATCCGCTCGAGCAGCGCCGGCGAAGGCGGTGCGCCGCCGAGCGTGACCGTGACCTCGTGCTCGAGCCGATGCGCGGCAGGGTCTGTGACGATGCCGAGGTACACGGTCGGGGCACCGTTGGAGTGCGTCACGTTCTCACGGTCGATCAGATCCCAGATCACGCCGGGGTCGACCTTGCGCAGGCAGACGTGCCGGGCGCCGATCGCCGTGACGGCCCACGGGAAGCACCACCCGTTGCAGTGGAACATCGGCACAACCCACAGCTGGACTGACTCGGGCCGGAGATTGGCCTGGAGCGCCGTCATCAGCGAGGTCAGGTACGCGCCGCGGTACGTGTACATGACGCCTTTCGGGCGCCCCGTCGTGCCCGAGGTGTAATTGATCGAGATCACGTTCTGCTCATCGTGCGGTACGCACTGCAAGCGGGCCGGCGAGCCGCCCGCGAGGAACTGCTCGTACGGATCGTCCGCGGCCCCGGTGTCATCGATCCGGATGACGGGGAGATCGGTGCCGTCGAGCAGATCGACGAGCTCGTGGTCGCAGAAGACGATCCGCGCGGCGCAGTGGTCGAGGATGTACGCGACCTCGTCGCGACCCAGGCGCGTGTTGATCGCGACGAGCACCGCCCCAGCCGCGGGCACCCCATAGTGCGCCTCCAGCAGCGCTGGGATGTTCGGCGCGAGGAACGCGACACGATCTCCGGGCTCGATGCCGGCGGCGCGGAGCGCCGACCCGAGCCGGTTGACGCGCTGATCGAACTCGCGATACGTCGTCCGGCGCTCCCCGTGGACGACGGCCACCTTGTCCGGGAACACGTATGCGCTGCGACGCAGAAAGCTCAGCGGAGAGAGCTCGGTGCGATACGTCTGCTCGGAGATCGGGGCATCGGTCCTGCTGACGGTCGCCTGCATGAAGTTCCTCCTCCGTGAGTACTGATCGATGTCGGACACCGTAGGCCACCCGGGGTCCGCGCGTCATGGTCCCCAGCGGTCTGCCTGCGGAATGAGCGCGCTCCCGCAGCTCTGACCGACCCCTCGATCACCCGTTTGGGGTGATGCCACCGGGCGGGTTCGACAGGAGACTTGGTGATGCCCGTCTCCGATCGGGTCGTGGCTGTGCGCCGCGAGCAATGGCGCCCGCCGCAGGGTCGGATGGCGAGGCAGATCTAGGTAATCGAGACAACTCATTGGAGTCGCGCTACATGGTTTTCGCAACGTCGTACCCGTTCCTCGGGATCTTCTGGTCGATGCTGATCTTCTTCGCGTGGGTGATCTTCATCTGGATCGCGATCACCGTCCTGATCGACCTGTTCCGCCGCCACGACATGTCCGGATTTGCCAAGGCGGCGTGGGTGATCCTCGTCATCATCTTGCCGTTCGTCGGGGTGCTGATCTACCTCATCGCCTACCACCAGGGGATGGCCGACCGGCGCGTCAAGGAAGTCCAGGCCAGCCAGCAGCAGTTCGACGACTACGTGCGCACCACGGCAGCCGCGGGCGGCGCCGCCGGCGAGATCGAGAAGGCCAAGAAGCTCCTCGACGACGGCACGATCACCCAGGCCGAATTCGACGCCATCAAGACCAAGGCGCTGTCTGCCGCCTAATCCCGGAGACGCTTCGCCCGCCCCGCTGGCCCCGTGGTGAGGGCATCGAGAGCGGCATCGAGGATTGGCTCCCGGTAGCTCTCGGCTCCGGGAATCTTGGCGATCGATGCGATCAGGTCGAGGATCTGCGCGAGGGTGAGGTCCGTCTGGACCTCACCTGACGCGCGGGCAGCGTCGAGGAGTGGCCGGCCGGCGTCGAGAACGCGCGCGTAACCTGCCCCGAACACCGGGTCCTCGGCGCCGGAGTGTTTGAGGAGCTCGGCGGCGACGACGCGCTTGCTCGTGAAATACCCGTAGAAGCGGCGCAGCCATCCGATGAGGACCAGTCCCGGGGTATCGCCGGCCATCGTCGTCGCGGCGGCGCACACCGCGGCGATCTCGTCGACGTAGAGAGCTTCGAGGAGCTCGCGTCGATTCGCAAAGTTGCGGTACAGCGTCGCCGAGCCGAGCCCGGCACGACGCGCAATCTCCGCCATCGAGACGTCGGCGTCGGGATCGGTGAAGGCGTCACGGGCCGCCCTCAGGATCCGCTCGCGGTTGCGCTCGGCGTCGACGCGCCGAGTGGGCATCGGAGGCATGTTCGGGGACCTGTTCATCAAAAACCGGGGAGCCTCTCCGGTTCTGCGCTACCGTCATGTGGGCACCCTCTCCGTTTCCGAGTCTAGTCGAAAGAGGCCGCATCACATGAGCCGCTCGATGCCGCGCAGGACGATCAGCTTCGGGATCGCAACCGCCCCACAACAGGTCGCATACGGCGACATCCTGCGAGTCTGGCGCGAGGCTGACTCGCTCTCGGAGATCGAGCATGTGCTGGCTGTTCGATCACCTGCTGCCGATCGGCGGCGATCCGAACGGGCCGATCCTCGAGGGCTGGACGCTGCTCTCAGCGCTGGCCGCTCAGACCCGACGCCGCCGGCCGACCGGTGACCCTCGGCACGGAGTCCGTCCCCCTCAGTTGAGGCGCGCGCTCAGCGCGCTGGGGGGACGCTCAGCGCGCTGCGGAGGCGCTCAGCGCGCTGCCAGCCACTGCTCGAACTCGGTGGCGACGATCCGCTCGCCGTGAACCCCGGCCGCCGCAGGCGAGGCGAGCCAGACGATCGGCGGTCCCATGATCGCGGCGTCCAGCAACGGCTCGCGAGCCTCGGCGGGCGTGTCGTCAGGGATCATCCCGGTATCGGTGGCGCCGCCGGGGAGAAGCAGGTTGACGGCGACCGGACTGTCGGCCAGGTCGGCGGCCATCACCCGCGCCAGCGCCTCGACCCCTGCCCCGGACGGGCCGTAGGGCACGAAGCCCCGTCGCACCATCGTGGCCTCGTTCATCGAGATCGTGACGATCCGACCACCGCCCTGCTCGAGCATCAGCGGCACGACCGCGCGCGCCATCAGGAAACACCCGGTCACCTTCGTCTCGAGCACATCGCGAAAGCCGGCGGGCGGCACCTCCCAGAACGGCTGCGGGTCCGACAGGAAGTGGGGGTTCACCGTGCGCATCCCGATGCCCGCGTTGTTGACGACCAGGTCGATCCCGCCGAGGCGCTCCCACACCTCCGCCACCCCGGTGGCGACGGCACCCGCGTCGCGGGCGTCAAGCGCCAATCCGAGGGCCCCCGGGCCCAAGTCGGCGGCAGCGCGCCCGGCTCGCTCCGGGTCACGGCTCGTGATGGCCACGCGCGCGCCCGCCTCCACGAGCGCTCGGGCCATCGCCAAGCCGAGGCCGCTGGTGGCGCCGGTGACCAGCGCGCTCGTGCCGCCCAACTCCGTCATGCCCACGCAGAATATTCGCTCGCTGTCGCCAGGCTCGCCGGGCCGCGGAGCGGCCGGCGATCAATGGTCCGCGCGGCGGCCGCAGTCCTAGCGGGCTGCCAGCTCGACGACTCGTCGCGCGCAGCCCCACGAGAGAGTCAGCCCAGCCCCACCGTGGCCGTAGCAATGGATCACATCGTCAACACGGTCGACGCGCGGGCCGCCGGCGCGGATCGGGCGCAGGCCGGCGCGAGCACCGAGCACCTTCGCATCGGCGAGTTGCGGTACGAGCGCGCGGGCGCGAGCGAGCAGCGACTCTGTCTCCTCCGGATCGACGGCCTCGTCTTCGTTTCCCGGCTGATAGGAGCCGCCGACGATCGTGCGGTCGTTCCGAGGCAGGACGTAGATCATCTGGTCCTCGTCGCACACGCAGGGCACGTCGCGCACGCTGGTCAGATGCACGACCTGGCCGCGCGCAGCGCTGACGGTCGGATCTGCCGCCAACTCGCGGGCGGCCAACCCGCTGCAGTTGACCACCAAGCCGCTGATCTCGCTCAGCGAGGTCACGGTCCGGCGCACTGTGCGCTCCGGCTCCAGCGCCGTCAGGTGAGCGGGCATCTCGACCAGCGGGACGCGGAGCACCCAGCCGTGGTCATAGCCTGTCGGCAATTCATCCGCTCGCGCGGCCCGGACACGATCGCTGGGCAGCGCGTCCAGCCACCACGGCTCGCCGGCCTGCAGATGCAGATATTCCCGGGCCGGGAAGCCACGGGCCTCGAGCCACGACAAGGTCTCCAGCGCCCAGCGCATCACATCGGGGCTGTCGCCGGCAGCGTATGGAAGCCAGAGGCCGCCCGCGACCTCCGAGACCCTCGGGTGGTCGGCGGTGATCACCGTGACCTGATAGTCCGCCCCTCGCAGGGCGTGCGCGCACGTCAGCCCGATCACGCCGGCACCGATGACGGTCACCTCACCGCGTGCGCCCATCACGTCCCCAGCCAAGCGGTCAACCACCCGCGTGAGGGCCTTGCGCGTCGAGTTCCCTGACCAATGTCTGGACGCGTGCAGCGATGTCGTCCCGCGTCACACGGACCTCTTCGACGGGCCGACCCTTCGGGTCTTCGAGCTCCCAGTCGATGTAGCGCTTGCCCGGAATCCATGGACACGCGTCTCCGCAGCCCATCGTCACGACGACGTCGGCCTGTTCGGCGAGTTCGGGGGTGAGGCGTTGTGGACGCCGGTCTGAGAGGTCGATGCCGAGCTCCTTCATCACCTCGATGACCTGCGGATGAACCCGCCCGTCGGGGTCGGCTTCGCTGCCCGCGGACAGCGCGTGGTGGCGGCCGTCGGCGGCGCGCTCGAACAGGGCGGCGCTCATCTGTGAGCGACCGGCGTTATGCAGGCAGACGAACAGGGCGGTCGCCATCGGTCTCCTCGGTTGCGTGGATTGGTCGTGGTGCAGTCGGTTTGCAGTTGTTCGCCGCCGACGGATCAGCTGGCCGCGAGCACGTCGCACGTTTCCTTGCGCAGGCACTCGCGCGTCTGCCGGATGGCAAGCGTGCTGACGTACGAGCGGACGGTGGCGTCGTCGTATTGGGCGAGGATGGCATCGGCGCAGGCGCGGATGTCCTCGGGGCCGTGGCGCGACTCGAACTCCTCGGCGAGTTCGGGCAGCATTCCCATGAGGCGCAACTGGTGGGCGGTGCGGTCCGAGCGGATGGCGTCCAGCTTGGTGTCGATGAGCTCGCGCACATGCGACTCGATGCTGTCGCGGATTGCGCGTACGTCCGATAGCGGGCGCTGGGCCGGGTCGGGGATGCTCCACGCCTCGACGACTGTCGGCACGTAGGGGCAGGCGTCGTCGCACCCCATCGTCACCGCCCAGTCCGCGTGCAGCTGCATTTCGCGCAACAGCTTCTTCGGCTTGCGCTCGGCGAGGTCGATGCCGACCTCGCGCATCACCTCGACCACCTCGGGCCACACCTGGCGGACAGGCGAGGAGCCGGCGGATTCCGCTCGCACGTCATCAGGGGCGTAACGTTCGAAGAACGCCTGGGCCATCTGCGATCGCCCCGCGTTGTGGTTGCAGACGAAGAGCACGTGCTTCACGACGATCCTCCTTGTACTCGGTACGGCGGTGACACCCCGGTGAACAAGTTGTGCATGTTCGTGCGTCCGGTCAGGTTGCGGTCAGGACTCCTGCGCTGAGCGCGCGGAGACCGACTGGCCCGACGGGCGGCTGCGGTTGCCAGCCGACCAGCCAGGTTCGGGCGGAGAGTTGCTCGACGCGCTCGACGTGCGGGCGCTCCGCGGCGGCCCGCGCCCGCAGTGTCGGGTGCGATGTTCGCGCACCGGACAGCGATGCGTTGATGACCCACCCGTAGGGCTCGATGCCCGCGCGCCGCAGGTCCGCCTGCAGCCGCTGGGCCTCGTGCACGGGCGTGGACTCGGCGAGCGTGACCACGAGCATCCGCGCGAACTGCGGGTCGCGCAGACGCGCCAGCAGCTTCGACACCTCGGCGGGGACCTGTGCGTTGGTCCGCTGAACCTCGCGCTGGTAGCTCTGGGCCGCGTCGAGGAGCAACAGCGTGTGGCCGGTGGGGGCGGTGTCAAGCACGACGATGCGCTCCTGCGCGGCGTCGAGGGTGCGGGCGAACGCCCGGAACACCGCAATCTCCTCTGTGCACGGCGAGCTCAGGTCCTCCTCCAGCAGCGTGCGCTCCTCCTCGTCCAGGCCGACCGCCGCGCCCATAACCTCCTCGGCGTAGCGGGCCGTTTCCACGGCCGGGTCGATGCGCTCGACGAGGAGTGCATCGCGGGTCGCGTCGGCGAGCGCATCGGCGAGGTGGGCGGCCGGGTCGGTGGTCGAGAGGGTCACGTCGTGGCCACGATCCACGAGCGCGAGCGCGATGGCGGCCGCGAGGGTCGTCTTCCCAACCCCGCCTTTGCCCATCGTCATGAGGACGCCGGGTCCGGCGGCGTCGAGCTCGTCCACGAGCCGGTCAAGGCCGGGCAGCTCGATCTCAGCCGCGTCGGGCGTCTCCGCCACAACGGTCGTGTCAGCTGCCGCAAGCTGCCGGAGCGCGTCGAGCCCGGTGACGTCACCGGCTACGAGCCTGACGCCCGAGGCGGGGATCTGGCTGAGCACGGCGGGGGCGCCGGCGAGCGCCGCGGTTTGCCGCTCGGCGAACACGAGCGCGGACGGGTCCTCGTCATGTTCCGCGAGCAAGCCGTTGATGACCAACCGCTGGTTGCCGACGCCCAGCGCCGCAAGCTCGTCGCTGGCGCGGGCGGCCTCACGCAGTGCGGACTCGTCCGCGCGGGAGACGAGGACGAGCGTCGTCAGAGCCGGGTCTGACAGGGTCGCGACCGCGGCTGCGTATTGCTCGCGGCGCTGGTCGAGCCCGGCGAGCGGCCCGAGGCAGCTCGCGCCCGCCGGATGCTCGTCGACATAGCCGCTCCAGGCGCTCGGCAGCGTCAGCAGCCGCAGCGTGTGACCGGTCGGGGCGGTATCGAGAATGACGAGGTCGAATTCGGCCGAGTCCTGCGGAGATGCAAGCACCGCTGTGAACTCGTTGAATGCGGCAATCTCCACCGTGCACGCGCCTGAGAGCTGCTCCTCCATGCTCGCGATCGCCGCCTCGGGCAGAACGCCCCGGTATGGACCGACAGCGCGCTCCTTGAACTCCGCGGCAGCCGCCTCCGGGTCGAGGTTCGCGACGAACAGCCGCTGCACTCCCGGCACCGGCGTCGGACTGGTGCCGGTGCGCACGCCGAAGACGTCGTCGAGGTTGGAGGCCGGGTCGGTGGAGATGATGAGGGTGCGCCTGCCGGCGTCGGCGAGCGCGACCGCGACACCACTGGCGATCGTTGTCTTGCCGACCCCGCCTTTGCCGGTGAAGAAGAGGTAGCGGGTCCCCCAGCCCGTCCAGTCGAGCGCGGGCAGAGAGCCGGGGACCGGGAGGCCCATCAGCGGCCGCCGCTTCCGCCGCAGCAGCCTCCGGCCTTGGCCGGCACCTCGGCCGGCTCGGGCGCGACGCCGAGGTAGCCGGCGAGCTCCGCGCGGGTCGGGTAGCGGCCGTGGAGCACGATCTCGCCGTCGACGAGCAGCGCGGGCAGTGCAGCGTCTCCAAACGCCGCCATCAGCCCCGTCACCTGCATGTTGGCGACGAACGCGTCGGGGTCGGAGGACAGGTTGTGGCGGCCGACCGTGACGCCCGGCCGATGGCGCGCCCAGCGGAGGTCCTCGCTGATGTCGATGAGCTTCTGGTCCACCGAGGGGCCGCAGACTCCGGACTGGCAGCACATCGCGGGTTCAAACAGCTCGAGGCGATACTCAGCCCCAGGAGCGATGCTCTCGTCGCTGACGTGAGTGATGTTGAGGGTGGACGTCGTGGGTGTCGACGCCGTTCCGTTCGCTGCACTCCGAGGACTGACGGGGCGCTCCGGTTTGCGGGCGCGGATGAGCGCCGAGCTCGCAAACTCGTGAACCTCGTGAGTGCGGCGAATCTCGATGTCAGTCAAGCCGGCGGCGACGAGGCCGTCCCGGAACTCATCCTCGGTCAGCGCGCCCGCGATGCAGCCGGTGTAGGCCGCGAGGTCTGCCCGGGTGACGTCGTCCATGTCGGGGCTCGCGATCACGTCCGAGATGGCGAACCGGCCGCCGGGCCTCAGCACGCGAGCGGCCTCGCGCAGCGCCGTCGGCTTGTCGCCGGAGAGGTTGAGCACGCAGTTGGAGACGATGACATCAACCGACGCGTCGGCCAGTGGGATGTCTTCGATGTAGCCTTTGACGAACTCGACGTTCTCGACGCCCGCCTCCACGGCGTTGCGGCGCGCGAGCGCGAGCATCTCGTCGGTCATGTCCAGGCCGATCGCCTTCCCCGTCGGGCCGACGCGCCGGGCGGAGATGAGCACGTCCGCTCCCGCGCCCGAACCGAGGTCGAGCACCGTTTCGCCCTCGTGCAGGTCCGCGACCGCGGTCGGCACGCCGCAGCCGAGCGAGGCGCTCACCGCGACAGCCGAAGCCTGCGTGCCCTCCTGGCCGTAGAGCGCGGCGCCGAACACCTGCGTCTCGTCGGCGTCCGAGAGCGCGATGGGCCCACAGCAGGACGCCGAGCTCTGCCGGTCGGCGATCGCCTGGACCGCCGCCGCGTACTTCTCGCGGACGACCTCTCGAATGTCCTCGTCCGGCTCGACGCTTGAGCCGGCCGAGCAGCCGCAGCCGCCACCGGCGGCCGCGGACTCACCGCAGCAACTCTCCTTGGCCGATGGCTCGCAGCAGCTCGTCTGCCCCTCAGCGGAGCAGCAGGACGAGGTCGAGGCAGCGGTCGGCTCGGTCAGCTCAGCCATGAGGTCAGCTCCTTCAGAGCATCGGCGTTGGCGGTGTAGTAGGCCCACTTGTGACGGCGCTCCACCGCCACGAGTCCGGCATCGACCAGCTTGCGCATGTGGTGGGAGAGCAACGGCTGGGTGATGCCGAACAGTGGCATGAGCTCGCACTGGCACACCTCCTGATGGCTGCGCCGCAGCACGTCGAGAATCTGGACGCGCAGCGGCTCGCCGAGCGCCTTCGCCACCGCGGCAATCCGCTCAGCGTCGAGGGCCGGGGCAAGGCCGGCAGAGGGAGCGCAGCAGTCAGTGGCAGCGCGGCCCGCGGGAAGAGCCGGAGCTGGAGAAGTCATATCAACGATCGTTTCTGCGAGGCACGAGGGTCACCGTAGCACCCTTCCGAGCTCATATCAACAATTCTTTATTCGATCTGCTTGCGGCGTCACGGAGATCGGCGGCGCCGCCTTCGCCGCAGGCGAAGTTGGCTCCGTCATCGGCTACGGTTGCGGCGTGGAACGGTGGAGCGTGCGTGTCTGCTGAGCTCAACAAGCACGTGGTGCAGCGGTTCGTCACGGAGGCGGTTCGGGACCGGAATCCCGATGTGGTCGACGATCTCGCGGCGGGGGAGTCCGCGGCGCTCGCGAAGCGGTGGGTCAGCCCTTTCCGAGGCGCGTTTCCTGACTTCGAGATGGAGATCGTCGAGCTGATCGCCGAGGGGGAGACGGTGGTCGCTCATTTCAGGTGCTCCGGGACCCATCGCGGCGAATGGCTGGGGGTGCCACCGACCGGGAGCCGCTTCGAGAACGTCGATGAGATCTACATCTTCCGCGTGCGGGGCGGGAAGCTGGTGTCGGCGCTCGGGGTCGAGGACAACCTGAGCCGCCTGAGGCAGCTGGGCATCACGCCGAGGGCCGACTGACGTCATCAGCGCTCCGGAGAGGGGCGAATCGCGGCTCGTCCGCGGCTTGCGGGTCAGTAGGCTTGTGTTCTCAACGCGGTTCACGTCAAGCAGAGCGCTACGAGGATGACCGAGGCCGTGCGACAGCTGGCGATTGGCGAGGTCGCGGAGCGGGCGGGGATGAGCCCGTCGCGCATTCGCTACTACGAGGCGCGCGGGTTGCTGCCTCAGCCGGAGCGCGCGGCCGGCAAGCGGAGGTACACCGAGGAGGTGTTTCGCCGATTGGCGATCATCGACGCCGCCCAGCGGGTCGGGTTCACGTTGGAGCAGATCCGCGAGCTGCTCGGGTCGCGCGACCAGCCCGCACACGAGCGGTTGCGGCAGCTGGCGATGTTGAAGCTGCCGGAATTGGACGAGCTGATCGCTCGAGCCACGTCGGTGCGCCACGTCCTCGTCCTGTGCAGCACGTGCAGCTGCGAATCGATCGACGTATGCCGCATGCTCGATGAGCGCCTTCTGCCGCTCCGCGAGCACACCACAGCCACCGCACCGAGGCGTGGCGGCGTGATCGCGGCGCCTTGACTTCAACCCGGGTTGAGGTGCCACAGTTCGGTTTGGTCGGACCGGACCCCGCGAGGAGAACGAGCGAATGACGTATGTGATCGCCGAGCCGTGCATCGGCACCAAGGACAACTCGTGCGTCGAGGTGTGCCCGGTCGACTGCATCCACCCGACCCCCGACGAGCCCGACTACGACGCCGTCGAGATGCTCTACATCGACCCCGAGGAGTGCATCGACTGCGACGCCTGTGTCGAGGCTTGCCCGGTTGACGCCATCTTCGCCGAGGACCAACTCCCAGCGGAGTGGGTCAGATACACACAGATCAACCTCGACTACTACAAGCGTCCCTAGCCCGGAGCGCGAGCTCGAACGGAGTCGGTGCGCTCGACTGCCTAGGCTCGCACGAGCGCCGGTAGCCGGCGGAGGTCGGGGCCGACCCAAGCCGCTCTGGCGGATTCGGTAAGGATCAGCTCGCGCGAGTAGAAGTGCTCGAGCAGCTTGCGGTCGAGCAGGTCAGGGTTGCGATCGATGAACTCCTCGAAGCTCTCCGCGCCCCAGCGTTGGATATGGACGGCGACGAAGTGCAGCCACGCGCGCGTGATCGTCTCGTGATACTTGTCTGCGGCCCCGTGTTGTCGAGCGACCCGCCGGATCGCTGCGACCATGACCTCGGCGGCTTCGTCGATCGGATAGCGGCGCAGGTAGGTCCACGCGAGCTCGACGTGCTCGCGATGGCCGAAGCCGCCGCGCGTCTCGAGGATCTCGTGGAGGGTCTCGAGGTCTCCTTTCCGCATGGGTCGACGGTAGCTGCGCCCGACGGCACGTGCAACATGCGCGGCTGGCTCTTCGAAAGCATTGCCACTCGGTCGGTGGCCGCACGTCGGATAGGCGATAGGTTTGGTCGGCATGGGTAATGTCGAGGTCGCGCGCGGCGACCGCGTCGAGTACATCGCTCATTCGGGATCCGACGGCACCATCGCGATCGGAGACGTCGCTTGGGTGACCGAGATCGATCGCGGCCGGGTCTGGGCGATTTGGCCCAGAGGCGGAGTCCAGAGCGTGCCCATCGCGCACATTCGACGGCTGGCGCCCGAGGTGATGCGGTCGGTAGCTGCGGCCGCCAATGTGCGCACGTGGCCACTGCTGGGAGAGGCATTGCTTGCCCTGAGCAACGGACGGCCGCGCAACCCGTACCTCGAGCAGGGATGCCATCCGGACATCGTGGTCCGGGTGTGGGATGAGTTGGGCAGTGCACTGCGGTGTGACTGCCGCGCTCAGGCGAACGGCACGCCGGTCCTCGCCCATCCCGAGACCGATCGCATCATCGCCGTGGCTCACGGAACGGCCTACGCGCTTTGGTTGACCGCGGAAGACCGAGCGGATGCCATCGGTGCGGGTGCGACGCCCCGGCCTCGATCTGGCGCGCCGTTCCCGCGGCCGCATGAGCTAGCAATTGATGCGCAGAGCCTCGTAGGATCTTGAGTCATGCCTCCCGCTCCCGCCTTCGCGGCCAAGCTCAACGAGCAGATTGCCAACGAGTTCGCCGCCCATCAGCAGTACGTCGCTTGCGCTGTCTACTACGACTCGGAGGCGCTGCCGCAGCTGGCGGGCTTCTTCTACCGTCAGGCGCTGGAGGAGCGCGACCACGCGATGATGATGGTTCAGTTCCTGCTCGATACGGACGGCGAGGTCACGATCCCGGGTGTGCAGGCGCCACGTGCGCGGTTCGAGGATGTGGTTGGTCCGATCGCGTTGGCGCTCGAGCAGGAGCGCCGCGTGTCCGAACAGATCAACGCTCTCGCGGCCACCGCCCGGGAGGCGGGCGACTACACCTCCGAGCAGTTCGTGCAGTGGTTCATCCGCGAGCAGATCGAGGAGGTCGCAACGATGAGCAACCTGCTCCGGGTCGCCGAGCGGGCGCGGGCGGACCAAGCCGCCATCGAGGACTTCATCGCCCGTGAGCACCAGGAGCCGAGCGGCGAAGACCCCACCGCTCCACGCGCCGCCGGGTCACGGTGACGGCCGCCGCCAAACGGACGCGTTTGCGCTAAGCGCCGACCTCGCGCCGCACGGCGGGAGGCTGGTCAGCGACGCGATCGCCGGTGTCTCGGCTCGGAGCGCAAACGGCTATTCGGCCAGCGTCTCGCCGGAGCCGCCCAGCTCTGCGGGAAAATCCTTGAGCTTCGGCAGGCCGTCTTTGATCGGCAGCACCGTCGACTCATAGTTGACGTGCACTCCCGGCGCGAACGGGAACGAGGGAATCGTCGCCGCGTAGACGTCGACCAACCCCCACTGGGGGTGCCGGGTGAGCAAGTGCCCGCCGCACACCGTGCACCATTGGCGATAGCTGCGATCGTTGTTGTGGTACTCGCCGATGTGGTCCTCCCCCTGCGTGACCTCGACCGCTTCGGGCGGCCACAGTGTGAACGCGTTCACCGGGCCGGCGGACCAACTCCGGCAGGCGGCGCAGTGGCAGTAACCGGCACCCACCGGATCGCCCGTCACGGCAATCCTGACGGCACCGCAGAAGCACTGCCCTTCGAAGGTCTTCGCATCCTGGCTCATAAGGCTGGCTCCCTCTCTCGTGGGCGACGTCCCATACCGCCGCCCCGTAGCTCGCGGTATCTGCGCGCGACCCTACACACGCGAGGTGAGCGAGTGGGAATCGCGAGGCGCGCCGACGCCGCATACGGAACTCTCGCCGGCTCCTTCGGTGTTGAGGTGACGGAGCGGCCGAGCTCGTTCCAGGTCATCGGTTGGGTGCGGGCCGACGGCAGTGGTGAGATCATCGCTGCGTGCGCTCTGCCTGTCGCTTGGCTCTGCCGGCGCTGATCGCGATTCTCGCGGGTGGCTGTGGCACTGCGGCGAGTCACGTGCACGCGGCGGGGGTGGGGCCGGCGACGGGCGTTAGCGACTATGCGCAGTCTGTGGAGGCGAGCTGTTCGACGGGCGAGGCCAACGGGAAGCCCGTGAAGACCTTGTGTGTGTTCGTGCTCGCGGACGGTCGGCGGTTCAGTTGTCCGGAGCGCTTTGCACAGGCGGTGCAGACGGCGAGCCGGCTCGAGCGCTCGCCGGCGTGCCGGTCGCTGGCACGATTGCACCTCAGCGTGGCAGCGCGGCGGGTGACCGCGAGGATCGAGTCAGCTCAGGCATGCCTCACGTCTCACGGCGTACGGTCGACCGGCGGCGCCGGGCTGCCGTCATCGGCCGATTCGAGCAGTCCCGACGGGGAGCTGATCGCCGGATCGCTCCCGGACGGTGCGCTGATCGCCTTCTACCGCGACATCGAGAAGGCGGATCGGCTCGAGCTCGCGGTGCTCAGCAATGCCCGCCGCGTTCACGCGCAGGTCGAGCGCAGCGGCACCGCGACCATCTTCTGGTCGCGGCCGCCAACGGCGGCGCTGCGACGGGCCGTGCAGGGGTGTCTGCCCAGCGCCTGAGCTGCGGCGGTTTCGTTGGCGCTGGTCGTGGCGCTTGGCGCAAACGACCAAACGGCCGCGCGGGCCGCTGCTCCTCGAGGAGCGCGCGCCGGCAGGTCCTCGATCGGGGGCACGGAACCATGAGAGCCCTCCCGGTCCCACTGAGATTTCTACTC
Organism: uncultured Solirubrobacterales bacterium; assembly: GCA_963755955.1. Classification (GTDB taxonomy): domain Bacteria; phylum Actinomycetota; class Thermoleophilia; order Solirubrobacterales; family Solirubrobacteraceae; genus Palsa-465. The sequence continues at coordinate 72,130 of CAVWLZ010000013.1, forward strand.
CGACAACGAGTAGCGTCGTCGTCAGAGACGTTTGGACCGAACCCCGCGCATTCGCATCGATCGCGATTCAGCACTCCCGCGAGTCGGTACGGCGTCGTCGCCGGCGCTTCTGCCCGAGACTGTCGCTCGTCGATCGCTGCGGCACGCCTGTCGGTGTTCGCGAAGCGGTCTAGACGCGGTAATCGAGCTAGCAACGCCGACTGCGCAGCCCGGGAAGCCGGTCGGGGACAGGCTCGTTAGCACCGATCCAAACGACAGTCGCCCGAGCCTCTCCAAGTTGGCAACGAGGGGTATGGTTTGGTTGTGAGCAAGGGGATGCAGGTGAGGTACGCGGGCTGGGTCGTTAGCGTCACCGGCTGATCGTGGTGTTCACCGGGGTCACGCTGATCGGCTTCGTCGTCATGCTCGCAGGGTTCGCGATCTCCGCGTGGTCACGGACCCTGGTGTAACAGTGCATCGTTGACCACGTCATCGACCCAGCTTGCTGGAGGCTGGATGAACGGAGCATGAGGACGCGATGCACATTGCTCTCGGGGAGCAGGAGCAGCAGGGGCGGCTCCATCTCGATCGAAGCGTCAGCGCCGCCGGTACAGGTCGCGACGGTGGCCGATTGCGAGTACCCGGACCAGGTGCGTGTCCTCGTCGAGCTCGTAGATGATCCGGTAGGGACCGCGCCGCGCGGAGCAGCGACCTTCGTGTTCGAGCATCAGCGGCTTGCCCAAGCGCTTGGGGTTCCCGGCAATCGCGTCGAGCGTCTCGAGGACCGGCATGTCTCGGATCCAGTTTCGTCTGGCGACGCGTGTCTGACAGGGTCGTCGCGAGCGACTCCTTTGCGCGGGAAGGGCGTCTCTGCCCTCTGTGCTCGAAGCGCGACGCTCGCATGGCTGCGCCGCTCAGGCGGTGATTCCGCGGATGTCGAGCTTGGCGACCAGCTCGGGGTCGTTGAAGATATCGATCGCGACCGCGCGGTCGCGGGCGACGGTGAATGCCAGCACAGCGAACGGCCGGTCCCCATCGAACGCGACCACGCCGGCGGCGCCGTTGACCAGCGCCGGTCGAACGTACGGCGCGAACCGGCGCGCCGCCATCGCGCCGCGCGCGACGTGTGTGGCCCCGTGCAGTTCGTGCGGGTCGCCGTCGCGCCGGTGGGCGCGGAGCACAACGTCCGGGTCGAGCACCGCTACAAGAGCGTCGAGGTCGCCCGCGCGGGCGGCGGCGAAGTATGCGTCGACGACCGCCTGCTGGCGGGTCAGGTCCGGGTCCGGCTGTGGCGCCGCCTCGTGCACGCGGCGGCGGGCGCGGCTAGCGAGCTGGCGGGTGGCCTGCGGTGAGCGGTCGACCATCGCCGCAATCTCGTCAAACGGCACTTCGAACATGTCGTGCAAGACGAACGCGACACACTCGGCGGGGGTGAGGGTGTCCAGCACGACCTGCAGCGCAATCCCGACCGCGTCCGCCAGTAATGCTTCGTGCTCGGGGTCGGTGCCGGTCGCGGGGTTGTCGATGATCGGTTCCGGTCGCAGGCCGTCGAGCGGCTGCTCCCCGCGTGTCCTGCGGGATCGGAGGATGTTCAGGCAGATCCGGGCGACAACCGTCGTCAGCCACCCCTCCAGATTGTCGATCTGCTCGGCGTCGCTCCGCGCGAGCCGCAGCCACGCCTCCTGCACGGCGTCATCGGCGTCGCTCAACGAGCCGAGGATCCGGTATGCGACCGTCCGCAGCTGCGGCCGCTGGCCGTCGAATGTGTTGGCCAGCTCGAGTTCGTCCATCGCTGTCACATCGTCCGGGTCTCGGGGGTCACAGTGGCTAGACCCGCGACCCACAACCAATGTGACAGGAGGTGCCTCCGATGGCACGCATTCAGGGAGCTCCGAAGCGCGAGGCTGGGCCGACGGTCAGGCTCATCTACAGGCTCGGACCGAGGATGATGAAGAAGCTGACTGGCCGCGGACCGCAGAGCGGCAGTGGGATGGAGCCGATTGAGATCTGGGCACATCAGCCGAAGATGATGATGGGGATGGGCAAGTTCAACCAGGCTGTTCGCAAGGGGAAGTCCGTGGATGAGCGGCTCAAGAACCTGATCGAGCTCAAGGGCGCGCAGATGATCGGATGCGAGTTCTGCGTCGATCTTGGCTCGCAGATCTGTCGCAACTCCGGCCTCTCCGACGAGGAGCTGCTGGCCCTGCCGCGCTACCGCCAAAGCGATCTGTTCACCGACCGCGAGAAGCTGGCGCTCGACTACACAGTTGCGGGGATGCGCACGCCGGTCGAGGTCACAGACGAGATGTTCGCAGCCATGAAGGAACACTTCAGCGACAAGCAACTCGTCGAGATCACCGCGCTCCTGACGGTTGTCAACCTCGATAGGTTCAACGCCGCGTTCGCGATCGGCTCCGCCGGGTTCAGCGACGGGATGGTCTGCTTGCCACCGGACCGCCCCACTGCCAATCCCACGCTGGCAAGGATCGCCTAGAGATCTGGCCGAGCAGCCGCGCGTGGCCGTAGCCCGCCGACTGACTGCTGGGCGTTCTATGGATGGAGCCAGCCGCGATCGAACCGGCGACCTCCTGCTTGCAAAACGCGACGCCACCCCGGTTGAATGCGGCGTAGTTGCAGGACCTTCCCGCTCCGAGAACCGCGACATCCGTGACCAATTGCCGACAGATACCGTGGCGATGCCGGTCGATCCGGTCACCAGACCGCGGTCCCGTGACCCAATGCCGGCTTCGAACGGCAATCCGCCACAAGATCCGTAGTCCCGCCGCCCGGCACCGCGGTTTGCGCGGATACGCGCGCCCGCTGCGCGAAGGATGATCGGAGCGCGAGCAAAGGAGGACGCGATGCCACACTCACCATCTGGCGCTGTCGTCGAGCAAGACGCACAGGGCTTCCTGTTGCACCCCGAGCAGTGGACCCCTACCTGGGCGCAGGAAGCCGCTCGGGAGAGCGGCATCGGCGAGTTGACGGACCGCCACTGGCAGGTGGTCAACTCAATGCGCAACGCCTACCTCGACCACGGTTCGTTGCCGTGGGTCCACATGATCGCCAAGGTTTCCGGGGTCGCGATCGAGGAGCTCTACCAACTATTCCCCATCGGCCCGTCGCGGCTTGTCACCAAGATCGGCGGAATACCCAAGAATCGAGCCTGCATTTAGAGGCGGCGTGCTCAGCTGAGGTCAACGCGTCGGTGCAGGGAGGGCCTTGCGCGTCGAGTTCCGCGACCAGCGTGGGGACGCGCGCGGCGACGTCGTTCCGCGCCACCCGGACCTCTTCGACGGGCCGGCCCCTCGGGTGTTCAAGTTCCCAGTCGATGTAGCGCTTGCCCGGAATCCATGGACACGCGTCTCCGCAGCCCATCGTCACGACGACGTCGGCCCGTTCGGCGAGCTCGCGGGCAACGCGTTGCGGACGACGGCCTGAGAGGTCGATGCCGAGCTCCTTCATCACCTCGATGACCTGCGGGTGAACGTGCCCGCCGCGGCCGGCCCCATATCTATAGTTCTCTATTCGAGACGCGCCGCCTGGCTCGAGGTGAGCGATGCGGCGCTTCCTACGAGCTCGACATTGCCACGACGGCCGGAGCGACGCTCACCGTCACGTCCGTGGCACCGCAGGAGCGAACTGACGTCGGCTGCGGCCACTGCAGGCCGAGCGGACGTGGAACGAACAGCTGCGGCTGCTTGCACACGAGCGGCTCTCGAACGCTGCGAGGGCCATCGATGACTCGCCGGCCGTCCACTACCTCGCCGCATGCGGACCGGAACGCCAGGTCCTCGCCCAAGCCGCGCGACAGCACGAGGCGGACATCGTCGTCGTGCCATGGCGACGCACCGAGCGTCTGCGCCGCGTCGCCCGGCTGAGCCTCGCGGAGGACCTCAGGCTGCGAGGACCCTGGCACGTGGTGATCGCGCCCCGGACGGCGTCCAACCCGCCGCCAACGCCGCAGCCACGAGACGCGACAGGCCGGACCCGCGGCGATGGCTGCCGATGACAACGCCGAGCACGACCGATTTCCGGCCTATGGGTCCGAGGCGCTGATTCCGTACCGCTGGAAGGTCATCAACGCCGTGCGAACGGCATTCCTCGTGCAAGGACTTGTCCGGGCTGCTCCCGACAGGCCCCGCGAAGCGAGAGCGCCGGGACCGCGGGGCGTCGGGCCGAAATCAACGCGTTCGGCACGCCCGGATTATCGACCACCGTCGTGGGCTACTGCAGGTGCGCTGTTGAGCGTTCGTACACAAACTGCTCGTCGAACGTGAACCCTGCCTCTAGAGCTCTCCGAGCGGGGCAGGTCTCGGCGACTCTACGAAGTCGCCGAACCTGGTCCGGCGTGAGCCCTTCGGGCAGATGAACGGTCACGTGAACGTGCCTCGGCGTCGACTCGGGGTCGTATGCGACATCGACGCGTAACTCGCCCAACTGCGCAATCGCGCGCCCGCGCGTACAGCGCGATCATCGTCGACACGCACGAGGCAAGCATTGCCGCAAGCAGCTCATGTGGTGCCGGGCCGGCGTCGGTCCCGCCAAGAGTCTCCGGCTCGTCCGTGACAATCGTATGGCGGCCATTGACGTCGATCTCGTGGCGCAGCCCCACACCAGAGGAGCGCGCGGTTGCGGTCATCGTCATGGTCGTGTCGTCGACGGTAGGGGCGATCGGTGTATCCGCGGTAGGCCGCAGATCGCAGCCGGTCAACTACCCATGCCAACGACGACGAAATAGCCGCTGAGCAGGGCCGGCAGCAGCTGTGAGTGTGCGGACGGGCGGCTACCGCCCGCCTCATCCTCCGTCACACGCGGGGGGGCGACGTCGCCACCGAGGCATGATCATCGCGATCCACCTTCCTCACTCAATGGTCGGTCATCGGAGGACCCCCGCCCCCGTGGCGTGAACTACGGTGCGTCGGATCGTCGCCTGGCACAGGATCATCGATGAGCTCGCCCTGCTCGCCGGGCCGCTACGAGCGCAGACGACGGTCGCCGAGCCGCTGGCTGATTTGCTGGATGAACTTCTCGTGCCGACGCCGGTTCGTCCGCTCGCTCGTGGCCTCATCCTGAGGCTGTCGCTCGTCATCATCGCTCGACACCGGCATGACGAGCCCACCTTACCGGGGGGGCGACCGATGAATTCATACCGCGGCAGAGTGCTGATTCGGCCCAGTCGGATCGTGTCTGGGCGCGACTCTCGGAGCAAGTCGGTCTAGACCGAACGGTGATGCCGGCATGACGTGACCGTCCTGTATGCGTCCGTGAAATGTGGTGGTGCTGTCCCTCGGGGAGAGCCAAGCTTCGGCGCACGACAACTCCCCCCGCACGACGCGAGCGCCGCGGCGCGCGGTGAGCTTGCCGCGCGCATCCGTTCGATCGTGGCCGGTGTAAGCGGCCGGACCTCGGTCCGTCGCGGAAGCGCGGCCTTGCGGACGGCTCGCGCTGGGTTCGAGGGGATCTGCCCGTTCTCGAACGCCCGCTGAAGGATCGCGCCGAGCAGGGTGAGCGCGTAGCGGACCGAGACACGGCCGTGACCGGCGGCGAGCCGCTCCGCCTGCCAGCGCGCGATCGTCTCCGGCCTGATTGCCCGGAGCTCGAGCGGGCCGAGCGACGGCAGGATGTGCTTGCTCAGGAGTTGCCGGTAGTGCATCCATGTCTTTGACGAGAGCTGGGACGCGTACGCCTCACACCACGTGCCGACCACGTAATCGGCGAGCGTGACCCGCCCCATGTCCATCTCGGTGAGCGTCCCGAGCTGCTGCCGCCGCCGGAGCTCGGCACTGAACGTGACGGCGTCCCCCTTCCGGTCGAACGCTTGGGACCGACGACGGCCTCCCTGCCGCCAGCGAACCCGCCACCGCACCGCTCCGTTCTTCAGGACCCGTCGCTCGATCTCCATGCCGCTACTCCCCGGCTCCTCTTCGTTGCCTTCAAGGATGCCACCGCATCCCGATGGTCACACTCGCCCGCGCTCCAGGTCCACCCCCGGACAGCCCCGCCGCGCCCTCACTGGGAAGCCATGGGCCACACTACCCGCACCCTATCTGGTGACTACGTCGGGGGCGGGTAGTCTGGCCCATCGGCGAGCAAGAAACCCCAGGTGCGGCGGGGCTGTACGGGGGCTCAGGTATGTAATCGGATTACACACTTCGTTACACACTTTCCTACACACCTGAACGGGTCCGCCGCAGCTCCGGACGCGCTCTGCGCCGCTCACTCGCGCTCCCGCCGCCAGCAGCCGATCGGCGGATGCGCCTTTGGGACTGGAACCCGCACCAATAGACTCGACTCATGAGCGTAAACGTGCGCCTCCCCGACGACCTCGCCGCCCTGCTAGCCGAGGAGGCGGCGCGCCAGTCCGTGACCGCTGACGAACTCGCTGCGCGCGTGCTGGCCGAGCACATCCCTGCCCGACGGAAGCTCGGGTTCGTCGCGCTTGGCGCGTCGAACTCCGGTCGCACCGCCGCTGAGGCGGAGGACACGCTCGCCGAGGGGTTCGGTCGCTGACGCTGGTCGTCGACACCGGCGTGCTGCTCGCTGCCGCCGATCGAAGCGATCCCGACCACACGGCCTGCCGAGAGCTGCTGGAGGCGCATCCCGGACCGCTCGTCACGACCGAGCTCGTGATCGCCGAGACCGGATGGCTGATCGACCGGCAGCTCGGAGCGGCGGCCGAAGCCGCGCTTTACGAGTCCGCAGCCGCCGGCGAGATCCGCGTGGAGCCGCTATCGGCAGCCGATTGGACTCGAATCGCCGCGCTCACTATTCAGTACGCCGATCAGCACCTCGGCGGCGTCGATAGCAGCCTCGTCGCCATCGCCGAGCGACTCGGCGCAACCAACATCGCCACCCTTGACGACGCCATTTCGGCCTCGTCCGCCCTCAGCACATCGCCGGCTTCGAGCTGCTTCCGTAATTCACGGCCGCGGCCCCCGACTGCATCCTTCGCTGACGTGCACGAGCTTGCTTCCCTCGGGTCTTGACCAGCCCCGCCGCACCCGTTCAAATCAAGCATCGACCCCGACTACCCGCACCCCTTCCCTCGTGGCATACGTGGGGGGCGGGTAGTCGGGGTCGTAAGCGAGCTGAAAGCTCAGGTGCGGCGGGGCTGTTCGGGGGCTCAAGTGTGGACTCGCAGTCCACACTTCCGTCCACACTTCCGTCCTCCCCTTCGTCCGCATCTTGAGGGGTCCGCCGCAGCGGACTCCGCGTCAACTGTGACCGGGCCCACGCCCACGACAAACTGACCGTCTCGCTGGACCCGCCGCACGAGAAAGGGAGGTGCACGGCGGCAAGCCTGTGTCGCCGGACACCTCAGGCCCGACGTGCGCAGGTTTGGCGATCAGCGGGTGTTTCAAGGACTGCTGGATGTTGCGAATCGCAGCGCTTCCTCGAAGATCACGAGCAGCCCGATCTGCTCGACGCCTGGTACCACCGTTACCGGCGGGTTTCCGCCGAGCAGTTCTGCGACGCTGCGGGCGTGCGACGGCGGGTGCATCCGGTCGAACTCACCAGTCCAGAGGGAGGCGCGGACCGCCCGGGGCGTGATACCCCACGGCTTGCAGAGGATCCGGACCTCCTCGATGAACCCGTTTGGGTTCGCAAACAGCTCCGCGGTCGTCGGTACGAACAGTTCTTTGACCCACGGAATCTGGACGACCTCCGCGTCCGGCCCCTTGAAGAGCCCCATCGCCGAGTCCGGCAGCTTCTTGTACTGCTGCTTGAAGGCCGCCCGCAGAAGAAACGGCGCGCGCCGGGACATGAACGCCGCCATCCTCATGTCCTTCCCGGCCGCGCGCCACTGGGCCTTCTCCGCGAGCGGCGCCATAGCTCCGAGCAGCGAGTGAGCGGTGACCCGCTCTGGAACCGCACCGGCAACGGCGATCCCGTAGGGCGTCCCGCCGGATTGCGTCACGATCCCGAACTTCTCGACGCCAAGCGCGTCCATCAGCGCGAGATGATCGGCGGGCCAATCGGCGACCGTGCGACCTGGTTTCGGCGTGCTGCCGTGACAACCCGGACGGTCCGGGATCACGAGCCGGATCCCAAGTTCGCGCGCGGTCGCGGCGAGCGCCCGCCCGAGCCCGCGGCTACATGGACCGTCGAGCACGGTCACGACCGGCCCGCTGTCGGCACCCGCGAGCAGGTACGAGAGCGTGCGCCCATCGGGCAGTGTGATGTGTGTGTCCGGTTCAGATTGCGACATAGTGTCGCAAGAGGATTGCATACTGTGCGACACGATGTCGCAACGGTCTCCACGCGTTCCGTCCGACGCCGCCCGGCGACGGATCCTCGACGCGACCCGGGAACTACTGCTCGACCGGCCGTTCGCATCCCTCACCGTCGGTGATGTCATGACCCAGGCGGGCTTAACGCGCACCGTCTTCTACCGTCACTTCGACAGGCTCGCGCAGATGGCGCCCGAACTGCTCCCGGACTCCGAGGACCCGCTCCTCGATCAGGTCCTGCGCGGTCCTGCGGAAGACCTGATCACAGCGATGGTCGCCGGCCTGGTGGCGCTCTATGCCGACAACGGTCGGTGGCTGCGCGCGCTCGACGCCGCCGCCGCGGCCGATCCGGCCGTTGCGACCGAGCTGGACCGCGCTCTCGTCGGCCCGCGCCAACTGCTCGAGCAGCTCGTCGCGAACGCCCGGCACCCACCGGCGAACCCACGCGAGTTCGCGCTGCTACTGATGGCCACCCACCGCGCATACCTGCTCGACACATTCGGCGGCGGCCACGACTCCCCGGAACGACGCACCAACGCTACAGCCGCGCTCACTGCGCTCTGGGAGCGACTCTTGGCTGAGTGAGCCGACCCCTGCAGCCTGACCGCGGCTGCTATCCCGCTTTGCGCGCGAATGCGAGCATCCGCCGAGCCGGCCCACCACCGCCGAGCACGGCGGCACTCAGTCCCGCGCGATCACGAAACCGGGCCTCAGCCGCGCCCCCGTAGCCCTCAGCGTTCTTGCAGACGAATCGGGTCGTACCGTCCGGCGTGTCGATCTGATGCCCCCGCCATGCCCCCTTCATACGGTAGACCCGTTCCATTTTCCCTGACGGCGACGGTTCGGAAACCGCAGATTTGCAGGGATCCCGCGAAGTGGAGCCAGCCGGGATCGAACCGGCGACCTCCTGCTTGCAAAGCAGGCGCTCTCCCAACTGAGCTATGGCCCCGCAAGGCCGAGTTTAACGGGCGGGAGTCGCAGCCCGGGCGGCGTCCGGACGCGCGCGCTCGTCGGGTCCGCCGCTGCGCTGGAGGACATAGGCGTCCTGGGCGATCAGCAGCGCGTGGTGGGCGAAGCGGACGAGCCGGCCGTCGAAGTGCTCGGCAACGGCGCGCTCGACGTATCCGGGGGTGACGAAGGCCGCGCCGTAGCCGCCGGGGTCGAGGCGGCCGCGGGTCTCGTTCTGGCGACGGTAGAGGAAGCCGTCGGCCTGGCTCTCGAAGTCCTTAGGGTCGGCGTCGTCGTAATTCATCGTGGTGAACAGCAGGACGCCGCCGGGGCTGAGCATGCTGCTCAGGCGCTCGAGCCAAGGTCCCCACGCATAATGCGGAAGGTGGCTGAACAACGAGACGATGACGATCATCTCGTAGCGCCGGTCGTGCCGTAGGGACTCCGGCGTGCTGACCGAGTAGAAGCCGTTCACGCCGAGCCGTCGGCGCAGGAAGTCCACCCCGCCGGGATCGATGTCGGACACGGTCACCTGCGATGGCGCGAGCCGCTGCACAAAGTGCCGCGTGAGCCGGCCGTACCCGGCGGCGAACTCGAGCAGCGAACCGGCACCGCGGAGCGGGAAGCCCGCCTCGCCGAGCACGCGCTCGACGTCTTTGGTGTTCCAGTCACCGCCCTTGAAGTACATCTGGGCGGCCCGGTAGTAGCGGAACGCCGGGTACTCCGCGGCGAGTGGAAACGCATAGTGGAGCAGGTCGTCGTCGTCGTCGATCGCCGACATGAACCGGGTTCTGTACGTGCGCCGATATGGAGCGGCGGCGAGGTAGCACGCGAGCGGCTTGTGGAGCCGGTACAGGGTTGGGCGCAGCCGCTCCGGTATACGCGCGAGGAGCCAGGGCGCGGCCCCGAGTAGCCAGCCCTTCAGTCGGTTCCAGACCGCCGTCAACGCGTGCACGCGCTCAGGGTATCTGCGGTCGCCCGTGCCGAGACGTCTCGGCGCAGTTCAGCTCGAGGGCGGTCCGGCGGTCAGCCGCGTCTTCTGCACCTTGCCCATCTCGTTGCGTGGCAGCTCCGGGAGGAAGTGGACGACCCGCGGTCGCTTATGGGGGGCGAGCTGCGTCGCGACGTGATCGATCAGCTCTTGCTCCCCGGCGCTCGCTCCCTCCCGCAGCGTGACCCACGCGACGACGGTCTCGCCGAGGTCACGGTCGGCGCCCGCGGTGACGGCGGCGTCGTCGACGGCTGGGTGCTCACGCAAGGCGTTCTCGACCTCACCGGCGCCGATCTTGAAGCCGCCGCTCTTGATCAGATCGGTCGCCCGGCGGCCGACGATCCGTATGACGCCGCGGGCGTCGGTCACCGCCAGATCGCCGGTGCGGAACCAGCCGTCGTCGAAGGCCTCGGCCGTCGCGTCGGGCCGGTTGCGGTAGCCAAGGAAGAGGTTCGGCCCGCGGACTTGGATCTCGCCGATCGTCTCATCGTCGCCGCCGATCTCGTCGCCCGCGTCGTCGACGATCCGCAGCCGGACACCGCTCAGCGGCAGCCCAACCGTGCCGGCGCCGAGCACGGCGTCGATCGGCACCGCGGTGTTGATCAGCGTCTCGGTCATGCCGTAGCGCTCGAGGACGCTTCGGCCGGTCAGGCGCTGGAGGCGCTCGTGCTCGGCTACCGGTAGCGCGGCCGAGCCCGAGACGAGCACGCGCGCGCCGGCGAGGGCACGGGCAAGACGCCCGTCCTGCTCGGCGGCGTCGGCGAGCCGACGGTACATCGTCGGCACACCGAAGAACATCGTGCTCCCCCCCGCGAGCGCTTCGCCGACCGCCGCAGCCGAGAAGCGTCCGAGGTGGCGCGCGGTCCCACCCCGCCGGAGCGGCCCGAGGATGCCGAGGACAAGGCCGTGGACATGAAAGAGCGGGAGGGCGTGGGCGACCTCGTCGTTCGCGGTCCAGGCCCACGCCGCCGCGAGTGCGTCGAGGTTGCTGGCGATCGCACGCCGGGGCAGGACCGCGCCCTTTGGCGCGCCGGTCGTGCCGGACGTGTAGACGATCAGCGCCGGGGAGTCGTCATCGAACTGCCCTGCGTCGCCGGTCGAGCGCCCCGCCACGCCGGGCGGCGGCTCGGACCCGGCGACGGCTCTCGCGGTCACGACCGGCCCGGACGCCACCTCGACGACCGGCAGAGCCGCGGCGCCCGGCGGCAACTCGGTCCCGCCTGCGACGAGCAGGAGACCGGGCGCGCTGTCGGCGAGGACGTGTGCGAGCTCGGCCGCGCCCGAGCGCGGGTTGACGAGGACGATCGGCACGCCGGCCTCGAGCGCGGCCACGACTGCGACGGCGGTCTCGATCCGAGGCTCGGCCCAAACCGCGGCGCGATCGCAATCGCGGAACCGCGGAGCAAGCGCAGCCGCCTGCGCGCGCAGCGACTCATAGTCGAGCGTGCCCGCGGGGAAGCGCAGCGCCGGGCGGCCCCCGCCGGGCGCGAGCGCGGGAAACAGCGACGCGCTCAAGCGCCCACGGTCAGGCTGATGCCGAGGGAATCGAGGTCGGGCACGCCGCCGCCGTCGATCCGCACGACGTCGTGCCGGCCCGCGCGTCGGAGCAGGCTGGCGGCGAAGGCGGCTCGTGCGCCCGCCATGCACGCGACCGCCGTCGTGCGGCGCCCGTTCGGCAGCTGGCCGAGATCGCCCATCCGGTGCAGCGGGAGATGGTGCGATCCGGCGACGTGGCCGGCGACCCACTCGTCGTCGTCGCGAACGTCGACGAGCGTCACGGCGTCGTCGCGCAGCGCCTTGGCGAGCTGCTCCACGTCCCAGGCTGCGGCCTGGGCGACCGGCATCCCGCGCGTGCTCCAGACCCGCTCGTCGCCGAGCGCGAACCCGGCGACGTTCCACAGCCCGACCGCCTGCAGGGCGATCATCATCGCCCTCGCCGTTGCCGACTCCCCGGCGACGATCACGACGCGCTCGTCGAGCCCGAGCGACCACCCCGCCCGGGTGCCGGCGCCGGCCGATTCGGCCGGCAGGTTGACCGCGCCGGCGAGATGCCCGGCGTCGAACTCGGCCGGCGGACGGGCATCGATGATCGTCGTCCCGGCGCGCAACTCCTCGAGCAGGCGGTGAGCAGTGAGCTCCGCGGTCGGACGCGGTTCGCGCAGGCCGCCCTGATTGAGGTCGACGATCCGCTCGACGTTCGGCGGCCGGGGTGGGAGGTCACGGGTGAGCGCAGCGATGAATTGCTCGCGGTCCATCATCAGCATGGGGTTGTGACGGCGCTCATAGCCGATCGTCGAGCTCGTCTTGCCGCTCAGATTCGTCCCGCCGCAGAGCGACCCCCCGACGTGGCCGGGCCAGATCTCGACGTGATCGCCGAGAGTGAGCAGGGCCGAGAGGCTCGCGTGCATCATCTCCGCGCCCTCACGGGCGGCGAACACGAGGTCAGGACGGGCGAGGTCGCCGACGAGGAGCGAATCCCCGGTGAGCAGCAGCCAATCCTCCTCCCCGCGGGTGAGGTCGGCGACGGCAAAGGTGAGGTGCTCAGGGCGATGCCCGGGGGCACCGACCGCGCGGACACGCAGGCGGCCGACCCTCAGCTCGTCGCCCGGCTCGATCGCGTCGGGGGCGCCGCTGCCCGGCACCGCCGCGCGCAGGCTGCGCGCACCCGTGAGCTCGGCGAGGCGCGGGCGGCCGGAGACATGGTCGGCGTGATCGTGCGTGTCGAGCACATGGGTGATGCGCAGGCGCTCGGTCCGTGCGAGCTCGAGGTAGACGTCGATGTCCCAGCGCGGGTCGACGACGATCGCCTCGCCCTCGTCCCCAAGCACGTACGACGCGCATCCGAGATCGCGATAGAGAACCTGGCGGAAGAACACAGGTCTCCTTCGGGGAGTTTCAGCCGTTGAAATCGAAGTCGCGAGGCGGCTTCTGCTCGAACCACAGTCGGTCGTGGTCGGGCGTGTCCTGGAGGAACTCAGGCGTCTCTTCGAGCACGTCATCGTCCTCGGCGCCGATCGCGTCGTACTCGACCGTTTCGCCGCCAGCGGACTCCGGGGCCACGGGTGCGGCGCGATGGGGCGGCGGCGGGCCCGGCTCCTCGTCGCGCGCCGAGTCCGGCTCAGGGGTGTGCCGCCGAGTCGGCGGCTCGTCAGCGAACGGCTCGTCGTCGTCGAACGGCTCCTCGTCCTGGAAGCCCGCCCGCGCGCGCGCCGGCGGCTCGGGCTCCTCCTCGACGGCCTCGACGGCCTCGACGCGCGGCGCAGCCGGCTCATCGTCCTCGGGGAACGGGTGGTGCTCCTCGTCATCGCGGGCGGTGGGGGCCGGCGCCGCCTCATGCGGCGCATCCTCCCAGTCGTCCTCGTCCTCGTGGTCGTAGGCGAATTGCGACTCGTCGTCCTCGTCGCCGGCCTGCTGAGGAGCCTCCGGGCCACGCCGAACCGGCCCGAGGGCCTCCTGCTCGGCGCGCTCGATTTCCGTGGGATCGGCGCCGCGGCGGCGCTTGAGATCCAGATGCTCGCGAATTGCGTCGTCCAACAAACCCATGCGGAAAGCCTACTCGCCGGGGACCCCGTCCGCGATTCTCGCTCCCCCACAGAGGGTGCGGTTCTTCCCGTGCCGCTTGGCCATGTACAGCGCTGCGTCAGCGTCGGCGACTAGCTCGTCGCGGTCCCCGTCGAGCGTCGCCGACACGCAGAGGCTGGCGGTCACGCGCATCTGGCCGTGCCCGTCAAGGCGGGGGATTCGCAGGGCCTCGACGGCGGCCCGGAGGCGCTCTGCGATTGCGTAGGCGCCTTCCAGATCCGTGTGGGGCAGGATCAGGGCCATCTCCTCCCCACCGTAGCGAGCCGGGGTGTCAGCGTCACGCGAGAGCCCACGAAGCACGTCGGCGACCCGCCGCAGGACGGCATCGCCCTGGGGGTGGCCATACGTGTCGTTGATCTGCTTGAAGTCGTCGAGGTCGAGCATGATCAGCCCCACTGGGTGGTGGTAGCGACGGACGTGCTCGATCTCCATGCCGAGCCGATCCTGGAAGCGCCCGCGGTTGGCGAGACCGGTGAGCTCGTCGGTGAGCGCGCGGCGCTGGACCTGAAGATGCAGATCGACGTTGTCGAGCGCGGACGAGGCCTGCGTGCTGAACGATCGCAGCAGCTCCCGGTCCTCGTCGCCGAACGCCTCGCCTCGGCGACATACGGTGATCAATCCCTGTGCCGGGCTGTCCGGAGCCCGACCGCCGAGCACGACGCTGAGGGCATGCGCGTCGCCGTGGTGCTCCTGCCCGGGATCTCCGGACCTCAGCGCCGCCCGTTCGGCCTCGAGAACGAGCGACTCGAACCCGCTCAGGCCGCCCGCGCGCGCGGACTCGACGAGCTTTGCATCGGGCGCGGCCCGGAAGCTCAGCCGGCCGGCCTGGGCCTCGACACCGTCGACGGCGGTCTGCAACGCGAGTTTCAGCAGCTGCGCGCGGTCGAGGTTGGCGGCAAACGTCTGGCCGATCCGCTCGATCGCGCCGCGTAGCCGAACGCGCTCGCGCGAGAGCTCGCCGAGCCGTTGTTCGAGCTCGGCCGACATCCGGTTGAACTCGGTGCCGAGTGCGGCGAACTCGTCATCGCCCTCGATCGGCACCGGAGCGGAGAAGTCGCCGGCACCGAGCCGGCGCGCCGCCTCGAGGAAGCGCGCGAGCTGACCGTCGAGCGCGCGCGAGGCGAGCACGGCGAAGGCGAGCGCGAGCAGGACGAACCCGACGATGAAGCCGATGGCGATTGCGCGGGCGCCATCGACGGTGCCCGCGGTCGCGTCGAGGTTGGAGAACACGGTGAGCGTGAGGGGCCGGGGGCCAAACCCGGGCAGGGCTTGGGTGATGACGCGATAGCTCGCCTTTCCGGCATGGACCGTGCCCCGCAGGGGCAGAGCCGCCGCAGGCGCGCCCGGGACGGTCGAGGCGAGCGTCTGGCCACCCTGGCGCACGACGAGGCCCTCGTCGGGCGGGCGCGTGAGTTCGTGCACGAAGTCCGTCGCCGACACACCCGACGTCGTGATTGTCGTCGGGGGGGCGGAGCCGCTGATTGCTCGGGCACTGCCGGGCGCGATCGCGTTGCGGTCACCGATGTCGACGAGGACGCGGGGGCCACGCCTGACCATCACGCGCGCGAGCCCGGACCGTGCGGCCAGGACGGCGAGGCGGGGCGCAAGCGAGGTTCCGCGGAGCAGCCCGGCATCGTGGGCGAGGGCCGCGGCCTGAGCCCGTGCCGTGGCCGCCTCGCTGCGGTAAAGGCTGTCGGCGGCGACGGCGATGCCACTCACGCGCGCGTCCGCCTTACCAGCCTCGCTGGCGTTGATGAGGCTGAACACGAGTAGGCCGACACCGACCATCGGCACGATGACAATGAGCACGAAGAAGGTGGTGAGACGCGCGCGGAAGCTCATAGACCCTGCCCAGTCCAGTCGCGACGGTACCGGCCAAAACCGCTCGTCCTGCAAGCCGTGGACCAGCGACTGCGTCGGCCGCGACGGGGCTACACTCTGACGCAACCGGGCGGCCGATGCCGCCGCACGGGGCTATAGCTCAGTTGGGAGAGCGCCTGGATCGCACCCAGGAGGTCGGGGGTTCGAGTCCCCCTAGCTCCACTTTCGAGAAATCCCTGCAAGGAGGCAGGTTTTTCTCGACTATCCGTAGGACGCAGAGCCGGCGCCCAGGGCGTCGAGAGAGCAAATGGGGTGCATCAGGTTGGCGACGCGGCCTGTCTCAGCAGGGATCAGCGACCGGCCGCAACACGCACCCTGCCCGTTGGACGACGGATTCAGACCGCCCGCGGGACTCGGTCCAACGAGAGCGCCGGGCAGCGGATCCGGCCGCTGCGGAAGCGTCCGACCGGACGCTGGAGCTGCACGGTGGCCGTCCGGTCGTCGATCTCGACGATCGTCGCGTACGCGCCGTGCAGGTACTGCGGGCTGACGGTGTCATTGATGCGGACGACGTCCCCGATGCAGAGCTCCGCGAGCGCAGTGGCTGACCTCACCGTGTGCAGGAGGTGCCGGCGGGCGTGGACCGCGTCGGCGATCGCAGTCAGATGGTGATCGAGCTCGCCAGCGGCGATCGCATCCAATAGGGAGCGCTCCGGTTCCGGGGCGCTCGACGCCGCGCCGTTGATGGTGTTGCCAGCTTCGATGCAGAGCTGCTCCCGGTCGCGGAATCGGGTTCCCATCGCGCGGATGATCGCGCGCATACCGGACTGAATCGCCACCGCTAATTCCACGGCCATCTCGGAGATGACCAGTCCCCAACGCCGCCGCGCACCGTTCCACCAACCAAGGACCAGCGAACGCGGAGCTCGGCGACTGCCGCGGCGATCGTCCTGGCGCCTCCCGTCACGCGCTTGCGGTCGTCGGCGTGGTCGAGCCGGCACGATTGCCTTCCGGCAAGCGATCGCACCGGTGGCGGCCCCTGCGTGATCGGTGCGTCGCCCAAGCGATGGCCGCGCTCGGACGGTCGGTACGCTGAAAGCAATCGCTGCCTGTGGCGATCGTCGACCGGGGTGTTCAGGCGGAACAGCGGCGAGCCACCATGCGACCTCGTTTATCTGGCGGGTCAGTCAGGCGGGGGTTCGCCGAAGCCGACGCACCGGATTCGGCATTGCGCGGGGATCCAGGTGCGCGGGATGTAGGCCGTGTCGACGTTGAAGGTGGACTTTCCGGGCCGGAAGAACACGGCGGTTCCGGGGGCCGAGCCGTCCTCGGAGGAGAAGGCAAAGTACAGGTTGAAGTGAACGCCCTGCGTGTGGCGAGTCCCCGGCAGCAGGGTCTGGTTGTCCGGACCGCCGCACCAGAAGTCGCTGCCCGTGCAGTAAGACGCCTCGTAGGCCTTGAGGGTCATGACGTAGGGGATGTGATCGTTGCGGTTCGCCTCCAGCGTCCCCGGGCCGTTGCCGCCGTACCGCTTCAGGACGTCTAGCACCTGCTTGTCGAACTCGTGGTTTGTGCCGAACAGTTCGGTCGCGAGCTTGTTCGCGATGAAGCTGAGGGCAGGGTTCTTGATCAAACCGAGCAGCTGGCTCTCAATGTTCGCGAAGTTGAACTTGGGGTCGTACAGTCCCTCGGTAGCTATGCCGAACTTCCGGATAAACCAGAAGAGGACGATCGTGTCTGAGGCCGTCTTGCCGAGCTTGACGTTCTTGGCGACCTTCTTGAGGTACTTGAGGAGTTTGAGGTTGTCGAAGACCTTGAGCTTTCCGAGCGTGCCAACGAACGAGCTCAGGCCGGAGGTGATCTTTCCCGCCTTCACCCAGTCCACAAGGATCGCCCGCTCGCTCTTCGTCAGGTGTGCGTTGCGCCACCACACGACATTCGGCAGCACGTTGATCACGGCCGGGTAGTCATCCGACTGAGCGTGCAAGCAGGAAATGCTGCTGCTGCACTGGCTCGCCTCCGCCTTGAACTTCACGTGAACCTCGGGACGAGCGTCTCCGTTGGAGCCCCAGGAGGCAGGCCCCCAGTAACGGAATCGCACCTGGCCCACCGAATCCGTCTCGCCGGTCACTGCGCCCCGGCCGCAGGTGAGGCCGTCCTTCTTCACGCTGGTTCCGAATGGCGAGGAGCCAGCCGCCTCGACCGTGCAGACCCATCCCTTGAGCGCATCGCTGTTGGCGATCTTGCCGTCGGCCGAAACCCCGGTGATGGTTGCGGTCACTGTCGCGCCGTCAACGGGATCGTTGATCGCGATCGGATGGTTTTGCGCGTCGTACTGGTAGCCCTGACCGACCTGCACCATCAGGTCGGTGCAACCCGACAGACAATGCCCCGGGAACGTGCCCCCGTCAGCGATCGACGAGAGACTTCCCGTCTTGAACACGATGTCCGATGGATCGATGTTCGCGGCTCTCTCGGGATGCCGGGACAGTGACAAGCCAGAGGTCATGTCAAACGGGGACTGGATCTGCGTATCCCCCTCAGTGATCCTCATTACCAACGGACAGCCACCATTGAGACTCGACGCCCTGGCAGGATGATCGCTGGCTGTGTGGGTCGAGAAGTCGATAGTGACCGACCCGTTGCCGCTGTTATAGCCGGGGGTGTTGGTCGCATGGCACCCAGCCGACGATGCGTAGTCGCTGCCGCCGCCGCCACCACCACCCGAAAGGGACGCCGAGGCACAGGAGGAGTACAAGCCACCGCCGCCACCACCACCGCCGTAGTAGCCGGCGCCGCCGCCGCCACCACCGCCACCCACGCTGGCTCCGCCACCGCCGCTTCCCCCCTGCCCTGCGGTCCCGCTTGTGCCGGGAACACCGCCCCAACAGCTAACAACCACGCCCCCGCCGCCGCCGCCAGCCGTCAGCGTCCCCGCCCCGCCGCCGCCCATATCTGAGCTGCTGCCCGCGGAGCCGTCCTTGCCGCCACCGGTGCTTGAGGCGGCGACTGGCGCCGCGCAGCCGCCACCGCCGGCGGCGACCAGCAGCGGGTTGCCGCCGACCGAGACGGTGGATGCACCGCCGCCGCCGCCGCCGCCATACCCAGCAACGACGACATTATCGCCAGCAGGGCCGACATTACCGCCGGCACCGCCGCCACCGACGCCACCCGTGCCGCCAGCGGCTCCAGCGGTCTGCGACGCCGTGCCGCCGTCGCCACCCTTGCCAGCGACGGTGATGTCCAGTTTGGCGCCTTCAGTGACGGCGAAGCTCGCAGTCTCGAGGCCGCCCTTCCCCGCGTAGCAGACACCTGGGTACGCGTCGCGGGCGTCCCCGCCGCCGCCACCGCCGGTCGCGGTGAGACTCATCTCGCTCACCCCGCTAGGCACCACGAGCGTGTACTTCCCCGGAGTCGAGTACGTGACGGCAGCGTCCGCCACCCCCGGCAATACTCCCAACAGCAGGGTAGCGGCACAAACACATTCAGCAAGCCGAGACAACCGCCGCACCATGCAGCCCCTAGCATCCATCGTCACAAGACGATAATCGCCCGTCCGAGCAAAAACAATGGGTAGAAATACGAAACTTCGAGCAGCATCCGCGACCAACGCCGCTGCTCGTGTCGACGTGCGCACCGCGGACAACATCCCCGCACGGCTGTGGCATCGCCACGTCCGCGATTTTCCGCGTCCGCCCGCGGCGCACTGACTCGGGCGATGCCTCAATCTCGCCTCCGCTGGCATACAGACGCGGCGCGCCAAGGGCGGAAGCCGCGATGCTGCGGACCATCGCATTCGCCCTGCCGGCGGCCCCCAGCGCGCGAGCGCTACGGCGACGAGGGAGTCGCCACCGCGTCTGACTGGCGGACGAGCGCTTTGCGGTGAACGCACTCGTCTGGAGCTCCGGGTCGACGCGGACCTCTCGGAAGAAGGATGGATCCCGGAGGGGCTCGCCCATCGTGCCCCAGAGGTCCCAGTTGACGTGGAGCTCGGCTGGTGCTCGGCGGCCACTCGAGAGCGAGCCGCAGCGCGCGCGTGGGAGCCCGGCGTCGATCAGACCG
>CAVWLZ010000014.1:0-405805 GCA_963755955.1 uncultured Solirubrobacterales bacterium
CCTTCCAGGCCACCGTCTTGAGCTGCTCTTCGTCGAGGTGGCAGAGTTCGCGCCAGGCTTCGTCTCGCGCGGCCAACAGCCGGCTGCGGTAGTCCGGACCGATCGAGTCGATCAGCCGCTGACACGAGGCCGACGGAGTTCTCAGACCTAGCTCGGACACCGGTCACGCAGCTCGCGACCTTGATCGCATTGGTCAGGCGAGCGGTCGGCGACGACGCGCGTCTCGGCCGCCCGACGCGCTGCAGCCCAGGTTCCAAACACAGCGTTGATGACGCTGGCTGCAGGCCACTCCCCCTCGTGCAAGCGACGAAGCGCACGCTCACCGCGCCGGCAGGCGTGGGTCCGCGACCAGTCCTAGGACGACGGCAACCGGCCGTAGCGCTCGCGCCACTCCAGCATCGCCGAGATCACCAGCTCCCGCGTCCACTTCCGCTCGATCGCACCGGGGTGGCACGCCTTGCAATACGCGTAGGCGTCGCCCTTCCCTTTCCGTGGCTGCGTGTAGGCGCCGCAGCCGCGACAGATCCCCTGGTAGCGGGCCTTGACCGACGGCGCCCTCTCGCCGGTCGGGTCGTAGAAGTACGCCTTGATGGTCGCTCCTGATCGACCGAGGCGAGCGGCGATCTGGGCGATCGACAGGCCTTCGGCCTCGCGGAGGTGGCGCGCCAGAGCGACGGCCCGACGGCGCTCGGCTACTCGCTTGCTCGGAGCAGTGTCAGCCGTCGACGCCATCGCACCGAACGTACTCAACGCGTGCGGTGTTCTTGTCGAGGTCTCCCCTCGGGCGCTCAAGCCGGCTTCGTCCTACCGCGTCGCGTTGGCTTTGAGCGCTGTCGGGGGACGGTCACCGTGTGTTTGGCGTTCAGACGCGTAGCAGCCGCAGGACGCCGAGCATCGACCCGACTCCGATGGCGGTGCCGAGGGCCCAGGCAGCAACGGCCTCGCCGGTCGGCGTTGTGAGCTCGTAGAAGTTGCGCAGGAACGGGACGAGGAGCGCGAGCGCGAACAGCAGTGCCATCAGCGCGCACAGTGCGCCGACTGCGAGCCTTCGCCGTCCGGGTTCGGTCTCGAGACGAACCACGACCGCGAGCCCGCACACGACGACGATCCCGGTCGCGACGGTGCGGGACCGGGTGAGGCTGAGGTTGAATCCGTAGCGGGCGAGGAGGTAGCCGGCGATGATCCCGGTTCCGATCGCGAGGCCGGCTGGGATCGCGAAGCGGGCGACGGACTCGAGGAAACGCTCGGGTCGCCACGGGCCGGTGCTCGGCGCGAGTGCGAGCAGGAAGGCGGGAATCCCGATCGTGACGGTGGAGGCGATCGTGAACTGGCGCGGGAGCAGCGGGAAGGTGCCGGTCGGGATCGCGACCGCCAGGCCGACGGTCGCGGTGAACACGGTCTTGGTGATGAACAGCTTGGCTACGCGTTGGATGTTGCGCAAGATCTGGCGCCCTTCGGCGACCATTCCGGGCACGACGCCGAAGTCGTCGCGGACGAGGATGAGGTCGGCGACCGAGCGCGACATCTGCGTCCCGGAGCCCTGGGCGATCGCGAGGCGCGCCTCTTTGAGCGCGGGCACGTCGTTGACCCCGTCGCCGATCATCGCGACATAGCGTCCGGCGTCGGCGAGCGCCGCGACGATCGCCCGCTTGCCGTCCGGTGAGATCCGCCCGACCGCCGGCGCGGCCAGGACGGCGTCGCGGAGCGCCGCTGGATCGCTCGGGAGTCGCTGCCCGTCGAGCGCCGGTGCCGAGCCGGGCACGCCGGCGTCGCGGGCGATCGCGCCCACGGTGGCGGGCGCGTCGCCGGAGAGCACTTTCAACTCGACCTCCTGTGCGGTGAGGAAGGCGACCGTCTCGGGCGCGTTGGCGCGAAGGCGCTCGGCGAGCACGACCAGCCCGAGCGGCTGGACGTCGCTGGGGAACTGCGGCTCGGCGTCGCCGGCGGGCAGCGGCGATTGGCTGCGGCCGAGCGCGAGCACCCGTCGTCCGGCGCTCGCTTCCTCATGGGCTCGCTCCGTGAGGGCCGCGTCGGCCGTCGCGAACCGCTCGGGCGCGCCCAACACGAGCCGCTCGTCGCCGAGGTCGAGTGCGCTCCAGCGGCGCCGGGAGGAGAACGGCACCTGAGCGACCACGCGGCGCCCCTGGACATTGGCGAGCCGGGCGTCCGCGATCGCCTCCAGCGTCAGGTTGCGAGACGGGGCGCTCGCGGCGTAGCTGCTCAGCTCTCGCGCGATCGACGTCTCGTCCACACCGGGCGTGGGAACCACCGCCAGCACCCGGAGCGTCGGCTCGGTCAACGTGCCCGTCTTGTCGGTGCAGACGATGTCGACCGACGCGAGCGACTCGATCGCATTGAGCTGCTGCGCGAGTACCCCGCGCTGGGCCATCTTGAACGCCGACACCGCCGCGGTGACGCTGATCAGCAGGATCAGTCCCTCGGGGACGAGGTTGACGATCCCGGCGGTGACGGCCTGCACTCGAGCGCTGGCGGACTCGGGGCGAGCGAGGACCGAGACCGTCAGCCCGATCGCGAGCGGGACCGCAAGCACGATCAGCCACAGCAACAGCCGATCGTTGGCCCGCTCGAGCGGCGAGCGCGGGTGGCGAAACGCCCGCGCGGTCTCGGTCAGTCGCTCCGCGCGGCTGTCCGTCCCCACCGCCGTCGCTTCGAACAGCGCAGCGCCCTCGACCGCGAACGAGCCCGACCACACCGGCTCCCCGGCGCGGCGGACGACCAGCTCGGACTCGCCGGTGAGATTGGCCTCATCCAGCGCCAGCCCATCCGCCGACACGACCGTCCCGTCGGCCACGACCTGGTCGCCCGCCGCTAAGCGGACGAGATCCCCCACGACCACCTGCTCGACCGGCACGCGGCGGTCGACGCCGTCGCGCACCACGACCGCCTCCGGCGCGACGAGCGCGGCGAGCCGATCGAGCGCACGCTTGGAGCGGATCTCCTGGAAGGACCCGATCGCGATGTTCGAAACCAGGATCCCGAGAAACAATGCATCCCGCCACGACCCAAACGTGATCGTCAGCACCCCGAAGAACAGCAGGATCCCGTTGGGGATCGTGACCGTGTTCGCGCGAATGATGCTCGCGTAGGAGCGGCTCGAGCGCCGGCGCGGCAACTCGCCCCGCTCCTCGAGGCGCCGCGCGGCCTCGACCTCGGTCAACCCGCTCAGGGTGGTCTCTGCGGCCGCCACGGTCCACCGACGCTACCGCGTCACCCCGCGCTCGCCGCAGACGCCCGCGACGAGGTGCGCACCGTGTCCGGCCACGCCCACGCGCGCCCGATGCACAAGGTCCCCGATCAGACCGGCGCGGAGCGCCACGCGGCCACCGACCCGATGCGTCCCTTGCCGCGGCGCAGGATGCTGATGGGCGGTGCCTGCCGACCGGGTCAGTGTCGGCACGCCGCGCTGGCTTCGCGCGCGCCGGGCGAGCCCGTGGTCGACGTCGACTGGCTTTGAGATTCACATCACCGAGCAGGTGCCGTTGCTGGTGAGCAATAGGGCATCCAACGCGCCATTCACGTCTCCACCGGAGCGAGCGGAGCGACGCCAGTGCGTCATTTCCGGATCTACGGGGCCCTGCGCCGTTGTTGGTGGGGATCCGCGCCTCTCACCGCTCCGGGTTTGACCGGGGTCGTCTTCCGGTTCTCTGGAGTGGTCCCTGCACGACGGCAGGTGGGCTATGTCGATCGGCTGACCGCCGACCTCTCCGGACGGCCCGTGAGCATCGCCGGTCGCGCGATCCTCCGCGTGAGGTTCTACCGGGCCGCGGCCCACGACAACGCCGGCCGGCCCACGGCACCCGCCCGAAAAGCGACGCTCGACCTGGCGAACATCATGGCCGTGGTGCGGTCAGGCGACTTCGAGTCGGTCGTCTCCTACGGCATCGGGCTGGCCAACCGAACGTTCGTCCACGCCTTCAGCCTCACTCCGCGCCGGCCGCGTCGTGATCGACATCGGAACACCGTTCTGCACAGTGCTGAAGGCCGTGTACTTCTTCAATCGGCGCCGCTTCGCCTGCCAACACCCGACCGATCGTTACCGGGGTGATGCGGCGGTCCTGCCCAACGTGCCGGCCACCGGCGTGATGGACCGGCTCTTCGCTGCGCGCACGGCGAGCGAGTACGCGGGCGGCCTCCGACTACTCCAGGCGAAGACCACCGCGGGCTTCACCGGGTTGGATGTCAGCGGAGGGATCGTACGGATCAGGCGTTCGGGCGGCTGCTCGAGCCGCGGATCGACAGTCACAGTCGGCGATGGGATCGTCCCAACGCTCAAGCAGCTGCCCGGCATCCGATACGTCACGATCTTCGACCCGTCTGGCCGCACCGAGGTCCCGTCCGGCGCCCGGGACTCGCGCCCCTTCTGTCTCGAGCCGTGACCCGTCAAGCCGAGCGGGCCCACGCTCAGGCCGCGCGGTACTCCGTATTTGTCCCGACCGTGTGTGCGCGTCGCCCCGGATGCGTCCTCCCCGGCTGAGTGCGAGCCTCGCGGTGATTACGAGCTTGGTCGATCTCAGCAGATGACCCACGTCGAGGACAACCGTCATCGCATCGCGCTGTCCGTGCGCACGGAGGCCGCCAACCCACCGGAACATGAACTGCTGCTCGCGGCCGAACGCGCGGTCGACCTCGGTGCGCGGATCTTCCAGCGGGGGCGTGCTCACATCGGTGCACTCATCGCCAAGGGTGACCGCGATTTTGCGACGAGCGTCGATCTGCAGATCGAGTCGGCGATCAGGCGGTCACTGGCCAATGCCGCGCCGGCGATCCCGTTCTTGGGTGAGGAGCACGGTGGCGATGAGGCGCCGGGAAAGACCGAGTGGGTCCTTGACCCGATCGACGGCACGATCAACTTTGCCCGAGGTAGCCCTCTGTGCACCATCTCTCTGTCGCTGGTCGCCGGCGGCCAGCCGGTGCTCGGGATCGTTGACGCGCCGCTGCTCGGGGAGCGCTTCATTGCTCGGCGGGGAGGCGGCGCGTTTCTGAACGGGGAGAGGATCTCCGTGTCGAGTGTCGGCGTCCTGCACGAGGCGATCGTCGCCGTTGCCGACTTCAAGGTGGGCGTCGGATCCGAGGAGGAGAATCGTGTGCACCTTGCCCTTCTGGCGCGGCTGGCGGGGACCAGTCTGCGCGTGCGGATGCACGGCTCTGCCGCGCTCGACCTTGCGTGGCTGGCGGCGGGCCGCCTGAACGCAACCGTGATGCTGTCCAACCTCCCGTGGGACGTGACCGCTGGGCTGCTGTTGGTGCGAGAGTCGGGCGGCGTTGTCTTCGACCATGACGGCTCTGACCATTGCGCGGACTCCCGGTTCACTCTTGCCTCGGAGGCATCGCTGGCCGAGCCGGTACGCCGGCTGGTCAGCGCGGCAATGTGATGGGCGCCTGGCGGCACCACCGACTCCTCCCGGGACGACGGCAGGGATCCTCCCCGGCGACCTCAGGACGGATCGCGGTCCTCGCTCCGTCACCGATCCTGACCGTGACCATCGAGCGGGGCCACGACCGTCCCGAGGTCCACCTGCATCCGGGCGGACAGGGGTTCTGGGTCGCACGGATGGCCGCGAATCTGGGTGCCGAGGTCATCCTCTGCTGTGCATTGGCCGGCGAGCCTGGGCGAGTGCTTGCGGGGCTGATCGAAGCCGAGCCGCTCGTGCTCAGAAGCGCCGATGGCGGGACCTCGAATGGCGTCTACGTCCATGATCGCCGCGCCGGTGATCGCGTCGAGGTCGTCAGCGTCCAGAGCCGCCCGCTCACTCGCCACGCGGCCGATGAGCTGTACGGCATCACATTGGGCGCGGCGCTGGACTCGGACGTGACGCTGGTCACGGGAAGTCAGCCCGACGATGTCCTCGAGGCCGACCTGTATCGGCGTCTGGCCCGCGATCTCCGCACCAACGGCAAGCGCGTTCTCGCCGATCTGACCGGGCCGCCCCTCCGCGCGGTGCTGCGCGGCGGCGTCGAGTTGCTGAAGCTGAGCTCGGAGGAGCTCGTGGACGAGGGCTTCGCGGCCGGGCATCAGCTTTCGGAGATCGTGTCCGCGACGAAGCGGCTACACGAGGCGGGCGCCCGCAATGTCTTGATCTCGCGCAGCGCCGAGCCGGTCATCCTGCTCGAGTACGGCGCCCACCCGACACTGATCGAGCTTGTCACCCCAACGTTCGAGCCGCTCGATCATCGTGGCGCCGGCGACTCGATGTTCGCCGCCACGGGCGTTGGGCTCGCTCGTGGCATGACCCTCAGGCAAGCGGTACGGCTCGGTATGGCCGCCGGCGCGCTGAACGTCACCAGACGAGGTCTGGGAACAGGCACCCGGCAAGAGATCGAGCGGCTTTCCGAGCACGTGGCGATCGAGTCATTCGGTCCCCGCCGAACCGGGACCTGAGCGATCGTGGCGTGTGTTACTACGACCGCGCATCTGGCCCGGAACCATGTCCCCGTGGGAGATGCGGGCCCTCGCGATCACCGTAAGCGTGGGAGGGTTTACGACCTCATCATCACGGCCGCTCCGAGCACAGCGCGCGACCGGGGAACTCGGTGATGGCGAGTACTGCGACCCCGAAGGCTCCGTGTTCCGCGCCCTCCACGATCTCGACGAGGTCCAGCCGACTCGCGATTGCGGGGTCATCATCGGTCCCGTCCCTGATCCAGAGGACGTGAGTCCGACGGTCGAAGCCTTTGGCGGAGCTTACGTGGCGCTGTTCGTCGTGATGCTGCTTGCCTGGGCCGGTCTTCCGATCGCCGGCCAAGCCGCCCTCCTCGCCGCTGGAGTGCTCGCCGGCGATGGTGACCTCGCGATCGAATGGGTGCTCGTCTCGGCCACCCTCGGATCAGCAACGGGAGGCGCCATCGGATACTGGGTCGGGTTCCACGGTGGCCGCGGGCTCCGCTCCGACCGCGGACCCCTGCGCGCCCTGCGGCAGAACCAGCTCGCCCGCGGCACAAAGCTGGTCAAGCGCCACGTCCCGCTCGCGGTTCTCTTCGCGCCGACGTGGATCGCCGGCGTCTACCACGTGAACTGGCGCACGTTCCTGCCCTGGAACCTCATCGCGGCGACTGCGTGGACGCTCATCACCGCGCTCGGCGGATACTGGATCGGACCCGAGATGGCGCGCGCGCTTGGCGTAGCCAACGCGGCGCTCCTCACCGCGGGCGTGATCGTCATCGCTGCAGCGGGCGTCTATCTGCTGCGCCGCGCCCACGCGAAGCGTGACCGGTGCTGTCAATCGGGATCGCGGTCGCGCTCCCACTGAGCACGAACCCACGCACGCGCGAGAGCCGTTCGATCCGGACTGCTTCTTTGCGTGCGTGATCACGGATACGCTCACGCGACTCATCGCGCAACTAAGCGCTGATCGGTGCCTCAGCGACGATTTGCGTCGTCGCTCACGACTTCGACCGCAGGTTCGCGCCCGTCGCCGGGCATCCGGACAAATCACCCGCCGTTCTGTACGCGACCGCACGCCATTCGGACCCAGGCCTGGTGGTCCGCAGCAGCCAACTACGGAGCTTGGGTGGTGGGGATTGCGGATGAGTGGCCGGTCGGTGGGCGGGACACTTGACCAACA
Source organism: uncultured Solirubrobacterales bacterium (assembly GCA_963755955.1). Taxonomy (GTDB): domain Bacteria; phylum Actinomycetota; class Thermoleophilia; order Solirubrobacterales; family Solirubrobacteraceae; genus Palsa-465. The sequence goes on from CAVWLZ010000014.1 coordinate 7,584, forward strand.
CGAAGGAGTATCTGATGAGCACGACGGTTCAGTCGCGATGCAGAGAGTTCCGTCCGACCGCGATCTCGTCACCGACGCACGATCTGGCAAGAATTCTCATTGCGCAGCTCGCGTCGCTTGGAGGTGCCGGACCCGGGATCGGGATCACCGAGGTCCTGCCCGCAGCCCCCTTGCATGTCGTCGCCCGTCCGGCGAATGGGGACGGGCTGGAGACGTTAGACGTGAGCCGCCCGACTCAAGACCACGTGATTGGAGGACATGATGCTCACGCTTCATGAGGCTGCAGATGAGTTCCTCAACCAGCGCCGGATCGCCGTCGCGGGCGTGTCGCGCGACAGCAAGCAGCCGGCCAACCTGATCTATCGCCGACTTCGCGACACCGGCCACGAGACGTTCGCGGTGAACCCTGCAGCCGAGGAGCTGGAGGGCGATCGCTGTTACGCGAGCGTGCGCATGATTCCGGACGGTGTCGATGGCGTGGTGATCGTCACAGCCGCTGACCAGGCCGTGGGCGTGGCCAGGGATTGCGCCGCTGCGCACGTGCCGCGGGTGTGGCTGCATCGCGGTATCGGGCCTGGCAGCAGCTCCGCCGAGGCCGTTCAGTACTGCCGCGAGCATGGGATCAACGTGATTCCGGGCGGGTGCCCGAACATGTTCGGCGCCACCTCCGATCCGGGACATAAATGTATGTGCGTGATGTTGCGGTTGACCGGCAAGATCCCACGCAAGCTCGACTATCCGGATGTGATGGGCTCGGTCGACGCCGCGGATAGCGCGGTTCTGGATCAGCAGCCGAAGGCGGGATCGATCGAATGACCACTACGTCAGACGGTCAGCTGGGCGGGCGGCGAGCGGTCGCGGAGCGACACAGCATCATTGCCCATGACTGGCAGAACGCGACGATGCGGCTACTCGTCTCACGCCAGCTCCGGCGCGTCAACACGATCCTGGCGCGGGCCGGACTTCACGACGGCCGGACTGGCGCGCCGACCTGGCCGCCGGGCGTCACGCGGTCGGGTTGGTGTTGTCAGCCGCTGAGATGATCGATTCCGGCGCGCTCGTTCGCGCTGCACGCCGTTGTGCCGACGGGTCTGAGGTGGCTGTGGTCAGGGTCGTCCTGGCCGTGATCGTGGCGTTCGTGCTCGATGACGCGTTCGTCCATCCCGAGCCCGGCACCGCGGCTGGCGATCACCTCGCGAGCGGCCTGGTGCCAGCCGCGATCCTGGTGTGTCTGGCGATCGCCTACCCGCGGCTACGAGCCTGATGGCAGGCGATGCTGGCCGGAAGCGTAGGGGTCGTCGCGCTGGTCGCGGGTGCAGGCGTTTCCGCGCGTGACGTTGTCCTCACGGGGGGCGGCGGTGACGACCTGACCGGCATCCTCGCCGGGCTGGCGGGCGGTGTGCTGATTGGCTGCGGACTGCTCGCCGCCGCTCGTGCATGGCGCCCGCGGTCAGAGGAGCGATCGCTCAGGTGGCGCTACCCCCGCCGGGCGCTGCTCACGGTCGCCACCGCGTTCGCTGCGGTGTTCGTCGTCCTGCCGACCGCCGTCTCGATCGTCGCGACCACAACGCGCGGTCGCCGATCGAGGCCGTCGCCCTCGGACGGCCCTATCAGCAGGTCAGCTTCCGCACCAGGGATGGACTGCAGCTCCCCTGCGGGTATGTGCCGTCGCGCAAACGCGCTGCGGTGATCGCGTTCCCCGGCCGAACGGGCCCGGTCGGCCAGGCCCAAATGCTGGTCTGCCACGGCTGCGGAGTGCTTATGTTCGATCCCCGCGGCGCGAGCGAAAGCCACGGCGACTACAACGCCTACGGCTGGCACGGCGAGCGCGACCTCGACGCGGCCATCAAATTCCTGCTCATCCGCAACGGCGCCGATGCGGCCCGGATCGGCGGAATCGGCTGTCCGTCGGCGGCGAGCTCATGCTCCAGACCGCCGCGCACCAGCCGCTGCTGCGCGCCGTGGTCGCCGAAGGCGCGGCGTGCGCTCGATCCGCGAGCACCTCGCCGCGGACACCCGCCGTCTGATCAGCTGTCGTCCAGACCGCCGCAACCGCAGTCCTCTCCAGTAGCCTGCCGCCCCCGGAGATCACCGATCTCGTCAGCCGAATCTCGCCCGGGCGGCGTTCTTCATCTCCGCCCGGCCACGGCGGCGCGGTGATGAGGCAGTGAAGATCCCGAAATGGCAGCTCACGAGGGCCATCCCGGTCCGTCGCCCGCCGGCCGAGGTATGGCCGTGGCACGTCCAGATGGGCTACCGGCGGTTCCGAGCCGGCTGGTACGCCCCGTCTAGCTGAACCCCGTTGCCTGGCGGATCAAGGACCGCCGCGCCGAACAGATCATCCCCGAGCTGCAAGCGCTCGCCGTCGGCGATCGCGTCCCCGACAGCCCTGACTTGTCCGCGTCCTTCACCGTCCAGCGGCTCGAGCCCGAACGGGCGCTGGTGTCGTACTCGACGATGCATCCTCTCCCGATATAGATCGACCGTTCACTCGGCTGGTCATGAGTGCTCGAGGAGCGTCACGGGTGCACGCGGCAGTTGATATGAGCGAGGATGAGCACACCCCCGTCTGGCCCATGACATTGGTCTGGCTCTTCTTCCGACTGGTCATGACCCTCGGCGACGTGGTCGAGGCCGGGCGCGACGCTCCGCGGCGTGAACAAGCGCGCCGAGGCGCAGCCGACATCCAACCTGCCGCATCGTGTCCTGAACATAGGCCATTAGGCCCTTCACGGGCTCCAGCCCGTTCGGGTTGTCCGGTTCGGGGCTGTGGAGAAGCACGGATGGCTGAGTCGCCAGCCGATGCGACGATCGCCTGGTATGCCGGTAGTGATCGAGACCGATCAGCTGACCAAGCGCTACGGCAGTTCACGAGGGATCGAGGACGTCTCGCTCACGGTCCTGCAGGGCGAGGTGTACGGGTTCCTGGGGCCTAACGGGGCGGGCAAGACGACCACGATCCGGACGCTGCTCGATTTGCTGCACCCGACGAGTGGTCGCGCGTTGCTGTTCGGCCTCGACAGCCGGCGGGCGAGTCTGCAGATCAGGGCGCGGCTCGGCAACCTGCCGGGTGACTTCAGTTGTGACCCGGCGTTGACCGGCCGCGAGTTTCTTGGCTTCTGTGCGGAGGCACGGAGCATGCGCGGGCTGGGGTCAATGCCTGTGTTGGCCGAGCGGTTCGAGGCTGATCTGGACCGGCGGATCGGGGACCTGTCCAGCGGGAACCGCCAGAAGATCGGTCTCATTCAGGCGACCTTTCACGACCCTGAGCTGCTCGTGCTCGACGAACCGACGACGGGGCTTGACCCGCTGATGCAGGAGGAGTTCGTCGCTGTCGTGAGCGAGTTCCGCGGGCGAGGGGGGACGGTGTTCCTGTCCTCGCACGACCTCGACGAGGTGGAGCGGGTGTGTGACCGCGTCGCGATCATTCGCGAGGGTCGGCTCGCGGCGGTCGAGCGGGTCGCGGACCTCCGCGGCCGTGCCTACCACCATGTCTCGATCGACTTCGCAGCGCCGGTCGAGTTGTCCGAATTCATGGGGATCCCGGGCGTCAGCGAGCTCGAGGTCGACGGTGCTCACGTGTCGTTCAAGGCCGCCGACGCGCTGGATGCGGTAGTCAAGACGGCGGCCCGTCACACGGTCCTCGACATGGAGCTCACCGAGCCGACGCTGGAGGAGATCTTTCTCACCTACTACGGCCGGAACGGATTCTCATGACCACCGTCCTGCGCGAACCGGTCCCAATGGTCTCGCATCGCCCGCGGCAGGCTCCCGGATGGCGGGTCGGTCTGCGCGCGGTTGTGCGGCGCGGCTTGCTCGATCGCCGGCGCGGGACGCTGGTATGGGGTGGGTCACTCGGCGCGCTGGGCGCGTTTATGGCCGCGATCTACCCCTCGATCCAGAGCTCGATCGAGAACGTCGCCAAGAACTACCCCGCCGGCCTGAAGCAGGCGTTCGGTGTGGAGGCGATGAATACGGTCGAAGGCTACGTCCATGCGGAGATGTTCAGCTTGATCGTTCCCCTGGCGATCGGCTACTTTGCCATCCGCGCCGTTGCCGGCGCGATCGTCGGTGCAGAGGAGCGCGGCGACCTCGACACGATCCTCGCGCTGCCGCTCTCCCGTGCGGTGCTGCTGGTCGGCTCGTACTTTGTGGCCGCGATTGCGTCCGGGGTGATTCTCGGCCTCACCGGCGTGATGACGTTCATCGCCGGGCGGATCGCCGGAACGCACATCTCGCTCGGCTTGGTTATCGCCGGCTCAATGGGCGTGTGGTCGTTGGCGCTGTTCTTCGCCGGAGTATCGGCGCTCGCGTCCGCCGTGCTCCACGGCTCCAGGGCGGTCACTGGTATTGCGCTCGCCGTACTCGTCGCGATGTACGCACTCGACGTGGCCGGGCGTCTGGCCCACGGACTCGGGCCGCTCCGCTGGGTGTCGGCCTTTCGCTACTACGGAGCTCCGCTGCGGGATGGCATCGACCCCGCCTCATTCATCGGCCTCGCCGCCGCCGGAGTGCTCCTCCTCATCGTTGGCGCCCGACTGATTGACCGACGCGATATTCACCACTGACGCGATCCACTCGGTGGAGCGAGACTCAGCCACGTTGTGTCGCTGCGAGCCTCTGACGGCCGTCGCGTTCAGCCACGGAGTGCGCGCAGGGCGTTGAGGATCACCGCGAGGTCGATCACCTCTTGAAAGAGTGCGCCGGCTACCGGCGGCAGGTACCCGGCGGCTGCGACCGCCATCGCGGCGAGGCTGAGCCCCATGCCGGCGAGCACGCTCTGTCGCGCGATGTAGAGGGAGCGCCGTCCAGTGTGCACAGCGTCCGCGACGCGGTCGATGCGATCGATCGTGATCACGGCGTCGGCGGTCTCCGAGGAGACGGTCGCGCCGGCAACGCCCATGGCGATGCCGAGGTCGGCGAGCGCGAGTGCGGGCGCGTCGTTGACCCCATCACCGACCATGATCACTGGGCTGAGCTCGGGGTCGTCGCGGAGTCGTCGGACGACCTCGAGCTTCTCCTGGGGCGATTGCTCGGCGTAGACGCGGTCGACTCCGAGCTCTCGGCCGATCCGCTCGGCGACGGAGCGGCGGTCTCCTGAGGCCATCGCGACATGGCGGATGCCCTCGGCGCGGAGTCGCTCGACGATCCGGTCGGCATCCGGTCGGAGCTCGTCGGCCATCACGATCACACCAGCGATGTGACCGTCGATGCCGACGAGGACGCGCGCCTCGCCGGAGCCGTGGCCGCGGAGGATCGCAGCGGACGTGATCTCCTCGTCGGCGATACCCGCCGAATGCATGAACGCACGGCTCCCGACCGCGACCGTGCGACCGCGGATGACTCCCTGGATGCCTTGGCCGGGTTCCTCGCGCACGTCGGTCGGAGTGGTGAGCGGCACCCCCGCCTCGGTGGCGGCACGCACCAGAGCCTCGCCGAGCACGTGCGCGGACAGTCTGTCGACCGAAGCGGCGAGCGCGAGCAGCTCACCCGGCTGGTGATCGCGACAGGGGACGACATCGCGAACGTCGGGCGTTCCGACGGTGAGCGTGCCGGTCTTGTCGAACAGCACGGTCCGCGCCTGGCCGAGCGTTTCGATCGCGCCGGCACCCTTGACGATGACGCCGTAGCGGGCGGCGCGCGAGAGGCCCGAGACAAGCGCGATCGGCGCGGCGAGGATCAACGGGCACGGTGTGGCGACGACAACGACGGCCAGCGCCCGGACGGGGTCGCCGCTGATCGCCCACGCCAGGCCGGCGATAATCATCGTCGCAGGCAGGAAGAACCCGGCGTAGCGGTCGGCCATCCGCACGAACGGCGCCCGGTGCGCCTGCGCCTGCTCGACCAATCGGACGAGCGCGGCATACGCGCTCTCGGCCGCGGGTTTGTCGGCACGAACATCAAACGGGGAACCGGCGTTCGCGGACCCGCTCAAGACGGCCATCCCCGGCCCGATCGTCACCGGCAGCGGCTCGCCGCTGAGCGTGCTCGTGTCGACAACCGCCTCCGCGCCGACGACCGTACCGTCGACCGGCACGACCTCGCCCGTCCTCACGACCACGACATCGCCGGCCTGCACCTCGGCCACGGGCACCTGCTCCAGCTGATCCCCGACCCGCCGCTGCGCGACCTTCGGGGCGCGCTGGATCAGCGCCGTCAGCTCGCGACGCGCGCGGGCCGAGGCGACGTCCTCGAGCGTCGCTCCGCCCGAGAACATCAAGCCGATAATGACCCCCGCGAACTCCTCCCCGAGCGCCAACGCCCCGACCATCGCTACCAGCGCGATCGTGTCGACCCCCATGTGATGGTCAACAATCACCGTGCGCACCACCTCGACCGCAAGCTCGGCAGCCAACAGCGCCACCGCGGCAGCCCACACATCACTGCCCGCCGCCTGTTCCCCGGCCAGATACAACGCGCCCCCAACCACGATCGACACGGCCGCGATGCCGGCGAGGATGCGGGAGCGATGCTCGACCGCCCACCCGAGGGCCTGGTGAAGCGACCCTCGCCGTTGTGGACCGTGGGCCACCGCAGCCGTTGCCGCGGATGCCTGAGCCGACGCCATACCCGCAGGATCATCGGGCACGCGGGCGCGCACATCCGTAATCGCGACGAGCGCGTCAGGGTAGAACCCCGCAGCGTGAAATGGCATCCGAACCGCGCGCGACGAACTGCGGCGCTATCCGGCGGCACCCCGGGTGACGCTCAGACCCGCGGCGATTGACTGCACGTCACGGCTACCTACTTCTCGCCGGAGTCGTGCTCGGGCGTCAACCCGCTGCCCCGCCTTCGGCCCGCCGAGCTGGGCCGTCGTGGTCTTCTTTCGCCTGACTCGAGCCTCGCAGCGATCCCTGCTTCGAGGGTTCATCCGCCATACACGCTTCGTCTACTGGAGGCTGGCGCGCCAAGTGGCTCGGGACATCGCGGACTATCAGCGCTCACAGTTTCGAGGTTCATCGGCGTCATCGGTGTCAGCGCCTCCCCCTCGTGTGGGGTTACGACCAGCCTTGATCTGAGGAAGTCCTTCGAGGTTGTGGCTTCGTGCCCGATCGCGCAGATGAACCGAGCGGTGATGAACGAGCGCGCGGTTGTCGGCGGTACGACTGCCGGCGAGGGACTGTTCGTGCAGGCGCTCAGGCGTCAGCTCGATCATCGAGGTCTGTCGGTCGCGTTCTTCGAACACGACTTGCTGGCAGAGATGCGCGGACAGCCGCAGACGATTGCGGGAATGACCTCAGCCGCGGGCTATAGTCCTGAGCGTCCTCAACCTCGCGTGGGGCGAGCGATTCGTCAGCTTCTCCGGCTGTCTATGAAATAGATCGCTCCGCCGCCGAGCAACAGCAAGAGGATTCCAAGGCCGAGTACGGCGATCCCGACGGTCAGCAGGTGCGGCAGGCGTGCGCCGATGCTCACATCGGAGCTGACGTCGGGGGAGCCGTCCGCGTTCATTACCACGAGCCGCCAGTTGCCCGCTCGTGGTGTCCAGCTCAGCGCGTGCTCACCGGCACCGATGGCGGTTGCGGCCCAGAAAGGTTGCGTAGCCGGCGGTGAGCTCGGTGCACCGCCGGGATGGACGTGGAAGTAGGCGCCGGGTGTGTCGAACCGGTCGCCCTGCGCGTGCGCGACATTCGCTAGATATGCGTCCACCGCCCTCTCCGGTCCCACGCCAACGAACACCGGGCGCGAGCTGCTGACGCCCAGCCTGACCGTGCCGAGCAGATCCCGCGCCAGGAACCAGTCATTCGAGGTGCCTCCGCGGTAGCTCGCGGAGACGAGTGCATACGTGCTCGTCGAGTACGGCGCCGACGAGGTCATCAGGTAGCCGCTTGCGTCGCGCTGGGTCTGGTCGACCACGATCCCGACCCCACCGGCGGCGATCAGCCCGAGCGCCAACAGGCTGGTGAGGCTCGCGAGAACGAGCGCGGCGACCCGGCCCGGGCCCCACCCAACCGGCTGGCGCTCGGCGGCCTCGGCCTCGACCTGAGGTGCGACGGGCTCGGTGACCTCACCTTCGACCTGGCGCGCTGCAGGGTCGGCGCCCGCGGGCGTGACCGTGAGCGTCCCGACGGGCTCATGTTCGCCAGCGTCGATCCGGAACGGCGGATACTCCGCTGTCATCACGGCCGCGTAGGCGACGACCCGCAGCACCCAACGGTTCAGGCCGAGCACGAAGTCGAAGATCGAGCGTGGATACTCGCCGCGGAACAGCAACACGAGTACGGAGACGAACACGAGCAGCCCGATCAGACCGATCCACGTCACCCCACCCCACGAATGGTCAGCAGCCGTCCAGCCCGCTGCACCGCCGCCGCCGATGAACACGCTGGCGATCACGTACTGCGGAATTCCGGCCAGCCACCAGCCGATCAGCGGCAGTCCCTTGCGCTGGTGATCGGGGTAGTCGATCTCGACGCGAGCCGGATAGTCAGGCACATCGGCGAGCGTGAACGGCGGGTAGCGGTCGGTGCCGTTGGCACCGAAGGCGTAGAACCCCACCCGCCACGACCAGCGCACCACGCCGAGGTTGAACTCAAACAGCGCCCGTGGGTATCTGCCTGTGAACAGCATCACCACAAACGCCGCCACCGAGCTCACAAAGAATGCGAACCAGAGCAACGCCAGCACGACGTAATGCGGGATCACCAGCAGCCACTTGATCAGCCACAACCCACGCGAGGGATGCTCGAGGCGGCCCTCCACGCGCACCGGATACGGGCTGCCTGCCGGCGAAAGCGTCGCTTGCATGCCACTCACCTTCTTCCCGAACGCAGAACGAGGCGCCGAACCGTGACGACCCACTACAGAGTCGCTCGGGATGCCTCCGCCCATATCCGAATTCGCCCCTGAACGCACTGCCGCGAACTACCGACCGATGCCGACTCGGCAGACCAGGGGCGAGCAGAACCCGCTGGGAACTCTTCCGGCGGTCCGGCGCATCCGCCGTCGCACCCGCCCGCAGGGGAACATGTCCGCTGAGAGGTGATCGCCGCCTGGTCGTTGACAAACCCAGTCGGTGGGTCGATCCTCGGGGAATGCAACGGTGGGAGTATCTGGTCGTTCCCCTGAAGGACGCGCGTCGGCTGAAGAAGGACTCCGCCGACTTGCGACCTGATCGCCTCAACGAGCTTGGCTCACAAGGTTGGGAGGCAGTCGGCCTAACGCTCAAGCAAGGCGATTTGGTCGCATGGCCGGTCGTCCTGCTCAAGCGTCCCGTCGGTTAAGTCCCGCGTGACGTTCCCATTCCCGCCCGACCGGGACCGGCCCGAACGCGCCTTCAAAGACTGAGGTGGGTGATCAACGATCAGTCTTCGGGTCGACGCGACGCGGTTGCTCCTGTCGACGCCGGGGCCCCTTGTCCACGCTCGAGCGAGGCGTGGGAGGGGCACCAGTCGATGTCCGGCCCTGTGCCCTACGACGGGCTCACCCGAGCCCGTGGGGCGGCTGAGCGGACCTGAGGGGCCGCTGAGCGGGCGCGAGGGGCGGCAGGGTCAACACGCTGAACAGGCCGGCGTGATCGGAGTCCCAGTAGCCGTTGACCGGCTTCAGACCCGTGACTGATGAGCTGACGAGCGTGATCTTCCTCGGCGCGTTGGTCATCACGTGATCGACCTTGTGGTCAAAGTCGCTGAGCCTGCTGCCCCCGGACGTGGTGAGTACGTCGCCCTTCAGGCAGCAGCCGAGCGGATGACTCGTGCTGCGCTCGACGAAGCCGGCGCGCAGCAGCGCCTCGTACGCGAGCGCGTCACCGGGCTTGACCTCGGTCCTCTGGTCAGAGTTCAGGTCACCGACCAGGATCACCGGCAGTGCGCCAGTCGCCGGGCCGCCCCGCTTGACCAGCTCCTTGGCCTGCGCCTCACGGATCCTGCCGTTGCCGACATCGGCGCCCGTGTTGGTGTGGTTGCTCGACTGGTTGTCGAACGCCTCGAGATGCGCGTTGACGAAGCGGAACTTCGCCGCCCCCGGCACCTGCGCATCCACGCTCGTCCAGCCCCGCGTGACGTTGAGCGCGACGCCGGCCGGCTTCACCTGGAGCTGGGTGGCGAAGTGCCCGCCGCGGGCGTTGGACGTTCTGACGCGCCCGACGCGCGCGAGGATCACGTCGCGCATCGTCAGCCGGCCGTTGATCTCGCTGCCGAGCGGGCACCCCGGCGCCGCGGTCGACGCGTTGCCGTCGGTGTTCGCGTACACCTCGAAGTCGAACTCCGGCTCGGAGATCACGACGCGATAGCGTTGCTTGCCGCGGTTGAGCTGGTTCAGCAGCAGTTGCACGTAGTCGTAGCGCACGTGTGTCGCCTTGGGCGGAAGGGGGTTCTCGGTGCATGGCCCCGTACGCCACAGCGCCGCTTCCTGAAGCCCGACCAGATCCGGGTTCTTGGTCAGGATCTCCGCTGCCAGCCCCTTCGCCCGGACCGGGAAGTTGTTCTGGTCGACCTGGTGGAGGATCGTCCCCGCCGTGTTCACCAGCCCCTGCAAGCTTGTGGCCCGCACTCCCAGTTCGAGGTTCGCCCCCAGGTTCAGGTTGCGGCTCATGACACGGACCGTCACCCGCCTCGCCGCAGCTGCAGCCGGAACCGCCAAGACCGCACAGACCGCGACCACGAGAGCAAGGCATACCTGCACCCGGTTGGCGCGCTTGGGACAGATGAAGCGAATCACCACCACAACGCAGAATAGCCACATTCCGGCGGCCACCACCTCTGATGGCTCGACCGATCAGCCTCCTCCGCCCGCAAAAGCCGCCAAGTGACGTCACTGATCCTGCGCCCCCCAGCGCAAGCCGACACCGGTCGAGATGCCGTTCCGCATCCTCGGTCCGCGAAGCCGCCGCAAGCACTCTCGCTGCCACCCAAGGTCGATAAGGACCGTCTGCGATGGCGTCCAGCACGCTATGTAGCGGACACGCGTCTTGCGCGCGACCACTCGCAGGTCGTGCATCCGCCACCGACTGCTCTGCGCAGGCAAACGGCTTCGCCCCGAACGGAGCAGTGGAGCGGCCACGGCGCTGCCGGTCGAGGGCGGCCGCTAACGCCCCCTGCCGCCGGGTCGACCTGGTGAGGAGTCCAAGCCCGTCCGGCGTCTCTGGGTGAGCAACGTCAGCGGCGCCGGCGGGTAGCAACCGACCGAGCTCGCGTGTCCTTATTGCCCTGCCAGCACTCCTTCGAGCCAACACGCCAGCCCGCCGCCGGATCCACTCCTATCGTCCGGAGCTCGAATCGCCGCTCGCGCACGTGGCGAGCGGTCACACGAACCGGAGACCCTTCTTCGGAAGCGCACGTAAACGCAGAGACCGATTGAGGCGGCCAACGAGACGAGAGCGAGCCTCCGAGCACTCCGAGCCCGCTCGTGTGCACGATCGCCTGCGCCGCCAGGAACGACGCAGTCAGAGAGGAGGCCGCCCACAGCGTCCCCGCCCGAGCACGAAGCTGCTCGACGGCCCGCTCCTGGAGTCGAGCGCGCGCCCGCCAGCGCCGCAGCTGAGTTCAGCGAGAACGGACGTCGACACGGGGCGATTGTCGCGACTAACGAGGACGACGCGGCCACGTGAGCGCGTCCGCCGGAAGCGTCGCGCGCAACTTCATCTCGGCGCGCGCTCGCTCAAGCACGACTGAGCGCCGGGCAGGCCACACGTGCCCGCGACGCGATTGAGCGATCGACCCGCCGCCAATGCGGGGTAGTTACTACGGATCACGCGTGTGGGGCGCGCAGGTTGACGCCGCGCCACCCGGCGGTCAGGCTGACAAGCGTGCAGACGCCACAATACGAAGCTCCCACGTTCGAGACCGTCGTCTGGGCCACGGACGGATCAGAGAACGCCGCCCGCGCGCTTCCCTATGCGAGAGCGCTGCTCGACCGCGAACACGGAATGCTCGTCGCAGTGCACATCATCCTCGAGCAACCCGCTGCCGGCGTCGATCAAGGCCGCAGCGAAGACGGCAGCCAACCAGACGGCGGCGCAGCCGTCAGGCAACTGGTCACGGAACTCCAACAAGACGGCGTCAACGCCCTCATCAAGGCCGCCAACTACCTCGACGCTCAGCCCGCGAAAGCGATCGCCGACATCGCAAAGGACGTCAGCGCGGACGTGATCGTCCTCGGCACCCGAGGACACGGCGCGATCGGAGGGCTACTGGCCGGAAGCGTCACCCAACACCTGCTCCACATTGCCCCCTGCCCCGTCCTCGCAGTCCCGCCTGCTACACCACCCACCGCTGAGCTCGGGGAGATCGAAGCGGCCGCCACGACCTGACCCCAACGCGACGCAATCAGGCGCACGCATTCCCCGACCGCGAGCGCTCGTTCGAATCGGGATCGCACCCGAAGCGGAACGTCAGCACCGGCAGTTGCAGCGCCTACGATTACCGCCCCGGCGGCACAGCAGGTGTCTCGTCGCAACCGGCGTCTTCCCTCCTGTTCGCTACCTGCGGGCCCCCAGCGTGACCGCCGGTCGCCGGTCGCCGGTCGCCGACGACGATCGGCGGGAAGTGCCGCTTTTCGTCGAAAGCGGGGAGCGCCGCGCCGAGACCCGAGATCTTCGAGAGCGGGTCTGTGCCCCGTTTGCCGGTCTTCCCTCCTTCGCGCGCGGGAAGGGCGTCTCTGCCGTCGTTCGGCGTCTCTGCCGTCGTTCGCGGCGTCCCGGCCGGCATCGGAGCGCTGACGGTCTCGAGATCCGCGGGATGCGCAATTCTCCGCACACGCGTATGGGTAAGGCTCACGGATGTGGCCTGGCCGTGTCGCTGGCAGCATCTCTGAGGTCGCCGACTCGGTTGCTGACGAGCGGCATCTCGTTTGAGTACAGATGCGTGAGATAGCCCTTGACGAGGCCGAGACTGTCCGTTTTCGGTCGGAGGGTGGGACCTGTGCCGTCGTGTTCAGCTCACGGGCAGAAGGGCGACCCGGTGACCCCACCAGCCCACGGAGGCCGATAGCACGGAAGTCGAAACATGCCTGACCCGAAACCCGCGAAGGTACGCCTTCCTCCCCGTTGGTTCGTCCGGCTGTTCTGGATCACCCATCGCCGCGTGTACCGCTTGACCGGTGGCCGACTGGGTCTGTGGCGACCGAAGCCCGGCGGTTGGGGCGCGATGCGCCTGTCCACCGTCGGGCGGCGGACGGGCCGGGCCCGCGCCGTGATCGTCGGCTACTTCGAAGACGGTCCGAACCTCGTCACCATGGCGATGAACGGCTGGGGCGACGCCGAACCGGCGTGGTGGCTCAACCTCCAGGCGAACCCCGACGTGACCGTGGACCTCGTCGACGGTTGTCGTCAGGTCACCGGCCGGGCAGCACAGGGCGAAGAGCGCGACCGGCTGTGGGCGCGATGGCGACAGCTCAACAAGAACCTCGACGCCTACGCCGTGCGTCGCTCCATGGAGACCGCAGTTGTGGTCCTTGAGCCGCGGCTCCAATCGTAGTAGACGCGCCCGCAACGACATCGTGCGCAGATCTTCACGAGAGAGCCCCCGGACATCAATGCGGCATCACGACGCCGACACCCGCAGTACCGCCGTGCGCCCCTCCTCAAAAGCGCCACCGGGAGTCCTCGTTTGGGTGGCGCAGCACTCAGTCCGAGTCTGGACCGGTGCCCCCTTTGCGCGGCGAGAGGAACTAGTTAGCTCAATCCGATCAATGACCCGCCAGCAGCCAGTAACCGAACGTCAAAAACGGCCAACCGCCCTTGACATCCCCCGCCCTTCATGGATGACAAACACCGCGCCATATCAGGTCCCCTTTGGGTCGGGGCCGCAACTCCGACGATCAGACGTTCGGCCGGAGTGGACCTCCTTGGTGAGGGCCAGGGCTTGTCTGGACAGATCCAGCAACTGCTCGTTTTGCTCGTGGTTCTCCTGGGCGAGCCCGGCGAAGCCACGGACCTGTGTGGTCAGCGCGAGGATCTGTCGTGAGAGCTCGAGCAACTGTTGGTTCTGCTCGTCCTCCTCCTGAACCATCCTCCAAGCCTGGTCTGCGACGACCTGCCGCTTGGCGTCGGCGCGGTTCTGGCTGATCATGACGAAGGTGGAGAGGAAGATCGCCTCGAGCGAGACGATCATCGTGAGCAGGCCGAATGGGTAGCGCTCGACACCGAACGCGATCCAGCAGCCGAACCAGAGGATGTGGAGGTAGACGAACGCCATCGATCCGGCGAAACCCGTGATTGCGTCCGCGATCCGGTTCTGGACGTATTGCGCGCGCCGCTCGGCATGCTTGACCAACGCCGGGTTGACAGGCTTCGGCGGCCTGATCGGCAGCAGCCACTGGTGCAGAGGACCAGAAGGAGGACGACGGTCGGCGGACTGGGTGGGCTCGGTCGAGGCGGGCGTAGTCATTGCCGAATCATCCGGCCGGGCGTGACGGCGTCCATCGCCGCGCAATCGTGCTGGCAGCGTCGCGACTGTTGCGGAGCGTTCCAGCGGGCAGTGAAAGCGGCCGGGTGACGCGTTCGCCGATGACGTCGACGACTCGGGGTGGACGAGGGTCGATCGTCGCGTGGCGCTCGACCCACGAGATCAGGATCTGGGCAGATGCCGTGGGATGCTCGAGCGGGACGGCGTGGCCGGCGCCAGGTATCACGTGAAGCTCGGCGCTCGGGATCCCGTCCGCGAGCAGGCGGGCGTTGGCGACCGGCGCCATCGCGTCCTGTCCGCCGTGGAGTATCAGCGTGGGCGCGCGGACCCGGGAAAGCGAGCCACGGCGGCCGAAGCACGCGACCGCGAGCGCCTGCCAGCCGGTCATCCAGGGGGGCGCGCGGTGTGCAGCGAAATAGGGCATGTAGGCGGAGATCTTGTCCGGATGTTCGTTCCGGAAGTCGGTCGAGAACAGGGCCGCGGCCGGCCAGGCATGCCGGTGGCGCACGCTGTCCGCCAGCACCGTCCCGATGGTGGCCGCCGCGGTCCCCAGGCTCGGCCTCGCGATGGTAGGTCCGCCGGCGCCGCCGCCGACCAGCACGAGGCTCTTGACGCGATGAGGCATACGGATGGCCAGCTCGAGCGCCACCGCCGCGCCCATCGACAGGCCGATGACGTGCGCGCTGGCAATCCCTCGGTCGTCGAGCACGCGTGCCGCGTCGGCGGCGAGCATTGCCATTGACACCGGCGCCAGCCATGGCATCGAGCGCCCGGCGCCGCGATGGTCGTAGGCGACCACGCGGAGGTGCGCGAGGTACAGCTCGGCGACCGGATCGAACACGGCCGCTGAGATCGTCCAGCCGGTGATCAGCAGCACCGGTTCGCCGGTGCCGCGGTCGGTCACGAACAGTCGTGGCCTACTGTGCGTCCGCAAGCTGTAGCTCCGGACGCGCGAGCGCCTGAGCGATCGCTCGGTACGCGTTGCGGTTGGCGATCAGCCCGATGTGACTGCCGGTGACCTCGACGCAGTCGGCTTCCTCGACGATCGCGCGCTCCCAGCGGACCACGCCGTCGCCCTTGGTGTAGATCGACGTGAAGCGCACGCGATCGACCGGGAAATCGGCTGTGTAGTCGCGGATGAACCCGCAGCTGCAGCGCGCCCGGAAGCAATCGGGGTCGCGGCTGCGGCGGGTGATGTGCAGCCCTCGCCGCACGATGCCGACTGCCGCCCGCGTCGGCGAGCTGATCCCGAACAGGCCCTGGAGGTCGGCCCCCATTGAGACCGCGTGGGAGACGAGCTCGGGCCGGCGCGCGGCCGTGGCGCGCGCGAGGTGGCCGCCACGGCTGTGGCCGATGATCGCCACTCGGCGGCCGGTCGTGGCGTTGATCGCCTCCGCCAGCCGCTCAACCCGCTCGACGGCACGGTCGGCACAGTCGACGTTGAGCAGGAAGCCCGCCGTGTGGGGTCGGTAACCGATGATCCGCAGCCAGCGCCGCATCAGCAGCAGACTGTCGTCGGAGGCCAGGAACCCGGGGACGATGACCACCGGCCGCCCGTCCCCGCGCGGAACCCCGTGCCCGTAGGCGATCGGGTCGGCGAGCAGGCGCGCGGCCTCGAGCATCCAACGGTTTTCGGCGAGTGGGCGTCCGAGCCACTCCGCGGGCACTGGCGTCAGCTCTCTCACCGGAACGCGCCGATTCCGGTGATGTCACGTCCGACGATCAGAGTCTGCATCGTCTCGGTGCCCTCGAAGGTGTGGAGCGCCTCGATGTCGGCCATATGACGCATGACATGGTTCTCGAGCAGGATGCCGTTGCCGCCGAGCAGGTCGCGCGCCTCGGAGATCACCCACCGTGCCTTGCGGGTGTTGTTGAGCTTGGCGAGGCCGGCGATCGTGTCCGACATCCGCCCCGCGGCCTCGAGCCGTGCGAGCTGCATGCAGTAGAGCTGCATCGCGGTCACCTCGGCGAGCATCTTCACGAGTCGATCCTGGACGATCTGAAAGCTCGCCAGCGGCTTGCCGAACTGCTCGCGCTGCAGCGAGTAGCTCAGCGCGGTGTCATAGGCGGCCATTGCGTGCCCGAGTGCGCCCCAGGCACACACGCCGCGGGTGGCGACAAGCACGCGACCGGCGTCCTTGAACGTGTTCGCGCCGGGCAGTTTGTTCTCCACGGGGACGCGAACGCCGTCGAGCGTGATGTCGGCCTGCCAGATGGCACGCACCGAGCCCTTGCCGGTGATCGGCGTCGCCATGTAGCCCGGCGTGCCCGTCTCGACCAGGAAGCCTTTGACCTGCCCGTCGGCCTCGTCACGCGCCCAGACCACCACGACGTCGGCCACCGAGCCGTTGCCGATCCAGCGTTTGGCGCCGTCGATGACGTACTGATCGCCATCGCGTCGCACGCGAGTGCCGAGCGCCACCGAATCGGAGCCGTGGTCGGGCTCGGTCAGCGCGAACGCGCCGGTCTGTTGGACGCGGGCCATGGGCGGTAGCCAGCGCTCGCGCTGTTCGGGGGAGCCGAGCAGGTTGATCGCGCGCATCGCGAGGCCGGCCTGCACGCCGAGGAATGTGCCGAGGCTGCCGTCGCCGCGGTTGACCTCCATGTGCACGAGCCCCCAGGCGAGCGAGCTCATCCCCGGGCAGCCGTAGCCCTCGATGTCGTCGCCGACCAGGCCGAGGTCACCAAGGCGGCGGAACAGTGGCCAGGCCGGCTCCGCGCGCTCCCAGTACCCAT
Organism: uncultured Solirubrobacterales bacterium; assembly: GCA_963755955.1. Taxonomy (GTDB): domain Bacteria; phylum Actinomycetota; class Thermoleophilia; order Solirubrobacterales; family Solirubrobacteraceae; genus Palsa-465. The sequence continues at coordinate 24,665 of CAVWLZ010000014.1, forward strand.
TGATCACCGGAAGCACCTCCTCGTCGACGAAGCTCCGCGTGCGAAGGAAGTGATCCCACTGCTCGTCTGTGAACTGCTCGCGGACGAAGAAGTAGTCGGTAGCCAGCGCCTCTCCGAGGTGCTGGTAGGGAATGGTTGAGCCGGTCATCGCGTCAGCTCGCCAACACGTAGGTGCCTGGCGCCCGACCGAGCGCTCGATGCCCGGGGCCGCCGAGCTTCTTCGGTGCCGGCCGCAGCTCGCCTGAGCGCTCACCCAGCCACTGGACGTAGTCGGGCCACCAGCTTCCGGGCACCTTGGCCGCCTGCTCGAGGAAGTCCTGCGGGTCGATGGGGTATTGGTCGGCCACGCGGTAGCTCGAGCGCGAGTCCGGCGCGGGTGGATTGACAAGCGCCTGGATATGGCCGCTGGTCGAGAGCACGAAGCGCATCTCGCCGCCCAGTAGCTGGGTGCTGCCGTACGCGTTCTCCCAGGGCACGATGTGATCGTTGAGGCCGGCGACGATGTAGCTGTCAACGTCGATCCGGTGCAGGTCGACCGGCGATCCAAGCACCTCCAGGCCTCCTGGACGCGTCAGCGAGTTGTCGAGCGCGAGGCGCACGAAGTCGCGGTGCAGGCCGGCCGCGAGACGCACCGTGTCCTGATTCCAGTAGAGCACGTCGAAGGCCGGTGGCTTGCGGCCGAGCAGGTAGTTGTTGACCACGTAGTTCCATACCAGGTCGTTTGGCCGCAGCCAGGCGAAGACGCCGGCGAGCGCCTGGCCGTCGAGGTAGCCGCGCCGCGCGGACTCCGCCACCGCGGCGGCCGCGGTCTCGCGGCTGGTCAGCGCGCCCACGGTCCCGGCGCGTTCGTTGTCAAGTGCGCACACGAACAGCGTCAGGCTGGCGACGTCGCCGAGCGTCCCCTCGGCGGCCAGGTGGCCGAGCGCTCCGGCAGTGATGATCCCGCCCGAGCACGCCGCGTTGACATGCACGGCCTGCTGGCCGGTGACGCCGGCAACGGTCTGGCGCGCTTCGAGGACCGCGTCCGCGTAGGCGTCGAGGTCGAAATGCCCCTGGTGCTCGTCCGGGTTGCGCCAGGAAACGACGAATACCTGCTGCCCCGATGCCACGAGGTACTCGACCATGCTGCGGCCCGGTGCGAGGTCGAGGATGTAGTACTTGTTGATCGTCGGCGGGACGAATAGGAGTGGCACCTCGCGAACCTGTGGCGTCGTCGGCTTGTACTGGATCAGCTCGAACACCTCGGTCCGGAGCACGACGGACCCCGGCGTGGCGGCGAGGTTGCCGCCGACCTCGAAGCTGTCCGTGTCGACGCTCTGCGGCAGCCGAGGCGGCCATGACACGTCCGCGGCAAACCGGTGCACGCCGCGCACGAGATTGGCGCCGCCCTCATCGACGACCGCTCGGAGCACGGCCGGGTTTGACCATGGGAAGTTCGTCGGCGCCAGCGCGTCGAGAACGTTGCCGGCCGCGAAGCGCGCTTGGCGCTCGGTCTGCCAGTCCAGCTGCGCGTCGCAGATCACACCGTCCACGGTCTCGCCGACCGCCAGGTAGCCCTGCATCAGGCGACGCAGCAGCCAGTTCTTCTCCCACGCTTGGTCTGCGAACCGCCGATCGCCCTTGGCGGACGCCTGCTGCGAGCGGCCGGCGACGACACGCGTGAGCTCATTCCCGAGAGCTGACGCGCGCCGCGCGACTCTGCGCGGGTGGCGCGCGACACCGGCGCCAACCGCGGCAACGGCTCGCGGCTGGATGAAGCGGCGCGTCCCCCGTCCGACTGCGGCATCGGTGAGCAGCACGTCAAGTCCAGCCCGGGCGCCGGCGCGGGCTCCGTTCGTCCGAGTGCTCGTGTGGGCGTCGGTGGCATTGGCGGCGGTGGGCATGGGTTGCTCCTATTCGTAGACGCGGTAGATGGCGTTGGCGACGCACACCGGCTTGCCACCGCCGCGCGCTTCGAATGTCAGTGACAACTTGAGGGCGACGCCGCCTGGGATGGGCTCCGCTGCGTCGAGAGCGACGCGCATCCGCACCCGCTCGCCGACTGGGAGGGGCGCGGGGAAACGCAGCTCGTCCAAGCCGTAGTTGACTGCCATCGCGTACCCCCCGAGCGGGAGCACTTGATCGAGCAGCCGGGGCGCCAGTGCGAGCGTGAGGTAGCCGTGCGCGATCGTCTGACCGAACGGCGACGCCGCGGCGCGGATCGGGTCGGTGTGGATCCATTGGTGGTCGCCGGTCGCCTTCGCGAACGCGTGGACCGTCTCCTGGTCCACGGAGACGTAATCGCTGACGCCGAGCTCGGTTCCGGCGCGGTGGAGGAGATCTTCGATTGGGACCGTCGTGAGCATGCGCCGCACGGTACGCCCGCTGGCCGGCTGCGCCAAGGTGAGCCGCAGCCAAGATTTGCGGATGGCGTTGTGGGCAGAGCACAAGGGCCGGAGTACGATCTGAGCAGGAGATGGGTGCGGTCGTCCAGCAGTCCGGGATCAGCTCGGCGGTACAACAGCTCTCTGCTGAGCTGGTGCCACGAACGCCCGAGCTCGCCCGCAGCATGGCCGAGCATCTGTATGCCGCGATCCCCGAGCTCCACGCGCTCGAGGACGAGGAGCTCCGCACGGAGCTGATCGCCAGCACCGAGGCGAACATCGGCCAGGTGCTGCGGCTGCTGGCAAGCGGCGCGAGCACCAACGACGTCGTCGTCCCGCCCGAGGCGCTCGAGTTCCTCCGTGGGAACGTGCGCCGCGGCATTGGGCTGCCCGCGCTGCTGCGCTCCTATCGGCTCGGCCACGCGTGGTTATGGGAACGGTGGTCGCAAGCGCTCCAGGAGCGCATCGAGGATTCCGGCGAGCTCGCCGCCGGGCAGGACCGAAGCTCGGCGTTCATGTTCGCCTACGTCGACAAGGTGTCCGACGTTCTCGTGGAGGAATTCGGCACTGAGCGGGAGCGCATGATGCGCAGCAGGTCTCACCTGCGCGCCGAGACGGTGCGGGCGATCCTCGGCGGTGAGCCGATCGACGAGGAGGTCGGCTCGCGGCGGCTTGGATACGAGCTCCGGCGCCACCACCTCGCGCTACGGGTCGCGAGCGCGGGCGGCGAGATCCGCGGACTCGAGCGCGCGGTTGACGAGGCCGCGGCCGCCGTCGGGTCAGGGCAGCCGCTCGTCGTGGCATCGGGCGCGGGACGCTTCGATATGTGGTGTGGGTCGTACACGAATCCGTCCACAAACGGGCTCGAGCGCTACGAACCTCCGCCTGGCGTACTCGTCGCGTTCGGCACCCCAGGACAGGGGTTCGCGGGCTTTCGCAGCTCGCACGCGGAGGCGCTGCAGGCCGCACGCATCGGGTCACTTGCCGACAGCGCCGTGACCAGCTACGCGAACGTCGAGCTGGTCTCGCTGCTGGCCGGCGACCTCGCCCGCGCGCGGACGTTCGTCGCCCGGCAACTCGGACCGCTCGCCTCGACGGCCGAGCCGGCGCAGCGCCTGCGGGAGACCGTTCTGGCCTTCATGACCTCCGGTGGAAGCGCAACGAGGGCTGCCAAGAACCTCTACGTGCACCAAAACACCGTCGCCTACCGGGTCAAGCGCGCCGAGGAGATGCTGGGCCGAAAGGTCTCTGAGCGGCCGATCGAGCTCACCTGCGCGCTGACCCTCACAGCTGTCCTCGGTTCCGCCGTGCTCGCGGCCGAGGACGGCACCGATCCCGATTAAGCGAACAGCGCCTCGATCTCGCCGCGTACTTCGCCGCGATCGGCTTGCGCGTGAGCTTCATCGTTGGCGTCAGCTCCGCCGGGCAACCACTCGCCGGGCACGACCGCGAACCGTTGGGTCGGGCTGATCGCCGAGCTTGGCGATCGTGGCCGCGTGGAGCTTCTCCCACGGCCGCAGAGGTGAGAAGAACACCTGCGGGCGTGCGCCAGCAGGCGGCAGCGATCAGGGTATGCCGCGGATCAGCGGTGGACTCACTCCGGCCCTGCGGCCTGCGCCAGCGCGTTGAGGGATGGCGCGAAGTAATACGCGCAGCTGACGGGCTTGGAGAAGTCGGTCAGTCGGTCGCGCACTCCGTCGGCAGCGTTTCCGAACATTCGTGCGAGCATCTGGTCGTATCGCGAGCGCTCGGCGCTGAAGGCGAGGAAGTAGAGGCCGTGCTCCTCGGCCGCCCCATATGGAACGCTGCGGCGAAAGATCTCGAGCTCCTCGCCGTCGACGGTCATCTCGACGCGTGCGATATGGGCGGTCGGTGGCTTGTCTGCGTCCGAGAGCTCGATGCTGTCGGCCTTGGTACGTCCGATCACCCGCTGTTGCTCCTGCACGGCGAGCTGATTGAACGCGACAAGATCGTGTACCCAGCGCATCGTCAGGACGTGGCTGCCGCCCTCTCCAGGGTGGCCGGCAGAAACGAGCGCAATGTCTGCTGCCAGCCGAACCGGCCGGTTGGCGGTGCCGTCGACGAAGCCTGTGATGTCCCGCCCGCCCCGGTACGTGAAGCCGGACTGCTCGGCGGCAAGTTGGGCAGCGTCTCGCACCGCAAGCACCGCGGCCCGGGCGCTATGCCAAGTCACATCTGGCTCGGCGCCGCTCAGCCACAGCCACGCATCGTGCTGGACCGCCGGCGCCAGATGGCCGTCGCGTCCGTTGATCGTTTCAAACGGAGTGAGGTCGACGGGCGCGGCCGATGGCGCCACGGATCGCCACAGATCAGCTCCGAAGCCGGCCACGATGTTCACGCCACCTGCCGAGACATCCGGTGTCCTCAGACGCCGGAACGCCGCCACCGCTTCAGCGGCATCAACGCCAGGCTTCAGATCGAACTCCAGGAAGTAATGCGCGTGCGTGCCCTGAGCGAAGATGCCGAACTGGGGCAGGATGAACTGGGGCGGCTCGGTGCTCATGGCTATCTCCCTTTGTAGAAACATTGGTGCTGACCGAAGCGGCCCATCTTCCAGCAAGCGAGCTGTAGCGGCCGTCGAGGAGCCTCTGCGCTGCGGCGTAGCCGTCGTCGTCGTCGTTGTGCCACAGCGCAGTGAACAGCACGTCGACCCGGCGCCGCGCCTGACAAGCGAACAGATCTGCGAGCTCATACGCCGCCTCGCGCTGCTCGGATCGCTCGCGTGCGATCGTGTCGGCATAGACCGCGGCCGACGCGATCGCGAACAGCTCGGCGCCGATGTCGACGATCCGCCCCAGGACGGTCTGCTTGTGCTCGAGCTTGGCCTGCCAGCGGGTCATGGCGTAGAACGTGGAGCGGGCGAGCTTGCGCGAGGCGCGTTCGACGAAGCGCAGGTGCGGCGCGAGCGATCCAAACTCGTGGAACGAGCGCGGGTCCTGGCCTTCGCCGACGGTCAGCTGCGGCAGCCAGTTCGCGTAGAACCTGCCGGCTTGGATCGCGGCGTTCGCCTTCGCCTTGAGGTTCCCCTCGCCCTGGAGGAGCTCCCCGGCGACCTGGAGGTGCTGGTCGACTGCCTCGCGGGCGATCAGCAACCGCATGATCTCACTCGATCCCTCGAAGATGCGGTTGATCCGCATGTCACGCAGCACTTGCTCGGCGGGAATTGGCTCCTCGCCCCGGGCGAGCAGCGACTCCGCCGTCTCGTACCCGCGACCGCCGCGGATCTGCACGAGCTCGTCAACCACCTGCCACCCGAGCTCGGAGGCGTAGAGCTTGGCGATCGCCGCCTCGATCCGGATGTCGTTCTGCTTGTCGTCGGCGGTGCGCCGACAGGCTCTGGATTTGTGTGACCTTTGGGGTAAGCATTGCCCCAACCTAGCCCCGCCACACCGTCGCGCCTATGAGCGCACCGCACAGGTTTTGCCACGGCCGTTGTGGCCTCCCCACAGTCGCGGCCGAGCCCTCGGCGAGCCCGCGCATTGGCTTGTGCGCCCACGCCAGCCGGACGAGCGACGCTTAGTGTCGGCCGCCATCGACTGCGGAGCGATTCCCTCCTATTACTCACCCGTCAAGCCGAGTCACTGCACCGAACACTGGAGAGGAATCCGATGAGCGCGATCAACACCGTCCCCGACCTGCTGCGTACACAGGCGTCCCGCATCCCCGACCAGCCGTTCGTCGACTGGCGAGGTCGGTCGGTGAGCTATTCAGAGTTTGACGTCCGCACTGACGCGTTGGCGACGGGTCTTGCCGATCTGGGGGTCCGACCCGGCGATGTCGTCTCGGTGATGTTGCCCAACTCGCTCGAGTTCCTCGAGGCGTGGTGGGCGGTCCTGAAGGCGGGAGCGGTATTCGGCCCGATCAATCCGGCGTTCACTGCGCCGGAGGTGACGTACGTGGTCGGTCATTCGCAGGCGGTTGCGGTCATTACCGACGACCATGGGGTGCAGACGCTCGCCGGGAAGCGGGGCGCGCCGGAGCTGGCGCAGCTGCGTCATGTGATCTCGGTCGGGGAGAGCGGGGATCTGGCGCTCGAGTCGCTGGCCGGCGCAGGCGCTGACGTACCCGCGAGAAGGCGGGAGCCTGAGGACGTGGCGACGTTGATGTACACCTCGGGGACGACCGGCAAGCCGAAGGGCGCGATGCTGACCCACGCCAACGTCTTGGCCAACGCCGCGATGGCCGCCGAGCTCTTGCCGCTGGTGGCCGGCGACCGGGTCGGGATGATGCTGCCCCTGTTTCACGTCAACGCCCAGATCGTGACCTGCGTGGTCCCGATGATGATCGGTTGCGAGGTCGCGATGTGGGAGCGCTTTTCGGCCTCAACGTTCTGGGAGACGGTCTCAGAGCTCGAGCCGGTCGCGCTCTCGGCGGTTCCAACGATCCTCGCCGCGGTGCTGCACACCGCTGACGCGCCGAGCGGTCCTACGTCGCTTCGCTACATCGTGTGCGGCGCTGCGCCGCTCTCGCGAGAGCTGCTGGAGGCCTTCGAAGACCGCTTCGGTATTCGCATCCTCGAGGGTTACGGTCTGACCGAGTCGACGTGCGTGGCGTCGCTGAACCCGTACTACGGGGTGCGCAAGCCCGGTTCGATCGGCCTTCCGGTTCGGGGCCAGCAGATGAAGATCGTCGCCTCCGACGGCAGTGTGATGGACGATGGCGAGCTCGGCGAAATCGTGGTCAAGGGACCCAACGTGATGGCCGGCTACCTGCACAACGAGGAGGCGACGGCCAAGACCGTCCGCGATGGCTGGCTGCATACGGGCGACGTCGGCTACGTGGACTCCGACGGTTACTTCTTCATCGTCGACCGCGCCAAGGACATGATCATCCGCGGCGGTGAGAACATCTACCCGCGCGAGATCGAGGAGATCCTCTACACGCACACCGGTGTGCTGGAGTGCGCAGTGATCGGGGTGCCGCACGAGGTCCGTGGCGAGGAAGTCCTCGCCGTCGTGGCGCCGAAGCCCGGCGCCGAGCTCGACGCCAACGAGCTCACAGCGTATGCCGCCGAGCGCCTCGCCTCGTTCAAGGTGCCACGACGTTTCGAGATCCGTCCCGAGCTCCCCAAGAACGGCACCGGCAAGATCAACAAGCAGCCGCTACGCGACGAGTTCGGCCACTGGGCGCCGGGGGGTGCGGAGCAGCCGCAGGTCGCCTGACCCACGCACGAGACGATCCCGGGCCAGGTCTGGGGCGTTAACCGCGGCTTTGACAGGTGAGCAGCGGTTAGACTGACGACGGGATGTCGACGGTCCAACCGGACCTCGAGACGGTCGTCGGGCAGCAGCTCGAAGCTGTCCTGGAGAGGCTGCGGCCGGCTCCGCTCGCTGAGGAGATGGCCGACCTGTTGATGGCGTCGATCCCGGAGCTTGGCCGCGCCGGCGATGAGGACTTCCGCGCGGGGTTGCTGCTCAGCTGTGAGAGCAACGTGAGCGCTATTTGGAGCCGCATGCTCGCAGGGGCGCCAGTCGATTCGATCGTCCCGCCGGCGGAGGCGATCGCGTGGTCGCACGAGCTCGTACACCGTGGCGTTCAGCTCCCGGCGCTCCTGCGGGCCTACCGGTTGGGTCATGGTCTTGCCGAGCGCCGGCTGGAGGAGGCTGCCGCCGGGTTGGAGATCGAGCCGGAGATCCGCTGGCGAGTGCTTGCACGGATGTCCCATCACATGTTCGCCTACATCGACGCGGTCTGCACCGAGCTGGTCGACGATTATGAGCAGGAACGGGCGCAGTGGATTCGTGGCGCGGCCGCGGCTCGCGCCGAGATGGTCACTGCGATCGTCGAGCGTCAGCCGGTCGATGCTCGTGCCGCCGGCGAGAAGCTGCGCTACGACGTCTCGCGACGTCACCTCGCCCTGATCGTATGGGCCGATCCGGCGCGTGCCGGAGCGTGGGCTGGTTCGCTCGAGAGCGAGGCCGCGGCGCTGGCGGCGGCGCTCGGTGGTGGGCCGGTGCTGACCGTACCCATCGGTGAGCGTGTCGTCTGGGCATGGACCTCGGGAGATCAGCTCACCGACGATGCGACTGCTGTCGGGCGGCGGGTAGGCGAGGGCGTACGGGCTGCGATCGGGACCTGCCGGGAGGGTCTGGCGGGCATGGCCGACTCGCACGATCAGGCTCGGGCAGCTCGTCGGGTCGCCGAGCTGCGAGCGCTCCGCGCGGGCGCCGTGATCGGTTATCGCGCCGCGGATCTGACCGCGCTACTGACCGCCGACCCGGCTGAAGCCCTTCGCTTCACGGCGGCCGAGCTCGGGGATCTGATTGCCGACACCGACATGGGCGCCAGGCTCAGGGCGACCATACGGGTCTACTTCGAGGAGAACCTGAGCCCGGCGCGGGCTGCTAGACGCCTCGGGATCCATCAGAACACAGTCGTGTACCGGGTCAAGCGTGCCGAGGAGCTGCTCGGGCATCCGATCGAGGAGCGGCGCTTGCGCCTGGAGGTGGCGCTCCAGTTGTCGGAGATCATCGGCGGCCTGCGGGCGGCGGCCGACGGCCGGCGTCGAGCGCGCTCGTAGCAGCACCCACACCTGAGCGTGCGGCGGTGCTGCACCGAGGCCCCGTTTGTGCGCGGAGACCAGGGATCGCGCCGGGGACTGGCGCGGGCCCCCATGGAGACGTCGGTCGGCGACTGAGATAACGGATCTCCACAGTCAACTTCTTCTGGAGGAGATTCCGCGATGGCATTCATGACCGGGAACTTTCCGCCGGTCGACCCGGCGACGTTCATGGAGAGGCCCTACCGCGAGCGGCTCAAATCGCTCGCCGGGCATTGGGCTGAGAACGGGTTCGGTTCACCGAAGGTGATCATGGTGATGTACCTGCTCAAGCTGGTGTTGTTCTACGCGCTCGGCGGCGTGCTCGTCGGCACGCTGACCTCGCACCTGAACCCGCTGCACCCCTCAGCCTGGTTCTTCCAGCCGATCTTCTACGAGAAGGCCGTCCTGTGGACGGTGCTGCTCGAGTGCCTCGGGTTCGCCGGTTCGTGGGGGCCCCTGGCCGGGCACTTCAGGCCGATGAGCGGTGGCATTCACTATTACGCGCGGCCCGGCACGATCCGCCTGGCGCCGTGGCCGGGCAAGGTCCCGTTCACCAGTGGCGATGAGCGCACCCCGGTCGATGTGCTTCTGTACCTCGCGTTGCTCGCTGCATTGGTCGTGTCGCTCGCGCTGCCCGGCGTTCACACGCACGGGATCGACCACGCGCTGACCTCGAACCAGGGCCTCGTCGCACCGGCGGCGATCATCGCGGTCATCGGCCTGCTCGTGATCCTTGGCCTGCGGGACAAGGTGCTGTTCATCGCCGCGCGCTCGGAGCAGTATCTGCCGGCGCTGATCTTCATGGCGTTCTTCCCGTTCGTCGACATGATCGTCGCGGCCAAGCTGCTGATCGTGGTCGTGTGGTTCTGCGCGGGGTTCTCGAAGTGCAATCGGCATTTCCCCAACGTGCTGGGACCGATGGTGTCCAACGTGCCATGGCTGCCGTTCAAGGCGATCAAGCGGGCGCACTACGCCAACTTCCCCGAGGATCTGCGCCCGTCGAAGCTCACGTACCGCATCGCGCACGGCCCCGGCATGTTCGGCGAGCTCGTCCCGCCGCTGGTGCTGCTGTTCTCGCACAACCACACGGTGACGCTGATTGCGGCCGTGTTCATGATCGGCTATCACCTGTTCATCATCTCCACGTTCCCGTTGGCGGTGCCGCTGGAGTGGAACGTGCTGTTCATGTACCTCACCGCCTTCCTGTTTCTCGGCTACCCCGCGCAGGATGGGTACGGCCTGGGCGATATGGGCACGCCGCTGCTGGGGGTGACCGTGGCTGGGCTGTTGTTCTTCCCCGTGCTCGGAAACCTCCGGCCGGACCTCGTCTCGTTCCTGCCCTCGATGCGTCAGTACGCGGGCAACTGGGCGTCGGCGATGTGGGCGTTCGCGCCGGGCGCTGAGGAGAAGCTCAACGAGCGCCTCGTCAAGTCGGCGCCGATGCAGAAGGACCAGCTCCAAGTCAAGGCCCCGCTGCTGGGCTACGAAGAGCAGGTGGCCGAGATCCTGTTGAACATGCTCCTCGCGTGGAGATCGATGCATAGCCAAGCCCGTGGGCTGAACTCCGTCATGATCCGCCACCTGGGTGACGACATCGACACCTACACGCTGCGCGAGGCGGAGTTCAGCTGCAACGCGATCGTCGGCTTCAACTTCGGCGACGGACACCTGCACGACCGGCGCATGATCGAGGCGATCCAGAAGCGCTGCCAGTTCGCGCCCGGCGAATTCACCGTCGTCTGGGTCGAGTCCGAGCCGGTGTGGAGCGGACGCCAGCAGTACTGGGTCATGGACGCGGCTGTCGGGATCGTCGAGCGCGGCAGCTGGGGGGTGAAGGACGCCGTGAGGGAGATCCCATGGCTGCCGAACGGCCCCATCCCCGTTCAGGTCGATTGGCGGCTCGCGCGATATCACCGCCTCAGCCACTCGGGAACCGTGCCACGTACAACCGTGACGGCGTCTGACGGTGCAGCGACGCCGGGCGAGGCGGTGACGGCATGACCAGCGCAATCGTCGTCGGCAGCGGGCCCAATGGGCTCGCTGCCGCCCTCACCCTGGCCTCCGAGGGCATCGAGGTGACCGTGCTCGAGGCGGCCGACACGCTGGGGGGCGGTACCCGCACGAGCGAGTTGACGCTCCCGGGGCTGCTCCACGACGAGTGCTCGGCCGCACACCCGCTGGCGCTCGACACCCCGTTCAGCCGTCGGTTCGACCTCGCGTCGCACGGACTGACGTGGCGCTGGCCGGAGGTTCAGTACGCCCATCCGTTGGACGGCAGCGTCGGCGCGGCCGCATACCGATCCGTCGACGAGACGGCTGTGGGCCTCGGCAAGGACGGCCGCGCGTGGCAGTCCGTGTTCGGAGCTCTCGCCGAGCGCTTTGACGACATCACCGCCGACTTCCTGCGCCCGATGCTGCACGTGCCCGAGCATCCGGTCAAGCTGACCCGGTTTGGCCTGTACTCGGCGTTGCCGGCAGCGGTGCTTGCTCGCCGCTGGTCAACCGAGCAGGCGCGGGCGCTGTTCGCCGGCGTCGCCGCCCATGCCTTCCGGCCTTTCGGCTCGCCGATGTCATCGGCGATCGGCGTGGCCCTCGGCACGGCCGCGCACCGCTATGGATGGCCGGTCGCCGAAGGCGGATCGGGTTCGATCAGCCGGGCGATGATCTCGCTACTCGAAGGTGCGGGCGCGCGGTTTGAGACCGGCATCAGGGTGCAGTCGCTCGACGAGGTCGGGGCGGCGGACATCGTCATGCTCGACCTCGCACCCGCGGCCGCGGCCCGGATCGCTGGCGATTTGATGCCGCGACGCGTCGCTCGAGCGCTGACGCGCTACCGGCACGGCCCGGGGACCTTCAAGGTCGATTTCGCCGTGGAGGGCGGGATTCCGTGGGCCTATGAGCCGGCCCGGCGCGCCGGCACGGTGCACGTCGGCGGCGGCCTGAGCGAGATCGCGGCCGGCGAGAGGCTGCTCCACGCCGGGCGCATGCCCGAGAGCCCGTTCGTGCTCGTGTGCCAGCAGTACCTGGCCGATCCGGCACGCTCACAGAGAGACGTGCACCCGGTGTACTCCTACGCGCACGTCCCCGCCGGCTACACGGGTGACGCGACCGCTCAGATCGAAGCGCAGATCGAACGGTTTGCGCCCGGGTTCCGCGAGAGGATCCTCGCTCGCGCTACGACGTCGGTCGCGCAGTTCGAAGCGCACAACGCCAACTACGTCGGCGGCGACGTGGTCACGGGCAGCAACGACGCGCTGCAGCTCGTGTTCCGCCCCCGTGTCGCGCTCGACCCGTACTCCACCGGCATCCCCGACGTCTACATCTGCTCCGCGGCCACGCCCCCCGGGGCCGGCGCCCATGGCATGTGCGGCTACAACGCCGCACTCTCGGCGCTGACACGGATCGACCCGCACTGGGACGACTCCGACACGGACGACGTTCACTCGTCGGAGCCCGCCGGGGGCTCCATGCTGCTGAAACACCGCTGAGGCGCTGAGCCGGGTGGGAGCGCGGCGCTCGGCCGCGCTCCCGCCAGCGTTTCTCTCGTCGCGAACACCGCGCCCCCTCCGGCGTCGCTGAGAACGCTGAGCGCCGGCCCGCCGGTCCCAGCGCCGGGGGCCACACAGCGCTTGGCGTCTAAAGCCAGCCGAGCCCGGGTCGCTTGTTTCTAGCGCCCATGGAGGGTCGATCCCAATCGCCATACGTTGCCGTGCAAGCGACTCGGCGCAACGACCAACCCCTTCGCCGAGGCGCAAACAACCACCCGACGTTCCACGAGGAGGACGAGATGCAGCCAGACCAACCATTCGGATACTTGACATTCACAATTGCGATCTCGGCAATCGCCGGCGCGATCGGTGCGATGAGCGCACTCCTGGGCGCGCGAGCGGGGGAGATCGTGCTCGGAGAGATGTGCGGGCTCGCATGTGTTATCGCGTTCACGCTGCTGATCTGGGCGGCGATTCAGGACGGGAAGCAGCCTGACCGCCCAGCCGTCGACCTGCCGACCAGAACGACCGGACAGATCGCGCCCGGCACTGCATCTCGGCCTACGCTCCACCCGCAGTACGCTCGCACGCAAGCACGGCCCGTCGGACCGAGCTAAAACGGAAGTGCCGAACGTGAAACCGGCCAACGCAACGGACGCCTCGGGCTCGGGCCTTTTCGGGCTCGCGGTGCTGGCGACAATCGCGATCGGCAGCATCGTCCTCTGGTTCGCCGCCCCGCCCCGCCGGCGAACCCTGCCCGCCGATTCTTGGCGAAGTTTGCGGCGCCGAAACGGTGTTGCTGTTCTCCTGCGCACTCGTCCTCACAACGCTGGTGCGACCGATCGAAAGAGCGTTCGGCGGGCTCAGACCGTGTCGCCGTCTGGCACCGCCGTGCCTCGGTTAAGGGGTGCTGCCGCTGATCCCGCAGCTGGCGTTCGTCACCTCCCACCGGATCGTTGCGCGACTTCGCTTTGTAATGGCCTCCAACGGTTATCGTGGCGATTACCGTTAGCACCGTCGCGGCCCTTCTCGGCAGGTAGTACCTCCGCGCGAATCGCCTCCCGCCGGTGGTAGGCATGGCCGGGTCTGCCGCGCGGCGAGGTTTCATGGCGCGCGGAGGAGGCTCAGGACACTAGGTGGCCCTGGCCGCCGTCCGGTAGCGATGCTCCGGGCGACCGGCAGAGCCGTAGTGGAGGCGAAGCTCGATCTTGCCCTGGCGAGCGAGCTCGGCGAGGTAGCGCTGGGCGGTGGAGCGGCTGATTCCGACCCGTTCGGCGATGTCGGCGGCCGATAGGTCGTGAGTCGAGGCGTCGAGCAGCTCCCGAATGCTGGCCATGGTCGGTCCGGATTGGCCCTTGGGCAGCGGCGCGGGCCCGCGGAGGAGTCCGTACAGCGTGTCGACGTCGTGCTGCTCGGCCTCGTCGATGCGCTCGATTCTCCCGCGCAGGTCGCGGTAGGCACCCAGCCGCTCTTCGAGTTGGGCGAACGTGAACGGCTTGACGAGGTAATGCACGGTCCCGAGCTGCATGGCGGCGCGGACGCTGCCCATGTCGCGGGCGGCGGTGATGACCAGGAAGTCCGGCCGGTGACCGGTACCGCCAAGGGTCTCGCGCACGATGTCGAGTCCGTGGCCGTCGGGGAGGTAGAGGTCGAGCAGAACGAGCGTGGGCGCCAGTCGCCCGATCTCGCTCCGTGCGCTGGCGGCGGTCGAGGCGTGGCCGGCGACGCTGAAGCCGCGGATCTTGCGGACGTAGGCGGCGTGGATCGTGGCCACGTGGTAGTCGTCCTCGACGATCAGCGTGCTGATCATGCGCTTACCTCGAGCCCGGCCGTTGCTTTGGTCGGGAGCACGACCGTGAACGTTGTGGCATCTGAGCAGTCGACGGCCACCGTCCCGCCGGCCCGGGTTGCGAGCCGGTGCACGAGCGCCAGCCCGATGCCGCGGTGGCGCCGCTCGTCGGACAATTTGGTCGTGAAGCCGTCGCTGAAGATGCGCGCCCCGAGCTCCTCGGGCACGCCGGGACCCGTATCGGACACCTGGATGGTGACCGTTTCCTCGCGGGTCACCAGCCGCACGGTCACCTTCGCGGGCCCGCGACTGGTCGCCGCGGCGTCGATCGCGTTGTCGATCAGGTTGCCGACGATCGACAGCAGCATGTTGGTGCCGGTTGCGGTGTGGGCCAGCCGAGAGTCCTCTGTGAGGACCAGCTCGACGTCGCGCTCGGCCGCGACGGTGGTCTTGGCGATCAACAGCGCGGCGATCTCGGGCGCTTCGATGCGTTCGCGGATGGCTTCGGCCAGCCCGGCGGTCTCGCCCGAGACTTCCAGCGCGTAGCGGATCGCTGCTTGCTGATCACCGAGCTCGATCAGGCCCGCGACGGTGTGCATGCGATTTGCGAACTCGTGTTGCTGGGCGCGCAGGGCATCGGTGAGCGCATCGACGCTGTCGAGCTCGCGCAGGAGGCCTTCCAGCTCGGTCCGGTCACGCAGCGTCACCACCGCGCCCAGATCTCGGCCTTGGCGGAAGACCGGCATGCGATTGACCGTCAGGATGTGCTCGTCGGTGACCACGACCGTGTCGGGCCCGGCCGGCGCCCCGGTCAGCAGGTCGGACAAGCGCCGGTGAGATACGACTTCGTCGATCGGGCGTCCCACCGGGTCGCCGTCGAGCGGGATCAGGCGGCGCGCCTCATCGTTGATGAGCGTCACCCGCCCGTGGCGGTCGAGGGTGATCACGCCCTCGCGGATGCCGTGCAGCATCGCTTCGCGTTCCTGCACCAGTGCGGCGATCTCCTCGAGCTCCAGGCCGAAGGTGCTCCGCTTCAAGCGCCGGGCCAGCGTGAGCGACGCGGCGACGCCGATCGCCAGCGCGCAGGCGAAGTACAAGAGCAGCGACGGCAGCTCATGTAGCAGCTGGTCTGACACCTGCCCCTCGAGGATCCCGGCCGAGACCTCGCCGATGACCGGCCCGCTCGCGCTTCCCGGGGGCGCGGATCGGAACCTTCGCGTTGGCGGAGTGGCCGAGGTTCCCAGGATCGACGCTCGTGTGATCCCGGCCGTCGAGCGCGATGACCGGCTCTGTGACCTGCCGGCCGATCCGCCAGGGTTGCGGATGGGAGTAGCGGACCCGGTTGCGGTCGATCACGACGATGTAGCTCGCGCCCGTCCGGTGCGTCACCTGCTCGGCGAGCGACTGGATCAGCCGCCGGTCGGCGGGGCTGCGTCTCGCCAGCGCTTCGCGGATCGACGGCATCGCCGCGAATGTCCGCGCAACCGCCAATGCCCGCTGCTGGTAATCGTGCTCGAACTCGGCACGCTGGCGGAGGGTGACCAGCGCGAACCCCACGAGCGAGCTGGCGAGGAGGATCGCGACCACACTGGCCAGGATTCGGCTCGACAACTGGCGCCTGCGTCTCATTGAACCTCTCCTCGCCGGATGAGTCTACGCCTCCCGGGCGTGAGCAAAATGCGCAAAACAGCCGGAAATGCGGCTTAGCGGCCTAACTCGCACAAGCCTTGGCGTCGGCCTATCTACGGCCGTACGTTGGTGGCGTCTCGACACAACGTCGAGCGAGAGAGATTGATTCCAGCGAGGAGAGCGATGACGATGGTGAGTACCTTGGCCAGACGGCCGGGCGCGGATCAGGCGACGGTCGGCGACAGCCGCATCTCGGCCTCGTCCGCCGGCGCGGCGAAGATCGAGCTGACCGGCGTGACGAAGCGGTTCGTCTCACCGACGGGCGCGCTGACCACCGCGATCAGGGACGTCGACCTGGTCATCGAGCCTGGACAGTTCTGCGCGATCGTCGGCCCGACCGGGTGCGGCAAATCAACGACCCTGTCGCTGGTCTCGGGCCTCGCCCGCCCGAGCGCCGGCTCCGTGCGGGTCGGCGGACAGGAAGTCGACGGTATCGCCACCGGCATGAGCTTCATGTTCCAGGCTGACGCGCTGTTGCCGTGGAAGACGGTGCTCGGCAACGTCGCGATGGGTCCCCAGTTCCAGGGCCTGAAGAAGAAGGAGGCCCAGGCTGAGGCGCGCGATTGGCTGCGCCGGGTCGGCCTGTCCGGATTCGAGGACCACCACCCCCATCAGCTGTCAGGCGGCATGCGCAAGCGCACCAGCCTGGCCGCGGCGCTCATCAACAAGCCGTCGATCCTGCTGATGGACGAGCCATTCGGAGCCCTCGACGTGCAGACCAAGGCGATCATGTCCAACGAGCTGCTCGCGCAGTGGGATCAGACGCGCCCATCGGTGATCTTCATCACCCATGACCTCGAAGAGGCCGTCGCCCTCGCCGACAAGGTGGTCGTCATGACGGTCGGACCCGGCACGGTGAAGTCCGTCTTCGATGTCGACCTCCCGCGGCCGCGCGGGGCGGTGCAGGAGATCCGCTTCGACCCGCACTTCCTCGAGCTGCATCACAAGATCTGGGACTCGCTGCGCGAGGAGGTTCAACGCGCGTACGAACGTTCCGCTCAGGCACCGAACACTGATGGAGGATCACGATGAGCGCCGTCTCGATCAACACGCCGCTGAAGCGGGTGGCGGCGTCGGATGAGGCGACGATCGCGGCTCGTGCGCGCAAACGCGCGCGGCAGCGCAAGCTGGCTGTCTGGGCCGCCCGTGCGGTCCTCGCGATCCTCATCATCGGCGGCTGGCAGCTCCTCACCGACGCGAAGGTCGTCGATAAGTTCTTCTGGGGCCAGCCGAGCGGAATCGTCACCCAGCTGAGCGACTGGATCAAGCACGGAACCCAGTACGGGTCGATCTGGACGCAGATCTGGGTGACCATGAAGGAGGCGCTGCTCGGATTCGTGCTCGGGGTCACCGCCGGCGTGGTCGTCGGCGTGGCGCTGGGCCAGAATCGGTTCCTGGCTGACGTGGTCCAGCCCTACATCAAGGTCATGAACGCGATCCCGCGGATCGTGCTCGGGGCGCTGTTCACCGTCGCGCTCGGCCTCGGCACCGGCTCGAAAGTGCTGCTGGCCGCGGTGTTGGTGTTCTTCGTGGTGTTCTTCAACGCCTACCAGGGTGTGCGGGAGGTTGACCAGAACCTCATCAACAACGCGCGCGTGCTCGGCGCCTCGAAGTTCCAGGTCACCCGCAATGTGGTGGTGCCCTCGGCGTTGACATGGATCATCGCGAGTCTCCACGTCGCGTTCGGGTTCGCGATCATCGGCGCGATCGTCGGCGAGTTCCTGGGTGCCCAGCAGGGCCTGGGGCTGGTCATCGCCAACTCGCAGAACAACTTCAACCCCGATGGCGTGTTCGCCGCGATGCTGATCATTGCCGTCGTGGCCCTCACGGCTGAAGGAATCATCGGGTGGCTGGAGCGGCGCCTGTTGGCGTGGCGCCCGCCATCCACCATCGAAGCCGGCGGGATCTAACCCCAGCGCCCCAGCCTGAGCTCTGACCGATTTCACGGCCGGGGCTCGGGCTCCACACCCCAACCCAGCAGTCACTCACCACCCACAAGGGAGGAGCAACCATGTTCAAACGCAAGCTCACAATGGCATTGAGTGCCGCGGCTCTGGCCGCCGCCGTCACTGCTTGCGGCTCGAGCTCCGGCGGATCCGCCACCGGCATCTCGAACGCCGCCAACACGAGCAGCGAGCCCCATCTGCCCACCGTGTCACTGATGGTCGGTGGCATCGATAAGCAGATCTACCTGCCCTACCAGCTGGCCCAGAATCTCGGCTTCTACAAGAAGTACGGCGTCAACGTCCAGCTCTCGACCGAGCAGAACGGCGGCGTCGGGGCGGAGGAGGCGATGGCGTCCGGGCAAGTCGACATGGCCGGCGCCTGGTACGTGCACACGATCGACTTCCAGCAGAAGGGCAAGGCCATCGTGGACGTCGTGCAGCTCTCAGGCGCGCCCGGCGAGCGGGAGATGTGCGCCAAGGGTTCGGGCGTGAGCACGCCCACGCAGTGGAAGGGCAAGACCGTTGGCGTCACCGACATCGGCTCTGGGACCGACAACCTCACCGTGTACCTCGCCGCCCGTGACCACCTGACGACCAAGGACTTCAGCCGGGCGGCCGTCGGCGCCTCGAGCACGTTCGTCGCGGCGCTCCAGCACAACCGGATCGTATGCGGGATGACGAGCCAGCCCACCGCCGGAGCTGTCCAGACCAAGGGTGTCGGCTACTCCGCCATCAACCTGGCCAGCACCGCCGGTGCCCAGCAGTGGCTCGGCGGCGTCTACCCGGCCGCCGCTGTGCTGGCTCAGGCCAGCTGGGTCAACAGCCATCAGGCCACCGTGCAGAAGGTCGTCGACGCGCTCGTGGCGACGATGCACTGGATCCACACACACAGCGCCGCGCAGATCGCCGCCGCGATGCCACCGGATTTCGTCAACAACGGACTCACCACGGAGGCGACCTACGCCGCGGAGCTCGCGGCGGACAAGGGTCAGTTCCTCCCCGACGGGATGATGCCTGCGAGCGGGCCGCCGACCGCGCTCACCATCGACAAGTTCGTCGGCAACGTGACCAAGCCGGTGAACATCGCCTCGACCTACACCAACCAGTATGCCACCGCAGCGAACAAGCTCGAGGGCTACACAAAGTAACGGCAACCCGCATGCGGGGCCGCCTCCGGCAACGGAGGCGGCCCCGGAACCCCCGCCCCAGCTACCGACGGGACCACTTGATGCAAACGCCCACAGTGACACTCACCAGCCCCCTGCCCACCGCTCACCCCAGACCCCCACGATGACCACCACGACCAACGGCAACCCCGATAAGTCAGAGCCGGCATGCGGGCCGCTTGAGGGGATCCGCGTGCTCGACATCAGCACCGTCTACGCCGCCCCGATCTGCGCGATGCTGCTGGGAGACTACGGCGCCGACGTGATCAAGGTCGAGCACCCGCGCGGCGACCCCGCCCGCACCCACGGTCACAACAAGGACGGGCACGGCCTGTGGTGGAAGGTGATCTCTCGCAACAAGCGCACGGTGACGCTGAATCTGAGCCACCCAACCGGAAAGGAGCTCCTCGAGCGCCTCGTCGTGGACACCGATGTGCTGATCGAGAACTTCCGCCCCGGCGTGATGGAGAAATGGGGACTCGACCCCGATCGCCTGCAAGAGATCAACCCGTCGCTGGTGATCCTGCGGGTCACCGGCTTCGGCCAGTTCGGGCCGTACGCCAAGCGCCGGGCGTTCGGAACCCTCGCCGAGGCGATGAGCGGCTTCGCCCACCAGACCGGCCAGCCGGACGGCCCCCCCACCCTGCCGCCGTTCGGGCTCGCCGACGGCGTTGCCGGCCTGGCCGCAACCGTCGCGGTCCTGCTCGCGCTCTACCACCGCGAGGAGAACGGCGGCGATGGTCAGGTGATCGACATCTCACTGCTCGAGCCGCTGCTGACCCTGCTCGGCCCGGGTCCGAGCGTCTATGACCAGCTGGGGATCGTGCCCGGCCGCCATGGCAACCGCTCGACCAACAACGCCCCCCGCAACACCTACAAGACGCGTGACGGACGCTGGGTGGCGATCTCCGCCAGCGCCACCTCGATCGCGGAGCGCGTCATGGGCCTGGTCGGGCGTCCCGACATCGCCGAGCAATCCTGGTTTCACTCCGCCGGCGAGCGGGTCCGTCACGGCGACCAGCTCGACGACATCGTCGGCGGCTGGATCCGGGCTCGCGACTTCGATGAGGTCATGCGCACGTTCGAAGCGGCGGGCGCGGCAATCGCGCCGATCTACGACATCGAGCAGCTGATGAACGATCCACAGGTCGAAGCCCTCGATGCCGTCACCACCGTCGAGGACGAGGACCTCGGTGCCCTGCGGATGCAGAACCTGATGTTCCGCCTGTCCGAGAGCCCGGGTTCGATCCGCTTCACCGGCCGCCGCTTGGGCCAGGACAACGAGGGCATCTACGGCGAGCGCCTCGGGCTCGCGCCCGAGCATCTCGCCGAGCTACGCGAGCAAGGAGTGATCTGATGCACCGCAGCTACCTGTTCGCCCCCGGACACAACGAGAAGCTGCTCGACCGGGTGTTCGATGCCGGCGCGGATGCCGTGATGCTCGACCTCGAGGACGCCGTCCCTCCCGAAGCCAAGCGACAAGCTCGGGAGATGGTCACCGAGGCCCTGACCGATCGCTCGGCCTGGGTGCGCATCAACGCGGTGGGCACCGACCTCGCCGCCGCCGACCTCAAGGCCGTCACCGGCCTCACCGCCGGCATCCGGATCCCCAAAGTCGAGTCCGCTCGGGACGTTGAGTGGGTCCGCGCCCGAGCCCCGGACACACCGTTGATCTGCGCCATCGAGACAGCTCGCGGGATCCTGGCTGCTCAGGAGATCGCGGCCGCGCCCGGCGTGCGACATCTCTCGCTCGGCGGCATCGACCTACGTCGTGACCTCGGCGCCACCGACGGCAACCTGCAGACGCTCTACGCCCGCTCGCACCTGGTCGTCGTCTCGCGCGCCGCCGGCCTCGATCCACCCATCGACAGCGTCTACGCGCGCCTGGAAGACGACGCGGGGTTACGCGCCCAAGCCGAGTTCGCCCGCTCTCTCGGGTTCGTCGGCAAGTCGGCGATCCACCCACGGCAACTCCCGGTCCTCCACGACGTCTTCACCCCGTCCGCCGGAGAGCTCGAATGGGCGCAGACCGTGCTCGACGCGTTCGACGCAGCCGCCGGCGAGGCCGTCAAGCTGCCGAACGGCGAGTTCGTCGACCTCCCGGTTGCCGACCGCGCGCGACGCGTCCTCCAACTCGCCGGGAGGCGCACGGCCAGCGCGCCGCCGACGAGAGTACAGGTGTGAGTTAGCCCGGGCCGCCCTTTCGCGGGACGCTCGGCGCCCCTTCGAGTGCGTGTCATCCGAGGGCGAGATCTCGGGGCTCTAGCGCCGGTGAGGCGTATTTCCGGACGCTCGAGACCGAGAGGGAACGCGCCGGTCCGCGACGTCGTGCCGCACTGGACGGCATCGGCGACGCAGGACGCGTGCGACGGCGCCGACCCCGGACGAGCGGTTGGCCAGGGACCCGTTCGTGAGGTCGGCGCGGCGCGAATGTCGCAACGACGCCGGACGTGCCGCCCGATGCCGGCCAGGGACGCTTCCACCGCCACCCCAACAATCGTCCCGGCCCTCCCCCACCCTGCTGCACGCGGGCGAGTTTTCGGCCGGGGCGCGGGCCCGCGGGCTCCAGGTTCCCCGGTGGCGCCGAGTTCCCCGGTCGCCCAGGGGGCTCCGGTGGCTCCGGGGGCTCCGGGTCGCATCGAGGGACCGGAGCCTCTACTTGAGCAGCTGCACCACCGACGTGCTGCCGTCGCGATGCTTGAAGACCATCTTCACCAGACCGCGGCCGGCGCCGAACCACATCGTCCGCACACCGCTGCCGAACGGGTGGCCAGGCTGATTCAGAGTGCTCTGGACCTCGAGGGCCTGGAAGCGGCCGGCCGGAACGCGGACAGAGCGCACGCCGATCACCCGCGTGGTACCGGTCACCCCGTAGGTCTGCAGGTCACGGCCGTTCCCGCTCTTCCAGGTCGTGCCCGGGACGGGATAGGCCGGGAGCACGGGGTTGAAGCCGTAGATCATCATGTCCAGCGGGTTGAAGAAGTCGCGGCCGTGGCCGAGCTTCGGCATCTTCGCCAGCGTCGCCGCCGAGGTGGCGCCCGAGGTGGCGCGCAGTCCGTCGAGACGGATCGAGAACACGTAGTCACCGGCGGCGCGGAGCGGCCCGGAGACGCTCTTGACGGTGAGGCGGGCCGACCGGTTGACGGCGGCGGCCACGGCGACGGTTTCGACCTCTGGCTGGCGCAGGTACCTGGGGTTCGTCCACTGGTAGCGGCCCTTCAGCCCGACGCGGAGCGGGAAGTAGTCCTGGTCCGGCTTGGGGCTGGCGGGCGCAAGGCTGGTCGACTGCAACTCGGCCACCGTGACGCTGCCGTCGACGTGGTCGAACACCACCTTGACCGGCCCGACGCCGCGCACCCACCAGGTGGTGCGGATGCCGCTGCCGTAGTCGTCGCCCGGCGTTCCCGCCAGCGCGACCTGCGTGCGAATCATCGCCGCGACTACCCCATTCGGGAAGGCCGGCACCTTGAGCAATCCCATGCCCAGATACTGGTTGAAGCTCGTCACCTCACCGCTGCCGCCGCCGGTGGCCGTCCACGAGGTGCCCTGAAGCAGCGGCTCGGAGATCACCGGGCCGCGGTTGCCCCAGATCACGTCGTAGAGCGTGCTGGCCAGGCTGTTGGGGCAGCCGCTGGCGCTCGAGGCGCAGAGGGGTGGCTCGTTGATCGGCGGCGAGCTGCCCGCCCAGTTGGTGTTGACCAGGCCGTAGGTCTGGTCGAAGAAGCACATCGTGCCGTTGTCCGGCTGGCTGATCGTCGGCTGAGTGCCGCCGCTCCCTCCACTCGAGCCCAGCGGGACGTTGATCGTGCCCGTCCAATCGAGCTGCCAACCGCAGCTCTGGGCCTTGGGATCAACGGTGACCGTCTCCACCGTCCCGTTGGGGTTATAGGTGTTGTCGGTCCAGAAGTACGTCCACTTGGCTCCGCCGGGATGCGGCAGCCAGTCGTCGGCCAGCGCGCTTGACGTCGCGCCAACCAAGGCCACTGCCCACACGCAGGCGAGCAGGACGGAAAATCCTTTTACGCGCCCCATACCTATCGCCCAGGTTAGCGCCCCGTGCCCACGACCGTCGCAATGTCCAATCTTGCGCCGGGCGACCAGGCCTCGGCGGCGACCGGCAACGCCGGCCGCCGCCGAGCTGGAAACCCGTTCACCCTGTGAGCTCGACACCCTCCGTCAAGCTGGGCTGCCCGCTGGTCGAGACGGCCACGAGCTGCGCCGCAATCGCGTGATGCCGGTCGGCGTGGATCAACGCCAGGCAGGAGCTGCTCAGCGACAGCCCGACCTTGCGGCTGCGGTTCCGCGGGACCGCGGCGCTGGTCGCGGCGCAGCGGAGCAGCTGCCGGTGCCGGTGTCGCCCGGTGCCGGTCCAGTGACTGACCGAGACGCCGAGCAGGGCCGTGCAGTCGACCGGGGCCCGGCAGCTGAGGCCGACCGACGCACGGCGGCCCTTCACCGGCAGTCGCGAGCTGTTCAGGCGCAGCGCGCCGACCTGCGGCGTGGTGAACCGCAGGACCCGGCCGAGACTCTGCACGCCGCTGCGATAGGTCCCCGGAGGGACCGTCAGGACCAGCCGGACGTAATAGGTGGTGGCGGGCTTCAGGTGCGACACCGCCCAGCTGACCGGGATCTCGCTGTTGCTGCCACCCAGCAACTGCGCGGGCGTGCTGTGGTCGAGCGCCGTGGTCGTGCCGTACTGGAACTGCCAGAGAGCCGGCTGGCCCTGGGTGTAGCTCAATCCATGCAGCAGCGTGGATTGCCAGGTCAGGGCGCTCTGCGGGTAGGTCAGGGCCAGGATGTTCGCCTGGCGCGCCGCGGGCACCGCTGCCGTGGGGGCCGAGGCCACACGCGGACTCACGCCGCCGGGATTGCTGGCCCACTCCTGCACGATCAGCGTCTTGCCGATGTCCGAGGCCTGCGGCTCGTAGCTTTGCCCAATGGCTCCCGGGATGGCCGTGCAGTTCTGGCCCGCGCCATCGCAGTCCAGCCACTGGAGGCTGTAGCCCGCGGGACTGCCCGTCCACTGGCCGTGCTGCTCGGTCAGCGTCTGGCCCTGCGCGACGGTCCCGACGATCGTGGGCGGTCCCTGGCTCGCGGGCGGCAGGGGGAGTGCCACCGAGGTCTGGGTCGACGTCGCGGGCTGACTGGCGCCGCCGAGATTCGTCGCCGTCTCCTGGACGGCGATGCTCTCGCCGACATCAGACGGCTGCACGATGTACGTCGAGTTCGTGGCGCCCGGGATCGGCGAGCAGCCCGAGTCATCGCAGTCCTCCCACTGGTAGGCGTAGGAGGTGGCGGGATAGTTCGTCCACGTGCCGTGGTGCTCGGTGAGCGTCTGGCCCTCCTGCGCCGTGCCGGTGATCGTGGGCAACGTGCTTTCAGCGGGCGGGAGGAACCCGGCGAAGGCATTGCCCTCGCCGTCCGCCGCCGCGCACTCGAAGGTGGTGTGGCAGCTGACGCCCACCAGTGCTGCCGCCTGTGTCACGGGTTCCGCCACCGCGCCGGCTGGCGAGGTGGGATCGAACTGGACCGCGCCGGCGCGGCCGTCCACCGCCACGCACGACGAGGTCGACGGGCAGGAGACACCGGTCAGCGGTGTGGAGCCGTCGACGGAGGTCGGTCCCGCGGCGTTCGTCTGCGTGGAGGCGATCGTCGTCGGGTCGAATGTGGTCGCCCGGCCACCGTCATCCACCACCGTGCACTGCGTCCCGCTGGCGCAGGACAGCGCGGTCGGATGCTGATCGGTCTCGACCTGGGTCGGGGTGCCCGAGTTCACCGACGTGGGGTCGAAGGTGATCTCGTTGCCGGCGTGATCGACCGCGACGCAGGCGTGGTCGGTGAGGCAGACGACGGAGACCAGCAGCTTGTCGGTGCTGCTCGGGTCGATCGGGTTGGGGCTGACGTTGTTGATCCCTACGGTGCCCAGCTGGGGGTTGAAGGTGACCTGGCTCCCGCCGGCATCCACCGCCGTGCACTGCTGCACATCAGGACAGGAGACGGACTCCAGCGACTGGCCATTCTCCATGCTGTTGTGGTCACCGGCAGCGTTCAGCTTGCCGTTCTGAGGGTTGAACGTCACCTCGAAGGCGCCGAGGTCGACTGCCGTGCACTGGGTGGCGGTCGGGCAGGAGATGCCGATCAGCCGATTGCCGGTCGTGTCGACGAGCGACGGGCCGGTGCTGCCGTGCCCGTTCTGGCCCGTCACCTGACCCGTGGTGGGATCGAAGGTGATTTCGCGCGCCCCGGACTCGACGGCGGTGCACTGGGTGGCCGTCGGGCAGGTGAGCGCGGCCAGCGCGTTGGGGGCGACCGAGTGGATGCCGCCCGACACCGGGTTGCCCGTGGCCGGGCTGAACGTCACCTCGTTGCCATGGGCGTCGACCGCGGTGCACTGGGTGTCGGTGCCCGCAGGGCAGGCGACGTCGTTGAGGCGGTTGATCCCGTCCACCGACTGTGAGGAGATCGCCGAGCCTGTGCCCGGGTTGAACGTGGTCTCGCTTCCCTGCCCGTCCACTGCCGTGCACTGGGTGCCGTCGGAGGCGCACGAGACGGAGGTGAGCGGAGTCGTGCCGTCAACCGCCGTGGGCGAGCCGCCGATGGTCGAGCCCGTGGCAGGATCGAACGTGACCTCCTGCCCGTGATCATCGACAGCGGTGCAGGAGGAGAAGTTGCTGCTGCACGACGCCGACGTCAGCGGATGCACGTCGACCACGTGGGAGGCGGAGCTGAGGACGCCGGCTGTGATCGTGATCGTGATCTCGTCGCCGAGGCTGTCGACGGCGACGCACTGAGAGGCCCCGGGCTGACAGGCGACTGAGCTCAGTGGCGTCGACCCGTCGACGCTCTGGGTGCCGGTGGGGCTTCCGGTCGACGGGTTGAACGTGACCGCGTTGCCCTGATTATCGACCGCGACGCAGAGGCTCGTGGTCGGGCAGGACACGGAGCTGAGCGGATTGGCTGCGCCAGCCGTCTGCACGCCGCCGTTCAGCACCGCGCCGGAGACCGGGTTGAAGGTGACCTGATTGCCGAGATTGTCGACCGCCGTGCACTGCGCTGTGGAAGGGCATGAGATGCTGGAAAGGCGGCCGCGCAGGTCGACGGACGAGCTTCCGGTGCTGGCGCCGGTGGCCGGGTTGAAAGTCACCTGCTGGCCATTGGCGTCCACTGAGGTGCACTGGCCGGCCCCGGGACAGTCCACGGCCTGGGCGGCCTGCGTGCCGCCGCTGTTCTCCAGTCCGATCGGCGAATGCCAGGTGAACTGCTGCGCCGCGGCAGCCGGGGCAAGGGCCAGGGCGCTCAGCAGCGCCGCGCCGCCCGGCAGCACCGCGCGGCGACCGCGCGCCCAAATCGATGTTCTCCTCATCCTGTTCTCTCGCTTCCGTGGACGTTCGCCCCCAGCGCCGCGGGTCTCAGCGGCTCCTGCACGGGCGGGTGGGGGTGTGCGTGTGGACAATGGGTGTTCGCCTCTTCTCGGGGCCCGGGCCGCCGGCCACCGCACGGGCGGGGCCGGCGCCTCTGCTCTCTCGACTGACGTAGCGCTCGCCTCAGGACCCGGGGCCGCAGATCACGTACGCCCGGAGCGTGAACGAGTCCCCGTTGTTGAGGTTGGTCACCACCGCCTTGGCCTCGTAGGCGTTGTCAGGCTGGCCTGCGGTGAACGGGGTGATCTCAGCTCCTGGACCGTTCAGCCGGCCCGGGAAGGAGCTCTCCAGCGTGACGATGTCCGCGGAGCCGGTCTTGCTGATGATCCCACCCCCGCCGTAGGCCGCCGTATTGCCCTGCTGCGGGCAGGCCGCCACGGAGTAGAACGCGTCGGACCCGTTGAGCACGGGGGCGTTCTGGCTCTGGGTGATCGGGCCCACGACGTTGCCCTGAACGACGGTCGTGGGACCGGGAGTCCCCTGAGGCCCCTGAGGACCTGTGAATCCCTGTGGCCCCTGGGAGCCGGTCGCGCCGGTCGCGCCGGTCGCGCCGATTGGGCCACGCGGGCCGACGGGGCCCTGCGCGCCGGTATCGCCCGTGGGGCCGGGAGGACCCTGGACGCCCTGCGGGCCGACGGGACCGATCACGCCCTGAAGGCCGATCGGGCCGGTGGCTCCCCGCGCACCCTTGGGGCCTCGCGGGCCGACCTTCAGGATCCCGCAGACGAGCTTGTCGTCGACGTCGAAGCGCAGGCAGTTGATCAGCGGCTTGCTGGAATCAGCGGCAATGTGCGCCGACTGCGCCGACTTGGCCGAGGCGCCCGGCAGTCCGGCGAGCGCACCCACCAGGCCCGCCGCAACCAACACCACGGCGTACCGCACTCGTTTCAACGACATGGAACCTCCTTGAGTTTGTTCGAGCACGATGGCGCTCGTGACCCGGTCGAGAGACAGATCGGACGGAATGCAATGCTCGCGCGCTGGCACCGCGCACGCCCCTGACCGCCAAGCCTCGCCACTACCGCGGAGCCCGGCGGAATCGATGAATTGATTGTACCGATGGTGGACCCTCTCAGCTTGGCGATTTGACGGGTTTGCGCGCCGCCGTGCGACGGCTCGGATGGCGAGACTTCGGGTTCTTCTTCGGCTTCGGCTTCGGCTTCGGTATGGACTTCTTCTTGGGCTTCGGCTTGGGCTTCTTGTGCTTGGGCTTGGGCTTCTTGTGCCGCGGCTTCGGCTTCGGCTTCGGCTTCGGCTTCGGCTTCGGCTTCGGCTTGGGCTTGGGCTTCGGAGTCGGTGTCGGAGTCGGCGTGGGCGTCGGGCCAGCGGAGCCGGAACCGGTGCCCGTTCCCGCCCCGCTGCCGGTGCCAGTGGTGCCCGTGGTGCCGGTGCCGGTCCCAGTGCCCGTGCCAGTGCCCGTGCCAGTGCCGGTTCCCGAACCGGAGCCCGAGCCCGAGCCGGTGCCGGTTCCCGAACCGGAGCCCGAGCCCGAGCCAGTATCGGTCGGCGCGGGCTTCAGAATGATCCAGCCCGTCCCGCGCTCGTAGAGCACCTCGCCCTTGCCGTCGATCTCGACGTAGCTCGTGGCCTGCGGCATCCGCACCTGGCTGTGGCCGGGGCCGGTGATGATGACGCCGTTCTGGCCGGCGACCTTGATCGTGTTGCCGCCGCCGGAGGACGGGAAGATGCTCTGCAGCCGCTTGGGGGCGCCGGTTGCGTCGTAGTCGAGCTGACCGTTCGCGCCCACGACGAGGTCGTTGCCCTTGCCCAAGGTGATCGTGTTGGCCCCCGAACCGCCGAAGACCACGTTGTTGCCGTCGCCGAGCGTGATCTGATTGGCCAGCGGGAGGCCAAGCGACACGTTCTCGTCCTGGCTCACCACCTGGCTCAGCAGGCCGGCGACCCACGTGATCTGGCCGTCGTCGCCGAGGATGATCTTGTCGCCGTTGCCGCCGGTGATCGTGTCGGCGCCAGTGCCGGCCACCACGATGTCGTTGCCGTCGCCCAGGTCGATCCGGGCATTGCCGCCTGAGCCCGGATAGGTGCTGCCGACTCGGGACAGGTGGGAGATCCAGCCGTCGCTCTGGGCGAAGTACACGTAGCCGTTCTTGACCACCACGTTGGGCTGGTTGGTGTGGGTCAACTCGACGCGCTGCGAGCCGGAGCCCGCGAGCACGATCGCGGTGCCGTTGTTGGCGCCGTACACGGTGCTCAGCCCGATGGCCTGCGGATCCGTGGTCAGCGCACCGGTGACCGTCGACGTGCCGGTGATCGGATTGTTGAGCTGCTGCACGTCACCGTGATCGAGGAACACGATGTCGTGACCGGAGCCGAGGTAAACCTGGCTCGAGGTGGTGTAGAGCGGATCGCTGGTCGGGGAGTCCGTGGCGGACGGATCGTGCGCGACCGTGAGCGCAGGCAGGTTCTCGGCGATGATCTGGGCCAGCGGGTGGGTCAGATCGACGTTGAAGCCGTCGTTGACGTGAATCAGGTCGTTGCCCAGGCCGGCGTAGATGAGATCGGACCCCGTCCCGCCGGCGATCTGGTCGCCCCCGCCGCCGCCGTAGATGAAGGCGTTGCCGCGGCCGCCGTACATGATCACGGAGTTGGGGTCCTGCGTGGCGTCGAGCACGCTCTGGCCGCTGGTGGGGAAGGTGAACTCCCGCGCAATCGGCTTGATGGCCGGCAGCGCCGTCCCCTGCTCGATCGCCTTGACATAGGCGTTGATCGAGTCCGTGGTGGCGTTGTAGTACTGACCGTTCTGAGTCGTGGACGCCATCAGCAGCAGCGGCGAGGAGTAGCCGCCGCCGCCCGTGGCGATCAGGTGGTTGTTGCCTCCCCCACCCTGGATCATCGTGATCGAGTTGGGCACCGTGTTGGACACGGTGAAGGTGTCGTCGCCCTGACCGAGCATCACGTTGACCACGTCCACGTTGCGGTAGGTGATGCCGCCGGCGAAGGTCAGAGGCCCGGTTTGGGGGGCGTTGGCGCCTGAGAAGGTGAGTGCACCGCTGGTGCCCAGCCCGTCGATCTCGCCGAACTGCGACGGATCCAGGCCAACGTTGTAGGGCGCCTGGTAGAGGCCGCTGAGCACGTTGAACTCGGCGCTCGTGATGGACCCCAGGTGTCCGGTCTGGGCGGCAACCTGGCCATCGTCGAACACGTTGAGCGTGTCCAGCTTGTACGCGCTGTCGCCGGGCGGGTTGAACTGGTTCAGCGCCGCGCTGATCTCGCTGGGCAGGGCGACGCCGGGCACCAGGGGGCGCGGCGCGGTATCGATGCCCTCGATGAACAGCGGACCCTCCAGCCCGGCGGTCACGTGCGGCTGGGCGGGGAACACCTGCACCGGCTGGCCGTCGCTGTTGGAGGGAAGCGGCGGCGCGTGCGGGTCGACCGCCACGGTGATCGTCACCGGTTGGTTCCAGTTGGTGCTGTCGAACACCACCGCCGGAGCCCCGCCCTGGCCGCCGGTGGCGCTGAAGCGTGGGTCGCCCGAGGAGAGCAGCGTCTGGCCGTCGTCCAGCAGCGTGATCGTCACCGGGGCGGTCGGGGCCCGGCTCAGCTGGAGCGTGTAGGTGTCGGTCTTGGTCGGCGTCACCTGTGTCTGGCCGTCGGGCTGAGCCACCAGGACCTCGCCGGCACCGGCGTCGAGCACGTCGACGTTGAGGGTCGGGTTGTCGCTCACACCGGCGGAGTACACGCCGCCACCGGCCATCGAGCTGGTGACCGTGGCGGTGATCGTCTGGTTGGTCTCGCCTTGCACCTGGCCGTCGTTGGCGGCGGAGATGACGACCGTCTGCGGGGTGTTCCAGTTCCCGGCGTCGAAGGTCAGCGGTCCGGAGAACGACAGCCGTGGATCGGTGCTGCTCGGCGTCACCGTCACCGTCTCCCCCGGAGCGGGCGCGCGGGTCAGGGAGACCGTGTACTCGGTCAGGGAGGTGCTGTTGACGTTGGCGTCGCTGCCCTCGATCACGTGCAGTCCGCTGGCGGGAGTGGAGGTGATCAGCCCCGGGAGGTCCCCGTCGATCACATGGACGTTGACGTCCGAGATCGGGACGGCGTCGAATCCGGCGATCGTGCTCGTCACCGGCGTGGTGCTGTAGATCGAGTGCATCACCTCGATCGTCGCGTCGCTGCCGACGGAGCCCGCGGGGGCTTGTACCAGGATCGTTCGCGTTCTGGTCCAGGCGTTGGCGCTGCCCGCGGGCGCGGACGAGTCGAAGGTCAGCACCAGCGCCGGGAGCCACGTGGTGCCATTGTCGGCGCTAACGAGCAGGCCGCTGCCGCCGGTGGCCAGCGAGGCGGGCGCTGCGGCCACCGTCATATACCAGACCGTCCCGTCGGTCGGCTGCGGTGCGCCGAGCGACACCGTGTAGCAGGCCTCGTTGGCGGGGAGCGGGGTCGCCGAGCAAGCGCTTGCCGGGCCGGTCGGTGGGGTGGCGCTGCTGACCACCTGCAGGCCACCTGACGGCTGCCCGATGACGACCTGCCCGATCGACGAGTTGCCCACGGTCAGCGGAACGCCGGCCGCGTAGATCCCGTTGAACATCGGGTCGGTGCTGGCCACGCTGTGGTTGATGGCGGCGCTGGTCCCGTCGGGGTTCAGCGCGACGACCTGGCCGGTGACGTCGCCCCCGACGTTGAACGTGTCGCTGCCGGTGCCGCCGTCGAGCACGGTCACGACGCCGGGCGCCGTGGACAGAACGTAGAAGTTGTCGTTGCCGCCGAGCCCATCGACCTCGATCTTCTCGACGTTGGTATAGGTGATGAACAGGCCGGCGCCCTCCACCCCGTCCTTCGTGATGACGAAGTTGTCGTTGGCCTCGGTCCCGATCACGACCACGGTGTCGAAGCCGGTGCCGCCGTCGATCCCCACCGGCGCGTTGATGTTGTAGGCGATGTGATCGTTCCCGGCGCCGCCGTTGACGAGCGTCTGGGCGGTGCCGGTCTGGGTCGGGTCGGAGGCGAGCAGGAAGGCGCGGACGTTGAACGAATCGTCGCCGGCCTCGCCGAAGAGCTTCAAGGTGGCCTTGTTGCTGTAGACGCTGAAGGTGTCGTCGCCGGTGCCGCCGTAGGCGGTGGTCGCGTAGCTGATGCCCCGCGACAGCCAGTTGTAGACCGGCTGCTCGTTGTACTGGACGATCTCCTGGGGTGAGTTGAGCTGAACCTTCTCGGTGGTGATCTCGTCGCCGGGCGCCACGGCCTGGGCGACCGTGCGGTCGGAGCCGAACATCTGGCCGAACTGGAAGAAGTCGGCACCGGCACCGCCGTCGAGCGTGGTGAGCGCGCTGTTGTCGTCGACATAGAACTGGTCGGCTGCGCTGCCGCCGACGACGTTCAGCAGGTTGATGGTGGTGTCGTAGTTGACACGCTCATACTGCGCAGCGAACGCGCCGGTGGTCCCATCGGTGACGCCGCACGCGGACTGGCCGGCGCAGTGCACCAGGGCCACGAAGTTCCGACGCAGCAGGAACACGTTGGACGTCTGCGGCATGCCGTTGATGGTCAGCGTGTTGACGTCGGTGGGCGCGCCGCTGTCGTGCACATTGGCGATGTAGTCGGTGCCGGCCGGGTCAGTGGTCGTGCCGAGCAGGTTGACCACGTAGTTGTCGCTACCCGCGCCGCCGTTGACGTCGACCATGTTGCGCAGCGGGAAGAGGCTCTGGCCGTCGAAGTTGCGGTTCACGCCCTGGATCGGCTGGTTGCGTCCGGCGATCGCGGTTTCCTCGGGGGTGCCGTTGACGAGCGCCGACGGCCCGGTGTAGTTCGGGTCAAGCTTGTGCTGCAGGTCGATCGTCGGCAGGTGAAGCGTGATGCTGTCGTTGCCGCTGCCGCCCCACAGCTGCGTGTAGCCCACGATCGCGACCGGGCTGAGCAGGAACGTGTCGCCGCCGTCACCGCCGCGGATCTCGATCAGCGGCGCCGCGAACGAACCCAGCAGGGTGATGCTGTGGGCCAGGTTGTCGTAGCCACCGTTGATCGTGACGATCGTCGCGGAGGTGACACTCGCGGCCGTGTCCACCAGGACGTTCCCCTGTGCGGTGGAGGTGAGCCCGGCCGTCGCGCCCGTGCCGGTGGCGTTCAGCGTGGAGTTGGTGAAGCTCGTGTGGCGGCCGCTCGTCGTGGTGATCTGGTGCGCGCTTATGCCGGACCCGTCCTGCACCAGGACGTCGCGGGCCGCCTGGCCGGTCATGACCGTCCCGGCCTCGACCTGCGAGCCGTCCACGGTCACGTCGGTGCCGTCGGCCTCCAGCCGCACGTATCCGCTCTGGCCGGTGATGTGCGTGTTGCTGAGCGCCGACAGGTAGCCGCCTGCGGTCAGCGACACATTCTGGCCGGCGGTGATCGACGAGGCCACGCTCGTCGTCCCCTCCATCCGCACGTTGCCGGAGGCGGTCCCGGTGACCGACCCGGTCGTCGCCGTGATGGTCGACGGGTCGACGGTCAGATCGCCGCCGTTGGCGTGCAGCACCACGTTCCCGGACGCGGTGAGCGTGGCGGAGCTGATCGTCATGGCGCGTCCGGAGGTCAGCGTGGCGTCACCGCCCTGCGCGACGACCACGGCGCTGTTCTGCACCAGCACGTCCTGCGAAGCGGTGAGGGTGAGGTAGGCGGCGGCGGTGACCGACGAGTTGTCCACGGTCACCCGCCCGCCATCGGCCTCGATGGTCACGTAGCCGTGCTGCGTGGTCACGGTGGAGGCCGCGAGGATGGACAGCTGGCCGCCGGACGAGATCAGGGCAATGTGCCCGTAGGCGGTGATCGTCGAGGCGCCCTGGATCAGCATGTCTGCGGTGGAGCTCTCGCTCACCGACCCGCCGGCGGTGACATGCGTCCCCTGGTCGGTGGTCAGGCCGCCGCCGTTGGCCGTCAGGGTGACGTCCGCGCCGCTCGAGCCGACGCTCGACTGGAGCACACTGATGCTGGTCGAGGCGATGAGGCTCGCGGCGCCGACCGCCGACAGGACGCTGGCATTGATCACGCTCAGCGCACCGGTGGCGGTGACGGTCAGCGCGCCGGTGCCGCCGGTGAGCGCGCCGGCGCCAACCGCCGCGTTGTCGAGGAGCAGCGCCGCCGTCGCGCTCGACACGCCCGCGCCGTCCGCGGTCAGGGTGACGTCGCCGGTCGTCTTGACGGCCGCCGAGGAAACCGTCAGCGCGGCGCCGGCCGTGGCGTTGAGCGAGCCGCCGCTGAGCGAGCCGCCGATCATGCTGAGAGCCCCGCTCGTCGCGGTCAGCGTCGCGGCGCCACCGGAGGCGAGCGCGGCCTTGGCGAGGGTCAGGTCGCCGGCGGCGGTCAGCATGAGCGTTCCTGTGTCGCTGTTCAGCGTGCCGCCCTGGATGGCGATGTTGGCGCTGGCGGTGCCGGCCGTGGCGGTGCCGCCCTCGATCGTCGAGGCGTCAAGCGCCAGATCACCGCCCCCGGCGTTCAGCGTGAGCGTGCCGGAGGCGGCGGTGAGCGACGAGCTCGTGAGGGTGAGCCCGCCGTGGGTCGAGTCCAGGTTGATTGCGCTGCCGCTCCCCGACGCGGTGAGCGCGCTCGGCGCCGAGTCGGCGACGACGGTGAGCGGCGCGGTGGAAACCGCGCTGATGCCGCCGGGCGCCGTAATCGTCGTACCGGTGAGCGTGATCCCGCCCGGGGTGGCGGTACAGGTCGTGCTCGAGCTGCCGCCGCCACACAGGCTGACCGAACCCGCGCCCGAGGTGAGCGTGTAGTCAGTCGCGGTGATCGAGCCGCCGGAGCTGATGACGATGTTGGCCCCGGGGCCGGTGACGCTCAGCGTCGGAGTCTCGGTCGGCCCGGTGTGTTGTGGGTCGTGGCCGAGCAGCGTCACGCCGCCTGGTGCCGTGAGGATGAGCGAGCCGTTGGTCGCGCTGAGGGCGGACCCGGTGAGGCTCGCGCCGGCCCCGGCCGTTGCCGTTAGACCGCCGCCGAGAGCGTTGAGCGATGCGGTGTTCTTCAGGGTCAGCGCCCCAGCGGCGGTGGTGGTGAGCGAGGTGGCAGCGGTCGCGCTGCTGCCGTCAAGGGTGAGGTCGCCCGAGCTCGACGTCAACGCCAGGGCGTCGGCCGAAGCCAGGGTCGAGCCGGTGATCGCCAGTGGGCCGCCGACGTCGACCACCAGGTTGGTCGCCGTCGGCAGCGCGGCGATGAGGCAGGCACCGGATGGGTTGGTCACCGGGTCGAACGTGGCTGCGTCGCAGACGGTGGGGTCGTTCCAGTTCGTGTTGCCGCCGGTGCCGGTGCTCGCCAGGCTCGTGCCGTCGATCACGGTGAGCGGGCCCGAGCCGTCGATCCAGATCCCACTCAGCGACAGCTGGAGGCTGTCGAGCACGTTGCTGGCGCCCCCACCGTGGAGCACGAGCTGTTGGACGCCCTCGGCGGTGACCGTCTGGTTGGTGCCGAAGTTCAGCGTGAAGCTCGTCGCGTTGCCGCTGCCCGAGAACGTGTCGCCGCCGCCGTCGGCGGTGAGGTCGAGGGTGTTCGTGCCCTGCCCACCGCTCGGATTGATGGCCACCGTGCCGCGGCTCGCTGTGAGGTTGATCAGGTTCGTGCCGCCGCCCGTGTAGATCGTTCCGGCCGGCCCGTTGATGGTGTCGTTTCCGTTGCCCGCGTAGATGGTGTCGCGGGCGCTCGCGCCAGTGATCGTGTCGCCGGCGCTGCCGCCGTAGATCGTCGCCGTCCCGGTGTCGTCGGGACCGGTGCCGTTGTGGAGGATCGTGTTGTGACCCGAGGTGCAGGTGCTCTGGCTCTGGTAGCAGGCTTGGCTGTTGCCGTACACGGTGTAGGCGCCGGGACCGCCGATGAGGATCGTGTTGTCGCCGCCGCCGCCGCTGACCGTGCTCGGCGTGCTCGTGACGTTCGAGCCGTCGTTCTGCAGGTTGTCGGAGCCGCCGCTGCCGGTGATGAAGACCGGGATCGTCACCGACGGGTCGACGTTGATCGACTCCGTGCAGGCGGACGTGGCGCAGCCCGACCAGTCGGCCGTGATCGTCTTGACGTTCTTCAGCGTGTTCGTGCGGCCGAACGCGGTGACCTGGATCGTCGCGCCGGTGGCCGCCGAGCCGCCGATCTGCTTGATCTGGAACGCGTCGTGGTTCGGATCGTCGGTGGCGATGTTCCGCTGCGAGGCGAGGCTGCCGACGTTGAGGATCAGGTTTCCGTCGGTGCTTTGGCTGAAGTCCCGCGGGTTCTGGCTCGAGCCGCCGAGGAACACTGGTTTGGGCAGCTGGAGATAGCCGATCCGGAAGTTGATGCTCTTGTGGATCGTC
This sequence comes from uncultured Solirubrobacterales bacterium, assembly GCA_963755955.1. GTDB lineage: Bacteria > Actinomycetota > Thermoleophilia > Solirubrobacterales > Solirubrobacteraceae > Palsa-465. The sequence continues at coordinate 60,358 of CAVWLZ010000014.1, forward strand.
ACGAACAGGATGTGGATGCTGAAGTCGGCGTTCAGGTCGATCGGGGCGGCGCCGTCGCTGCCGTTGCGCGTCGAGATGGACGCCCCGAAGCTGAGGCTCGCCCCCCCGAAGTCGATCCCCGCGATCTCGACGTCGGCGCTGATGCCGCCGCTGAGACCGAAGTCGTAGTAGCCGTAGGTCTGGTCGTAGGTCGCGTGCGCGTCGACCCAGACGCTGCCGCTGAGGCCGAAGCCGCAGCAGCCGAAGCTGATCCCGGACGACAGGTGGAAGTGGAAGTCCCCGTAGGAGTCCAGGAAGATCTCCCCGTCCATGTTCCAGATGCCGAAGAAGCTCACGTGGGCGTTCGTGTCGAACGACCACTGGCCGCCGGCGACGATGATCGTCAGCGACGCATTGAAGTTGAACACCTTGAGGATCGACACCTGGCCGTTGAGCGCCAACTGGAACGTGCTCGGGTTGATCCCCAGGTGACTGGTGCTGGAGCTGGTGTTGATCATCAGCGTCCCGCCCGCTGAGATCGAGAACACGTCGCCGTCAGCGCTCGCCTGCACCTGCAGGGAAAGCGCCATGCCGTCGGTGTACAGGCCGGCTCCGCCGGTGGCGGTGAACTGCAGCGGCCCGAGCGCGAATTGGACGTTGAACGTCAGCTGGAACGCGCCGGCCGAGATCGTCAGGTCGACCGACCCGCTGGCCGTGGCGAAGCCGGCGAAGGTGACGAAGCCCTGGATGCTCAGGTCGAAGCCATCCGGCACCGAGCTGCCGCCGAGCGATTGCGTCGCACCCGTGGTGTTCAGCGACAGGATCGCACCGGCGTTGAACTGCAGCCCGACGTTGCCGCCGAAGCCGGCCTGGAGCGACAGCGCGACCCGAGCCACGAGCCCGGAGCGATCGATCCGGAAGCCGCTGTTCTTGAGCTGCAGCGTGCCGAGCGGTCCCAGCAGCACGCTGCCGTTGACGACGAGGCTGAGGTTCGGGTCGCTGCCGCCGAGACTCAGGCCGAAGACGACGCTCCCCTGAATGTCCAGGACGCCCACCTTGATGTGGCCGGACATGAGCAGCTGGAAGCCGGGTCCCGGGGCGACGATCGTGTTCTGGACGACGAGGTTGCCGCGGGCGTCGTGGGCGAAGCCGCCGAAGTTGCCGCTTGAGTCCTGGTTGACCCTGAAGGTCTGGATCTCCTGGGCGGTGGCGAAGGTGTTCAGCTCGAGCAGGAACTCCCCTGTGAGCTGCACGCCGGGTATCTGACTGGAGTCGAGTGTGAGGAACACACGGCCGACGACGCCGGGGTTCGGACCGAGGAAGACGGTCAAGCTGAGCTGGCCGGAGAGCGCCCCGAGGAATGGGATCGTCGTCCCCACCGCGCCGGTGATCTGCAGCCGCAGGCCGTTGGATCCGGCCGCAGCCTGCACCTGGACAAAGCCGTTGAGCGTCAGCGCGCCGCCGATGGTGATCTGGGCGTTGATCGTGACCGAGAGGTAGACCTCGCCCGGGTGCGTGGGGTCACAGCTGCCGTCGAGACCGGGGGCGGCCTGGCACACGTCGATGCTCGTCGGCGCACCGGCCGGCAGCAGCGGCAGGAAGGCCTGTGGGATCGCGAAGTGGACCGCCTGGAAGGTCGTGTTCAGCTCGACGGTGGCCGTGCCGCTGATCGAGAACAGGCTCCCGATGCCCGGGATCGACAGGCCAGAGCCCTTGCTGATCGTGAACTCGGCCGCGATGCCCGGCGTCTCGCCGGGTTTGGCGCCGGTCTGGATGACGATCAGGCCTTGCGCCTTGCCGTATGCGGTGTCGCCGATCGCGTAGATCGTGATGTCGTCGGGGTTCAGCCCGATGTGGAAGCCGCCCGACACCTGCCACAGCACGGCGTTCGTGGTCGGCACTCGCACGTCGGCCTTGCCCGCGACGTCGATCGAGAAGCTGTACGGCGCCAGGTTGTAGGTATCGGTCTCGGTCGTGCCGCCGGGGCCGATGCCCGGCAGCGTCAACGTCTCGTCGTGCTCCTGGCCGGTGGTGTTGATCTGCAGGGTGCCGCTGGCGTACAGATCCAGACCGAGCGGCTTGAGCTTGTCGAAGTTCGTCTGGATCGTCGCGGCACCCCACAGCTGCGGCACGCCGACCTTCGCGGTGGCGCCGAGGTCGAGCACGAAGAAGCCGTCGGTGGCGCCGACCGTGCCGAGGTAGACGATGTTCATCTGGCCGCTGAAGGTCAGGAGCATCAGCTTGCGCTGTGGGTCGATCTCCAGCTTCACGTCGGCGGTGATCGTCAGCAGCGGCTGGCCGAGGAGCCCCGTCGGGTCCTGGAGGATCAGCCCACCGGAGAGCTCGATGAAGAAGCTCTGGGCCGGGGCCAGCACCGAGAAGCCGGCGCTCGAGGCGGCGCTCGAGTTGCCGGCGCTGTCCTGCCAGCCGCCGGCAGCGAAGGTGACGGTGACCGCGCCGGTGGCGAACGCGCCGCCCAGCAGCACCCGGTAGGTGTTGGCGCTCGGATCGCCGATCTGCAGGATCGAGTTCGCCCCGGTGAGCGGAGCGGCGGTCCCGGCACCGGCGCCGGAGAGGCTGAGCAGACCCGAGCTCAGCTGCGCTGGGGTGATCGTGGCCGACCCGACCGGAGTGAGCCGCACGTCGATCCAGCTGCCGAACTGAGTGGTGCCCACCTGCGTCGGCGTTCCGCCCCAGGCGCTGCCGTCGCTCGTCTTCCAGCCACCGTTGAAGGTGACGGTGACCGGCGACGTGCCTGAGTAGCCGGTGAAGAAGTAGCGGAAGGTCAGCGAGCTGGCGTCGATCAGCACCGGGCTGCCGACGATCGTCAGCGTCAGCGTGCCGGAGGTGAGGCTGACGCCGGCGATGTCGTTCAGGACCGAGGTGGGGTCGACCGCTTGGCCGCCGCTGGCCGGGAAGGTGACGTCCACCCAGCCGCGAGCGTTGAGGTCGGTCTGCTTGTCGACCCCGCCGGAGCCCGGAGTGACCAACGTGGTCGTGGCGTCCTGGACGGTGAAATGCTCGGTGGCGGCCTGACCGAACATTCCGCCGGTGTCGGCAAACGAGCCGGCCGCGAACGTCGCGGTGTAGGTCCCGGCCGCCAGCGCGCCGGTGAAGGAGTAGCGCCAGACGTCGGTGGTGCCCTCCCGCATCGGGGCGCCCAGCGTGATGGTATGGCCGGCGGCGTCGGTGAGCGTGAGCTCATTGCCGCTGATCGTCGCGGGGTCGATCGTGTTGCCGGCCGTGGGATGGAAGCTGACCTCCAGGTAGCCCTGGCCGTTCAGCTGACCGCGGCCGATGGACCCGCCCGAGAGCGATGAGATCTGGCCGTTGGCATCGGTCGAGACCAGGTCCGCGGTGGCACCGGTGACCGTGAACGTCGTGGTGAAGGCGAGGTTGCCGTAGCCCGTGCTGTTGGCGGTGCTGCCGGTGCCGGCACAGTGTGCGTTGGACACGGGGCACGGCGGCCCGCGCGGGGACGCCGCGTACCAGGTGTCAGTTGTGAAGTTGACGTTGACCGGGCCGGGGGTGAAGGTGCCACCGGAGAGCAGGAAACGGTACGTGTTGTTGCCCAGGTAGACCGGGCCGTTGGCGCCGGTGCCGACCGTGAAGCCGCTGGCGCCCGTGCCGCCGAGCGTGAACTGGCCACCGGTGCCGATCGTGCCGGCCACGAGCTGATCGCCCGTGGTGGGCGCGAACGTGACGTCGAGGTAGCTCCGGTCCTTGGGGAAGTCGGCGACGCTGTGGCTGGAGTCGGTCGAGCCGTACTGGGAGGCGCCGGACGGATTGCCGTCGTAGGCCAGCGCCGAAGGGGCGAGCGTCGGGGTGAAGGTGACCGTGTCCGAGGCGTTGGCCGCGAGCGTGTAGCCCGTCGGGGCGGTGATGATCACCGGGAGGTTGAACTGGTCGGTGGTTCCGGCCACGAGCGTCGGCGCGCGACTCGCGTCGATCACCATCGTCCAGCCGCTGTGGCTCGAGTCCGGCGCGAACGTCAGCGTCAGCGTCGTGAAGTTGACCGAGCTCGGGTCGACGCTGTAGCCGGTGAGATGCGAATCGGTGGTTCCGGCCGGGTTGCCGTTGTGGCCGACGTTCGCGTCCGGGATGGTGATCGTGACGCTCACCGGCGGGACGATCGCCCCGCCCGACGTCGGCTGGATCAGGACCGGGATGCCCGCGACGATCGGGGCCGCGGGGAGATAGTAGGACCAGCTGTTGGCCAGGAACGTCAGTGTCACGGTGCCGCTCGCGGCCGCCTGACCGGTGAGCCAGAAGCGGAAGGTCTCGTCGCCGTTGGGCGCCTGGCTGATCCGGACCGCGCTCTTGCCGGTGTCGAGCGCCAGGCTGCCGAGGCCGGGGCCGCCGAGCGTGAACTTGGCGCCCGGGCTCGTGATCGAGGCGTCGTTCAAGGTGGCGCAGGGATTGCTGCCGCACTGCGGCGCCTTGAACACGACGTCGATCCAGTTGCGGTTCGAGAGCACGTTGATGTCGATCGTCCCGCCGGCGCCCGGATCGGAGATCGTCGCGGTCGTGCCGTCGACGTTGAAGCCCTGCGTCGAGGGGGTGTTGTAGGCGCCGGGCGTCGTGTTGCCCGAGCTGTCGGTGACCGCCAGGTTGCGTACCGCGGTGCCGGCGATCTGTACCGTGACGGCGCCGGGGAGGTAGCTCACCGAGCTTGGCAGCAGGTAGCGGAACTCCCGCACCCCGGCCTTGTCCATCGCGTCGGCGAACAACTGGGTGTCGGTGATCCCGCCGCTGAAGTCCGAGGCCTGCAGCACGATCTCCTTCGCCAGATCGGTGACCTCCTTGACCTGCACCCCGCCGACGTTGACGAAGTCGACCTGCATATCCAGGCGCGAATACCCGCTGGCCAGGGCGGCCGCGGCGAGCAGCGCCTGATCGGTGCAGTGAGTCGCCGCCGTGCCGCCGCTGCCGGCCACATAGCCGCACCCGGCGGTCGTCTCGTCAAGCACCTTCTCTCGGCTCGGCCCGTAGCGCCACACCAGATGGTTGGCAGAATCGAGGACGAGCGGCACGGTGATCACGCCGGTGTTCGTGGTCAGCGTCTCCACCGGGATCGCCGGCCCGGAGAGGACCTGGCCGGTGGTGAGCCCGAGGCCGGCGCCGGAGATGGTGATCGCGCCGGACGAACTGGCCACGATGTAGGAATAGTCGAGGTTGGCCCCGGAGGCGGGCGTGTAGGCGATGTCGATGTAGCCGGTGCCGTGCGAGCCGACCGTCTGTCCGCTCGTTGCGTCGATTACCGGCAGTCCGGCCGTCGTGCCGGCGGTACCGTCCTGCACCTGAGTGTTGGCCACCTCGACGTCAACCGAGCCGGTATCCGGTGCGGGTGCGACGACGCTCGCGCTCGGGCTGCTCCCGGCCGCTGAAGCCGACGGTGGGGGCGCAGCGACGTCGAAGGTGACCTCCTGCCCGGAGGAGTTCTTGAAGCCCATCTGGAGCTTGCCGTAGACCGTCAGCAATCGCACCTGGTCAGGCACATCGGCCAGGAACAGGACGGTGACGTTGCCGTTGGCGACCTGCGAGAGGTCGGCGTAGAGCTTGCCGGTCATGCTGATGCTGTTGGCGGCGAAGTTCAGCGTCCCGGAGATGAGGAACTTGCCGTCGGTGGAGATCATCAACGTCGCCTTGATGTTGAAGAGCTCCGGCGAGGTGTATTCGTCGGTGATCGTCGCCGAGCCCATGATCGTCATCGGCGCGGTGAACGCGGCGAGGAAGTTCGCCTGGCCGCCGGTGGCCTTGGCCTGCTGGGCCACCTGCTGCTGCAGCGAGCCGAGCCACTGCCCGGCGGTCATCTGCGTCGGCGGTCCGAACTCCGGATTGCGCAGGGCGAACGGGTCGGTGATCGAGGGCAGCGTCTTGAAGAACTCGACTCCGGCCGAGAAGCCGGAGATCGCCAGACCGGTGATCGGCTCGAGCAGGATGCCCTCCGGCAGCTCGACGTCGATGAAGGCGCTCAGCGGCCCGAGCTGGCTGAGACCCACGCGAATCGTGAAACCTGCCATTCCGTCCATCGAGAATCCGCCCTCGATCCCGAGGTAGAGCACCCGCTGGGCCACCGGCGTCGTCGTGTCGAGCGGGTCGATCACGTTGAAGTTGCTGTCCAGACGGTCGATGCCACCGATCAGCTGGGCGTCGACGGTGCCGCCGAACATGCCACCGTGGATGGAGATCCCGAAACCGCTCAGGCCGACGATCGGGAACTGACCCTTGAGCAGCAGGGACGGATCGATCTGGATGCCCTGGATGGCGCCGCTGAACTGCAGCCCGGGGTCGCCCTTGAGCGATTGCACCTCGGCGGACAGGATCAGCGTGAAGTTGCCCGGATCGGCCTGGATATGCGGCCACTGGATGCCGATCGCGTCGATCTTGATCGGCAGCCAGCTCGGCCAGGAAAAGCTGTCGCCGGTGGCCGAACCGACCGTGAGGAACACGCCGAAGCCGGTGTCGGTGACGAAGTTCCCGTCGGCGGTGAAGCCGAAGCTGCGCGCCTCGCCACCAATCGACAGGCCCTTGAGATTCACCTGCGCGCCGACGGAGTCGAAGTGGACGAGCTCCTGGGAGCCGGTTGCGCCGGTGTCGATTTGGAAGTTGGTGGCGGTGAGCGTCAGGAAGCTCCCGAGCTGGACCGACATCTGGTCGACGGTGAACTGGAAGGCGGAGACGTGCCCGTCGGCAAAGGTCAGCGTCGCGCGGATCGCGTCCGGGAGCGCCCCGGCGGTCGTTCGCTTGCTGATGGTCGCGCTGACCGGTTTGCCGGGCAGGAAGGTGGCGCCGTCGGAGGCGATGTAGATCGAGCCGTTGAACGCAGGCTGGCTGCCGCCGAAGTTGACCGAGAAGTTCTGCACCCCGACCTTGATGTCCTTGAACGTGAGGATGTTGCCGAACGCGATGGCGTTCCCGCTCGCGCTCGTGGCTTGATCGCCGCCCGGGGTCTGGACGCCGTAGTCGAGCTCCGCCTGGCCGAGGGTGAAGCCATCGGTGCGGACGACCAGGCCCGGGATCAGGTTTGGCGCGGTGCTCGAGGGATCGACGCCGTGACCGGCGACCGGATCGTAGGGCCGGATCGACCCGCTCAGGCCAAGGGTGGGGAACGTGATGCTGGCCGACTTGACCACGACGAGCTGCTGGCTGCCCGTGATCGACGGGTCGTAGGAGACCTGGATCCCAGTGGCGCTGACGTCGAGCGCGCTCGGCACATGGACGGCCAGGCTGCCGACCGACAGCGAGAACTTGCCGGGGAGGTTCAGGCGGAACTTGCCGCTCAGGAGGCCGAGCGCGTCGAATTGCACCTCGAACGTGCCGCGGATGTGGGTGAGCGTCGCCGTCACGCCGGTGCCGCCCTGCGAGCCGCCGAACGCCAGAGCGGCGTTGTCCACGCCGAGCGCGACGGTGAAATCGAGCATCCCGTTCTTGAACCCGAGGTCCTCGATGCCGGCGTGCGGGCCCTGGAGCTGCAGCGGCCCGAGCGAGATCGTCTTCGGCGTCGTCGCCTGGCCGGCGGCATCGGCGGTGAGGGTGAACGTCTGCTGCAGCCCTTGGAGGTTGAGCGTGTCGCTTCCGGTTGCCGGCTTGGCGCCGAACGCCCCGGCCTTGAAGGTCAGCGTCACGGTCCCGGCCTTGAACAACCCGGTGGTGTCCGAGGTGTTCTTCGGCTGGAGGTAGTAGCGGTACGTGACCGACTTGTCGGTGGTCGAGGAGCCGTCGAGCGGCGTCGGGAGGGTGCCGCCGAGCATCGGCGTCCCGTCGTTGGCGAGCGCGATGTTGGCCAGTCCGGTGCCGCTCAGCGTGAACGGGGCGGCGCTCGCGAGCAGGCTCTCGTCGATCGGATCGCCGTTCAGGCTCTTGTACGTGATGTCGAGGTAGCCGCCCTCGTTGAGCGCGTTGACGCCGACCGGCTGGCCGGGCGCCGGGTTCGACAGAACGGCGATCGGCGGCGCGACCAAGGTGGTGCCCGGGGCGGGCGGATCGACGAGGAAGAACTGCTCGACCGAGCCGGTGTTCGTCGGCGCACCGGCGCCCGTATCGCCGAACGTCCCGGGCAGGAACGTCACGGTGACGATGCCGGGGGTGCCGGTCTGCCAGCCGTGGACGGCGAAGCGGTACGTCGTCCCGCTGACCAGCGTCGGCGTCGGGTCGATCGTCAGGCCGGCGATCGCCGCGCCGTTGCGCTGGATCTGGAGCTTCTGCGCGGTGCTGGTGATCGTGCTCAGGTTGAGGCCCCGGCCGCTCGGGTCGTTGAAGGTGACGTCGATGTGGTCGATCACCTGGGTGTCGGGGATGACCGCGTTGTTGGCGACCTCGACCGGGGCGCTCGGGTCCGAGCTCTTGAGCAGGCCGCCACCGAGATCGGCCGTCGGCGCGAGGTTGAGCGCCGGCGTCCCGGTGCCCCCCAGCCCGACGTCAGCGCCGAGCAGCGAGAAGCTGCCGATCGACAGGCTCTGCATGTGGAAGCCGCTCGTCGGGTCGATGGTGAAGACCGCTGCGCTGTTGGTCAGACCGAAGATCGACTGGCCGGAGACGGTGAGCGTCAGACTGGCGTTGCCGATCGCCAGCGTCAGCGTCCCGTCAGCCGCCCGGGTGATCGTGAGATCGCCGGTGAGCGTGAACACGGAGCCGACGCTGATCGTCACGCCCGTCGCCGAGAAGCCGAAGGAGTTCGGCGCCAGCGTGTGGTCCTTGGTCGGGTCGGTCGGGGCGCTCGGATCGTGGAACACCACCTGGTTGCCGGTCGTGTTGATCTTCAGCGCCGCGGTGCCCTCGATCGTCAGCCCGTCGAGGCCGATCAGCTTGAGCGTGCCGCTCGCGTACAGCGCGTAGACGCCGTCGCCCGTCCCGGCCTGGTACTGGACGGTGCCCTGGTCGAGCAGCACGCCGATCGCGTCGGGGTTGACGTCGCCCGGCGTGTGCGTCGTGTCGCCGGCCGGCCACTTGTACGGGCCGGCGCCGACGAACAGCTGCAGCCCGCTGCCCGAGAAGCTGCCCGAGGAGACCCGGAAGTTGCCGTCGATCTCCACCAGGTTGTCGAGGTTGATCGCCACGTCGTTGGCAATGAACGTGAGGCCCTGGTCGGGGATGTTGACCGGGATGTCGGCCCCGTTGACCGTCACGGTGGTGTTGACCGGGCCGGTCGTGGTGTTGACCTCCAGGCCGAGCGTCGCCGACGCCTTGAACGAGCCGAAGGCGAGCGCCGCGTCCCCGAGGATGACCCCGGCCACGCCGCCGGTGCTCGGCATGATGAGCGCGCCGCGGCCGTTCTCGATCGCGCCGCCGCCGGGCGAGGTGTGGTTGTCGAAGCTGACATGGGCGACCCCCACCACAATCGTCGTCGTGCCGGCGATGGTCGCCCGCTGGAACAGGACGTCGCCGTGCAGCACGACGCTGCCGATGTGGAGGTTGGTGTTGTACGCCGCCACCTGCAGGAACGGCCCGGCCTGGAGGGTGAGCGTCTGGATCTGGGTCTGGCCCGCGGCGTCGGTGTAGCTGAAGCTGTCGTTGATCGCGGCGGTCGTGTTGTTGAACTCGACCGTGGGGGTGCTGTCGATGCTGACGGGGAATCCCTGGCCAAAGGCGACGGTGCCGGTGAACGTTCCGGCCACGCCGGCGGGCGTCAGCTCGAAGGCGCCCTGGCCGCAGGTGACCGAGCTGGGGTCACCGGGAAGACAGCCGACCTGCAGGGCCAGCGGCGCGACGCCGAGCTTCAGGCCCGCGTGATCGAAGCCGACCGCCACGATCTTGTTGCCGTTCGTGGTGGTGAGCTGCTGGAACCAGAAGCGCCCGCTGAGTGTCTGGCCGAGGATCGCCAGGGTGATCGGACTCTGGGCGCTGCCGAGCTCCACCTGGAGGAATGGGCCGCCCTGGGCGATGTTGATCGCGACTGAGCCGTTCCCGACGTCGATCGAACCGCTGACGGCGTGCGGTGTCGTGTTGATCGTCAGGGTCGCCATGGCGTTGAACGACAGGACCTTCGGATCGATCCCGGGCGTGCTCAGCGCCACCGACAGCTGCGCGGCGATGCCGTCGGCGGTGAGCAGGATCGCGCCCTGGGTCACGGTGGCGCTGACGAACGTGGTCGTCCCGTCACCGAGGGCGAGCGTGAGGTTGCTGACGCCGAGGCCGACGACCTTGTCGGTGCTGTCGTAGACGAAGCCGACGTTGCCGGTCAGCGACTGCCCGAGGATCGTGAGGGTCACCCCGGCGCCGCTCACGGCGATGCCCTTCGGCACGTTCACCGCCGTCTGGCCCGTTCCGATCGTCTCCGGCGCGCCGGTGGTGTTCAGCGTCAGCGCGAACGCGCCCGACAGCCCGATGCCCGGCACCGAGACGCTGATGTTCGCCGCCAGGCTCCCGTAGACGCCCGGGTGGGCCGCGGTCGACGGGTCGATGATCAGGGTGCCGGCGCCGCCGCTGACGGTGACGAAGTCGCGCTGGGGAGTGCCGAGGCGCAGGCCGACGTTCGCGAGCGTGATCGTGGTGGTCGCCGCGGTCGCGGTGCCCTGCCGGACGACCGTCACATCGCCCTGCAACTGCTGGTTGGCGATCGTCAGAGCGACGCCGGTGAGACTGACCGAGAAGTACGGGCCGGGCGGGAGGGTGAGCGTCGACTGGGTGCCGCCGAGGGTGAACTGCTCGTTGACCGCCGCCGTCGTCTCGTTGATCTGGAAGGCCGCACTGTTGACGCTCGCGCTGACGCCACCGCCAAGGCTCAGGGTGACTGCTCCGCCCACCGACATCGCCAGCCCGTCCGGTGTGACCAGGACGAAGCCGCTGCCGGCGGTGAGCGCCGCGCCGATGCTGCCGGCGGTCATCTGCCCGGTGCTGTCCAGACCGCCGTTGCCGACGAACGCCTGGACGTCGGTCGCGGCGATCCGCAGGACGGTGCGGTCATCAACGGTGCCGAGCACCCCGTCCTTGCCCGCATCCTTGCTCTGCTGGAAGGAGAAGACGCCGCTCACCGACTGGCCGAGGATGCTGAGCACGAACGGCTGCGCGACGGTGCCGAGCTCGACGAGCAGCGATCCGGGCGCGATCTGAACCGAGATCGGGATCCCGCTCGAGGTGGAGTTCCCGAAGGTGACGTCGGTCGGCAGCCCGACGATTGCCACCGTCGCATCGATGTGGCCGGTCAGTCCTGCGGGCGAAAAGACGAGCTGGCTCCCCGTCGCCCCGGACGCGATGTGCAGGCCGAGGCTCTGGCTGCCGAGCCACAGATCGACGTTCTTCAGCGTGAAGGTCGTCGTCTTGGCGTTTCCGGTGCCGGTCTGACTGACCGACAGGTCGGCGGTCAGGCTCTGGCCGAGGACGGTCAGGTTCAGGCTGGTGCCGGCGATCGCGAACGTGCTCTGCCCGGTGTCGATCGACAGGGCGAGGTTCCCGGCGACGGTGACGCCGGGGACGTTGACCGCGACGGCGCCGCTGAGAGAACCCGTCATCGTCTTCGTTGCGCCGCCGGTGATGGTGAGCACGCCCTGGCCGCCGGTCAGCGTGACGATGCGGGTCGCGCCCGAGCCCAGGCTGAGGCTGACGTTCGAGGCGCTCAGCTGGGTGGTCGTCGTGTTGCCGCTCGTGACCTGCTGGTAGGCGAAGTCGCCGCTCAGCGTCTGACCGGCGAACGTGAGCTGGGCGCCGGTGGCGGAGAGCTGGATGTACGGACCCGCCGGAAGCGTCAGCGACAGCGCCTGGCCGCCGACGGTGAGCGACTCGTCGACCGCCGCGGTGCTCTCGTTGATCGCGACGCCGAAGCTGCCCGACAGGTTGACGCCGCTGGGCAGCAGGCCGGCGAGGCTGACCGTTCCCTGGAGTGACGCCGCAAAGCCGTTCGCGCTCCCGGCGTCGGCCACGAGCAGCCCCTGCGCCCCGGTGAGCACCGTCTGACCCCCGAGGACGAGGCTGACCGCGGAGGCGCCGATCGCCAGCCGGGTGTTGCCGTGCTGGTCGGTCGTCCGCTGCACGGTGAAGTTGCCGCTCAGCGAGTTTCCGCCCGGGAGCAAGAGGCTGAGCGCGGCGCCGCTGAGCTGGAAGTACGGGCCCGCGGGCAGCTCTGTGCCGGCCAGCGACGCCGGCGTGGTCAGCGTGTTGATCTGCGCCGCGATCGACCCGGCAAGGGAGACTGGGCCGAGCGTCAGCACCTGCGCGACGGCGGTGCCGCTCGTGTGCGTGCTCGCGCCGCTGCCCCGCGTCAGGCTGAGCGTGGTGGCGTCCGTGACCGTGTACGGGATGAGCTCGGAGTCGATCCGCAGCGTCCCGGTGGGCGAGAAGCCGGCCGTTGAGGCAACGGTCAGCGTGTTGGCCCCTGCGGTGAGGTCGGCGGTCAGGGTGCTCGCGCCGGAGACCGTGATCTGGCCGGCGATGCCGCCCTGGGCGATGACGAGCGCGCCGCCGGTGATGGCGAGGCTGTTGGTGTCGCTGAACGCCCAGGATGCCTGCGGCACGCTGATCGTCACCACTCGGCTGCCGCCGGTGGTCGACTCCGAGACCGTGAAGCTGCCGGTGATCGTCTGGCCGAGGACGGTCAGCGTGACGTTCGAGCCCTGGAGCTCGAAGTACGGGCCCTGCGGCAGGTTGATCGTCGTGGCGCCGATCGGGCCCTGGCTGCTCAGCGTGCCGCCGGTGGTGCCGAGGAACACGAGCGTCCCCTGGTTCGGCAAGCTGCTGGCCAGGATCAGGTCAGGATGGCCGTCGCCGTTGATGTCCGCGAGGGCGAGTGCCGTGGCCGACAGGCTGGGCGTGCTGAAGCTCGCGGCGGGGGCGGCGGTGAAGGCCCCGGTGCCGTCGCCGAGCAGGACGGTGCTGGTGCCGCCGTTAGCGGACAGCGCGATGTCCAGGTGGCCGTCACCGTTGACGTCACCGACGGCGACGCCCGAGACGGTGCCCCCGACGGCGGCCAGTGCCGCCGGGGCGTTCAGGCCGCGCCAGCCGGAGAGCAGGATGATCGGGGCGCTCGTCGCGTGGCTCGCCGCGGTGGTGCCGCCGGCGCCGCGGATGAGGCCGGTGAGCGAGCTGCCGCTCGCGCCGGTGTAGACGATCTGCTCGGTGCCGATCAGCAGCGTGCCGGCGGCCGGCAGGCTCACGACCGAGGCGCTGAGGGTCAGCGTCGTGGCGGTGGCGGTCAGGCTCGTGCCGAGCGTCATCGTCGGCGGCACGAAGGTGACCGGGGCCGCCTGGGTGTGAGCCGCCGCGGTGGTGGCGCCGGCGCCGCGGGTCAGACCGGTGAGCGTCAGACCACTCACCCCGGTGTAGCTGATCTGCTCCGCGTCGATCAGGATCGTGCCGCCGCCAGTGGGGAAATCGGCGACCGACGTGAGCGTGAGCGACGTGGCGCCCGCGGTCAGCGCGGCGGCCAGGCTCGGCGTGGCGAGCACGAGGATGACGGCGTCGCCGGTGGTGTGGCTCGCGGCGGTCGTTGCGCTCGCACCGCGCACGACGCCGGTGAGCAGGTTCGCCTGGGTGTTCACCCCGGTGTAGGTGAACTTCTCGGCGCCGATCAGCACCGTGCCGGCGGACGGCAGGCCCGTGGTCGCGCTCAGCGTCAGCTGGTTGAGGGTCGGGTCGTTCGTGATGCTGCTGGCGAGCGTGAGCGCCGGCAGCACGAGCTCGACGAGGTCGCTCTGCGGGTGGTTGCTCGCCACCGACGTCCCGGCCTTGAGCGTGAGCGTCCCCGTCCCGACGTTGATCCCGGTGTAGGTCAGCGTCTCCGTGCCGATCTTGATCGTCCCACCCCCGGCCGGGAAGTCCCCGAGCGAGGTGACGGCCACGGTCGTCGCGCCCGAGGCGAGCGGGCCGGCCAGGCGGGTGGTGAAGGCGCCGCCGCCGTTGAGGACGACCGAGGCCCCCGACGCGGTGGCGATGACCAGATCTGGATAGCCGTCACCGTTGAGGTCGCCGACCGACAGCGCCGTGCCGCCGCTGCCGAGGCTGATTGCCGTCGCGATCAGGCCGCCGTGTCCGTCGCCCAGGTACAGGGCGTTCGCGCCGCTGTTGGCGACCACCAGGTCGAGGGCGCCGTCGCGGTTGAAGTCGGCCAGCCCGAGCGCGGTCGCGGTGGCACCCGCGCCGGAGACCGCGCTGCCGGTGCCGAAACCCTGCCATTGGCCGGTCGTGTCCGGCCCGCGGTTGAGGAACACGGTCGGCGTGCCGCCGTCCGCCAGCACGACGTCGAGATGGCCGTCGCCGTTCAGGTCGCCCACGGTGATCGCGGTGGCGCCGCTGCCGAGGCTGCCGATCCCGCTCGGGCTCGCGAGCGTGAAGTTGCCCTGGCCGTCGTTGAGATAGAGCTCGTTGGCGGAGCCCTGATTGCCGACGATCAGGTCCTGGTGGTTGTTCCCGGCGACGTCGGCCAGCGCCAGCGCGAGCGTGTGGTCGGTGGAGGTACCGCCGATCTGGATCGGGCTGAGGGTGTTGTACGGATCGGGGTTGCCGTCGTTGAGGTACAGCAGCTTCTGGCCGGTGCTCGTGGCGATGATCAGGTCAGGCCGGCCGTCGCCGTTGACGTCGCCGACGACGACCGCGGTGGTGCCCGAAGGCTGGACGCCGAAGGTCACCGAGTCGGTGAAGCCGCCCACGGCGTTCGCGGTGTTCACGGACAGCTGCAGCGAGCCGGTGAGCGTGATGCCCGGGATCGTGACGGTGACGTTGCCGGCGATCTGGCCGGCGAGGTTGCCGCCGCTCACCACGAGCATCCCGCTGCCGCCGGCGAGGTTGACGAAGCTCTGGGTACCGTCGCCGAGCGAGGCGCTGACGTTCGTGGCGGTGATGCGCAGGACGGTGCCGGTGCTGTCGGTGGCCTTCTCGATCACGAAGTTGCCGTTGACCGTCTGCCCGGCGACGGTGAGCCCGACGTTGTCGCCTTCGATCCGCAGGTACGGGCCCGCGGGCAGGTTGACCTCGGTGAGTCCGCCGGCCAGCTGGAATTGCTGGGAGACCGCGGCGGTTGTCGTGTTCAGGCGAAGGTCGAAGCTGCCGGCGAAGTTGACGCTCGGCGGCAGCCCCGTGAGCGTCAGGCCGCTGATCTGCCCGGCGAGCCCGGTGCCGGTGAGCACGAGCAGCCCGGAGGCGGCGGTGGCGGTGACCGGCCCGACGGTGAGGCTGAGGCCGGAGACGGCAATCCGCACGGTCTTCGGCGGCTGGGAGCCGGCCGGAGCCTGCGGGCTCAGCTGACCCAGGCTCTGCGCGAAGCCGAAGTTGGCGGTGAGCGAGCCGAGCGTCTGGCCACCGGGGGTCTCGACGCTGAGCGTGGCCGGGGCGGTCGTGGCCACCGAGAACGAACCGGCGGCGGTGTCGAAGGACACCGAGGCGTTCAGCGTCGATCCGAAGCCGGGCACGCTGAGCGTCAGTCCCGCGGTGAGGTTGGTGGCGGTGATGTCGCCCGCGCTGGCGGTGATCGTGCCGGAGGTGATGCTGCCGCTCAGCGGGGCGGTGCCACCGCTCGGCGCATCGCCGAGCGTGAACGTGACGGGGGTGCTGCCGGTTGCGATCGCGTCGCTACCGAGCGTGATCGTCAGCGTGCCGGCGCTGTAGGAGAGGCCCATCGAGCCGGTGAAGCTGACCCCGTTAGGCAGGCTCAGCGTCATCGTGCCGCTCAGCGAGCGGGTGCCCGGGGCCACCCCGAAGAACGTGTTGCCGGCGCCGGTGGGGTAGTCGTTGAACGCGACGGTGATGCCGGTCGCGCTCAGGTTGACCCCCGGGATACCGACCAGGCTGAGGCTGCCGGTGGCGGTGAAGGCGTAGTGCCCGCTGCCGTCGCTGTTCGCCTGGTAGTTCGCGGCAACGAGGTAGGCGCCGCGAGCGGTGGCGTTCGGCGTGCCGTCGGCGTTGAACGCCGGGCCCTGGCCGACGAACACCGTGATCGGGCCGGCGCTGGTCGCGGTCGGGGAGTAGGAGACCGAACCTTCGATCTCGATGAACGGAGGCGTACCGAGCGCGAGGCTGCCGGAGCCGGCGACGGCGAGGAAGGGGCTGGCGGAGGAGCCCTCCTCCCCCGGCTTGAACACCACCGGGATGGCGACGCCTCCGACGGTGACGGTGTCGTCGATCGTCTGGCCGGTCGAGTTGATCCGCACCGCGGCGCTCGCGTTGGCGCCGAAGCCGGTGCCACTCGACACGGCGGACACCGTGCCGGAGAAGTTGCCGGCCACGCCCGTCGGGGTGAGGATGAATGCGCCCTGGCCGCTGCCGAGGGTGAAGGTCGTCGAGTTGGCGGTCAGGCCGACGACGACGTTCGAGAGACCGATGCGGGTGACCGAGACCTGCTGGCCGGGCAGGAACTGGGTCGCCGTCCCGGTCATCGCGATGCCGGCCTGGGGGCCGCCGTCGAGGCTTCTGAGCACGACGCTTGTGGCGCCGCTCGGGCCCTCGGCGACGCCGCCCTTGAAGCCTGCCCACGTCGCCCCGGCCGGCCCGCGGTTGACGAACAGCTGGCTGGCGCCGCCGCTCTCACCGAGGACGATCTCCGGCAGGCTGTCGCCGGTGATGTCCCCGACGGCCACCGACGTTGCCGTCGTGAGCCCGCTGCTGAGTGCGGTGCCGCCGTCGAAGCCGCTCCACGTCGGGAGCAGCACGCCGGCGCCGCTGGCGTGGCTCGCCGGAGTGCTGCCGCCGACACCGCGGACCACTGTCAGCGTCGTAGCGCCCGTGACCGTGTAGCCGAGCACCTCGGTGCCGATGGTCATCGAGCCGGAGTCGTTGACGGCGCCGAAGGCGGCGGTCGAACCGACGGTGATCGTCGTGTCAGCCGCCCCGATGCCGGCCGAGAGAGTCGTCTTCTGGCTGGGCGCCAGGCCCTGATTCACGAAGTACTGGCTGGCGGAGCCGGTCTCGGCCAGCACCACATCCGCCAGGTTGTCGCCATTGAGGTCGGCGATCGCGACGGCGGTGACGTTGGGGGTCCCGGTGCCGAGCGCGGTGCCGGCGCCGAACGTCCCGTCCCCATTGCCGAGGAATACGAACGCGCCGGCAGAGGTCCCGACCACGAGGTCGCCCTTGTGCGTGAGGCTGATATCGCCCACGGCCACGGAAGTGGCGTTGGCGGTGTTCAGTGTCGCCGCCGGAGTGGCGGTGAAGCCCTGCCAGGCACCCGAGGCGTTGCCGGCGTTGAGGTAGATCTTGGTGACGCCGGTGCTGCTGCCGTCGGAGACGACGAGGTCGGGCAACCCGTCGCCGTTGACGTCACCGAGGGCGACGGCGGCGACCGCCGCGTCGGTGGTGAGCGAGGTGCTCGCGCTCAGCGCAAAGCCCTGCCAGCCGAGCGGCGTCACCCGAGCGCCGGTGTTGTGGCCGGCGGCGGTGGTCCCGGCCTGCTGGCGGGTGAGACCGGTGAACGTCGTCGCCGTCGTGCCGGTGTAGCCGATCTGTTCGCCGTCCACCAGCAGCGTCCCGTTGGTCGGCAGGAACCCGGCGGTGGAGGCCACTGTCAGGGTGCCGTCGGTGCTCAGCGCACCGGCGGTCAGCGTTGTGACCGGATGGCCGAGGTTCAGGTACACGCTCGTGACGGGAGCCGTTCCATTCGTGGTCACGACCAGGTCCGGCAGCCCGTCGCCGTTGACGTCGACGAGCTTGGCCGACACGACGTGGCTTGTGCTGGGGACGAGGGTGCTGGCGGTCGTGCTGATTCCGCTCCAGCTGGTCCCGGCGGCCGGCGCCTGGTTGAGGTACAGCTGCGCGGAGCCCGAGGCGTTGACGAGCACCACGTCCGGGAGCCCGTCGCCGTTGACGTCGGTCACGGCGAGTGAGCTGGCGCCTCCGCTGATCAGGCTGCGCACGGTGCCGAACCCGGCCTCAGAGCTCTGGTCGAAGACGAAGCTGCCGGTGAGGCTGATCTGTCCGGATCCGCTGGCGCCGATCTTGAACGTCGCGCCGTCGCTCTCGACGTGCAGGAAGGACCCGGCCGGCACGCTCAGGTTCGGACCGGCGGTGAACTGGACCGCGCTGCCCGAGGCGGTCAGGCTGTTGGACAGCGTCAACGTGGTGGTCCCGATCGCGGTGATCCGTGTGCCGGCCGGAATCCCGGTGCCGCTGATCGCGTCGCCGATGACCAGCCCGCTGACGCTCGAGAGCGCCATGAGCTGGTTGGAGCCGCTCGACGCGGTGGCGGTGAAGGCGGCCGCCACCAGCGACTGGTCGACAGGGGCGGCGCCCGTGTTGAACGCCAGGGTGAACACCCCGGGGGAAATCGTCACGTTGGTCGGCAGGCCGGAGAAGATCGGGTGCGAGGTGCCGTCGCCGCTGAACGACCCGGCGACGCCGGCCCGGCTGATGATCAGCGTGCCGCTGACGGCGTTGACCGAGGTGATGCTGACGAACGAGCCGAGCTGGAGCGTGAGGTTGCTGACCGCCACGCCGAGCACCGTCTGGCCGTCCTGCGTCTCGCTCTTGGTCACCGTGAAGTCGCCGCCGATGCTCTGGCCGCCGACCATCAGCGTCGTCCCGGTCCCGCTGACCGACCATGACTGGGCCGGAATGCCGCCCTGCGTCCCGTTCGTGGTGTTGATCAGCACGTTCAGCCCGGAGGAGAAGCTCGCGCCCGGGACTGCGAGGGCGACGTTGGCGGCGAGCTGGCCGTAGAGGCCGGTGTGGTCGAGGGTCAGCTGCCCGTGACCGCCGGTGATGCTGAGCAGCGCGCCCTGGCTGTCGCCGAGCGACACCGCGACGTTGGCGAGCGTGGCCTGGACCTGATTGGCGCCGGTCTGCAGCGTGAGGTCGCCGGTGAAGGTCTGGCCGAGCACGCTGAGCGACAGTCCGGTGCCGGCGATCTTCAGGTAGGGCCCGGCGTCGAGCTTCAGCTCCGCGGGGGTCCCGTTCTGCTCGATCAGCGCGTCGACCGCCTGGCTCGTGTTGTTGACCTCGAGCGCCAGGCTCCCCGACAGCGACACCCCGGGGATCCCCATCAGGCTCACTGTCCCGCTCACCTGACCCGCGACCCCCGTGGTCGAGGCATCGTCGAAGATCAGGAGAGCTCCCTTGGCGCCGCTGAGGGCGACGAAGTTCTGGAGGCCGTCGCCGATGCTCAGTGCGCCATTGGCCACCGACAGCTGGACGGCATGCTTGTCATCGTTGGTCCCCGGCAGGCCGTCGGGGCCCACCGAGGTGGTGACAACGGAGATGGTGACGTCACCGCTGAGCCGCGCGCCTGGCCCACCTGAGCTGTCCGTCGCGCCGATCTGGAGCGATACGCCGGTGCCCTGCAGCTGCAGGTACGGCCCCGCCGGCAGGTTGAGCGATAGGGTCGCCCCGTCCGCCGGCAGGCTCTCGTTGATCGCCTGACCGGTCGTGTTGACCGCGACGGAGAAGGTGCCGCTCAGCGACAGGTGGGTGGCGCTGTCGGTGGCGACGGTGGCCGTGAGGGTTCCCGCCACACCGCCACGGGCGATCATCAGCAGCCCGTTGATGCCGGTGACGTTGACCGCGTTGTTCAGCAGGTGGAGCGAGCCGTTGCTCACCCCGGCGAGCACGATCGGCGCGCCGGAGGCGTCGCTGCCCTGCTGGAAGACGACCGTGGCCGCGATCGTCTGCCCCATGATCGTCAGGTTGACCGTGGGGTCGACCCGCAGGTAGGGACCGCCGGCCGTGTGGGTGGTGTTGATCTCGAGTGTGAAGTCGTGCGCGAGCGGGGGCAGCGACATCGAGAGCCCCGGGATCGTTCCGAGTGCGGCGGTGACGGTGATCTGGCCGATCACGCCGTCTGAGGTGATGGTGAACGAACCAGGGGCGGACGTCTGGGTCACGGTGAGGATCGGCGTGCCGGCCGGACCGAGCGCCACGACGAGGTTCGCCACGGCGATGTTGATCGTCGGCGCGCCGGTGGCGTCCACCGTCCGGGTGATCGTCACGTCGGTGGTCAGCTTCTGGCCCATCACCTCGAGGGCGACACCGGTACCGGTCAACTGAAAGTACGGGCCGGACTGGACGTCGACCGCCTGGGGGCTGCCGGCGACGGTGACGGTGTCCGAGACCAGCTGATCGGAGGTGTTCAGCTGGAGGGCGAGTGTGCCGGTCAGGGACACGTTCGGCACCCCGACACTCACCGTGCCGGTCAGGGTCCCGGCCAGCGCGGTCGGGTGGCCACTGACCGGCTCCAGGAACAGGCCGCCGGTGATGCCGGTAATGGAGATGAGCGGCGTCGCGCCGCCGAAGCTGAGCGCGCCGTTGGCGACGCCCACTCTGACGACGGGCTGATGTCCGGCCAGGGTCGAGGGCACCTGCTCGACGGCGAAATCGCCGCTCAGGGTCTCGCCGAAGGCGCTCAGCGTCAGCCCGGTGCCCTCCAGGCGAAGGTAGGGCCCGCCCGGGAGGGACAGCGACAGCTGTTCGCCGTCGACGGTGAAGGTCTGGCTGATCGCGGCGCTCCCGGAGTTGACCTGCAGGCCGAGCGTGCCGCCGATGTTCACCGCCGGTGGCAGGCCGACGAGAGTCACGGTGCCGCTCAGCTGGCCGGCGAGCACGCCCTTGCCGACCAGGAACTCGCCCTGACCGTTGGTGATCGAGGCTCCCGCAGTCTGGGTGCCAAGGGTCAGAGTGACGCCGCTGAGCGCGATCGCCGCCGCGGCGGTCCCATCGGCCAAGGTCGTGTTCTCGACCGAGAAGCTGCCGGAAAGCGTCTGCCCAAGTACGGAGATCGTCGCCCCGGTGCCGGCCACCCGCACGTACGGTCCGGCCGGGAGGTTGATCGGGACCGGCTGGCCCGCGACGCTGACTGAGGTCGAGACCGCGGAGCTGCCGGTGTTGACGGCCAGGGAGTAGGTCCCCCCGAACGCGACGCCCGGCACCGTCGCCGAGAGGGTGCCCGACAGACTGCCGGCCAGGCCGGCGCGGGTGAGCGTGAGGATGCCGGTGCCGTTCGTGAACGAGATCGCGCCTCCGGCCATGCTCGTGCTCGCCCCGCTCACGGCCACGTCGATGCCGCCGGCTGGATCCGGCTTGAAGCCGAAGTTGCCGGGAACGGCGATCGGGTCGCCGATCCCGAGCTGGCCGTTGCTGAGCGAGAAGGTCCGGGCGCCGTCGGCCACGTTCACCGTCACGCCCGGGCTCGAGCTGCCGGGGATGATGATCGTCTGGTTGACGTCGCTGCCGGTGTTGTTGAACGAAACGGTGACGGTGCCCGACAGCGTCAGGCTGGGGATACCGAGCACCGTGGCCGTGCCCGCGGCCGCCAGCGCGTAGGTGCCGGTGCTGACGTTCTTGATCAGCCCGATGTGGGCGTTGGAGAGCAGGATCCCGGTGGCCAGCGGATTGATCGCCCCCGTCCCGAGCATCGCTGGCCCCTGGCCGAGGAAGATGCTCAGGCCATCGCCGGCGAAGGTCGAGAGTCCGTTGACCGGCGCGTTGAACGCGATGCTGCCCTCGATCGTGACGAAGTTGCCGAGGTTGAGCGTCGCATTGGCCACCGAAAGGGCGACGAACGGACTCGTGCTGCTCTGCGCCACCTCGCCGTCGCCGAAGCGAATCTCGACCGGCTGCCCGCCGATCGGGATCGTCTGGTCGAGCGTGTTCGTCGTGGTGTTGATCCGCAGCACCACCGTGCCCGAGACGCTCAGGCCGCCCGAGGTGTCGCCGGCGGCCGCCGTCCCGGAGAGCAGCCCGGCGAGGCCGGCGGAGGTGAGCACGAAGCCGCCCTGACCGTCGGTGAGCGAGGCGCTGCCGGCGGTCACGGCGATGCCGGTGGCGGCCGCCGTGATCACCGGGGTGCCATCGCCTGCGAGCTGGCGCTGGAACGTGAAGCTGCCCTGGAGCGTCGTGCCTCCGAGGTTGAGCATCAGACCGGTCGCGGTGAGGCTGACGTACGGGCCGGCCGGCAGCGACAGCGACGTCGTGACCTGGTTGACCGTGAACGGCTGGTCGACCGCGACGGGCAGCGTGTTCAGCTCGATGGCGAAGCTGCCACCGGTGAGCGTGACGCCGCCGGGCAGGCTGAGCGGGTCGCCCGAACTGGTGATCCGCAGCGAGCCCGCGACCCCGGCCGGGGTGACGAGCAGCTGCCCGTCACCGCTCTGGACCGTGGCGAACGTGGTCGCCGGGCTACCGCTGGTCAGACTGAGCAGCGGAGTGCCGGTATGGCTGACGACCGCGACCAGCAGCGCCGGGGCACCGGCGGCGTCGGTCCCCCGGGTGATCGTGAAATCGCCGTGGAGCGCCTGGCCGGCGGCGGTGAGGCTGACATCGGTGGCGGAGATCGAAACGCTGGTGGCGGCGCTCGGGCGGGTATCGAAGTGCGCGGTCAGGTCGCCGGACACGCTCACGCCGGTGGCGGCGAACGAGGCCGTGCCCGTCAGGTCGCCGAACGCGCCGGTGGCGCCGAAGGTCAGGCTGCCGGACACCGCGTTCAGGCTGAGAGCGCCGCCGGCCACCGACAGTGCGCCGTTCGCGACGGTGAGCGTCGTCGTGCCCGAGCCCGTGAGCAGGGTGAAGTCGCCGCTCACCGTCTGGCCGAGGAAGCTGAGGACACCGCCGCTCCCGGTGACCTGGAGGTAGCCGCCAGTCGCCTGCGCCAGATCGAGGCTGACGCTCTGGCCGCCGACGGTGAACGTCTGGCTGACCGCGGCGCCGCTGCTGTTGAGCTGGATCGCGAGGGCGGCGTTCGCCGTCACGCCCGGCACGGTGAGCGCCACCTGACCACTGAGCTGGGCCTGGATCACCGGGGTCGTGCCCGGGGTGACGAGCACGATGCCGCTGCCCTGGCTCAGCGACGCGAGGCCGCCGCCGAGCGACAGCGACGCATTGGTCACCGCGATGGCGACGATCGGCTGGCCTGAGGCGTCGACCCCCTTCAGGAATGCGATGTCGCCGGTCAGCGACTGCCCGGTGACCGGCGTCACGGTCACCCCGGCGGCCTGGATCGCCACGTACGGCCCGGCGGGGATGTCGCCCACCGCGGCGGAGGTCGTGTTGACCGCCACGGAGACGGTCGAGAGGTTGACGAAGTTGCTGAGCGCATTCGTCGAGACCGTGGCGGACAGGCTGCCCGCCACCCCCGCCCTGCTCAGCGTCAGGGTCCCCTGGCCAGCGGAGAGGACGAGGATCTGGTCGGTGCCGGCGGCGAGCGTGACGCCGACGCCCGAGGCGGTGACGCTCGTGACGCTCGTGGCACCGCTGCCGGACTGGCTGAAGGTGAACCCGCCGGTCAGCTGCTCGTTGCCGACCGTGAGCGTGGCCCCACTGCCGGTCAGCTCGAGGTAGGGGCCTGCCGGGAGGCTGGTGACCGTGCGGCCGCTGTTCAGGTGGAAGGTCTGGGTGACCGCCTGGCCTGTGGTGTTCACCAGGAGGTCGAAGGTCCCGCCGAGGCTGACGTTCGGCAGGTTGAGGGCGACGGTCCCGCCGACGCCGCCGATGACGCCGGCGCTTGTGATCTCCAGCTGGCCGGTGCCGTTGGTCAGCGCCAGCAGCGGGGGCCCGCGTGAGCTGACGTTTCCGTTGCCGTCGGAGAGGGAGAGCTGGGCGTTGGCCACCCCGAGCTGCAGCCCGCCGTCGGTGGCGCGGGTGAAGGTGAAGTCGCCGGTGAGCGATTGCCCGAGCGCGTTGAGGCTGAGGCCCAGCCCGCTGACCGACGAGAACGGACTGGCGGTCGTGCCGGTCTCATTGGGATTGGTGGTGCTGAAGATGAGCGGGACGCTGCCGCCGCCGGCGATGGCCAGCGTCTCGTTGAAGCCCTGGCCGAAGCTGTTCACCCTCACCCGGACGTGTCCGGCGAGCGTGACCGAGCTCGGGCCGAGCAGCTGCACATCGCCCTGTGCATCGAGCGCGAAGTTGGTCTTCGTCGAGTCGGTGAACAGGGCGACGGTGGCGTTCCGCAGCAGCAGCCCCTGCGCCAACGGGTTGAGATCGCCGTTCGCCAGCGTCGCCGGCCCGTTGCCGAAGAACACCTGCAGGCCGGTCCCCGCGAAGGCCAGTCCGGTGGTCCCACCCGAAGTGGTGTAGGTGCCGAGGCTGACGTTGCCCTCGACGGTCACGACGTTGTCGATGTTCAGCGACAGGCCTGTGATCGAAACGCTGAACGTGTGCCCCTCCTGGGCGCCGAAGTCGACTGTCAGCGATTGGCCGTCGAGCATCACCGCCTCGTTCACCGCGCCGGAGGTGGTGTTGATGCGGATCGTCGCGTTGCCGTGGGCGTCGACCCCACCCACGCTCGTGGAGACGGTGCCGGAGACGTAGCCGGCCACGCCCCCGGGCTCGATCACCAGCAGCCCGTTGCCACCGGTCATCGTCGCCGTGTCGCTGGCCGGGTTCTGGCCCGGCAACCACACCGAGACGTTGGCGAGCCCGACCAGGGTCTTCGCCGTCCCGTTCAGCGTCTGCTGCTGGAACAGCAGGCTGCCCTCGATGGCGCCGATGTTGGAGCTGCCGCCCAGCGTCGCGGGCGAGGCGAGGGTGGCCGTCACCTGGACATAGGGACCGGCGGGAAGGTTGATGCCCGAGAGCGTGGCAGGGCTGCTCTGTGTGTTGATGTCGATCGCGCCGCCGGCGCCCGTGGCGCTGAGGCTGGGCACGTTCAGCGTGATCGAAGCGACCGCCAGATGGGCCGCGACTCCGGAGTCGGTGATGAGCATCTGGCCAGAGGCGCCGTTGGATCCGCTGGGGATCGTGGCGTAGGAGCCGATGGCGACCCCGACGCCGCTGGCCTGGACAGCCAGCCCGGCGGCCGAGGAGCGGACGGTGAAGGCGCCGGACAGCGGCTGCCCCGCGATGGTCAGCGTCGCCGGCGTGCCGGAGGAGCCGATGGCGGCCTGCACGTAGTCGTTGGCCGGGTCGTTGTGGAAGGAGATGTGACCGCCGGCGCTCCCGCTGAACGCGAAGCCGGGCACGCTCAGGCTGAGCTGGCCGACGGTGAGGTCGCTGTCGAGCCCCGAGCTGGACACGGTGAAGGTCGAGCTGATCTGGCTCGCCGCAGCGAGACCGTTGCCAAGCTGCAGGCTGCCGCCGTTCACCACCAGCTGGAAGCCGGTCGCGGTCGAGCTCGCACTGAAGTCGCCGCTCAGCTGCTGGCCGAGGAGCCCGATGGTGACGCTCTGCCCCCCGATGCGGGAAGTGCCGTGGCGAACATCGAGGGTGCGGGTGGCCCCTCCGACCTCGATCTGCCGCGCCATGTCGGTGGGCGTGGTGTTCCGCTCGAAGCCGAGCACGCCGCCGAGCGTGATTCCGCTCAGGCCGGTGATGCTCGCCGCGCCGTCGGCCTGCAGCGCGTAGGTGCCGTCGGACTCCACCGCCAGCGCAAAGCCGGCGCCGTTGACGTTGACCGCCGGGCCGCTCGGGCCGGTGGGGGCAACCGTGATGCTGATCCCGGAGCCGCCGACGAGGATCTCGGTGGCGTCATCAGCCGTCCCGACGACGCCGTCAGGGCCGGCGGAGCTGATCGCGACGGCGAAGTTGCCCGTCAGCGCCGCCACTGGATTGGCGCCGCTGGTGACCGTCAGCGTGACGTTGTCCCCTTCCACCCGACTGACGCCGGCGAGCAGCGGGCTGGTGTCGGTGGTGTCGGCGGTCAGCGTCTTGTCCTCGCCGGTCGTGTTCAGCTCCGCGTGGAACGTTCCGGCGAAAGCGAGCTCGCTCACCCCGGTGAGTGCAGCGGTACCGGATGCCCGCAGGGCGAACGTGCCGCCAGGCTCGATCAGCGCGTGGAGCTCGCCGCCGGTCAGCGTGAACAGCCCGGTGGTGAGGGTGATCGTGCTGCCGGACGTGGTGTCGAGTGCCACCACGCCGGTATTCAGGTCCCGGCTGAAGCTCAATCCGCCGGCGAGCGTGCCGAGGGCGGTGGTGAGCGTGAGCGCGGTGCCGCTGGCCGCCACGGTCCGTTTGGTCAGCAGGGCGCTGTTCAGCGTGATGTCGCTGCTGGCGGTGTTGACGCTGAGGGTCAGCGTCCCGGCGAGGGTGAGCCCGGGGATCGAGGGCGGCAGCGTGCCTGCGGCCTGGCCGGCGAGGGCGAACGTGCCGTCGCCGTTGATCTGCGCGGCCGCCGAGACGCTGTTTCCGCCAGAGGTGCCGCTCAGCGTCACGCGGATGTCCTGGGCGGGCCCGGACCCGGCGAGCGTGAATCCGAGCGAGCCGGCCAGAGCGGCGAAGCCGGTCAGCTCCAGCGTCCCGGCTCCCGAGACGCCGAACGAGGGCGTGGCCGAATCGAACGCCACCGAGAGCTGTCCGCCGAGCGTCACCCCCGCGACGCCGAGCAGCTGCGCGTTGCCCTGGGCCGAGCCTGAGACGTCGGTCCCGCTGACCGTGAACGTGCCGCCGGCACCGGACACGCTCACGACGGCGCTGCCGGCGGCGAGCTGCGCCGAGACGGCGGTGGCCGCGAGGCTGAGCGAGCTGGATGCCACCGTGGCGGCGAGGGTCCCGTTCACCGTGCCGGAGCTCCCGAGCGTCAGCGCCGCCTGCCCGGAGAACGAGGTCCAGGTCCCGGAGGTGCCGGCCGGTTGCGCCAGATTCAGCACCACGGTGCCCGAGCCTGTGTCCACCGTGATCGGCGCCGAGGACAGATCGCCCATGCTGTCGTAGGCCACCTGCCAGCCCGAACCGGACAGGCTGACGCCGGACGGTCCGCTCAGAGCGACGTTGCCGGTGACCAGTACGGCGTAGGTGGTGGAGCCGCCGGCGTCCGGCGTGCGGGCCGCGAGCCCAACCGAGGCACCGGTGACCGAGATGCTGGGACCGCCGGCACCGGCTTGGAGGTTGGCGGAGGCCCCGGTCGCGCCCAGGGCGATCTGGGTGTTGGTGCCGTCGTCGCCCGCCACCAGCTTGATCGTGCTCGCCGACAGGGTGACGAAGCTCGAGATGGTGATCGAGGGCGCTGCCAGCGACAGGACGAGCGTGCCGGCGCCGGCGCTCTGGTTGCTGAGGCTATAGGACCCGGTGACGGCACCGAATGTGGCGGCGAACGCGCCGCCGCCGACGATCGATGCGCTGTTGGCCGTGAAGGTCACCGTGCCGGTGTACAGCGGACTGCCGGAGGTGCCGCCCACGCTGATGTTCTCGAAGGTGATGGTCGGCGACGCGATGTCGACCACGCCCCCCAGCACGACATCGCCGGGGGTGATCGTCTGCATTCCGGAGAGCGTCCCCGCCGCGTATCCGGCCAACTCGGAGACGATCGGCGAGGCCGCGATGTAGAGGCTGAAATGCGGGAGCCCGGCCACGACGTCGCCGGTCGGGACGTCATAGCTGGACTGGATCGGCTGCGCGGAACCGCTGGCCGGGAGGTAGAAGATCTGCGAGCCCAGGGCACCGGCCGTGCCGACATGGATGGAGAGCTGCGGCGACGAGGCGAACTGCTCGATCACCGCACCCGTCACCGTGTCGATCGCCTTCAGGTCGTAGCTGGCCGACAGAGCCATCAGTCCGGCCACCGGGCCGCTCGTCACAGTGACGCTGACGTACGCGTCGTGGGGCAGGCTGCCGGGCGCGAATGTCAGCGTGGCATCACCCGCGCTGATCTGCCCGCCGGTGGCGGCGTGGATCAGTACGGGTCCATACACGACGGGAGGCCCGCGGGCGCCCAGCGTGCCGGAGCCTGAACTGACGTCTGCGCTCTGAGGCGTGGCGATCAGCGCCGAGCTGTCCGGGGTCGCCGCTGCCGCTGCGGATTCGCCGATCGTGCCGGCCCCCGAAGTGATTCCCCCTGCCGCGTCGGTGCTCGTCACGGCGCTGGCGCTCGGCGATTGATCGCCACCGGCCAGTAGAACACCGCCGCCCCCGGCGTCGGCGCCGGCGAGCGTGGTGGGCGCTGGAGCCGAAGCGCCGAACACGGTGACAGCGGGCTGGCCGACCACGGTTGACGAAGAACCGGTGATGGCGGCCGTGGCGAGAGCGACGCCGGTCGTGATCGAGGCGCCCCCGGTGTCGACGGTTGCGACCCCGCCGCTGACGGTCACCGACGAGGGCGAGCCCGCGGACACCATCGAGGGCTCCCCGGTGGCGATGCCGGCCGGCGAGGAGGCGATCGAGGCCGAGCCCTCGCCGGGCGCTGCCATCGACGCCGGCGGCAAAGCCGTGGCGGGGTCGGTGGCCGGCGCCGGCTGGGTGATGGCCGGGTTGGCGGCCGGCGGGTCAGCGGCCGGGGTCGGGCTCGCAGCGGCCGGGGCAGGGCTGGCGTCAGCCGGGGCCGAGGCTGGGGCGGCCGGCGCGGAGGTCGACGCCGGGGTCGCGTCGCCGCCGGCTGGCGGGACGTTGGTGGCGGCGGGCGGAGCGACGGTCGCCGTGGCCGAGTCGGAGGCAGGAGGCTGCGGGGAGCCAACGGAGTCGGTGCTTGCGGGGGCGGCGGTCGAGGCGGTGGAGTCGGCGCTCGCCGGGGCGGCGGTCGAGGTCGGTGCGGGAACGGCGGCCGCGTCCGGGGTGGCCGGGGCAGCCGGCGTCGGATCGGCGGCCGGGACGATCGGGGCCGGCGGGGTCGGCGCAGCGGTGCCCTGGGCAGGCGTGCTCGCAGTGGCCGGCACCGCCGCACTCGGGGCCGGGGAGGTCTGTGCGCGGGTGCTCGCGGTGGCCGGCGCCGCGCTCGCGGGCGAGGTGCTCGAGGCGGCGACGTCAGCCGCCTTGCCTGTGGTCACCGTGACGGCCGCAACCGGCGGAGGCTGACTGGCGACCGGGGTGGCAGGTAGCGGAGGCGCCGCCGGCGCGGCGGGCATCGGCGGCGGCGGGGGCGCCACGTCGGTCACGGTGGGGGCGGCCGCCAGGGCCCGAGCCAGCGCGCCAACCGTGCCGGTACTCGGGTACGAGCTCGGCATCTTGACCGGGGGAGGCGCCATAAGTGAGAAGGAGCTCGTGGCCACGGGTATGCGCCGCATCACCTTGCGCCCGGCGCCATGGCGGTAGACGCGCCGGACCGTCCCGGCACGGGTCACGCGGCGCGCGGCGCGGGAGGCCGGGACGCTCCCCACTCCAGCCGTGCGCGCAGGGCTCGCCGCGGTCACGTGGCGCCCCGCGGCGGGACCGGCGGCGCCACCGCCGAGCTTGGGACTCGCGATCATCGGGGCACGAGCCACGGGCACCACGAGCTGCGGGAGGGCGACCCGCGCCACAGCTGGGCTGACGATCGAGCGCACGGTTGCGGTGACGATGCTCGCGTACGGCAACGAGAGCGCGATCAGGCCGATCACGCCGAACCAGAAGCGGTTACGGCGCGAGCCAAGCCCGGAGACCCCAAAGCCTCCTGGACGACCGGAAGCTGCTGCTCCGGCATATGCGGGCGTCATTGATCTGGGCAACAAACAGTCTCTTCCCCACGGTGATCTTCATGCCTGAAGATCTCCCACTGCGCCCAGGGCCCCTACCCTCCAATCCCCCCTACGAGAGGTCAGCGAGATGACCCAGATTTCGGCGCGCCGGAACCATTGCACGTGCTGAGCCTCCGTGTCAAGCACCCCCGAGGAATGATGATGCTTGGAGCGTTATCGGGCGTCGGAGGCTCTCAGGGCTCTAGCGAAGGTCGAGCCTGAGGGATAAGCGGGAGCGGACGCTACCCCGTTCGAGGTCGTCCGGGCGAGCTGCTATCGAGGGGCGCCGGCGCGGTCAACAGCGTCGGCGCGTCGGTTGCGGATTTGGCGATACGACCCAGCGGCTGGCCGAGCTCGTCGGAGCAGAGGGTTTCGCGCTGGGTACTGACTCCTCCGCGCATTTCATCGAGGACGCCCGCCGTGAGGCCCGTCACGCCGGGGTTGAGAACATCGCGTTCGAACTCGCCGCGCGCAGACGGCACGGTGGGACCCACGCTACGACTATGCGTTCTCACGGATGGGGACGCAGTTCTTCGCCTCACCCGTCGTCGCGCTGCGGGCGATTCGCGGCGCACTGAAGCCCGGTGGCACGCTTCGCAAGCTCTGCTGGCGGCGCAAGGCCGAGAGCCCGATCTGGGCCGAGACGGAGGAGGTTGTCCAGCGGTTTCTCTCGCGCCCGGTGGAGTACGACGCCGACACCTGCGGGCCGGGTCCGTTCTCGCTCGGGACTCCTGACACCACTCGCGGGATTCTCGAGGCCGCCGGCTTCGCAGGGATTGAGATGCATCGCCGCGACTTCGACTATTTCATGGGCACGGACGTCGAGGAGGCGATCGGATCGCTGCTGGCGATCGGGCCGGGGCAGAGCTGATCCGCCTGAATGGTGAGTACGGCGAAAGCCGCCGGATGAGAGCGCCGCGGCCCTCCGCGACTATTACGCACGGTGGCAGAGGCCAGACGGTTCGCTCGTCGGCCGTGGCAGTGTCTGGATCGTCACCGCCACGAACCCCACGTAGCGGCACGCCCGCCTCGGGACGACCTCCGATCTGCCCGGCGGGTCCGTCGAGGTTCGGGTCCTCTTGGGCTGATTGGGGAAGCCCCGCTCAGTCGGGGCTTCTTCCGCCGCGCCGGCGCGGGTTGCGGCACCCGGAGCTCAGCAGTAGCCTGCGAAGCATCGACCGCCGACGCCGGGCGGCCGGCATCAGGCGCCGCTCGTCTCGAAGCGGAGCCCGCGATCGAGATGGGAGGTCGTGATTCATGGAGTCCTCGGTAGGCAATGACACTGCCACGGCGAGGTTTCGCGAGGCTCGCGATTTCCTGCTCGCGCGACGGGAGGACTACGACACCGCCTATCGCGAGTTCCACTGGCCGCAGCTTGACCAGTTCAACTGGGCGCTCGACTGGTTCGACGTGCTCGCCGCAGAGCGCGGCGAGCAGACCGCGCTGTGGATCGTCGAAGAGGATGGCCGGGAATCGAGACATTCGTTCGCCGAGCTGTCGTCTCGCTCGGACCAGGTGAGCAACTGGTTCCGTGAGCACGGGGTCGCGCGCGGAGATCGGATGATCGTGATGCTCGGCAATCAGCTCGAGCTGTGGGAGACGATCCTCGGGGCGATGAAGCTCGGGGCGGTGATCATCCCCGCCACGCCGTTGCTCGGCACTCGGGACCTGGTCGATCGGGTGAAGCGCGGCGACGCCCGCCACGTGGTCGTCGGCGCGTCTGACACGTCGAAGTTCGAGGGCGTGCCGGGGGGCTATACGCGCATCGCGGTTGGCGATCCGGTTGCCGGTTGGTCGAACTACGGCGATTCGCAGCAGGCGGCGCGCAGCTTTGCGCCCGACG
This sequence comes from uncultured Solirubrobacterales bacterium, assembly GCA_963755955.1. GTDB lineage: Bacteria > Actinomycetota > Thermoleophilia > Solirubrobacterales > Solirubrobacteraceae > Palsa-465. The sequence goes on from CAVWLZ010000014.1 coordinate 91,384, forward strand.
GTCCGACTGCGGCGTCGGACCCCCTGCTGCTGTACTTCACCTCGGGCACGACCGGCGAGCCGAAGCTGGTGGAGCACACCCACGTCTCCTATCCGGTTGGCCATCTCTCGACGATGTACTGGGTGGGGATCCGGCCGGGTGATGTTCACCTCAACATCTCTTCCCCGGGATGGGCCAAGCACGCGTGGAGCAATGTGTACGCGCCGTGGATCGCCGGAGCCACGGTGCTCGTGTTCAACTACGCCCGTTTCGACGCGAAGGCGCTGCTGGACCAGATGGTCCGCTGCGGGGTGAGCACGTTCTGCGCGCCGCCGACCGTCTGGCGGTTGATGATCCAGGAGGATCTCGGCCAGTGGTCGGTGCCGCTGCGCGAGGCCCTGGCGGCCGGCGAGCCGCTCAACCCCGAGGTCATCGAGCAGGTTCGCCGCAAGTGGGGGCTGACGGTCCGCGACGGATATGGTCAGACCGAGACCACCGCTGCGATCGGCAACCCGCCCGGCCAACGGGTGACGCCCGGCTCGATGGGTCGTCCGCTGCCCGGCTATGTGATCGCCCTGCTCGACTCGATCACCGGCGAGCCCGGCGATGAGGGGGAGATCGCCGTGGACCTCGCGCATCGTCCGCTGGGGCTGATGAGCGGCTACCGCGACAGCGCGATCGACGACGCCGCGACGACGGGCGGTGGGTATTACCGAACCGGCGATATCGCCGCTCGCAATACCGACGGATACATCACCTACGTGGGGCGCACCGACGATGTCTTCAAGGCATCGGATTACCGAATTTCGCCGTTCGAGCTCGAGAGCGTCCTGATGGAACACGACGCGGTCGCCGAGGTGGCAATCGTCCCGTCACCGGACCCGGTGCGCCTGGCCGTCCCGAAGGCGTTCGTGAAGCTCGCGTCGGCGTACGAGCCGACGAGGGACACGGCGTTCTCGATCATGGCGTACGCACGCGAGCACCTGGCTCCGTACAAGCGCGTTCGCCGATTGGAGTTCGGCGATGAGCTGCCCAAGACGATCTCGGGCAAGATCCGCCGGGTCGAGTTGCGAGACGCGGAGCACGCGCGCCTCACCGGCAGCTCGGTGCGCCCCGAACGTGGACCGCTCGAGTTCTGGGAGGAGGATTTCCCCGAGCTCAAGCGGTGAGCCGCCGCCGAGCGCCGCGTCGGCGCGAGCGGAGCGGCCGCTCGCCCTAGGGGTCCGGCGTCCGGAACTCCTGGCGCAGCGCCGCTCCGTGTTGGTCGAGAGCCGGAGCACCGACGCGGATGCTCGGATCCTCGTGGCCGCTGATCTTCACCGGATTGCCGGGCATCGTGACCCCGCCCGCCTCGATGAGCATCCGGCGGGCCTTGGTCTGAGGGTGCTCGGCCGCTTCCGCGACGTTGAGAAGAGGACCGACCGGAACCCCCGCCTCATGCACGACGACGAGCCAGTGCTCAGCCGGCTTGGTCTTGAGCGCCGCTTCGAGCTCCTGCTTGAGCGCGGCGTGGTTCTCCAGCCGCCGCTCGTTGTCGTGGAAGCGCGGGTCGGTGACGAGCTCCGGCCGCCCGATGGTCTGGCAGAGCTGGTCGAACAGATGATCGTTCCCGCAGCAGATCACCACGTACCCGCTTGCGGACTCGAAGACGTCGAACGGCGCGATCGACGGATGGCGGTTACCCACGCGCGCGGGGGCCTGACCGGTGGCGACGTATTCCATGCCTCCGTGCTCGAGAAACGCGAACGCCGAGTCGAACATCGCCACGTCGACGTGGGCGCCCTTCCCGGTCCTCTCCCGCGCGTACAGGGCGCTGGCGATGCCGGAGAACATGAAGACGCCGGCGATGAGGTCGGACAGCGACGTGCCGACCCGCGTCGGTGGACCGTCCGGGATGCCCGTCAGGCTCATGATCCCACTCATCGCCTGGACGATCGTGTCGTACGCCGGATACGCGCTGAGCGGGCCTGTCTGCCCGAAGCCCGACGACGACGCGTAGATGAGTCGCGGGTTGAGCTCCGAGAGCTCGTCATAACCGAAGCCGAGGCGCCCCATCGCCCCCGGCCGGAAGTTCTCCGCCACCACATCGGCCTGCCGAACCATATTGAGAAAGATCTCCCGATCGGCCGCGTCCTTCAGGTCGAGGACGATGCTCTCCTTCCCACGATTGATGAAGCTGTTTGATGTGCCGACGTGCCCTGGCGCATCGGATCGCTGTGCGTGTCCCATCTGGCGCGCTCCTGATTTCTGCCGAGACGTCGATTCGGCCGCTCGCGCGATCGAGATCGATCACCTGCCACGCTACTCCTTGTCGCCGGCAGCGTTCGCGTCGCGGCGGCGCGGCGGCGACGGCGACGACGGCACTCAGACTGTCCGCGAGGCAACCTCGGCTGATGCGGCGCTGGCGATGCCGCGTGGCTGTCTGGCGTTCGCCTCCGCGAAGGTGATGAGCTTTCCGCGCTCGTCGTCCCACAGCTTGAGACGGACGCTGCGCAGCCCATCCGACAGCGACAGCACCGGAACCTGCTGGAAGACCTCGTTCTCGTCATGAGCGCGCTGGAGGTTGTAGTTCGGGATCCGCGCGTTCAGATGGTGGACGTGATGCAGACCGATGTTGCCGGTGAAGTACTGCAGCACCTTCGGCAGCTTGAGGTACGAGCTGCCGCGCAGGGCCGCTTCGGAGTAACTCCACTCGTCGGCGTTCTGCCAGTAGGCGTCCTCGAATTGATGCTGGACGTAGAAGAGCCAGATCCCGGCCGAGCCGGCGAGCATCGCCGCCGGCGCCCAGACGATCAGGAAGCTCTGCCAGCCGATCAGCCAGCACAGCGCCGCGACGACGATCAGCAGCGCCGCATTGGTGGCAAGCACGCTGTGGCGCAGGCGCGGCCGCTGGGACCGGGTGGCGATGCGCGGGCCGATGATCATCGCGATGATCGGACCGAAACCGAACATCACGACCGGGTTGCGGGTCAGCCGATAGGCGAGACGGCTTGACGACGAGCGCGCCCAGTACTCGTCCACGGTCAATGTGATGATGTCGCCGACGCCGCGACGATCGAGATCTCCCGATGTGGCGTGATGGACGGCATGATCGTGACGCCACCGCGCGAACGGCGAGAGCACGAGGAGACCGGCAAACCGACCGACGTAGCGATTGGCGCGCTTGGAAGGCAGCAGCGAGCCGTGCGCGCAGTCGTGGAAGACGACGAACGTCCGCACGAGAAAGCCGGCGGCGGGCAGCGCCAGCGCCAGGACCAGCAACCATGAGACGTCGAGTGCAAAATACATGAGCACGGAGATGGCCAGGTACGGCACGACAGAAGTGAAGATGTCGAGCACGCTCAGCTTGAGATTGGGACGCGCGTAGGCGGCAAGCTCCTCATGCCCGATACGGCAATCCGATGGGGACAAAATGACCGCTCCGTTGAAGGGGGTTGACGTTAGAGAGCACAACCCCCAACGGCCGCCGGTCAGACCGCCATGGGCGCAAGCTTCTGTTTGTTCGACGCAATCCGGCCGGACACGGAACGGTCCCGCCAGCTTGTCTCGAGAGAGCCCATCGTAGTGGAGATGGATGTCGGCAGCATCACCAAAGCCGCCTGAAGAGCGGTCCGGTCGGGCCGTTCGCCAGAGAACCCGTAGTCTCCCCGGCTCGCGCGTCCGTAATCACCCCTCAGTCCGAGCGGCCTGGCGGCGCTTGAGCAACCACCAGGTCGTCACGAGATCCTCCGTGCGGCGGAGGTCGAGGCCGGTGAGGTCGCGGAAGCGTCCGACGCGGTAGCGGGTGCTGTTGCGATAAAGGTGCAGCGCCGCTGCGGTGGCGTCGATGTTGTGGTCGCGATCGAGCAGGGCCAGGACCGTGGCCTCGAGCTCACGCCGGCGCGGACCGAGCGCGTCGAGCGCGGCGAGGATCAAGTGCCCGCCCCTCATCCGCCCGGCGACGCGCGAGGATGGTGATCGCCTCGGCGTCGGAGTCATCCGGAGCGCGACCCCGCCGCAGCTGCTCAAGGGCGATCTCGAGCGTCGCCCGGACGTTCGCACGGAGTGTCCCGAGGTCATCGGTGCCGTAGGCGGGGATCTCGGTGCGCAACAGCTCCCCCACGTCCGTGACGATCCCCTCGACGCGCGGCTCGAGGAACGCCGCGACCGTCCGATAGCCGACCGGCAGCCGCTCCCCGGCCGCGGTCGCATCGCCATCCCAGGAGTGTTCATCGCAATCGCGGGCGCGGCGCTGCTGCCGCTCGTCGTCGGCGCGGTCATCGCGCTCGCCACACCCACCCCGGAAGCCCGCAGCTCACGCTCCGGGCGCGCGCCCGTACTGCTCGTCGGTGACGTGCTCGCCCCAGGTGATGGGACTGCCCGACTCGTCAGCCTCCTGGATCGCGATGTGCGTCATGAACCGCGTCGGGCTCGGTCAACATCCGCGCGCTGTGCCGAGTTCACGCACGGCTGCGCCGAGCAGCGTGCCGGCGACCTTGTCCCCGATCCCCGGCAGCGGGAGAAAGCGGGGCAAGAACGAGAGCTGCGCGGAGAACGCGAGCTCGATCCGGGTTCCGCCACCCTCGCGCAGTGACCAGAGCAGCGAGAACCGATCGGGGTCGGCCGGGGTGGCCGAGACCCGGGTCAGCGCGACCGTGTGCGGCGCCGTCGTCGTGACCTCCGCGTCGAACTCGAACTCCTTGCCGACCGGACTGCGCGCGATGTGGACGACGACGTGGGCCCGGCGCGGCTGCCCGTCGCCGTCGCGGGCGAGCACGTCGACCTCACGGATGAACTCCCCGCTCCAGGCCGGGTAGCGCTCGACGGCTTCCAGGACCGAAAAGCACGTCGCAAGGGGCGCATCGACGACCCCGCTGGCACGACCATCGAGATGCTTCATCGCCACGGATTATGGGCGCGCGGGCGGCGCGCCCGGACATCGGCCCTCCGGATGCCGGTCCGAGCCCCCGGTGGTCCCGGCGCGTTTCAGGCGACGAGCTCGTACTCGCGGCCGAGATCGGCGAAGCTCACGCCGCGGGACTCGATGCCGCCGGGCAGCTTGACCCGCGCCTCGACGAGGCGATCAGCGCGATGGATCTGCTTGATCTCAATCGCGAAGCGGGGACCGCGGTGCTCCCACACCTGGCCGATGCGGACAAGGTCGCGGACGGGGCGCCGGTTGGCGGGTGTGTCTGGCATGGAGGTCCTCCTCGGAATCACGGCGACCGAGAGAGTCGAACTCTCGCCTTCGGAACGCTGAGACGGTCGGATGCGTGAGCGAGGGATGGCATCCGCGTTCGCCGTCACCGGACGGACCGATCGCCATGTGTGTCATGAAGATCATCGTCCCCGTGGCCGCTCCCGTCACCCGGAGACTGGTACAGACCTGCTCCGGAGTAAGTACCGATCTTCGCTCAGGGGCCTCATCCGAACGGGGTGATGAACCGGTGCGCCGCCCGTCGTAGCGTGACGGCGAGGCCGAGCCCCGAGCGGGCGGCTCGGCGGACCGACCCGGGAACGAGACCATGAGCGAAGACACCGGCAAGCATCGCGTGACCGTCGTCGGCGGCGGATTCGCCGGGCTCGGCTGCGCCCAGCGGCTCGCAGAGCACGACGACGTCGAGATCACGCTGATCGACCGCAACAACTACCACCAGTTCCAGCCGCTGCTCTACCAGGTGGCCACCTCGCAGCTGGCCGGGAGCGACATCGCGCAATCGCTGCGACAGGTCTTCACCGATCAGGACAACGTCGACATCAAGCTCGACGAAGTAACGGGCATCGACACCGCGACACGAACGGTCACGACGAAGGCCGGGGAGACGGTGACCGGCGACGTGCTCGTCCTCGCGGCGGGCTCACAGCCGAACTTCTTCCACACGCCCGGCGCGGCTGACAACGCCTTCCCGCTCTATTCGCTCGACGACGCCACGCGGTTGCGCTCGCGCATCCTCGGTCTGTTCGAGGCGGTCGACCGCGACGCGTCGCTCGTGCAGCGGGGCGCGCTCAACATCATCGTCGTCGGGGGTGGCCCGACGGGAGTCGAAGTGGCCGGGGCGCTCGGCGACATGGTGAAGGAAACCCTCCCCAACGAGTACCGCAACCTCGACGCCAGCCAGGCCCACGTCCGCCTCGTCGACCTCGGTGACGCGCTGCTGAAGCCGTTCTCCGACAGTGCCCACGACTACGTCTCCAAGGTCCTGACCGAGAAGGGCGTCGAGATCCAGCTCCACACCGGGGTGAAGGAGGTCGGCACGGGCCACGCCCTGTTCTCCGACGGGAGCGTCATCCCCACCCGCTGCGTCGTGTGGGGCGGCGGCATCATGGCCGCGGCCGTCGCGGCCGACGGGGGACTCGCCCTGGGCCGCGGCGGCCGCGTCGACGTCAACGCCGACCTCACCCTGGCCGGCTCGCCCGGCGTGTTCGTGGTCGGCGACATCGCCAACATTCCCGGGCCCGGCGGACCGTCGCTCCCGCAGCTCGGCTCGGTCGCGATGCAGAGCGGCAGCTGGGCGGCGGACAACATCCTCGCCGACCTCGCAGGCGAACCCCGCAAGGACTTCGTCTACAAGGACAAGGGGATCATGGCGATGATCGGCCGCGGCGCCGCGATCGCCGAGGTCGGCAAGCATCACCACGAGATTCATGGGGAGCTCGCCCACATGGCGTGGCTCGGCGTCCACGCGAGCCTGATGACGAGCACGCGGACGAAGATGGAGGCACTCGTCGACTGGGCATGGGATGGCTTCACCAAGACCGGCGGCCCCCATGTGCTCGATCGAGGCGACGCTGCCGAGATCGACTGGGAGGACGACGCGACGGTCGCCGCCCCGCCGGTCTCGCCGAACGCGTAGGCCTACGCCTCGGTCTCCGCCGTCTCCGATTCCCACCGCGCGAGGGCGCCTTGGGCGAGCAGTGTGATCGAACCGCCGACGAGCAGCATCACGACGTTGACCGCGAGCACGGCGAGGGCGGCGAGCGCCTTCGAGGTGTTTCCGAGCCCGATGGCCACGCCGAGGTAGGCGGACGCCGGGATGGTCGTCACCGAGATCGCGACCCCGACCGCCGAGCTTGCCCGCGTCTCGAGCGCGAGCATTCCCGCCACCCCCGCGGCGAAGGCGACGATCGGCGTCGAGATATTGACCGTCGTCAGGCCGCCGAGGGCCTGCTGCTGGTTGGGGAGCAGCGTCGCGGGCCCGAGGCCGAGCGTGTGCAGCACGAAGGTGAGCAGGGCGGCGACGAGGCAGGCGACGCCGAGGCCGACGGTGAGGGCGACGACGGCGCGGCCGGCGAGCCGCCAGCGCCGAACGACGATCGCCGTGGCCGCCGCGGCGATCGGCAGGGTGTCCGGGCTGATCGCCATCGCCCCGACGATCAGGGTGGTGCTCGCGTAGATGACCCCGAAGGCGGCGATCGTGCCGGCAGTGAGCATGAGCACGACGTAGCGGGCGATCGGGCGGGCGTTGGCGCCGGCCTGGCTGAGCAGGTCGGCCCAGACGACGGTGCTGAGTGGCCGCGCCGCGGCGGCGGGACCGATCGCGTCGAGCCGCACGAGCACGACGTCCTCGCGCGGGAGCCCGAGCGCCCGCACCTCGGCCATCGCGTGGTCCGCGGCGTCGTCGACGAGGTCCGCGGTGAGCAGCGAGCGCCGGTCGCCCTGGCCGGCGATGACGATATGGCGCGCGCCGGGAATCGCCTCGAGGCGGCTCGCGGCCGCGGTCACCTGGGACGGGGAGCCGAACACGCGCAGCTGGAGCAGCATCGCGTCTAGAAGATCGCGATCGGGTTCAGCGGCGAGCCCGTTCCGCGGACGATCCGCAGCGGGGCCGCGACGAGCAGGAAGTCCCAGCGCCCGGTGCGCTCGCAGACGGCGCGCAGGTCCTCGAACTGGAGGTAGTCGAGCAGGTGGATCCCCATCGCGTTGATCGCGAGCACGTGGATCGGGAAGCCGACGCCCTCGGTGCTGCTCGGTGCCGTGTCGCTGTTGCCGTCCGAGCCGAGCGCGGCAACGCCGCGATCGGCCATGAACGGCATCGCCATGGGATGGAGCCCCGCCTTGGCCACTTCGGTGTTCCAGGGGCCGAGCTCGGCGAGCCGCCGGGCATGCCCGGTGCGGACGAGGAGGATGTCGCCGGCGGCGACGCTCACGCCCTGGGCGCGCTCGGCCGCCTCGAGATCCTCACGGAAGATGTGCTCGCCGGGCTCGAGCCATGCACCGCCGCGCAGCCGCGGGATATCGAGCAGCACGCCCCGGCCGACGAGGCCGTTGCGCAGGACCTCGATCGAATTCGCCGCTGCCCCGTCGTCGCTCACCGTCCCTTCGGGGCGACCGTTGTACAGCATTCCCTGATAGCTCACATGACACAGCGCGTCGATGTGCGAGTGCCCGTCGTGGTGGTAGTCGACGCCGACGTAGTCCATGAGGAAGTGCGTCGGCCCCGGCCCGGCGCCGAGGTTGGTCATGTGGTGATCGGCGGGCTTGGGGTTGTGCTTCCCGGGATGGGTGTTGAGCGGGAGGCTCAGCGAGACGGTCACGCCGTCACGGGCGAGCACGGACGCCGCGGCGACCCGCGCGGGGGTGATGAGGTGCAGGGCACCGCGCTCGTCGCCCTCGCCCCACTCCCCCCAGCGCTTGAGCCGCTCGAACAGGGCGCGGAACTCCGCCGCGCCGACGTCGATCCCGGTCACCGCTCGCTCCCCACGGTGACCACCCGGTCGACGAGTTCGAGCCCCTCGGTGCGATGCGAGATGAGGAGCACCGTGCGGTCCTCGGCGGCGGCGAAGACGTCGGCGACGAGCTCGGTCGCGGTTGGAGGATCAAGGTGCGCGGTGGGCTCGTCGAGGATCAGGACCGGCGCGTCGGCGAGCAGCGCCCGCGCGAGCACGATCCGCTGGCGCTGACCACCGGAGAGCTCGTGACCGAGCTCGCCGACCTGCGTCTCGAGGCCGTCGGGGAGCTCCCGCACCCAGTCGAGGATCTGCGCGCGACGCAACGCATCCTCGATCTCCGCCTCGGTCGCGTTCGGCCGGCCGAGCCGCAGGTTGTCCCGGATGCTCGTCGAGAACAGGTGCGCGGTCTGGCCGGCGACGGCAACGGCCCGGCGGACGTCCGTCAGGCGGTAGTCGCGGAGGTCGTGACCGGCGAGAGTCAGCCGTCCCGCCTCCGGGTCGAGGAACCGCAGCAGCAGGTTCGTCACCGTCGTCTTGCCCGCCCCGCTCGGACCGACCAGCGCCACCCGCTCGCCCGGGTCGAGCCGCAACGTGAACCCGTCGAGCGCCGGGCGATCCTGGCCCGGATAGCGCGCGCGAACGTCCTCGAGCGCGAGGGCGAACGGCCACGCCGGGGCCGGGCGCGGTGCCGGTGGATCGGCGATCGCGGCGCGACGGTCGGTGAGCTCGAGGATGCGGCGACCGGCCGCGAGCGTTGCCGCGAGCTCACGTGCCGACGCGGCGAGCGGCGTGACGGCCTCGAACGCCGCGAGCGCGAGCAGGGTGAGCATCGCCACGAGGACGCGGTCGAGCGTGCCGGCGTGCGACGCGGAGACGGCGAGGGCCAGCACGGCGCAGACGGTGAGCCCGGTGATGAGCGTCCCGAGCCCGTCGGCGAGCCCCGCGGCCGACGCGTCCCGGCGGCCGAGAGCGACGAGCCCGGTGTCGGCCTCGCGGAGGCGGCGGAGCGCCGCATCGCCGGCGCCGAAGGTGACGAGCTCAGGTGCGCCGCCGAGCAGCTCGATAAGTTCGGCCGACAGCTCGCCACGGGCGGCGGCCTGACGGCGGCCGGAGCGTGCGGCGAGCCCGCCGCTCAGCGCCGGGACGGCGATCCCCGCGACGAGCAGGCCGACGGCGAGCGCGATCCCGGCCGCCGGAAGGACCGCCGCCATGACGCCGACGGACACCGCGCCGGCGAGGACGGCGATGAGCGGCGGCTCGAGCCCGCGGAGGGTGAGGTTCTGGAGCGCGTCCACGTCGGCGACCATGCGGGAGAGCAGATCTCCCTGGCGGAAGGTCGAGAGCTCGGCCGGGGCGAGGGGCACGATCCGTGCGTAGAACTGCGTCCGCACCCGGGTCAGCATCCGCAGGGCGACGTCATGCGAGGAGAGCCGCTCGAGGTAGCGCACGACCGGCCGTCCAAGACCGAAGAACCGCACCCCGACGATCACGACCTCGAGGGACAGGACCGCGGGCCGCTCGGCGGCCCGGGCGACGAGGTACCCGGCCGTGGCCATCAGCCCGACCCCGAACAGCACGGTGAGCGCGCCGAGCACGGTGGCGGTGGCGAGCCGCATCCGCGGCGGCGGCGCCAGCGCGAGCAGCGAGCGCAACGTCGCCGTCATGCCGCCTCGGGGATCTCGTCGGGAACGGCCGCGCCATCACGCAGGCGCACGATGCGGTGCGCGTGCCGGATGAGCTCCGGGCGGTGGGCGACGATCAGCATCGTGCGACCGCGCTGGAGCCGCTCAACTGCGTCGGAGACGAGCTCGACGCTGCGCGGATCGAGGTCCGCGGTCGGCTCGTCGAGGATGACGAGCGGGGCGTCCTTCAGGAACGCCCGGGCGAGTCCGATCCGGCGGGTCTCGCCCGGGGACAGCGACCGGCCACCCTCCCCGATGACCGTCCCGTAACCGGCCGCCAGCGCGTCGACGAAGCTGTCGGCGCCGGCGAGTGCGGCGGCGCGGGCCACCTCGCGGTCGGACGCGCCGGGGACCCCGATCCGAATGTTGTCGGCGACCGTCCCGCGCTGCAGGCTCGGATGCTGCGGCACCCACGCGACGTGCTCGCGCCACGCGTCGACCCGGCAGTCGGCGAGCGCAACGTCGCCGAGCATGATCGACCCGATCTGCGGCCGCAGCAGGCCGAGCAGGAGCGCGGTCACCGTGCTCTTGCCCGCCCCGCTTTCGCCGACGAGCGCGACCGTCTCGCCCGGCGCGAGCTCGAGCTCGAGCTCGCGCAGGACGCCGCGTGACCGCGACGGATAGCTGAACGACACCCCGGCGAGCCTGACCGGTACCGCCGCGGGATCCGGCGGCCGCTGTGTGCCGCCGGGCTCGGCCACCGCCCGCGCATCGAGCAACGCGAACATGCGCTCGGCGACGGCGAGCCCGTCGGCAGTCGCGTGATACTCGGCGCCGAGGCGGCGGAAGGGCAGGTAGAGCTCGGGCGCGAGCAGCAGCACCGTGAGCCCGGCCTGGAGGCCGAGCCCGCCGTCGTCGAGCCGGACGCCGGCCGAGACGGCGACGAGCGCAACCCCGAGCGTCGCGGCGAGCTCGAGCACCGAGCCGGAGAGGAAGCTGACGCGGAGGGTCTCCATCGTCGTCGCGCGGTAGCGCTCGCCGACGACGCCGATCGTCGCGCCCTGGGCGTCGGCCTGCCCGAAGGCCCGCAGCGTCGGTAGCCCCCGGACGAGGTCGAGGAAGTGGCTGGCGAGCCAACGGAGAGCCTCCCAGCGCTCCTGGGTGCGCTGTTCGGTGTAGCGCCCGATGAGCCACATGAACACTGGGACGAGCGGGAGCGTGACGAACATGATCAGCGCCGCCTCGAGGTCGGCCGTCGCCGCGCCGGCGATGACGATCACCGGCACGACGCAGGCGAGCACGACCTGCGGCAGGTAGCGGGCGAAGTAGCCCTCGAGTCCCTCGACCCCCTGCACGGCGACGGCGGCGATCTCAGCCGCGGCGACCCCGTCGATCGCGGCGGGATCCTCGCGCAGGCGCTTCTCGGCGAGGGCCAGGCGCAGCTCGGAGAGGACGCTGAAGGCAGCCCGCCGGCCGGCGAGCTCCATGCCCCACGCGCATGCGCCCCGGACCGCGAAGGCCACCGCCAACAGCGCGACCTGTGGCCACAGTACGGCGAGCGGCGCACCGTGAAAGGCGCGGGCCACGACCGCGGCGAGCATCCAGGCCTGGAGCAGCACGGCGATCGCGGCGAGCACCCCGAGGGCGGTGTCGACGGCGAGCAGCGGCCGGACGGACCTCGTGTTGCGAACCAGGCGCGGGTCCAGGGCGCGCACGACGACGCTAGTTCGCGACGGGGGCGCCGCCGCCGGCAGGCGCGGCCGGTGCCTCGGACGGCGCCGGGCTCGTGTCCGGCAGCGCGCCGACACGACGGCGGAAGACGTAGAACGACCAGCCCTGATAGAGCAGCACGATCGGGAAGAAGATGACGGCGACGACGGTCATCACGACGAGCGCGTAGTGGCCGGAGGCGCTGTTGTTGACCGTGAGGTTGTAGGCGGCACTCGTGCTCGAGATCATCACGTTGGGATACAGGGCGATGAACAGCTGGCCGATTGCCGCGGCGATGGCGAACGCCGAGGACGCGAACGCCCACCCGTCGTGAGCGGTGGCCGCGAGCCGCCAGGCGAAGATGACAGCGAGGAGCCCGAAGATCTGGGTCGGCTCCGGCACCGTCCCGCCGCCGATCACGACGAGCGTCCACACCACCCAGGCGACGTTGACGATGACCGCGATGAGCCCGACCACACCGGCCAGCCGCCGGGCGCGCTCGCGGATCTCGCCGGTCGTGCGCAGCGCGAGGAACGTGGCGCCGTGCAGCAGGCAGAGGACAAGGAGCGTCACCCCGGTCATCAGCCCGTAGCCGGTGAGCAGGTTGAAGAAATTGCCGGTGAACTCGTGCTGGGCGTTGATCGGCAGGCCGTTGAGCAGGTCGCCGAGGCCGACCCCGACGAGCAGCGGGATGAGCGCGCTGCCCACCGTGAGCGCCCACGTCCAGCCCGAGCGCCAGCGCTCGCTTTCGCGCTTGCCGCGGTACTCGAAGGACACCCCGCGGGCGAAGAGGGCGACGAGCACGACGAGGAGCGCGAGGTAGAGCGCAGAGAACATCGTCGCGTACCAGCCCGGGAAGGCGGCGAACAGCGCCGCGCCGGCGACGATCAGCCAGACCTCGTTGCCGTCCCACCACGGGCCGATGGTGTTGATGACCGTGCGGCGCCCCTCCTCGTCGCCGCCGACCCAAGGGTGGAGCATGCCGACCCCGAAGTCGAATCCCTCGAGCACGAAGAACCCGATCCACAAGATCGCGATGATGATGAACCAGATGGTGTGAAGCTGCATCGAATCAGTAGGTCAGGGCGGGGACGCCCCCGCCGCTCGGCTGCTCGGAGCTTTCGATCTCCTCGTCGGTGTGCGCGAGCCCCCGTCGCGAGTAGCGCAGCATCAGCACCGCGTCGGCGGCGCCGAGCACAACGTAGGCGAGGATGAGCACGATCAGGCTGATCCAGATCTCGGTCGCGCTCACCGACGGCGAGCTCGCGGTGACCGTCTTCTGGAGGCCCTGGACGATCCACGGCTGGCGGCCTGACTCCGTCAGCAGCCAGCCGGCCGTGTTCATCAGGAACGGCGTGATCACCGCCCAGATCGACAGGGTGAGGAACAGCTTCGAGCTCGCGAGCTTGCCGCGCTGGAGCAGCCAGCCGCCCCACAGCGCGAGCAGCAGGACGAGCGTCCCGAGATAGGCCATCACCCGCATCGACCAGTACTGGATGAACACGTCGGGCACGTAGTTGCCGGGCCCGTACTTGGCCTGGTACTGGGCCTGGAGCTGGTTGAGGCCGGTCACCGGCCCGTTCCAGGTGCCGGTGGCGAGCACCGACAACAGGTGCGGGATCTCGAGGATCTGGGTTGGCGTCTTGTCGTTCGCGCCGCCGCCGATCTGGAAGGCGGAGAACGAGCACGGCTTGCAGCTGTTCCACTGCGCCTCGGCCGCGGCGATCTTCATCGGCTGGTAGTGGTTCTCGATCACCCCGAGCTGGTTGCCGACCGAGAGCTGAATGACGATCGTCGGGATCAGCACGATCAACGCGACCTTGGCCGTGCGGTGGAAGGTCGCGACGTGGCTGTTCTTGCGCAGGTACCAGGCCGACACGGCGAGCATGACCAGCGAGCCGGTGATCAGCGAGGCGAGCACGACATGGGCGTAACCCCAGACGAACGTCGGGTTGACGAACAGCGCCCAGACGTTGTTGAGCACCGGCTGACCGCTGCTGTTCAGCTTGTACCCGACCGGATGCTGCATCCACGAGTTGGCGATGAGGATGAACATCGCCGAGAGCAGCGAGCCGATCGACACCGCCCAGATCGTCGCCAGGTGCACTCGCTTGGGCAGCCGGTTCCAGCCGAACAGCCAGAGACCGAGGAAGGTCGACTCGAGGAAGAAGGCGATGAGCCCCTCCATCGCCAGGGGCGCGCCGAACACGCCGCCGACGAAGCGCGAGTAGGTCGACCAGTTCATCCCGAACTCGAATTCCTGCACGAGGCCGGTGACCACGCCGATCGCCACGTTGATCAGCAGTAGCGTCCCGAAGAAGCGCGTCATCCGCTTGTACTCGGGGTCGTCGGTCCGGTACCACACGGTCTGGAGGATCGCCACAAGGAAGGCGAGTCCGATCGTCACCGGGACGAACAGGAAGTGGTAGACGCTCGTCGTCGCGAACTGCCAGCGGGCGAGATCGTTCGCCATCAGGCCTGGACCGGCTCCGGCCCGGGGCGCTGGACGCCGAGTCGCTCGTAGAGGTGATCGCTGACGCGGTGCGCGTTGGCCATCGCCGTCAGCGCCGGGTTGACCGCGCCGATGCTCGGGAAGAAGCTCGTGTCGACGACGTACAGGTTGTCGAGCTCGTGCGCGCGGCAGTCGGTGTTGAGCACCGAGCTCGCCGGGTCGGCCCCGAACCGGCACGTGCCCGCCTGGTGGGCGACGCCGGCCACGGGGATCTCGTTCTTCAAGTAGGCGTGATGCGGCAACAGGTGACCGTCGTGCATGTCGAGGTCGCGCAGCATCGACTTGAGCTGGTGATACAGCCGCTTCTTTGCCTCGTCATTGCTCGCCGTGTAGCTGATCTTGACGTTGCCGTCGGACGCGAGCGTGACGCGGTTGCCCGCCAGCGGCAGATCCTCGGTCGAGAGCCAGAAATCGACCGCGTGACGCGCGACGTCCGTGAGCGTCCACTCGGGGGCGAACCGCGTCTCCCCCGGCTTCTCGCCGCGGAACATCGGGGCTTGCGACTTGCCGACCATCTGGATGTTGCCGAGCGGGAAGTCGAAGTCCGGGCCGCGGAAGTAGAAGTCGTTGACCCCGAGCGTCTTCTGGAACACCGTTGGGTTCTCCTCGCGGGAGAGCGCGAGCACCGCCTGGCTGTTGTGGAACATGTAGTTGCGGCCGACCTGATCAGAGCCGTTGGCGAGGCCCTGCGGGTGCTGGTCGGTCGCCGAGGCGAGCAGCAGCTTGGCGCTGTTCGCGGCGCCGCAGGAGACGACGACGATGTCCGCGGTGTAGGTCTCGGTCTCCCCGCCGCGCTCGACGACGACGCCGGTGACGGCGGTGCCGGCCTCGTTGGTCTGAAGGCGCTGCGCCTCGGCACCGATGAGCAGTGTCACGTTCGGGTGCTCGATGGCCGGGCGGACGCTCAGGACCTCCGCGTCGGATTTCGCGTGCACGAGACATGGGAAGCCGTCGCAATCCTGGCAGCGCACGCACCGGCTGAACGGCATGTTGCCCTCGTCGAGGAGCACGCCGCAGGGGGCGTGAAACGGGTGCAGCCCGGACTTGGCCAGGTCGTCGGAGAGCTTCTGGATCCGCGGCTCGTGCGAGACGGCCGGGAACGGATAGGGGGCGCTCGCCGGCGGCTCGGTCGGGTCTTCACCTCGCGCGCCGTGCACCTGATAGTGGTGCTCGGCGCGGGTGTAGTACGGATCCATCTCCTCGTAACTGATCGGCCACGCGGGCGAGATCCCGTCGTGGTGGCGCAGCTCGCCGAAGTCCTCCTTGCGCAACCGATAGAGCGCGGCGCCGTAGAGCTTCGTCGCGCCGCCGACGTAGTAGTGGACCTGAGGCTGGAACGGGGAGTCGTCAGCGTCGTACCACGTGTCCGCGGTCGTGTAGCGGCCGTCGATGAAGACGTCCTCGGCGAGCCAGTTCTGCGGCTCACGCGGGAGCCAGCCGCCACGCTCAAGCAGCAGGATGCGCTTGCGCGACGGCGCGAGCTGATGGACGAGCGTGCCGCCACCGGCGCCGCTGCCGATCACGATGATGTCGTAGGCCTCGCTCATTGCGGCACCCACGGGTGATGCCAGCGGCCGTGGCCGGCGACGAGCTCGTTGGCGGCCTCCGGCCCCCACGACCCCTTGGCGTAGGGATGCACGGGAGGTGGGTTGTCGAGCAACGGCTGCATCACGCGCCAGCACTGCTCGACGTTGTCCTGACGGGTGAAACGTCGACTGTCTCCGATCATCGCGGCGTGGAGGAGCACCTCGTACGGCGTCGGTCCCTCGCCGCCCTCCTGGGCGAACTCCATGTCGAGTTCGATCTGCTCGGGCTCGACCTGCTCGTGGCGCTGGGCCTCGGTGAGCAGCCGGATCCCGGTCGAGGGGTCCATCTTGACGACGATCTGAGCCGGCTCGGGCAGGCGGTCCCAGCCGTGGAAGCCCAGGCGCGGCGGACGGTGGAAGACGACCCGGATCTCGGTCTGAGTGATCGGCAGGCACTTGCCGGTGCGGATGAAGAACGGCACGCCGGACCAGCGCAGGTTGTCGACCTCGATCCGCATGGCTGCGTACGTCTCGGTCGTCGAGTCGGAGGCGACACCGTCGATCGAGCGGTAGCCCTCGTACTGTCCGCGGACGTAGTGAGCCGGATCGCACTCCCGCATCGCCCGGAACACCGAGAACTGCGCGTTCTTGAGCGTGTTGGCATCGCCCGCCGCCGGCGGCTCCATCGTCGCGGCGGCGACCACCTGCATGAGGTGGTTGACGACGACATCGCGCAGCGCCCCGACCGGGTCGTAGAAGTGCCCGCGGTCCTCGACCCCGAAGCTCTCGGCCATCGTGATCTGCACCGAGGCGACGTAGTTGCGGTTCCAGATCGGATCGAACGTCACGTTGGCGAACCGCAGGTACAGGATCTCCGACAGGCCCATCTTCCCGAGGAAGTGGTCGATCCGGTACAGCTGCGACTCGTCGATGTAGTGGTGGATCTCGGCGGCGAGCTCGCGGGCTGACGCGAGGTCGTGTCCGAACGGCTTCTCGACCACCACGCGCGCCGCGCGGGTCAGGCCGGCGTCGGAGAGTTGCTTGATCACCGGCCCGAACAGGAAAGGCGGGATCTCGAGGTAGAACACCGGGCTGTGGACGTCCCCCATCGCCGCCTTCACCCGCGCGTACGTCGCCGCGTCGCCGAAGTCTCCGCTCACGTACGACAGGCGATCGGCGAAGCGCTCGAACACGGCGTCGTCGATCTGCTCGCCACAGGCCTCGATCGCGGCGCGGGCATGGTCACGGAGATCCTGCAACGACCAGTCATTGACCGCGACTCCGACGATCGGGCAACTCAGCAGGCCGCGCCGCTCGAGCCGGTAGAGCGAGTGAAAGGTCATCACCTTGGCGAGGTCGCCGGTGATGCCGAAGACGACGAACACGTCTGCGGCCGCCTCGCGGGCCTGCTCCTCGGCCGCGCTCGCGCGCGCAGGAGTCTGCTCTGCTGTTGCCATGCCCCGTCCTAGATTCGCGTTGGAGAAGACCGCCGCCGGAGATTCTGAGCACGCAGGCGTGCGGTGCATCACCCGATGTGGGTGAAACCACGATGGTGGCCGCTCGTGTGGTCTACTACGGATCCGCGTCAGGGGCCCTGCTGATGTGAGTCCAGGAGAGCGGGCCTAGCCTCGGCTGTCACCACGGACGGGAGGTTCAAGCGTCCAACTGCCGGGCCGAGTCACGGATCCCGGGCCGCGCGCTCCGCACGACGACACGCGTCTGGCAGAGATAGGAGGAGTGGCAATGAAAGCTCTCGTCTACCACGGACCCGGTGAGCGCGGCTGGGACGCGGTCGAGGATCCGCGGATCCTCGAGCCGACGGACGTGATCGTCCGCGTCGACACCTCGACGATCTGCGGGACCGACCTGCACATCCTCAAGGGCGATGTGCCGGAGACGACTCCGGGCACGGTCCTCGGGCACGAGGCGGTAGGCACGATCGAGGAGGTGGGCGCCGCGGTCAGCACGGTGTCCGCCGGCGACCGCGTACTGATGTCGTGCGTCAGCTCCTGCGGCCGTTGCCGGTTCTGCAAGGAGGGCCGCTACGGCCAGTGCCTCGGTGGCGGTGGCTGGATCTTCGGCCATCTCATCAACGGGCTACAGGCCGAGTACGCCCGCGTCCCGTTCGCCGACACATCCGTGTACAAGGTGCCCGGCGAGCTCACCGACGAGCAGGTGCTGTTCCTCGCCGACATCCTGCCGACGTCATATGAGGTCGGCGTGCTCAACGGCGTCGTCTCCCCGGGCGACGTCATCGCGATCGTCGGGGCCGGGCCGATCGGGCTGGCCGCGATTCTCACCGCCAGGCTCCACTCGCCGGGCAAGATCGTCGCGATCGACCTCGCCGACAGCCGCCTGGAGAGCGCCACGCGGTTCGGCGCCGACGTGACGATCAACAACGGTCGGGAGGACCCGATCGCCCAGATCATGGAGATGACCAGCGGACTTGGGGCCGACGCGGCCTTCGAGGCGGTCGGTGTTCCGGAGACGTTCGAGCTCGCGACCGAGCTCATCCGTCCCGGCGGGCACGTGGCCAACATCGGCGTGCACGGCAAGCCGGCCACGCTCCACCTCGAGAAGCTGTGGATCCGGGACGTGACCATCACCACCGGGTTGGTCGACACCCACAGCATCCCGCAGCTGATGCGGCTGATCGAGACCGGCCGGCTCGATCCGTCGCTATTCGCCACGCACCGGTTCGCGCTCGGCGACACGATGGCCGCGTACGACACGTTCGCCGACGCGGCCAACACCCACGCGCTCAAGGTCGTGCTCGACGCGCACAAGTCGACGAGCGCTCCGACCGAGCACCTCGCCACCGCCGGCGTCAGCTAGCAGTCCGGTCCCAACGCGCCCGCCCGGGGCCGTATCGCCCGGGCGGGCGCCGGTTTCCTACCTGGTGCTTCACGTCCTGCGACGCCACTTCGAGCGCTACATCAGCGCGCACGCGATCCACTACTACCTCGCCTCGAGCGGGGGTGGCGGCCCGTCGGGCGGCGGCAGCTCGAGCATCACCACCTGGGTGCAGGCGCACTTCGCCAAGGTGACGATCGGCGGACAGACGCTCTACGACCTCACTCAGCGGACGCACTGACCGCTCAGGTCACGACGAGCAGGGTGTGGCTCACGCTCCCGCTGCCGCGCACGGGCGCCGTCACCTCGAGACCGCGATTGGTCTCCCGGAGGCCGACGCTCCGCGCGCGGCGGCCGTCGACCCAGACGCTGACCGGCCGGGCTCCGGCCGGCAGCGTCTGCCCGATCTGGAGCGAGCGCACGTGCAGGCCGTGGAGCCGCAGACGCGTCACGTACCGAGCACCGGCGCGCGAGGCGAACACGTCGACCGCGCCGGCGCCGAGCCGGATGTTCGTGCCCGCGACGCTCGGCTGACCGGACGGGACCTGTGGCACGATCTCCAATGCGCCGTCGCCGAGGAAGGGACGCACGCCGAGCTGCTGGTGCACGACCGACCAGACCGTGCCGTAGTTGCCCCACGCCTGCATGACGCTCGAGCGACACGTCCAGCACCGCTCGATGTTCGGCGGCACGCCGGCGGCGGCATTGCCCGACGGCGTCGAGGGGAAGATCTCGGGCATCGCGCCGGGCTGCTCGTCAGGCGTTCCACCCGTCGCGGGCTCGGAGAACATCGTCTCGGCGTTGGCGTCGGTGTAGCGGCGCTGCTGCCCCGGGCCGAGGCGGCCGTAGTTGCCCTCGCCGACCGCTTGGATCGAGGTGGTCAGCGAGAAGATCTCGAAGTCGCCCTTCCCGTCGGCGCCGCCTCCACACCCGGTGTGGAACAGGCCAAGGTTGCCCGGACGCTCACCGCTGAAGCACGCGTTCTCGCGCCCGGCGAGCGCCGTGACACCGTGCGCGTGGCTGGCCACGCCGGGGAAGGCCTGATCGCCGATCGTCAGCTCGGCCTCCATCGGCACCTGACCGATCCAGTGCTTCTGGAAGGACTGGACGTTGCCCGGGTCGACGAGAGAGTCGGCGTACTGCTGCGCCGAGGGGTCCCACCACGTCGCCTCGAACTGCCGCCGCAGCCGGTCGGCGAGGTTCGTCGCCCAGGTCGCGGTCGCGAGGTCGTGCTCGGAGCGCGCCATGTCGGCGAGGTCGTAGAGACCGCGCATGTAGTAGACGCCGTTGTCGAGCTTCTCTGGGCCCATCCCGGGCCGCTCGACGTTGCCCGAGCCCTCGGGCCAGCCGTCGTGGTCGACGTCGTAGCGATGGTCGATCACCAGCATGTTGCGTTTCGTGAAGTCGTACATCTCGTCGCGGAAGTGGTTATCCCCGGTCCACCGCCAGACGAGCGCCACCGCGCTCGGGAACTTGACCGTCTCGTCGGTGTTGAAGTCGTTTGTCGACGTGCCGCCGGACCCGACCGACTGGCTGTCGTGGCCGAAGTACACCGAGCCGTCGGACACGGTCTCGTGCACGACGATCCCCGAGCGGTGGTTGAGGATGTCGGAGATGTCGCGCAGCGCACGGAGGTGGTCCTCGATCGTCTGGAACTGACCGAGCGCGACGGCGGCGAACGCGGTGTACTCACCGTCGGTCGCGAAGATCCACGGGTAATCGGGGAATCCGGCGGCGAACCAGCGGGCGTGCGCGACCGTCCCGAGCGACGGCGGAAACTGAGTGCCCTGGTTCGTCCAGCGGATCTGGAGCCCGGAGGCGGTCTGGGTGAGGTCGGCGAGGTTCTGCTTGCCCCACTCGATCGCATGCTGCAGCAGGCGGTCGCCCGGTAGCGAGACCTGGGTGTCGCGGGCCACGGCCACGCGCGAGGCGATCTTCGCTCGGAGCTCGGCGGCGGGATTCGCCAGCGCGCCGGCGAGCTCATGGCGCGCGGCGGTGAGCCCGCCGTCCGAGCCGGCCACGGCGATCCACAGGGTGCTCGTGCCGTGTGCGGACACGGTCACGCGGTAGCGCAGCTCGCCGCCGGTGCCGCGACCGAACGGGCCGTCGTCGCACGCGCTCGGCAACGACGTGCTGTCCGAAGCCGGGCACACCGTGCCGGGCTGCGGGCCGCGGAATGCCCCGCCGCTCGCGGCCGCCACCCCGGACTCCGGCGTCCGGTTGGAGGCGACGAGAGCCGCGTAGTGGTGCACCGGGGCGCCGTCACCGACCGAGCCGTCGTCGGTGAACACGAGCGCATCGCCGTCGTAGGCGCCGTGGTCGGGGAGGTTCGCGCTCGCGTTGGGGACCACGCCGCTGAAGCCCCAGGGATACGCGCCGATCAGTTCGGAGTGCGCGTCGACCTTGACCGTGACCGTCTTCGTCGGCCCCGGATTGCTCAACCGCAGGCCGAACAGCACCGCGCGCTGCCCGTCGGGTGCGAAGTCCGTGCGCTGGAGCGACAGCCCACCGGTGCCGGGCAGGGTGAACCGCGTGTAGCCCCAGCCGCTGGAGAAACGCATCGCGGGGCCGACCCAGGCATCCCCGACCCCGAACCACACGCCGTCGACGAGCTTGAGCGGCGGCGCCCAGACGCCACCCATCTCGCCGTCGATGTGCCAGCCGTTGGCGTAGAACCGCCCGTCCTGGAAGCCCTCGACATAGGACCGCTGCCCGGCTGCCACCTCGCGGCGGTCCTGGAGCCGGTTGCTCGTCGAGATCTCCGGGGTCGCGGCCTCGGCCACGGCGGTGCCGAGCAGCATCGTCGCGACCATGAGCATGACAACACGGTTCCAGCGCACGGTTTCTCCTCCCACCTTCGAAGACGCCGGTTCGTCTACCCCGACGACCGCGGCCTGAATCGCGTCAATGTCCGACGGCCGCCAGCCCCGCGTCGTGGGTCGCCCGACAAACGATATTCACACAATGTCCTGAAAGTTCAGTAATATCTGAATCGCATGGACGAGAAACTCTGGAGCTTCATCGACGCGATTGCAGCCTGGGCGGCTCGGTCCTACGGCGTGCCCCCGATGACCGGCCGGGTCCTCGCCTGGCTGCTCGTATGCGATCCACCCGAGCAGACCGCGGCCGACCTCGCCGAGGCGCTCGACGCGAGCAAGGGCTCGATCTCGTCCGCGACCGGGCTGCTCGTCCGCGCCCGGTTGGTCGACCGGCTTCACATCCGCGGCGAGCGGGCCGACCGGTTCCGGATCCGGCCCGGAGCGTGGGATGACCAGATTCGTGACCAGGGTGCAGATGCGGCGCGCGCGCTGATCGCGCAGGGGCTCGAGGCGCTCGCCGACGCCCCGGCGATCCGGCGACAGCGCCTCGAGGAGCTCGACGCGTTCTACGCCTGGTGGCAGGCGCGCATGCCGGTGCTGTGGGACGAGTGGCAGGAATACAAGCGAGAACACGGGAGGTAGACGGATGGCGGGGACAACAGCGGTCGAGGTCGAGGGGCTGACGCGGTCCTTCGGTGAGGTCGTCGCCCTCGACGGGCTCGACCTGCGCGTACAGGCAGGCACGGTGTTCGGGCTGCTCGGTCCCAACGGTGCCGGGAAGACGACGCTCGTGCGGATCCTCGCCACGCTGCTGGCGCCGAGCGCCGGCCGGGCCCGCGTCCTTGGGTATGACGTCGTCGAGCAGCCGCTGGCCGTGCGCCGGCGGATCGGGCTCGCAGGCCAGTTCGCAGCCGTCGACGGCGAGCTCACCGGCCGGGAGAATGTCGAGATGATCGGCCGGCTGTACCGGCTCGGGGGGCCGGAGGCGCGCCGGCGGGCGGCCGGGTTGCTCGAGCGCTTCGGGCTGGGCGACGTCGCCGACCGGCGTGCGGTGACCTACTCCGGGGGCATGCGCCGCCGGCTCGACCTCGCCGCCGGCCTGATCGGCCGCCCACCGCTCGTCCTGCTCGACGAGCCGACGACCGGTCTCGATCCGCGCTCGCGCCTGGAGCTGTGGAGCATCGTCGACGACCTGCGGCGTGAGGGCACGACCGTCCTACTCACCACTCAGTACCTCGACGAGGCCGACCGCCTCACCCAGCGGATCGCGGTCGTCGACCGCGGCCGAATCGCCGCGGAGGGCACGCCCGCCGAGCTCAAGGCGAGCGTCGGCGGCCACGTGCTCATCGTCCGGATCGCCGACCCCTCCGACGGTCCCGCCGCGACCGCCGCCCTCGCGTCGCTGACCGCGGGTGAGCAACCTCACCCGCAGGCCACCGACGGCGGTGTGGCTCGGCGCCACGATGTGCGCGAGCTCCGGCTCGCCGTCGCCGACCCGAGGGCCTCGGCGGAGGCGCTGCGCCGGCTCGACGCCGACGGCGTGCCGATCGAGTCGATCGAGCTCCATCAGCCGAGCCTCGACGACGTCTTCCTCTCCCTCACCGGGCGCCCGCCGGCCGACCCGGCGACCGAGGCTGCGACGATCAAGGAGGCTGCATGACCACCACCGCCGCCACCCCCCTGGGCGAAGCCACGCGTCTCACCCTCGGCGAGACGCTCGCCGACAGCCGGGTGATGGCCACCCGCCAGCTTCGCAAGATCGCCCGCCGGCCGATGTTCGTCATCTACCTGTTCGTCCAGCCGGTCATCTTCGTGCTGCTCTTCCGCTACGTGTTCGGCGGCGCGATCGACACCGGTCGGATCAGCTACGTCGACTACCTCCTGCCGGGCATCATCGTCATGACCGCGATCTTCGGCTCGCTCACCACCGGGCTTGGACTGACCGAGGACATGAGCGCGGGCGTCGTCGACCGCCTCCGCTCGCTGCCGATCGCGCGCTCGGCCGTGCTGATCGGGCGCACAGGCGCCGATCTCCTCACCAACCTCGTCACCCTGCTCGTGATGCTCCTCATCGGTATCGCGGTCGGCTTCCGCCCGACGCAACCGGCCTGGCAGGTGGTCCTCGCGTTCGCGCTCGTGCTCGCGTTCGCCTACGTCTTCTCCTGGATCAGCGCGTTCATCGGGATCTCGGTCCGCAACCCGGAGACCGCCCAGTCGGTCGGCTTCATCTGGGTGTTCCCGCTCGTCTTCGCCTCCTCGGCGTTCGTGCCGACCGCGCACATGCCGGGCGTCGTGCAGGCGTTCGCCAATGTCAACCCGGTGACGCTCGTCGTCAACGCCGCCCGCGCCCTGACGATCGGACACGGGCACGCGCTCGGACCGGCGCTCGGCACGCTGGCCTGGCTGTGCGGCCTGCTGCTCGTGTTCGTGCCGCTCGCGGTGCGAGCCTTCCGCCGCGCCTGACGATGCTGCGGAGAATCGGCCTCGTCCTCTCGGTCGGCCTGGCCGATTCGCTCAACCCGACCACCGTCGGACCTGCCCTGTATCTGGCCACCGGCCGGGGACGGGCCTGGCGCGTCGCGCAGTTCACCCTCGGGGTGTTCGCCGTCAACTTCGTCCTCGGCCTCGTGCTGACGATCGGGCCCGGACGGCTGCTCGTCGGGCTCGTGCCGCATCCACACAGCACCGTGCGGCACATCCTCGAGCTCGCGGCCGGCGTCGTGCTCGTTGCCATGGCCGTCGCGCTCTGGCTCGGACGTCGCCGCCTCGCGCGCCGCGAGCTCCCCGGTCGCAGCGGGAGCAGCGGCTCGGCGCTGATCGCCGGGGCGACGATCGCCGTCGTCGAGTTCCCGACCGCCGCGCCCTATCTCGCGGTGATCGCCGCCGTCGTCGCGTCGCCGGCGAGCGTGCCGGAGGAGATCCTGCTGATCGCGCTCTACAACGTCGCCTTCGTCCTGCCGATGCTCGGCATCATCGTCGCCCTGTTGTTCGCCGGTGAGGCCGCCGAGCCGTGGCTGGAGAAGGGCGGGGCCTGGCTCCAGCGGCGCTGGCCGGTCGTGCTCGCCGGCCTCCTCACGTTCGTCGGCGGGG
The DNA here is from genome assembly GCA_963755955.1 of uncultured Solirubrobacterales bacterium. Lineage (GTDB taxonomy): Bacteria > Actinomycetota > Thermoleophilia > Solirubrobacterales > Solirubrobacteraceae > Palsa-465. The sequence goes on from CAVWLZ010000014.1 coordinate 116,144, forward strand.
CCCTCGCGGTCCTTGGTGGGGTTGGGCTGATCGGGCTGTAGCCGTCAGCGCGTCCCGGATCCACGCGACGATCGCCAGCCACCCGACGGCGAGCAGCCAGCCGCCGAGGACGTCGGTGGCCCAGTGCACGCCGAGGTACACGCGGGAGCAGCCGATACCCACGACGAGCACCGCGACGAGAACGGCGACGAGCGCTCGCCCGGCCCCCCGCAGCCGCGGCCACGAGACGACGGCCACGAGCAGCAGCGCGGCGTAGGTGGCCAGCGACTGGGTGGCGTGCCCGGAGGGAAACGACGAGCTCGTGGCATGTGCGAGCCAGAGGACCTCCGGCGGACGGTGGCGGCCGACGATCAGCTTGACGAGGGTGTAGAGGCCGAGCGCGCCGCCCCAGGCGACGATCAGCGCCCCGGCGAGCGCGAACCGTCGCCGCACGAGGAGCAGCCCGGCGACGACGGCGGTCACCGGCACGAGCACCGCCTGGCTGCCCACGGTCGAGAGCCCGCGCGCCAGCGTGGTGAGAGCGTCGGTGCGGTGGGCGACCGCCCAGATCGTGATCGAGCGGTCCACGCCCGTCGATCCGTCGCGCCCCTCGACGAGCGCCAGGAGCTCGCCGGCGGCCACGCCGAGGCCGAAGAGCAGCACGAAGCCCAGCAGCGCGACGACGGCCGCCGGTGGCGTGGTGATGATCCGTCTCGCCGGGCCGTCCACCGGCAGGAACGTAGCGGAGCCCTCGCGCCTTGACTTCGCCCACGGCGCCGCCAACAATCCCACTGTCGCGGATCACAGGAGGGAAGATGAGCAGCGATTACAGGCTTGCCTACGGGACGCACCGCACCGCCGAGGAGGGCCGCTGCGCGATGGAATGGGTCAGCTATATGGCCGGCGAACCGCACAGCGACGACCCGGCGTGCGTGAGCCCGGTGCTCCGCGCGTTCTGCACCACCCTCAACGACAGCCTCGAGGACGCCCCGCGTCAGCGCCTGCGGCCTTACCTCGGACGCACGATCGGCACGGCGCAGGACGGCCTCGACGACGAGCGCTCGTGGCTTGCCCTCGACTGGCTGATCCGCACCTACACGCCCTGCTGGCTCGCCGCCGCCGGGATGACAGCAGACGCCGGCGTGCTCCGCGACCTGGCCGTCGTCGATGACAGCCCCTCGCTGGCCCGCGCGCTCGATGCCCTCCGGCGCGCGCGCCGCGACACCCACGCGGCCTGGTCGATGGCGCTCGGCCCCGCGCGCGCGGCGGCTTGGACGCCGTGGGCAGCCGGACGGGCCGCGGCCCGCGAGGCGGCCTGGGGCTCCGCCGGCGCGGCCGCCTGGGCGGCGGCGCGGGTTGCCGTCGGGGACATCGCCGGCGACCGGGCGCGGGCGATCACCCGTGACATCGCCGGCGACGCGGCCGCGATCATCGCCCGCGGTGCCCGGCCCGGCGGTGGCCGGGCGGCCGTGCGCGCCGGCGCACGGACGACCCTTGCGCCGACGCTGCGTACCCTCGAGCGCTCCGCGTTCAGCCTGCTCGACGCGATGCTGCCGACGGTTCCGCTCGCTGCGCCGATCGCGCACGACGCCGGCGCGGTGTGCGCGGAGGTCGTCGCGCCCGCCTGACGCGCTATCGCCGCGGCCCTGACGGCGACGCCGCGGACGTTACGATCCCGGTAGGTGAGCCGGGAAGTCTGGTCGGCATCCTGCCCCGCTGCGAGATCGCGATGCCCTCCCGACGCACAACCCGGCCGATGTTCTCGCTCCCCCTCGGCTCCGAGTGGCAGCGCGAAGCGTTGCGCACCAACCTGTGGGTCGTTCCCACGCTCGAGGTGGTGGGCGCGATCGTGCTCTTCGCACTCACCCACGCGATCGACAAGGCCGCGTACGACGGCAGCCTGACGCTGCCGAGCTGGGTGGTGTTCGGGACCGCGGATTCCGCCCGGCAGATCCTCACGACGCTCGCCGCGGCGGTCATCACCGTCGTCGGGGTGGTGTTCTCGATCACGATCGTCACGCTGACGCTGGCCTCGACCCAGTTCGGCCCTCGGATGTTGCGCAACTTCATCCGCGACCGAGGCACCCAGCTCACGCTCGGCACGTTCGTGGCCACGTTCGTGTACGCGGCGCTCGTCCTCATCTCGATCGGTCCCGGCAGCCACGGCACCGAGTTCGTCCCCCATCTGTCGGTGACCCTGTCGGTCGGGCTCGTCGCCCTCTCGATGGGCGTGCTCATCTACTTCATCCATCACATCGCCATCACGATCCAGCTGCCCCATGTGATCGCGACGATCGCCCATGACCTCTCGCGGGCGATCGACGCCCAGACGATCGGTCCGGTGGGCACGCTCGAGGCGGGCCCATCGGTCCCGGAGCTCCTGCGCCGCATGCAGGAGGGCGGCGGCACGATCCCCGCGCCGTCGAGCGGCTACCTGCAATACGTCCGCCACCAGACGCTCACCTCGCTGGCCGCCGAGAAGGGGGCGGTCATCCGTCTGCTCCATCGGCCCGGTCACTTCCTCGTGCGCGGCCATCCCGTCGCGGAGGTCTGGCCGCCGGACGCCGCCGCATCGATCGGCGACGCGCTCCGCCGCGCGCACATCACCGGGTCGAGCCGGACGCTCGCGCAGGACCTCGCCTTCGCCGTCGACCAGCTCGTCGAGATCGCGATCCGCGCGCTCTCCCCCGCGGTCAACGACACGTTCACCGCGATCACGTGCATCGACTGGCTCGGAGCGAGCCTGTGCCGGATCACCAGCCATTGGCACCCCGCGCCGGTGTATCGCGACAGCCACGGCTTCGTCCGCGTGATCAACGCCCATCTCAGCTACACGCGGCTGATCGAGCGCGCCTTCGAGAAGATCCGCCAGGCCGGCCGCGGGATGCCCGCCATCCTCATCCGGCAGCTCGACGCGCTCGCCAAGATCGTCGAGCACACGACGACCCCCGCTCAGCGCGAGCTGCTCCGCGGCCAGGCCGACATGATCCTCCGTGCCAGCGAGGAGTCGATCCCCGAGCCCGCCGACCGCGAGGACGTGCGCCGCCAATACGACCGCTTCGTGGCCGCCAGCCGGCGCAGCCCGGTCGCGCAGCTCACCGCCGCCAGCGAGGATTCGCGCCCGTAGGCCGGGGGACCGCCGCCGCCCCCGCGCAGACGCCCGCAGTGCGCACGTGCGCGACGCCAAAAGGGGTGCGGGCACGATTGCGCGCCCGCGTCGCGTGGTCAAGACTCCAGCGCTGTGTGGGACACCCCTGAACACCGTCGGCTCGAGCAGGCGCGCAGCGGGGAGGCGCCCTGGAAGTCGTGGGGTCCCTACCTCAGCGAGCGCCAGTGGGGCACGGTCCGCGAGGACTACAGCGCGGGCGGCGACGCGTGGGACTACTTCACCCACGATCAGGCGCGGTCGCGGGCCTACCGCTGGGGCGAGGACGGGATCGCCGGGATGTGCGACGACGGCCAGAGGCTGTGCCTTGCCCTCGCGCTCTGGAACGGCGCCGACCCGATCCTCAAGGAGCGGATGTTCGGCCTCACCAACAGTCAGGGCAACCACGGCGAGGACGTCAAGGAGTACTGGTTCTACCTCGACAGCACCCCCACGCACTCCTATCTTCGCTGCCACTACAAGTATCCGCAGCGGGCCTTTCCCTACGAGGACCTCGTCGCCACCAACGGCGCCCGGGGCAAGCACGACTTCGAGTACGAGCTGCTCGATACCGGCGTCTTCGACGAGGATCGCTACTTCGACGTGACCGTCGAGTACGCCAAGGCCGACCACGACGACATCCTCATGCTCATCACCGCGGTCAACCGCGGACCGGAGGCCGCGACCCTGCATCTGCTGCCGACGTTGTGGTTCCGCAACACGTGGTCGTGGGGACCGAACGCGGCCAAGCCGAGCCTGACCGCGGCGGCGGCGCAGGACGGCGTCGCCACCGTGAGCGCCGCCCACGCCGAGCTTGGCGACTGGACGCTCCGCGTCGACGGCTCAGCCGAGCTCCTGTTCTGCGAGAACGAGACGAACAATGCGCGGCTGTTCGGCGGCGAGAACGCGTCACCGTTCGTCAAGGACGGGATCAACGATCACGTCGTCGCGGGCGTCACCGGCGCGGTCAACCCCGCCGGCACGGGGACCAAGGCCGCGGCCCACCACCGGCTCGAGCTCGCGGCCGGCGCCACCGCCACCATGCGCGTCCGGCTCAGCGGCCCGGACGTCGCGCCCACCGACGCCCTCGGGGCGACCTTCACGGAGACCTTCGACGTCCGCCGCCGAGAGGCGGATGAGTTCTACGCGACGGTCATCCCGGACACCCTTGACGCCGACGAGACGCTCGTCATGCGCCAGGCGCTCGCCGGAATGCTGTGGGGCAAGCAGTACTACGAATACGACGTCCACCGCTGGCTGCACGAGCACGGAGTCAACCCCTGGGATCCGAACGCGCCCTCGAGCCCTTTGCGCAACGTGCCGTGGTTCCACGTGCTGGCCGGCGACGTGATCTCGATGCCCGACAAGTGGGAGTACCCGTGGTTCGCCGCCTGGGACCTCGCCTTCCACTGTGGTCCGCTGGCGCTCGTCGACGTCGACTTCGCCAAGCATCAGGTCGAGTTGCTGCTGCTCACGCGCTACATGCACCCCAATGGGCAGATCCCGGCCTACGAGTGGAACTTCAGCGATGTCAATCCCCCGGTCACCGCGTGGGCGGCGCTCTACGTCTACGAGCGCGAAGCCGAGATCCGCGGGCAGGGTGACCGGGCGTTCCTTGAGCGCGTCTTCCACCGCCTGCTGACCAACTTCACGTGGTGGGTGAACCGCAAGGATCCCGACGATCGCAATCTCTTCCAGGGTGGCTTCCTCGGCCTCGACAACATCGGGATCTTCGATCGCTCCGCCCCGCTGCCCGGCGGCGGCAGCCTCGAGCAGGCCGACGGCACCGCCTGGATGGCCCTGTACTGCCAGTGGATGCTCCAGATGGCCGTCGAGCTGGCCAAGGAGGACGAGGCGTACGTCGACATGGCCTTCAAGTTCATCGCCCACTTCATGTGGATCGCCGTGGCCATGAACCCACCTGGGGGCGGCTCGCTGTGGGATGAGCACGACGGCTTCTACTACGACGTCCTTCGCTGGCCCGACGGCGGCACGGTCGAGCTCAAGGTGCGCTCGCTCGTCGGGCTGCTCCCCCTGTGTGCGGCGACCGTGTTCGACGGGACGATGCTCGATCGGCATCCCGGCTTCCTCGAGCGACTCCAGACGGGCCTGGCCCGATTCGCGGACGCGCTCCCCACGCAGATCGTCCGCGCCGAGCCGAGTCCCGAGGGCCGGCGGATCATCTCGCTCGTCGACGAGGAGCGCGTGCGCCGGATCCTGACCGTCATGCTCGACGAGGACGAGTTCCTCTCGCCCCACGGCATTCGGGCGATCTCCCGCCGCCATCTCGACGATCCGGTCGAGTTCGACTGGCAGGGCGGCCACGACGAGGTGCGCTACCTGCCCGCCGAGTCCGACACCGGGATGTTCGGCGGCAACTCGAACTGGCGCGGCCCGGTGTGGTTCCCGATGAACTTCATCATCCTCCGCGGCCTCACCCAGCTCCACCGCTACTACGGAGACCGATTCACGATCGAGTGCCCGACGGGCTCGGGACACGAGCTCAACCTGCTCGAGGTGGCCGACGAGATCGCGGGGCGCCTCGCGAGCATCTTCACCAACGACGAGCAGGGGCGCCGGCCGGTGTTCGGCGGAATGGAGAAGTTCCAGTCCGACCCCCACTGGCACGACCTGCTCATGTTCCACGAGTACTTCCACGGCGACAACGGCGCGGGCATCGGCGCCAGCCACCAGACCGGCTGGACCGGGCTGGCCGCGAACCTGTTCATGCTCGGCGAGCATCTCCCGATCGCCCCGCCCAAGGCGGCCGCGACGCCGGGCGCGGGCGCGACGCCCGGCACGAGCCCGACGCCCGCGCGCTGATCTGGGCCATGCGCCTGCCGCCGCGGCCGACCGTCTACGAAATCGACACCGCCGTCTGGCTCGAGGGGCTCGGTCGTGACCGCGGAGCGGCGCTGACGCTCGCCGAGGTGCCGGCCGAGCGCTGGGACGCGATCGCGGCGCTGCCCGCCGACGCGGTCTGGTTGATGGGCGTGTGGGAGCGCAGCCCGGTCGGCATGGAGATCGCTCTGCACGACCCGGGCACCGATCAGGCCAACCGCGCCGCGCTGCCCGATCTTCGCCCCGAGGACGTCATCGGCTCTCCCTACTGCGTGCGGGACTATGTCGTCGACGAGCGCTTCGGAGGCACCGACGGGCTGGCCGCGGCGCGAGCGGCACTCGCGGCCCGCGGCCTCGGGCTGATCCTCGACTACGTCCCCAACCATGTCGCGCCCGATCACCCATGGATCACCACCCACCCCGAGTGCTTCCTTGCCGGCAGCTCACAGGAGCTCGAGGAGCATCCCGAGGCGTTCATCCGCACCGCAGGCGGGATCTTCGCCAACGGCCGTGACCCGTACTTCGCCCCGTGGGGGGACGTCGTGCAGCTCAACGCGTTCTCCCCCCAGCTGCGTGATGACGTCGCGGCCACGCTCATCACCGTCGGTGGGCAGTGCGACGGGCTGCGCTGCGACATGGCGATGCTGATGACCAACGACGTGTTCACGCGCACATGGGGCGAGCGGGCAGGAGCGGCGCCGCAGGCTGACTACTGGCCAGAGCTGATCGGCCGCGTCCGGGCGGTGCACCCAGAGCTGCTGTTCATGGCCGAGGCCTACTGGGACATGGAGTGGACGCTCCAACAGCAGGGCTTTGACCTCTGCTACGACAAGCGGCTCTACGACCGGCTCGTCGCCGGCCCGGCCGCGTCGGTCCGCGGGCATCTGCAGGCCGATCGGGACTACCAGGAGAAGCTGATCCGCTTCATCGAGAACCACGACGAGCCGCGCGCAGCCGCGACCTTCGCGCCCGCCCAGGCCCGGGCGGCGGCCGTGTTGATGTCGACGCTCGAAGGCGCCCGGCTCTACTACGACGGCCAGCTCGAGGGGCGCCGGGTCCACATCCCGGTGTTCCTCCAACGCGGTCCCGAGGACGCCGATGACGCCGATCTCCATGCCTTCTACACGCGCCTGCTGCGCGCGATCGCCGATGCCGGACTGCGCGAGGGCGACTGGCGGCTGTGCGACGCTACCGGCTGGCCGGACAACGACTCCGCCGCGCAGCTGATCGCGTATTGCTGGTCGACCCCGCAGGCGCGCAGCCTCGTCGTCGTCAACTACGCCGACGCGCCGGCGGAGGCCCGGATCCATCTGCCGTGGAGCGACCTCGGCGGCCGCGACTGGTCGCTGAGCGACCGGCTCAGCGACGCCCGGTTCACCCGCGGCGGCGACGAGATGACCGGCGACGGGCTGTATGTCGCGCTCGACCCCTGGGCCTCGCACTTCCTCGCCTTCGCGCCCGTGTAGACCCGCGCGTCGACGGCGGGCGCTGCTACGTCAGGCCGACGATGCCCTTGATCACGAGCAGCACGCCGACGGCGGCGCAGCCGCGCACGGCGAACACGTGCGAATGACGGCTCACCCAGGCCTTCGTCCGCTCGATCACCCGCGGCGTCGCCTCCGGCCAGATGATGAAGCTGACCGCCGGAACCTCGAGCATCCACATCATCACGAGGTTGAAGCCGATGACGAGCAGCACGGTGACCGTCGTCGACTCGTGCAGCTTGTGGATGTCGTGGAGTCCGGCGAGATAGGAGGCGCCGGGAAGCGTCAGCATCGCCCCGACGACGAACGTCGTCCGCGCCGAGCCCTTGCTCAGCTCGCGCTGCCAGCGCGGAGGGCCCTTGTCCGGCTTCTCCCCCTTCTTCGCCCGCCGGCGCTCGCGGATCCGCTGGGCGCGCCCCGTGTAGAGAACGAAGGCGATGGCGAGGAAGATCGCACCGAGACCAATGTCCACCCACGGGCTAATCGTGTTCTCGGTCGTGTTCGTCGCGCTCGAGTCCGACAGCGAGAAGACGATGATCAGACCGAGCGTGATGCTGGTCAGATACGCGCCCGCCAGGTAGCCGAACATCAGCTTCGAGGGATGCGGCAGCAGCAGCATCACCGTGGTGGCCGCGACGAGCGTCGGATTGAGCGACGCGGTCAGCGACAGGAGGATGACGTCGCTCATTGTCCGCGGAGCCTGCCGGGTCGTCGGCCGGGCGGCATCCTCCGATGTGGGTGACGCGGCCCGGTCGGCGGCCGGGGAAGCTGAGGGCGTGAACTGGGAGCTCGCCATCGTCGCCGGGTCGTTGCTCGCCGTCGCATCGATCTCGCGCCGACTCGTCGGGACCTCGGCAACGCCGGCGATGGCGTTCGTCCTCATCGGCCTGCTCGTCGGCCCGCTCGTCATCGGCGAGATCACCGTGAGCCCGACGAGCACTCCCGTGCGCACCCTCGCCGAGGCGACGCTCGCGGTCGTCCTCTTCTCCGACGCGTCGCGGATCAAGCTGCGGGCGCTCAAGCGCGAGTACAGCGTCCCGCTGCGCCTGCTCGGGATCGGGCTACCGTTCACGATCATCGCCGGAACCGGCCTCGCCCTCGTCCTCTTCGGCGCGCTCAGCTTCCCCGAGGCGGTCGTGCTGGCGGTGATGCTCGCGCCGACCGATGCCGCGCTCGGCCAAGCCGTGGTCACCGAGCCGCGCCTGCCCTCGCGGATCCGGCAGGGCCTCAATGTCGAGAGCGGGCTCAACGACGGGATCTGCGTGCCGCTGCTGCTCATCGCCCTCGCCGCCGCCGACGTCTCCGATCACGCCGAGTCGAGCACGCACGCCTTCCGCATCGTCGCCGAGGAGATCGGCTATGGGATCGCCGCGGGCGCCGCCGCGGGGGGCGTCGCCGCCCTCACCGTCGTGATCTTCTACCGCCGCGGGCTGATGAGCGGCGCGTGGCTCCAGATCGTGCCGGTGGCCGGCGCCGCGCTCGCCTACTGGGTGGCCGCCGGCCTGGGCGGCTCGGGGTTCATCGCCGCCTTTCTCGCCGGCGCCCTGTTCGGCGGGCTCGTCGGCGATGAGTCAGACGCGGCCTCCCGGCTGAGCGAGGAGCTCGGCGGCCTCCTCGGCGGGGTGACGCTGCTCATCTTCGGCGCCGTACTCCTCGGCCCCGCCCTCGAGCACATCACCTGGCAGATCGCGCTCTACGCCGTGCTCAGCCTGACGATCGTGCGGATGCTGCCGGTGGCGATCGCGATGATCGGCAGTGGCGCCCGCTGGCGGACCGTCGGGTTCCTGGGCTGGTTCGGGCCCCGCGGACTCGCCTCGATCGTGTTCGCGGTGATCGTCGTCGAGGAGGCCCACCTGCCCGGTGTCGACGCGATCCTCCTCTCGACGTATCTCACGATCGGCCTCTCCGTGCTGCTGCACGGGCTCTCGGCCGCGCCGTTGTCCCGCCGCTACGCGAGCTGGTACGAGTCTCATGCCCAGGGCCTGCGGCCCGCGATGGAGAGCGTCCCGGCCGATGCGCACCGCGCCCGCGGCGCTATCGCTCGTGCGTCCGCGCCGCCGCGCGACGAGCGGCCGATGACATGAGCGCGGAAACCGGCGCCGGCGCGGCGCCCACGGCGAGCAGCTCGTCGAGCACGGCGAGCGCCTCGGCGTGCGTGCGATCGGTCGGTCCGCCGAGCGCCCGCACGATGTGGGGACCGAGCATGTCGTCGAGCGGCTTCGGCGCGAGTGCCCGCACCCGACCCGGGAGCAGCAGCCGCGTCCATCGCCGCGCGTGAAGCTGCCTGATCCAGGCGAGCAGCCGCTCGGCGCGGGCCCGCTGGATCTCCTCCGAGGCGCGACTGCCGACGACCGACGAAGCGTAGGCGTACAGGTCCTGGCGGCGATCGTCATCGAGTGAATCGTTGTAGGACCGCAGGAACGAGCCGATGACCGGACACGCTGACTGCGGGTGATCGCTGAACGGCTCACCACCGAGCATCGAGGCAAGCTCCATCACGCACGCGCCCTCCTCAGGTGAGCGGTGCTTGCCCCGACCGAGCCGGATCGTCTGATATGAGGCCTGGCCCATCTAAACCCTCCCTCTCCGGACTTGAAGGTCTCATGGAGGATAGATATGTCAACCCGCCCGGCATCATCCGTTTCGGGGGAAATCACACCAGATCGCCGGTGCCACCCCGCTCTGCGGTCTATGCTGCGGCGGGGCGGGCGCACGACCGAGGAGCAGATCACTGTGAGCACGACCGCGGCCCGGCCGCCATCCCCGTCGCAGAACGGCAGCGATCCCCGCCACGTCCGCGTCGCGATCATCGGCGCCGGCTTCACCGGGCTGGCCGCCGTGCACGCGCTGCGCGAGGCGGGCATCGAGAGCTTCCTCGTCCTCGAGCGCGCCGCCGGGGTGGGCGGGACGTGGCGGGACAACACCTATCCGGGGCTGGCCTGCGACGTCCCCTCGCATCTCTACTCGCTGTCGTTTGCACCGAACCCGGAGTGGCGGCGGACGTTCTCCAGCGGAGAGCAGATCTGGGAGTACATGCGCGACGTCGCCCGCGATCTCGGAATGGACGCCGTGACGGCATTCGGCGAGGAGGTCCTCGACGCCTCGTGGAACGACGCCCGCCAGCGCTGGCAGATCCGCACGAGCACGCTCACCCTCACCGCCGACGCGATCATCGACGGCAGCGGCATCCTCTCCGAGCCCTCGGTGCCCGGCATCCCCGGGCTCGAGACGTTCACGGGGACGATCTTCCACTCCGCCCGTTGGGACCACGGACACGACCTCGCCGGCGAGCGCGTCGCGGTGATCGGCACCGGAGCTTCGGCCATCCAGATCGTCCCGGCGATCCAGCCGAAGGTCGCGTCGATGACGATCTTCCAGCGCACACCCGGCTGGGTGCTCCCTCGCGCCGACCGCGACATCTCTGCGCGGGAACGGCGGCTGCTGCGCCGTTTCCCCATGCTCCAGCGCGCGCTGCGGACCGAGCAGACGGTGTTCCGCGACGTCGTCCTTCACCGGATCATGCACAGTCGCCGGCTGCGCCGCGTCGCCCAGGCCTACGCGCTCGCCTACCTGCGGCGTGAGATCGCCGATCCGGCGCTGCGGGCGAAGCTGCACCCCCGGTTCGAGATCGGCTGCAAGCGCATTCTCATCACCAGCACCTGGTATCCCGCCCTGTGCCAGCGCAACGTGACCGTCGAGACCGCGCCGATCGCCGAGGTCCGCGAGCGCTCGGTGGTCACCGCCGAGGGGGTCGAGCACGCGGCCGACTCGATCGTGCTCGCCACCGGCTTCCGGGTGACGGACCCGCCTTTCGCCACCCGGCTGCACGCTCGCGGGCGCTCGCTCGCCGAGGCCTGGGGCGACCGCCCGCGCGCGTACCGGGGCGCGACGACGGCCGGCTTCCCCAACCTGTTCCGGATCAGCAGCATCGGCACCGGCACCGGCCACACCTCGCAGATCCAGCAAATCGAATCCGGCGTCCACTACGCGATCGAGGCGCTCGCCACGATGGAGGCGCTCGGCCTGAGCAGCGTCGACGTCACCGAGGACGCCCAGGAGGCCTACGCCCAGTGCGTGCACGAGATGCTGAGCCACACCGTGTGGATGACCGGTGGGTGCGACAGCTGGTACCTCGACAAGTCCGGCGAGGCGTCGGCGATCTGGCCCTCGACGGCGGCCAGGTACGAGCGCTGGACGCGCCGCTTCGACGTCGAGGCCTACACGGCGGTTCGGCGGGCCCCCGTCCTCGCCACGACGTAGCGCCGGGCACACGCGTGACGGGCGGCCCGGCGTGTCACCCGATCGGGGTGACGACCACCGACCGGGCCGCTGCCAGCATCGTGATCACCACTCTCAACGCTCAGGAGACAACCATGGCTGAACCCGACACCCTGTTCGTCCTTGCTGCGTCCTACGACAGCGTCGCGGAGGCCGAGGCCGACTACGAGGCGATCAAGGCCCTCTATCACGAGATCGAGACCTCCCACGACTTCGACGCCGCCGTCGTCGCCCGCGACGAGGAGGGCAAGATCTCGGTCGTCAAGAAGCACGAGGAGCCCACTCGGCACGGCGCGGTGCACGGCCTCGGGTGGGGCCTGGCGGTCGGCGCCGCGTGCGCGATCCTGCCTGGCATCGGCCTGCTCGGCGGCCTCGCCTTCGGAGGCGGCGCCGGAGCGGCCCTCGGCGCGGTCACCGGTCACATGAAGGGTGGGCTCGAGGACGAGGACCTCAAGGAGCTCGGAACGGTGCTCGAGCAGGGCCAGGCGGGCCTGATCGTCGTCTACGCGACGAACATGGCCGACCAGGTCGCCGCCAACATCAAGGCGGTCAACCGGTTCGTCTCCCAGGAGGTCGACGCGAGCGCCGACGCCCTCGCCGCCCAGCTCCACGAGGCCGAGAAGTCCGGCTAGCAGCGGCTCTCGACGAGCGCTGCCACACGAACCCAAGCGGCGATGAGCGAGTCCCACGAATCCCACGCCGGTGCCGTGCTGGACGCCGAGGTGCGCCTGCTCACCGACGAGCTGGCCAAGTTCGGGATGCTCCGCAGCGACGACCTCGCCCGCCGGGTCCACGCCGACGCGTGGAGCCAGGGGACATACGAGGCGGCCCTCAAGGCCGGCATCGAGCGCGGCGTCCTCGTCCAGCTCCCGGACGGCTTCATCGCCCTCCCCCATCGCCGCTGACTCGGCGACCGGCGAAACGCGCGTCCCGACGGGCGTTTCGCCGGCGAGCGCGGGATCCCGGGACCGCCGGCGATAGCGTTCGCGGCCGTGGACCCCGCACCCTCCTCGAACGCCGCGGCCAAGTACTGGGACACGGCGAGGACCGAGACGTTCAGCGATGGCGTGTTTGCGATCGCCATCACCCTGCTCGTCCTCGACATCAACATCCCCAAGAGCGAGCTCACCCACCTCTCGAGCGCGATCCTGCACGCCTGGCCGGATTATCTCGGCTACGTGACGAGCTTCCTCACCATCGGCGGGGTGTGGCTCACCCACCACTCGATCTTCCGGCGCCTGCGCCACGCCAACACGCGCATCATGCGCCTCAACCTGCTGCTGCTCATGGCCGTCGCGTTTCTCCCCTTCCCCACCCGGCTCATGACCGAGGCCGTCCGCGATGCCCACGCCGAGCGCACCGCCGTCATCTTCTACGGCAGTTCGCTGCTCGTCATCTCGCTCCTCTTCGCGGCGCTGTGGAGCGCCGCCACCCAGCACACGGAGCTGCTCAACCCCGACGTGACCGAGGAGGAGGTGGTCGCCGTCACGCGCGCCTCGCGCCCGAACATCGGCTTCTACGCCTTCGCGACCGTCCTGGCCGTGTTCGCACCCCGCGGAGCGGTGTTCCTCTACTTCGTGATTGCCATCGTCTCGGTGTTCCGCGCGCGGGGGGACTGACTCAGGACATCAACCGAGCCCGATCGGCGGCGTCGGCGGGTGGGGCGCTGCGGTGGCCGTATTTGCATGAGTTGGTCTGGGCAGCACCCTCGGGCGGTCCTCCGCGGGCGGGGCGGCTTCCCGGGGGCGCATGGGTAGTTTGCGCCCCCGACGATCCGCATAGCGACCGGATGGCGGGTGAACGGCGCGCCGGTACCTTCGCCCGATGCTCGCGTCGTTCCCGCTGGCCTGGTTCCTGCTCGCGCTGCCGTTCGTGTCCGCGGCGATCATCGCCCAGGTCGCGCCGCTGCGGCAGCTCGCCTCGAAGCACAACTGGATCACGTGGCCCGTCGGGCTGCTCGGCCTCGCCGTTCTGCTGGCCGGATTGATGGGCCGCATCCCAACCATCGACGCGCTGCCGATGACGGTCCTCGCCGGATTCGTCGCCGGTTACTCGGTGTTCTGGTCGCCGCGGAAGGACGGCGGCACCGACGAGGATGACGACGATGGGCATTGGCGGCCGCGACCGCCCGAGGAGCCGCCGCCGGAGCCGATCGGCGACGGGCCGGACTGGGAGCTCTTCGACCGGCTTCGCCGCCACTGGGAGCGCCCCGAGGTTCCCGACTATCGCTGACGTTCACGCGGCAACGCGGCGCGCCGGCACGTCATCCTCGCTGTCCTCGTCGCCAACGTCGTCCTCTTCCTCCGGCTCCCCGCGCGGATTCGGCAGACGCAGCGTCGCGCCGAGACCGAGCAGCACGAACGCCGCCCCCGTGAACGCCGCGGCCCGGGCCGCATCGGCAAGCGCGCGGGCTGAGGCCGCGACGACCTGCTCGCTGCCGGGCTGCTGGCGCAGCCCGACGATCGCGCTCCCGCCGCTGTCGCGGACGAGCTCGACGGTCGCCGCCTGACGCGCCGGCGGGACACCTGGTATGTGCCGCAGCTCGCTCCGCAGCCGCGATCCGAGCGTGGTCACGAGAATCGCCCCGAGGATCGCGATGCCGAGTGCCGAGCCGACCTGGCGGAAGGTGCTCTGAATCCCCGATCCCTGACCGCTCTGTGCGACCGGAATCTCGGTGAGGATCAGGCCCGTGAGCTGGGCGGTGGCGAAGCCGACCCCGATGCCGTAGGCGACGAGCCAGGGAATGATCAGCCACACCGAGACATCGGCGTCGAGCACGACGCCGAGCCCCGCGAGGCCGATTGTCTCGAGGGCGAGACCGAGTTGAACGACCCCGCGCGGTCCGAGTCTGGGAGCGAGCTGCGGCGTGGTCCCGCCGGCGATCAGCGTGCCGCCGGCGAGCGGGATCAGCACCGCACCGGTCTGCAGCGCGCTCAGCCCGAGAGCTCCCTGCAGGAACAGCGGCAGCACGAACAGAATGCCGAACTCGCCGAGTGCGACGATCAGGGCCGCGATGTTGCCCTTGCGGAAGCTCGGGATCGAGAACAGTGCGAGGTCGACGACGACCACCTTGCCGTGCCGGGCGCGGGCGCGCTCGATGATGACGAAGCCGATGAGGCAGGCGGCGGCGACGAGGAACGAGACAGTCACCGGCGAGATCGAGCCCGTCGGCCAGCCGAGCAGCGCGAGCCGCCTCGTTGCCGTCCACCAGCCGTAGGTCTGGCCCTCGATCAGGCCGAACACGAGTGTCGAGAGGCCGATGATCAGCGTCACCTGGCCGGGGAGGTCAAACCCGCGCCGGACCTCGCGGTCGGAGGTCTCCGGGACGACGAGCAGCAGCCCGAGGACGACCGCGATGCCGATCGGCACATTGATCAGGAACGCCCACCGCCACGACAGCTCGGTGGTCAGGAGCCCGCCAAGGAACGGCCCGATCGCCGCCATGCCGCCGATCGTCGAGCCCCAGATCGCGAATGCGATGGCCCGCTCGCGCCCGCGGAACATCGCGTTCACCGTCGACAGCGTGGCGGGGAGGATCATGGCGCCGCCGACGCCCTGCAGCAGACGGCCGAAGATCAGCATCCCGCCGCTCTGGGCCGACGCGGCGACCAGGCTTGCGGCCACAAACCATACCGTCCCCACCAGGAACAGACGGCGGCGCCCGACCATGTCCCCCACGCGTCCGAGCGTGATGAGCAGACTCGCGAACACCAGCGAGTAGATCGAATTCGTCCACTCCGCGGTCGTCGCTGTGACGTGAAGCTCGCGAATGATCGTCGGTACCGCGACGTTGACGATGGTCGCGTCGACGATGATCATCGCCACGCCGAGGGCGATGAACGGCATCGCGAGCCACCGCCGTCGACCGCCGGACGCGGTCGGTGAGGGAGAGGCCGTCGTCTTCGTCACTGGCGGTCCCGGGCGGCCATCTAGCCGGTGCGACGAATCGGCGGGAGCTCGAAGCCGCCGTCGAACACCACGCTGTCCGGCTCGTACATGCGCAGCAGCGGCCGGAACGGTCCGGCCGGCGTCGGCAGCCAGTTGGCGCGCCGCTCGGGCTCGGCGGGCTCCTCGTGCTGCATGACGATGGTCAGCGAGCCGTCCGCGTCTCGGTGCAGGCCCCGCGTGCGGTCGCCGATCGAATAGCGATCGATCGGATTGGCAACGAGGAAGAACTCGGGCGCGTCATACATCGTCACCGACCAGAAGGCCCGGACGGGCGGCTCGGTCGCGAAGCGCAACTCGTAGCGGCCGTTACCCTCGAGCGCGTTGCCGACACCGTCGAGGTAGGTCATGACGTACGCGGCCTCGTACCCGTGGTTGCCCCAGAGACCGGCCCGCGCTGCGAGCGCCCGCTGCATGTAACGCGCGGGCCCGTCGGCGAGCTTCCATTGCGGCTCATCAAGCGCCCCGACCTCGAAGAAGTCGAGGTTGTAGTCGAACACGTGGTAGGTGAGCTGCCAGCCGTTCTGCTGCGCAGCCCCGGCCTGCGTGAGCGCCGCCTCCATCTGCTCGGCGGCCGCTCGCTGGCCCTCGCGCAGAGCGGTTGCGAGCTCTGGGTCGGGATCGACGTAGGGCGACTCCGGCTCGAGCAGCCCGAGCGGGGCGAAGCGCATCTGCAGTGACCGGTCGCGCTGCGCCGGCGGGAAGGCCAGCATCCACGCGCGCAGCCGCTCGTAGAACTCGAGGTCCTCGGGTACGCGGGGGTCGAGCTTCGGCAGGCCCCGTCCCAGCGCCGTCGGAGTGAGCCGCAGGCCGGCCTGAAGCTCGCGCACCGCGGGAAGGTCCTCCTCGCCGTCGACCGCCCAGCGCCCGACGATCGTCGCCACGCTCGTCGGCAGGCGGATCACGCGAGCGTCTCCAGGCTCGTCCCCGGCCCAGTCAGGCGCGACGAGCAGGAACGACCCGGCGGTGGTGCCGGTCGCCCGATGGCCAACGTAGGCGAAGTTGTTCGTCCAGGCATCGACGAACTGAAGCACGTAGTAGCGGCCCCCGGTGTCGGGCACGTCGAGCCTCACCGGCCCACCGCTGACATCGAGGTTGGCGAGCGAGTACACGGTGTCGTTGTTGACCGACACGAACGTCGTCTCGGGTCCGGCGAGGCGCGTCGCGTGTCCGAACTCGTTGAACGGGGTGGCGGGCACCATCCCGAGGCCGTGGTCGCGGATGCGCACGACCTCCTCGAGGTTGAACGCGAGGGGAAAGCCGTAGATGTACGCCTGCGCCGCGAGTGTCCCGAGGTCTTCTCCCGCCACCGGTGCCCTCCTTGTTCGTGGTCGATCGTCGGGCCGGGAGCATGGCACGCGGCCGCGCGTCGCCGTCGTCACCCGCATCGGGTGACGACGCGGCCGGTGGTGACGCGTTGACTGAAAGGCGGATCAACGTGAAAGGAACTGACATGGCTGACACCCCGACCGACGTCCTCGTCGCCGGCTATCAGGACATGGCCACGGCGACATCGGACTTCGAGTCGCTCGTCGCCAAGGTCAAGGACGGAGCGCTCGAGATCGAGGGGGTGATCCTCGTCACCCACGACCATGACGGCAACGTCTCGGTCCGACAGACCGGCGATCACCTCGGCCGCAAGGGTGCCGGCTGGGGCGGCGGGGTCGGCCTCGTCGTCGGCCTCTTCTCTCCCCCGCTGCTCGCCTCCGTCGCCGTCGGCGCGGTCGCCGGCGGCGTCGTCGGCAAGTTCGTCGACAGGCGCGTCGCGGAAGGCATCCACGACAAGATCGGCGAGAACCTGCCGCCAGGGTCGGCGGGGATCATCGCCGTGTTCGACGAGGATGAGCGCCTCGACGTCGAGCAGGCGCTCGCCGGGGCGCTGCTCCTCTCGATCGTGCAGAGCGACAAGAGCGGCGTCCGGGCGCTCCAGGAGTCGCTCGCCGAGGCGATGGGCAAGTTCAGCCCCGACCGGACGGCGCTCCCGATTCCCAACCGGAGCTTCGGCGGCACGGTCGGCCACACGCTCGAGACCTCCGTTCCCGACTGGACGGTCGTCCCCGGCCCCAAGGCGCCCGACGGCGCCCCGAACGTCCTCATCGTCCTCATCGACGACGCCGGCTTCGGGAACCCGGACACGTTCGGGGGACCGATCGCCACGCCGAGCCTCACCCGCGTCCAGCAGGCCGGGCTGACCTACAACCGCTTCCACGTCACCGCGCTCTGCTCGCCGACACGCGCCGCGCTGCTCACGGGCCGGAACCACCATCGGGTCGGCTTCGGCTCGATCGCCGAATATCCGGGACCGTTCCCGGGCTACACCGCGGTGCGGCCGAAGTCGTGCACGGCACTGCCGCGGATTCTCAGCGAGAACGGCTACGTGACCGGCGGCTTCGGCAAGTGGCACCTCACTCCGGACAACGTCCAGGGCGCCGCCGGTCCGTTCGACAACTGGCCGCAGGGTTGGGGCTTCGACCACTTCTGGGGCTTCCTCAGCGGCGCGGCCGGCCAGTACGACCCGGTCATCACCGAGGACAGCACGACCCGCGGCGTCCAGCCCGGCAAGGACGGCGAGCTCTACTACTTCCCAGACGACCTCACCGACAAGGCGATCGAGTGGCTGCACGCCGTCCGCGCTCAGGACGCCGAGAAGCCGTGGATGATGTACTACTCGACCGGCTGCAGCCATGCCCCGCACCACGTCGGCAAGGAGTGGGCGGATAAGTACAAGGGCCAGTTCGACCAGGGCTGGGATACGCTCCGCGAGGAGATCTTCGCCCGCCAGAAGCAGCTCGGCGTCGTCCCGCCGGAGGCCGAGCTGACCGAGCGCCCTGACGTCTTCCCGGCGTGGGACTCGCTCACCGACGCCCAGAAGCAGCTCTACGCGCGGCAGATGGAGGTCTATGCCGGTTTCTCCGAGAACGCCGACTGGAACGTCGGGCGCCTGCTCGACTCCGTCGAGGAGATGGGTGACCTCGACAACACCCTGGTCCTCTACATCTGGGGCGACAACGGCGCGAGCATGGAGGGCACCGACACCGGCTCGTTCAACGAGATGACGTTCCTCAACGCCCTCGTCCTCGACGCCGATCAGCAGCTCGCGCTGATCGACCAGTACGGCGGCATCGACGGGCTCGGAGGCGACCACACGGCCCCGCACTACGCGGCCGCCTGGGCCCACGCCGGCAACACCCCGTTCCAGTACGGCAAGCAGACGTCGAGTCACCTCGGCGGCACCCGCAACCCGATGGTCATCTCCTGGCCGAAGCGGATCCCGGCCGGCGGCGACCTCCGCAGCCAGTTCACCCACTGCATCGACGTCGTCCCGACCGTGCTCGAGGCGGTCGGGCTGCCGGCGCCCGCGATGGTCGACGGGATCGCCCAGGAGCCGATGGACGGGACGAGCTTCCTCTACACGATCGACGACCCCGGCGCCGCGGAGCGGCACACCGTCCAGTACTTCGAGTTCGGCGGAAACCGGGGGATCTACAAGGACGGCTGGTGGGCGTCCTCGCGCCCGGACCGCCTGCCGTGGGATTTCTCGCCGGAGACGCTCCAGCGCTTCGGCCCCGGCTCAGGTTGGGATCCCGATCGCGACGCGCCGTGGGAGCTGTACTACCTGCCCGACGACTTCTCCCAGGCCCACAACCTCGCGGCCGAGCGCCCGGACAAGGTCATCGAGCTCCAGGAGCTGTTCTGGCGGGAGGCCGAGCGCAACCACGTGCTCCCACTGATGGGCGGTCTGTCGGTCATCTACGGGCTGCTTCCGCCGCTGCCGACGACGACCCGGTTCACGTTCAGCGGCGACGTCCAGAACATCCAGCGCGGCATGGTGCCGCGCATCTTCGGTCGCTCATACGCGATCGAAGCCGAGCTCCACGTGCCCGACGGCGGTGCCGAGGGGGTGCTGGTGGCCAACGCCGACTTCATCGGCGGCTTCGCGCTCTGGGTCGACGGCCAGGGTCTGCTTCACCACACCTACTCGCTGCTCGGCGTCGATACCTACAAGCAGGTGTCGAGCGAACCGCTGCCGAGCGGCGACATCACGGTGAAGATGCTGTTCGAGTCCGACGCGAACACCCCGGGCTCCGGTGGCGCGGTGACGCTGTGGGTCGGCGACCGGCAGATCGGCGAGGGCCGCATGCCGCGCACCGTGCCGATCGCTTTCTCCTCCTACGCCGGGATGGACGTCGGCCGCGACAACGGGCTCGTCGTCGACCGCGACTACGAGGACCAGGCCCCCTACGCGTTCACCGGCACGGTCAAGCACGTCGTGTTCGACCTGAAGCCGGCCGACGTGCACGAGGACGAGCGCGCGCTGCACCAGCACGCGAGCCACAACGCGGTCGCGCAGGGGGTCGCCGCGTAAGGGCGCCGGCAGGCAGGCGACTCTCAGTCGAGCTTGCCGGATCCGGCGGCCGGCAGCGCGACCCCACGGGCCGGCCGGCTGGGCCCGCGACCGCCTCCGCCCCGGACTGGCTTGGAGATCTTTAGCCCTATGGACCAAAAATCGCCCAGGGCATCCCTCGGAGATACCTCGATCCAGGCCTGGGACATCTCCCAGGCAGGCGATTCTCAGTCGAGTTTGCCGGACCCGGCGGCCCGGGCAGTGAAGCCGCCGCCGCGGCCCCGGAGGATCATCGCGAAGCCGACCGCGAGCAGCGCCCCTACGAGCGGCCCGACGACGTAGACCCAGTAGCTCGTCCAGTCGCCGCTCACCAGCGCGGGCCCGAAGGAGCGGGCGGGGTTCATCGAGGTGCCGCTCACCGGGGCCGACCACAGGCCGGCGAGGGCGATGTAGCCGCCGACGCCGAGCGCCCCGATCGTCCCCACGTTCTGAGCCGATGATGCCGTCCCGAGGATGACGCTGACCAGTGTGGCGGTGAGCGCGATCTCCATCAGCAGCGCCTGCCAGTCCTGATACCCCGGCCCGGGTAGTGTCGCCCCCAGATGCTCGACGTTGCCGAACACCGCGAGCAGGAACAGGCACGCGAGCGTGGCGCCGATGAGCTGGACGACGATGTAGCCGAGGGCGCGGCGCCAGGGGAAGTCGCGGCGCAGGCCGAAGGCCATCGTCACGACGGGATTGAGATGGGCGCCGGAGACCGCGCCCATGAAGAGGATGATCGCCATCACCATCAGGCCCGGGGCGACGACCGCCGCCGCGAGGCTGATCTGGCCCTTGGCGTGGAGGATCCCGCCGCCCGCTGCGACGAGCACGAGCATGAACGTGCCGAGCAGCTCGGAGAACAGGCGCCGGTACTCGAGTTGCGGGTTGTCGAAGTCGTCGCGGTCGCCGAACTCCAGCATGAGCATGTGCTGGGCTCGGGCCGGGTCGTGCACGCTGAGACCGGGTGCGGTCGGCTGGGAAGTGCTCATAGTGGTGTCGATGCTCGCAACTGCGGGCGACCCGCGCATCATGCGAACCGGGTGAAGCCCGCCTCAGATACCGCCGCCGAGAAGGAACGTCGGGGCACTGATCTGGATCCCGGCCGCGCGGCTGAGCTGCGCGAGCTGACCGAGCCAGAGCCCGTAGTAGGTGCCGACGACCGCGGGCAGCGTGGGGCGGTCGCCGCCGATCGAGCCGAGCACCGGATCTCCGGCGAAGTGCGCGAGGGCGCCGAGGCGGGCCATGTCGATCGGCGCCCCGTAGAGCCCGGGAGCCGGGATTCGGCGTGGGACAAGACGCCGGCCCACCCGGAGCGTCGGGAAGCTGCCGACCCGGGTCACGAAGGTCCAGTTGCGGCCTCCGACGATGCCCGACCACAGCAGCCGGACATCGCCGCGATCCCAGTTGAACTCGGGGATGACGTTGTGGAAGTCGGTGAGCTCGCGCAGATCGTGCGTGCGCACGTCGAGCATGAACAGGTCGCTGCGGAAGCTCGGATCGGAGAAGTCGGCGAGGAACTGAACCGTGCCGGCCGATCCGGGCCACGGCGCGTCGAAGCCGGTGCGCTGCGCGGCGGCGATGACGAGGTCGTACCACGATCCGACGGCCGCGTTGCGATTGGTCATGAAGATGACGTCTCGCATGTCCGGCGTGAACACGGCCTGTTCCTGGTAGGCCGGGGTGTCGTCGCTGAGCAGGGTCACCCGGGGGCGGGCGGGTGAGGCGCCAGCGCCGTAGAGCCGCATGAAGTAGAGCTGCTGGTGCATCCAACCCGGCGCGGTGGCCTGAAACGGCGAGCGCCGCGGACCGAAGGCGGTGAACAGGAAACCACTGCCGTCGGGTGCCCACTGCTGCGTCTCGTAGACCCCGAACGCGGGGCCCACGACGGGGATGTGGGCGAGCCGGGGGCGGCCGTAGCGGGGGGTGAGGAAGTCGCCGAGCATGATCTCCCACCGCTGGCCGCCCGTCGCAAGCGGGTAGGCCTCGGTCCTCGTCCAGACGGGATGCCGCCCGTCCGGTGACCAGTAGGGGTGGTAGTTGTCGTAGGGGACGCCGCTCGCCGCGCCGTAGCGTGCGCCGTGGCCGGGGTCGCTGGCGGCGGTCAGGCGAGTGATCCGTGACCCGTCCGGCCGCATCGCGTAGAGGTCGCCCCCGTAGCCACCGAGGCACGGATTGCCGAGATGCACGGGCTGCGCTCCGTAGGAGCAGAACAGGATCCAGTCGGCCTCGGGGCGCTCCTCGGCGAAGCCGCTGGGTCCGGGCAGCCGCCCGCAGGTGAGACAGTGACGGTTCCGGCCGTCGAGCCGCGAGCACCAGACCTGGAGCAGCCCTGAGCGGTCGGGCTCCTGGGAGAGGACCTGCCCGTCTCGGGTCCAGGACGGGGTCTGGCCGAACGTGTAGCCGTTGGTGCGCACGGCGAACGGGGCGAGGAAATACGGGCCCGGCGTCGCCGCCGAGGCCGCACCGGACGCACCGGACACGCGAGCCCCGCCGAGCAGCACCACCGCCACGAGCACGAGGCAGACAGACACGCGGCGGACCGGTGGGCGGAGCGGCGATCGACCGGCGCGGAGCGTCGGCACGGGCGCATTCTGACCGCCGGGGCCGGACAGCGGTGAGAACGTGATCGGATAGGCTTGCCCGGTGGGGTCCGGCATGGCGGTCCGGACGGCTAATCGGGGAGCGCGCCGGCTCACCGTGCTCCTCGCGACCGCGCTCGTCGCGCTCGGGCTGCAGCTGACCCCGGCCGGCGCGCACGGTCCGAGCCGCTCGACGTTGCGTGGGCGGATCGCCTCGGCCGGGACGGGCTTGGCCGCGGCGCGTGTCACCCTCTACAGGGCGGGCTCGGCGCGCGGGGCATCGCCGACGGCGCTGGCGAGCACGGTGACCGCCGGCGGTGGCTCGTTCACGCTCTCCTACCGCGCCCCGACGGCACCCGGAGCGGTCCTCTACCTGCTGGCCGGGGCGGCGCCGTGCGGCTGGCCTCAGTGCTCGGTGCGCCGCCGGCACCGCGACGCGTCACCGTGGACGAGCGGACAACCGTCGCCGCGGGATTCGCGCGCTGCACACGCCACTCATCGGTCCTCCGCGCGCGCCCTGACCGGGCGCGGCGGCTGCGCCCTGTCTACAGGTCCTGCCCGGAGATGAACCGGGCGAGCTTCGTCTCGGGCGCTGGCCGCGACGTCCGCGACTCGCGCCGGTCGGCGCTCACGAGCAGCGAGTTGACGGTGTGGATCCCGATGTAGCGCAGCGGCTCCGGCTCCCATTGGCGCCCGATCGGGGCGACCCACGGGAGGCGGGTGAGCTCGGTGTCCTCGCCGAGCAGCAGGTCGCGCAGTGTGCGCCCGGCGAGGTTCGCCGCGGCGACACCCTCGCCGACGTACCCTCCCGCCCAGGCGATCCCGGTGTCCCGGTCGAGCCCGACGGCGGGCAGCCATTTGCGGGAGACACCGAGTATTCCGTGCCAGGCCTGGTCCACGCCGATGCCCTCGAGCACCGGGAACAACCGGACGAGACGCTCACGCAGAGCGTTCACGGTGCGCTCGGGCGGCCGGCTCTTCTGCGCGGTCACCGAGCCCCATCGGTACGGCACCCCGCGCCCGCCGATGGCGATGCGGCCGTCGGCGGTCCGCTGCAGGTACACGTAGCGATGCTGGCCGGCGTGAAGCGTCTCGCAGCCGTCCCACCCGATCCGCCCCCAGAGGTCGTCGGACAACGGCTCGGTGACGATCATCGAGCTGCCGAGCGGCACGAGCACGCGGCGCAGCCCGTCCAGGCCGGCGGTGTAGCCCTCGGTCGCTCGCACGATGTAGCGGGCGCGGACCGTGCCACCGGGGGTGATGGCCACCCCGGGCCGGACCTCGGTAACTCGGGTCTGCTCGTGGATGACCGCGCCGGCGCGCTCGGCGGCGTCGGCGAGCCCGCGGGCGAGGGCCGCTGGTTGCACGCGGGCGCAGTGGGCGAAGTACCGCGCCCCGAGCACACCGTCGACCGCCACCCGCGCGGTCGCCTCCTCCGCGCTGAGCAGGTGACTGTCCTGCGGTCCCAATCCCCAGGCGTGATCGGCGACGACGACGGCGCGCACGCGCTCGAGCTCGAGGGGCGTCTGGGCCACCATCAAGGTTCCGCCCTGGACGAAGTCGCAGTCGATCCGCTCGCGGGCCAGGACGGCGCCGATCTCGTCGACGGTGCGGGCGATCGCGTGCTCGAGGGCGACGGCGCCGTCACGGCCGCCGCGCTTGGCCCACGCCTCCTTGGACCCGGCGAGCTCGCCGAGCACCCAGCCTCCGTTACGACCGGAGGCGCCGAAACCCGCGATCTCGGACTCGAGCACGACGACGTCGAGCGACGGGTTGGCCCGGCACAGCTCGTACGCGGTCCACAGCCCGGTGAAGCCGGCCCCGACGATGCAGACGTCGGCCTCGCGGAAGCCGCTCAGCGCCGGCCGGGGCGGACCGAGCGGCGAGAGCTGAGCCAGCCAGCGCGACACCCCGGCGTAGCGGTCCCCGAGGGCGGCGTCAGTCATGGCGGTGTACCGGCTCGCGCGTGGCGGCGAGCTGTTCGATGAGATCGGCGGCGAGCGCCGTCCCCGACGACTGGCGCAGTCGCCGGCCGGCGGCGGCCGCGCGGCCGCGGATCTTCTCGTCGGTGAGGACGCTGGCCAGGGCGCCGGTCAGCTCCTCGTCGGAGAACGTGTAGGTCGGGACGCGCATGCCGAAGCCGGTCTCGTGCACACGCTGCGCGTTGTCGTGCTGATCCCAGAAGATCGGCAGCGCGACCATCGGCGTGCCGAACCACATGCACTCCGTCGTCGTGTTGTTTCCGGCGTGCGTGATCACGGCATCGACGTGTGGGAGGACGGACACCTGCGGCAGGAACTCCTCCCCGGTCATGTTCCCCGCCAGCTCGAGCTCGGCATGCTGGGGCCCCATGCTGACGACGAACCGGTACGGGGTCCGGCCGAGCGCATCGATCAGCCGCCGCATCAGCTCGACGTCACCGGCGCCGAGCGAGCCCATGCTCAGGTAGACGAGCGGGCCGGTGCCGGCGGGCGGATCCCAGCCGGGGTCGGTCCCGCGGACGCTCGTCTCGAGGTTGTGCCACGTCGGCGCGAGCGGTTCACGGCGCGGATAGTCGAGCTCGGCCGGATAGAGCATCAGGTTGAGCCACGGCGACTCGTGGATCATCTCCGGGGCCGGCAGCGGGGGTGCGCCGCGCTGCTGGCAGAAGTCCGAGAACCCGGCTTGGAGCTCTCCGGTCTGGCGCGCGTACTCGGCGTGGAACTCGGCCCAATCGACGCCGTCCGCTGACGGGAGGCCGGAGAAGCGCGGCGGGAGCGCGGGGTCGGGCAACTCGAGCGGGTTGCACGAGGCGATCCGCACCCACGGCGTGCCGTGGGCCGGGATGGCCGGGAACGAGACGACGTTGTCCTCGACGATCACGTCGGGTTCGAGCTCGCCGAAGATCTCGACGAGGCGCTCGTCGACGTAGCGGGCGCCGTCGATCAGCGCCTCCCAGGTCGGAGCGATGAAGCTCCCGAGCTGCTCGCGCGTGCCCTCGCGGAACACCGGAGCGGTGTCGCGGATGAAGTCCTTCCAGAACTGGCCCGGCTCCTCGGGCGTGTCCGGCGCCGGAGCGAGGCGCATGAGCCGTTCCTCGAAGCCCTTGGCCTCGAGCGTGCCCGCGAACGACTCCTCGACGACGAACACGACACGATGGCCACGTGCCCTGAGCACGTCGCCGATTCCGACGCAGTTGTTCGTCGGCCCGAATGCCCCTTCGGGGAAGAAGACGATGGTTCTGCGCATCCGTTCGCTGATCCCCACAGCGTATTGGGCGGCGCGCCGGCGTGGCGTGACGCCCGACCCGGCGATGCCCTTTCACCCACATGGGGTGATGCACGCCCCCCGCGCGGACTGGAGCATCGCACTGCCAATCGAGAGGGAGCGTGATCGTGAGCGATAAGGTCGAGGCGAACCCGGCACCAGACGGCTCGGAGGATGGTGCCCAGAGCGCGACGAGCACGGCGGCTCGCCCGCCGGACACGATGCCGCAGAGCGCCGCGGCACCATCGCCGTTTCCGCCGATCGCCGACTACGCGTTCCTGTCGGACTGTCACACCGGCGCGCTCGTGGCCCCCGACGGCTCGATCGATTGGCTGTGCGTCCCGCGCTTCGATTCGCCGAGCGTGTTCGGCACCCTGCTCGACCGCGGCGCCGGCTCGTTCCGGCTCGCCCCGTTCGGGATCAACGTGCCGAGCGGGCGCGTCTACGAGCCGGGCACGAACACGCTCGTCACCTCGTGGAAGACGCCGACGGGGTGGGCGACGGTGCGCGAGGCGCTGACGCTCGGCCCCCGCCGCGGCGAGGACACGATCACCCCGCACACGCGGCCGCCGACCGACGAGGACGCCGAGCACATGCTCGTCCGCACGCTCGCCTGCGTCGACGGCGAGGTCGAGATCGAGCTCGTCTGCGAGCCGGTGTTCGACTACGGCCGCGTGCCCGCGACCTGGACGCTGTCCGAGGACCGCCACACCGCGACGGCGACCGGGGGCGACCAGACGATCCGCATCGACACCGACCTGCTGCTCGGCATCGAGGGCGGGCGGGTCCGGGGCCGGCATGTGCTCAAGTTCGGCGAGGAGGTGTACTGCGCGCTGTCGTGGGACGACGGGCTCGAGCCGCCGGCCACCGTCCAGGACGCCAACGAGCGGCTCGGGGCGACCACGCGGTTCTGGCGCGACTGGCTCGGGCGGGCGCGGATCCCCGACCACACCCTTCGTCCCCTCATCCAGCGCTCGGCGCTGACGATCAAGGGGCTCACCTATATGCCGACCGGGGCGACGGTCGCCGCGCTCACCACCTCGCTGCCCGAGACGCCCGGTGGCGAGCGCAACTGGGACTACCGCTACACGTGGATCCGCGACTCGACGTTCACCCTTCAGGCGCTGCACTACCTCAACCTCGACTGGGAGGCCGACGAATTCATGCAGTTCATCGCCGACCTCGAGCTGACCGAGGACGGCGCGCTGCAGATCATGTACGGCATCGACGGCCGCCGGGACCTCACCGAGACGCTCATCAAGGAGCTCTCGGGCTACGCCGGCGCTCGGCCTGTCCGGATCGGCAACGGCGCCTTCGATCAGCGTCAGAACGACGTGTTCGGGGCCGCCCTGGACTCGATGCTGCTGCACACCCGGCGCAGCCAGCGGCTTCCGCGCCGCATGTGGCCGCTCGTCCAGTCCCAGGCCGCCTGCGCGCTGGCGGTCTGGCGTGAGCCCGATCAGGGCATCTGGGAGGCCCGCGGCAAGCCCCAGCACTACGTGTCCTCCAAGCTCATGTGCTGGGTGGCGCTCGACCGCGCCTCGAAGCTGGCCGACATCCGCGGCGAGGCGGAGCTCGTGACGAGCTGGCGCAAGGTCGCCGACGAGATCAAGGCCGACATCCTCGAGCATGGCGTCGACAAGCGCGGCGTGCTCTGCCAGCACTACGGCACCGACGCGCTCGACGCCTCCACCCTGCTCGCGGCGAACTTCGGCTTCCTCGCACCGGGCGATGAGCGGCTGCGGGCCAGTGTGCTCGCGATCGCCGACGAGCTGACCGAGAGCGGCTTCGTCCTGCGCTACCGCACCAATGAGACCGACGACGGGCTGTCCGGGAAGGAGGGCACCTTCCTGATCTGCTCGTTCTGGCTCGTCTCGGCGCTCGTGATCATCGGCGAGATGCAGCGCGCGCGCGACCTGATGGGGAAGCTCGCGCGGATCGCCTCGCCGCTCGGGCTCTACGCCGAGGAGTTCGACGTCGACACCGCCCGTCACCTCGGGAACTTCCCCCAGGCGTTCTCGCACCTTGCGCTCGTCGAGGCAGCCGGGCGGATCGTGCTCGCCGAGCGCATCGAGGAGCTGTCCGGCTGAGCATCGGCCACGCCGACGCCTGACTTAGACTGCCCCCATGCCCTGCCTGCTCGCCCTGCTGGCGCTGATCTCGCCGCGGCTCGTCCTTTTCCTGATGGCGATCTTCGGCAACGTGCTCAGCCACGCCTACCACAACTGGCTGATCCCGCTGATCGGGTTCTTCGTCCTACCGTGGACGACCCTCGCCTACGCCGCCTTCTGGGACTGGGCTCCCGGGCATCACGTGCGCGGAATCGACTGGTTCTTCATCGTGCTCGCCTTCCTGCTCGACCTCAGCTCCTGGGCCGGGGGCCGGCGCGCCCGGGCCGCTCGCGGGTAGCGCCGCCGCGTCGGCGTCCGGCGGGGTCGTCGTCGACGGCGGCGGCGGTGCCGTGAGGGTCGCGCTCATCTTGATCGCCCGCACCGCGCCGGTCGCGCCGGACTGAAGGGTGACTCCCAGCGCCACGACAAAGATGCCCGGGATGAACAGCGTCTTGGAGCCGAGCATGAGGATGCCCAGTCGCCCGAGGATGTAGGGCGGAGCGCACACGGTCGCGCTCAGTGCGCCGCCGAGCGCCGCCGACCAGACGCGATCGGTGCGTGAGCGCTCGGGCGGCTTGACCCCGATGATCCGGGCCGGCACGGCGATATAGGCGAACATCATCAGGCCGCAGGTGATCCCGAGGCTGAGGGTGAACCAGGGGTGCGGATTGCGAGTGGCGACAGTCGTCGAGAAGGCAAGCAGGAGACCGAGCACGGCTCCCGAGCCGGCGATCGTGCGCAGATGCTTCCGGGCCTTGGCCACGGCCGGGCGGATCTCCGGCTTGCCCGGCTCGGCGACCGCGAACGCGAACACGCCGTTGAGGAAGAAGCTGCCGATCGTGATGCCGATGATCACGATCCAGATCGGGATGAGGAGCGGTCCGCGGATGACATGGAAGCTCTTGCCGTGGAGGACATGGACCTTGAGGTCGAACATGGCCAGCCAGATCCACATCGCCGGGAGGATCGTCACCAGCGTGAGCCGCCAGTTGGACAGCAGCAGCCGCACGCCGTTGAGCAGGAGGACGAGTGCCCCGATCGCGAGCCCGAGCGGGGCGAACACCCGCCGCTTCTGGCTCAGGCGGAGGATCGCCTGTTGGATATCGGCGTCGTCGCCGTTCTGGATGGCGTCGACAAGGGCGCGCACCCGCCCGACGAAGCGAACCGGCTTCCGATCGGTGTTCGGCATCGTGCCTATAGCTTCTCAGCCCGGCCGGAAACCTGCATCCGTACGGCATCGGGGCGAGCTCTCGGAGGACGACGCGCCGGACGGGCAGACAGCGCTCGTCCGCGAACCGGGCTAGCGTGAGCGCATGGACGAGGCCATGGACGAGGCCGTGATCGAGGTCGTGGGCGACGTGGGCGAAGCCGACGAGGTCGAGCCTCCGCGCAGCCGCCTGCGGCGCGTGTTCGCGGCCTCGAAGGCCCTCGTCCGGCTCGTCTATCGCGACCCGGAGCACGTCTCCGAGCGGCTGATGATCTATGCGTCGGACCATCTCAGCGACGAGTCGCGTGAGTGGGCGCGGCGCACGCTCGCCGACCATCCGGAGGCGACGAAAGCGCGCATCGCCGAGGACCTGCGCATCCAGTCGGCCCACATCGCCCGGGTCGACGGCGCGATCTCCGGCACCCCGTTCTTCATCGCGCTCGTCCCGGGCTATCTCACGTATCTCGTCCAGGAGATGCGGATGACGATGCGCACGGCCGCGCTGTACGGGAGCGACCCGGGCTCCGAGCGCGTCGCCGCCGAGATGCTCGCCCTCCGGCGGGTCCATCCGGACGTCGACACCGCCGCCGCATCGCTCGAGGCCGTGCGGGCCACGCCGATGCCCGAGCATCCGGACACCAAGCGGCCCCTGAGGACGTGGGTCCACAGCGTCTACCTGCTGCTCGTCTTCGGCGGTTTCCTCTCGCCGTCGGAGGCGAGTGAGGACGAGCGCAGCCGCCTGCGCACCGCGTTCGGCCTGTTCATCGGGGTCGCGCTGTGGGTCATCACCTGGGTGTTCCCGGTGACGTTCATGGTCATGATGGCCTGGGGCTGCGAGACCCACTGCCGCCAGCTCGGCCGCCGGACGCAGATCTACTACGCCGACGAGGGCGAGTCGATCGCCGCGGCGATCGCGGCCGCCGATCACCGTGAGGATCGCGGGCACGACAAGCGCGCCATCGTTCGCTCTGTCGTGCTGTTTCTCTCCGTTGCCGTCCCGATCGG
The DNA here is from genome assembly GCA_963755955.1 of uncultured Solirubrobacterales bacterium. Taxonomy (GTDB): domain Bacteria; phylum Actinomycetota; class Thermoleophilia; order Solirubrobacterales; family Solirubrobacteraceae; genus Palsa-465. The sequence continues at coordinate 146,351 of CAVWLZ010000014.1, forward strand.
CTTCATCGCCTACGTCGACCACGTCCACAAGAAGACGGGGATCAACGGCCTTGGCGCGCTCGGCGCGCTCGTCGCGCTCTCGCTCGTGATCGCGACGCTCGTCATCTCCAACCGGCGCACGGCCTAGCGACGCGGCGGCGCGGCCCAGGGGCGCGGCCGAGAGAGGCGTGGCCTACCGGCGACCGCTCAGCGCCGCGAGCCGCGCGAAGAACCGGGGCGCCCCGGTGGCCACGACGATCGACTCGGCGACCCGGGGCGCGAGCTCCTGGATGGCGAGCAGCGGCCGCATCGGCCAGGCCGTGAGCAGCATGTCCGGCCGGTCGTCGCGGATCGCCGTGACGACGGCCCGGGCCACCCGGTCGGGCTCGACCGGCCGCAGCGGCCACGGCGCGGCGACACCGAGCGCCTGCATCCGGGGGTACATCCCCTCGCGCGCAATGAACCCGGGACAGACGACGCTGCAGCCGACGGACGTGCCGGCGAGCTCGGCGCGCAGGGAGCGGCCGAGCCCGAGCAGCCCGGCCTTCGAGGATGCGTAGAGCGCGTTGTAGGCATTCCCACCCCGGCCGGCCAGCGAGGAGACGAGCACGACGTGACCGCGGCCACGCGCGAGCATGCCCGGCAGCGCGTGACGCGTGAGCACCATCGGCGCGAGCAGGTTGATGGTCATCAGCTCACTCAGCTCCGCGTCGGTGAACGACGGGTACGCGGCCGGGATCTCGATGCCCGCATTGCTGATAAGCAAATCGAGCGGTCCGATCGCCTGCTCGGACTCTGTCACCAGCGCGGCGGCCTGCTCGAGATCGCGGAGATCGGCGGTCAGCGGCTCCGCCGTGACGCCGTCACGCCGAAGCTCCGCGGACAGCGCAGCGAGCGGCTCGAGGCGCCGACCGGAGAGCGTGAGCCGGACCCCGCAGCGCCCGAGCTCGGTGGCGATGTGGTGCCCGAGCCCGCCCGCTGCCCCGGTAATCAAGGCATTGGCACCGCGCATATCGTCCACGCCGCCCACGCTAAACCGCGGAGGGCTCACGCGCGCCCGTAGACGACGCCCAGCATTATCGGTAGTTGTCGGCAACCCGGCCGCGGACTTCTGCTCTGGCGGCGTCTGCGCTCACATGAAAGGTTGCGAGCATGTCGACGATCGAGGAGCGTTTGACCCCGCTCGATGCCACCTTCCTCGAGCTCGAGCAGGCCGCGGAGGGAGCGATGATGCACATCGGCGGCGCGCTTGTCTTCGACCCGCCCGTCGATGGCGGTCCCACGCCCTCGGTCGAGCAGTTGATCGCGTTGCTCGAGGAGCGATTCGAGGCGCTCCCTCGGTTTCGTTCCCGGCTGTCGGAGGATCACGTCCATGGCCTGCGACGGCCGGCTTGGGTCGAGGACCCGACCTTTGACCTCCACGCCCATGTACGGCACGCAACGCTGCCGGCCCCCGGCGGCGAGGACGAGATGCACGAGTGGCTGGCCGACTTCTGGTCGCACCGTCTCGACCGCGCCCGCCCGCTGTGGGAGATGACCCTGGTCGACGGGCTCCGTGACGGGCGCTGGATGCTCGCCACCAAGACCCATCACGCCATGGTCGACGGCGTCGGCTCGATCGACGTCGGCCACGTGCTGCTCGATACCGAGCTCACCGACCCGCCGCGCGGTACCGGCGCCCCGGCGCAGAACGGCGCGCCGCCCGCCCCCGAGGCCGACGGTCTGCCCGGATGGCTGCCGCCGGTGATCGGCGCCGCCCACGCCGCGGCCGGTGCCGGACGGGCTGTCGTCGGTGCGGCGCAGGCTGCGGTCGGCACGGCGCAGGCCGCGGTCGACACCGCGCTGCATCCGCGCCGGATGCTCAGGGCCGGCCAGGCGGCCGCCGCGATGGGCGAGGTGCTGTGGAAGGACGAGATCCTCCCTGCGCGTCCCACGACGCTCAACGTCCCGATCGGGACCTCGCGGCGCTTCACCTCGGTCGGCTTCGAGCTCACCGGGATCAAGGCGATCAAGGCTGGGCTCGGTGGCACGATCAACGACGTCGTGCTCGCGCTCACAACCGGCGCGCTGCGGCGGTTGCTGTCCGAGCGCGGCGAGGAGCTCGAGCGTCCCCTGCGCGCGATGGTCCCGGTCAACCTGCGCAGCCCGGAGAACGGCAGCCTCGGCAACCAGGTCACCTCGCTGTTCGTCGAGCTGCCGATCGGCGAGGCCGACCGCCACGCGCGCTACGACGCCACGCGCGCCGCCGCCACCGAGCTCAAGTCGGGCTCGGCGGCGCTCGGAGGCTCGACGATCGTGCTTGTCGCCGGCGTCGCTCCGCCGCTGCTGCACGAGTCGATCGCGCGCATGCTGTTCGCTCCGCGCCTGTTCAACCTCACCATCACCAACGTGCCGGGCCCGCAGCTCACCCTTTACGCCCTGGGGTCGCGGATGCGCTCGATCGTGCCGCTCGTGCCGCTGTTCGCCGACCATACGATTGGCCTGGCCATCGTCTCCTACGACGGCAACCTCGTGTTCGGCATCAACGCCGACCACGCCGCCGCGCCAGACCTCGACGTGTTCGCCGACGCGCTCCGCGAGGAGTACGCAGCGCTCAGCGCGCTCGCCGCACCCTCCGTCTGAGGGCAGCCGCGGGCGAGCGAGCGGGCGGTTTGCAGCGGCGGCCCGAGCCTGGCCCGAGCAGGTGCGGTGCGCCCGGCTTCATGTCACCCTTCAGCGATGACGCCGACGACCGTCCCTCCGGCGCGCCTGCGGATCATCTTCGCAGGTCTGATGCTGGTGATGCTGCTCGCGGCGCTCGATCAGACGATCGTCGCCACGGCGCTGCCGACGATCGTCGGCGATCTCGGTGGTCTCAGCCACCTGTCCTGGGTCACGAGCGCGTTCCTGCTCGCCCAGACGGCGGTGACCCCGATCTACGGCAAGCTCGGCGATCTCTACGGGCGCAAGCGGGTGCTCCAGAGCGCGGTCGTCCTCTTCCTCATCGGCTCGGCGCTGTGCGGCCTGGCCAGCGGCATGACCGAGCTGATCGCCTTCCGCGCCGTGCAGGGCCTCGGCGCCGGTGGCCTGATCGTGCTCACGCAGGCGACGGTCGGCGACGTCGTCTCCCCGCGCGAGCGCGGCAAGTACCAGGGACTGTTCGGCGCCGTGTTCGGCGTCGCGAGCGTCGCCGGGCCGTTGCTCGGCGGCATCATCGTCCAGGCCGTCTCCTGGCGCTGGATCTTCTACGTCAACCTGCCGCTCGGCCTCATCGCGCTCGGCGTCCTGCGCTCGACGCTGCCGGCTACCCAGGGTCGGAGTAGGCCCGCCATCGACTACCTCGGAGCCGGGGTGCTCGCCTCGGCGCTCAGCGCGATCGTCCTCGTGGCCAGCCTCGGCGGCACGACCTGGGCCTGGGGCGCCAGCCAGACGATCATCGTCGCCGCGGCCGGCGTCGTGCTGCTTGGCGTGTTCGTCGCCGTCGAGCGGCGCGCGGCCGAGCCGATCCTGCCTCCGAAGCTGCTACGCGACCGCGTGTTCGCGGTCGCCAGCACGCTGTCGCTGATCGTCGGCTTCGCGATGTTCGGCTCGATCACCTTCCTGCCGCTCTACTTCCAGACGGTCGACCAGGCGAGCCCGACGGGCGCCGGACTGCGGCTGCTGCCGATGATGCTCGGCCTGCTGCTGACCTCGATCCTCTCCGGCCAGCTCATCTCCCGGCGCGGGCGCTACCGGACGTTCCCGATCGTCGGCACTGCGGTGATGGCCGTCGGGCTGCTGCTCCTCTCGCGCCTCAATGTCGGCACCAGCCTCGCAGCGACCGCGCTGAGCCTGTTCGTGCTCGGGGTCGGGCTCGGCTCGGTCATGCAGGTGCTCGTGCTCGCGGTCCAGAACGCGGTCGATTACGAGATGCTCGGCACCGCCACCTCCGGCGTGACCCTGTTCCGTGGGATCGGCGGCTCGTTGGGCGCGGCGGTGTTCGGGACGATTTTCACCACCCGGCTGCGCGGCGAGCTGCGCGGGCTGTTCACGGGACCCCTCGCGCATCAGCTGGCCGGCGGAGGCCGCCTCACCGGCGCCCAGGTCGCCAAGCTGCCCGCCTCGCTGCGCTCGAGCTACGAACATGCCTACGTCCACGCGCTCAGCCCGGTGTTCATCGCCGCCGCCGGCGTCGCGGCGCTCGGCTTCGCGCTCGCCTGGATGCTCCCGGAGCGGACGCTGCGCCAGACGGCGGCGACGAGCCGCGGGCTCGACGACAGCCTCGCGGCCCCGCGCTCGCCCGACTCGCTGGCCGAGATCGAGCGCGCCCTCGCCCGCACCGTCTCCCCCGAGCAGCGCGACCGCTTCCGCGAGCGGCTGGCCGAGCGTGCGGAGGTCGAGCTGACCCCCGGCGCGACATGGGCACTGGTCCGGATCAGCGAGCACGGGGCCGTGCAGGCGCGGGTGCTCGCCGAGCAGGAGGGCGTACCGAGGGAGCGGGTTGCCGCGGTGATCGAGGAGCTGCGTCAGCACAAGCTGATCAGCTACGACGACGCCAGTGTCCCGAGTCTCACCGTGAGCGGCAGCGTCCTCGCCGAGCGGGCCGTGACCGCCCGGCGTGAGCTGCTCACCGAGGCGCTCGACGACGACGTGGCCGGTCGCGACCCCGAGGTCGGCGACCTCCTTGCGCGGCTCGCCCGCGAGCTCTGCGGCGACCCGCCGAGCCGCGCCGACGCGCCCGGGCTCGCGCCGGCGGGCGCGGGCGCCCCGGCGTAGCAGCACGCCACGCACGCCGGGTGGGCCCGCCGCGGAGCGGCCCTCAGTGCACGATCATCACGTCGCAGCGAGCGTGACGGGACACGTCGCGGCTCACGCTGCCGTGAAGGACGCGGTCGACGACGCCGGGTTCGCGGGTGCCGAGGATGATGAGATCGACCGACCGCTCGTCGGCGGTCTGGAGGATCGCGTCGCTCGGCTCGCCCACGGCAGGCAGGTACTCGGCCTCGACACCGTGGGCCTCGAGCTTCGCCCGCGCTGCGCCAAGCTCGGCCTGGTGCTTCTCCGGGTTGTCCATCGGATCGATGCCGCCACCGCCCCGTGCCGACGCCATCACCATCGGCGTGACGCTGAGCACGATCACGTGGCTCTGAAACTTCTCGCTCAGCGCGGCGGCACGCTCGAGCGCACGGTCAGCCGCCTCGGTCTGGTCATAGCCCACCAACAATGTCTTCATCACGGATTCCTCCATCGGTCCACTCGTCGGCGCGCCTCCGGCGTCCACTCGTCGCGCGCGAACCTATGCGGCCGGGACCGAGGAGACATCACCCCCTTCGGGTGAGAGGTGCGCCGGCCACAGATCGCCCAAACGCAGTATCGACAGACCGGGCGTGAGCCGTCACCATGGTCATCGATGCCCTCGAGTGCTCCCAACCCCCTGCCGCTCGGCCTCGTGCTCGCCGCCCGGAGCGCGGTCCGTGACATCGCCAGCGGCGAAGAGGGCCGTGAGCAGGCCCTCTGCTCGGCGTTCCTCAGCGCTGCCTGGCCGAGCCTGCGCGCGCAGAATCAGTAGGCCGGTCACCCGGTCTGGGTGATGCCGACCGCCGGGCGGGATGCGACCCTCGGCGGGTGGAGGGTGCAGGCGCGTCGCACTGGGAGGAGCTGTTCTGGCAGGCGTTCCGGCGCTCGACTAACGCGATGACGCTGCTCGACGGCGAGCGGCGCCATGTCGAGGTCAACGGCGCCTACCTCCAGCTCCTCGGCTATCCGCGCACCGAGCTGATCGGGCGCAAGGTGTCCGATTTCGTCGTCGGCGGCCCGGTTGTCTCCGAGGCACGCTGGCGCCAGATGCTGGGCGAGGAGCAGTTCTCCGGCACCGTCGAGCTCGTGAGCGCCGACGGCGGACGGGTGCGCGCCGAGTTCGCCGGCCATCCCGAGCTCGTCACCGGCCGTCACCTCGTGCTCGTCGCGGCCCTGCGCACGGTGCGGGGCGCGCGGCGGCTCGCACCGGAATCGTCCGGGCGGGTCACCGACGGCGAGCTCTCCGACCGCGAGCGCGAGATCACCGAGCTCGTCGCCCGCGGGCTGAGCGGGCCGGAGATCGCCGCCGAGCTGCAGCTTTCCCACAACACCGTCCGCACGCATGTCCGCAACGCGATGAACAAGCTCGAGACGCGCTCCCGCGCTCATCTTGTCGCCAAGGCCCTCGGGATCGGCCTGGCCTTCCCCGCGTCGCCGGCACCCGAGCAGTAACTAGGGACCGCCGTCCATCCCCGGCTTGGGCGGCGCCGCCGGCACGCTGCCCCGGACGGTCGTCCCGGCTCCGGGACGCGCGGACAGCCGCAGGTCGCCGCCGACCGCCTGGACGCGGTCGCGCATGTTCGTCAGCCCGCTCGCCCGGCTGATCGCGTCGCGGTCAAAGCCGCTCCCGTTGTCGCGGACCTCGAAGCACAGCCGGTCGTCGTCGCGCCAGAGGGTGATGATCGCCTCGACGCCGGTCCCGGCATGCTTGGTGACGTTCTGGAGCGCCTCGAGGCAGCTGAAGTAGACCGCCACCTCGACATCCTCGTCGTAGCGCTCGCTGCTGAGGTCGCGGACGATCGGGGGCACCGGAGAGGTGCGGGCGGCGGACTTGAGCGCCTCCCCGAGCCCGCGCTCGTGGAGCAGCGAGGGGTAGATCCCGCGGGCCAGAGACCGCACCTGTGCGAGCGCGTCGTCCATCTGGCGGCCGATCGTCGCGAGCTCTCGCTCGCCCCGCTCGGGGTCGTCCTTGAGTGCGCGAGTGGCCATGTCGAGCCGGATCCGCATGCCGACGAGCTGCTGCTGGACGCCGTCGTGCAGGTCCCGCTCGAGCCGGCGGCGCTCGCGGTGGGCGGTCTCCATCAGGCGCACGCGCGAGGCGGCGAGCTCGGCGGTCGAGGCTTTGAGGTCGGCCTCGAGCTGGCCCTTCTCGAGTCGCATCAGCGCCACCGAGCCGGCCGCTTCGACGAACCGTTGCTGCTCGACGAGCGCAGGGTCGTACATGACGGCGGCCACCGGGATGCGGTCGCGCTCGATCCACGTGATCGCGGCGTCGTGGCGCAGCGTGACCGCCTGGCCGGCGAAGTCGACGTAGCTGCCGAGCTTCGGCCGTCGGTAGGCGACGGTGAGCGACGGGTCGTGCAGCGCGGCGGCGAGGATCGCCTCGGGATCGCCGGCCGGGTCCCCGGCCAGCCGGCTCACGAACCCGGCGAGGGCCTGGCCCATGTACATGCGCTCGCGCAGCAGCCCGATGAGCATCGCCACCGGGATCGCGGCGACGCTGGCGATATAGGCCGTGCCGGCGGCGTCGGCTGCGGTCGAGCCGGCCGCGAACAGCCCGAGATACGCGATGAGGACGACGGCCTGGGCGCCGGCGAGGACCATGACCGGCGTGATCGACCGCTGCGACGGTGCCGATGCCGCCCGGGCGCGTCGGAGGAGCAGAACCGGGACGCCGCACGTGAGCACCACCCACGCGAGGCTGAGCACCACCCTCACCGCCGGCACCACCGTCGTCTGGCCGCCAAGCGAGAGGACGTTGCTCGGGCAGTGAGGGGCGCACTGCAGGAGCGGCCCCCTGACGGCAGGCTCGGTGGTCATCGCGATGGCAAGCAGCCACAGCGTCACCTCGATCCCCCCGACGATCCAGAGGAAACGCACCTCGGCCCGCGTCCGCAGCCGGCCGCTGGGGTGGGCGAGCATCAGGGCGGCAAACAGCAGCACGCTGAACCCGCTGAACAGCGTCCCGATGCTGAACAGCCACCGATCACTCGAGCCGTTGAGCAACCACACCGCGCTGACGAACCCGGCGCCCACGAGCAGGCGGCCCATCCGGGCCTGGATCTCGCTCGTCTGGGCGAAGACCCCGGTGCCGATCAGGCTGAGGATCATGATCACGCGCAGCGGCGCCGCGAACCCGTGGGGGGCGGCCGACGGGTTGCCGGCGGTGGTGACGGCGACCAGCCCGGCGGCGGCGACGCCGACGAGGCAGATCCCGACCAGCCGCCCGTTCCCCGCCGAGGCATCGGTGAGCGCGGCCCCGCGGCCGACGGCGCCACCCAGCCGACGGCGCCACCCGACGGCACGGGCTACCGCCCCGGAATCTCCGAGCAGGTCACCGGCATCCGATTGTGTGGCCGTCTGAGCGTCCATGGTCCCGGGAGCGTCCGTCCTATCCCGCATCTGCCGCACGGCAGATAGCTGCGCAGCAAGCCTAAGCGGCCCCACGGTGCCGACCATCCGTAGTTCCTGCCCATTAATCGCGCGGACGGGATCGCCGCGTTCACGGGGATTTCACCCCCTCCGCGGACGGTTCTGCTACGTCAGGTGCACGATCCCGTAGACCGCGAGCGCGACCCCGGCGGCCTCGGCGAGCGGTGCGACGACCACCGGCCAGCGCAGCGAGATCCAGTCGCCGACCGGCGTGAGCATCTGACCCGCCCGCTCCCCCATGACCGCACACAGGACGACGATCACGATCAGCGGCAGCACGTAGACGAGGTTGTAGAGCACCAGTAGCGCGGTCTTGCTCGGCGCCCCGACGGACGAGCCGACGATCATCGCGATGGCGGCGAAGTACGGGAACGCGGTGAGGAACTCGATTCCGGCGATCCCGGCGCCCATGACCAGCGCCGAGCCGCCGCCTCCCTCGGGGTGCGCCTGTGGCTCAGGGGCGCTCCCGAGCGCCCGTCGCTTGAGCCACATCCCCGCCCCACCGACGATCAGCACGAGCCCGGCGAAGGTGATCAGCGCCCACTTGACCGTGTTCGAGGGCTTGGGGACGAGCGCGAGGATGAGGTCCCCAAGCCCGAGCGCGATGACGAGGCCGCCGGCGAGCGTCACCGCGAATGCCGCCGCCGTGAAGGCGAGCGTGCGCAGGAACGGCCGTCGCTGGGCGGCGAGGAGCACCGCGGCCACGATCAGGGTCGGGTTGAGCGAATCCGGAAGCGCGATCGCCACCACGGCGAGCGCGAGCGCGGGCACGGTCGCCCCGGGCGGCGGACGTCGAGCCGCCTCAGTGGCGGAAGCCGGAGGCGGCCTCGGGATCGCGATCCGGCAGCGGGGTCTTCAGCGCCTCCAGCACGGCCGTCTGCTTGCGGACGTCATCGAGGAACAGGTCGGCCATGTCGTGGGTCATGCCGGCCCTGACGACGACGCGCAGCACGGCGAGATCCTGGCGGTTCTCCGGGAACGTGTAGGCCGGCACCAGCCAACCCGCCTCGCGCAGCTTGGCCGAGACGTCGAACACGGTGTAGTTCTCGACCTCCGACTTGAGGGTGAAGGCGAACACCGGCAGTTCGCTGCCGTCGGTGAGCAACTCGTAGGGTCCGATCGCCGCGATCTCCTTGGCGATGTGCTGGGCGACGCCGCTCGAGGCGTGCTGGACGGCGCGGTACCCCTCGTGGCCGAGCGAGACGAACATGAAGTACTGCGCGACGACCTCGCTGCCGGGACGCGAGAAGTTGAGCGCGAACGTGGGCATCTTGCCACCCAGGTAATTGACCTCGAAGACGAGGTCCTGCGGCAGCGCCTCCTTGTCACGCCAGATCGCCCACCCGACTCCCGGGTAGACGAGCCCGTACTTGTGGCCCGACGCGTTGATCGACTTGACCCGCGCCAGGCGGAAGTCCCACTCGAGCTCCGGCTGCACGAACGGCGCGATGAACCCGCCCGAGGCACCATCGACATGCACGGGCACGTCGGGGCCGCCGGAGGCGGCGAGCTGATCGAGCGCGCGGCAGATGTCGGCGACCGGCTCGTAGCTGCCGTCGAACGTCGACCCGAGCACCGAGACGACGCCGATCGTGTTCTCGTCACAGTGCGCGGCGGCCTCTTCGGCGTTGAGGTGGTAGCGGCTGCCCTCCATCGGGACGAGCTTCGGCTCGACGTCCCAGTAGCGGCAGAACTTCTCCCAGCACACCTGGACGTTGGAGCCGGTGACGAGATTCGGGCGGTCGGCCGGCTTGCCGGCGGCCCGCATCCGCTCCCGCCAGCGCCACTTGAGCGCGAGCCCGCCGAGCATCGCAGCCTCGCTCGAGCCGACCGTCGAGGTCCCGGTGACGTTCCCGTCGCCGTCCCGGTCGGCATGCCAGAGGTTGCCGATGATGTTCACGCACCGCCGCTCGAACTCCGCCGTCTGCGGATACTCGTCCTTGTCGATCATGTTCTTGTCGGCCGTCATGCCCATCAGCGCGCCCGCGCCGGGCGGCATCCAGGTCGTCACGAACGTCGCGAGGTTGAGCCGGGCGCTGCCGTCGAGCAGCAGCTCGTTGCTGAGCAGGTCAAGGGCAACCTCTGACCCGGTGCCCTCCGGGAACAGCGCGTCCTTGGGGAGACCGGTTACCTGCTCGGCGCGTACGAACGCGGACGCATGGCTGCCGCCGCCGTCGCTCTGGGTGCTCATCGTGTCGATCCTCGCTTTCGGCCTTTGCCTGATCTCCGTCCGCCGTCGACCGGCGAGCGCAAACCACAGCCTCGGGCACGCCGCGGTGGCGGACATCATCCCGATCAGGTGATGCTCGGCCGCATGGCTGGACGCCGCGCCGGGCGCTGTTTAGGCTCCACCCTGCGCCATGGAAGGAAGCCCGCGATGAGCGTTGGCACTCGCCAGCTGTTGACCTACCGCTTTCCGCCCGGAGCCGAGTTTCAGGGCGGCCTCGTCGGCGCCCTCGAGCGCGTCGAGGCCGGCGGGACGATGCGCATCCTCGATGCCCTTTTCGTCGCCCGCCAACCTGAGTCCGGAGACCTCGTCGCGGTCGCGCTCAGCAGCGACAGCACGGCGGGCATGATCAGCCGGCTGCTCAGCGTCCGCCTCGACGAGTCCTCCCGGCGGCAGGCGACCGAGCGCGCGCTCGCCGGCCGCACCGGCGACCTCGCGCGGACGCTCGCCGACGAGCTCGAGCCGGGCGCGGCGACGGTCATCATGTTGGTCGAGCACAGCTGGGCGCTGATGCTCGACGAGACGATCACCCGCATGGGCGGGGCGAGCAAGCACAGCGCGTTCGTCGAGGTCGCCGAGCTCGCCGACCTGCCGGCAGAGCTCACGCGGCCGCCGACGTAGCGGGCGCGGCCGCTGGCGTGCGCTCCTCGCGGGCGGACTCCGGCATCAACAGCACCGCGGCGGCGAGGAAGCAGAGACCGCCGAGCGATGTCCCCGCGTTCGCGATCACCGCGCTGACCGGATGCCCGGTCGTCGGCTCGACGAGCGAGGCGACGGCCGAGATGCCGAAGAAGATCGACCCGAGCAGGTTGAGCGCGACGATCTTCCAGGACAGGGTTCGGTTGCGCAGGCACACCCAGCGATGGCAGACCTCGGCGTAGGCGAGCTCGCTGGAGACGAGGAAGGCGATCGAGCCGAAGACGTCGGGCGCCCACACGCGCGCGTTGATCTGATGGGTGGTGAGGTTCGTGTTCATCGCCGCGAACGTGCTGATGTTGAACAGCACGGTGCCGATCAGCTGGATCAGCGACGCGAGCCAATCGATCCGTCCCGGCTCCCACGAGGCCGGCCGCCAGCGATGTCTGCGCTCGCCGACCGCGTGATCGACGTTCACCGCCTCCGAATACTGGAGGTACCCGGCCGACGTGAAGAAGATCGATCCGACGAAGAAGGTCACGCCGGTCACCGACACGGACGTGAGTGACCACTGGGCCTCGACGCCGCCGACGGCGAAGCAGGTCGAACCGATCGCGAACAGGACCGCCATCCACCAGCTGCGCCGGTGGGGGCGCCACCAGACCGACTCGCCACGGGCGGGCCGCCGCCGACCAGGGGCGCCCTTGCGGTGCGCGCGCGACTCCCACCGCACGACCGAGCCGTCGGGGCGGCGCAGGAGCTCGGCGGTGACGAACGGCTTAGGACCCTCGCTGCCGACCCGCTCCCACCCCTCGGGAATCTCGAGATAGCCGGTCACGACCGTCCGCCCGGCAGATGCAGAACGCTGTGCGCGATGAGGTAGGCGCCGACGACGTTGGCCACGACGACGCCGATCGCCCGTCCGTGCTCGCGGGTCCGCCCGGCCGCCCCGCTGACCAACCCGCTCGGGCGCTGCGGGCGGATGAGGAAGATGACGATCGGGATCTCGATGAGGGCGAACATGATCACGTTGAACAGCAGCAGCTGGAGCAGGATCGATATCACGCTCGGCTGTGACTTCGCGATGTCGGTCAGCGCGTCCAGGTACCACACGCCCGGCAGGTTGAGCACCACGCCGGCGACGAAGGCGATCAGCATCGGCAACGGCCCCGGGCGCCGGAGGATGAGCAGGACTCCGATGAGCAGCACCGGGTAGACGGCGGCGGCCAGGGCCAAGATGATCAGCTTGACCGGGCTCACCGCGGGGTCTTCGCCACGCGATCGGGCCAATCCTTCAAGTGACCGCCCCGGTGCGCTCCCGCCACATCCCATGTCGCGCTCACCCCGGCCGCAGAGCCGTCTCGGACGCCCTCATCCGAATGGGGTGATGCCGCCGGCGCGTCGCCCGCAGAGCATCAGGCCATGCGACGCGGAGGACACCGTGACCACGGCCGGGATGGGCGATCGTGAGCAGGCGCTGGTGGGCGCTCGCCTCGCTGCTGCTCGCGCTGGCCGCCGTCGTGCTCGCGGTCGTCACCGCTGTGCGCCACTTCCCGCGCGGCCTGTCGGTGCTCGCCTGCTTGGTCATCGCCCTGTGGGTGCTGTGGCTCGGGGTACAACGGCGAGGGGCGTTGCGAAACCTCGCGCTCGCGGGGACGGGCCTCTTCATCGTGGCCGCGGTCGTGCTCGTCATCCTCCAGGGAAGCCTGCTCGACAACCTGCTCGTCATCGGCACCTTCGTCGTGGCAACGTTCGCCGCCCGGATGGCATTCCGCGCGAATGTCGACATGCCCCCGGTGCCGAGGCCGGCCAACCCCGTCATGTTCTACAACCCCAAGTCCGGGGGCGGCAAGGCCGAGCGCTTCCATCTCGCCGACGAGTGCCGCAAGCGCGGGATCGAGGCGATCGAGCTCAAGCTCGGGGACGATCTCGAGCAGCTCGTGCGTGACGCCGTCGCACGCGGAGCTGGAGGCCTCGCGATGGCCGGCGGCGACGGATCCCAGGCGATTGTCGCGATGGTCGCGGCCGAGCTCGATCTCCCCTACGCCTGCATCCCGGCCGGCACCCGCAATCACTTCGCCCTCGACCTCGGCGTCGATCGCAACGACGTCGTCGGCGCGCTCGATGCGTTCGTCGACGGCGGCGAGCGCCGCGTCGATCTCGCCGAGGTCAACGGCCGCGTGTTCGTCAACAACGTCTCGCTGGGCCTCTACGCCGACGCGGTGCAGCGACCCGGCTACCGTGAGGCCAAGCTCCAGACCCTGCTCGACACGGTCCCCGACGTCCTCGGCCCCGAGGCGCAGGCGCCGACCCTGAGCTGGCAGGGCCCGAGCGGCCCCCAATCAGCGGTGGCGATCCTCATCTCCAACAACGCCTATCGCCTCGGACGGGTGCTCGGCTCGGGGACGCGGCCCCGGCTCGACCGCGGTCAGATCGGAGTCACCGTGCTCGCCCCGATCCGCTCGGGCGAGCACGGGGCGGCCTCGCGCCGGCTGGCGATGGAGCAATGGACGGCCGCCGAGTTCGAGATCGCCGCGGACGGCCCTGTGGCCACCGGGATCGACGGCGAGGCGATCGAACTCGACGCGCCGCTGCGCTTCCGCACGCGCCCGGGCGCGCTTCGGGTGCGGATCGCGCCACAACATCCCGGAGCTTCGCCGTCGGCGCTCGAACCCGACCGGCCGCTGGCCATGTTCCGCGTGCTGGCCGAGTTCGTCGTGCACGGCGAGCCCCGCGAACTCACCACCGCCACGTGAGCGACCCGGTGACGACGACGTGCGCGGGCGGTCCGGGCGACCACCGAGGGACCGATGCCCGAGGGCCTGTCGGCGTCTGAGGTCGGCAAGGAGATCTCCGCCCACCGGAGCCACGGCGGCGCGTCCCACGAGGACGCGTCGCGGGATCGGGCGATCTCGATCGCCGAGGCCGTGTTGCTGTCGCTGGTCGCCGTGCTCGCCGCCTATTCCGGGTTCGCCGCGGCCAAGTGGGGCACGGAGTCATCGGTCTCGCTCGCCAAGGCCTCGGCGCTGCGGACGAAGTCGAACCGGGCGGACATCGAGGCGATCATCACGCGGACGCTCGACTCGGTCTCGTTCAACGCCTGGTTCACCGCGTTCACCGCCGGCAACGTGCGGGTCGAGCAGCTTGCCGAACGGCGGCTGCGGCCCGGATACCGGCCGGCGTTCGACGCCTGGCTGCGCACCGACCCGCTGCACAATCCGAACGCGCCTCCGGGTCCGGCCTACATGCCGCAGTACGTGATCCCGCAGGCGACGCAGTCCGCCGCCTATGACCGTGCCGCTGACGACGCCTTCGCCAAGGGCGCGGCCGCGGGTGCCACTTCGGACAAGTACGTCCGTGACACGGTGTTCCTCGCCACGGTGCTGTTCCTCGTCGGCATCAGCAGCCATTTCCCGGTCCGCCAGGGGCGCTACGCGCTCGTCGGGGTCGGCGTGGTGCTGCTCGTCTTCACGGTCATCCAGCTGCTCGGTCTCCCCTCCCCGCCGTAACCGCTGCGGCGCTCATCCATTTCGGGTGATGACGGACCTGCAGCGGCGACGGATGCTCACCGGCGTCGATCTCTACGAGAGGAGCATCACCACATGGCAACGTTGGTTGCGATCGGTTATCCCGATCAGGAAACCGCCGAGCGCGCCCGGGAAACCGTCGGGCAGCTCGAGGCCGAGCTGATCATCCAGGCCGACCAGGTCGCCGCGATCTCTCGCGACCTCGAAGGCAAGTACCACGTCCACACGACCCACGGCGGGGCGTCCGCCGGTGGGGGCGCCGCCTGGGGCGGCTTCTGGGGGCTGCTCTTCGGGCTGCTGTTCTTCGTTCCCGTCGCCGGCCTCGCGCTCGGCGCCGGCTTCGGCGCCCTCTTCGGCCACCTCGGCGAGAAGGGCATCGACCAGGCATTCCAGCAACAGGTCCGGGATTACCTCAAGCCCGGCACGAGCGCTCTGTTCATGGTCATCGAGCAGGCCACGCCGGACAAGGCCGTCGCGGCGCTCCAGCAGTACGGCGGCACCGTCATTAAGACGAGCCTCTCCGAAGAGGACACCAAGAAGCTGCAGGACGCCCTCCAACCCCCCACCCCCACCGCCTAGCCGTCCGGCGCGCGAGAAGGAGAAAACCCTATGCCGATTGTCGGTGCAGAAACCCATGAGACCCTTCGCGGCGTATCGGCCAACCGGCCGGACGTGATCGAGCAGGCGATCGGGCTGCGTGAGCTCGGCCGTGAGGCCAGCGGCCTCGATGCCCGCTCGTTCGCGCTCGTGCAGATCGCCGCGCTGATCGCGCTCGACGCGCCGCCGGCGTCCTACGCGTTCCAGATCGCCAACGCGATCGAGGAGGGCGTCACGCCCGAGGAGATCCTCGGCGTGCTGCGCGCCGTCGCGCTTCAGGTCGGTGGCCCGAAGGTCGTCGCCGCGGCTCCGGAGATCATGCTCGCCCTCGGGCTCTCGCTCGACGACGAGGAGTAGGCGCGATGCCGTTCATGCGCCGCCGTCCCCTGCTCCGCGCGGCCGCCGTCGGCGGCGGCGCGTACATGTACGGGAAGCACCGGGAGCGTCAGGGGCAGGAGCAGCAGGAGGATGCCTACGCTGCGGGACAGCAGTCGATGGCCCCGCCCCCGCAGGCCGCCGCTCCCGCCGCACCGAGCGGGATCACCTCCGACGACACCGCTCGCCTCGAGGAGCTCGGCAAGCTCCACGAGCAGGGCATCCTCACCGACGAGGAATTCGCACAGCAGAAGGCTCGCATCCTCGGGATCTAGCCGGTCTTCAGGGAGCGCCGCCTGTCGCCAGGCGGGCGGCGCCCTCCCGGCTCTGCGCCGAGGTCCGGGGGCTATGACCGCTTGACGCGGACAGCCGGAAGCGCGCGGACCTGGTCCTTGGTGAGGGTCAGCGTGACCGAGTCGGTCGCCACCTGCGCGATCGCCGTCACCGGGATCGTCACCTCACGCCGCCCCCAGAGGTGCCCGCGCTCGAGCACCACGTGGGTGATCGTGCCCTCGTCGGTGAGAAAGCCCTCGATCCGACCGGCCGTGTGGCCGTCCTGCGTCGTCACCGCGCTCTCACGCCGGATCTCGACCATGCCCGCGGGCACGCGATCATACGTCATCACGAGGGTCGGGTACGGGTCGATCGGGACGTAATCGTTGAACGCCCCCGGCTCGATCTCGGGCGCGCTGATGACATCGCGCACGCCGATCTCCCAGCCCGGGTCCGGGTCGGGCAGCTGGCCGGGACGGAGCGAGGCGACGTCCTGGACCCGCGGTTGGGCCGTCGCCTCATCGCATGTGCAGCCGAGGAGGATCTCCCCGGGCGCCCGGCCCGGCCCGGCGAGTTCGACGGGGATGATCCGAGCCTGACCCGCCGCGCGGTGGGGCGTGACGACGAGATGGGTGACCCGGTCGTGCGCCGGGTCGATCACGAGGTCGCGCAGCTCACCCCAGTCGCCGTCCTGGCAGCAGACCGGCGTGCCGAGCTCGAGCCGCAGACCGGAGACGGCCGCGTCTCCGGGCGTCACGTCACGGGGGCGCGGCTCATGCGACATGTCAACGGTCCCTGTTCGTCATGGCTTGCGCTCCAGCCTGACGCCCGAGGCCGGTGTGGGCAAGGCGGCGGGCACCCCAGGCGCACTCGTGCCCGCCTCCACCGCACGGGGATCCCCCTGCGACCGCCGCCAGCCGAGGAGCACGTCGTGGACGGCGGCGGCGCCGATGATCGGGGCCGCGGGCATCGGCAGCTCGACCGGCCGCAGGATGAACGGCTCGGTCTGCGGTCCGCCGAGGCCGCCGTGGAACGAGATCAGCTCCTCGAAGGCACAGCCCTGCTCGAGCTCGGGGTCGTAGAAGCTGTTGACCATGATGTCGGCGACGTGGGCGAAGCCATCCGTGCGACGGAGATGGTCGGCGGCGTGCGGCGAGAACGGGGCGAGCGGATCGACTCCGTCGACGCGGTCGCCGTCGAGGTAGCGCGTGCCGTCGGACCCAAGCACGACCGGGCCGTGCTCCCGCGAGTGGACGAGCAGAAAACCGACGTGCGGATGCCGGCGCAGGGCGTCGAGCAGCCGGGGATGGCGCGTCTCGATCTCCTCGAGGGTCATCCGTCCCTCGAACTCCATCAGGTAGATGAGGCCAAGGTTGCCGGAGCCGAGGACGATGACCTCGCTCCCCGACCCGGCACCGTCGCCGTCAGCGCCCTCGGCGGAGGCGTGGCGTCCGATCGCCTCGTTGACCGCGTGGCCGACCGCGACGTCGTTCTCGTCGCCTTCGCCCAACCGCGTGACGCTCGCGTCGGTGAGCGAGCGCTCGACGAGAGCGTGGAGGTCGTAACCGTTGCGCTGCTTGAACGTCGCGCCCTGGGTCTGCCCGTGGTCGGAGAGCACGACGATCTTGTACGGCCGTGGCGCGTAGCGCCGCGCCCGCTCGATCCGACCGAAGTGCTCGTCGAGCTTGCGCAGCGCCTCGAGCGTGTCTGAGCGCTCGAGGCCGGAGTGATGGGCCACTTCGTCGTAGCTCGAGAAGGTCGCATAGACGACGGGGCGCCCGGCCATCATGTCGGTGAGAACGCCGTAGACGATCAGGTCTCGCACGCCGACGCACAGCGCAGCGCGCAGAAAGGGATAGCGCCCGCCACGGTTGCCCCGGGGCCAGACTTTGCGCCGCTTCTGGCGAATCGCCGCGAGCTTCTCGAGGCCCACCTCCCAGAAGAACAGGATCAGCAGACGGGTGACGTTGAAGCCGTTGGCGAGGAACGATCGGTAGCCCGGATTGGCGCGCTTCTCGGCGCCCATCTTGCTGACCGTGAGGATCATCGCCTCGGCTTCGCCGGAGAACAGGTTGCCCCGGCTGGCGCCCTGGTCGGTGAGGAGCCCGTTGCCGCTCGCGAGGCGCTGCTCGATGTCGGCGCAATCCTGCGGCGAGGAGCAGCTCACGACCTTGCCGGTCGGCTTGTCGACCCAGCGGAAGGCCGGGATGTCCTCGTTGGAGCCGAGCAGGATGCCGGCCTGGCTGGCCCCGGTCTGCGAGCTGAGGTCGGGCTCCCACTGCTCGAGATGATGCGTGCCGGCCTCGATCCAGCTCGCCATCTGCGGCGTGTTGCCGTCACGGATCGCCCGTTGCAGCACCGGCCGCGCAAGCCCGTCGATCTCGAGGAAGAGAATGCCCGGGGCATCCGTGTCGGTGATCCCACCCTGGCGGCGAGCGATGCGCCGGATCACCCGCAGCGAGTACGTGTCGTCGTCGTTGACCCCGAGGATCACGTCGAGCGCCATCATCGCCGCTGCGATCACGAGTGCCGCGAGCAACGCCCAGCCGAACGAGCTGACGGCGATCGACCGCCGGCTGATGTGGGAGGCCAGCAGCAGCATTCCGGCGTCGAGCAGCAGGATGATGACGAAGCCGAGGGCGAGGGTGAACGGGAGCCGGAGCGCGGCCACGAGCGGAGGCAGGACGGCGTTGATCGCCGAGATGAGGAGCGCGGCGGCGAGCGCGTCGCCGAAGTTGCCCACCGAGACCCCCGGGACGATCGCCGCGGCGATGAACACGGCCACGGCGGCGACTAGCCACGATACGAGCAGGTGCAACGGGCGAAAGCGCGGCACCTGTGGGGTCCAGGTCATCTCCTCGGCGTACGGCGCGAGGGCGGACGCGGTGTTGTGATCGGGCTCGGACATGACGATCGGCCGACGTACTCTGGCGCCCCGCCCAGGGTTGTCGTCACCCGGATCGGAGGATGCCGAGCCTCCATCGGCTCTCTGCAATGGGTCGGTGAGTGGTGCCGGCCAACCTGCCCTCGTGACCTGGCTCGGCCATGCGACGGTGCTGCTCGAGATCGACGGGGTGCGCCTGCTCACCGACCCGGTGCTCGGCAATCGTGCCGGCCCGCTCCTCCGCATCGCCGGGCGCATCGGTCGCGGGACGCCGGGGCGCGTCGACGCCGTCCTGCTCTCCCACCTCCACGCCGATCACGCCGACGTCCCCTCGCTGCGCCGGCTCGGGGACGTGCCCGTATACGCCCCGGCCGGGTCCGCGGCCTGGTTGCGCGGCAAGCGGTTGTCCGAGGTCCGCGAGCTGGCGCCGGGACAGGCGACGAGCGTGGGAGCTCTTCGCATCGAGGCCACGACGGCCGAACACAGCGGCAGGCGCGCCCCACTCGGCCCCGAGGCCGGCACGCTCGGCTTCCTCGTCGGTGGTTCGACATCGGTGTACTTCGCCGGCGACACCGATCTGTTCGAGGGGATGTCGAAGCTAGCCGGCCGCGTTGACGTCGCCCTGCTGCCGGTGTCCGGGTGGGGGCCGACGCTCGGCCCCGGCCATCTCGATCCCGAGCGCGCCGCACGTGCGGCCGCGGCGATTGCCCCGCGCGTGGCGATTCCGATCCATTGGGGCACGCTCGCCCTGCCGCGCCCGGCGCGTCGGGCGGCCGAACCCTGGCGCCCCGCGCTCGACTTCGCCGCCCTGTGCAACCGCGACGCACCGGATGTTCAGGTGCGCCTGCTCGCGCCCGGGGAGTCAACCGCCGTCGGCCCGTGCGCCGACGCGCGCGCGCCGACGCACGCGGCCGAACGCTGACTGACGCGAGGCGTCACCTTGATCGGGTGATGTATCGCCGCCGACGCGCTGGGACGATCGCCGCTATGCCGAGCACCACCAAAAAACGAAGCCGCACCGACGTCGTGCAGCACCTCACCGTCGCCGAGCGCATCACGCGCGGGAAGACAGCCCGGGCGGACGTCCCCCGGTCGACTCACGCCGCCTTCGAACCCGCCGCCGACCGGCCCGATCCGGTCGCGCTGCTTCAGGCGCAGGCGGAAAGCCGCGTGCCCGAGCTGGTCCCGATCCGCTACGGGCGAATGCTCGTCTCGCCGTTCACCTTTTACCGCGGCGCGGCCAAGATCATGGCCACCGACCTCGCCACGACACCGCGCTCCGGCCTCAACGTGCAGTGCTGCGGCGACGCCCACCTGTCGAACTTCGGCGTGTTCGCCTCCCCCGAGCGACGCCTGATCTTCGACATCAACGACTTCGACGAGACGCTGCCCGGACCGTGGGAATGGGATGTCAAGCGGCTGGCCGCGAGCATGTTCATCGCCGCTCGCGACAACGGCTTCCCGGACAAGGTCGGAGAGCAGGTCGTGCTCGACACCGTCAGCACCTACCGCACGGCGATCCGCAACTTCGCGACCATGAACAACCTCGAGGTCTGGTACGCCCACCTCGACATCGACGAGACCATCGAGCAGTACAAGACCCAGTTCAAGCACCGGATGGTCAAGACCACCGAGAAGAACGTCGCCAAGGCCCGCACTCGGGACAGCATGCAGGCGCTCGCCAAGCTCACCCACCAGGTCAACGGCAAGGCCGAGATCGTCGACGAGTCGCCGCTCATCGTTCCCATCCGCGTGCTCGTCCCGGGAGTCGAGGGCGAGCGGGTGTTCGCCGAGCTGCACAAGCTGCTGCGCCAGTACCGCCGTTCGCTGGAGCATGACCGCCGCGTGTTGATCGAGTCCTACGAGCTCCACGACTTTGCGCGGAAGGTGGTCGGCGTCGGCAGCGTCGGCACCCGCGCCTGGATCGCGCTGCTGTTCGGCCGCGACGGTGACGACCCGCTGTTCCTCCAGATGAAGGAGGCCGAGGCTTCGGTGCTCGAGGAGTTCCTCGGCGAAAGCGGGTTCCGCAATCACGGCGAGCGGGTCGTGACCGGCCAGCGGCTGATGCAGGCGACGAGCGACATCTTCCTCGGCTGGCTGCGCGTGCCCGCCGGTCTCGATGGACAGTCCCGCGACTTCTATGTCCGCCAGCTCCGTGACTGGAAGGGCTCGGCGGTGATCGAGCAGATGGTCCCGACCGGCATGTCGGCGTACGGCCGGCTGTGCGGATGGACGCTCGCCCGGGCTCACGCCCGCAGCGGTGACCGCGTCGCCATCGGCACCTACCTCGGGGGCGGTGACGTGTTCGACCGCGCCATCGTCGAGTTCTCCAGGTCCTACGCCGAACAGAACGACCGGGACTACAAGGCGCTCCGCGCCGCGGTCGACGACGGCCGGATCACCGCCCAGTCCGGGCTGTGAGCATCACCCCATCGGGGGGACGCGTAGTGGCTAGCACGGCGGCAGGCTGCGGCCCGAGGAGACGTCGATGACGGCCATCGCCGAGCGGGCGCGTCTGATCAGAGCCGACCGCCGCAAGCGCTTCGGACTCGTGCTCGTGGCGATCATCGCGGCGTTCGCCGTGCAGGGCATCGCGACTCCGAGCGCGGTCGAGCAGCTCGTCGTCTCCGCGCTGCTCGGCGCCACGGTGGTGCTGTCGTTCCGCGTGGCCGAGGCCAAGCGGAAGGTCATGGTCCCGGTCACGGTCCTCGCCGTCGCGCTCGTCCTCGTCAGTGTCGGCGAGGCGATCGCCGGCCAGAGCAACGGCTCGGCCGACCGAATCGCCAACCTGCTGCTCGTATTGCTGTGCCCGGGGGCGATCGCGGTCGGCACCGTGAGGACGCTGCGAGCGCGCAACCAGGTCACGATCGAGGCCGTGTTCGGCGTCCTCTCCCTGTACCTCCTGCTCGGCATGTTCTTCGCCCAGCTCTACGGGTTCCTCGGCCGCGTCAACGGCAGCTTCTTCGCCCAGAACGTTCCCGCCACCGTCTCGCGCTGCCTGTACTTCAGCTTCACCACGCTGACCACCGTCGGCTACGGCGACTACACGGCGGCGAGCAACCTCGGGCACACACTCGCGGTGTTCGAGGCGTTGATCGGCCAGATATATCTCGTCACCGTCGTCTCACTGATCGTCGGCAATCTCGGGCGCCGGCGCGCGCTCGACCCGTCGCCGTCGGCCGGCACGGAGCAGACCTGATGGCTCCGTTGCAGGGACTCCGGGGCTGGCTGGCCGAGGCCGAGCAGATCGACAAGGCCGTGTACGCGGCGGTGGCTGAGACGCCGACGCCGCGGCTCGACGGGACGATGCGCCGGTTGTCGGGCGCCGCCGATCACTCGAAGCTGTCGATCGCCTCGAGCGCCGTCCTCGTGGTTGCCGGAGGACCGGCCGGTCGTCGTGCGGCCTGCACGGGCCTGGCCTCGGTGGCCGCGACATCGGCGTTCGTCAACCTGATCGTGAAGCGGATCGGCCGACGCCACCGGCCTGACCGCGCGCTGCGCGGCGGGTCGCAGGCGCGCCATGTGCCGATGCCGACGTCGACGTCGTTCCCCTCGGGTCACTCGGCCGCCGCGGTGGCGTTCGCCTCCGGCGCGAGCGCAGAGCTGCCCGGCGCGGCCATCCCCCTGTTCGCACTCGCGGCGACGGTCGCCTATTCCCGCGTGCACACGGGCGTGCACTACCCCGGCGACGTCATCGCCGGCGCGACGATCGGCGCGGTCATCGCCGAGCTGACCACGGGCGCGCTCAGCCGTACCCCGCGGTGACGCGACGGCCCGCTCGAGGCGAGGGCGGCGGCCCTCACTCGTCCGCGTCGAGGTCGTAGCCGAGAGCCATGGCCAGGCGCGGGGCGGTGGCCACCACCCGCGCGAACCCGACCGCTGGGCTGACCGCCACGAGCACCTCGACGATCTCCGATTCGGTGGCGCCGGCCTCGCGGGCGCGCTGGACGGTCGCGCGCAGCGAGGCGGTCGCCGCGCCGAGCGCCAGCAGCGCCGCGAGGGTCACGAGAAGCCCGAGCTTCTCGTCGAGCCGCGCGCTGGGCTCGGCACCCGACTCACCCCTGAGCACGGAGCGCAGCGAGTCCTCGTCGTTGAGGGCGAGACGGCGCAGAAGCCGTTCGAATTCGTCCACGTGGTCGAGGCTAGGTTCGCCGCCTCCGGGGCGCATCGCCCGAACCGGGTGATGGATCAGAAGGCGGCGATGACGAGGATCGTCGCGAGCACCGACAGCCCGATCGCCGCCGCGGTCAGCCACGACACGACGGGCGGCGAGATTCCCGCATAATCGCCTCGCCGCAGCGCCGCCTCGGTGCCGCGCTGACGGAGCGCCCCGATGACGAGGATCGCGACCGACAGCAACCCGTAGCCCACGCCGAGGATCCGCAGGGGCCAGCGTGCTCCGTGGGTCACCGCGGGGAGGAACCGCCCGACGGCGAGCGCGACGGCCCCGACGGCGATGCCGCTCCGCCACCAGGCCAGCCACGTGCGCTCGGCGGCCAGCCAGGTCCGGCGCGTGACGTCGGCATCCTTGGCCTCGGGGGCAGGGTCGGTGCTCATCGCGGGCGACCGTAGCCGCTGTGGAACTCGCTCGCGTCATCCCCATCGGGTGACTCGGCGAGCCCGCTGGCGAACCTCGGTCGTGGTGCCCGCTTCCCCCGGTCCGGGGGGCGGACGCCCTTGTCCGGTGCCCTCAAGTCAGGGAGAACTGTCGCTGGCCCGTTCCGATACCGGCCCGCCACAACGTGTCAGCCACCAACGCCCGCTTCGCCGCCCGCCGGGAGACCAGACTTCGAGCTGGCGTGCGCGCCGACGGGCCGGCTCCTGTGGCACGTTCGGCGCGCTCGGGACCGGTGGCGAGCGACCGCCCCCACCTCCGCTCGGACTTCGTTCACCGCTCGGCGCTCATCCAGACGCTGCTCGAATCGTCCGACCGACGCCTCGTGCTGATCGTCGCGCCTCCGGGGTACGGCAAGTCGACCGTCCTCGCGGACTGGGCGGAATGCGACCCTCGGCCGTTCGTCTGGGCCGAGCCCGCTGCGCTGGCCGAGCAGACCGCGATCGCCGCGCGTCAACACGATCGCTTCGTGCTCGTCGTCGATGACGCCCATGTGATGGCGCCGGGCGTGCTCGCCGGCGGCGTCGAGGCGGCGATGGGGATGCTCCCCGAGGGGGCGTCGCTCGCGCTCGCGGCGCGGCACGAGCTGCCGCTCCGGGTCGGACGGATGCGGGCCCACCGCCAGCTCGCCGAGCTGCGGACGCCCCAGCTCGCGATGTCGCCGACCGAGGCCAGCGAGCTGTTGGAGCGGGTCGGCCTCCATCCCGACCCCACGACGGTGCAGACACTCGTCGAGCGCACGGAGGGGTGGCCTGTCGCCCTCTACATGGCCACGCTGACGCTCGACGTCGACGCACCCGAGCTCGCGGGCTTCGGCGGCCACCACCACGTCGTCGCCGACTACCTGCGCGACGAGGTCCTCGCCACCTTGCCCGAGGACCTGCTCAGCTTTGCGATCCGCTCGTCGGTGCTCGACGAGCTGCACGGACCGGTCTGCGATGCGGCCTTGCGGAGTCACGACTCGGCGGCGCTGATCGAGCGCCTCGCGGCGGCGACCTCGCTGATGTTCCCGATCGACTCCGCGCATCACAAGTACCGCTGGCACGGCGTGATGCGTGAGCTCCTGCTCGCCGAGCTCGGGCGCCTCGAGCCCGAGCGCGAGCCGACGCTGCGCCGGCGCGCCAGCACCTGGTACGCCCGGCGGGGTGATGCCCGGCGCGCCGCCGACCAGGCCGCCGCCGCGGGCGATGCCCGGCGGACCGGTGAGCTCCTGTGGCCGGACATCCTCTCCTACCTCACCCACGGGCACAACGACCTCGTCCGCGACTGGCTGGCCAGGTTCCATGACGGACAGATCGCCGCGCACGCCCCGCTCGCAATGTCGGCGTCCTTCAGCGCACTCGCCGAGGGCGCCGCCGACGACGCCCAGCACTGGTCGCTGGCGGCGGCCGCTGCACTCGAGCGCAGCGACGGCGACGGGCCACCCTCGCTGAGCACCGGACTCGCTCTCGTCGGCGCGATCAGCGGTCATGACGGCGCGGTGCGGATGGGCGAGCTGGCCCTCGAGGCCGGTCGTCGAGAGCCGGAGGACAGTCCGTGGCGACCGTTCTGCGCCCTCATCCGGGGCGTTGCCCTCTACCTCCACGGCGACCGCGACGGCGCCGATCTCGTCTGCCAGGATGCCGTCCGGCTGAGCGGGAACGACACGCCCGCGCTGGCCTCGCTCGGGCTCGCTCAGCGCGGGATGATCGCGCTCGAGCGCAAGGACTGGGAGCTGGCCGGGGAGCTCACCGATCGGGCCGCGATGATCGGCGAGGAATGGGACCTCACCGACGCTCCGCTGTCGGCGTTCGTCTTCGCCGCCGCGGCCGCCTCGCGGGCCCACGAGGGCCGGATGGACGAGGCGAAGCTCGACCTGCGCCGCGGCATCGACCGGCTCACCGCGCTCGGGGACTTCGTGCCCTGGTATGCCGCCGAGACGCGGATCCTGCTCGCCCACGCCTCGCTCTGGCTGGCCGACGTCATCGGTGCCCGCACGCTCCTCGCCGAGGCCTCACGCTTCGCCCGGCGGACGAGCGGTGCCCCGGTGTTCTCGGACTGGTTCGAGCAGGCCTGGTCCTACATGGACACGCTGGCCGAGATGAGCCTGTCCGGCCCATCGTCGCTGACCATCGCCGAGCTGCGGATCCTTCGCTTCCTGCCGAGCCACCGCTCGTTCCGGGAGATCGCCGAGCAACTCGGCGTCTCGGCCAACACGGTCAAGACGCAGGCTCACGCGGTCTATCGCAAGCTGGGCGCCGCGTCCCGTTCGGAAGCGGTCGCCCAGGCGATGAACGCGGGCCTACTCGGCCAGTAGCGTCCGGCGCGTCGGTCGTTTCGAGGTCGAGGGCGGCGGCGAGCCGCGGCGCGTTGGCGGCCGCATGGGCCGCCGCCGAGGCGACGCCGACCGCGAGCAGCACGTCGATCAGCGTGCCGTCGTCGACGCCACTCGCCGCGGCCTGATCGGCGGCCCAACGCAACGACACGGTCGAGGCATCGAGCGCGAGCAGCGCCGCGAACTGCACCAGGGCCCGCGTCTCACGGTCGAGGGCCCAGGCCCCGCGCGCCTCTGAATCCAGGGCGCGCGCGAGGCACCGTTCGTCGTTATTCGCCAGCCGCCGCAGGAGCTCCTCGGCGCCGGTCACGGCTCATCCCTGGAGAAGCTTCGTCTTGGCCGACTGATACTCGTCAGGGGTGAGCTCGCCGTGGTCGCGCAGATCGGCGAGCTGCTTGAGCTGGTCGGGCATGCCGGACGCCGACGCCGACGCTGACGCTGACGTTGCGCCATGGCGTTGCTGACGCTGTTTTCGCATGGCGTCGGTCCGGGCCCGGATCCGCGCCATCGTCTCGCCCGACTTGGTGTCCGGGAACTCACGGGCGGTCTGCGCCCGCAGCACGTACATGCCGAGCAGCGCGAGCGCGGTGAGCACGATGATCCCGATCGGCTTGCCGGTGGCCGGGATCGGATCCCAGATGAAGATGATGACCATCACCGCGAGCGTGAGCGCGTAGCTCTCGACCGCGTGCTCACGCAGCCACGGCGAGATCGCCCGCCGTGAGGCGACTGCCGGCCGCGCCGGACCGGCGAACCACGCCGCGATCACGAGCGGGACCCCGATGATGATGACCGCGCCCGCCACCTCGCTCAGCAGCTGCGTGCTGATGGTGATCACGGCGTCGATCGTCGGCTTCAGCGAGGCGTCGTTGGTAAGCGACCCGGGGATCTGCGACTGCAGAATCGACCTCCCGAGGAGCACGATGACCCCGGCGAGCACCGCGGCGAACCCGACGGTCATCAACGTGCGGCGGCGGTGGCCGCGGGCGAGGACGATGGCCAGGATGTAGAGCAGCGGGACGATGATGCTGAGCCACAGCGCGAGTCCCTTGATCGCCTTGCCGCCGTCCTGGACGAACTTGATCTGCTTGGACTTGAGCACGGTGAGGTTGGCGATGTTGGCCGGGAGCTTCGCCCCGAGGTTCGGCGGAAGACCGAGCCGATTGGCCACGTTGTCGACAATCGAGCCGAGGTTGAGGGTCACCACCCCCTGGTTGACGCCGACCGCCCCCTTGCCCCCGTTGACCACATATATGAATGCCTGGTCGGCCGCGCGGTTGGCGGTTGCCCACAGGCTCTGCACCCGTGGCCGGGTGAGGGCGAGCTCGACGCCCTGGACGGCGAGGTTGCGCACCGCTCCGGCAGCGGGAGCGGCAAGTGCCTGGAGCTGGGGCGGCAGCCCGGACCGGATCAGTCCGGCGACGTCGACGTTGGCATAGATCTCGTCGACGACGTAGTTCGCCGTGCTCGAGCGGATGTTCTGGTTCTGGAGCAGCTGGGTGCTCGTGTTCGACCAGTTGTCGGGGTTGAACAGCAGGCGGTTGGCCCACACCGAGAAGATCCCGACGATGAGCAGCACCGTGGCGAGGGCGACGATCGCGTCGACGAGGATGAGGCGACCGCGGGTGATGCCACCGTTGACGGTCACCGCGGGCGCGGCGGGAGGCTTCGGCGTGCTCGGCTCCGTCTGCGCGGTGTCCGAGGTGCTCTTGCCCGCGGGCGTCGCGATTGGCTGCGTCTGCGCGGTGTCCGGGGCGCTCTCAGGCGCGGCCGTGGCCTCTGTGGCATCGCCTGCCGCGTCAGCCGGCTGCGGTGTCACCTCGTCTGAACCCATGCGATTCCCATCCGTCGTGTCATCATTACGCCGTCATCGTCGCCGTCCCCGGTCGCGACGGCATCCCCCAAACCGGGTGACGCGCGGGAGCGCCCGAGCGCGCCGGCTCGGCGCCCAGGGGCCCGCGCATCGCCTCATTCGGGTGATTGCAGCGTCGGCGATGGCTGCGAACATCCACGGGTGATGAACGACGATCCACCCAACAGCCGACCTCCGCGGTGGCAGGGCCTCGCTTCGGCGGGCACACGCGCCGCGGCGATGGGGCTCCGCCCGATCACCGGCGCCGTCGGGGCCGCGGCCGAGGTCGGGATGAGCATCGAGCGCCGCGCGTTCGACCGGTTCATCGACAGCGGCGAGCTCGAGCGGCTGCTGGCCGGCGACCGCCTCCAGCTCGCGATCGAGCGGGTGTTCGAGAGCGCCGGGGCTCAGCGCGCGATCGACTCGTTCTTCGACAGCGGCCTGTTCGACCGGTTCGTCGACCGCCTGCTGGCCAGCGACGCCCTCTGGCGGCTCGTCGACGAGATCGCACAGAGCCCGGCCGTGCGTGCGGCCATCTCCGAGCAGGGGCTCGGCTTCGCCGACCAGGTCGGTGGCGAGCTGCGCGGCCGCTCGCGCAAGGCCGACGCGTGGATCGAGCGCACCGCGCTGCGGATCACTCGCCGGCACGCCGACGAGGCGACTCCGGACGGAGAACCCGAGCCTGGCCGGAAACCGGGACCCGGCGGCCAGACGGGGCCGGCCAGCCAGACCGGGGCGGGCGGCCAGACCCCGCCAGGCAGCCAGACCCCGCCAGGCGGCAAGACCGGACCAGGCGGCCAGACCGGGCCCGGCGGCCAGACCGGTTCCGGCGGCAAGACCGGACCGGCTACGTCGAGCCGCTGACCGGGGCGGCCGGCGGGGGGGCATCGGCCTGCGGAGCCGCAGTCGGCGCGCCGCTCGCGTTCCCCCGCGCCGACAGCGCGAGCGTGACGACGAAGGCGACAACGACGCCGACGATGATCAGCGGCTCGTCGGCAGTTCCCGACTTGGCTGTCAGCACCGTGCTGATCACGACCGCGGACAGCGGCAGGCGCAGCACCGAGACGACGCCGGCAGCCATGCCGACGGCGACCGCCGGCGCGAGTGCGAACCCGGGCAGCCGCGAGGCCATGATCCCGCCCGCCGCGCCGAGGAAGATTGCCGGGAAAGTCGGGCCGCCGCGGAAGCTCCCGAGCGAGAGGCTGTAGGCGATGCCCTTGAATCCGATCAACAGCGCGAGCGCTGACAGGGAATACGTCGAGGCCTGGCTGACGAGTCCCGGCAGCTGCTCCTGACCGGAGAACAGGACCTCGTTGACGCTCTTGCCGGTCGCGCCGGAGAAGGCGATGGCCAGGCCGCCGACAATCAGCCCGACGGCGGGCAGCAGGACAAGCGCGCGGTTGGAGACGATGCGCAGGGTCCCGCGACCGCCGAGCATGATCAAACGAGTGACGAGCGCGACGGCGATCGCGAACGCGATCGTCCAGCCGAACTGTGCTGCCGTGAGATGGCTGAACTGCGGCAGCGCCAGCGGCCCGAGGGCATAGGCACTCGTGCTCAGGCCGGTGAAGGAGCCCAGGCCGAGCGAGACGAGCGACCCGATCCCGGCCGCGAGCAGCCCGGGAACGATCACCATCGGCAGGCGCGCGCCCCCGATACCGGCCGCCTCGATGAGGATCACGGCGGCGATCAGCGGCGACTCGAAGATGAACGACACCGCTGCGAAGCTTCCCGCCGCGGCGACGAGGACGAGCACCTGGTTGGGCGTCGGCCGCCGGGCGGCGCGCAGCGCCAGGACCGCCGTCCCAGCGCCGATCGCGATCAGCGGTGCCTCGGGGCCGAGCACGAGGCCTGAGGCGATCGTGGCGAAGCCGGCGAGGATCACGCCGGGCAGGTCGATCGGCTTGGCCGGTCCCCCGGCGGCGAGGCCGTTGGCGGGGATATGGCCGCCATTGCCGGGCAGCCGGTTGATGGCCAGCGCGACGATCAGCGCCGCGATGGCGAGGATCGGCAGCGACCACCACTTGGGGGGGCCGTTCGGATAGCCGAGCGCGTGTGGCAGATGCGTGTAGAGCTCCTGCTGCATCTGGTGGATCCCCTCGAGGAAGCACCAGGCGGCGAGCGACACGATCACGCCGATGATGCTGACGAGGACGAGCAGGACGACGAACCGCTTGCTCCGCATCGCCGCCGCGGCCTGCTCGGCCGTCGGCTCGGGTGACGGCGGGGCGGTGGGCATGTCCGCATCCTCGGCCCGCGCCCGCTGCCGAGCATCACCCCATCCGGGTGAGAGCCCCGACCGCGGTGGTGTGGCCCTACCCGAGTTGAGGGGCACCCCCCCTTGCCAAGCCGCCGGAGGTCACGCATGATCCGCGGTGGATATGTCCGGCCCCGCTGAGACACGGACGAACGTCGACCTTTCACCGGATGCCGGTCGTACCCGCACCCGCCCGATCCGCGTCGTCATCGCCGAGGACTCCTACCTCATCCGTGAGTTCCTCGCCGAGACGCTGAGCCAGGCCCCTGAGGTCGAGGTCGTCGCCGTGTGCACGAACGGCAAGGAACTGCAGACGGCGACCGACATGTGGCACCCCGATGTCGTCCTCACCGACATCCGGATGCCGCCGTCCGGCGCCGATGAGGGCATCCGGGTTGCCGCCCGCCTGCGCGAGACGTCCCCGGAGACCGGCGTCGTCGTCCTCAGCCAGTACGCCGAGCCGTCCTACGCCCTCGCGCTGCTCGAGAAGGGCACCGGCCGGCGGGCCTATCTGCTCAAGGAGCGGATCCGCAACCGCGAGGAGCTGATCGGCGCGATCGAGACCGTGGCCGAGGGCGGCTCGGTGATCGATCCCCAGATCGTCGACGTGCTGATCGAGGCGCGCTCACGCGCGGCGCACTCGCGGCTCTCCGAGCTCACCCCGCGGGAGCGCGAGGTGCTCGCCGAGATCGCATCCGGCAAGAGCAACGGCGCGATCGCCGAATCGCTCGTGCTCACCAAGCGCGCGGTCGAGAAGCACGTCAACTCGATCTTCTCCAAGCTCAACCTCCCGGAGATGCAGGACGCCAGCCGCCGGGTGAAGGCGGCGCTGATCTTCCTCTCCGAGGAGGAGACCGAGATCCGCGTCTAGTCCTGCCGCCCCCGCGCGGCCGGGGTGTAAACGAGATGTGAACGGGGTAATCAGTCGGCGGGATCGCGGATGCACGAGCTCGACATCACATGGCGGCTCGGCCTCGCCCTGCTGCTCTCGACCGCCATCGGGCTCGAGCGTGAGACACGGCAGAAGAGCGCCGGCCTCAGCACGTATTCACTGGTCGGCGTCGGCTCGGCCCTGTTCATGCTGGTCAGCATCTTCGGGTTCGGCGACGTCGCCACGGAGCGTCACACCGGCCTCGATCCCTCGCGCGTGGCCGCCCAGATCGTCTCGGGGATCGGCTTCATCGGCGGCGGGATCATCTTCGTCCGCCGTGACACCGTGCGCGGGCTGACCACGGCGGCCGGGGTGTGGGTGACGGCGGCGGTCGGTATGGCCTGCGGCGGCGATCTGCCGATCCTCGCCGCAGCGACCACGGTCATCTACTTCCTCGTGGCCTACGGGTATCCGAAGCTGGTCGACTCCCTCCCCCGCTCACGTGAGAGCCCGGCTGAGATGAGCCTGGTCTACCGCGACGGCCACGGCATCCTGCGCGAGGCCCTCGCCGAGTGCGCGCGACGCGGTTTCGCCATCTCCGACCTGTCGATCAAGCACGATCGCCATAGCAACGGCAACGGCAACCGTGGGGACGAGGTCACCGTCGACCTCGAGGTCCGCGGCCGCGGGTCGCTCACCGAGCTGGCCGCCGATCTCGGGGAGATGCGCGGGATCATCGATGTCAGCGTCGGCGAGTACGAGCGCGCAATGCGCTAGTGGCGTGAGTACGACTCAAGACACTAGATGGTTGATTCCGCGGCCGCGTGGGGGCCGGGGGATCCGGGGAACAAGCCGGTCAAGGACGCAGGACGAAGCCAATACTGGACGTATTGGCGAGTCCGAGGACGCTGATCCGGCGCCGATCAGCCGGATTCATCCGGCACGCCGGGTCGTGGAATCAACCATCTAGGCCTCGGCGATGGCGGCCATGATCCGGCGCCGCGCCCACGCGTAGTCCGGGGCGGTCGGACTCGTCAACCGCTCCCGCAGATGATCGTTGAGATCGGCGAGCTTCACCCGGCGAGCGAGCTCACCGCCGCACCCTGGCGCGGCGGCGATGCGCTCGACGTACTGCTCGTAGGACTCCTCGTCGTCCCGAGTGAGCAGCTCGAGCGCGGCACGCTCGGACTCGGTCAACCCGTAGTAGCGAAGGTCGCCGCCCGTCGTCTCCGAGCGTTCGAGCACGTCATGCAGGTAGGCGATCGCCCGGAGTTCCTCGGGGACCGCGTCGGCCACGCGCTCGACGTGTTCGAACATCGGCTCTCCCGCGCGGTTTCGTTGTCCGGCGTGTACGAGCCGGGCGATCCACCGAGCGATGCTGCTCTCCACGGCGGTCTCTCCTTCACAGGTCCTTCACGAGATATTGGACGCTCCCCGGGGCGAAAGCAAGGGCGTGCGCCTCCCGCGGGCGTGAGGTACGCATCACCATAATCGAGCGAGGCTAATTCGCGGGGCCGGCGTGGGCGCGCTAGGCGCGGACCCGAACGCGCCAATAGGCTTCGCGGCACGATGTCCCTCCCGCGCGGATTTCAGGTCGGACACTGGACCGACGAGGTCGGACGCACCGGCTGCACGGTCGTGCTCGTCCCCGACGGCGCGGTCGGGGGCGTCGACGTGCGCGGGGCGGCGCCGTCGACGATCGGGACCGACGCGCTGCGCCCCGGCAATCTCGTCGACCGCGTGCACGCTGTGCTCCTCACCGGGGGAAGCGCCTTCGGCCTCGAGGCCGCCGGCGGAGTGATGCGCTTCCTCGAGGAACACGAGATCGGCTATGAGCTCGTGGGCGTGCGGGTGCCGATCGTCGCCGGCGCCGTGATCTTCGACCTCCCCGTCGGCGACCCGCGGGCCCGCCCCGATCGTGACGCCGGCTACGCGGCCTGCGCTGCGGCCTCGACCGAGCCGGGCGTCGGCGCGGTCGGCGCCGGCACCGGGGCGAGCGTGGCCAAGGGCGGCGACGCCTCACAAGTCAAGCCCGGCGGCATCGGCGTGGCCAGCGCTCGAGCCGGCGCAGCGACCGTGACCGCCGTGATGGTCGTCAACGCCGTCGGCGGGATCTGGGACGACGAGCGCCACGAATGGGTGGCCGAGTTCACCGTTTGGGACCGCTCCTCGGCCCTCGTCGCCGGTGCCAACACGACGATCGGCGCCGTGCTCACCGATGCCCAGCTCACCAAGGAGCAGGCCAACCGGCTTGCGACCGTCGCCCACGACGGGATCGCGCGGGCGATCCGGCCTTCGCACACGATGTACGACGGCGACACGATCTTCGCCCTGGCCACCGGCGAGACGCGGGCGGCCTATGACGCAGTCGAGGCGGTCGCCGCCGACCTCGTCGCCCGGGCGATCGCCGACGGAGTCAGGGCCGGCAGGACGGCGCCCTTCCCGTGATCGTGCGCGATCGCCACCACGGTTGACTGCAAGCGCGCGAGCCGGTATGCCTGAGGGCACGGTGACCGCCTCCGAACCGCCCCACCCGACAGCTTCGACGGCATCGACCGAGAAGCCGGCCCGGGACCGCGCCCGCATCGTCGCCGCAGCGATCATCGGCGCCGTCGTCGCCGCGTTCGCGCTGCTCAACCTCGATGACGTGCGGGTGCATTGGATCGTGGCGAGCGGCCAGACGCCGCTGATCCTCGTGGTTGTGCTCGCCTTCGCACTCGGCATGGCCGCCGACCGCCTGTTCGTGGTGCGCGCCAAGCGCCGCCGCCGCGCGCGTTCCTGATCGTCGGTAGCCCTGCGTTCATCCGGGTAGCACCCTCAGTGAGTGTTGGGGAGGCTCAGACTGACCCGCCGAACGTCCAAGGAGGCTCCAATGAGCGATGCACAGCGACCGCGTACGACGACCGACTCGGGGATCCCCGCCACCAGCGACGAGTTCTCGTCCACCGTAGGCCCGACGGGCCCGATCCCGTTGCACGACCACTACGTCGTGCAGAAGATGCAGCACTTCAACCGTGAGCGCGTCCCGGAGCGTGTCGTCCACGCCAAGGGCGGCGGCGCGCATGGCTTCTTCGAGGTGACCGAGGACGTCAGCGGGTATACGAAGGCCGACTTCCTCCAGCCCGGCAAGCGCTCGCCTGTGTTCCTGCGCTTCTCGACGGTGGCCGGCGAGCAGGGGTTCGCCGACACGGTGCGCGACCCGCGCGGCTTCGCGGTCAAGATCTACACCGAGGAGGGCAACCATGACCTCGTCGGCAACAACACCCCGGTGTTCTTCGTCCGCGACCCGTCGAAGTTCCAGGACTTCATCCATTCCCAGAAGCGCCTGCCCGATTCAGGTCTACGTGACAACAACATGCAGTGGGACTTCTGGACCCTCTCGCCGGAGAGCGCCCACCAGGTGACGGTGCTCATGTCCGATCGTGGAACGCCCCGCACCTGGCGGCACCAGAACGGCTACAGCTCACACACCTACTCGTGGATCAATGCCGCCGGCGACCGCTTCTGGGTCAAGTACCACTTCAAGACCGTGCAGGGGATCGAGACGTTCACCGACGCCGAGGCGACGGCAATGACGGCGGAGGACCCCGACTTCCACCGCCGCGATCTGTTCAACGCGATCGCCGGCGGGGACGCCCCTGAGTGGCGACTCGAGATGCAGATCATGCCGTTCGAGGACGCGGCCGGGTATCGCTTCAACCCGTTCGACCTCACCAAGGTCTGGCCTCATGCGGACTACCCGCCGATTCAGGTCGGGCGGCTCGTGCTCGACCGCAATCCGAAGAACTTCTTCGCCGAGGTCGAGCAGTCCGGCTTCTCGCCGGCCAACCTGGTGCCGGGGACGGGCCTGAGCCCGGACAAGATGCTGATGGCCCGCGTCTTCTCCTACCACGACACCCACCTACACCGGATCGGCACCAACTACGAGCAGCTGCCGATCAACGCACCGAAGTCACCCGTGCACTCCTACAACAAGGACGGCGCGATGACCTACCGCCACGACGGCGCGGACCCGGTGTACGCGCCGAACTCGTTCGGCGGCCCTCAGGCGGCCGGCGACGGCGGCGGCGGCGACCTGTTCTGGAGCGTCCCCGCCGGCGACCTCGGCCGCTACCCCTACGACAAGCACGCCGAGGACGACGACTTCGGCCAGGCCGGGACGCTTGTGCGCGAGGTGATGAGCGACACCGATCGCGAGCACCTCGTGACCAACATCGTCGGCCATGCCGGCAGCGAGGAGGTGACCGAGGACATGCACCAGCGGGTGATCGCCTACTGGACGAACGTCGACGCTGAGCTTGGTGCGCGCGTGGCCGCCGGGCTCGGGCATGGCATCGGCGCCTCGAGCAACGGCTCCGGCGCGCAGGCCCGGGAGCTCCTGGCCAGGCGCGCCAACCGCGCGTAATCCGATCGTACGACGTCACCCGCCGCGGCACAGAGGCCGTCGGCGGGGAGACGTCCACGAGCGGGCCGACGGTCCGCGGACGCCGGCGCGGCTATTGATGCGTCCGCGGCTGCTCGCCGATCCAGGCGAGAATCGCCCGCGAGTGCTCGATCACCGTGCCGTCGGCGAGCACAAGGCTCGGGAGCGCCGTCGTCCCGATCGCGGCCTTCATCTCGTCGCGGTTTCCCTTGCGCAGGAACGGGATCGGATTGCCGTGGCCGCCCACGACCTTGTCGTACTCGATGCCCTTGGCCCGGAGCGCCTCCTGTACTCGGCGGCAGGGATGGATCTTCGGGCCGCCGTCGTCGCCGTGACATAAGTAGAGCGTGAGGCGGCCTTCGGGGCCGTCGGCCAGTTCACGGCTCATCGGTGCACCGCTCATTGGCGCATCATCCCACCGCCGGCCGCCGAGCGCTCAGGCGAGCGCATCGGCGACGTGCGCGTGGAGGAACTCTCGCTGCTCGTCATGCATGTCGGCGGGCAGCTCGCGGAACCAATGACAGCCGGCGGGCAGCTGCGCCGAC
Organism: uncultured Solirubrobacterales bacterium; assembly: GCA_963755955.1. GTDB lineage: Bacteria > Actinomycetota > Thermoleophilia > Solirubrobacterales > Solirubrobacteraceae > Palsa-465. The sequence goes on from CAVWLZ010000014.1 coordinate 181,913, forward strand.
GCGCCGAGCATCGCCCGGAAGGCGAGTCCGACCGGCGAATCGAGCCCGTTCTCGTAGTGGCTCGGATACTCGATGTAGCCGAGCAGGTCGCCCACGACGACCTCGGCGCCAAGCTCGTCCCGCGCGACCCGGACCACCGCGTCGCGGGCGGGTTCGCCGAACCGCACGGTGCCGCCCGGAAGGTGCCACAGCCCCCGGCACGGGTCGATCTCGCGCAGGCTGAGCAGCACGCCGCGGCCGGCCTCGGCGGCGACGACCTCGACGGTGAGCCGCGGAACGCGCCTGAAGATCCAGTCGAACTCGGCCTGTGGCAGCGGGCCCCTCACGACCGGCAACGTAGCCGATCGGCCGCCGTCAGCGAGATCCGCCACGCGGTCAGGCGGGGTCCTCGACGAGTGGGAGCTCGGCCCAGACGCGGTACCCCTCGGTCCGCTCACTGCCCCACCGCGAGGCGATCGCCGCGACGACCTGCAGTCCATAGCCGCCGGACAGTGGGCGGGTCCCCTCGACGACGTGGGCATCGGTTGCCGAGCGGCCCGGATCGGTGACCGAGATGAACAGCCCCTCGGTGGCCCGCTGGATGCGAACGGAGATCGCGTCGGTCTCCACTGCCCCGGAATGCAGGACGGCATTGGTGACCAGCTCAGTGGCGACGAGCATCGCGTCGCCGAGCACCCAGCCGCCGTCGGCGAGCCCGGCGATCGCCTCGCGCACCGCCGCCGGTGCCCGGCGGTCGCAGCCAAGGTCGAGATCGAGCACGACGTTGGTCAGCTCCACATGCACAGGGGTACCCACGAGACCGCCCGATGAAGCGATGAGGTGGTTTGTGCAGTTTGACGACCGGGTATCGGCCCGAGGAGACAGGGGTCCGCGACCAGTTTCGGGGCCCGCAGCGGGATGTCGTGTGAGGCATTCGAGATGACCGAGAACGAGAGCAGCGGCCCGCCGACCATCGTTGAGTCCGTCGCCTTCGCCGGGGCGCCCGGAGTCGAGCATGTCGCGGTGCTCGGGGATCTCTGCCGCGCCACCGCCGGCGAGCTCGAGCGCGCGCTCGTCGCGCCACGCCCTGAGGCGCTCGTCGTGGTCCTCGACCTGAGCGCCGTGACGGTGCTCGACGCCACCGCGGCGCGGGTGATCCACACCGCGGACATCCGCCTGCGGCGTGAGCGGCGCCGCCTCGTCGTCATCGCTCCGGATCGCGTCCGCCGCCTGCTCGCGCGGGCCCGTGCGCCCAGACCATCCTCGCCACCTCCGCGGCGGGTTCGCGGCGTTGCCACTGCCGCCAGGCAGGCCCGCCCCGGCACCAGGGCCCGCCGTATTACCTGCCAGTAGCTAACCTTCGGCAACACGAGCGCGCACGCCGCCAGGTGCACGAGCCATCGGCCCGGACGCCTTCCAAGTTTCGCGACGAGCATTTGTCCACCGGCGAGGCGCCGCGGGCTATGGTCGGGCCGGTGTGAACCCGTTTCCCCGGTTTTCCGCGATGACCGACGTCGAAGAACCACCAGAGAACATCGTCTCGCCCGACTCGGCCGCGCCGAGCCCGGCCGCCGCCCTATCGAATCAGATGGTGCGGCTGATGGCGCGCTACATCGGCCGCGGTCCCACGAAGACGCGTTCGACCCTCAGCGCGAATCTCGCGGTCGTCACCTTCGGGGACACGCTCACACGTGAGGAACAGAGCCTGCTCGCCGCCGGCCACGGCGAGCTCATCGTCTCGATGCGCCGCATCCTCCAGCATTTGATGCGCGAGGACGCGCTGCGGATCGCCGCGGAGGCGATCGGCCGTCGGCCCATCGCCTACCTCACCGACATCGACCCCGAGGCCAATATCGCCGTCGTGACCTTCGTGTTCGAGCCGCGGCTCGACCGCCCCTGACCGCACGCGCCCGCGGGTCATACGAGGGCCCGGATCAGGCGAGGAGGGCCCGGATCAGGCGAGCGCGCGGGTGAGCCAGTCGGACATCGCCGGAAGCTGTGCCGGCGCGATCTGGTGCCCGGCGTCGGATTCGTGGTACTCGAGCGCCACGCGGTCCTCGAGCTGCTCGCGCGCCCGCCGGGCGAAGTCGATCGCGATGACCGGATCCTGCCTGCCGTGGGCGACGAACACCGGCATCCCCTCGCGACCGGCGAAATCGGGCTCCCACCCCTCGACGACCGGGATGAAGCCACTGAGCGCCAGGATCCCCGCTGGGCGAGGACGATCGGGACCGAGCCCCGTCGCGTAGCTCATCACCGTCCCCATCGAGAATCCGCCGAGCACCGTGCGCTCCGGGCCGACTCCCACTCTCGCCCACACCGCATCGTGGAACTCGGTGAGCAGCGCGTAGCTCGCCGTGAACGTCTCCGGGTCGGGATAGCCGACCCGGGGCACGAGGTACCAGTGGTGCCCAGGCCATCCCGGCAACGTGAGCGGCGCCCGCGGGGTGACGACGTGCAGCCGGCGCTCGGGGTCGAGCACATCGCCGAGCCCGAGCAGGTCGAGCTCGTCGGCACCCCGACCGTGGTGCAGGACGAGCACCCCCTGCGGCTCCTGCGCTGCGGGGCGCTCGCGGAAACGAAGCTCGCTCACGCGCCGACCCGCTCGGTCCACGTCGTCCGCGGGTTGACCAGCGGTGTCAGGGTGCGCTCGAGGCGCTCCCGGAGGTGCTCGTGCATGCGCGGCAGCCGCAGCTGCTCGCCGAGATGGGCGAGATCCTCGTCGACGGCGAACCCGGGTGAGAGCGTGGCGATCTCGAACAGGACCCCCCGCGGCTCGCCGAAGTAGATCGAGGTGAAGTAATCACGGTCGCGCACATCGGTGACGTATGCGCCGGCCTCGCGCACGCGCGCCTGCCAGGCGGGCTGCTCGGCGTCGGGCGTCGCCCAGGCGATGTGATGCACCGATCCCGCCCCCTGGCGGCCGGGCGTCTCCGGCACCGGGTCGTAGCCCCAGTGGAACCGGCGCTCGTCGCCGAGGATGTAGTCGCCGTCTCCCCGGTGGTCGAAGCCGAGCGTCTCGGTCAGGAAGCGATCCTCGACGGCGTGGTGGACCCCGTAGGCACGGGCGCCATGCACCCCGGCGATCGCGTGCTCGGGCGGGATCTCCGGGTGACGCGGTCGCAGCGCCGGGCGCTCGCCGCCGACGGCGAGGAGCTCATAGCGCAGGCCGTCGTAGTCGGCGAACTCGAGCCCGCCGGTGATCGCGGCACTGTGGTAGCCACGCGCGGCAAGGCGGTCGGCCCAGAAGCCAAGTGCGGCCTCGTCGCCGACCGCAAGCTGGATGGTGTGGATCATCCCTGCGCCCGGACGCCCCGGCGCCGCGCCGGGAAACTCGAACCAGGTGAGGATCGATCCGGGCGAGCCCTGCTCGTCGCCGAAGTACAGGTGGTAGGCCTCGGGCGCGTCGAAGTTGACTGTCTTCTTGACCATCCGCAGCCCAAGAACATCGGCGTAGAACTCGACGTTCCGCGGCGCGTCCCCCGTGATCATGGTGATGTGGTGCAGCCCCTCGAGCTTCACGTCGGGCTCCTCTCTCGGCATCGCAATGTGTCCTGCACTCTAGCAGAGGTAGTTGAGTGCACAAGCATCTGGCGCATCTCCGACCGATCCGCTAGAAACCGCCCCGTGAACAGCTCGGCGATGCCATACGTCCCCGGGGTCGAGCACCGCTGGGTGTCCGTCCGGGGAACGCGCATCCACGTCGCGCAGGCGGGCGCCGGCGAGCCGCTCGTGCTCCTCCACGGCTGGCCACAGCATTGGTGGTGCTGGCGGCACCTTATCCCGCGGTTCGCCGAGCACCACCGCGTGCTCGTGCCCGACCTCCGCGGGTGGGGCTGGTCCGACGCGCCCCCGGGACGCTACGACAAGCTGGGCTACGCCGAGGACGTCGTCGCCCTGCTCGACGCCGAGGGCATCGACCGCGCCGCGATCGTCGCCCACGACTGGGGCGGCTACAGCGCGTTCCTGCTCGCGCTCGAGCACCCCGAGCGGGTCCGCCGGCTCGTCGCGCTCGACATCCCTCCTCCCTTCTCCCCCGCTCCCGGCCCGCGCCTCGCGCTGCTGCCGATCCTGCTCGGCTACCAGGCTCTCATCGCCACGCCGGGACTCGGCCCGTGCACGATGACGACATCGGGGCATTTCGTCCGCATGATGATCCGCGCCGGGAGCACCCGCACGGCGCTCTGGAGCCGCCGGGAGCTCGACGCCTATGCCGACGTGCTGCGGGATCCCGCCCGCGCCCGTGCAAGCTCGCGCTGCTACCGCACCTTCCTGACCCGGGAGGCGGGGCGGCTGGCCCGGGGTCGCTACGACCCGGACCAGCTCGAGGTTCCCACCCTGCTGCTGATGGGCGCTGACAGCATCCTGCAGCGCGGGTTCGCACCGCGGCCCTCCCGGAATCTGACCGTGTCGATCCTCGCCGGCGCCGGACATTTCCTTCCCGAGGAGGCCCCGCACGAGGTGTTCGCCCGGACCGAGGCCTTCATCGATCGGCGCGGTTGGCCGACCGCGGCATCGGGTACCTAACGCCACCGTGCGCGATTCACCACAGACCTCGAACGCCGTTCCCGAGCTCGGCGCGATCCCCCGCGGGGACGGGACGACGAGCTTCCGCGTCTGGGCACCGGCGGCCGAGACGGTCGCGGTCGAGATCGACGGCGAGCGCTTCCCGCTCGAGCGCGCCGCCGGCGACGTGTACGAGGCTGCGCTTGCCGTCGCGCCGGGCACCGACTACCGCTACATGCTCGACGACGACGATGCGTGGCCGGATCCGTTCTCGCGCGCCCAGCCGCAGGGCCTTCGTGGCCCCTCGCGCGTGATCGAGCTCGGCCGGCCCGACCCGGGCGAGGCGACCGGCGAGGCCTGGGACGGCGTCGCGCTCGCCGAGCTCGTCATCTACGAGCTGCACGTCGGCACGTTCTCTCCTGCCGGGACATTCGACGGCGTCATCCCCCGCCTGGGCGAGCTGCGCGAGCTCGGGGTCACCGCGATCGAGGTGATGCCGGTGGCCACATTCGCCGGCGACCGCGGCTGGGGCTACGACGGTGTCTACACGTTCGCCCCCCATCCGGCCTATGGCGGGCCCGACGGACTCCGGCGTCTGATCGCCGCCGCCCACGACGCGGGCCTCGGCGTCATTCTCGACGTCGTCTACAACCATCTCGGCGCCGGGTCGGACGCCGTCGACGCGTTCGGCGGCTTCTTCACCGACCGCGAGCGGACGATCTGGGGCAAGGCGATCGACTACGGCCGGCGGCCGGTGCGGGAATGGGCCATCCAGAACGCGGAGATGTGGATCCGAGACTACGGCCTCGACGGCCTGCGCCTCGACGCAGTGCACTCGATCACCGACGACAGCCCCGTCCACGTCATGGCCGAGCTCGCCCAGCGGGTCAAGGCGATCAATCCGCGGGCGCTGCTCATCTCCGAGATGGAGATCGGCGATCTGCGCCCGATCGAGACGTGGGGCCACGACGCCCAATGGGAGGACGCTCTGCACCACGCCGCGCACGTGCTGCTCACCGGCGAGCGCGAGGGCTATTACGCCGCCTACGGCCGCATGGCCGACCTCGCGCGTGAGCTCGAGCGCCCCGAGGGTCGCCGCCTCGTCGTCTGCGCCCAGAACCACGACCAGGTCGGCAATCGGGCGATGGGCGACCGGCTGCGTGGCCGGAACCTGCGCCTGGCCGCGTTCTGCTCGATCCTCTCCTGCGGGACCCCGATGCTGTTCCAAGGCGAGGAGTACGACGAGTCGCGCCCCTTTCAGTACTTCACCGACCACATCGACCCCAAGATCGCCCGCCTGACCCAGAAGGGACGCCGCGAGGAGTTTGCCGCCTTCTCGGACTTCAGCGGCGAGGAGATCCCCGATCCCCAGGATCCTGAGACCTTTCGGCGATCGAAGCTCGATCCGGGGGCCGGCGACCCCGAGCACCTCGCCTATTACCGTGAGCTGCTCGCCCTGCGCCGCGAGCTCGGCGACGCCCCGGTCGAGGATCTCTGGCTCGACGAGGGACGGCGGCGGCTCGGCTTCCGCCGCGGGGGGGTCGAGCTCGTGGCCAACTTCTCCGACGCCGAGCAGGACGGCGTCCCGCCCCGCTCAGGGGCGGTGCGCTAGGACCTGATAGATCGACGCCCAGCCGGTCTGGAATCCCTGGCGGGCGGCGTGCAGGTAGAGCCGCCAGATCCGCGCGCGCTCGGCGCCGGCCAGCCGTTCGGCCTCGGCGTAGCGCGATTCGTAGCGGCCGATCCAATGCGTGAGCGTCTCGGCGTAGTCGTCGGCGAAGCCCTCGACGTGGCGGGTCACGAAGCCCGCACGCTCGAGCGCGAGCTCGACGCGTGAGAGCGGCAGCGGGACGCCGTCGGGGAACACGAACCGCTCCGAGAACGGCCCCTCGTCGTCGGTGTCGAAGTCCTTCAGCTTGGCGATGCCGTGGTTGAGCAGCCGCCCGCCCGGCTTGAGCAGGCCGGCCAGGCACTGCGTATAGAGATCGATCCGCTCCTCCCCCACGTGCTCGACCATGCCGATGCTGCTGATCGCGTCGAATCGCTCGCCGGAGAGCTCGCGGTAATCGGCGACCCGGAGCTCGACGCGGTCGCCGACGCCGGCCTCATGCGCCCGCTCGCGCCCGAGCGCGGCCTGCGGCTCGGACAGCGTCACCCCGAGGACGGAGACCCCATGGTGGCGTGCGGCGTGGATCGCGAAGCTGCCCCACCCGCAGCCGACGTCGAGCACGCGCTCGCCGGGGTGCAGCCCGAGCTTCGTGCAGACGAGCTCGAGCTTGGCCTCCTGCGCTGCCTCGAGCGTCGTCGCGCCGCGGTTGAAGCAGGCACAGCTGTAGGTCATCGAGGGGTCGAGGAACAGGGCGAAGAAGTCGTTGCCGACGTCATAGTGGTGGCGTACGGCGCGCCGGTCGCGGCTGAGCGTGTGCCGCTCCCCCCGCAGCCGCAGCTCCGAGGCCGGCCGACGCGGCGGACGGGTCAGTCCACAGGCCCGGATCAGCGCGCCGCCGAGCCGCAGGATCTGGCGCGGGTGCAGCCGCGGGGGCTCGAAGCTGTCGACGATCAGCAACGCGCCGTCGATGTCGTCGACGTCGACGAGGCCCTCGACGTAGGCGCGGCCGATGCCGAGCTCGCCGGGAGCCCGGAGCACGTGGGCGAGCGCGCCCGGCGAGCGGAAGGTGAACGTCGGCGCCGACGGCGTCGTCGCGGGCACCTCGCTGCCGTCCCAGAACCGAATCGCAAACGGGCGCTCGGGCAGCGCGCTCTGAAGCTCGCGCCGCAGCGGCGTGACGTTGGCGAACGGCACTACTAGTTGTCCCCCTCCGTGACGCGAGGGGGCACTACACGGAGGTGGTGACTGCCTTCGCGTGAAGGCGAGCGGGATCGATGCGCACGACGTCCCAGGCTAGCCCAGCCGCCTCCATCGTGCGGATGATGATCGCCGAGGGGTCGAGCTGCCAGCGGCGCAGCCCGTGGCGGAACGAAGCCGGGAAGGCGTGGTGGTTGTTATGCCAGGCCTCGCCCCAGGTCGGCAGCGCTAGCCACGCGAGGTTGCGCGACTCGTCCGAGGTCTTGAAGTCGCGGCTTCCGAAGAAGTGGCACAGCGAGTTGATGCTGAAGGTCGCGTGGTGGAGCAGGAAGATCCGCGCCGCCCCGCCCCACAGCAGCGCGGTCAGACCGCCGGCCACCGTGCCGGTCAGCGCGACGCCGAGGCCGAACGAGAACGCGAGCCCGACGACCACCCACAGCAGGAACGTGTCGTTGACGAAGCGGATGAGCGGATCCGCCATCAGATCCTTGGCGTAGCGCTCCTCGTTGGCGACCTCCATGTCGCTGAACACCCAGCCGATGTGGGCGTGCAGCAGACCGGCGAACGCGCCGCGGAAGCCGTGGTGCTCGCCGGTGTGCGGGCTGTGCGGATCGCCGTCCTGGTCGGAGAACTGGTGGTGCTTGCGATGCGTGGCCACCCAGTCGATCACCGGGCCCTCGGCCGCCGCCGAGCCCAGTGCCGCGAATCCCGCGCGCAGCCACCGGTGTGTCTTGAAGCTGCGGTGGGTCAGCAGGCGGTGAAACCCGACCGTGACCCCGGTGCCGATCACGCAGTAGGAGACGATGAGGACGACGATGTCCTGCCAATTCAGGATGTTGCCCATCCATCCGAAGTACATCCCGATCAGGAGCATGATCGGAGGCAGGGCGGTGACTACGCCGCTCGCCACCCGATCCCAGAACGGGTTCTCGACCGGACGCGTCATCGGCGTCGGCGGGCGACGGTCTCGCGGCATGGATGTCGGGGTGGGCGGCGTGGCCTGCGCGGTCATCAAGCCCTCCTAGCGGGATTCAGGCACAGTCGGCTGCGACTCGAGGTAAGGGAAGCGTTCGGTTTGACTCCGCCGTCGCCGGGCCGGCCGGGCCGGGGCGGGACGAGCGGGCCAGGTAAACGGCTCGCGGGAGTGTAACTGTTTGCGCCGTCGACTTCTCCACCCTGGGGTGAGAGCTTCGTTAGGTTCCCGGCAGCAAATCCCGCCCCGCGCTCCCCGCCGGGGCCTCACAAGGAGAGCACGATGCTGACCATCACCGGTCTCGAGGACGTCAAGGCACATGTCGGCCAGGAGCTCGGCGTGAGCGACTGGTACGCGGTCACCCAGGAGGAGATCAACGCCTTCGCCGACGTGACCGGCGACCATCAGTGGATCCATATCGACGTCGAGCGCGCCAAGCAGACGCCGTTCGGCGGGACCATCGCGCACGGCTACTACGTGCTCTCACTCCATCCCCGCCTCGTCGAGAAGATGTTCAGCATCGAGGGCTTTGCCTTCGGTCTGAACTACGGACTCAATCGCGTGCGCTTCCCGTCGCCGATGCCGGTCGGCGGCCGGCTGCGCATGCGAGCCAAGCTCGCCGACGTTCAGGACATCCCGGGCGGCGCCCAGATCACCACCGAGCTCACCTTCGAGCGCGAGGGCGGCGAGAAGCCGGTCTGCGTCGCCGAGTCCCTCGCGCGCGTCTACACCTAGAAGACCTAGAAGATGACCGCCGGGCGGACGGCCTCGCCGGCGGCGAGCTCCTCGAGCACCGCACCGCGGACGATCACTGTCGCGGCCCCGGCGGGTCAGCCGGCGAGGCCTCGTCCATGGCGACCTCGCTGCGCAGTCGCACGAGCGCGTCCCTGACCTCGGGCGGGATCGGCATCGGCCGCCGGCTCTCCCGCTCGACGAAGACATGGACGAACCAGCCGACCGCGAGCGGGTCCGGGTCACCGGCCCGGAACAGGGCGAGCTCGTAGCGAACGCTGCTGCGCCCGAGGTGCCCGACCCGGAGCGCGGCCTCGATCACGTCCGGGAACGCGGCGGCGGCCAGGTAGCGGCAGTGGGATTCGGCGCACAGCCCGATGACCGAGCCGTGGTGGATGTCGAGGCCGCCCTCGCGGATCAGCCAGTCGTTGATGACGGTGTCGAAGAAGGCGTAGTACTCGACGTTGTTGACGTGGCCGTAGATGTCGTTGTCCGCCCACCGGGTGGGGATCGACATCATGTGCGGATAACGCTCCCGCGCGGCCGCGGGCTCCTCGGGCGGCATCCTGGCGCTCAGCTCTCGGCCAGCCGCCGCAGCAGGACGACCGCGCGCTCGAGCACCACCTGGTCCTCGGCCGAGAAGTCGTCGGCGATCGCCTCGGCCAGCCAGCCCTCGCGCTGGCGCCGGTCGTCTCGCAGGGCGCTCCGGCCCTCCGGAGTCAGTTCGACGAGCGCGCGCCGGCGGTCGTCGGGATCCGGCCGGCGGGCGACGAGGCCGTCGGCCTCGAGGTCGCCCACCGTCTGGGCCATCGACTGAGGGCGCACACGCTCGGCGGTCGCGAGGTCGCTGACGCTCTGGAGCCCCTCCCGGTCGAGCCGCCCGAGCACGGCGCCGTGTCCGAGCGGAAAGCGATGCTCGCTGCGCAGCCGGCGCATCAACTGGCCGAGCGCGACCCGCAGATCGCTGGCGATCTGCGCGGAGTCGGTCTGAGTGGGCACGGGCGGACTATACCGGAAAAATAGACAGGCAAACTGCTCAGTTTGCCTGTATAGTCCTCGCTATGGCGAGGCGGAGCTGAGTGATGCGGCAGGGGACCTACAAGTGGATCGCGCTGTCCAACACCACGCTCGCGGTGCTGCTGGCCACGCTCGACGCCTCGATAACTCTGATCGCCATGCCGGACATCTTCCGGGGGATCCACCTCGACCCGCTCGTGCCCGGCAACAGCTTCTACCTGCTGTGGATGATCCTCGGCTACATGGTCGTCTCGAGCGTGCTGATCGTCAGCCTCGGCCGCCTCGGGGACATGTTCGGCCGCGTGCGGATCTACAACCTCGGCTTCGTCATCTACACCGTGGCCTCGCTGCTGCTCACCGTCGACTGGATGACCGGCCGCGCCGGCGCCACCTACCTCATCCTCTTCCGCATCGTCCAGGGGGTCGGCGGCGCCTGCCTGCTCGCCAACGCGGCGGCGATCATCACCGACGCGTTCCCCACCAACCAGCGCGGCACCGCGCTCGGCATCAACAACATCGTCGGTGTGAGCGGCATGTTCGTCGGACTCGTCCTCGGCGGGCTGCTCGCGCCGATCAACTGGCGGCTCGTGTTCCTGATCTCGGTGCCGGTCGGCGTGTTCGGCACGGTCTGGGCCTATCTCAAGCTCGAGGAGCGCTCGGAGCCCAAGCGCCGCCCGATCGACTGGTGGGGCAACCTCACGTTCGCCCTCGGGCTGATCCTCCTGATGGTCGCCGTGACCTACGGCATCCGTCCCTACGGCACGAGCAGCACCGGCTGGATGAGCCCCCGGGTGATCGCCCTCCTCAGCACCGCGATCATCCTCCTCGTCTCCTTCGTGATGATCGAGCGCCGGGTGAGCGACCCGATGTTCCGCCTCCCCCTGTTCCGTATCCGCGCCTTCACCTTCGGGACGATGTCGACGTTCCTCGCCGCCGTCGCTCGCGGCGGCCTGATGGTCATGCTGATCATCTGGCTTCAGGGAATCTGGCTCCCGCGCCACGGCTACGACTTCACCAAGACGCCGTTATGGGCGGGTATCTACATGCTCCCGCTGACCGTCGGGATGCTGATCGCGGGTCCGACCTCCGGCTACCTGTCCGACCGCTTCGGCGCGCGGCCGTTCGCCACCGGGGGGATGCTCGGCGCGGCGTTCAGCTTCCTGCTGCTGATGCTCGTGCCGATTGACTTCTCCTACCCGGTGTTCGCGTTCGTGCTGTTTCTCAATGGGGTGTCGATGGGCCTGTTCGCCTCGCCGAACCGCGCCGCGGTGATGAACAGCCTGCCCCGTGGCGACCGCGGCGCCGGAGGCGGCATGAACCAGACCTTCCAGAACTCCGCGCAGGTCATCTCGATCGGGATCTTCTTCACGCTGATGATCGCCGGCCTCGCCGCCTCCCTGCCCGCGACGATGACGGCCGGGCTGACCGCGCACGGGGTGGCGCTCGAGGTCGCCCACCACGCGGCGACGTTGCCGCCGGTGTCGATCCTGTTCGCGGCCTTCCTCGGCTACAACCCGATCCAGCACCTACTCGGTCCGCACGTGCTGTCGTTGCTGAGCGTCCACCAGCAGGCGCTAGTCACCGGCCGCAGCTTCTTCCCGGAGCTCATCTCGGTCCCGTTCCGCAACGGCCTGCACGAGGCCTTCACCTTCGCGATCATCGCCTGCCTGATCGCCGCGGCCGCGTCGTCGCTGCGCGGCGGTCGCTTCCACTACGCCGACGAGCCCGTGCCCGAGCCGGACCCCGCCAATGTCCTGGCCAGCGAGCCGCGAACCGAGCGCCCCCGGTCGGCGACCGGCGTGGCGCGCTGAGAACCCCGAGGAGGATCCATGGAGATCGAGTGGTACGGACAGTCCGCCTTCCGCCTGAGCGGCAACGAGCACACCGTGTTCATCGACCCGTTCGACGACCTCTCCGCAATGACGACACGCGGCATGACCTGGGAGTACCCGGCGATCTCGGGCGTGTCCGCCGACCTGCTGCTCGTGACCCACGAGCACCGCGACCACAACGGCGTCGACGCGATCGCCGGCGATCCCGCGACGCTGCGCGCGACGGCCGGCCGGCACGAGTCGCCGATCGGCGAGGTGATCGGCGTCGCCTCCGAGCACGACGACGTCGCCGGGACCCAGCGCGGCCCGAACACGATCTTCGTGTTCACCCTCGACGGCGTCCGGATCTGTCACTTCGGCGATTACGGCCAGGCAGCCCTGCGACCCGAGCAGCTCGCGGCGATCGGCGAGATCGACCTGCTCATCCTCCCGGTCGGCGGGATGGCGACGATCGGCGCCGAGCGGGCGGCCGAGATCGTCGCCCAGCTCTCCCCACGCTGGGTCGTGCCGATGCACTACCGCACGCACCGGATCGGCTTCCTCGAGCCGGCCGACGACTTTCTCGCCCGGATGGACAGTGTCCACACACTCGACGAGCCCCGCTTCACGCTCAGCGAGGTCCCGAGCGGGAACGGGACGGTCATCGTGGTGCCCGCCACGCCCTGAGCGGCGCGGCGGGGCGGGCGGCTCGGCGGCGGGATGCCCCCCGGGACGCAATGCGCGCTCGGTCGCGACCCCTTGGCGATCTTTGGTCCATAGGACCAAAGATCCCCAAGCCGACCCAGCGCTGCGGTCCCCGGACCCCCGGGCGGCAGGCGACCCAGCGGCGAGGGGGCGCGGACGCCGGGTAGGGGCCGACCCGGCGACCCGACCGGGCCCGCCGACCCCGCCAAGCGCCCGCCGAGCGCCCGACGAGCCCCCGCGCCTACCGGACGATCCCGCTCGGCCGCCTCCGCCGGCCCTTCTCCTGCTTGGGGAAGGGCTGCACGGGGACGGTGGCCGGGGGTGCGGTCGTGCACTGCCCGACCGCGTTGACGTGCGGCAGTCGCGGCCGGGACGTGTTTGGCGAAGCGGCAAAGTTGAACGCGCCCGTCAGGTCGCCGGTGTGCTGACGACGCCACGCGCTGAGGTTCGGAACCTCGACGCCGAAGCGGCGCTCGAGGAAGCGCAGCGTCGAGGTGTGGTCGAACGTGAGCACGTTGTCGAGTACGCCGCCGTTGCCCGCCGTGTAGACCTTCCAGCTCACTCCGTGGGCCGACAGCCGCTCGGGCATCGTCGTCCAGCTGAACCGGTCGCTGCGGCTTGAGACGTTCGTCTTCAGGATCGGACCGCCATGGGTGCCGGCCGGGTCGATCGTCGCCGACATCGACATGACCCGGTTGGGATCGGTCGGGCCGATCACCGAGCAGTGGTACGCGTCGCAGATCGTGAAGGCGTCGGCGAGCGAGTAGTAGAAGGGCAGGTCGCCGCGGGTGTAGTAGCCGAGCGTCTCCGGGCCGGCGGCCCCGTCGACGTCCTCGTGGACGCGCAGGAACTCGTTCATCCGGCCGCCGTTCACGGCCTCGTGCTGGGGACCCCAGTCGTGGGTGATGTCCGCGAAGCACTCCTGGCGGCCGAGCCGGAAGGGATGGTGGGTCTTCCCGTCGAGACCCTGCTGGAAGAAGGCGCTGTGGTTGTTCTTGTCGGCGAAGCCGCGGACGCCCGACAGCGTCCCGAAGTAGTGGTCAAACGAGCGGTTCTCCTGCATGAGGATGATCACGTGCTCGATGTCCTTGAGCGCACCCTTCCGTGGCGAGGCGGCGGCCGCGGCGGCCAGCAGCCCCTCAACCCCGCCGAGCGCCCCGAGGCCGACCCCAGCGGCCCCGATCTCCCGTAGCGCGTCTCGCCGGCTGATCTGCCGGCCCGTCATCATCCGATCCCTCATGCGGGCTTTCTCCTTGGTGTCACGCTTGTGTGGCCGCCGGGCGACCCTACCAGCTGTCCTGCTTGCGCTATGGGCGCTGGCCGGGTGCGGCGGTAGCGGCTCGAGCCACAGTGCCGGGCGCCTCCAGGCGACGGCCGGCCCGACGACGCACGCTGACTACCGCTGGTTGATAACGACCGCCGGGCCGCAACCGAGCGTGGCCGCTGAGAACCGCCGCCCGGGCACCGATGCCTGGCGGCTTCCGGGCCCGGCAGCCGACGTCGGCGGGCTCGCGCACGGCACCGCGCAGGGGTACGTGGCCGAGTCGTCGCTGCTCCCGGGTCAGCGCCAGCGGATCTACGTCAGCGCGCCCGGGGCGCGGACGGTCCGGATCGACATCTTCCGTATGGGCTGGTACGGCGGGCACGGCGGCCGCGAGGTGCTGGCCAGCGACGCGCTCCCGGTCCGCGCCCAGCCGCCATGCGTGCACCGCCCGGCCACTGGCCTCACCGAGTGCAACTGGCATCCGACGCTCAGCTTCACCGCACCCGCAGCGCTGCCGAGCGGGGTGTACATCGCCAAGCTGTCGGCCGCAACGGGACAGAGCGACGCCCTGTTCGTCGTCCGGGCGGCGACGCCGCAGCCGCTCATCGCCCAACTGCCGACCTCGACGTACGAGGCCTACAACGCGTGGGGCGGCGACAGCCTCTACCCGGGCGGGCGCGACCGCGTCACGCTCACCGGGACGACTCAGGGCGTCGAGGTCTCCTACGACCGACCGTACGACAGCGTCACCGGTGCCGGTCAGTTCTTCGCCCGGGACGTGGCGATGGTCCGCTTCCTCGAACGCTACGGCTACCCGGTGTCCTACACGACGAGCGAGTCGGTCGACCAGGACCCTTCGCAGCTGCTCGGCCACCGGGCTGTGATCGACCTCGGTCACTCCGAGTACTGGTCCGAGCGCCAGGCCCAGGCGTTGGCCCGCGCACGCGATGCCGGGGGGAGCCTGATCTTCATCAGCTCCGACACGATGGCCTGGCGGGTGCGCTACGCGCCTGCTTCGGCGGCGGCGAGCGAGGCCGGACAGCCCGATCACTCGATCGTCGCCTACAAGGAGCACGCGGCGCTCGACCCCAACCATCTCGCGCCGACCGGGTCCTTTCCGGCCGGTGGCGCCCCGCTCACCGGCTCGGCATACCTCGGCTGCATCACGCCCCGCGTCAACCGGCCCGGGCCCCCGACCTACCGGTACTACAGCTGGGCACCCGGTCCGGCGCTGTCGCCGGTATGGCTGTTCGCGGGCACCGGGATCACCCCGGCGACAAGGATTCCCGGGATCGTCGGCTACGAGCTCGACCAGCGCACCGCCGCCTCCCCGGCGGAGACCGTGGCGGTCGGCGCAGGCATCGCCCCGTGCATGCCGGTCAGCGATCCCGGCGAGCCGGTCCCAGGCGCCGGCGAGGACCGGGCCGAGACGACGATCTACACCGCGCCGTCGGGGGCGCTGGTGTTCAACACGGGAACGCTCGGCTGGGAGCTGGGGCTCGAACCCGTGCCGAGCGCCTCGCCCGACGCGCCGACGGCTCCTGACCCCCGGGTCGTGGCCATGACCCGGAACGTGCTCGCTCGGGTGCTGAGCTCTCAGCGCCCTGGCAGGTGATAGATGTCGATCGTGCCCGAGGTGGCGTGGTCGTTGGCGTTGCCCTCGGGCAGGATCACCCGGCCGCCGATCGCGATCGGGCTGCTCCAGTGGCCCCGGCTGGCCGCCAGCGAGGCGAGCTGGATGCCGCTGAGCGGGTTGCGCACGATCAGCACGCCGTCGATCTCGTCATAGACGTAGAGCAGGCCGCCGGCGAGGACCGGGCTCGTGCCCGCGGTCGAGTCCCGCCAGACGGTGTGCAGCCGCCGATCGCCGCCCAGCACGTAGGCGGCGGTCCCGCCGTCGGTGGCCACGAACACGTAGGAGCGCCCGTGGTGCGACCAGACGACCGGCGCGGTGAACACCTCGGCCGGACCGGGCGCCGAGATGCGCTGGAGGGAACCGCCGGTGCGGCTGCTCGCGCGACCGTTGCCGCCGTTGAGCCTCGCGAGGTTGAGCAGGTAGAGGTGCGCGTCCTTGCCGCCCTGGACCGCGAGCCGCTGCCCGCCGACCGGCGGTAGAAGTGCCGGCGCGGTGCTCCCGAGATCGGTGTCGTTGCCGTTGAGCTCACTCTGGTTGACCGGCGTCCAGTTCGCGAGCAACGAGAGCGTCGGACTGAGTGCGAGGACGCTGTCGCCCCAATCGGTCGAGCCGTTGAACGGCGCGTTGCCGGTGGCCACGTAGATCCGGCCGGTGCCGGGTTCGACGACCGCGCCCGAGCGGGCCCAGATCGCGGCGTCGCTCGCGGGGCACGAACTCGGCGCGATCAGGTGATAGCGGTTGGAGCACAGCGCGTTCCAGACGTGGTGGATCGCCCCCGTCGTGCGATCGATCTCGAGGACGTGACCCTGGTAGGGCGGGGCATCGCCGATGTAGCCCCCCGTGGTGACGATCAGCCAGCGCCCGCTGAGATTGAGGGCAGCGGCCAGCTTCTCGTGCGTCGAGTCGAGCGTGACCTTCGCCGGCCAGGGCCCGCTGCGCACCTCCTGCCCGCTGAACACCGAGAGCTTGTGGATACGGCCGTCCGGGCTCGCGGCGTAGACGTAGCGGCGGTCGGGATCGGCGACCGGCGTCGTGTCGGTGATCCGGTAGCTCCCCTCGTAGCGGCCGATGTCGCCGGGAACGAACTCCCACAGCTTCGCCCCCGTCCCGGGATCGAAGGCGATCGTACGGCCGTAGGTCGTGGTCACGATGGCGACGTCGCGGACCCGGCCCCGCACCCGGATGTCGCCGAGCTGGATCGCCGAGGCGTCGACCGTGCCGTCGACGTGGATCCGCCGACGCCACAGCTCAGACACATCACGGGCGGTGATGCCCGTGTCAGCCGGCCCGACCCCGCTGCGCTGAGCGTTGAAGTCGAACCGCGTCCAGTCGCCGTCGGGCACGTGCGTGACCGCTGCGCTCGCTGGGACCGTCGCCGACATCGACGCGGCCGAACCGCAGCCGGCGGCGGCGGCGACCGCCACCGCGAGGCTGAGCCCGAGTCCGGCCAGGCGGCGACGCGTCATGTGGGCAATGCTAGCCGTGGCCGGGGCCGTCCCGCGCGCTCTGCCGCGACGTGGAGGCGGCGTCTGCCGCCCGCCCGCCGAGGTAGGCTTGCGAGCGGAAATGGCGGTCAGGAGCGCGCCTGAGCTGGTCCAGGAAATCGCACGCCTGCGGGCGGAGCTGGCCCGCCGCGAGCGCGGGGCGACCGATAAGGAGTTCCAGCTCGAACGCTACGCCGCCGACCTGCGGGAGACGTTCAAGCGCGAGCGGACGCGCTCGCGTGAGTTCCAGCGCTCGTACATGGCGACCGTGCGGGCGCTGACCAATGCGGTCGAGAAGCGCGATGCCTACACGGGCAAGCACGCCGAGCGAGTGACCGCCTACGGGCTCGAGATCGCGCGACAGATGAAGCTTCCGATCACCGACACCCCCGGCATCGGGTTCGGCTTCCTGCTGCACGACGTCGGCAAGCTCGCGATCCCCGACGCGATCCTCTACAAGCCGGAGGCGCTGAACGACAGCGAGCGCACCCTCATGGCCCAGCACCCGGTGATCGGGGCCGAGCTCGTGGCCCAGATCGGGTTCCTGCGCGAGGCGGTGGAGATCATCCGCTCCCACCACGAGCGCTGGGATGGGACCGGCTACCCCGATCGGCTCAGAGGTGAGGCGATCCCGCTCGCCGCTCGGGTGTTCGCCGTCGCCGATGTGCTCGACGCGCTCACCACCGTGCGTCCCTACCGGCCCGCGTCCTCGTTCGCCGACGCGCGGCGCATGATCGTGGCCGAATCGGGCACCCACTTCGACCCCCAGGTGATCGACGCGTTCGGCGGGATCGAGGACGAGACCTTCGAGCGTATTCACGAGCAGATCGGTCACTGATGGCGAGCGCCGGCAGCGGCCCCGCCTCGTGATGCTCACCGCGGCGTCGGGGGACGAGATCGGGCGTCGGGCCGCGGAGGCCGGCGCGGACCTGTTCCTCACCAAGCCGTTCAGCCCGCTCGACCTGTTGCGGCTCGTCGACGGGCTCGGATCGACCTAGGGGGACGGCGCACCGCACGACAGGACCTCACGATCGCCCTTAGGCCCGGGGTTGCGCCGGCAAGCTCCCAATGACATCCGCCGCCAGGCGGATGTCTCTAGACCTTCAACAGGATGATCGTGTTGACCGTGAACGCGATCGCGAAGCCGACGGTCCACCGGTTCAGGTTGCGCTCGACGAGCGAACCGCCGCCGAACGGTCCGGCACCGCTGCCGACGCCGAACGCCCCGGACAGGCCGGCGTCCTTTCCCGAGTGCATGAGGATGAGGAAGATCAGCACCACGCACAGGAAGATCTGCACAACACTGAGAATCGAGTACATCGCCGGTCGATGGTAGCTACTCGTCGACCGCGGGTGAAGCCCCGGGCTCGCCGGCAGCCAGCGGCGTCTCGCCTCCGGCCCGGTCGAGGGCGTGCAGGATCTCGATCGCCTCGGCGCGGAGCGTGCCGTCGAGCGCCGCGAAGTCCTCGTCGGAGAGCTTTCCGGTCTGGTGGTCGAGCTCCGCGTCACGGATCTCGCGGTACTTGGCGTCCCGACCGGCCTCGAGCTCGGCGCGCTCGTTCTCCTGGGCGGTCCTGGCCAGTTCCTCGGGCGGCTGCGCCTCGAGCGCGCCGTGGCCGCGCAGCGGTCCGGTGAGCACGAACACCACGACCGCCAGGATCACCACCACGATGAGGAACTCCATGGCCAGGAGCGCTCAGACGGTCTCGCGGACCGGCAGCGCCGGGGAGCTTCCCTGGCGCGCGCGGGACCGCGCGGTGCTGCGGCGGCGGGCGCCCACCGGCACCGGCCACAGCGCGATGAGCCCACCGAGCGCGATGATGAACGCCCCGGTCCAGATCCAGGTGACCATCGGTGAGACGATCATCAGGAACTCGACCGGCCACGGATGGGTGACGTACCGCCCCGCGAGTCCCTCGATCGCCCGGGCACGCTCAGCCTGGATGAACTCGACCGTGCGCGGCTGACGCAGCTGGGCCGCGGTGAGGTGCGTCATCAGGCTCTCGAACACCTGATCGCCGCGGTTGATCTCGGCCTGGATCGGCTGGACGTTGGGATTGATCACCGTCCAGATGTCGCGCAGCGCCCCGGCCTGGAGCCCGACGTCGCTGTCGGACTGGCCATCGAAGGCGATCGAGATCGGCCCGACGCTGTTGTCGAAGGTCGCCGGATAGAAGCCGCGCGAGGTCGTGAGCGTGGCCACATGGCTGCCGCCCTTGGTGACGTCGAGCACGGCGCCGAACGAGATCTTGGCGTCGGTGGCCTGCTCGGTCGGGCGGACATAGCGCACCTTGTAGCCGTCGACCGATGTCGTCTGGCCGGGCGAGAGCACGACGTCATGCGAGTGCTGGAAGGACGAGGAGGCGGCGACACCGATCAGCAGGACGGCGAGGCCGGCGTGGGCGATGTAGCCGCCGTAGCGGCGCCGGTTGCGGCGGATGAGGGCGCCGAAGGCCAGCGGAATCGGGTCCCGGGTGAGGGCACGGCGCGCGCTCGTGCCGCGCCACAGCTCCTGAGCGACGGTGGCCAGGACGAAGGCCCCGAGGACGAACATGCACAGCGCGAACGGCCGCGTGCCTGCGTTCGTTCCGAGCAGGAGGGCGACGAGCGTGATCCCGGCCACGGACACCGGGAGGGTGAAGTTGCGCCGCAGGTTGGCCAGCGTCACCCGCCGCCAGGCGATGATCGGCCCGATGCCGGACAGCAGCACGAGCACGAGCGCGAGCGGCACGATGAACGGCCGGAACGCCGGCGGCCCGACCGACACCTTCGTGCCGGTCACCGCCTCGGAGATGAGCGGGAAGAACGTGACCCAGAAGATGACGAACACCATCGCCACCAGCACGAGGTTCTGGAACAGGAACACGGCTTCGCGTGAGAGCAGCGAGTCGAGCTCGGCGTCGGAACGCAGCGAGTTGCGGCGCCAGACGACGAGCGAGATCGCTCCGAGCACCATCACCGCCAGCAGCACGACGAACGGCACCCCGAGCGTCGAGGCTCCGAAGGCGTGGATCGAGTCGAGCACGCCCGAGCGGACGAGGAAGGTGCCGAGGATCGCGAGCGTCCCGCTGCCGAGGATCAGCGACACGTTCCACACCTTCAGCATCCCCCGCTTCTCCTGGATCATGATCGAGTGGATGAACGCGGTGGCGCACAGCCACGGCATCAGGGCTGCGTTCTCGACCGCGTCCCAGGCCCAGTAACCGCCCCAGCCGAGCTCGGTGTAGGACCACCGGGCTCCAAGGAGGATTCCGATCCCCAGGAACAGCCAGGCCGCGAGGGCGAAGCGGCGCGTGACGCTGATCCACTCCGACCCCAGGCGTCCGGTGATGAGGGCGCCGATCGCGAACGCAAACGGGACCGTGAGCAGCGTGTACCCCGAGTACAGCATCGGGGGGTGGATCATCATCGTCGGGTGCAGGAGCAGCGGGTCGAGGCCCGCGCCTTCCGCCGGGGGGTTGGCCGTCGTCGCAAACGGGTTGGCGAAGAACACGGTCAACGAGACGAAGAATGCGCCAAAGCCCAGCAGCACCGCTGTCGCGTACGGGGCGATCTCCCGCACGCGGTTGCGGGTGAGGAACAGGATTAGGCTCGACCACACCGAGAGCAGGAACACCCAGAGCAGCAGCGAGCCCTCCTGCGAGGACCATGCCGCGGCGAGCTTGTAGAAGGTCGGCGTCGTCGTCGAGGAATGGGCGGCGACGACGTTGAAGGTGAAGTCCGACCGCAGGAACGCCGCCTCGAGGATGACGAAGGCGATGGTCATCAGCGCGGCCAGCGTGTAGACCGCCCGGCGCCCGGAGACGACCCACTCGGGCCGGTGGTTCACCGCTCCGTACACCGAGGCCCCGATGCCGTACAGCGAGACGAGCAGCCCGAGGATGAGCAGAGCGCGGCCGAGCAGCGCCATCTACGAGCGGCCTCCGACGACGAGCCCAGACATCAGTACGAAGATGACGCGGCCTGGTACTTGGAAGGACACTTCGTGGTCAGCGAGTCCTGCTCGCCGACGAACACCGGGCCCTGCTCATGCACGGTGACGAGCACGCCGCGCCCCTCGCGGAACGGATCGGGGACGATCCCGCTGTAGCGCACCGGCACCGAGACGTGGAGCTTGGGGTCGCGCACGCGGAACAGCAGCACGCTGCCCGCGTGCTGGACCGATCCGGCGAGCACGGTCCCGGCGAGGATGTAGGAATGGCCGGGCGTCGCGCGCTTGAGCAGCTGCGACGCGGTGAGCTCGTCGCGGCCGGCGGCGAAGCTGGTGTAAACCAACGCCGACGCCAGCAGGATCGCCGCCGTGAGGGCGACGATCAACCGGATGGTGCGCTTGCGGCTCGGATCCATGTGCTCTGATTTTCACACAGGCCGCCCCTGGGGCGGCGCTCCTTCGGCCCGTGCCGGCCCGGCGGGGTCAGACTGACGTCCGATTCTGGGGCCAAATGCTCGCCTATGAGATCCGCGCGCCGATTAGCGTCACGTTAGCGCGAGGGAAAACTGGGGCGGGAGCGAAACCAATTGGGCGAAAGATCGTTACTGATCATGAGCGTGTTGGTACGACACAGGAGAAGTGAGGGCAATCGGCGCCGGGGACGTGGCCCGGGCCGTAGCGAGACCGCCATTGCGCGCCCCGAGGCGCCCGCGGTCGCCGTTCGCGACTCCGCCCCCGACCCCGCCGCGACGCCGGACCCAGCGGCGCCTCCCGGCCGCCGCCACGAGCTCGGTCCGGCTCAGGACCAGGCGACGTACACGTGCGCATGCGGCTACGTGTTCGAGGCGACGGTGTCGACCTCGGTCGGGTGCCCGCACTGCGGCGACACGCAGGCCTGGTAGGCCGCCCGGCCGCCCTCCGCCATTCGCAGCTCCACGGACGCTAGGCTCGCGCGTGACAATCCCGGTCGCGTGGCACCGCGCGGCCCGGCAAACGAGGAGACCATGTCCATCTTCAGCACCACGACGAAGGCGAAGCTCGGCGCGCGGGGCGCCCGGGTGTTCGCCGCCCACCCGCAAGCGGCCCGCTTCGGCTTCATGTTGGCCCGCCCGGTGGCCAAGCGCCGTGCCGAGCGCGCCCTCCTCGACGCGTGGGAGGTCGTCGAGGCGATCCCGCCCACGCTCAACGCGCTCGTCGCCGCCGGCCAGGAACTCGGCCTGATCGACAAGCCCAAGCGCCGGCCCGTCGCCCCCTACGTGCTCGCCGGGGCGCTCATCGGCGCCGCCGCTGTTTCGGTACTCAAGCCCTGAAACTGCTTCAATGGTCGCCGGGAGGCGCGCCAGAACTGGAGGAGAGGTGAAGCGCGCAGCTGTTGGTCTAGTCGTGGTCGTGTTCAGCCTGCTTGCTCTGCTCGCGGGATCGGCGAGCGCCGCATCAGGTGTGGAGCATCTGCACTTCCGCGCGGGACCGTACGTGGTCACGCCGGGCGCGAACCTGATCCTGCTCGACAGCAACAAGATCCCGAAGCCCACGCAGGACGGCTACATGGTGCGGATGGCCCCCAACCTGCACTACGCGCTTCCCAACGGGAAGTGCTGCGGCGGGATCCCGCGGGTCGACGTGATCCACCTGCACCACGGGGTGTGGTTGAGCAACGGCCACCTCGGTGAGGGCGAGGGCAACGGCGCGTACAGCGGCTTCTACCCGTTCATGGCCGCGGGTGAGGAGAAGACGGTCTACTCGTTCCCCACCGGGTACGGATACCTGATCGGGGCCCACGACTACTGGGTCCTGAACTACATGATCCACAACCTGACCGACCATCAGGCGACGGTCTACATCACCTACGACATCGACTTCATCCCGCTGAGCTCGCCGGCGGCCGCGCACATGACCCCGGTGCATCCGATCTGGATGGACGTCCGCGACGGCAGCATCTACCCCGTGTTCGACGTCCACCGATACAGCGGCAAGAACGGTCTCTACACGTATCCGGACATGGCGAAGAACCCGTATGGGCCGCCGCCGAACTCGCCCCTCAACGTCGTGACGCTCCAACATGCCGGCACGCTCGTTGGGACGGCCGGCCATCTCCATCCCGGCGGCATGTACGACGAGCTCGACCTGATCCGCTCCGGCGCGCACCCCTCGGGCGGCGCCATCCCCGGCCCGGTGCCCAACTCGGTGCGGCTGTTCCGCTCGTACGCCCACTACTGGGACCCGCGCGGACCGATCTCCTGGGACATGGCGATGACGGCCACGAACGCCGACTGGCGACCGCAGGTCCAGGCCGGCGACCAGCTGCGCATCAGCGCGACGTACGAGACGCGGCGCGCGTCCTGGTACGAGTCGATGGGGATCATGGTCGTGTGGGAGGCCTGGGCCGACCAGACCGGCACCGACCCGTTCACCCACGCGACCGACCAGAACGGGCACGTCACCCACGGCCACCTCGCCGAGAACAACCACAAGGGCGGCAGCGTCTCGCTCCACGTCAACCTCAAGAAGTTCCCGACCTGCCTCACCCACAAGGTGATCATCGGCGGCTTCCACTACACCCCGGGCGACTTCACCTCGACGGGCAGCGACCGCTGCACGCCGACCGTGCACCGCGGCCAGTCGATCACGTTCGTCAACGATGACGCCTACGCCACTCCGTTCAGCCTGTTCAACCCCAGCCCGGCCTACCTCGCGTCGATCTTCCACAGCGTGACGTCGTGCCAGTACCCGTGCGGGCTCGATACCGGGATCTCCTATCCCCTGGCCAACGGCGCCGGCAACTTCGACTCCGGTCAGCTCGGCGACGGCACCCCGGCGATCGGGAAGCTCAAATGGAGCACGCCGACGAATCTGCCGCCGGGCACCTATACGTTCTTCTGCCGGATCCACCCGTTCATGCGCGGGGTGTTCCGGATCATCCAGTAGCGGACGAGGCCTCCGGCTCGGCGACGGGCAGCTCGACGCCCTCGGGCAGCAGCTCGCGCAGCGAATCCTCCAGCCAGTCGGTCAGCCGCCACACGTCGCGCATCTGCTCGCGGTCGGCGACGATGCCGAAGTCGAGGTGACCGCGGTAGCTCATCACGGTGATGTTCAGGCCCATGCCGTCGGTGATCACCGACACGGGATAGTTCGCGACGAGCTCGGCACCGGCCATGTAGAGCGGGAACTGCGGGCCGGGGACGTTGGAGACGACGAGGT
Organism: uncultured Solirubrobacterales bacterium; assembly: GCA_963755955.1. Classification (GTDB taxonomy): domain Bacteria; phylum Actinomycetota; class Thermoleophilia; order Solirubrobacterales; family Solirubrobacteraceae; genus Palsa-465. Next base: position 205,955 of record CAVWLZ010000014.1, read on the forward strand.
TCCAGATCGGCCGCCGGGCCGCGGCCAGCGAGAAGGTCATCTTCGCCGCGCGTGAGAACACCGCGGGCGGAATGAACTGCGTGGCGTCCTGGAGCATCGCCGCCGGCAACGCCTTGTGCCGGTCCTTGGCCACGAGCATCGCCTCGTGGGTGAGCCCGAGCCTGGCTACCGGATCGGCCTCGTTGGTGAACAGCGGCACGCTCAGCATCCCGATCCGGTTGCCGTACGTGCCCATCTCCTTGTCGCTCCGCACCGACACCGGGACCTGCGCGACGAGCGGGTCATCGGGCAGCTCCTCGTGCTCGATCAGCCAGCGCCGCACGGCACCGGCGCAGATCGCCAGGATGACGTCGTTGACCGTGTAGCCGTACTCGTTCTTGACCGCCTTGACGGCCTCGAGCGGCAGCTGGCCGAAGGCGAACCGGCGGTGCGGTGAGACGTGGCCGTTGAACGAGGTGCGCGGCGGGGTGAGGCTGCTGCGCTCGAGGACGCGCTGCTCGCGTCCGCGGATCACGCGGGCGACGCGCGCGCTCGCGGCCCCGAGCGTGGTCACGCCGGGAATCTGGGCGAGCACGGCGACGTCGCCGATGTTCGGCAGCGTCGACGGCAGCGCCCGGGCGACGCGCTCGACGTAGCGCGGCGCGCCGAGCAGCCCCCGGAGGAGCATCTCGAGCTCGCCCGGCTCGCGGTCGGAGCCGACGTGCCCGGGCGGGGGCGCGTCGCGGCCCTCCGGCGAGAGGTCGAGCAGGACGCCCATGATCTCCGCGCCGGACATGCCGTCGATCAGCGCATGATGGATCTTCGTCATCACCGCCACGTGGCCGTTGCGCAGTCCGTGGACGAGGTAGAGCTCCCAGAGCGGCCGGGCCCGGTCGAGTGGGCGGGAGAAGATGCGTGCGACCTGATCGGCGAGCTTCTCGTCGGTGGGCGGCGGGGCGAGCGCGAGCTCGCGGACGTGGTACTCGAGGTCGAAATGCGGATCGTCGATCCAGTACGGGTAGTCGAGTCCGAGCGGGACCTGCTTGAGACGCCAACGGAACGGCGGCAGCAGCGGCAGGCGCTCGGCGATCAGGTTCTGGAGGTCGGCGAGCTCGAGCCGGCCATTGGGGCGCGTCGATGGATCGAGCACGGCCAGCCCGGAGACGTGACCCGCCTGCTGCGGGCCCTCCAGCGCGAGGAATTGCGCGTCCAATCCGGTCAGCTGCCGCATCTCTCCACCCTGCGGCGAGTCTAGCCCCTGGGCGCGCGGCGCCACCAGTTCGGCTCGCGTAGGCTCACCGACCGATGCTCGCGATCCTCGGCGGTCTGGGCGCTGCGATCGCCTGGGCAGTCTCGACCACCTGCTCGTCCCGCTCCAGCCGCCTGCTGCCACCCCGGACCGTGGTGGCCTGGGTGATGCTGTTCGGCCTCATCATCACCGCGCCGATCGCGCTCGCCAAGGGCGTCCCGAGCTCGCTCAACGGCACATCGGGCACGTGGCTCGTGCTTGCCGGGGCGGGCAACGTGGGCGGGCTGATGCTTACCTACGCGGCCCTGCGGATCGGGCAGCTCGCGCTCGTCGCCCCACTCGTCTCGACCGAAGGCGCGATCGCCGCGCTGATCGCGGTGATCGCCGGTGAGCCGCTGGCGGGGTCGGTCGCGCTCACCCTCGCTGTGATCGCGGCCGGGATCGGGCTGTCGTCGATCCCGCCGGGCGAGCAAACCTCTTTGGCCGGCGTCCGTCATCTCGAGACGGTCGGCCTCGCCATCGCCGCCGCGTTCGCGTTCGGCGGGAGCCTGTACGCCACCGGGCGCGCGAGCGCGCTCCTGCCCGCGGCCTGGGTCGTGCTCTCGGCCCGATTGATCGGCACGCTCGTGCTCGCGCTGCCGATGGCCCTCGGCGGACGCCTGCGGATCACCCGCCAGGTGCTGCCGCTGCTCCTGGCCTCCGGGGTCGCCGAGGTCGTCGGCTTCTTTCTGTTCACCTTCGGCGCCCGGCACAACATCGCGGTGGCCGCCGTGCTCTCCTCGCAGTTCGCGGTGTTCTCGGCGCTCGCCGGGTACGTGCTCTTCAAGGAGCGCCTCGGCCGCATCCAGCTGCTCGGGGTCGGTCTCGTCGTCGTCGGGGTGGCCGTGCTGAGCGCATTGCGGGCCTGAATCGATTCCTTCGCTCGCCGCCGCCGACCCGGGGTAGAATGAGAATCGGCTTAGAGCCGCAGCGGACAGAAGCGAGAGAGGACCTCCGTGGGGAATGAGCGGGCGGTATTCCGAGAGGCGATCGACGACCTCGAGCATGCGCTCGAGCGCAGCATCAGCATGGCGCGACAGATGCAGACACGCATCCACGAGTTGCGTGCCGCCGAGGCCGACGGCCGTGAGCTGCGGGACATCGTCTCCCGTGAAGATCCGCCGCTGATCGTCCAGCTGCTCACCGAGAGCGCCCAGTTGCTCGACGCCTATGGATCACGCCTGCGCCGCGCCGAGGCTCGGGCCCTCCATCGTGAGGGGATGACGATGGACGAGATCGCCCACCTGTTCGGCGTCACCCGGCAGCGGATCTCGGCGCTGCTGCGGGACGACGGCCGCCCACGTACCGCCGACGAACGCCAGCGCGAGCCGGATTCCGCGAGCGCCGGCTGAGCCGGACCGGATCCCGGCTGACCGCTCCGTCCGGCCAGAGGACCCCCGCGAGCCGCACGCCCTGACCTATCCTGGCCGAATCACGGTAGGGATGAGTCCACCCACGACGACCCGTCGCCGCGTCGCGCTGACGCTCCTGCTCGGTCTGCTCGTGCTGCCCGGCTCGGCGCTGGCCGGACCGGCCAACGGCGGCCTCCCGGGCGCCCCCGCCTCGAACCCGCTTGCCGGCCTGCCGTGGGGCACGTATACGGGCAGCAACGACGATGTCTATCCCGCGTACCGCGCCGCCCGCGGCGAGCGCCGGGCCCTGCTCGGCACGATCGCGACTGTTCCGAAGGTGCATTGGTTCGGCCGCTGGGATCCCGACTGGCAGGCTGAGGCGGACGCCCGGCAGTACGTCGAGAACGCGACGGGCGGCAACCCCGGGGTGCTCTCGCAGCTCGCCGTGTTCCGCGTGTATCCCTGGGAGAACGAAGCCTGCGTGCGGCTGCCGACTCCGGGCGAGCAGGCCAGCTACCGGAGCTGGATCGACCGGTTCGCGCGCGGCCTCGGCAGCGCCCGCGTCGCCCTCGTCCTCCAGCCGGACCTGCCGTTCGCCGACTGCGTCCCCCATCACTCGCGCCTGCCGCTCACGCTCGTCGCCTACGCGGCTCGCGTGTTCTCGGCCCTCCCCCACACGACCGTCTACATCGACGCCGGGGCGTCCGATTGGCCCTCGGTTCACCAGGCCGCGCTCGAACTCCGCGACGCCGGCGTGCGCTACACGCGCGGCTTCGCCCTCGGCTCGACGCATTACGACAGCACCGAACGCGAGATCCGCTTCGGAGCGGGCGTCGCCGCGGCCCTTGGCGCGCTCGGCATCCGCGGTCGCCACTTCGTCATCAACACCGCTCAGAACGGGAGACCGTTCACCTATCAGCAATACCACGGGCCGACTTACGACAACGCAGCCGTCTGCCGCACGCGGGCCTCGACCCGCTGCGTCAGCCTGGGGATCCCGCCGACCTGGCACGTCACCGATCCTCGCTGGCCCCTCTCCTCGCGGGCACGGTCCCTCGCGGCGCGGATGGTGGACGCGTATCTGTGGATCGGGCGGCCCTGGCTCGACGACCAGGCCACGCCGTTCGACCTCGGGCGCACCCTCCAGCTGGCGCGGACGAACCCGTTCTGAGCGGCTAGGCAGCGAGCGAGTCGGCGGCGTCCTGTGATGCGCCGGGCCGCGGTTCGGAGACGGGCACAGCCGCCCGGCCGAGCGCCTCGCCGATCGCGCGGAACACGGCGGCGTTCATCGCCATGCCGACGTGGCTCGAGTCGACCTCGACTGCCCGTGCGGCTGGATCGAGGCAGGCCCGCCAGGACACGACGCCGTCGCTGCGCGAGTACACCGAGGTGAAGTCGACGCCGGCCGGGAACGCCCCGTGGAGGTCGGACCGGGCCTGGCTACAGCATCCCTCCCGGCACCCGTAGGAGAACACCCCGGGGACCCCGAGCGAGCCGAGCAGGGCGACGGCGCGGACCTGGGCGCGGACGAGGGGATGGACGGCGAACTCGTCGGTGAGCGGCGAGCCGAGGCAGATGATCCGCTCGATGAGGTCAGGGCGACGGACGGCGAGCACGCGCGCCATCGAGCCGCCGCGGCTGTGCCCGACGACGCTCACCCGGCGACCGTGGCGGGCGGCGATCCCCTCAACCTCGCCGAGCAGCCGCTGCACTGCCCGCTCGGTGCAGTCGACGTTGACCCGGATCCGGGGCCGGCACGGCCGGTACCCGAGGTCGCGCAGCCACCGCGCCATCATCCCGAGGGAGGCCTCGCCGGCCATGAATCCCGGAATCAGCAGCACCGGCGCACCGTTGCCACGCGGAAGGCCGTCCCCCCGCAGGACGGGGCTCCGGCGCAGCCCGGCATGCTCGGCGGCCAGCCGGCCCTCACGCCAGATTGGGATGCGGAGGCCCGCGATCGCGTCCACGGGTGGGAGTTCTATCGCATCGGGGAGAATCCTCGGCATGGCTGACCTCAGCGGCGGGTTCGGCATGCCTGATCTCGGCGTCCGGACGGCAGGCCCGGAAGACGCCGCCGACGTCGGGCGGCTGCTGCACGCCTTCAACCGCGAGTTCGACGATCCCGCACCGGCGCCCGAGTGGCTGGCCGAGCGCTTTCGCCGTCTGCTGGCCGGCGGCGACACCGCGGGGCTGCTCGGCGGCCAGGGCCCGGACGGGATCGCCGTTCTGCGCTTTCGGCCCGCGCTGTGGAGCGACGCCCTCGAGTGCTACCTCGCCGAGCTGTACGTCAGCCCGGGATGCCGCGGACGAGGTCTCGGACGCGTGCTCCTGAAGGGGGCGATCGAGCTGGCGCGGGGGCGCGGCGCCGACCGCATGGACCTCGGGACGAGCGAGACGGACACCGCGGCGCGCGCGCTCTACGAGAGCGCCGGCTTCGTCCGGCGGGAGCACCCGCCGGACGGGCCGATCATGTTCGTCTACGAGCGCGAGCTCTGAGCCGCGCGGCTACGGCGCCGTCGCCGCGCTGAGCGGATCGATGAGGATCTTCGCGTGGCGCTCGGGGTCGCCGAGCGCGGTGAACGCGGCCGCCACGCCGTCGAGCCCGACCGTGCCGGTGATCAGCGGCGCCGGCCTGACCTTCCCCTCGGCGAGCATCTGCAGCGTGTCGTGGAACTCGAGCGGCGTGTAGCCGAACACGAACCGCAGATCGATCTCCTTGTTGATCGCCATCGCCGGCGTGATCCGGTCAGGCCCGACGACCACCCCGACGACAACCACGCGGGAGAGCAGCGGGGCGCCGTCGATGATGCTCTCGAGAACGCCGGGTACGCCGACGCACTCGAAGATCACCGGGTGCTTCGGCGCGGCGCCGAGGGCCTCGGCCAGCCGCCAGGCGTGCCACCAGGCGACCGGCAGGCGCTCGAGCTTCTCGCGCGTGTCCATGACCAGATCGAGGGCAGCGGGGACGTCGCTCAGCTGCCCGCGCGACGTCGCCACGGTGAACGGTGAGCCGGTGGCGGGGTCGATGATGATGTCCGCGCCGCACGCCGTGGCGAGCGCCCGGCGCCCTGGTGAGTAGTCGCTGGCCACCACGGTCCGCACGCCCTTGGCCTTGAGCATCAGGATCACGGCGAGCCCGATCGGGCCGCAGCCGATGACGATCGCCACCGTGCGTCTGCCCACCTGGCCACGGCGGACGGCGTGCCAGCCGACCGCCATCGGCTCGGTGAGCGCCGCGACGTCGGTGGCGAGGCCGTTCGGCACCGGCATCATCATCGACTCCTCGACGAGCATGCGCTCGGCGTAGGCGCCTGGGGCGGCGGCCGAGAGCCCGATCATGTCGGGGCCCTCGGAGCCGCGGAGCGTCGGCACCGCGACGATGCGCTCGCCCGGCGCCACCGTGCGGCGGCAGCCGGTGCCGTATTCCTCGACCTCGCCGCAGAACTCGTGTCCGAACACGACGGATTGATCGGAGCGGGCGAACCGGCGGTACCCGACCCGATCGGCGAGGTCCGCCCAGGCGTCGCAACCGCGCTCGCGACATCCACCGCGGTCCGGGTGGCGATGTACGGAGGCCGGGTACGGCGAGGTGCGGATGTGCGGCGCCCCGCGCGCCCGTACCGTCACGCAGACACATCGGAATGGAGGCCATGATGGTCCCGTTAGCGCTTGCACTCGCCGGTGGCACCTGGATCTTCCTTGGGGTGCTCGTGGCCGGCTTCTTCGTGATCGCCTTCAGCTACTACACGCGCACCGGCAGCGCCATCAACCAGCACCCGTACGGGGATATCGACCACGACTCGGGTCCAGAGTCACCGTCGCAGCTCGCCCACGACGTCACCTCGGACATCCGCAACTGGGACCGGGGAGTCGAGGGTCGTCACCGCCGGCATGACCAGGGTCGCGCCGGTCGGTGATCAGAGAAAGCGGTGCATGATGTGCAGGCCGACGTAGCCGTGGCGCGGGTGATCGAAGGCCTCCGGCACCGTCGCGAGCACCGCGAAGTCGAGCGAGCGCCATAAGGTCACCGCGCGCTCGTTGGTCTCGACCACCGCGTTGAACTGCACGGCGCGAAAGCCACGTCGCCGCGCCCAGGCGAGCATGTCCTCGCCGAGCGCGCGACCGATGCCCAGACCGGCGCGGCGGGGGTCGACCATGAAGCTCGCCGAGGCGACGTGCGAGCCGGGCCCTTGACGATTGGCGTACATGCTCGCGGTTCCGAGCACCGCTCCGTCGGCATCCGTGGCCACAGCCGTCCTCCCGGGCGCAGCCACCATCCACAGCCGCCGGGCGTCCTCCTCGCCGATCGCGGGGTCGTAGGCGTAGGTCTCACCGGCCGCGACGATCGCCTGGAAGAACGGCCAGATCGATTCCCAGTCCGCGAGCGTTGCGTCGCGGATCGTGACCTCGGCGGCGCCGGTCACGCCGACGGCCGGTGGATCCGGACGTAGATGCCGCGGTTGTGGGCGACGGGGTGGAAATGGGTGGCGAAGTACGCGCGCAGCCCCGGCGTCCATGGGATCCGCCGGTCGGTCACGCACTGCCGCCGCGAGTTCGGCCCGCATTGCAGCCACACGTACTCTGCGTGCTCGAACGCCGACAGCCACACGGCCCGGACCTTGGCGTAGCGACCGGCGCCGCTGACCCCGTTCCGGCCCGAGGCCAGGGCATAGTCGGTGCCGATGCCGTCGACCATCGCCGAGCAGCCCGGCGAGGTCGAGACGAAGCGATTGGCAACGATCGTCAGCGCCGGGAGATCGGTGAGCACGCATGCGTCCGGTGGGATCACTCGCTCGGCGCTCGTTCCCGGCGTGCCGGAGCTCAGCCCACTCAGCTGGTTGGTCTCGACAACGGCGAGATACGCGAACAGGCCGATTGCGACGACGGCCAGCCCCGGTGCGAGGAACCGCCGGGTCGGCGATGCTCGCCCCGACCCGCGCACGGCGATCGCCGACACCATTCGGCCGAGCGGCAGCGCGATCGAGAGGGCCAGGAACGGCGCCAGGAAGGCACCGTAGTGGGGGTAGAAGTCGGACGGCACCAGGAACGACCCGATCACGAGGACCGCGCTGCCGAAGGCGAACCACTCGAGCTCCGGCGGCCAGCGGCGCGTCAGCGCGCCGGCGACCGCGGCACACCCCACGATGCCGAGCGCGACGATGATCGAGAAGATCAGCGCCTCAGTCGTGGTGACCCCGGAGAACAGCCCCATGCCGCTGAGGTTGATCAGCCGAACGGAGTCCGCCACCCGGGAGATGTCAACGCGGCTGAGCTGAGCCGTGACGACGCTCTGGTAGAAGGTGTGAGGCGCGAGCGCGGCGAACGGCAGCACGGGTACGAGAAACCCTCCGGCTAGGCCGCCGACGAAGGCGAGCCGGGTGCGCCAGCTCGGCAACCGGACGGTGAGGACGAGCAGCACGAGAATCGGGAACACCGCCCACAGCTTCACCGCCGCGCCGAGCCCGAAGAGAACTCCGCCCCAGGCCAGCCACGCCGACCGCCGGCGCAGGTCGCTTCGGTTGAATAGGACGAGCGCCCCGAGCAGGCAGAAGAGGACGAGCCACGGCTCGAGCAACACGGTGTGCGCCGCGTTGATCGACGGCGGGTAGATCGCAAGGATTCCGCAGGCCACCGTGGTGGCCAGCACGCCGCGATGGCGGACGAGCAGTCCGGCCAGGGTCACGCTCAGCGCGCCGACGACCGCGGTCACGACACGAGCGATCTCCATGCCCACGGTGGTGCCTGTGCTCTTGGCCACGAGTGCGATCGGCGCCAGCACCAGCGTGATGCCGGGTGGGTGGACGAGGATGAAGTCCCGGTAGGGAAGCTGACCGTGAACAAGGCGGATCGCGCTGCCGAAGTCGACACCGTCGTCGTACTCGGTCACGCCGGTGAGGAAGCCCGGACGGAGCAGCTGGTAGATCCGGATCCCGAGGGCCAGCGCCGTGGCCAAAACGATGACGACGATCGCTCCCGCCGAGGACTCGGCGTGATCATCCTGCTGCAAACCAGAAACGGGCCGCCCGGAGGGTTCCTCCAGCGGCCGGGACGGATGGGAGGTCGTCGTCATCCCGCGGAGCTCGGCTTCGAGTCTATTCGCTTCCCCGACGATCACGACGTGCAACCGTGCACCTGCGGGTAGCCAGAGGACGGCGACTCGGCATCCTATGAGGATGAGTCGCCCTTACTTCGGGTAGGAGGCCGCTGAAACGTACGTCAGCAAAGGGACTGGTATGGCCAAGATGAGAGCAGTTCAAGTGCGCGAGCCCGGCGGCGATTTCGAGCTCGTCGAGCGCGACATCCCCGAGCCCGAGGCCGGACAGGCGCGGATCCGCGTCCACGCCTGCGGCGTGTGCCACAGCGACATGTTCGCCAAGGAGGGCGGCTACCCCGGCGTCTCCCACCCGCTCGTGCCCGGCCACGAGATCGCCGGGATCATCGATGCGCTCGGTGAGGGCGTGCACGGCTGGGAGGCCGGACAGCGAGTCGGGGTGGGCTGGTACGGGGGCAGCTGCGGATACTGCGAGTGGTGCCGCCGCGGGTCGCTGATCGACTGCGAGAACCTTCAGATCCCCGGCATCACCCAGGACGGCGGCTACGCCGACTACGTCGTCGTCCGCGCCAACGCGATGGCGGCCATGCCCGCCGAACTCTCCGCCCACGAGGCAGCCCCCCTGCTGTGCGCCGGGATCACGACGTACAACGCTCTGCGCGAGAGCGGCGTGCGGGCGGGCGACCGGGTCGCCGTGCTCGGCATCGGCGGCCTCGGACACCTCGGGGTGCAGTTCGCCGTCCACATGGGGCTGCACACCACGGCGGTGGCCCGCGGCGCGGAGAAGGAGCAGCTCGCCCGCCAGCTCGGCGCGCACGACTACATCGACAGCACGGCCGGAGACCCCGGCGCGGCGCTGCTCGAGCGCGGCGGGGTGGACCTGATCCTCGCCACGGCAACGAGCTCCGAGGCCATGTCCGCGGTGTTCGGGGGTCTGCGGCCGCGGGGCACGCTGCTCGTCGTCGGCGCGTCGATGGAGCCGATCGGGGTGCCCGCCGCCGCGCTCATCGGGGGATCGAAAACGATCGCCGGCCACGCTTCGGGCACCGCGCGCGACTCCGAGGACACGCTGAACTTCAGCGTCCTCACCGGCGTGCGGCCGATGATCGAGACGATGCCGCTCGAGTCGGCGGCCGAGGCCTACGCGAAGATGCTGGGCGGCGACGCACGCTTCCGCATGGTGCTCACCACCGGGGCGGCATAAGCCGCCGGCCCACGGACCGACCCCGGCCTACGTTTCGCCGTCGTAGTAATCCACCGCGCCGTCGGCTCGCCTCAGCATGACCTTGTCGGCGGCGCGGCCGGGCCACACCCCGATCTTGTCGCTGTCGGGGTAGACGGCCACCGCCGGCTCGCGCGCGGAGGAGAACATGAGCAGGCGAGCGGGCTCCCCGCCGGTGTTGCTCACCTTGTGGGCGCCGGCGGGGCCGGCCGGAAAGCAGACGAGATCACCGCGCCCGAGCGGATGCTCCCCGTCGGGATCGCGGACGACGACCGATCCCTCGAGGACGAGCAGCCACTCCTCCTCGTACTCATAGTGGTAGGGACACACGCTCTGGCCCGGCGGCACCTGATAGGCGCGAACGTTGTTGGCCTCACCCCCGGCGGTGCGGCCGACGTGCGCGCAGCCAGCGCGATAGCCGTCAGGATCACCGTCGTCGTAGGTGAACTCGGCGCTGAAGACGTTGGCGAAGGGCATCGGCAGCCTCGATCCTTTCAGATTCCCAGCGGCCGGCGGCGACCCGGACGTCCGTCCAGTCGTGGAAGAACTGCGGTCTTACAGCGGTATACACAGGTATGAGGCGATTTTGCGACCGGGCCGGCTTGGGCGGCCGTGTACGCTGATCCCAGGGACTGGGGAATGAAAGGTTCCAAACAGCCGGGCGAGGCAATGGGGCGCAGCAGGGCTGAGGCGCTCGACGACATGCTGCTCCCGCCCGCGGCGGTTCTCGAAGGGCTTCCCGACGCGGTCGTGGCGACTGCCGAGGACGGCCGGATCGTGTTCGTCAACGCCCTCGCCGAGCAGCAGTTCGGCTACTCCCGCGCCGAACTGCTCGGCCAGCGCGTCGAGATCCTCTGGCCGCCCCGGGTCCGCGAGCGCTACATCCGCAACATGGAGCTGTACTTCGCCACCGAGCATCCGCTCCGGTTCTCGACCGAGGCCTGGGGCGTGCGCAAGGACGGCACCGAGTTCATCGGCGAGATGAGCTGGGGCATCGTCGAAACCTCGGGCGGGCCGCTGCTGCTCGCGATCGGGCGCGACATCTCCGAGCGGCGAGCGGCCGAAGGACGCACCAAGGCGGTGGCCGCGCTCGGGGAGCGCGCGCTCGCCAGCGACGACCCGGCGCAGCTCGCGGCCGAGGCCGTCGACCTGCTGAAGGACACCCTCCCGATCGCCGGCGCCGGGGTGCGGCTGGGCGGGGACGTCACGCTCGCCTCGTTCGGACCGCCGACCGCCGAGGGCATGCACCTCCCCATTGGCGGCGGTGACGAGCTGTTCGTCGATGCCGAGCGGCCGCTCACAGACGAGGAGGTGAGCTTCATGCGCGCGGTGGCCAACATCCTCGCTATCGCTCTGGCACGCCTGCGCGACGAGCTGCGCATCCGCCACGAGGCGGTCCACGATCCGCTCACCGGGCTCGCCAACCGGACGCTGCTGCGCGATCGCCTCGAGCAGGCGCTCGCCCGTTCCGGCCGCGAGGGCAACGACACCGGTGTGCTGTTCGTCGACCTCGACAACTTCAAGCAGGTCAACGACGCCTACGGACATGCGAGCGGCGACCAGGTGCTCGTCGAGCTCGCCAACCGCCTGCGCGCCGCCGTGCGCCCGGCCGACACGGTCGCGCGGATGGGTGGCGACGAGTTCGTCATCGTCTGCGAAGAGGTCGACGAGCGCGCCGCGCTTGCGCTCGGCCAGCGCCTGCGTGACGCGATCCGCCTGCCCCTGCTCGTGGGCGGCGCGCCGCACGAGGTCTCGGCGAGCATCGGCGTCGCGCTTGGCCAGGACGGAGCCGACAGCCTGCTCGCCCGGGCCGACTCCGCGCTTTACCGGGCCAAGGCGCGCGGCCGCGGTCGCGTCGAGCTATCGCCCGCGGCGCCCGCCTGATGCTCAGGGATAGAGGCGCCGCTTCATCGCGGCGGCCAGGGGCCGTGGCAACGCGCCGATTGCCCGCAGTGCGTACGGCATCGCCCGCAACTGGCGGGGGCTGAACGCCGTCGGGATCACCACCTCGATCAGGTGTGGCCCCGGCTCAGCGCCGGCACGCTCGAGGGCATCGAGGAGCTGATCGGCGGAGTCGACCCGGCGTGCGACCACGCCGAAGCCTTTGGCCAGCGAGACGAAGTCGAGATCGGGCGCGCTGAGATCGAGTTGGGCGTGGGCCTTCGGACCGGCACCCTGCACGCCGACGCGAGCGAGCTCGACGTTGAGGATCCCGTAGGAGCGATTGTTGAACAGGACGACGGTGACGTTGAGCTGCTCGCGCGCCATCGACCACAGCGACTGGATCGTGTAGAGGCTCGAGCCGTCGGCCTGGAGCGCGAACACCGGACGGTCCGGACACGCGAGCGCCGCCCCGACGGCGACCGGCAACCCCTGCCCGATCGCACCACCGGTGAGGGTGAGCCAGTCGTGCCGCGGCGCCCCCACGGTGCTCGGGGCGAGCGTCGTGCCCGAGGTCAGCGCCTCATCGGAGACGATCGCGCCCTCGGGGAGAACGGCCCCGACGGCTTGGCACACCGTCTCGGCGGTCAGCGCCCCGGTCGGGCGGCGCGGGCACGAGGGGGCCTCGAGCAGCGGCTCGGCGCCGGCGGCGCCGAGCGCGTCGACGAGCGCCTCGAGACTGCCGACGACATCGGCCGCGGGGTCGGTGAGCTCGTGGACCTCGCAGCCGTCGGGCACCAGGTAGCTGCGCTTGCCGGGATAGGCGAAGAACGACACGGGGGCCTTGGCGTCCACGAGCACGAGGTGGCGCAGCCCCGCGAGCTGGACCATCGCGAGCTCCGGGATGTAGGCGATGCGCTCGAGGGCGGGCAGCCCGGCGCCCCGCTCGAGCCGCGTCGGGAAGCACTCGGCGAGCAGCTTCGTCCCGGTGGCCGCGGTGATCCGGGCGGCCGCCCGCAGCCCGTCTTCGCCCAGTGCCCGGCCGCCGAGCAGGACCGCCGTCCGTCCGCCGCCGCGGAGCGCCGCCGCCGCGGTTTCGACGACGTCGGTCGCGGCGGGCTGTGGCGTCGTGCGGGGAAGCGGCGCTGCGGGCTCGGCGCCGTCACTCCAGGAGACGTCGGCCGGCAGGATCAGCGTCGCCACCTGGCTCGGGGGCCCCTGGGCGGCGGCGACCGCCTCGACGGCGTCGCGAGCGAGCTCGGCGGTGGCCGACGAGGTGCGGACCCAGGTCGAGACGTTGCGGGCGACGGTCTCGATGTCGGACTGAAGCTGCGCGTCATAGCGCGTGTGGTACGTGGCGTGATCGCCGACGATGTTGACGATCGGGACCCTGGCCCGGCGCGCGTTGTGCAGGTTTGCGAGCCCGTTCCCGAGCCCGGGGCCGAGGTGCAGCAGCGTCGCGGCCGGGGCGTCGGCCATCCGCGCGTAGCCGTCCGCGGCGCCGGTGGCCACGCCTTCGAAGAGCGTCAGCACCGCCCGCATCTCCGGAACCGAGTCGAGCGCGGCCACGAAGTGCATCTCCGAAGTGCCGGGATTCGTGAAGCAGGCCCGGACGCCGGCGTCGACGAGCGTGCGGATCAGGGCCTGGGCGCCGTTCGGCATGCGCGCACTCTTTCAGGTTCAGGTTCGCCGCGCGCCTTCACGGCCGGGCGATTCGTGGCTCGAACCCGCCGGTGCGCGCGGCGCTCGACAGCGGGCGTCGACCCGGGGCGCTCGACTGCGCGCGCTAGGCGGTGCCGGGCGGGCGGTAGCGCAAGCCGTCGATCGCGATGTCCACGAGATGCTCGATCTGCCCGGGCTCGGCGGGCTGGACCTTCGAGCACCCCCCGACGAGCTGGATGATCTCGGAGAGATCGGTGTCCGGGCGCACGACCTGCGCGGCCTGAGCCCGCTGCACCAACGGCTCGCCGGCCGCGAACAGGACGGCGCGGCTGTGCTGGAAGACGGGGGCGCCGCGGTCGACGTGGTCGAGCAGCTCCGCAGCGAGTGCCTGCTTGGTCGCCATGTAGCCGACGAACCGGTGCAGAAAGGCGACGAAGGCATCCCACGGCGGCAGCGCCTCGAGTTCGGCCACCGAGCGGCTGAGGTCCTCGACCTCGCCGATGTACACCGCCTCGAGCAACGCCTGCCGGTTGGGGAAGTGGCGGTACAGCGTGCCGATCCCGACCCCCGCACGCCGCGCGATCTCCTCGAGCGACGCCGACGCTCCTCCCTCGGTGAACGCCTCGCGGGCGGCGGCTACGACCTTGTCGTAGTTGCGCTGCGCGTCCGCGCGCCGGGGCTTGGCGCTGGGCTGATCGGCGATGTCGGCGGTGCTCATGGTGTGGGAGGAGAAGTTTCGGTTGACAAAGTGGAGGGTACCTCCGTATTATGTGGAGGGTACCTCCGGATAGTTCTGGAGGATGCCTCCAGTTTATCAGTACGCCTTACCTGTCTCAACCGTTTGGAGCTTGATGAGCACCACCATTTCCGTTTCTCCCCCCAGCGACCGGCGGCGCTGGCTGGCCCTCGTCGTTGTCTGCCTCGCGCAGCTCATGATCGTCCTCGACACGACGATCGTGAACGTCGCGCTGCCGGCGATCCAGCGTGAGCTTCACTTCACCCAGGGCAGCCTCACCTGGGTTGTCAACGCGTTCCTCGTCACCTTCGGCAGCTTCCTGCTGCTTGCCGGCCGGCTTGGCGACCTCCTCGGCCGCAAGCGCGTATTCCTGGCCGGCGTCGTGCTGTTCACCTCGGCGTCGGCGCTGTGCGGCATCGCGCCCAGCCAGGGCTTTCTCATCGGCGCCCGCTTCCTCCAGGGCATCGGCGCGGCCGCCCAGGCCTCGGTGATCCTCGCGATCATCGTCACCGAGTTCCCCGAGGCGCGCGACCGTGCCCGGGCGATGAGCGCGTACGTGTTCACCGCCGTCGCCGGCGGCTCCCTCGGACTGCTCGCCGGTGGCGCACTCACCGAGGCGCTGAGCTGGCACTGGATCTTCTTCGTCAACCTCCCGATCGGTCTTGCGACGCTCGCCCTCGGCCAGATGCTCATCCCGGGGGATCGCGGGCTCGGCCTCGACCACGGCGTCGACTGGCTCGGCTCGGTGCTCGTGACCGTCTCGCTGATGACGGCGGTCTACGCGATCGTTCAGGCCACGCACTACGGGTGGGGCTCGGCGCACGTCCTCGGGTTCGGTGCCGTCGCCGCCGTCCTGATGGCCGCGTTCCTGTTCGTCGAGGCGCGGATCGAGAACCCGATCATGCCGCTGCGGATCCTGCGCCTTCGCGGCCTCGTCGGGTCAAGCGTGGTTCGCGGCTTCCTCGTCACCGGCATGTACTCGACGTTCTTCCTCGGCACCCTCTACCTCGAGCACGTGCGCCACTACAGCGCGCTGCAGACGGGCATGGCATTCCTCCCCTGGACGGTGACCGTCGGCATCCTGTCGCTCGGCGTGACCGCCCGGATGGTCGAGCGCTTCGGTTCGATGCGGGTGCTCGTGTTCGGCATGTCGTCGGTGATGGTCGGCCTGCTGATGCTCGGCACCACCGGCGTGCACACGGCCTTCTTCCCCACCCTGTTCCTGGCCTACTTCGCCATCGGGCTGGGGATCGGGAGCGCGTTCATGCCGTTGCTGACGATCGCCATGGCCGACGTGCCCCCCGCCGACGCAGGGCTCGGGTCAGGCATCACCAACGTCTCCCAGCAGGTCGCCGGCGCGCTCGGCCTTGCCGTGCTCGGGACGATCGCCACCAGCCACACCAAGTCGCTGGTCGCCGCTCACCACGGCGTCGTGGACTCGCTGATCAGCGGATACCACCTCGCGTTCGCGATTGGCACCGTCAGCATCGCCGCCGGGCTGGTCACCGCGCTGGTCGTGCTGCGCCCGGCGCGCGGCGGCGAGGCCACCGAGGAGGGGGCCGCCCTCGAATCGGTCAGCGCCCTGCGCGATGAGCCGGCGGTGGAGTTCGAGCGCCAGGCCGCCTGAGCGTCACGGCGATGAAGCAGAAGGAGCGTGGCGGCCGGTCCGGCCGCCACGCTCCGGGGCTCTGCGGAGATGAACGACTCAGGCGACGGCCCGTTCGTCCTCACCGAGGACCATCAGGCCGTGGAGGATCCACAGACACAGCGCGAACACGCCCAGCGACCAGAACGGGTACTGGCCGCCGACCGACAGCAGGGCCTCGATCGCACCGAACGAGGCGCCGACGATGCCGATGATGCGGCCATAGCCGCCGCCGCCGAATAGTGAGACGCCGGCTGTGAGCTGAATCACGCCGAGGATGACGGTGATCCATCCCCAGGTGTGGAGGTTGGCGAACACGTACGACGTGTTTGCCGTGAAGAAATGGGCGTTTCCGATCGCTCCAAATCCATAGATGATGTTGAGCGTCCCCGCGATCAACAAGAGAATCGCGACGAATAGCGCTCGACCTACGCCCCTCATGGTTTGCTCCTCTCTGCCGGTCCGTGTGAACCGGCTCATTCCCGTGACGGGGTTTCGTTCGTTGCGCGGACGCCCGATCCTGCCGATGCGACGGTCCGCCCAGATCGGAAGGGCCGGTCGGTCGCTCTATCGGCGGCGATGCCGGGGCCCGCGGCCGCGGTTCGGCTCGGTGCGATACGCGGCGCGGGCCGCCGAGAACAGCTCGGCGGGTTCGGCCTCCATGTAGTAGTCGGTCCCGCCGTCCGCTCGCCCCTCGGTCGCGATCGGCAGCACGCGCCCGAGATGGCGGCAGTAGCGGCCCGGCCATGCGAGGATGCCGGCGACGCCGTGCGCACCCTTGTCGAGTCCGAGCCGTCGTGCGACCTCCTCGCCCCCGATCCGCTCGCCAGGGACGTCGAGCAACATGTCGAACAACTCGCGGGCGGGCGGGGCGAGCTTGCGATACAGCCATGCGGCCACCTCGCCGTCCTCGGCCGACCAGGCCGAGGCCGTGACGGGTGGCCGCATGCCGCGCGGGCCACGGCGCCCCCGCTCACCAAACGGTGGCGGGGTACCCGGCTCGGACGCGAGGAACTGTGCGAACCACGCGTAGAACTCGGGTACGCGCGCTTCCGGCACGGCGACCGTGACCTGCTTGTCGGACATCAGACCTCCGCCACCTCGGAGCTCGCCTCGGTGGGCTCGACGTCGTCGTGACGCCGGCGGCAGCCGCGGGCGTGGGGCCCGTGGTGCCGGTGTCGGCGATGACCGGAGCGGCCGCCAGGTCCGGCGAGGCCTCGACGGCCACGACCGGCCAGGAACCGCGCGAAGAAGGCGTGGAACTCAGCGACCCGATCCTCCGGTACCTCGACGGTGACCTGCTTGTCCTGCGGGTTGGGAGTGGTATTGGACTCCATTGGATTTACTCCTTTGATTGCTTACGGATGCCAGCATAGCACAAGTAAATACTTAAGTAAACTCTCCGACAGGGTGATGCTGTTTCTTGACATGATCACGGCCGATGAACGACTACCCAGCACCCCCCAGCGGCTTCGCCCCGCCGACGCGAGCCCGGACCCGGGACGGTGAGCTCGTCGACCTCGTGCTCGTCGCCGAGCGGGCGGCGGCGGCCTTCGTCGCCGCCTTCCCCGACTACGCCGATCGCTACGGGCCGGTGGCCATCCCCTGGTGCGTGCACGACGACCAGCACCTCCTCAACTGGGCGATCCTCAGCCTCGACGAGCAGGTCGACTACGAGCGAGAGCTCGCGTGGCTCGCGCGCGTGCTCGAGGCGCGCACTTTCCCCCTCGCCTGGCTGGCGAGCGGTCTCGACGTCCTCGCCGCCGCCGTTCGCGAGGTCTATCCCGCGCTCACCGGCGTCGCCGCGCGCGTGGACGAGGGCGCGGCGTTCATTCGCAGCCGGCCGAGCTTCCTCGAGTGACCGTCCGCGACCGCCGGAGCGCAGCGCGCTCCGCCGTCGCCCGGCGCTCCGCGACCACCTAGCGCTCAGCGACCGCGATCATTCGCCGTCCCTCGGCGGTGAGCGGCTCGCCCTGCTCGTCGTAGAAGCCAACCGTGACGAACCCGGCCTGCCGCAGCCAGTCGCCGAGCTCGACGGCGAGGAACATACGCACCGAGAACCGGAATCGGCGAACCCGGCCGTCACGCACGACGACGCGCTCGGTGAGGGCGCGCCCGCTCGTCGGGTCCAGCCAGCGGCGATCGATGACGAAGTCGCCATCGCGCTCGATCACCGACTCCGGCCGCCACCGGGCCAGCAGCGCGACGAGGTTGTTCGCCTCGATCAGCAGTCGCCCGCCCGGCCGGAGGACCCGATGGGCCTCGGCCAACACACCGCGGTTCTCGTCATCTCCGAAGTAGCCGAATGAGGTGAACCAGCTGACCACGCCGTCGAAGCTCTCATCCGGCCACGGCAGCGTTCGCATGTCACCCTCGACGTACTCGACCGCGAGCCCCCGCGCAGCGGCGTCAGGCCGCCCCCGCTCGATGAACCGCGAGGTGGCGTCGAGGCCGCTGACGCGCGCGCCCGCCGCGGCCAGCGGGTTGGCGATTCGGCCGTGTCCGCAGGCGAGATCGAGCACCGCATCCCCGGGCTCGAGCTCGAGCAGGCGCCAGATCAGCTGTGACTCGGCGTCACTCGCCGCGGCCAGATCGGGCGCGAAGAAGTGGAGATAGTCCTCGTCGAAGATCTCCTCAAAGTCGAACGCGTCGAAGCTCACGCAGCGACCTTAACCGGAATCGCGCAGGGTTCAACCGAGCGCCGCGCGCTCGGCCGCGGTGAGCGTGCGCTTGGCTCGGATGCGCGGGTCCCAGGCGACGAGCACCGTCGTCCCGGAGGCCGCGAGGCGCCCGTCGGGCAGGCGCACCTCGTGCTCGAGTCCGAGGCTCGACGTTCCCATACGCGCGAGGCGCACGAGGATCTCGACCTCTCCGTCGTCCTTGCGCACCTCGGCGTGATAGTCGAGGTCGACATGGGCGACCACGAAGCCTCCGGGCTGCTGACCGTCGCCGACCCGGCGGCCGATCTCGGTCATCAGCGCCGCCCGCCCTTCCTCGAGCAGTCCGTGGTAGACGGACTGGTTGAGGTGACCGAGCATGTCCATGTCGCGCCACCGCAGCGGGACCCGGACGGTGTGCTCAAGGGCCGGGCTCACGAGGGCAGCAGTGTAGGCGGCCCGCGGTCGATCAGTCGGAGGGCGCTGAGCACGAGGCGCAGGTCCCCCCGGGTGAGCATCGCGAACGCCGGCACCCGGTGCATCACCTCGGTGAAGCCGAGCTCAGTGCAGTAGAAGTCGATCGCCGCGTCGACGTCGTCGACGATGTAGCGAACTCCGACCGTGGCCACGGCAGTCCTCCCGACGTCGCTTGCCCGGACCACGATAGACGGCACCGCGGTACTCGCAAGCGGCCGGACTCTATGGGCGGCTCAAGCGCCGATGGCCGCGATCGGCCGCGGGCGCGTGTGGCGTGCGCTGACCAGACCGACGAGCCGGGTCCGTGAGCGCTTGGGCGCGGGAGCGGGATCGCGGGGCGCGACGGCATACTCGATCGCCAGATCGACGCCCCCCGCGCGACGCAAGACCGCTTCGGCGACAGCACCCGGATTGACGAGGTATTCGCCTCGCTCGAGCTGCGCCTTCAGTTCTTTGATCTTCAGTTCGTGGTGAGCGTCCATGTACTCATGTTCGGCATCCGCTCGTCGCTTCCACATCAGGTCAGGACCCCAAATCGCAAGCCGACGCTCCTAGCCCTCACCGAGCGGTAGCCTGCCACCGGAATGGAGTTACGCCGCTACAGGGACGGCGACCTCGACCCGCCTGAGGCGGGCGAATCGCTCCGCGGGGTGATGAGGGAGCTCGGCAGCCCGCCGTGCATTCGTCCCTCGCCCGAGCTTTGCACCGAAATCTTTACCCAAGCCTGCCGATGGGTGGTGCATTTTCTCGTCGCCGAACGGCCGCGCAGCGGCCCTGCGACATGCTGGAGTCGTGATGGCGGATCACGCTGATCACGCGACCCACGACGGCACGCAGCTGCGGGTTTCCGAGGTCCTGTCGGGGCTCTCGTACGCGCTCGACATCACCGAGGGCCAGGCGCCGGGCCACGCCGAGCGCAGCTGCCTGATCGGTATGCACATCGCGATCGCGCTCGGTCTCGACGACGAGACCCGTTCGGCGCTGTTCTACGCGCTGCTGCTCAAGGATGCCGGCTGTTCGTCGAACGCCGCCAAGGTGACGGCGTTGTTCGACGCCGACGACGCCACGATCAAGAGCACCCGACGCCTCACCGATACGAGCAGTACGCCACAGGCGTTGGTCCATATCCTGCGCACGGCCAGTCCGGACGGCTCACGTCTGACCAAGGCGCGCCACGTCGGTGCCGTGGTGCGGGCCGGGCGTGAGGGGGCACGATCACTCGTCGAGCTCCGCTGCGAGCGCGGCGCCGCCGTCGCGCGCGCGATCGGCTTCGACGAGACGACCGCCCGCGCGATCCGGCAGCTCGACGAACACTGGGACGGAGGCGGGTACCCGGATGGCCTGTGCGCAGAAGGGATCTCGCTCCCCGGGCGGATCGTCTGCCTGGCCCAGACCGCCGACGTGTTCTGGCAGCACGGCGGCCCGGCCGCGGCCTGCGAGGTCGCCCGCCGACGGCGCGGGAGCTGGTTCGACCCCATGCTCGTCGACACCCTCCTTGCCCATGAGCACGACGAGGTGCTGTGGCGCTCCCTGTACATGCCGAGCGTGGCCGCGCTCGAGCCGCCCGATCGCAGCCTCGATGCCGACGACGCCCTGCTCGACCGTGTCGCGCACGCCTTCGCATCGGTGGTCGACGCCAAGTCGCCGTTCACGGCACACCACTCCGAGGGGGTCACCGAGATCGCCGCCGGGCTCGCCGCCTCTCTCGAGATCGAGGCTGGCACGCAGGCGGTGTTGCGCCGTGCGGCGCTTCTCCACGACCTCGGCAAGCTCGGGCTCTCGAACCGCATCCTCGACAAGCCCGGCGCTCTCAATCCAGCCGAATGGGAGCGGGTGCGGCTGCACCCGCGATGGTCGATGGAGATCCTCGCCCGGGTGAGCGCGTTTCAAGACGTCGCCCGGATCGCCGGAGCGCACCACGAGCGTCTCGACGGCACGGGGTACTTCCGTGGCCTACGGGCCGGTGCGCTCGACACACCGTCGCGCGTTCTTGCCGTCGCGGACGTCGCCGAGGCGCTCAGCTCCGACCGGCCCTACCGGAGGGCGCTCGACCCCGACGCCGTCCTCGCCGTCATGCGCCGGGACGCCAAGCGGCGGCTCGATCCCGACGCGCTCGCGGCGCTCGAGGTGGTGCTGCCCGCATGGGCGGACAGCACCGAGCCCCGAAGCCGCCGGCTGACGGGCGTCGGTGCGGTTAGCTGATTGATTGCCCGGAGGCGCTGCGCGTCACAGTGCGGCTACGGCTCTCGCCGTAAAGCGGCTCTCGCCCACAGGCGAGCGGCCTCTCCTGCGGGTCCGCACCGGCATGCTCGGCACGCTGTCGACCAGCCGGGCGTAGTCGCCCGCGAGATCGAGGCCCGCCGCGCGCCGGATGACGGCGTCCGCGACCGCGCTCGGGTCGACGCGGTATTCGCCGCGTGCGAGCCGTTCGCGTAGCTCCTGGATGTGTGATGAACCCTGCTCGTCCATGGGTTCATCTTCGACCAGTGACGCGGTCTGCACAATCGGGTCAAGACCCCACAAACCAAAAGATCGGGTCTGGACCCTAGGGGCGGTGCGGCCGACGCTCAGGCGCCGGAGCGAAGCTCGACCGACGGCAGCGCCGCGATCTGCTCCTTGGTGAGTGACACATTGATCTCAGCGTCCACGCGCGAGGTCGTCCCGATCGGGATCGCGACCTGCTTGCGGCCCCAGAGATGACCTTCCTGGAGGAGGATATGCGTGACGTGATGGTCGGCCGGATCGACCACCAGCCCGTGGACGGAGCCGATCACGCCGTCGGTCGCGTGGACTTGATCACCGCGACGCACCTGCACCTCGCCGACCGGCACGCGGTCGCTCTCGATCCCCTCGTTGTGGCCCGGCCCGAGCGGCATGCCAAGACCGAAGTGAGGCCACATGAGCGCGTCGGACCCGTATCCGAACATCCCGGCGTCACCGCCCAGGAATTCGATGTCCTCGGCGTCGTCGAGCTCGTGGAAGCGCTCGGGCGTGCAACTCAGCCGGACCGCGCCCTCGTCGACCCCCGCGACGAACTCGATCGGCACGAGCTTGCCCAGGCCGGAGTGATGTCGCGGCGTGACGACGAGGTGGGTGAGCGTCTGCAGGACGGGATCGACGACGACGCGGACGAGCTCACCACATTCGGTATCGGCGGCGAACACCCGCGCGCCGATCTCGACCCGCTCACCGCCCGTGGCCACGCGCTCGGCGGCCTCTCCCCTGGGCTGATCACCAGCGGCCATGGCGGCAGTCTAGTGTCGTGAGTCCGAAATTCGTGAGCAGGCTCGGGAGCGGCTGGGCGTGGATGGCGGATGGCGACGACCCAAGTCGTACTGGTGGTCCGGCGGGATCGTCGCCATCCGCAAGGCGCGTCCAGACGCCGCGAGACTGCCACCGAATTTACGAATCAGGACACTAGTCCGGGATCGCTAGGCTCGGTCCGGTGCCCGAGCCGCCCGAGGAATCGCCCTCCGAGGAGATCCCCGCCCAAGGCCGGGAAGCTGCCCACTGGACGGATCGCGCGGACCGCACGGGTCGGCGGACTGGTCACGGGACAGGGTCTGCGGTGGGTCGGGATGCGCGCGGCGAACCACGCCCGCACGCCGGAGCGCGCCGCGGCCGCCGAGAGCGAACGGACCGCGGCCCTCGTGCGGCAGCTCGTCGGTCAGCTCGGACAGATGCGCGGGGCCGCGATGAAGCTCGGCCAGATGCTGTCGATGGTCGAGTTCGACGCCTTGCCGGAGGACGAGCGCGAGGACCTCCAGCGCCAGCTCGCGTCGTTGCGCGACGACGTCCCGCCAGTCGGCTTCGACAAGCTCGAGCAGCTCATGCGCGCCGAGTTCGGCGGCCCCGTCAGCGACGTGTTCTCGGACTTCGACGAGCGGGCCTTCGCCGCAGCGTCGATCGGGCAGGTCCACCGCGCCACCACGGTCGACGGCGATGCGGTCGTGGTCAAGATCCAGTACCCCGGCGTCGCCGAGGCGGTCGAGACTGATCTCCGCAACGCCGCGATGCTGCTGCCCGTCGTCCGCCGGCTCGCCCCTGGGCTCGACGGCCAGGCGCTGCTGAGCGAGCTTCGCGAGCGGATCGGCGAGGAGCTCGACTACGAGATCGAGGCCCAGAATCAGCGCCGGGTCGAGCGGCTCATGCGGGGCCATCCGTTCATCCGCATCCCCCGCGTGCGCGCCGACCTCTCCACCCGTCGGGTCCTGGTCAGCGAGTACGTCGCGGGCGAGCGTTTCGAAGCGGTCCGTCGCGCCGAGGAGGCGCAGCGGGATCGCTACGGCGAGATCGTCTTCCGCTTCTTCTTCGGGCTGCTCTACCGCGACGAGATCGCGCTCGGCGACCCGCACCCTGGTAACTATCTGCTCTGCCCGGACGGACACGTGTGCTTCCTCGACTTCGGGCTCCTGCGGGACGTCGGCGCGGCGAGGGTCGCGGCCGAGCGCGGGATCTCCGTCGCCGTCCGCGACCGGGACGCCGACGGACTCAAGGCCGCGATGACCTCCGGCGGGTATCTGCCCGCCGACCGCGCCGGCTCGGTCGACGCCGAGTTCGCCCTGCGACTCATGCGGATGGCCACGCGCTGGTATGCCGTCCCCGGCGAGCGGCGTTTCTCACCTGAGGCCCGGCGCGAGCGCGAGCGGGAGCGCGAGCGCCCGGACGCCGACCAGCGAGCCGACATGCGCGCCCAGTTCAACCAGTTCACTCTGCCCGCCGAGACGCTGCTGATCCGGCGGATGCACGCGATCGTGGCGATCGTGCTCGGCCAGCTGCGGGCCGGAGCCGACTGGGGCGCGATCGCCGCCGAGTATCTCCACGGGGCACCGCCCGCGACAGCGCTCGGCGAGGCCGAGGCGGAGTATCTCGCCGGCCGCGGCCGAAGCCGGCGCCCCCGCGCCGGCAATCGCTGATCACGCGCACGCTCCCTGTAGCGGGCTATTCGGCGTCGGGCGGCAGCACGCGATCGCCGATCAGCGCCACAAGGCCGTCCGCGGCCAGCCCGGTGGCCGCCTCGCGGTCGGCCGGGGTGATCGTGACGCCGCCCTCGGCGATGGCCCGCCGCAGGAGGTGTCCGCGGCGCTGGCGCAGACTCCCCTCGAACCGTGGCTGGCGACGACCGGACGGTCCGTCACCGGATTCCTGCGGACCGGCGCAGCCCGCCCGCGCGGGGCAGTCCTGGCAGCGTGGGGTGGCCGTGCAGATGCGCTGCCCGAACTCCATGATCGCCTGCCCGGCTCGCCACGGATCGCCGGAGATGTCAACAGCCCCCGGCAGCCGCCGCCGCACCACGCGCCGGACGTTGACGTCGAGCGGCAGCACCGGGTCTTCGAGCGCGAAGCAGCGGATCGCGGCGGCGATGTAGTCACCGACGCCGGGCAGGTCGGTGAGGTCCTCGGGCCACCCCTGCGCGGCCACGATTCGCGCGGAACGGTGAAGGTCGCGGGCGCGCCGCGGATAACCGAGGCCCTGCCACTGCGCCAGCACCTCGGTGAGTGAGGCGCCGGCGAGATGCTCAACCGTCGGCCACCGCACGATCCACCGCTCCCAGGCTGACGCGGCCCGCGTCACCGTCGTCTGGGCCGACATCACCTCCGCGACCCACACCGCGTAGACGTCGCGGCTCGCTCGCCACGGCAGCCGGCGGGCGTTGGCCATCCACCACGTGAGGATCGCGGCCAACGGCGGATCCTCGACCCGCCAGACCGCCTCGCGCCCGGGGCCGTCACCGCCGTCTTCCGGCGGATTACGGCGCCCGCTGGGCTTGCGCCCGGAATTTGAAACCGCCGACACGGCGGCATATATTGCCCGGCCGGGACCAATCCAGGGCAAATTCTCCAGCGGCGGGGTCGTACGACCGCAGATCAGTGACCGGCAGTACCTCAGCGCGGACGCCACCCCGCCGAGTGAGGCCGCCTGCAATGCCGTCGGTCGGCGCTGCTTCGACCCGGCCTCCATGGCCAACTCCTACAACTACGCCGCGCTGCGTGCCGCGGGGAACGAGGGCCAGGGCAAGACGAAGTACGCCGCGGACTTCTACGACGTGACCACCGGCTGTAGCCAGATCTCGTCGATTCCCGGCTATTGCGCCGGGCAGGGCTGGGACCCGGTCACGGGCCTCGGGACGCCGAACGCGGCGAACCTGATCCCGGATCTCATCGCGGCCACCCGTAGATGAATGGCCGAGCGCGCGGCCGGGGCCGACCCGGTCGCGCGCTCAGGTCGCGGACGTGCCGCAGCGTCGGGCGTCAGGTCGCAGACGCGACCATCGTGCGCGCGACGCGCTTGGCGGTGTCGGCTGCAGCCGGATCGCCGTCGAGCACCCCCGCCGCGAGCCCACCGTCAAGCAGGAGGGTGAGGTCCCGGGCGAGTTCTTCGGGCTGACCAGCGCCTGCGGCGGCGGCGAGCTCCTCAACCCAGTCCCGCACCGCGCGCTTGTGCGCGACCGTACGGGCATGGATCGCGCTCCCCGCAGCCGCCTCGGCCGCCGTGTTGATGAACGCGCAGCCGTGGTAGCCGTCCCGGCGGCACGCGGAGACGAGCGCGTCGAACATGCCGACGAGCTGCGCGGCGGGCTCCGGACCGGCCGCCGTCGCGGCCGCGCGGAGCGCCCCGAGCCAGGCGGCGTCGACCCCGTCGAGGTAGGCGAGCACGAGCTCGTCCTTGCTCCGGAAGTGCTTGTAGAGCGTGGCCTTGGCCACCCCCGATTCGGCGATGATCGTGTCGACGCCGACGCCCCGGATGCCCTGGGCGTAGAACAGCCGGAACGCGGTCTCGAGGATTCGCTCCCGCGGCGTCGGCGTCGGCGCCGTGACGGTCATCGGCTCAGCGGACGATCTTGAAGTTGAACGCGGGACCCAGCTTGCCCATCAGACGCAGCCAGATCGGCAGCAGCATCTCCGTGCCCCGGGCCGTGCTGATGTCGCCGAGGTCGATGATGTCCGACCATCCGAAGCTCCGCAGGAGCTCGCCGACCGTCGCTTTGGCCTGCTCGTCGTTGCCGCTGACGAAGATCGTGTGATCGCCGCCGGCGAGCTGCTCCGGATGGACCATCAGCACCGCGTTGAGCGTGTTGAGGGCCTTGACCACCTTGGCGTCAGGGAAGGCGCGCTGGATCTGCTCTCCGAGCGAGTCCGTGTCCTTGACGAACAGGGTCGGCGGGAAGCCGGCGGAGAAGTCGAGCGGGTTGGCAATGTCGATCAGCACCTTGCCGGCGAGGTTCTCGGCGCCGGCGAGACCGAGCAGCTCGAGCGACGCCGCACCCGAGGAGGCGTTGACGACGAGCTCGGCGCCGGCGGCCGCCTCGGCGAAGGTCTCCAGCGCGATGCCCGGGTGCTCGCCCTGCCACACCGAGAAGGGTGGATTACCCATCTGGTCGGGCTCGGTGCGGGCCAGCGTGGCCTGCGGGTCACGGGTTCCGACGGTGACGTCGTGTCCGAGTTCAGCGACGCGGGCGGCGATCGTGCGGCCGACGATGCCGGTGCCGAGAACGGCGATGCGCATGGCGGGTCTCCCTGTCGAGGCGTTCTGTCGTTGTGCCCGGCTCGGTGCCGGGTTCGATCACCCTAGCAGACAGACCTGTCTGTCTAGTCAACTTCGCTCCAGCGCGGGGCTCAGTCGCCCCAGAAGTCGGAAACCATCTCGCCGTCGGACTCGACGTGCGGACCGAAGACGAGCACCTCGAGCCCGTCGGGGCCGGCCTCGAACGATCGTGCGATCCCGGGGCCCACGCGCACCGCGTCGAGCGCCGCGAGCTCGACCAGCTCGTCGTCGAGCTTCACGCGGCCCGAGCCGCCGAGCACGACGTAGATCTCCTCGGCTGTGCGGTGCCGGTGGGCGAACGCCTCGCGTCGCTCGGGCTTGATGATGAGGTAGTTCATGCCGGTCTGCTCGGCATCGAGCGCCTGCCGCGCGAATCGCGCCTCCTGGTTCTCGGAGAAGCCGTGTTTGACCGCCATGTCCTCGACGTCACGGAGGTTCTTCTTGGTGTAGCTCATGGTCGTCGATCCTAGTTGCGACGAGGACGGGGCGACCCCGGTCCGCCGCGGCACGGTCGGGTCAGGTGACCCATGGATCGTCGACGAGCTCGCCGTCCTCGGGGTGGTGGGCGCCTACCGCGAGAAACTCGAGTCCGCTCGGTCCGGCCTCGAATGCGCGTGCGACATGCGGCGCGATCCGGATCGCATCCCGAGGGCGGACCGCGAGGACCTGTGCCTCCCTCTCGGATCTGCTGCGTATCACCGCCGCACCGTGCGAGCGCCCGGCGGCTGGTCGAGTCCCCAGCTGACGATTCGCTCCGGGTGGATCCGGATCAGTCTCGGCCTCGGTGAAGACGCTGGGTGACGACATGGCTCGGCTTGATGCTCGCACAGCCGGTCGCCGCGTCCGGCCCGCGCTGAGCCACCACCGCAGCCGGGTGAGGTACCGCTACCGCGCCGGGACCCAGCCGGCCGGGAACGCCGCCGCCGGAATCCGGCCTGAGTAGTCCGGGAACCAGCGCCGTGCCATCCGCTCCAGCGGGCGTCCGCAGAGAAGGGGATGAAGGTCGTCGAGGATGAGCAGGACGCGGATGGTGGCGCCGATCTGGAGGTCCGCCGCGGTCGCCTCGTCGGTGCCGATCACGCCGTCGGCGATCAGCGTGTCGACGTGGTCGAGCTTGGCGGGCAGTCCCGCGAGGTCCTCGGCCAGCCGTACCGCCGTGATGCCGTGGTACTTCCAGGCGGCGCGCACGTAGCGGATCGCGAAGTCGGTGCCGATCGGGTCGAGCGGCTCGCCGCCCGCAACCGTCGCCAGGGCCTCGGGACGAAAATGCAGTGCTCCCCAGGTGAGGCTGCGCCCGAGGTCCTGCAGCTGCTCATCGCCCCAGCGTTCCGCTTCGCGCACCGCGTCCGCGCGCTCGGCCGGGAACAGACTCGGCTCTGGGGCGAGCACATCGAGCCGGTCGAGGATCGCCCGGGAGCCGTGTACGGGTTCCCCGTCGATCGTCAACCCGGGGACGGTCGTATTGCCCGCGCCGTACAGCTTCGCCATCTCCTCGACGTGCGCACCGGGGGGCAGATCGACGCGCTCGAAGGCGACCCCCTTGAGCTCGAGCGCCCGCGCGACGGTCATGCAGGGGTGTGATGGGGCGAGCGCATGCAGGACCACGGTCACTGACGGCGACCCTATCAGTGGCGATCCCTCGCGCAGAGCCATCTCCTCGCGCACCGCTGGAGGCACCATCACGGCGATCAACACGATGAGCGGGGCGGTGCCGACATCGGTGGCGCGCCCAATGAGCACGCCGCCGAGCCCCTGACCGAGGACCCAGTAGAGCCCCGCGAGCGAGATCTGCATGGCCAGGAAGGCGCGAGGCCGCCATCCGTACGGGACGGCAAAGCCGATCGTCGCGGACGCGGCGGCCAGCAGCATCGCCACCGAGTTGCCGCGGCCCGTCGTCGCCGCGGCCGCTGCGCTCAGCACCCGCGACAATGCATCCGCCCCCGAGGGTGTGCTCGCAATCGCGTCGTGCACGCCCTGCGGAGTGCTGTTGGCCGGAAGCAGCCAGAGACCAGCGAGGATGTAGAGCAGCGCCGCCCCGGGTGCACCCGTCAATGGGTTGGCGGTGCCGGTGAAGAGCATGCCGAGGCCCTCGCCGGCAAACCAGATCCCCGTGGCCCACACGAAAGAGAGCGCACGGGCGGGTCTCACCGTCGGCCGGTACAGCATCCCGACGCCGATCACGATCTCGAGGCTCGCCGCGAAGCCGTTGAACACGGCGACGCGCGCCGCGATCTCAGATGCGCGACCCAGGTGATCGGCCTGCCGATGAAGCCCGGCTGTCCCGCCGCGTTCGGCAAGAGCCCGCCGGCGACGAACGACCTGCCGACCATGTACGGCTGGAACTGCAGGGCACCGTCGATCAGCCACAGCAGCCCGAGGGCGATCTGGCCGCGGCGCGCGGCCTGGTGAGACACGGGAGCCGACGGATCAGCCGTTGTTGAACGGCTTCACCATCGGGTTCATCCCGCTGTAGATCCCCGCCGGGTTCGGATACCAGATCCAGAAGTGCAGCGTGATGAGATTGGGGTGCCAGAGTTGAACTTGGCGCCCGTCTGCCGGCTCGTCGCGGCGCACTTTGACTGCGCGCTCGCGAACACGAAGGTGCCGTCGACGTAGTGGCACGCCGCGCCGACGGTGCCGTACGGGCACCCGGGCGCGGCGGCGTGGCCGGCTTGGACGTGAAGACCCACTCGAGGGCGCCGAACTGCCACGTTGCCCCATGGTGTTCGTAGACGAGGATCGCCGGCCTGCGAACGCTGAATCCGCTCACCTTGGGATTGAGGAAGTGGTAGCCCATCTCAGGGATCATCCGGGTGATGATCCCGTGGCCATGTGCCTTGGCCCGCGCCAGGTTGGTGGCGTACTTGGCCGTGGCGAGACGTCCGGCCGTGACGTCTGCCGTCAGGCGCGACGAGCTGGACGCGGGCATGCCGCTGGGGCTTGCCATCGGTGCGCGGACCGACGCCGACGCAGCCACGACGACTCCGGCGGTTGCCGCCAGAGCGGCGAAGGTGGCACTGAGTATGAGACGACGCATGGATGCTCCTTGCGGTCGAGATTCCTGATGGTCGCGACGCTACGAGCAGCGCTGGGCGCGGTCATCGGGAAGGCTGCCCATCTTGCGGTCGCCGGTACTCATGTTCGTCCGCGGGCGCCCTCGCGCAGGATCTCGCCGGCGGGTCGTGGATGGCGATCGCCTCGTCGACCGCGCCCCACAGCCTCGGCGCGCGTGTCGGACCCGTTCCACCGAGGATCCGATGACGGCGACCGCTCCAGGACCGCGCGAGCGCGGATGGGTCGCTACGCCAGCGTTCCGAGCGCGAGCGGTATGACGCGCTGGGCTCCGGCGCGCCGCAGCTGACCGCCGACCATCGCGAGCGTCCATCCGGAGTTGCGACGATCGTCGAGGAGGACGCCGGCGCCGGCAGGCGGCGTCGCGATCACCTTGAAGGCGCCCCGGACGTTGGCGGCTTGCTGCGTGGCGTTGGCCATCTCGCGCTGTGGGGGGCGAGCCCCGGTCCGGGTCACGAGCTCCACGTGCGGGACTCCGAGCTCAGACGCGAGGCGCTCCGCGAGCCTGACGATCGTGTCGCCAAGGCGTACGGACGGCACGGTCGTCACCCAGGCGGCGGGCACGCCGGCCCTGCGCAGCACATCTGCAAGTCCGACGACGACGTCGTCGTCGAACGCGCCGGCGCTCAGCCCACGCTCGATCGCCGGCCACCAGCCGCCGTCGCCGAACCGCGCGAGCGACCAGCCCGGCTCAGTACGCGCGTCCTCTGGGATCTTGCGCATCACGCCGGCGGCATCGGGCGCCATCTTCTTGACCTCCAGCTCGAGCGGCGTGGAGCGCAGGTGGCGCGCGGCCAGCTCGACAAGCGCCGGAGCCGGCGGTCGCGCGAAGCGTGGCTCGGAGCAGACCGAGCAGCGACCGCAGTCACGCGCGTCGGGGTCGTCGAGCTCTTCCTGCAAGGCCCGCATCAAGCACCGGGCGTCGGTACCGAAGGCGGCCATCGCCTCTTGCTCTGATCGGCGCAGGGCGGTCACCTGCGCGTAGCGCTCCGAGTCGTAGGTCCAGTCCGCGCCGGGAATCGACTGCCAGCGCGTGCCCGACCGGCGCACCGCGCCCTCGACATCGAGGATCTTCAGCATCGCCTCGATGCGACCCATCCCGAGGTTCACCACGGCCATCAGCTCACGGGTCGTGCGCCCCTCCTCCCCGGCCGCGTTCAGCTCGGTGAGGACGGCGGCGACCCGTTCGCGATCGGGGAACGCCTGCTCGATGAAGAAGTTCTGGATGCTCCGATCCTCGCCGCCCCGCAGAAGGACGATGTCGGCGTGCTCCACGCCGCGTCCCGCACGGCCGACCTGCTGGTAGTAGGAGACGACCGAGCCCGGCGCCTGGTAATGCACCACGAACGTCAGGTCGGCCTTGTCGTACCCCATCCCGAGCGCGCTCGTCGCGACGACTGCCTTGACCTCGTTGCGCAACAGCCGCTCCTCGGTGGCGATCCGGTCCTCCGTCTCCCGCTCACCGCTGTACGCGAGCGCAGAGATCCCATGTGCGGTCAAGAACTCTGCGACCTGCGCGGCATCGCGCTTGGTCAGCGTGTACACGATCCCCGAGCCCGGCAGCGTCGGCAGGTTCTCCACCAGCCACGCCAGTCGCTCGGCGGGCCGGGGCAGCTCGAGCACCTCGAGACGCAGGCTCGTCCGGGCCAGCGCGCCGCGATACGTGCGCAGCGGCTCGCCGCCACCGGGCGTCGCCAGCTGCTCCAGCACGTCGCCGACGACGCGATCATTCGCCGTCGCCGTCGTGCCCAGCACACCGACGCCCGACGGGAGGACGTCGAGCATGTCCCGCACGCGCCGATAGTCCGGGCGGAAGTCGTGGCCCCAGTCCGATATGCAATGCGCCTCATCGATCACCACCAGCCCGACCGAGTCGGCGAACAGCGGCAGCATCTCGTCCCGGAAGGCCGGGTTGTTAAGCCGCTCCGGGCTGATCAGGAGCAGGTCGATCGTGCCCGCCGCGAGCCGATCACGAATCTCGTCCCATTCGTCGCGGTTCGTGCTGTTGATGGTGTGCGCGCGCAGCCCCAGCCGCTGTGCGGCGGAGATCTGATTGCGCATCAACGCCAGCAGCGGGCTCACGATCAGCGTCGGACCGGCGCCCGCCTCGCGCAACATCGAAGTCGCGACGAAGTACACCGCCGACTTTCCCCACCCTGTGCGCTGCACACACAACACGCGAGCGCGATCCACCACCACGTCGCGGATCGCCTCCCACTGCCCTGGCCGGAACCGCGCGTCGGCATCCTCGGTCAACGACCGCAGCCGCTCCAAGCCGGTCACCGCCAGCATGTCCGAGGTCGTCGCCGTCATCTACCCATCGTGGCACGCGGCCCGGAAGACCCCGCGACCGCCCCGGAAGAAGCGCCACAAACGACCGCGCGCAACCCAACGCTAACGCTCGATCGCCGCCTCCGGCATGCACGCAGAACCGCCTGGTGAGACCGGTCGCGACGAGGCCGAGGACTTCCCGCTCGCGGTTCGTGAGCTCGTCCAGCCCGTTGCGTTGACGCCGGGTTGCTTCCAGCCTGTCCATCTCGGCCTCGTCCCCGCGCTCGTCGCGATCATGGGCCACTGGAACTGGTGGATGCCCGATGGCGTCGCGCGCCTACTCCGACTCCCGCAAGCCCCAGAGCCCAAGAGCCGGCAGACTCCCGCCACCCCGCTCCCGTAAGGCCTGGCGGGGGTATGGTTGACGTGCAATGCCGTTCTTCGGACACAAGTCGCGCCATGAGCGCGAATGGGAGGAGGTCCGCGCGTCCGCGCAGGACGATCTCGTCTCGCTTGGCGATGACATTCGGTCGCTGGACGTCGACATCGAGATGCCCGGGGTCGCCGACGACGCCAAGCAGCGCTACGAGCAGGCGCTAGAGGCCTACCAGCGCGCCAGCGAGGTCTTCGACCGCGCCAAGCGGCCCGAAGATCTTGCTCCGGTGAGTGAGACGCTTGAGGAGGGCAGGTTCGCGATGGCGTACGCCAAGGCGCTGCTGGACGGCAAGCCGCCCCCGGAGCGACGGCCACCGTGCTTCTTCGATCCTCGTCACGGACCGTCGACCGAGGACGTCGACTGGGCGCCGCCCGGCGGTCAGCCGCGCCCGGTTCCGGCGTGCGCCGCCGACGCGGTGCGTATTCAGGACGGCTTTGCACCGCACGGCAGACAGGTGACGGCCGGCGGCCGACTGACCGACTACTGGAACGCGCCACGCCACTTCGGGCCTCTGATGGGCGGCTATTTCAACGGGTTCGGCGGCGGCGGCATGCTGCCGGGACTGCTCGTCGGCTCGGCCCTTGGCGCCGGCCTCGGTTTCGGCGCCGCCGGTTTGTTCGACGGAGACGGAGACGGAGACGGCGATGGCGGCGGCGACGGCGACTGGGGTGACGGCGGTGATGGCGGCGACGGCGGCGGGGATTTCGGAGGCGGGGACTTCTGACCGCAGGCGACCGCGGGACGCCCCGCGGGCCGGTGGCGTGTAACGACCGCGGCCTCGTTGGCCGCCCAGTAATGCTGAAGCCGCCGAGCGTAGGCGTAGGCGTAGCCATGCAGCCCCTCCAGCAACCGAACTTCGGTGGATGACAACCCCGGGTGCCAGAGATCAACGATAAGAACGATTCGGTCTTGCTCGGTGTGGTTCCAGGCCTCGTGCTCGAGGTAGTCATCGAACACCAGACACTGTCCGTCTTGCCACTGCCGGGTGTCGTCGCCGACGCGTAGCGCACAATCGCCCTCGGGCACAGTGATCCCGAGATGACACCGCAGTCGCAGGTTCGTGGGGCCGCGGTGCGGCTGGATGTGCGTCCCCGGTCGCATCCGCGACACATAGATCAACCCGCCTGCCGTTCGCATCGCAGGCATGGTCTCGATCCCACGGGTCGTGACCGGGCAGGCCTCGCACACCTCGTCGCGTCGTCGGCCGCGCTCGTAAAAGAACGCCACGTCCCAATCGCCCGTTCGCCCGATGCGCTCACTCTCACGGTGAAACCGGGCTGGTTCGAGAGCGAGAACCTCGTCACGGATCTCCGCGAAGTGCGCCTCCAGGTAGCCCGCCAGCGGGAAGTCAGACGCATCGTGCCACGGCCGTAGCTCAAGCCCCGGATATTCGTCGCGAACGGTCCCGCCGGTCGTTGCCGCGACGGTCTCGACGTATTGGTGAAAGCGCTTCCGCCCCTCGGCGTCGCTCGGTCGTGTGACCCTATCGGTAAAGGCCAGCCGCGGCGCGGGTGAGACCGTGTCATCTCGCCCTTGACACAGCGCAGCATGCAGCGCCGCGGGATCGGTGATCAGCTCGACCGGTGTTGGCGCATCATCACCGACCGGGCGCTCGAGGCGCTCCGCAAGCTGACACCACTCGCCAAACGTCAAGCGTTTGTCCCACGCCGTGCCCAGCTTCAGCAGGCGCCGCTGCGCGGATCGCGCCCACCAGGCGGCGCCCGACGCGTCATGGCGACAGCGCGACAGATGAGCGAGCCAGACGCATGGCTCCGGTACGACCGGGCACGTCGCGGCGGCGAGCGCAAGCCGGGTGCGCCGCTCGTCCAGATCTTCACCCTCAGCGAGACCGGCGCGATACAGATCACGCAAGTGCTCCTCATCGGCCGTCGTGAACGTTGCGAGCTCGGCGAGGAACACGGGCA
This sequence comes from uncultured Solirubrobacterales bacterium, assembly GCA_963755955.1. Lineage (GTDB taxonomy): Bacteria > Actinomycetota > Thermoleophilia > Solirubrobacterales > Solirubrobacteraceae > Palsa-465. The sequence continues at coordinate 240,155 of CAVWLZ010000014.1, forward strand.
CGGTCACGGCGTCGCTTGCGATGACCACCTCGGCCAGGTCGCGAAGCCTCGCAAGCCAGACTCCGGGACGACCGTCAGGGGCCTGTGCCTGCTCGGCCAGATTCGCCATGTGCAGGACGATCAGCGCATCGATCTCATCGCGGCTCGCCGGTGGCTCGGCCGCACCGTCCGCCTCACCGACCGGCCGCTGGGGCGGATCGCGCAGCCAGGAATGAATGCCGGCAAAGAGCGGATCGCGCGGTGTCACCGCGAATAGATAGGCGAGCCGCTCAGCCTGTTCCCCGACGAGGGTGATCAACTCGTGCCGCCTCGTCAGCGGCAGAAGCGCCCGCGCGTAGACATCGGTGCCGTAGACACTGTGGATAAGCGCAGCGTGCGCGATGACGGTCGGTTGCTCCCATCGCCTGGCGATCTCATAGGAGCTGACGAGATGGCCGAGCAATGTGCGCGCCCCGGCATGACCGAGGCCGCCGGCGCCTTCGCAGCGCAGGAACTCGATGATCCTGGCCGCCGTCGCATCATTCTCGGTCGGCCGGGCGAGCAGAGCGTCGATGGTCACGGGGAAAGTCTCCCTGATCCTCGCCGACGCGGGCGCTCGCTACCCAATCGTGGAGGCAGGCTTTCCGAAAAGCGGACGACGAGGCTCGAACTCGCGACCTTCGGCTTGGGAAGCCGACGCTCTACCAACTGAGCTACGTCCGCATGACCCCATGGCTGCTGGGGATCGGCGCGATTCTAGCCCCCGCCTGCGGTGTGAGGGCCGGGATGCCGAGCAGCCAGCCATGAAACACATACGCCACGGGAGATGGACGAGAGTTGAACGCTTGCCGCAGACCAGCGCAGCCACCGCCCGCAGACCCTCGATCGGCGCGATCCGTGACCTGCTGCGAGCACTGGCCGTTTCCGAGACCCCCCGGTCCACCCGTTGCCTATCGACTCGTGGCGAGACCCGCTTGAGCGGACGCGGGATCGGCTCGTCAGGCCGTCGTTGCCGCGAGCACCGCCCGGGCGGCGTTGTGCCCAGGGATGCCACTGACGCCGCCGCCCCGGCGGGCGCCGGCGCCGCACAGCCAGATCGTCGGGCGGGAGGTCTCGACGCCCCAGGCGCCGGCCTCGTCGTCGGTCTCGGCGAACGGCCACTGCAGGTCACGGTGGAAGATGTGGCCGCCCGGGAGTCCGAGCTGCGCCTCGAGCTCGACGGGCGTCAGCGCCTCGAGGCACGGCCGGCCGTCGCGGTCGAGCATCAGGCAGTCCTCGATCGGCTCGGCGAACACCGAGTCGAGCGAGCGCAGTGTCGCCGTGACCGCCTCGCGCTTGGCCTCGTCGTGGTCGTTCACGAACAGCCGCGCGGGCATGTGGAGCACGAACACGGTGAGGGTCTGGGCTCCGGAGGCCCGAAGCTCCGGACCGAGGATGCTCGGATCGGTGAGCGAGTGGCAGTAGGCCTCGCACGGGGGCAGCGCCGGGATCTGGCCCGCCTGCGCCGCGGCATACGCGGCCTCGAGCTGCTCGTAGCTCTCGTTGACGTGGAACGTCCCCGCGAACGCCTCCTCGGGCCTCACCGCCAAGTCGCGCAGGCGCGGGAGGCGGCGCAGGAGCAGATTGACCTTCAGCTGAGCGCCCTCGGGTGGCTCCCCGGGTGCCGCGTCGCCGGTCAGCGTGGCGAGCACCGACGGCGCGACGTTGGCGAGCAGGTGGCGCGCGGCGAAGCGCCGGCCATCGGCCGTGCGCACCTCCACCCCACGGTCGTCGGCGTCGATCGCGCTCACGTTCACGCCGCTCAGCAGCTCCGCACCCGCGGCGGCGGCGGCGCGGGCGAGACCGCTGGTCACGGCCCCCATTCCCCCCACCGGCACGTCCCAGCGACCGGTCCCGTTGCCGATCACGTGGTAGAGGAAACATCGGTTCTGGCGCAGCCGTGGGTCGTCGAGGCCGGCGAAGGTGCCGATCAGGGCATCGGTGGCCACGATCCCGCGCACGAGACCGCTCGCGAACGTCGACACGAGCAGCTCCGACAGCGGCCGCTCGCACACCGCCTCCCATGCCCGCTCGTCGCCGACCCGCGAGCGGAGCGCGGAGCGCGTGGGCAGCGGCTCGGTGAGGCTCGAGAACATCGGCTCGGCGAGGCGCGCGAGCATCGCCCCGAAGGCATCGAGGGCATCCGCGCCCTCGTCGGTCCCCAACGTGCGGACCATCGATGCGCGCGTCCTCTCCCGGTCGTCGCAGACGAGGAACCCGGCGTCCCCCGACGGCGTGTAGGACGAGATCCGGCGCCGACGGAGCTCGACCTCGAGTCCGAGCTCGCGGATCAGTGACTGCGGGAACAGGCTGACGAGGTAGGCGTAGCGGGAGACCCTCGCGTCGACCCCTGGGAACGGCGACCCGGAAACAGCAGCCCCGCCGAGCTCTGTCGCGCGTTCGACCACGAGCACCTTCTGGCCCGCACGCGCGAGCAGGCTCGCGGCCACAAGGCCGTTGTGGCCCGCGCCGACCACGATCGCGTCGTACGCGGTCACGCGGCTCCCATGCTCACGTGGTCAGTTGAGCTCGGCCCGCTGAACCAGCGCGTCGACGGCCTCGACCACGTCGGAGACCCGCCGGCAGATCTGGATCCCCGGGTGGGCGCGCAGCTGCGTCCGCAGCCCGCGGCCCCCGAGCACGAACTGGGCCGACGGCAGCTCACCGTGGGCGGCGTCGATCGACTCAAGCACCGGGTCGAACCCGGCCGGGATGGTCGAGCTGAGGCAGAGAACATCGGGCATGTGTCGTCGAACGGCGACCGCGAGGGCATCCGGCGGCACATCGGCACCGAGCATGACGACCTCGTAGCCGGCGTCGCGCACCAGGTTGTCGACCATTCGCAGGGCCACGACGTGGTGCTCCCCAGACGGCGCGGCCAGCATCACCAGCCGGCCGCGGCGAGCGAGCGACAGCCGGTTGGCCTCACGCTTGAGGGCGAGCACCCGAATCGAGATCTCGGTCGCGATATGCTCCTCGGCGATCGAGATCTCGCCGCGCTCCCAGTGCTCACCGACCGACCACAGCGCCGGCGCAATGATGTCGTCGTCGATCTCGGCCGCGGTCAGCTTGGCGTCGATCGCCTCGCGGATCGCGATCTCGGCGGCGACCTCGTCGCCGGCGAGCAGTGCGGCCTCGTAGGCACCGCGAAACTCACCGAGCCTGCGGAGGCGGCTTTCCATCGCGTCGTTCTCTGGACTCTGCCCCATGGCGAGTGGGGACGATCATATTCCCCACGGCTTCCCACGCTCTAATCTTCGTCGCAATGCGGCGCATCGTCGTACCTGGAGTCGTTGTCTGTGCGGCCGTTGCGCTGCTGGCGCTGCTCGCCTTCGGCGTGGCCAGCCAGGGCACGTCGAGCTCGATCGACAGCGCCGTGGCCAGGGGGCGCTATCCGGTCGCGCCGAACCTCAACCTGGCCCTCCCCATGCTCGATTCCTCGGCCCGGGCGAGCCTCGCTCAGTTCCGAGGCAAGGTCGTGCTGCTCAACGTGTTCGCGTCGTGGTGCGACCCCTGCAAGGCGGAGGCGCCGGTGCTCGAGCAGGCCCAGCGCCTGCTCGTCGCCCACGACGGCACCGTGCTTGGGGTCACGTATCTCGACAACTCGAGCGATTCCGCGTCGTTCGTGCGCCAGGAGCACATCACCTATCCGGTCATCAGGGACGTGAGCGGCAACTTCGTGCGCTCGTTCGGCACCACCGGCGTTCCCGAGTCGTTCGTGATCGACCGCCAGGGCCGGATCGCCGCCCTGCGCCGGTACCAGCTCGACCGCACGTGGGTGGCGCAGACGCTCCCGCGCATCCTCGCCCAGGCGTCATGACCGCCCGGCCGCGCACCACCCTCGTGCTGCTGCTCACGCTCCTCGCGGCGGCGGGGACCATCCCGGCGGCGGCGCTCGCCGTCACCCCGCGCACGTCGCTCACCGACGTCGAGCCCGACGTCATGTGCGTTTCGTGCCGCGAGCCGCTTGCGCTTGCGCAGTCCCCGCAGGCGATCGCCGAGCGCGGCTACATCTCCGAGCTCGTCCAGCAGGGGCTGACCAAGAAGCAGATCGAGCAGGCCCTCGTCGGCCAGTACGGGCTCGCCGTGCTCGGCCGTCCTCCCGCCCACGGGTTCAACCTCACTGTCTACATCCTGCCGCCGGCGCTCGTGCTGGCCGGCGTCGCCCTCCTCGCGGTCTATCTGCCGCGCTGGCGCCGTCGGGGGCGGGGCGCCTCGGCCACGCCCCTCCCCCACGGTCCCGCACTCGACGCCGCCGATGCGCGCCGGCTCGACGAGGACCTCGCCCGCTACGGCTGACCGCACCCCGCGGCGCGCTACATCGAGTCGGGCGCGCTCACGCCGAGCAGTCCGAGTGACAGCGCGATCGTCCGCTGGGCGGCGAGCGACAGGGCGATCCGCAGCGACTGGACCGACCCCGGCGTGACCCCGACCACCTTGCAGTCGCGGTAGAACGCCGTGAAGTCCTGGGCGAGCTCGAGCGCGTAGACGGCGATGCGGTGCGGGGCCCGCCGCGCGGCCGCCTCCTCGATCTCGTCGGGGAATGTGGCGAGCTTCTTGATCAGGCTCCGCTCGGAGGGGTGCAGCCCCGGTCCCGACCAATCGGCGTCGAGCGCAAGCGCGGCATCGATCCGCCCCGGCTCAAGGCGCCCGAGCATCGACGCGATCCGGGCGTGGGCGTACTGGACGTAATAGACGGGGTTCTCCGCCGACTGCTCGCGGGCGAGATCGAGGTCGAGGTCGAGGGTGCGGTCGTGCGAGCGCTGGAGCATGAAGAACCGCGTGGCGTCGACGCCGATCTCGTCGAGCAGCTCGTCGAGGGTCACGAACGCGCCGCGGCGCTTGGAGAAGGCGGCGCGCTTGGAGCCTTCGACGAGGTGCACGAACTGGAGGATCGGGACCTCGACGCGGTCGGGGTCGCCGCCGAGCGCCGCCATCGCGGCTTTCAGCTCCCGTGCATAGGCATGGTGATCGGCTCCGACCGGCAGCAGCTGGCGCTCGAACCCGCGCTCGCGCTTGTCCTGGAGATAGGCGATGTCCGCGGCCAAATACGTCGGCTCGCCGTTGGAGCGCACGACGACCCGGTCCTTGTCGTCGCCGAAGGTCGTCGTCCGCAGCCACTCGGCGCCCTCGGACTTATAGGTGTGGCCGGACTGCTCGAGCACGTCGAGCGCGTGGTCAAGACGGCTCGGCGACCCCTCGTGGAGCGTCCGCTCGCTGAAGAAGGTGTCGTAGCTCACGCCATAGCGGGTGAGCGTCGCCTTGATCCGGCTCAGCATGACCGCGACGGCCTCGGCCGCGAGGTGGTCGGGATCCGCGTCGGCGGCCCCGTCGATCTCGGCCGCGAGCTCGGCGACGTACTCCCCCTGGTAGCCGCCTTGAGGGACGTCCTCGCCGCGCGCCCGGGCATGGACCGACTCGCCGAGCAGGCGGATCTGGTTCCCGGCGTCGTTGAAGTAGTACTCGCGGGACACGGAATGGCCGTGGTGGGCGAGGATCCGGGCGAGGGCGTCGCCGTAGGCGGCGTGCCGGCCGCTGGCGGCGACGAGCGGGCCCGTCGGGTTGGCGGAGACGAACTCGATGAGCACGCGCTCGGCGGGCCTGGCGCCGTCGGCACCGAACCGCTCCCCGGCCCCGAGCACGCCCCGCAAGGCCTGGCGATGCCACGCGTCGGAGAGGACGAGGTTGAGGAATCCGGGGCCTGCCACCTCGGCGCTGTCGAGATCGCCGGCGAGCCGCGTGCGGAGCTCCTCGCCGAGCCGCTCGGCGATCACCCGCGGCGGGAGGTCGAGCGCAGGGGCGAGCAGCATCGCGGCGTTGGTCGAGAAATCGCCCTGGTTCTCACGCTTGGGGCGCTCGAGCCGGGGCTGGACCTGAAGCTCGCCGTCGCCACGGACGCTCGTGGCCGCATCGAGAACGGTGCCGCGCAGGTCGCTGAGGGGATGATCGCTCATCTGCGCCGAGCGTACTGGGCGGCTCAGTAGTGGTACGGCTCGCCCGCGAGGATCTTGTGGCCACGGTACAGCTGCTCGAGCAGGACGACCCGAGCGAGCTGATGCGGGAGGGTCATCTCGCCGAACGAAAGCCGGTGGTCGACGCGGTCGAGCTCGAGCCCATAGGGCCCTCCGATGACGAAGCACAGGTCGATCCGGCTCTGCCGCCGCTCCTCGAGGAAACGGCTGAAGCGCACCGAGTCGAACTGCTCTCCTTCGCGATGCAGAAGCGAGACGAACGCACGCTCGGGGACCCGGCGGCTGACCTGGGAATCGTCGCGGAGCTCGATCAGCTCGAGCCGCGCATGACCGGCCAAAAGCTTGCGGTAGTGCAGGACGTCATCGGAGTACGGCGGCCTCACCCGGCCCACGGCGACGACGATGATCCGCACGGTGGTGGGATACTACGTCGATATGGAAGATTCAGGCACGCCCGAGCGTCACATCAATATCCACTTCTCGCCCGAGATCATGGCCGGCGTCTACGCGAACTTCGCCAACGTCAGCCACTCCGACTACGAGTTCACGATCACGTTTGCTCGAGTCGATCACGAGGTCGAGGAGGACGAGATTCCGGGCGTGGTTGTCTCCCGGATCAATCTCTCTCCGAAGTTCATGCGCGAGTTGATCGACGCGATGAACGACAACTACTCCAAGTGGCAGACCCGCGAGGGGATCAAGAACCTGCCCGAGTGGGGCACCCCACCGGATACCGACTGACCCGCGGCGGCGAGCGGGAGGCGCCGAGGGCGCCCGCTGAGCGACGGGCGGCTCTAACCCGGCCGGTGCGCGACCGCGGCGCCGATGCGCTCCGCGGTCGTGGGATGGCTGGCCAGCAGCTTGCGTACCCACCATGGGGGCGCGAGGTCGGCGACGTTCTGGAGGGCGATCGTGCGCTCGAAGGACACGAACGCCTCGGCAGCGCCGGTGAGCTCGAGCGAGAAATCGTCGGCGCGTCGCTCGAGCGCCCGCGACAGGCGCCCGCCGATGATCCCGATCGGGCCCGATACGGCACCGGCCGCGAGGGCAAGCGCCGGCAGCGCCGCGGCCGACTCCCGCTCCGGTGAGAGCAGCCAGCTCAGCTGCTGCACACACAGGGCCGCCGGCGCGGCGACAGCGGCGGCGAACGCGAGGCTGCGGGGCACATCGTGACCGCGGACGTGAGCGAGCTCATGGGCGACGACGATTCTGACCTCGTCGCGGCTGTAGCGGTCGAGGAGCGTGTCGAAGAGAACGACCCGCTTGGTCGGCCCCAGCCCGCTGACGTAGGCGTTCGCCGCGGTCGTGCGACGGCTGGCATCGACGCTGTAGACCTCTCCGACGCTGACCCCAGCCGCGTCGGCAAGTTCGAGCACGTCCGCGCGCGTCTCGCCCTCGGGCAGCGGCGTGAAGTCGTTGAACAGCGGGTCGAGCACGACCGGCGCCAGCGCTGCGAACACTCCGCCGAAGAGCACGGAGCCGCCCGCGGCGGGCAGCCACCAGTGCCGCGGATAGCGGCGCGTCAGAGCGACCACCGCCGCGCCGCCGCCGGCCGCGAACGCCGACTGGATCGCGGTGGCCTTGACGAGGTCGGCCGTCCAGTCACGCCAGGACTGGGTCACGAGGCCGACGCGAATCGCGCGCCGGCGCATCAGCACCGACAACGGCAGGGGCGGAACGGACAGCATCACGGCAAGAGCGGCCCCGGTGCCGGCACCGGCGAGCGACGCGGGCCACTGCGCGGCGGCCCGGCGGAGCGGGGGCCGGCGGACGAGGGCGGCGAGGGCGAGCGTCTCGACCGCGCTGCGGGTCACCGCCATGGCCATCTGCGGCCGGGCGAAGCGCCGTCCGCGGTTGATTTCCTCCGCGCTGAAGTACTGGCCAAGGTCGACGGCGACGGGCTCGCGAGGCGGGCGGCGCGGCGAGAGCAGCCGTACGCCAAGCTCCGCGGCGGCCAACGCGATCAGGGTTGGCCCGACGATGCGGGTGCGCGCGCGCCGCCTCACCTAGGAGACTGTAGAGATGAAGATCGCCGTCGTCTCGGACATCCACGGCAACCGGCACGCCTTCGAAGCGGTGCTCGACGAGATCGAGTCCTCGGACTGCGAGGAGCTGTGGTGCCTGGGCGACCTCGTCGGCTACGGCGCCGATCCCGACGCCTGCGTCGAGCTCGCTCGCCGCCATGCCGCCGTCTGCCTGGCCGGCAACCATGACCTCGGGGTCACCGGGGCGCTGGACCTCGAGGAGTTCTCGCGCGGGGCCGAACTTGCCGCCCGCTGGACCCAGGGCATCATCACCGCGGAGACGCGGGCCTATCTCGAAGCCCTCCAGCCGCAGAACCTCGAGGAGGAGGTCGGCCTGTTTCACGCGAGCCCGCGCGATCCGGTCTGGGAGTACGTGCTCTCGCCGCTGCAAGCCGAGCTGTGCCTCGACGTCCAGGAGCACCGCATCTGCCTGATCGGCCACTCACATGTCGCCCTGTCGTTCTGCCGGTTGCCCGGCGAACCGGCCAGTGGCGAGACGCGGACCGACGGCGACACTCTCGAGCTCGGTGACGGGGAGTGGCTGATCAACCCCGGCAGCGTGGGACAGCCCCGCGATGGCGATCCTCGCGCCGCCTGGCTGGCGCTCGACATGGGCGGGTGGTCGACGACCTACCACCGCGTCGACTACGACATCGACGGCGCCGCAGCGGCGATCCGCGCCGCCCGCCTGCCGGATTCGCTCGCCGAACGCCTGTCCTTTGGGCAATAAGGCCGTCTGTGAAGCATCCCTAACGGTCCGCAACCGATGGAGTGTCTAAAGTCAGGACGCGGATGCGCTCCCCGCTCCGCGCACTCCTGGCGGGCAGCCTTGGGCTTGCCTCTGCCTTCCTCGTCGCCTGTGGCGGCGGCTCCGGCCTGCTCTCAGGCAGCCAGGCCAGCTCGCTGAACGCCCAGCTCGACCAGGTCTCCGCGGCGGTGAGCTCCGGGAACTGCGGGTCGGCGACCGACGCCGCCAATCAGTTCGTGACCTTGGTCTCAAGCCTGGGCCGCTCGGTCAGTCCCACCCTCGTCAACGACCTCAAGCAGGGCGCGAGCACCGTCGCCGTGCTCGCCGCACGCGACTGCCACCAGGCCTCGACGGCGACGACCTCGAGCACGACATCGAGCAGCAGCACCACGACGTCGACCAGCAGCACCCCGACGACGACCTCGACTCCGACGACCACGACCACCACCCCGACGACGACCACGTCTGCAACCTCGACCGCCACCTCGGGTACTTCCTCCAGTGGGAGCGGGGGCGGTAGCGGCGGGGCCGGCCTGGGCGGAAACGGGAGCGCTGGCGCCGGCGCCGGCGGAAACGGCAACGGAAACGGACAATGACGAGCACGACGACGATCGCTGGGCGGTACCGGATCGAAGGCCGGCTTGGCGTGGGCGGAATGTCCACGGTCCACCTTGCTATGGATCAGCGGCTCGAGCGCCACGTCGCCCTCAAACTGCTCGCCGAGCACCTCGCCGACGATCCGACCTTCGTCTCGCGCTTTCGCCGTGAGGCACTCGCGGCCGCCCGGCTCGTGCACCCCAACATCGTCCAGGTCTTCGACTTCGGCTTCGACGAGGGCCACCACCAGCACTTCATCGTCATGGAGCACGTCCATGGCGCCTCGTGCGCCGAGCTGCTCCGCGACCGGGGCCATCTCGACGTCGACCAGGCCGTCGAGATCGTCTGCCAGGCGTGCCGAGGCCTCGACTACGCGCATCGCAACGGGGTCGTCCACCGCGATGTCAAGCCCGGCAACCTGCTCGTCTCCGACGCCGACGTGGTCAAGCTCGCCGACTTCGGCATCGCGCGGGCCACCGACCAGTCGAGCATCACGCAGGTCGGATCGGTGCTCGGGACCGCGGCCTACCTGGCCCCCGAGCAGGCGCGCGGCGAGGAGGCCGGGCCACGGGCCGACATCTACTCGCTCGGTGTCGTCACCTACCAGCTCCTGTCCGGCCGGCTGCCCTATGAGGCCACGAGCCTCTCCGAGCTCGCGCTCAAGCAGCAGCGTGAGGCCCCGTTCCCGCTCCAGGACCTCAATCCGAACGTGAGCCCGGAGCTCGCCGAGGCGGTGTCCTATGCGTTGGCGATCGATCAGGAGTCGCGGCCGAGCGATGCGGTGACCTACGGGGACACGCTGCGCGATGGCCTCCACGGCGTGCGGCCGTTCAACGGCACCAGCCCGACCCGCAACCTCGGCAGCGCCAGCTCGACGCGGGTTGTCTCACTTGGGGGCCCGGCCACGGCCGAGACGCAGATGGCCCAGCGGACGGCAGCCACGCGGTCCGTGGCGCCGGCTCAGTCCCGTCAGCTGCGCCCCCGTGAGGAGCCGGCCCCGACACCCCGCCCACAGCGCGCGCGTGCGGCCGAGCCTGTGGCACCGCGCCGACGCCGACGCGCCTTGCGCCGCTTCATCGCGCTGCTCGTCTTCTGCGTCCTGTTCGCGGTGATCGTCGCCGTGACGATCAGCCTGGCCACGAGCGCCTCCAACAGCGCCGTCCAGTTCCGCCAGGTCGTCGCCCATGACGCCCAGTCGGCGATCAACGGCGTGCGCAACCTGATCAATCAGTACACGAAGTAGCCGTCAGGTCAGCAGCGCGCCGGGGGCCGCGCCCGCGCGCAGAGCCGCGGCCGCGTCAGGCAGCCGGTCGGCGTCGATCGCCGCGCGCAGGTCGTCCATCAGCCGGGCGATGAAGCTCAGGTTGTGGAGCGTCACGAGCCGCATGCCGGTGAGCTCGCGCGCGCGCAGCAGGTAGCGCAGGTAGGCACGCGAATAGCCGGCCGAGCACGCCGGGCACGGACACCCGTCGAGGATCGGCTCGCTCGCCTCGCGCCACCGGGACTTGACGAGATCGACCCGCCAGCGCGCATCCGGGTCGGGGATCAGAGCAACGCCGTGGCGCCCGAGCCGAGTCGGCATCGCGCAGTCGAAGGTGTCGATCCCGAGCTCGACCCCGACGAGCAGGTCGTCGACGTCCCCGATCCCGAGCAGGTGGCGGGCCCGGTCGGCGGCGTGCCGCTCGAGCTCGGCGGTCGTCCACGAGACGACCTCGTACATCTGCGGCTTGTCCTGGCCGAGCGAGCCGCCGATCGCGATCCCGTCGCAGGCGCTCGCGGCGACGGTGGCCGCCGATTCGGTGCGGAGGTCGTAGTCGACGCCTCCCTGGACGATGCCGTAGACGACCTGATCGCGCGGCCCGTGTTCGTCGTGCCAGCGCAGGCAGCGCTCGAGCCAGCGGTGGGTGCGCTCGGTCGAGCGGGCGGTGTAGTCACGCGACACATGGAAGGGCGTGCACTCGTCGAACACGACCGCGATGTCGGAGTGCAGCGTGGCCTGGATCTCCATGGAGGTCTCCGGCCCGATGAAGCGCTCCTGGCCGCTGAGGTAGGAGCGAAAGCGCACCCCGTCCTCCTCGATCGAGAGGATCGCCCCGTCGCGACGACCCTCCTCGGCCCGCCGGCTGTTGCTGCGACCCTTGATCTCGTCGGCGACCGTGCCGTGGCCCATCGAGAAGACCTGGAAGCCGCCGGAGTCGGTGATGATCCCTCGCTCCCACCGCATGAACTCGTGGAGGCCCCCGAGCTTGGCGACGAGCTCGGGACCGGGCGCCAGGAACAGGTGGAAGGTGTTGCCGAGCACCATCTCGTAGCCGAGCTCGACGAGGTCCCGGGGCTCGAGGGTACGCACGACTCCCTTCGTGGCCAGAGGGACGAACGCCGGTGTGCGCACGTCTCCGTGCGCGAGGTGCAGCGTCCCGGTTCGGGCCAACGCGTCAGAGGACCGTGAAGAGATCGTGAACACGGCCCGACCCTACTGGACAGGCGCCGCGGGGCCGGGCGCACAACCCGGCCCCGGCGGCGGCGGCGTAGCGGTTAGGAGGCGTTACCGGCGAGCTCGGGGGCGGAGCCGTTGCCGGCCTCGGCGCCCTCGATGGTGCTCTCGGCTGAGTCGGCGCCGGAGACGGCGATCTCGACCTTGCGCGGCTTGCGGGCCTCGGGCTTGGGAATGCGCACCTCGAGGACACCGCGGTCGAAGTTGGCCGCGATGCGCTCGGCGTCGACGCCCTCCGGCAGGGTCAGCGACCGCGAGAACGAACCGGAGGCACGCTCGACGCGGTAATAGCCCGCGTGGCGCTCCTCCTGCCCGGATTTACGCTCGCCGGACACGGTGAGCACGTTGTCGTCGAGCTCGATGCTGACGTCCTGCTCGGTGAGACCGGGCAGGTCGGCCCGGAGGACGTACTCCCCGTCGGCCTCAACGAGGTCCATCGCCGGAATCCACCGGCGCAGCTGCGGGCCGCCGTTCTGCGGCGACTCGAAGAACGTGTTGAACAGCCGGTTCATCTCGCTCTGGATGGTGTTCAGCTCGCGGACCGGCTCCCAGCGGATAAGTGCCATGTGATTTGACTCCCTCTGGTCAGGTAAATGATGCGACACGAAGTATGAAATCTAAGTGTGTCTTTGTCAAGTCTAGCGCGGGCGTACGGCAACGTCCGGGCGTCGGGAAGGTGCCCGAGGGAGATGGCCTCGAGGGTGCGGGGGAAGGCGACCCGCCCCGCAGGGCGACCGCCGACCTCAGTCGATGAGCGACTGCCCGGTCATCGCCGCCGGCTGCTCGATCCCGAGCAGCTGCAGGATGGTCGGGGAGACGTCGGCGAGCACTCCGCCGGAGCGGAGCTCGAGACCGGGCACGGTGACGATCACCGGGACCGGGTTGAGCGAGTGGGCCGTGTTGGGGCTGCCGTCGGGCTCGAGCATGTGGTCGGCGTTGCCGTGGTCGGCGGTGATCAGGCAGGCGCCGCCGGCGGCGTGAACGGCGCCGACGACCTGCGCGAGGCACTCGTCGACGGTCTGGATCGCGGTCACCGCGGCCGGGATGACACCCGTGTGGCCGACCATATCGGCGTTGGCGAAGTTGATGATGCCGAAGGCGGGCGAGTCCTCTTCCCAGCCCTTCACGAAGGCGGCGGCCGCCTCGCGGGCGCTCATCTCCGGCTTGTAGTCGTAGGTCGGAACGTCGCGTACCGAGGCGACGAGCTCGCGGCGCTCGCCCTCGTAGGGGGTCTCCTCGCCGCCGTTGAAGAAGTACGTCACGTGCGGGTACTTCTCGGTCTCGGCGACGTGGAGCTGGCGGACGCCGCGCCCCGCGATCACCGAGGACATCGTCACCGACGGGTGCTCGGGTGGGAAGGCGACGGGGTACGGCCACCCCTCCACGTACTCGGTCATCGTCGCGTAGCGCTCGACGACGGCGGTGCCACCGCGGTCGATATCGCCGAACGTGGGGTCGGCGAGGGCGAGGGTGATCTCGCGCATCCGGTCGGGCCGGAAGTTGAAGCCGAAGACCGAGTCGCCGGGGCGGATCCGCGCTTCCTCCCCCACGAGCACCGGCTTGATGAACTCGTCGGTCTCGTCGCGCTCGTACGCACCGCGGGCGGCCTCGGCGCCGCTCGTCGCGGTGCGCTCTGCACGGCCGTGCACGAGCATGTCGTAGGCGAGCTGCACGCGATCCCAGCGGCGGTCGCGGTCCATCGCGTAGTAGCGGCCGATGACGGTCCCGACCCGGCCCACCCCGGCCTCGGACATCCAGCCCTCGACCGATTCGAGGAAGCCGGCGCCGGAGTGCGGCAAGGTGTCGCGGCCGTCGGTGAACGCGTGCAACACGAGGTCGGGGACGCCGAGCTCTGCGGCGAGCGTGATCAGTGCCTGGAGGTGCCCGAAACCGGAGTGAACGCCGCCGTCGGACACGAGCCCGATGAGATGGACGCGCTCGGCGCCCGTGAACGCCTCCCGGAGTACGGAGTTGGTGGCGAGCCGCCCGGTGGCCACCGCCTCGTCGATCCGCGTGAGGTCCTGCATGATGACGGCCCCGGCGCCGAGGTTGAGGTGCCCGACCTCGGAGTTGCCCATCTGGCCCTCGGGCAGGCCGACGGCGCGGCCGCAGGCGGTGAGCTGCGTGTGCGGGTAGCCGCTCCAGAGCTCGTCGAAGACCGGAGTCGAGGCGAGCGACACGGCGTTGCCCGGCCCGGGCTCGGCGATGCCCCAACCGTCGAGCACGATCAGCGCCGCGCACGGGACCGGCAGCTGCTGGCCGCCGGGGGCGACCGCCATCACGCCACCGCCGCGACGATCCCGGCGAACGACTCGGCGTCGAGGCTCGCGCCGCCGACGAGGGCGCCGTCGATGTCCGGCAGCGCGAGCAGCTCCGCGGCGTTGCCCGGCTTGACGCTCCCGCCGTAGAGCACCCGGGTCCGCTCGGCCTGCTCACGTGAGCGGTCGGCGACGAGGGCGCGGACGAAGGCGATCGCCTCTTGGGCCTGCTCGGGCGTGGCCACCTGGCCGGTGCCGATCGCCCAGATCGGCTCGTAGGCGATGATGATGTCGCCGAGCCGCTCGGTGTCGACCTTGGCGAGGTCCTCCTGGACCTGATGGCGCAGCTTGCGCTCGGTGTCGCCGCGCTCGCGCTCCTCCTCGGTCTCGCCGACGCAGAGGATCGGGACGAGCCCGGCCTCGAGCGCGACCGGCACCTTGAGGGCGAGCGCCTTGTCGGACTCGCCGAACAGCTCGCGGCGCTCGGAATGGCCGAGGACGACGCCGTGGACGCCGGCCTCGAGGAGCATCGGCGCCGACACCTCGCCGGTGAACGCGCCCTCGGGGGCGTAATGCATGTTCTGGGCGAACACCTCGACCCGTGATCCGCGCGTCGAGTCGACCATCGCCCCGAGCGCGAGGTAGGGCGGGCAGATCGCGACGTCGGCCCGGTCAGCGGTCGAGACCCGCGGCAGCAGGGCCTGAATGAAGGCCTCGGCCTCCTCGACGGTCTTGTACATCTTCCAGTTGCCGGCGATCAGCGGCCGGCGGCCAGATCCATCGCTCATACCAGTGCCTCCACTCCAGGCAGGTCTTTTCCCTCGAGCAGCTCGAGCGAGGCGCCGCCGCCGGTCGACAGGTGGGTAACGCGGTCGGCGAGGCCGAAACGGGTCAGCGCCGCGGCCGAGTCACCCCCGCCGACGACGGTGACGCCGGGCGCGCGCGCCACGGCCTCGGCAACCGAGCGCGTCCCAGCCGCGAACGGCTCGAGCTCGAACGCGCCCATCGGGCCGTTCCAGAACACCGTGCCGGCGGTGGCGATCCGCTCGCCGTAGGCCGTCGCGGTCCGAGGGCCGATGTCGAGTCCCATCCACCCGTCGGGGACGTCGACCCCGTCGCGCTCCTCGATCGTCGCCTCGGCGGCGAAGCGGTCGCCGAGCACGAGGTCGACGGGAAGCTCGAGCGGAGCACCGCCGGCCGCGGCGGAGTCGAGCAGCCGGCGGGCGAGCTCGACGTCCTCTTCGGCGCAAAGCGAGTTGCCGATCGGGTGGCCCTGAGCGGCGAAGAACGGGAAGCACATCGCGCCGCCGATGAGGATCGTGTCGGCGACCTCGCGGAAGCGCTCGATGACCGCGATCTTGTCGCTCACCTTGGCGCCCCCGAGCACGGCGACGAGCGGGCGCGCCGGGGACTCGAGCAGGCCCGACAGGGTCCTCACCTCACGCTCGAGGAGATAGCCGGCGGCGCGGTCGGAGACGAGGTGGGCGACACCCTCGGTCGAGGCGTGGGCGCGGTGGGCGGTGCCGAAGGCGTCGTTGACGTAGACGTCGGCAAGCTCGGCGAGCGCGGCGGCGAGCGCGGGATCATTCTTCGTCTCCCCCGGCTCGTAGCGGATGTTCTCGAGCACGAGCACGTTGCCGTCGGCGAGGTTGTCGGCAAACGCCTTGACGTCCGGGCCGACGACCCCCGGCGCGAGCGTGACGTCGGCCCCGGTGAGCTCGGCGAGCCGGTCGGCGGCGGGCCGCAACGAGAGCTCGGGCTCGTGGTCCTTCGGACGTCCGAGGTGCGAGACGAGGATCACCCGTGCGCCGCGCTCGCGGAGCTCCTCGATCGTCGGCAGGGCGGCGCGGATCCGGGTGTCGTCAGCCACGGCCCCGTCGGCGAGCGGGACGTTGAAGTCGACGCGGACGAGCACTCGTTTGCCCTTGAGGTCTCCGAGGTCGGCGAGGGTTCTCACAGCAGCCTTTGCACCAGGTCGGCCACGCGGTTCGAATAGCCCCATTCGTTGTCGTACCAGGTGACCACCTTGACCATCGTCCCGTCCATCACCGCGGTGAGCTGGGAGTCGAAGATCGACGAGGCCGGGCTCTTGACGATGTCCGATGAGACGATCGGGTCCTCGGTGTAGCGGAGCAGCCCCTCGAGCGGACCGTGGTCGGCGGCGGCACGCATCGCCTCGTTGATCTCCTCGACCGTGGTTTCCCGGTTGGTCTCGACAGTGAGATCCACGACGCTCCCGGTCGGCACGGGAGCGCGGACGGCGAAGCCGTGGAGCTTGCCGTTGAGCTCGGGGATGACGATGCCGATGGCCTTGGCCGCCCCGGTCGAGGCGGGGATCAGGTTGACGGCCGCGGCCCGGGCCCGTCGCAGGTCACGGTGCGGCATGTCCAGGAGGCGCTGATCGGCGGTGTAGGCGTGAATCGTCGTCATCAGGCCGTGTTTGATGCCGACCGTGTCGTGCAGCACCTTGGCCACCGGCGCGAGGCAGTTGGTCGTGCACGAGGCGTTGGAGATGACGTGATGGTTCTCGCGGTCGTAGACATCGTCGAAGTTGACGCCGAGCACGACGGTCGTGTCGGGGTTCGTGGCCGGAGCGGAGATGACGACCTTCTTCGCGCCCGCCGCGAGGTGCTTGGCGGCGTTCTCGCGATCGGTGAACAGGCCGGTTGACTCGATCACCACGTCGGCGCCCAGATCGCCCCAGGGCAGGGCCGCCGGGTCGCGCTCGGCGAGCACGCGGATCTCGTTGCCGTCGACGCGCAGTCCCTTCTCGGTCGCCTCGACGCTGCCCGGGAAGGGCCCGTAGGTCGAGTCGTACTTGAGCAGATGGGCGATCGTCTTCGGATCGACGAGGTCGTTGACCGCGAGCCACTCGATATCAGCGCCCCGCTCGTAGGCGGCACGGAAGACATTGCGTCCGATTCGCCCGAATCCGTTGATGCCGACCCGTACTGCCATACGCGACCTCTCGATTTCGTGGAGGCTGAAGGACAGGAGTACCCACCACCTGTCCGGTGGAGGCTGCCGGCCGCGGCCGTGCCGCCGGCTGGCTTCAGAAGGCTACCTAAACCCAGCCGCGCAGACGTCCCGGGGGGCGGCGGCGGGACTCAGAGCGCTACCGCCGGCTGACGACCTCGACGCGCAGCCCGTCGGGATCGCGCAGGTAGCCCGCGTAGTAGCGCCGGCCGTACTGCGGACGCTGCCCGGGCGCCCCGTCGTCGTCGCCGCCGGTCGCGAGGCCGGCGGCGTGAGCGGCATCGACCGCCGCCTTGCCACTCGCCTGCAGCGCGAGGTGGCCGTAGCCGGGGCCGGGCGTCCGCCCCCGCACGACGATCCATAACAGCGGACCGTTGACCCCGTACGCGACGGCGTGCTCGGACTCGAACATCCGCCGGCCGCCGAGCGCGAAGAAGACCGCGTCGTAAAAACGCGCCGAGCGCTCGAGCTCGGTCACCTCAAAGCCGATGTGATCGATCATCCTCGCCGCCCCCTTTGCCGCCCGGGCTCGCTAGGTAGGCCGCGTGGCATCGCGGTGGACGACCTCGACCAGGTACTCCTTCTCGGCCCCGTAGCGCTCGGCGAGGTGCTCGGCGATCGCCACCGAGCGGTGCCGCCCCCCCGTGCAGCCGACCGCGAGCACGAGGTGCGACTTCCCCTCCGCGAGGTACTGGGGCAGGAGGTAGTCGAGCAGCGGATGGAGCCGCTCGAGGAACGCGTCGAGGGCGCCGTGGCGGTTGATGAAGGCGACGACGCTCGGGTCGCGGCCCGTGAGCGGCCGAAGGTCGGGCTCGTAGTGGGGATTGGGCAGGAAGCGGACGTCGAACATCACGTCCGGGTCACGCACCGGGCCGTACTTGAAGCCGAAGCTCTCGAACGTCACCGCCATCCGCCCGGGTGTTCGCGTCGGCAGCAGCTCGTCGTTCAGCTTGCGGCGTAGCATCGCGGCGGTGAGGCCGGTCGTATTGATGACGATGTCCGCGCGCCGGCGCAGCGGCGCGAGCAGATCCTGCTCGCGCGCGATCCCGTCGGAGACGCTGCCGGTCGGAGCGAGCGGGTGGCGGCGGCGGGTCTCCTTGTAGCGTGTGAGGAGCGTCTGCTCATCGGCCTCGAGGAACAGGACGCGGTGGCGCAGCCGGCTCTCCCGCAGATAGTCGAGCGTGGCCGAGAGACCTTGGAAGTAGCTGCCGCCGCGCACGTCTGAGACGACGGCGGCGCGGGCGACCTTCGAGCCCTCGTGCATGAACAGCTCGACGAGCGCCCGGATCATCTCCGAGGGGAGGTTGTCCACGCAGAAGTAGCCCTCGTCCTCGAACGCGGCCATCGCGGTCGACTTCCCCGCCCCCGAGAAGCCGGTGATGATGACGAGATCTTGCAGCGCCGAGCCGCCCGGGCCGGCGGCCGCTTCGCCCTCTGCGGGATCGCCGTCGGCGCTGATCGACGGAGCCCGCCCAGATGCTTCCATGCTCACAGCTTGACGCCTCGCGCGGACGGGCGCCGCGCGGCCGCCCGGACCTGCGCCGCGCGGCCGCCCGGACCTGCGCCGCGCGCCCCCCGGGCACGGGCGGTGTGCCACGATGCGTGGGGTGATTCGCGGAACACGGCGCACGGCGACGCTCACCGCGCTCGCCGCCGGTCTGCTGGCGGCCGCGCTCATCATCCTCGCGGCAGCGGGCGTGCTACGCCCCTCCGCGGCCCACGCCGACGACGCGACGCTGCCGGCGACCGTCGCCGCCAACCCGATCAGCCCGCCGCTGCCGTCGGGCTTCCTTGGGTTGTCGATCGAGTACCGGGGGCTGAACGACTACACCGGCCGCGATCCGCGTGCGGTCAACCCGGTCCTCATCCAGCTGTTGCGCAACCTGACTCCGGATCAGGCGCCCGTGCTGCGGATCGGCGGCGACAGCACCGACGCGACATGGTGGCCGATGCGCGGCGTGATCCCGCCGGGCGGCATCAACTACGCGCTGAGCAAGGGCTGGATGCGCAGCACGCAGGCGCTCGCCGCCGCGGTGGGGGCCAAGTTGATCCTCGGGATCAACCTGGCCTCGGGCCGCCCGGCGCTCGGCTCCGCCGAGGCCCGGGCCCTGCTTCAGGGCATCGGCCGGCGCTACATCTCGGCGTTCGAGCTCGGCAACGAGCCCGACATCTATGGGGTGTTCGCCTGGTACAAGGACCGGCGGGGCCGCGTCGTCTACTCCCGGCCGCGCAGCTACGGCCTGTCCGGACTGATCCGCGACGTCTCCCACCTGCGCGCGGCGATGCCGAGCGTGCCGCTCGCCGGGCCGGCCTTCTCGAGCCTCGCGTGGGCTCCGGGGCTCGGCACCTTCATCACCTCCGAGCGGCGGCTCTCGACCGTCACCCTGCACCGTTACCCGCTGCGCGGCTGCACCTCGCTGCCGACCGCGACGGGATACCCGTCGATCCCCAATCTGCTCTCCGACTCCTCCTCGGCCGGGCTCGCGCAGGCGATCGCACCGTCGGTGGCCGTCGCCCACGAGCACGGCCTGCCCTTTCGCCTCGACGAGCTCAATTCGGCGTCGTGCTCGGGGCGCTTCGGCCTGAGCGACACCTTCGCGTCCTCGCTGTGGATGCTCGACACGCTGTTCAATCTTGCCGCCGAGGGCGTCGACGGCGTGAACATCCATACCCTGCCCGGCGCGGCCTACGCGCCGTTCAGCTTCAGCCAGCAGAACGGCACCTGGCAGGGGACTGTCCATCCCGTGTACTACGGCGCGCTGATGTTCGCCGACGCGTTTCCGCCCGGGGCGCGGCTGCTCGGCGTGAGCGCCCCGTCAGGCCCGGTCAAGGTCTGGGCGACGCAGTCGGGCGCCGAGACCCACGTCGTGCTCATCAACAAGGACCCCTCGACCCCGGTCCAGGTCCAGCTCCAGCTCCCCGGCAACCCGACGCCGGCCGTCGCCGAGGCGCTCACCGCGCCGAGCCTGAGCGCGACATCGGGGGTGAGCCTCGGAGGCCAGAGCTTCGACACGCCGACGACCACCGGCCAGCTCGACGGTACCCAGGTCCAGACGCCGGTCGTGCCCGTCCTCGGCACCTACACCGTGGAGCTGCCGGCGGCGAGCGCGGTGATGCTCACGCGCTGACGGCGCTCTCTCAGACGCCGGTCTTGTGCAGCTCGCGGTGGAGATCGCGGGCGAGCTTCCCCGACAGCCCGGGCACCGCCTCGAGCTCCTCACGGCTGGCGGCGAGGATCGCGTCGGGTGAGCCGAAGTGCTGTAGGAGAGCCCGCTTGCGGGCCGGCCCGACGCCTGGCAGCTCGTCGAGGATCGACGCGGTCATCGCCCGATCCCGGCGGAGCCGGTGGTGGGTGATGGCGAAACGGTGCGCCTCGTCGCGGACCCGCTGGAGCAGTTGCAGCTCAGGGGTGTCGTGCGCGAGCGCGAGCGGCGCGGCCCGCCCGGGGATGAACACCTCCTCGATCCGCTTGGCCAGCGAGATGACGAGCACGCCCCGGTCGCGAAAGCTCTGGAGCGCCCGGAGTCCCGCGGCGAGCTGCCCCTTGCCGCCGTCGATGACGATGACATTGGGGAGAGCGGCGAAGCTCGGGTCGTAGTCCTTGTCGTGCGGGGAGCGCTCGCGCTGCTGCTCGAAGCGCGCCATCCGCCGGCCGAGCACCTCCTCCATCGCCGCGAAGTCGTCGGGGCCGCCGCCGGAGGCAGCCTCGTCTCCGACCGTGAACACGCGGAAGCGGCGGTAATCGGATTTCTTCGGCGCGCCCCCCTCGAACACGACCATCGAGGCGACGGTGTTCGTGCCCATCAGGGTGCTGATGTCGAAGCACTCGATGCGCAGCGGGATGGTGTCGAGCCCGAGCGCCTGCTGGAGGCCGTCGAGCGCCTCGACCCGCTGCTGGCGGCGGCGCTCGGAGCGGAGCTTCTCCTGGTCGAGGGCGAGCCGTGCGTTGCGCTCGGCGAGCTCGAGAATCCGGCGCTTGTCGCCGCGCTCGGCGGCCCGGATCTCCACCGGTCCCCCGCGCCGCTCGGCGAGCGCGCGGCTGAGCGCGTCGACGTCGACGAACTCGCGCTGGACGACGAGCAGCGGCGGGATCATCATCGCTGCGGCGTAGTACTGAAGGATGAACGCCTCGGCGACCTCGGCCACGCCGGCCTCGGCGGCGTTGTCGAGATAGAAGCTCTGGCGGTCGGAGAGGATTCCGTCGCGGACCTGGAAGACCTGGGCGTTGGCCTCGCCCTCGCCCTCGCCGACGGCGACGGCGATCGCGTCGAGCGTGCCCACCGTGTCGTTGGCCACGCGCTGGCGCTCGAGCAGCGAGCGAACGGCGCGCAGCCGGTTGCGCTCGCGGGCGGCGTCCTCGAAGCGCTGCTCGGCCGACGCCTCGCGCATCGACTTGTCGAGCTCGCGCTCGATCTCCCGGTAGCGGCCGGACAGAAAGGCGATCACGCCGTCGATGCCGGCCCGGTAGTCCTCGCGGCTCACGTAGCCGACGCAGGGCGCCTCGCAACGCTTGATGTAGTAGTCCAGACACGGCGAGCCGCTGCGGCGCCCCGGCTCGGGGCCCTCGCATGAGCGGAACATGAACACCTTGCCGAGCACGTCGAGCGTCGACCGCACGCGCTTGGCGTTCGAGAACGGGCCGAAGTAGGCGCGGTCGCGACGGTGGCGCTCGCGGGTGAAGTAGACCCGGGGGAAGTCCTCGTCGAGCGAGATGGCGATGTAGGGGTACGACTTGTCGTCGCGCAGGCGGATGTTGAAGCGCGGCTTGTACTGCTTGATGAAGTTCTGCTCGGCGAGCAGGGCCTCG
This sequence comes from uncultured Solirubrobacterales bacterium, assembly GCA_963755955.1. Lineage (GTDB taxonomy): Bacteria > Actinomycetota > Thermoleophilia > Solirubrobacterales > Solirubrobacteraceae > Palsa-465. The sequence goes on from CAVWLZ010000014.1 coordinate 262,049, forward strand.
GTCTCGGTGTGAACGACGAGCGCCTCGACGTGATCGATCATCGGCAGCAGGTCACGACCCGCCCGGGTGCTCGGATTGGAGAAATGCGAGGCGACGCGCTTGCGGATCGAGTTCGCCTTGCCGACGTAGATGACCCGGCCGCGCTCGTTGCGGAACAGGTAGACGCCGGGCTCGTCGGGGAGCTCGCGCCGTCGGTCTGCCGAGATGATGGACATCCTCAGCCGAGGATAGAAGTGCTCACTCGCCGCTGAACGACAGCAGCAACCCGACGAGCGCGACCCCGATCCCGGCGATGGCGACCGTCTCCCCCGTTCCGGCGGCCGGCGAGCTGGCGACATAGGCCGGCGGGTTCAGCGCCGGGTCGAACAGGTTCGCTCCGTTCGTCGGCGGCACGCTGAGCGCGTGCGCGGTGAACGCGAGCGCGACGGCGGCCGCGAGCATCGCGACGAGATGGACGGCCCGCTTGCCGACGAGCGCAACGCCGACGAGACTCGCGGCGAGCACGGCGAGCAGCACGTCGGCGACCGAGTACAGCTGCCAGGCGCTCGGGTCCCGCGCCACCCCCCGGAGCAGATCGGAGCTTCCCCACTGGGCGAGGAACGCCGGCGAGAACTGGTGGCTCCAGGAGAGGAACAGCGACGCGAGCAGGGCGATCGCCCCGACGATGGTCAGCCAGTCGCCGAGCGTCTCCCGCCGAGCGCCGCTCACCATGTAGCTCCTTTTCTGCGTTTGCGCAGACCGGAACAGTACGCTCCCGGGGGCGATGACTTCGAGCGCGAGAGCCAACGGCCACCGCACCGCCCTGCGGACCTGCCCGTTGTGCGAGGCGACGTGCGGCCTCGAGCTCACGCTCGACGGGGAGCGCCTCGTCGGAGTCCGCGGAGATCGCGAGGACGTGTTCAGCCACGGCTTCATCTGTCCCAAGGGCGCGGCGCTGAAGGAGCTCCACAGCGATCCCGACCGGATCCGCACGCCGCTCATCCGCCAGGCCGACGGCAGCTTCGCGACCGCGAGCTGGGACGAGGCGTTCGCGCTGATCGACGAGCGGCTCGGTCCGATTCTCGCCGCCGACCGCAATGCCGTCGGGGCCTACCTTGGCAACCCGAACGCTCACAACCTCTCGAACATCCTCTACAACACCGTGCTGCTGAGGGCGCTTGGGTCGCGCAACCTGTTCTCGGCGAGCACGGTCGACCAGTTCCCCAAGCAGATGGCCAGCGCGCTCATGTTCGGGACCGGGACGACGGTGGCGGTGCCCGACCTCGACCGGACCGACCATCTGCTGATCCTCGGCGCCAACCCGCTCGCCTCCAACGGCAGCCTGATGACCGCCCCCGACGCCCGCGGCCGTCTGCGCGCGATCCGCGCCCGCGGCGGCAGGATCGTCGTGCTCGATCCACGGCGCACCCGCACCGCCGAGGAGGCCGACGAGCATCACTTCATCCGGCCCGGGACCGACGCGCTGCTCTTGCTCGCGCTCGTCCAGGTGCTGCTGGGCGAGGATCTCGCCACGCCCGAGCCGCGGCTCGTGGCCATCGCCGCCGGCGTCGACGAGCTCGGCGCGCTCGCCGAACCGTTCAGCCCGGAGGCGGTCGCGCCGGTGTGCGGGATCGAGGCCGAGACGATCCGCCGCATCGCCCGCGAGCTCGCCGCCGCTCCGAGCGCCGCGGTCTACGGGCGGATCGGGACCTGCACGCAGGAGTTCGGCACGCTCGCGAGCTGGCTCGTCGACGTGGTCAACTTCCTCACCGGCAACCTCGACCGCCCGGGCGGCGCGATGTTCCCCCTCGGCGCCGCCGGTCATTCCAACGCCGCAGGCGCGCCAGGCCGTGGCCGCGGTGCGCGCTTCGGCCGCTGGCAGAGCCGCGTGCGCGGACTCGGCGAGATCTTCGGGGAGATGCCGGCCGCGTGTCTCGCCGAGGAGATCGACACGCCGGGCGAGGGCCAGATCCGCGCCCTGATCACGATCAGCGGCAATCCGGTCGTCTCGACGCCGAACAGCGGCCGGCTCGACGCCGCGCTCGACCAGCTCGAATTCATGGTCAGCGTCGACGTCTATGTCAACGAGACCACCCGCCACGCCGACGTCATCCTCCCCGCCCCCTCCCCGCTGCGGCGCTCGCACTACGACCTCGCGCTGTATCTGTTCGCGGTGCGCAACGTCGCCAATTACTCAGCGCCGGTGCTCGAGCCCGAGCCCGGCCTACCCGACGAATGGGTCACGCTGCTGCGGCTCGCCGGGACCGCGGCCGGTCTCGGACCGGCGGCGGACGTCGCGATGCTCGACGACAACGTGGCCCGCACGCTCATCGCCCGCGAGCTCGCCACCCCCGAATCGCCGCTCTACGGCCGCGACGCCGATGAGGTCCTCGCCGCGCTCGAGCCGCGGGTCGGACCTGACCGCCTGCTCGACCTGATGCTGCGAGCCGGGCCGTACGGCGACGGCTTCGGCGCCCGCGACGGCGGCCCGGGCCTGTCGCTGGCCGCGCTCGAGGCGGCACCGCACGGCATCGACCTCGGGGCGCTACAGCCGCGCCTGCCGGACGCGCTGCGCACGGCGAGCGGTCAGATCGAGCTCGCGCCGCCGGAGCTGACCGCCGACGTGGAGCGCCTGCGCGCGACGCTCGGCACGACGCCGGCCGACGGCGAGCTCGTGCTGATCGGTCGCCGGCAGCTGCGCTCCAACAACTCCTGGATGCACAACCTGCCGCTGCTCGTCAAGGGCAAGCCGCGCTGCACCCTGCTCGTCCATCCCGACGACGCCGAGCGGCTCGGCCTCGCCGACGGCGGGTCGGCGACGGTGCGCTCACGGACGGGGACGCTCGCGGCGCCGGTCGAGGTCACCGACACGGTGATGCCGGGCGTCGTCAGCCTGCCCCACGGCTGGGGCCATGATGCGCCCGGAACCCAGCAGAGCGTGGCCGCCGAGCACGCCGGCACGAACAGCAACACCCTCGCCGACGACCTGCTCGTCGATTCGCTGTCCGGGAACGCCGTCCTCAACGGCATCCCGGTGACGGTGGCCGCCGCCGACCCGGCGCGCGTGGCCCTCGGCTCCGCCGCCGCCTAGGCGTAGGGCCTCGGGCGCTCCCTAGTAGCGCCGGGCGCGCAGCACGACGGCGACCACCGCGTACACGCACGCGATGAGCAGCGCGAGCCAGGCGATCTCACCGGCCGGGGTCGACCACATCTTCGAGGTCGCCGTGAGGGTGAGCGCGGCGACGGCGACGGCCGCGTAGAGAATCGCGCGCCGGGAGTCACCGAGGGAATAGAGCGTCACGCGATGCTCGCGGTACTGGATCCCGGCCACCCAGGCGAGCGCGGCGAGGAACGCGAGCGAGACGGCCTGCAGCGCGACGTTGGCGCCACTTCCGCCCCCGGGCAGGAGCGCGACGAGCGCCGCGATCACCAGCACGATCACCACATTGCGAACGTTCTTGTTCATGATCTCGAAGTGGTCAGCCGCGGTGCGGCCGCAACCACTAATAGATGATGGTACGCCGCTCCGCGCCCCCGAAGGCGCGCGCGGTCAGCGTCAGCCGCCCGTGCTGGCCCGGGAGTGCGATCTTGACGAGCTGGCAGGCGCCGCCCGCGCGGGGACCGCGCAGCGTCCGCAGGCGGCGCCCGGCGGGAACCTGGACGCTGATCCGGCCGGGATGCCAGAGCTTGAGCTCGAGCATCGGGTGCTTGGCCGTGCCCTGGCCGATCACCGCGAGCTTGATCTCCGAGCCGCGCGGGAGCGTGCCGAGGTGCGGACGAGGATTGCCCTGCGTGAAGCAGGTGAAGAGATCGGCGCCGAAGCTCGGTAGGCCGGCCTGGGCCGCGTAGCCGAGGTGGCCGAGTCCGAACAGGTTCTCGACGCTGCGCAGCATCGTGAAGTGGTTGGCGGGCGCGAGGTCAATCGTGCCGGGATCGATGAACGGCGAGAGCATCACGGCACCGATGTGACCACCGCCGGGACCGGCGTAGGGGCCGCCGTTGGTGCCGAGCGTGTTCGCGAATGGGGGCTCGTTGCAGCACGCGCTCGCGTCGGTGCCGTCGGCCTCGTCGAACAGGATCGCCAGCAGCCCGTTCGCCCGGTAGGCCGGCGAGGCGAGGATCCGCGGCACCCACGTCGAGAGGAACCCGTTGACCGATCGCAGACCACCCGGCCGGCCGTCGATGCACGGCGAGTCGTGTCCGTCGTTGCAGAGGTTCGGGGTGATGATCGAGTAGTTCGGCGTCCGGGCGGCCGACGCGAGGTCGGCGGGCAGCCGGCTGAGGGGAACGTCGTCGCGGGCGCAGGCGCCGCTGTCGAGCAGCGAGCGGAAGTACACGAACGGGTTGTGGCGGGCGGCGTACTGGTCGCCGAGCCGCGCCTTCTGGGTCGTGTCGGGCGTCCCGATCACGGGATGACGGCACGTCTGGGGCTGGCCGGCGGCGTTGGCCATGTCCTCCTCGTAGCCCTTCCAGCTGAGCCGGCGCGCGCTCAGCTGATCGGAGATCGTCCTGACCGTCGATGGGTACACGCAGCCGTGTCCGAGCGCCTGGCCGTTCGCGCCGATCGTGCCCGGTAGCACGGGAGTGAAGACCTGGCAATCGAGCTGGGTGGACGTGTTCGACCCCTGCCCGCTGACGAGGGCGATGTAGTTGCCGAAGCTGAAGTGCGTGACCCCGTAGAAGTTCGGGACGAACGCGCCCTTGCCGGGCAGCGTCAGCGACAGATAGGGCGCGGCCGAGTAGTTGCCGAACGTCTCGTCGAAGCCCTTGTTCTCGAGCATGATGATGAAGACGTGCTTGATCGGCGGGAGCCGGGCCGAGGCGGTGGCCGGGGCCACGGCGAGGCCGCCGCAGGCGAGAACCGCAAGGGCGAACAGGCGCAGGCGGCGCATCACTGGCCCTTCGCCGCCCCGGGGCCGGGCGGCGGCGGCGTCGAGCCGGCGCCGTGGACGGAGTACCAGAGGACGCGATCGAAGGCGTACTGGGGGACCTCGTCGGTGGTGACGAAGTTCTGGCCCTTGGTGAGCGCGCGGTCGACCGCGTTGTTGGGGTTGCGCTCGAGCAGCGGGTAGGTCGGCGCGACGACGTTGTAGGGAGCGGAGTTGGCGGGGGTCGACTGGAAGGCGTCGTACATCGGGGTCGCCACTCTGTCGCCGAGAGCGAGCGGGTGCATCCCGAGGATGATCTCCATCGTGCGGATGAACGACAGCATGTCGTAGCGGGTATGGATGACCGCCCCGCGCCGGGCGTAGGGGCTGAACACGGCGCCGGGCATGCGGTGGGCATCGACGTGATCGGCGCCGTCCTGCGAGTCGTCCTCGATCACGAAGATCGCCGAGGAGCGCCACACCTTCGAGTGCGAGATCAGGTCGACCATCTGGCCGAGCCCGTAGTCGTTCTCGGCCACCATCGAGCGGGGCGAGCGGGCGCCGGGCGACAGCCCGTTCGTGTGGTCGCTCGGCAGGATCAGATAGTTGAAGGCCGGCACGCTGTTCGTCTGCAGCTCCTTCTGGAACGACTGCTTGAAGCAGTCAAAGCGTGACTCCGAGTTCGGCCCCGCGCCGGCCGGGACCGAGGAGTCGAACGTCTCCCGCTGGGAGTGGGCGAGCGCCGCCGCGATCGAGTCGGTGCCGATCGAGAGGTCGTTCGGATAGCAGCCGAACGGATAGCCAAGGTCCGAGTGGTTGAACTTCTCGGTCTCAAGCTTGGCCTGCGGGGGCCCGACGTCCTTGTCGGTCACGCCGACGATCTTGAGGATGTTCGGCGGGACCGTCCCGGCGACCACCTCGCCGTAGTTCCGGTAGGAGATCCCCTGGCCCTGGGCGCGGTCGAACAGGAATCCGGTCCCCGGCCAGCTGATCGTGTACGCGCCGAAGTCATACGGGCGACCCCGTCCGGCATAGTTCTGCTGCCAGTTCTTCTGCACGTAGTCGGACACCGCCGCGGCGCTCGTCCAGAAATGGCCGTCGATCGACGCCTCCGAGTCGGCGTAGACATGGTCGAGCAGCGGGAAGCGGGTGACGAGCGCATGGATGTTGGGCGTGACGCGTCGGCCGAACAGCGTCAGCTCGGGATCCCCGTCGCCGCGCGGGTCGTCGCCGAGGACCTGGTCGTATGTCCGGTTCTCGCGCACGATGTAGAAGACGTGCTTGATCGGCCCGTTCGGGCGGATCGGCGTCCCCTTCGGAGCGCGGACGTAGTTGATCGGGATGATCTGCCGGTTGGCGGTGACGTTCAGCATCACGATCTGGCGGTCGCTCGGGAACGGCATGACCCCCGCGCGGCCCGGGCTGAGTACCGCGCTCCCCGGGTGATGCAGCAGGTTGTCGTCGTTGGAGACGATCGGGTTCGGGCCATTCGGATTGGCGCCCGCGCCGAAGCCCTTGGCGGCGATCCACAGCAGCTGGTGCGTCGTCGTCTGCACGTCGGCGGGGTACTCCTCAGTCGGGATGCGGCCGATCAGGTAGCCCGACGGCAGCGCGAACACCGCCAGCTCGTCGGCCGCGGCCTCGGCGACGACGAGCCGGCGCCCGTCGGGCGTGACCGCGACGGCGACGGGCGATTCGCCCCCGCCCTGCCCGCGCTGGACCGAGAGCACCTTCGAGACGGTCAGCGTGCGGGTGTCGACCACCGCCACCTGATCCTCGTTGGCGATGGCCACGTAGGCATGGCGGCCGGAGGGGTCGAGCGCGATGCCCTCCGGATGGGAGAGATTGGCACCGACCTGGATGTCCTTGACCTTGGTCGCCGAGCTGAGGTTGATCACCGACACCGTGCCCGGACCCTCGTTGGAGACGAGGCCGGTGCGGTTGTCGGGGAGGACGGCGGCGCCGTACGGGTACGGCCCCGTCGGCACGTAGCGCACGGCGTGGGTCGCCGTGTCGATGACCGCCGCCGCGTCGGCGAGGTTGAGCGGCACGAGCAGCGTGCGACCGTCGGGTGAGATCGCCAGGCGGTCCGGCCAGGAGAGATGCCCGGAGTGCTTGGGCGGGAAGTTCTGCGGCACCGGGGCCGAGGCCGGCGGGGGCACGGAGATCGTGCTGATCTCCCGGGCGCGGCCGGTGCGAACGTCGTAGCGGAACACGTGGATGACGTCGCCCTGGCGGCCGGGGAGGCCGGGCCTGACCTCATCGGCGTTCGTCGAGTCGGCGATGCCCGAGATGTAGACGAGCGGCTGGGTGCGGTCGATGGCGATCCCGCCGGATGCGCCGGGCAGCGGCAGCACCTGGATCACGTGCGGGTAGCCGCCGGCGGTCGACACGATCCGGGCGTCGTTGAGCGCGCGTCCGGTCGACACCGTCCAGTAGAAGCGGCCGTCGGGGGTGACCGCCCCGCCCGTCGGGAAATGGCCGAGCGTGACGAGCTTGCCGGGCGGATTGAGGCGCCGGCCGTCAGGCACGATGCGCAGCGTCGGCGAGATGCGCCCCGGGCTGACGATGCCCGCGGCGACGGCGACGCCGGCCACCGCGACGAGCACGGCAACCGTGGCCAGGACCCAGAGATGAACGCGACGGTTCCCCAAGGCGGCACAGCCTACGGGCAGGCGCGGCGCCGACGTGTTAACGACGTGTGAGGAGATCGGCCGCCGCGCGCGGCGCGGGTGGGAGCGGCGCCGGCGCAGGACCCTCCACCTCGACGGGCGCGCCAATCCGCTCGGCCGCGAACCGGTAGCCGATCCCGAAGTGCGTGTGCACGTACCGCCAGCCGGGCGAGACACGCTCGAGCTTGTGGCGGAGCTTGCGCACGAACACGTCGACCGAGCGGTCGCCGCGGGCCATCGTGTAGCCCCACACGCGCTGGTAGATCTCCTCGCGCTCGAGCACGCGGCCGTCAACCCGGGCGAGGACGAGCAACAGCTCGTACTCCTTGCGGGAGAGGTTGGCCGGCTCCGCGCCGGCGTAGGCGTCGAAGCGGTCCGGGCGAATCGTGAGCTCGCCCGCGCTCACCGGGCCGTCGCCGTCCGGGAGCTCACCGGCCCGGCGTCGCCGCAGCACGGCGCCGATCCGGGCCACGAGCTCATCCGGATGGCACGGCTTGGTGATCCAGTCATCGGCTCCGGACCGCAGGCCGCGGACGCGGTCGGCGACTGGCGCCGTGCCGCTGCACACGAGGATCGCAAGTCCCGGCAGCGCCCGCGCGATCCGCTCGATGTAGTCGAGACCGGTGAGCTCCGGGTTGACGAGCACGACATGCAGCCGCAGCGCGGACAGCTGATCCGGACCGGCGGCGTAGGCGAGGGTCTCCCGCTCCCACTGCAGGGCGGCGAAGCGGCGGTCGAGCACGGCCAGCAGGCCGCTGTCATCGTCGATCAGCGCGACCCGAATCCGCCACGCATCGCCTGGCACGGGCATCTGGCCTTCGAGTGTACGGACGCGCCTGGACGCGCTCTCAGCCCGCGACCTGCTCCCAGCGCCGATAAAGCTGCTCGACGGCCTCCTTGGCCGCCTGGTGGCGCTCGGTCGAGCGGGCGCTGCGAGCCGGGTCCGACCAGGCCGCCGGGTCGGCCAGCTCGTCCTCGACCGCTCGCAGGCTCGCCTCGGCCGCCTCGATCTGCCGCTCGAGACCGCCCACCGAGTCCTGCGTGCTCGCCGTCCCGCCGCCGCGGGCGCGCTTGGTCGCCTTCGTCTTCGCCTTGCCCGCGGCGCCCTTCGCCGCCTTGGCCTTGCCCGGCTTCGTCGCCGCGTTCGCCACACGCTGCGACGGGGGCGCGGACTGCTCCTCGCGCACCCGCAGGTACTCGGCCCAGCCGCCGACGTAGCTGTGCAGCGTGTGGTTCTCGAAGGCGACCGTCCGGCTGCCGACGGCATCGAGCAGCGCACGGTCGTGGGAGATGAGCAGCAGCGACCCGGGAAACGCCGACAGCGCCTGCTCGAGCGCCTCGCGGCTGTCGAGGTCGAGGTGGTTGGTGGGCTCGTCGAGGATCAGCACGTTGGCCCCCGACTGGACGAGGACGGCCAGTGACAGGCGCCGGCGCTCACCGCCGGAGAGCCCGTCGAGCGGCTTCTCGGCCTGCTCGCCGGAGAAGAGGAAGTTGCCGAGCAGGGCTCGGGCCCTGTTCGGCGTGAGACCGGTCGCGTGCTGGGCGGCCTCGAGCACGGTGCGGGCGGTGCCGGCGTGCAGCTCGTCGGCGTGCTGGGAGAGGAACCCGATCTTGACGTTGTGGCCGGTCCGCAGCTTGCCGGTGACGAGCGGCGCGGAGTCGCCGGCCTCGCCGAGCTCACGCAGTCCGGCCAGCGTCTCGATCAACGTCGTCTTGCCCGACCCGTTCGAGCCGACGACGGATACGTGCTCGCCGCGCTCGAGCCACAGCTCGCCGTGATCGATGAGCACGCGCTCGCCGATCGTCACGCGCCCGTCGAGCAGCTCGAAGACGACCCGGCCGCTGCGGTCCGGGGGCTTGAAGGCGAACTCGAGCCCGCCGCCGTCCGCCGGATCGCGACCCAGCCGGTCGATCTTGTCGAGCTTCTTGGCCCGTGACTGGGCCTGGCGCGCGCGGGTCCCGGCGCGGAACCGGGTGACGAAGCGCTCGAGCCGCTCGATCTCGGCCTGCTGGCGCTCGATCGCACGACCGAGGGCGAGCTCACGGGCGGCCTTCTCCTTGCGCCAGGCGTGCCAGGTGCCGGGAAAGAACTTGCCGCGGCCGCCTTCGAGCTCGAGGACCGACGTCCCGACCGCTTCGAGGAACCAGCGGTCGTGGGCGACGAGCACGATCGCGGCGTCGAGGGCGACTAGATGCTGCTCGAGCCACTCGAGCGCGGCGATGTCGAGATGGTTGGTCGGCTCGTCGAGCAGCAGCAGGTCGGGATCGCCGGCCAGCGCCCGTCCGAGCGAGGCACGGGTGAGCTCCCCGCCGGAGAAGGTCTCGAGCGCCCGGTCGAGATCGGCGTCGCGGAAGCCGAGGCCGTGGAGCGTCGCCAGCGCCCGCTCGCGCCAGCGGTAGCCGCCGGCATGCTCGAGCCGCGCCTGCGCCTCGGCGTAGCGGTTGAGCGTGGGCTCGTCGTAGCTGCCGTCGGCCATCGCCTGCTCGAGCTCGCCGAGCTCTCGTTCGATCGCGACGAGCTCGGGGGCGCCGCCGAGGACGTAGTCGCGCAGCGACAGCGCGCGGTCGCGTGGCGGACGCTGGTCGTGCAGCGACACCTTGGCGCCCTTCGCGAACACGAGCTCGCCGCCGTCCACCGAGGCCTCGCCGGCGAGCATGCGCAGGAGCGTCGTCTTGCCCGCGCCGTTGCGACCCGACAGGGTCATCCGGTCGCGGCGCTCGAGTTTGAAGGAGATGCCACGCAGCAGCGGCTCGCCTGCCATGTCCTTGCCGACGTCCGATGCGATGACGACCGCCATGGTGAGGATGGTAGGAACCCGCCGGGCCCCGGGTACCATGCGCCGATGCCGATGCCCCTGTATGCGCCTGAGCCACCGGTTGCCCTCCCCCCTGCGCTCACGGTCACCGTGCCCGGCCGCGGCGAATTCTTCCTGCGCGACACCGGCGGCGAGGGCCCGGTCGTGATGCTCCTCCACGGCTGGATGGCGACCGCCGACCTCAACTGGTGCGGCGCGTATCCCGCGCTCGTGCACGCCGGCTACCGCGTCCTCGCGATCGACCACCGCGGGCACGGTCGCGGCCTGCGGCCGCTCGTGCCATTCCGGCTCGACGATTGCGCCGACGATGCCGCCGCGGTCCTGCGCGAGCTCGGCATCGCGCAGGCCACCGTCGTTGGCTATTCGATGGGCGGCGCAATCGCCCAGCTCGTCGCGCTCCGCCAGCCCGACGTCGTCGACGGGGTCGTGCTCAGCGGGACGGCTCAGCACTGGAAGGACCCCCGCGCCCAGCGTGAGTTCCGCGGTCTCGGCCTGCTTGGCGCGGCGCTCACGCTCGCGCCGCGAGCCACGCTGCGAGCCGGCCTGCGCCGCGCGCGGATGGGCGTCTCGCCGCTCACCGTCTGGGTCCAATCCGAGCTCGAGCGCAACTCGGTCCGCGACCTGGTCGAGGCCGGCCGCGAGCTCGGCCGCTTCGACTCGCGCCCGTGGCTCGGCTCGGTGCGGCCGCCGATCGCCGTCCTCATCACCACGCACGACGAGCTCGTCGCGCCGTCCAAGCAGCGCGAGCTGGCCGACGCCGCCGGCGGCCCCGTCTTCGAGTCCCCGATCCGCCACATGCAGGTGGTCTCCCGCGGCCCGGAGTACAACCCGCGGCTGATCGAGGCGATCGAATCGATCCGCCGCCAATCAAGCGTTGTCGCGGCCTGAACCTGCGATAGGCTTGACGTCCATGATCCGCCGACGCTTTGCCGCCACGCTGCTCCTCGTCAGCGTGACCCTGCTGACGCTCGCCCCCACCGCACTCGCCGGTGAGAGTGGCGGCGGCCAGGGCTGGTACGGCGAGACGAACGACAAGGTGGTCACCAATGCGATGTTCATCGTCATCGCGTTCTTCCCCACGGTGATCCTCGTCTTCTCGCTCATCCAGTGGCGGCTCGACAAGCGCAAGCACGCCCGCATGGATGCCGCCAAGCGACGCGCGGCGAGCGTCGACTGGCGCGGCGGCTGGTAGTCGGTTTCACCGGGGCACGATGAGCTACTTCGTCACGGGCGCGACGGGGTTCATTGGACGGCATCTCGTCGAGCGCCTCCTCGACCGCGATGGTGAGATCCATGTGCTCGTCCGCGCGGGCTCGCGGGACAAGTTCGAGACGCTCCTCACCGAGAAGTGGACGCCGCGCGACCCGCGGGCGGTCGAGCGCATTCGTCTGGTCACCGGCGATCTCGCTGAGCCCCGGCTCGGCCTCCCCGAGGACACGGTCGCCGAGCTCCGAGGGACGATCGACCACTTCTTCCACCTCGCCGCGATCTACGACATGACCGCCGATGAGGAGCGCAACCGCCTCGCCAACGTCGATGGCACCCGCCACGCCGTCGCGCTCGCCAACGCGCTGCAGGCCGGCATCTTCCACCACGCCTCGTCGATCGCCGTGGCCGGGATGCACAAGGGCCTCTACCGCGAGGACATGTTCGACGTCGGGCAGAAGCTCGAGCACCCCTACCACCGCACGAAGTTCGAGGCCGAGAAGATCGCCCGCGACCAGACGACGGTGCCCTGGCGGGCGTACCGGCCGGCGATCGTCGTCGGCAGCTCGCAGACCGGCGAGATGGACAAGATCGACGGTCCCTACTACTTCTTCACCGCGATCAAGACGCTGCGCCACTACCTGCCGGAGTGGATCCCGCTCGTGGGCCCCGAGCTGGGCTACACGAACATCGTGCCGGTCGACTTCGTGGCCGCGGCGATGGACCACATCGCGCACGAGCCCGGGCTCGACGGCCAGGCCTTCCACCTCACGAGCCCGGAGTCGCAGCGCTCGGGCGAGGTGATGAACACGATCGCGCAGGCTGCCCACGCGCCGCAGCTGTCGATGCGCATCGACACCAAGCTGCTCCAGGCGCTGCCGAAGGGCACGCTGTCGCTGCTCATGCAGCTGCCCGCGGCCAAGAACGTCCGCAAGGCGATGCTCGAGGACTTCGGCATCCCCGACGACGTGCTCGGCTACATCGGGCTCACCGCCCAATTCGACACGCGGGATACCGAGCGGGCGCTCGGCGGCACCGGCATCGCCGTCCCGCCGCTCGAGAGCTACGCGACGAAGCTGTGGGACTACTGGGAGCGCAACCTCGACCCCGACCTGTTCAAGGACCGCAGCTTCGAGGGCGCGGTCAACGGCAAGACGGTGCTCATCACCGGCGCCTCGAGCGGAATCGGCCAGGCGGCGGCGTTCAAGATCGCCCGGGCGGGCGGGATCCCGCTGCTCGTCGCGCGGAGCGCCGACAAGCTCGAGGAGACGCGCCAGCAGATCGAGGACATGGGCGGCACCGCGTTCACGTACTCGTGTGACGTCTCCGATCCCGACTCGGTCGATGAGCTCTGCCGGCGGGTGCTCGCCGACCATCCCGCGGTCGACGTCCTCGTCAACAACGCCGGCCGCTCGATCCGCCGCTCGATCGCGCTCTCCTACGACCGCTTCCACGACTTCGAGCGCACGATCCAGCTCAACTACCTCGGCACGATCAAGCTGATCATGGGTCTCCTGCCCCACATGCGCGAGCGGCGCTCGGGCCTCGTCGTCAACGTCTCCTCGATCGGGGTGCAGACCAACCCGCCACGATTCTCGGCCTACGTCGCCTCCAAGGCCGCGCTCGACGCCTGGACCCGGGTCGTCGGCTCGGAGTGCATCTCCGACAACGTGCACTTCACGACGATCCACATGCCGCTCGTGCGCACGCCGATGATCGCCCCGACCAAGATCTACGACAGCTTCCCGACCATCTCACCCGAGGAGGCCGCCGACCTCATCTGCGAGGCGATCCGGGCTAAGCCCAAGCAGATCAACACCCGCCTGGGCACGTTCGGCGAGGTCGCCTACGCGCTTATGCCAAAGGCCGTCGACCAGATCCTCTCCACGGCATACAAGGTGTTCCCCGACTCCGCCGCGGCCAAGGGCGAGAAGGACCCCGACGAACGGGCGTCCACCGAGCAGGTCGCCCTCGCGCACCTGATGCGCGGGGTCCACTGGTAGTCAGGCTTCGGCGACCAGTGCCACGACGGCGTCGGGATCGCTCGACCACGCCGACGCGAACGCCTCGACGACGCGCGGGTCGAACTGGCTTCCGGCGCCGCGGTGCAGCTCGGCGATCGCCTCCTCGGCGGCCTCGGCCGGGGCATACGGCCGCTCGCTGGTGATTGCGTCAAATGCGTCGCACACGGCGACCACACGGGCGGCGAGCGGGATCGTCTCCCCCGTGATTTCGTCGGGATAGCCCTTCCCGTCCCATCGCTCGTGGCTCCAGCGCACGATCTGCGCGACCGGCGCGAGGGCGGGGGCGGCGGCGAGGATCCGCTCGCCGACGATCGTGTGACGGCGCATGAACACCCATTCCTCCTCGTTGAGCGGACCAGGCTTGTCGAGGATCGCGTCCGGAATCGCCGCCTTGCCGATGTCGTGGAGCTCGGCGCCACGGCGGATTTCGTCGAGCGCCTCGCCCTCCATGCCGAGCCGGCGGCCGACGAGCACGGCGAGATCGCCGACGTGGCGTAGATGCTCGTGCAGCTCGGGCTGGCGCTCGCGCAGCAGGCCGAGCAGCACGTCGTGGGTCTGCTGGCCGGCGGAGGCACGACTGCCGCCCTTCTCGGCGTACATGCGGTCATCGGCGAGCCGGAGGGCATAGGTCGGGTTCTGGGCCTCGAAGGGGAGCGCCACCCGGCCGTGGGACGCGGTGACCGTGAACCCCTCGCCGGCCACCGACAGCGCCGCGAGGGCGGCGGCCGAGTGCACGTCGGCGTTGGCCAGGTCATCGGTGAGCAGGATGCAGAACTCGTCGCCGCCGAGCCGGTAGGCGCGACCGACCCCGCTGACCGACAGCGTCAGCCGGCCCCCGAGGTGCGCGAGCAGCGTGTCGCCGGCGAGGTGGCCGAAGCGGTCGTTATAGAGCTTGAAGCCGTTGAGGTCGAACATGATCAGGATCGCGGGCGGCGACTTCGGGCCCCGGGCGAGCGCGCGCTCGAGGTCGACGGTCATCAGCCGGCGGTTGCCGAGGCCGGTGAGGGCGTCGGTGATCGACTCTCGCTGGGCGAGGGCGAGCAGCCGCAGGTTCTCACGGTAGGTCCACCCGGCGCGAAGGATGACCACCCCGATCGCCGCGGCGGCGAGCAGCAGACCGACGGGGTTGACGTGGCGAAGGCCCCCATAGACGAGCACCCCGAGCGAGATGAAGCCGAACATCGCCGGCAGGATCAGCCCCCGCCACCCCTGGTAGGTCCCGCGGCGGCGCCGTGGGATCGGCAGCCAGGCGGCGATCCCGACAAGCAGCGCCGAGGCTACCCAGAGCGAGTCGAGGATCCCGCCGACGACGTAGGAGTTCTTGGCGTTCTCCCATACGAAGAAGCTGTCGGCCAGCGCGCTGAGGGCAAAACCCGTGCCGAGCACCAGCCAGGAGCGGCCGAGCCGCCAGCCATTCATGGCGAATACGGCAGCCACGACCGCGAGCAGGATCAGATCGCCGATCGGGTAGGCGAGGTTGGTCGCCACTGCGGCCGCGTTGCCCTGCGTGGCGGCGCGGACGATCGTGTCGAACAGCAGCACCGCGATCACCGCGCCCGCCGTCAGCGCCGCGATCGCGCCGTCGAGCCACAGCGCCGGGCTGAAGCCACCCATGCGGTCACGCATCAGCAGCACGAGCCCGGCATACGCGGCCGGGTAGTAGAGCAGGTAGAGGAGGTCGGCCGGCGATGGGATCGGCGGATTGGCCGAATCCCCGAAGGCGAGCGAGTAGTAGATCTCCCCAGCGGCGTCGAAACCTAGGCCGAAGCCGATGATCAGCCATGGCAGTCGCTCCTCCTCGACGCGGATGCCGCGGATGATGCAGGACACCGCCGCGCCGAGAACCACCGCATCGTAGAGCCAGTTGAAGGCGAAGTTGTCCAGAGCGTGGCCGCCCAGGCCGAGCTGGCCGTGGGCGATGTGGAACAGCAGGGCGATCACGCCCGCCCCGGCGATGATTCTTCCGCGCGTGGACAAACGGTCCATCAGGCCGCTTATCGACCGCTCAGCGGCCCTCCCTTAACGGTTGCTCAGATGCGAAACACCGGTATGAGCCGCTGCTCGTGCTCGGCCTCGATCCGAGCGATCACCTCGATGTGCTCCTCGAGGCCCGATCCACGCAGCTTGGTGGCGAGCAGCTCGTCGACCTGGAAGATCCCGGCGCTGTTGGACATGTCGATCTCGACCCTGACGGCGCGGTCCTCTCCCGGGGAGATCCGCACCTCCTCGATCGCGTAGGCCGACAGCGAGTGGATGTTCTGGTGGCCGGCCTCGAACGGCACGCGCGAGCGGCCGCGGGCCATGTCGAGCGCGTCGGCGACCCGGACGATGCCCGCCTCGACGGTGAACGGATTCCCCTTGCGGCGATGCCCGATGATCGCGTGCAACGCCTCGGAGGCGATCACCGTTCGCTCCGGCTCGTCGTAGACGTCGGCGAGCAGCGAGCCGATCTTGTCCGCGGTGAGGAACAGGCTGAAGCGCTCGTGGTCGTCACGGTGGATCGACATGCCCACGCAGTGCAGGAGGCAGCCGGCGGCGATCACCACCTCGGCGTCGCGCTCGCCGAGGCCGTAATCGGCGACGACGCTCGGCGTGACCCCGCGCCGGAACAGCAGCCGGGCGAGCCGCAGGCCGATGTTGAGCACGATCTGAATATGGACCCAGGAGTGATCGGACATGCCGAGCCGCCGGGTCGCGTTGACCGCCGACACGTGCCACCACGCCTTGATCTGGGGGTCGGCGTTGACCGCCTCGAGCAGCTTCTCGAGGCGGCGGTTGCCGCGCGTCGGAGCGCGGATGCGCACCTGCGCAATGGCGTCGCGCGGGGCGATCGGCGGCTCCCGCGGACCGAGCGGCGGCGGCTCGACGCCGGGGTCTGGGCTCGCCGTGCCGGGGTCCAGGTCGTCCGCGCTCATCCCGCGCCCTCGAGCAGCACACCCTCGCGGACGCCGCCGTGCCCGATCTCCAGCGGCGTGCCGAAGATCCGCGACGCCGCCTCGAGGATCAGCAGCCCGGCCGGTAGCAGCCGCACGCGTTCGCGGTCGAGCTCCAAGCGGCCCGCGAGCTCGGCCGCCGGTTCGCTCGTCAGCAGCTCGATCGAGCGGGCGAACGTCCGGTCGTCGAGGGTCGCGCCGGCCACGCGGCGCAGCGAGGTCGCGCTGCCGCCGACGGCGACCGCCTCGTCCGGATGCGGCGCCTCGCAGCCCGCGAGCTCGTGCTCGACCCGCGCCCGCGCGGCGTCGATCTCGGCGCTCGTGGGCGGGTCGGAGTGCAGGCATCCGTCCGCGATGTCGCCCGAGCCGAAGTCGAACGACCGTGACCAGCTGACCGCCGAGGGCACAGCGCCGACGACCAGCTCCGACGAGCCGCCGCCGACGTCGACGACCCCGAAGGCCCCCGCTGGGGCATGGTCGAGGACCCCAGAGGCCCCCGCGAACGCGAGCCGCGCCTCGTCCTCGCCGGAGAGGATCCGCACCTCGAGGCCGCAGGCAGCCCGGATCGACTCGACGAGCGCGGTGCCGTTGGCGGCCCGCCGGACGGCGGCGGTGGCCACCGCCTGCACGTCGGACGCCCCGAGTGCGCGGGCGCGGGCGAGCTGAGCGCCGACCTCCTCGGTGACCTCGGCGATCTTCTGCGCCGAGATCGTGTGCGCGACGCGGAGCTCGCGCCCGATGTGGTTGAACGTCCGCTCCTGATGGATCTCACGCAGCGGGACGCCACCGCACTCCGCGACCAGCAGCCGCGTCGTGTTGGAGCCGATATCGATGCAGGCGCGCCGCACGAACGGCCCTACGCTATCGCCTGGTTGACATGATCAGCCAGATGCCTGATTTCGCCATCGAGGTTCACGGCCTGCGCAAGGCCTACGGAGAGTTCGAGGCCGTTCGCGGTATCGACTTCGAGGTCAACCGCGGCGAGGTGTTCGGACTGCTCGGGCCCAACGGGGCCGGCAAGACGACCACCGTCGAGATCCTCGAGGGCTACCGGACGCGGACCGAGGGCCGCGTGACCGTGCTCGGCTTCGACCCCGGCGAGCGCACCCGAGAGTTCCGCTCGCGGGTCGGCATCGTGCTCCAGACGACCGGCCTCTACCGCCACATCCGCGTGCGCGAGGCAGTCGCGCACTTCGCCGGCATGTATCCACATCCCCGTGGCGTGGACGAGGTGATCGCGCTCACCGGGCTGGTGGGCAAGGAGATGGCAGTCACCCGCACGCTGTCCGGCGGGCAGCTGCGCCGCCTCGATCTCGCGCTGGCGCTGATCGGCGACCCCGAGCTGATCTTCCTCGACGAGCCGACGACGGGGTTCGATCCCGCGGCCCGCCGCGCAGCCTGGGACACGATCCGCTCGCTGCGCGAACTGGGCAAGACGATCCTCCTCACCACCCATTACCTCGACGAGGCCCAGGCCCTCGCCGATCGCGTGGCGATCATCAAGGACGGGCGGATCATCGTCGAGGGCGCCCCCGAGGAGCTCGGGGCCGGCAGCGCGGCGCCGTATCGAATCACGTACCGCAACGGCGACGGCGCCGCGGTGGAGCGGGAGACCGACGACCCGACGACGACGCTCCACGAGCTGACCGGGGCCGCGCTGGCCCGTGGCGAGCGGCTCGAGGCGCTCACCGTCGGCCGTCCTACGCTGGAGGACGTGTACCTCGAGCTGACCGCCGAGCCCGCCGGCGACGCTCCGAGCGCAGACGGGGCCGAGCATGCCTGAAGCCGTCGGCCTGGCCTGGCGCCAGTACCGCCTCGAGCGGCGGCTGTTCTGGCGCAATCCGAGCGCCGCCTTCTTCAACTTCTTGTTGCCGCTGCTGTTCCTCGTGGCCGGCGGCGTCATCCTCAGCGGCAACCAGGATGCGCTGAACAAGCTCGTGCCCGCGATCGCGGGCATGAGCGTGATGTCAACGACGTTCACCGCGCTCGCCTACAACGTGGTGTTCCTGCGCGAGAGCGGCGTGCTCAAGCGGATTCGCGGCACGCCGCTGCCGACGATCTCCTATTTAGGCGGGGTCGCCGCGCACGCGATCACCAACACCGCCGTGCAGATCGTGATCGTCGTCCTTGCGGGTCGCGCGTTCTTCGGGATCGGCTGGCCGAAGAACTGGTTCGAGCTGGTGGCATTCGTCGTCGCGGGCGTCGTGTGCTTCGCGGCGCTCGGCGTCGCCTTCGCGCACGCGATCCCGAATTTCGAATCGACTGCGGCGTACGTCAACGCGGTCTTCCTGCCCGTCGTATTCGTGTCGTTCTACGTGTTCGACTCCAGCAGCGCGCCGCAGTTCCTGCGCACGATCGCGGAGGCGCTGCCGCTGTACCCGCTGATCCACGGCCTGTCTGGAGCGCTCGTGAAGGGAACCTCGCTGGCGACGAACATCGGCGATCTTGGGGTGATCGCGGTCTGGGCGGTGCTGGGGATCGTGCTCGCCGTTCGCGGCTTCAGCTGGGAGCAGCGGCGCGGATGATCGCCGTCCTCTACGACGTCCACGGCAACCTCGCCGCGCTCGAGGCCGTCCGCGACGACGCCCGAGCCGCGGGAGCGGACGCGTTCGTCCTCGGCGGCGATTACGCGCTGTTCGGGCCCCGCCCGGCGGAGACGGTGGCCGCGCTGCGGGCGCTTCCCCACGCGCTCTGGATCCGCGGCAACGGCGAGCGCTGGACGGCCGAGCCGGCCGCGGCGCCCGACAACGAGGTCGTGCCCGGGGCGATCGCTGCCTGCCGGGAGGCGCTCGGGCCCGCGCTCGTCGAGGAGCTCGCCGCCCTGCCGACCGCCATGACCCGGACCGGCATCCGCTTCGACCATGGCTCCCCGATCTCCGACGTGCGCTCGTTCCTGCCTGCCGCGGAGGAGGGCGATGCCGAGCTGCTCGGCGACGCGTCCGGACGGCGCTTCGTCTTCGGCCATACGCATCTCCAGTTCCAACGCCCCGGCCCGGGTGGGGTCGAGCTCACCAACCCCGGCAGCGTCGGGATGCCGTTCGACGGCGACCTCCGGGCCGCCTACGCGCTCATCGGCGACGACGGCGCGATCGAGTTCCGTCGCGTGCCGTACGACCACGTCGCCGCGGCGGCCGACCTGCGAGCCCGCTTCGGCGAGCACCACTGGACGGAGATCGTCGCCCGCCGGATCCTCACAGCGCGGATGTGAGCCGGCTGTGGCAGCGTCCCACGGCCGCCCGAATCCGGTCCTGGCATCCTGTGGACATGTCGATCGCGGCGCCCTCCTGGTACGTGAGCCATACGTGCTCCCACCGCGAGTTCCCCGCCGCGCGTCTCGCCGCGGCCCGGACGAGCTCGGTCTCCGTCTGCCTGCCCGCGCGGGATGAGGCGGCGACGATCGGCGCAATCCTCGCGGCGCTCATGCCCCTGCGCGAGGGCGGCGTCGTCGACCAGATCGTCGTCGTCGACGACTCGAGCGACGGCACCGCGGACATCGCACGCGGCCTCGGGGCCGAGGTCCATCCCCAGGAGCAGCTCATGCCCGAGCTCGGACCGGTGCTCGGCAAGGGCGACGCGATGTGGCGATCGCTCTCGGTGCTCCACGGGGAGATCGTCTGCTTCCTCGACGCCGACTCGGCCGATTTCGGCGCTCATTTCGCCTGCGGGCTGCTCGGGCCGCTGCTCTGCCGCCCCGAGATCTCGTTCGTCAAGGGCTTCTACCGCCGCCCGTTCCGGATCGCCGGCCAGGTTCTGCCCGAGGGCGGCGGCCGGGTGACCGAGCTGACGGCGCGCCCGCTGCTCAACATGTTCTATCCGGAGCTCGCCGGCGTCGAGCAGCCGCTCGCCGGCGAGGTCGCGGCCCGGCGCGAGTTGCTCGAGCGGCTCCCCTTCGCCAGTGGCTACGGCGTCGACATCGGTCTGCTGCTCGACGCCTACCGCGAGGTCGGGCTCGACGGGATCGCCCAGGTCGACCTCGACGTGCGCCAGAACGCGCATCAGTCCCTGCGCGAGCTCGGCCCGATGGCCTTCGCCGTGCTCCAGGCGGTGAGCCGCCGCCTCCAGCGCGAGGGGCGGCTCGTCGGGCCGCTGCCGGAGACGTTCCTCGTGCCCGGCGCGGACGGGCCGCGGCCGATGGCCGGCGCCACGGTCGAGCGGCCACCGCTCGCAGACTTGCGTGCCGCCGCCTGAAACGTGGTGAACTTGACGCGCATGCGCATGTTTCGTCCTGGCCTGCCTGCCCTGCTCGTCACCGCGCTGGTGATGCTCGCCGGCTGTGGGGCCGCCTCCCACGGCGCGGGCACCACCTCGACCGGCTCCGGCGCCGCCCCGCCGGTCGGATCGGCGGCGCTCGGACTCAAGGCCCATCCCCAGGCGGTCGACCCGATGGCCGGCGAGGGCGGTGGCGCGGTGGCCGGCGGCGGGGTCGACCCGGTCGGAGATCCCAACGCCCGCCCGGTTTCGCTCGCCGAGGTCAAGCGCGAGCTGAAGATCGTCCAGGAGCTCAACTCCCTCGGCAGCGGGCAGGGCTTCGTCTTCCCGATCCAGCCCCAGTCGATCATCGAGCCCCCGAGCACCTGGGAGCCCGACCAGGGCGTCGACATCTCGACCAAGGGCGCCGCCTGCGGCCCCCAAGCGGTCGAGGTCGCGGTCACCAACGGCGTCGTCGTCCAGGAGGGCATCTCCGGCTTCGGCCCGTACGCCCCCGTGCTCAAGGTGGTCGGCGGACCGCTCGACGGCCGCTTCATCTACTACGGCCACGCGGCGCCGGCCCTCGTCCCGGTCGGCACGGTCGTCCAGGCCGGTCAGCCGATCGCCGAGGTCGGCTGCGGCATCGTCGGCATGTCGACCGGCCCCCACCTCGAGATCGGCATCAGCGCGGTCAACGGACCGACCTGCTGCCCGGGCAACGACGTCACCTCGCCGGCGATGGAGAACCTGCTCGACCGGCTGTACACGGGGTAACCCGCCGCCCGCCCGGGCGCCTCGGGCCCCGCGGGCGCCCGATGAATGGCGAATCACTTCGGGACGCCCGAAGCAGATCGCCAAAGTCAGTTCGCCGCCGAACCGGAACGAATGGGGTTCAGTCGTCGGCGAGCGCCGCGGCGGCGCCCCGCCGGCGGCGACGGCGACGACGGCGCCGCATGAGCCCGAGCAGGACAACCAGGGTGGCGACGAACGGCGCCGGGTTGCGCCTGATGCGGTCGAGCATCACGCCGGTGACGAGCGACAGCCCCTGGACCGGATCGGCCGGCGCCGGCGGGGTGAGCGGGCGCGGGGGCGGCGGCGGCGCCGCGGTCTCGTGGGGCGCCGCGATCGCCGGCGGCGCGGGCGGGCCGGAGGACAGCGCGCCCGGCGTCGCTCCGGCCGGCAGCGCCGACGGGGGATGCTCGGTGAGGTCGGGCGCCCCGGCCATCGTGGCGTCGGCGAGCTCCTCGGCGTCCGATCCGGGGGGCGGCGAAGCCGCCGCGGCAACGCCCGGCCCTGCCGCCGCCGGCTCCTCGCCGCCGACCAGCGAAGCCTGTAAGCGCGCCGCGAACTCCCGCAGCAGGCGCTGGGAGATGTCCTCGATCATCCCGCCGCGTCCGAACCGCGCCAGTCGGCCGGTGATGTGGTAGTCGGTGACCACCTCGACGCGGGTGGCGCCCGGTCCCTGCTCGGTGAGGGTCGAGAGGATCGTCGCCCGGGCCCCGCCCTGGCCGCGCTTGTCGGTGCCGACGGCGTGCATCCGCGCCGTCCGGGTCGCCTCGTCGATCTGATCCATCTCGAGCCGGCCGGTGTACGAGGCCGAGGTCGGCCCGATCTTCACGGTGAAGCTGCCGGAGTAGCTGCCGTCCTCGTTGCGGCCGGTGACCGCGGCGCCGGGCAGGCACGGCGCGACGTGCTCGACGTCGACGAGCGCCTTCCACACGCGATCGATCGGCGCGGCTACATCAAATGACTGCTCTAGCTTCATCGCGGATCTCCTCGAGATCGTCGGGGGTATCGACGTCACGGCCGGAGGACAGCGCCGAGCACTCGATCTCCGGCCCGTCGAGCAGCGTGCGAGCGCCGCGATCGCCGGTCAGCGTCTGCAGCGCGCGATGGTGCTCGGGACCGAGCACGACGGGATGGCCGGGGCGGCCGTGATACACCGCGCGCGCCCCGGGGGGCTCGGGCAGGAAGCGCTTGATCACTGCCGGGCCGATCAGCGGCTCGTCGCCGAGCGTGACGATCACCCGGCGAGCGCCGCCGGCGAAGAGGCGGTCGGCGCCGTAGCGCAACGACGCGGACTGGCCGTCGGCCCAGCCGCCGAACACGACCGCCTGCGCTCGCCCGAAGTCGACCCGGCCGCGCACCTCAGCGGCCTGCGCTCCGAGGACCACGACCACCGGATCGAGCTCGGGCACCGCGCACTGGCTCCGGACGGCATGCTCGAGTACCGGCCGCCCGTCGAGCTCGGCGAGCAGCTTGAACTCGGGGCCGAAGCGGGTGCCGGCGCCGGCGGCGAGGATCAGGCCGGCGATCAAGCCGGGACCTCGTGGATCCGGCCGCGGGCGTCGGACAGCCTCCCGCCGTCGCGCCCGTGACGGGCGGCCACGACCTCGGCGAGAATCGACAGGGCGGTCTCCTCGCCGCTGATCGCCCCGAGGTCGAGTCCGAGCGGCGCGGCCAGGCGGCCCATCTCCTCCTCGCTGAGCCCACCGGCGATGAGCCGTTCGCGCCGGGCCGCCTGGGCGCGGCGGGAGCCCATCGCGCCGACGAACCGGGCCGAGGAGCGCAGCGCGATCTGAAGCGCGGCGTCGTCGAGCTTGGGATCGTGCGTGAGGACGGCGATCGAGGTAGCCCGGTCGATGCCGCCGAGCTGGGCGAAGGCCTCCTCGGGCCAGGCGGTGACCACCTCGAGGGCCTCGGGGAACCGCTCGCGGGTGGCGAATCGCGCCCGCGGGTCCACGACGTACGGACGCCAGCCCGCGGCCCGGGCGAGCCGGCACAGCGAGGCCGCAACGTCGACGGCGCCGAACAGGATCAGCCGCGGCGCCGGCGCGATCACGTCGACGAACAGCGAGCCCTCCCACTGCGAGGCCTCCTTCCACATGAACTCCTCGGCGAGCCGGTGGGCCTCGTCGTCGAGTTCGGGGGAGCCGAGCGAACCCGAGGCGCTGCCGTCCGCCTCGATCAGCACCTTCGCGCCCGGACGCGCGCCCTCGAGCATCGTCACCTCGGCGGCGCGGGTGCCGGTTGCGGCGAGCTCGGCGAAGCGTCCCGGTGCGTAGGCCTGGACCCAGACGTCGATCTCGCCGCCGCAGGGCAGGCCGACGTCCCAGGCCTCGGAGTCGGCGATCCCGAAGTGCAGAAGCTGCGGCTCGCCGCCCCGCAGGACGCCGTCGGCGATGTCGACCACCGCACCCTCGACGCAGCCACCCGACACCGCGCCGGCGATCTCGCCGTGCTCGTTGACCGCCATCTTCGCCCCTGGCGGCCGCGGCGCGGAGCGGTGGACACCGACCACGGTGGCGAGCGCGATGCGGTCGCCGCGCGCCACCCAGTCGTTGATCTCGGACAGGATCTCGTTCACGGTTCCTCCAGGAGGTCGGCAAGCTCTTCCAGCGACGCGAGCGAGTTGCCCGCCAGCAGCAGATCGGCGTGCGGCATGGCGGCGCGCATGCCCCGGGTCAGGGGTTGGTAATCGGGATGGGCGGCGAGCGGATTGAGCCACAGCAGCCGGTGCGCGCTCCGTCGCAGCCGCGCGACCTCGGCCTCGAGCAGCCGCGGGTCGCCGCGATCCCAGCCGTCGGAGAGAATGACGACGACCGCGCCGCGGCCGATGCGGCGGCCGTGCACGCGGTTGAGCTCGGCGAGCGAATCGCCGATCCGGGTGCCGCCGGCGTAGTCGACGACCGCCGCCGTCGCCCGCTCGAGGGCACGGTCGTGGTCGCGGCCGGCGAGCTCGTTGGTGATCCGAGTGAGTCGCGTGCCGAAGGCGAAGGCCTCCACCCGGCGGCGCGCCGCGACCGCCGCCTGGGTGTACTGAAGGAGCATGCGCGCGTAGGGGGCCATCGAGCCGGACACGTCGCAGAGCAGGATGAGCTGGCGCGGACGCATGCTCGGCGCCCGCCAGTGCCGGTGGATCGGCTCCCCGCCGCTGCGCAGCGAGGCCCGCAGGGTGCGCCGCACGTCGGGGGCATGCCCACGGCGCCGCGACGATCGCGTCCGGCGCGAGGGCCGGATCGGCCCCCGGCGCGCGAGGCGCTCGATCAGCGCGCGGGCCCGCAGCACCTCGTCCTCGGTGTAGGCGGCGAAGTCAGTGTCGCGCAGGAGCTCGATCTCGCTCCATGCCGAGGGGACGGGCCGGCGCTCCTGCCGGGGGATCGTGCCGTCGCCCTCGGAGCCCGGCACGCCGGCGCGCGGCAGCGCGGCGCGCTCGATCTCGCCGAGTCGCGCGAACGGATCTTCCCCGAGGGCGGGTGGCGCGCCGAACACGGCGACGAACGCGGCGTCGAAGCGCGCGAGGTCGGCGTGCTGTGAGCAGAGCACGGCACGGAGGGCGAGGCGCGCATCCTCACGTGAGGCGGGATCGACCGCGGCGAGCGCGCGATGGGCGCCGATCAGCTCGCCGACGCCGACGACCGTCCCCCGGGAGCGGAGCTCGGTGGTGAGGGCCTGAAGCGGCCCGAGCACCGCCTCAGACACCCTCGAGCACTCCCCGCTCGCGCACCCGCTCGACGTCCTCGTGGACCTTGAGCGCAACCCCGAGGGTCTCGTCGAGGTCGGCCTCGTCGCCGAGGGCGAGGAGCGCCTGCGCCCAGACGATCGTCTCCCCCACGCCGGGCTGCTTGTAGAGATCGCCCTGCTCACGCAGACGGGCGACCGCGACGACGACCCGATCGGCGATGCGCTCGGGCAGTCCGGGCACGCGGGCGTGGACGATCGCTCGCTCCCGCGCCGGGTCGGGGTAGTCGATCCAGTGATAGAGGCAGCGGCGCTTGAGGGCGTCGTGGAGCTCCCGGGTCCGGTTGGAGGTGAGCAGCACGGTCGGTCGGCGGCGGGCGCTGACCGTGCCGAGCTCCGGGATGGTGACCGCGAAGTCGGAGAGGAATTCGAGCAGGAAGGCCTCGAACTCGTCGTCGGCGCGGTCGATCTCGTCGATCAGGAGCACCGGCGCGACGGCATCATCGTGCTCGAGCGCCTCGAGCAGCGGACGGCGGACGAGGAAGCGCCGGGAGAACAGCTCGCCCTCGTCGACGCCCCCCTCGGCGGCCCGCAGCGCGAGCAGCTGGCGCGCGTAGTCCCAGTCGTAGACGGCGTGGTGCAGATCGATCCCCTCATGGCACTGCAGCCGGATCAGCCGCGCCCCGAGCGCCGCGGCGAGGGCGCGGGCGACCTCGGTCTTGCCCACGCCGGCCTCGCCCTCGAGGAGCAGCGGCTGCCCGAGGGTGAGGGCGAGGTGGACGGACACGGCGAGCGGCCGATCGGCCAGGTATCCCTGCGTACCCAGCGCATCGGCCGCCGCCTGTACCGATTGCGGCTCGGACGAGCTCACCACCGCGAGATCATCACCGGGCCTGCGCTTGACCGTCCCCTCACGCGAGTCCAGCCGCCTGTTCGAGCGCCCGGCGGCAGAGGACGCGCGCGAGGTGGCGCTTGTACTCGCTGCTGGCGTTGAGGTCGGCCGGCGGATCGGTGCCCTCGTCGGCGTGCTCGGCCGCGGCGGCGATGTTCTCGCGGCTCAATGCCTGCCCGCGGAGGGCCTGCTCCACGGCGGCCGCCCGCATCGGCACCGCCCCCATGTGGGTCAGCCCCACGCGCACATCCTCGCAGACGTCGCCGGTCTGCTTGACGAGCGCGCTCACCGCGACCATCGCCCAGTCCTCGCTGCGGCGGTTGAACTTCTCGTAGCCGTGACCCCACCCGTCCATCGCCGGCAGGCGGATCTCGGTCAGCACCTCGCCGGGCGCGACGGCGGTCTCGAGGTAGTCGCGGAACAGCTCGCCGGCCGCCATCGACCGCTGGCCGTCGGCGCCCTGGAGCGTGACGTCGGCCTCGCAGACGAGCATCACCGCCGGGAGGTCGGACGCCGGATCGCCGTGGGCGAGCGAGCCGCCGATCGTGCCGCGGTTGCGGACCTGCGGATCGGCGATCGTCGCCGCCGCCCGCGAGACGATGCCGAGGTCCGGGGTGCGCTCGAGCTCGGCATGCTCGGTCATCGCCCCGATCCGCCACGTGCCGTTCTCCCGCTGTACGCCGTGCAGGCCCGGCACCTTGCGCAGGTCGACGAGCAGGCTCGGGGTGGCGAGCCGCAGCTTCATCAACGGGATCAGCGAGTGGCCGCCGGCGAGCAGCTTGGCGTCCTCGCCGCCCCGGCCGAGCGCGGCGATCGCCTCGTCGAGCGTGTCGGGGGCCACGTAGTCAAACGCTGCCGGGATCATGCCGGTACACCTCCCCGCTCGGACTGCGCTGCTCGAATCGCCTCCCAGACCCGCATCGGGGTGAGCGGCATGTTCATGTAGGTCACGCCCATCGGCCGCAGGGCGTCGATGACGGCGTTGGTGACCGCCGCGCTCGCGGCGATCGTGCCCGCCTCGCCGACGCCCTTGACGCCGAGCGAGTTGACCGGCGAGGGCGTCTCCGTGCGGTCGAGCTCGAAGCTCGGCAGCTCGGCCGCGGTCGGCAGCGCGTAGTCGACGAACGTGCCGGTGACGAGCTGGCCGTTCTCGTCGTAGGCGACCCGCTCGTAGAGCGCCTGACCGATGCCGTAGGTGATGCCGCCGTGGACCTGGCCCTCGATCAGCATCGGGTTGACCGCCCGGCCGCAGTCGTCCACCGCGAGCCAGCGGGCGACCTTGACCTTGCCGGTCTCGGCGTCGACGTCGACGATGCACGCGTGGGCGCCGAACGGGAAGACGAAGTTCTCCGGGTCGTAGAACGTCGTCTCTTCGAGCCCGGGCTCCATGCCCGCGGGCACGTCGCCGATGTAGGCGACCCCGGCGACCTCGGCCAGCGTCATGCCCTTGTCCGGAGAGCCGCGAACCGAGAACTTTCCATCGTGGACCTCGATGTCCTCGGGGGCGGCCTCGAGCTGCGCCGCGACGATCGAGCGCACCTTGTCGACCACCTTGTCGGCGGCCCGCGCGATCGCCTCACCACCGCAGGCGAGTGAGCGTGAGCCGTAGGTGTTGCGGCCTTCCGGGCCGGTGCTCGTGTCGCCGTGCATGACCTCGACGACCTCCGGGTCGACGCCGAGCTTGTCGGCGGCGATCTGGGCGAAGCTCGTCTCGAGGCCCTGCCCGTGCGGCGAGGTGCCGGTGTAGACGGTGACCGCGCCCGTGTTGTGGACCCGGACCATCGCCGACTCCCACAGGCCGGCCCCGACGCCGACGCCCGCCGGCCCGGTGATCCGCGACGGAGCAAGCCCGCAGATCTCCGTGTAGGTCGAGAAGCCGATGCCGCGGAGGATGCCCTGCTCGCGCAGGCTCTCCTGTTCGCGGCGGACGGCATCGAGGTCGAGATGCTCGAGCAGCCGGTCGAGCGTCTTGTGGTAATCGCCGGAGTCGTAGATCACGCCGGTGGCGACCTCGGCCGGGAAGTCCTCCTTGGGGATGAAGTTCCGGCGCCGGATCTCGACGGGGTCGATGCCGAGCTCGGCTGCCATCTGGTCGAGGGTGACCTCGACCATGTGCGTCGCCTCGGGCCGCCCCGCGCCGCGGATCGCGTCGGTCGGGCACTTGTTGGTGAACACGCCGACGATGTCGGTCTGGACCGCGGGGATCTTGTAGCAGCCGCCCATCACGAACGCCCCGAGCGAGGGGATCAGCGGAGTGAGCAGCATGTTGTAGGCGCCGAGGTCGGCGATGATCTTCACGTGGAAGGCGGTGATCGTGCCGTCCCGCTTGGCGCCCATCTTCGTGTGTGACACCTGATCGCGTCCCTGGTGCGCGACGAGCATGTTCTCCGAGCGCGTCTCGATCCACTTCACGGGCCGGTCGAGCCGGCGCGAGGCCCAGGCGGTGGCGATCTCCTCGCCGTAGACCTGGAGCTTGGAGCCGAAGCCGCCGCCGACCTCCGGCGCGATGATCCGGACCCGCTCCTCGCTCATGCCGAGCAGGAGGGCGACGAACAGCCGCAGGAAGTGCGGGACCTGGGTCGAGCTCGTCACCGTCAGCGAGCCGGCCCGGTAATCGGCGAGCACGCCGCGGGGCTCGATCGGGGCGCCGGCGATGCGGTGGTTGATCACCCGCCGCTCGACGATCACGTCGGCGGCCTCGAAGCCCGCGTCGAGATCGCCTCCGGAGAGCGACCATTCGTGGACCTGATTGGTGCCGAGATGGTCGTGCACGAGGTCCCCGCCGGCGAGCGCCGCCTCGGGATCGGTGACCACGGGCAGCGGGTCGTACTCGACGAGGACGTCCTCGGCGGCGTCGATCACGGCGTAGCGGTCCTCGCCGATGACCATCGCCACCGGATCCCCGACGTGCTTGACGACCTCGGGGGCAAGTGGCCAGTGGTCGGGGTTCTTGACCTCGACGCCGGGTGGCGCCCACGCGCACGGCAGCGGCGAGGCGAGATCGGACATGTCCTTGCCGGTGAAGACGGCATGAACACCGGGACGGGCGACCGCCGCCGAGGCGTCGATCGAAGTGATCCGGGCATGGGCCTCGGGCGAGCGGACGAACGCCGCCCACAGCGTGCCGGGCAGCGAGATGTCGTCGATGTAGCGGGCGCGGCCGGTGATCAGGCGGGGGTCCTCCTTGCGCCGCAGGGCCCTGCCGACGTGGTGACCGTTCGTGCCGCCGCCGTTCGTCGCGCTCATGAGTGGACCTCCGGGGCGGCGACTGTCGGCGTCTTCGTCTTCGCCGCGTCGAGCACCGCCTTGACGATGTTGTGATAGCCGGTGCACCGGCACAGGTTGCCCTCGAGGGCGTGCCGCACATCGTGCTCGGAGGGGTCGGGTGTCTCGGCCAGCAGCCCTGCCGCCGCCATGATCATGCCCGGGGTGCAGTAGCCGCACTGGAGACCGTGGTCATTCCAGAACGCCTCCTGGAGGGGATGGAGGTTGCCCTCCGAGCCCAGGCCCTCGATCGTCGTCAGCTCGGCCCCGTCGGCCTGGACGGCGAGGATGGTGCATGACTTCACCGCACGCCCGTCGAGGTGAATCGTGCAGGCACCGCAATTCGAGGTGTCACACCCGACATGGGTGCCGGTCAATCCGAGCCGGTCGCGCAGCGCGTGCACGAGCAGCATCCGGGGCTCGACGTCGAGTTCGTGCTCGACGCCATTGACGTTCAGACGCACAGAGACCCTGTCGCTCATGCCTCTCCTCTCGTTGACTGAGCTACAAGTTCGACATTACTCCTCAGAGTGCACGGTGTGAAGCGCGTGCGCGATAGCGACACAGGACGTTGAAGTCCGGGCAGGTGACAGCCGCTCGGCGACGGCTCGGCTAGCTCGTCAGGCGGTTCGCCTCGGCCGCCATCAGCGACATGCCGCCGTCGACGGCCTCGGGCAGATGCCGGCGTTTCGACGAGCACGTCGACGCCACCGAGCCGGCGGTGGCTCGCCCGATTCCCGAGCTGGCCCCGGTGACAATCGCGAAACGAGCCACTAGTCTCGCTCCGCATACCGCAGCGCGCCCCGGCGCCGCGCTTGGGGTTCGTCGCCGCGGGTAGCACCCGACCATGCCGCTCATCTCGACGAAACTTCACGGCGCCGGAGACTACGCGACCGGTGCACTGCTCCTGGGCGCCCCCAAGGTCCTGCCCTTCGCCGAACGCCGGGCGACGCTGCTGCTTCAGGCGACCGGCGCGGCGACGCTCACCGGCAGCGCGTTCACCGACTACGAGTTCGGGATCTCACGTCAGACCTCGATGCCGGTCCACCTGATCAATGACGCGAGCTCCGGTATCGGGCTGCTCGTCGCCGCCTGGGGCCTGCGGCGGCGCGGTGCTCGGATCGGCAGCTGGCTCCCCGTGGCGCTCGTCGGCGCCGGGCAGATCGCCGGCGCCGCGCTCACCGAGCGACAGCCCGGCGACCGCGGGCCGTCCGGACCGCCGGGTGTCCCGGTGCAGACACCGGCCCCGGCACCCGAGGCCGGGATCCCGGTGCCGTCGCCGCCCGTCACCGCCACGACGCAGAACGGCGACCCCACCGGCAATGACGCCCTCACCCCCGACGACGACGCCGCTCCCGACGACGACGTGTTCGTCGCCGAGCAGGAGGCGGCGGCCGCGGCCGAGGCGGCCTCGATCGGCGGCCGCGTCACGCCTGAGACCTCCGACCCGGCGATGGAACCGGTCTACGAGGCCGGCGGCGGCGAGGACGAGGGCTTCGAGACCGCCGAGGCGGAGCTGATCGACAACGCGAGCCACGGCGGTGGCGGCGGCAACCCCACCCGCGACGCGATCACCCCGGAGGCCGAAACCGACCGCTCGACCGCGGTCTACGGCGAGGGCGACGAGGAACGCTCGAGCGAGACCGACGACGCCGGACCGGCCCCCGAGCGCGGCTGACGGCCCCCTGAGCGAGCCGGGCGCCCCAAGGCAGTCGAACCCGCTCGACATTTCCCGCGTCGCCTCGCGGCTCACCGGGTAAGCCTGATTGGTAAGCAATCAGGAGACACCCGTTGACTCAGCACGACACAGAAAGCACCACCGGCGGCCTCGTCGGAAAGGTGATCGGCAAGGTGAAGGGGGCGGTCGGCGACGCCGCCGGCCACGAGGACCTTGCCCGCGAGGGCCGGCTTCAGGAGGCCCAGGGCGACGCCGACCTTCAGGCGCAGCGCAGCGCCGCCGAGGCGGGGCGCAAGCAGCAGGAGGCGAACCTCACGGCGCAGCGGACCGAGACGGAGATCGAGCGCCGGCGACTTGAGAACGAGGTCGCAGCCCAGCAGCGCGAGCGCAAGATCGACGCCGACCGGACCGGCGCCGACCGGACCGCCGAGCAGGAGGCCGCGCAGCGCACCCGGACCGCCGCCGACGCGCAGGCGACCGAGCACGCCTCGGCCGAGCAGTCTGAGCGCGCAGCCGAGCAGCAGCAGATCGAGGCGACCCAGCGTGCCATCCGACTCGAGCGCAAAGCCCGCGAGGCCAATCAGCGCGCCGACGCCATCGATCCCGGGGAGTGACCGTGAACGTACGAACGATTCCCACCACCGCCGTCCGCACCTCGCTGCGGCTCGTCCGCCTGCCACTCGATGCCGCGATCAGTCTGCTCCCCGGCAACGGCGGCGGACCCCGGGGCCGGGCGCGGAGCGCCGTCGACCGCGCCGACGCCACCGTGCGCGGCGTCGCGGGCACCGTGACCGGCGATGCCGGCCTGCGCGAGGAGGCCCGTCAGCGCCGCGCGGCCACCAGCGAGCGCGAGCACGCGGCGAACCTGCGGGCCGAGGCCGCGCAGGCGACCGACGAGGCCGCGACGCAGGTCCAGAAGCAGGCCGAGCAGGCCGAGCAACGGCGCAAGCACGCCAACGCCCGGGCCGCCAAGCGGCGCGACCAGGCCGCGGCCGAGAAGCGCCGCAAGCAGGACGAGGCCGCCGCCGAGGCCAACCGGCGCGAGGAGGCGAGCCAGCAGGCGCAGGACACGGTCGAAGAGGCCATCGAGCAGGACGCGCCGAAGGCCCGGCTCGAGGCGCTCGACGCGCAGGCGGAGGCCGAGACCGAGGCGCAGGAGGCGCTCGTCGAGAAGGACGAGGCGCAGCGCCTCGGCGAGGCCGCGGCCACGATCAAGGCCGAGCGCACGGAGGGCTGAGCCTCGCCCAGCGAGCACACTCGATCCGATCGGCCGCGGGCGCGCGGCCGATCGGATCACCGGCTGCGGCTCACAGCACCGCGCGCACGTCGCCCGTCCGGTCCGTCAGCTCCACCACTTCGACTCACGGGCGTCGGCGGTGCCGTCCGTCGTATCGAGCGCGTCGAGCGCACCCATGTCCGCCTCGGACAGCGTGAAGTCGAAGACGAGCGCGTTCTCCTCGATCCGCTCCCGATGGCTGGACTTCGGGATCACGATCACCCCGCGCTGCAGACACCAGCGGATCAGGACCTGGGCCGGGGTCTGACCGATCCGTTCGGCGATCTCCGCCACCGCGGCCTCGCCGAGGTGCCGACCGGTCCCGAGCGGGCTGTAGGCCTCGAGCGCGATCGACCGCTTGCGGCACTCCTCGAGCAGCCGCCGGCGGTACTCGAACGGGCTGAACTGGACCTGGTTGACGACGGGCGGGATGCTCGCGATCTTCCCGACCGCCTCGAGCTCGCGGACGCTGAAGTTCGACACGCCGATCGAGCGTGTGTAGCCGCGCTCGCGGGCCCGCTCCATGCCGGGCCACGCCCAGGTCGGGCCCTTCTGCGGCCAGTGGATGATGTAGAGGTCGACGTGATCGACGCCGAGCCGCTCGAGACTGTGTTCGGCCTCGAGCTCGGGGTCGTCGTGGGCGGGATAGAACTTGGTGGTGAGGAACACCTCCTCACGCGGGACCCCCGAGTCCCGCAGCGCCCGGCCGACGCTCGCCTCGTTGCCGTAGGCCTGGGCGGTGTCGATGTGCCGGTAGCCGGCCTCGAGAGCCCATCGCACGGCGTTCTCACATTCGGGTCCGTCGGGGACCTGCCACACCCCGAGGCCAAGGACCGGCATCTCGTTGCCGTCGGCCAGCGTGTGCACCTGATCTCCGGGAACGGTTCCTCGCTCTGCCATCCCGTCCTCCTCGTTGGTTGGTCACGATCGTGTTCCCCGTTAGCTTTAGCACCCTGGACATCGCACTCGACAAGGAGACCGAATGGGTTTCGACCAGTACCACGAGCCGGCCGCGGAGCTCCCGCCGGAAACCCGGACCTTCGCCAGGCTGTGTGCGTCGCTGACCGAGGAGGCCGAGGCGATCGGCTGGTACGAGCAGCGTCTCGCGCTCGAACCTGACCCGGAGGCCCGCGCGATCATGCACGATGCCCAGGGTGAGGAGTTCAAGCACTTTGCGATGGACCTCGAATTCCTGCTGCGGCGGGTTCCGCGCTGGCGCCAGATCGCCGAGGGCGTGCTCTTCCAGAGCGGGGACATCGTCGAGCACGGCGAGGAGGCCGAAGCCGAGTCCGGCGACAACGGTCAGGACGGTCATGGCGACGATGGCTCGCTCGGTATCGGGAGCCTGAAAGGAGCGGCACGATGAACCATCTGCTTCGTGAACTGGCGCCGATCAGCGACGCCGGCTGGTCCGAGCTCGACGAGGAGGCTCGCTCGCGGCTCGTCCCGGCCCTCGCGGCCCGCAAGGTCGTCGATTTCTCCGGGCCGCACGGGTGGAGCTACTCGGCCACCAACCTCGGCCGCGTGACCTCGATCGGGGCCGCGCCGTGCGACGGCGTGTCCGGCAGCCAGCGGCGCGTCCTTCCCGTCACCGAGTTGCGGGCCGACTTCGAGATCGCCCTGGCCGCGCTCCAGGACATCGACCGCGGCACGACGACAGCCGACCTCGACGCCCTCGACACCGCCGCGCGTCAGATCGCGGTGGCCGAGAACCGGGCCGTCTTCCACGGCTGGTCCGAGGCCTCGATCTCGGGCATCGCCGAGGCCTCGCCGCACCCCGACGTGCCGCTCGGCGACACCGCGGAGGGCTACCCGAAGCCGGTCGGCGCCGCGGTGCACCGTCTGCTCCGGAACGGCATCAGCGGGCCCTACGGGCTCGCGCTCGGCGGCGGGCAGTGGGAGCGCGTCGTCGAGACCGCGGAGCACGGCGGCTACCCGCTGCTGGAGCACCTCGCCAAGATCCTCGAGGGCGGCCCGATCGTATGGGCGCCCGGGGTCCATGGCGCCGTCGTCCTCAGCATCCGCGGCGGCGACTTCCGCTTCGAATCCGGCCAGGACCTCGCGATCGGCTACGTCAGCCACGATGCCGAGGTCGTGCGGCTGTACCTGCAGGAGAGCTTCAGCTTCCACGTCGCGACGCCGGAGGCGGCCGTCGCGCTTGCGCCGAGCGCTGCATCGTGAGCGGCGGCGAGCTGCAACAGCTGTTCAGCGGCGGGGCCTTCTTCGAGAGCCCCCGCTGGCACGAGGGACGCTGGTGGCTGTCGGATTTCTATCGTCACACGGTGAGCACGATCGACACGGCCGGCCGCGAGGAGATCGTGCTCGAGGTCGACCATCAGCCCTCGGGACTCGGATGGATGCCCGACGGCTCGATGCTCGTCGTCTCGATGAAGGATCAGCGCGTCCTGCGACGCGCGCCCGACGGGACGGTGAGCGAGCACGCCGATCTCAGCTCGTTCACGTCGAGCTCGCTCAACGACATGGTTGTCGACGCCCACGGCCGGGCGTACGTCGGCTGCTTCGGCTTCGATCTCATGGAATTCGCCGATCCCGAGCTCGCGCCGCTCATGCGCGTCGACCCCGACGGCAGCGCGACGCTCGCCGCCGACGAGCTGATGTTCCCCAACGGCTCGGTGATCACGCCGGACGGCGGCACGCTGATCGTCGGCGAGACGGCCGGTTGCCGCTACACCGCGTTCACGATCGGGACCGACGGCTCACTCAGCGACCGGCGGCCGTGGGCGGAGCTCGCCCCGGCGCCACCGATCGGTCCGTTGGCCGAGATGCTCCCCGGGATCACGGTCGGCCCGGACGGTTGCACGCTCGATGCGCAAGAGCACATCTGGGCGGCTGACGAGGCCGGTGGGCGCTGCATCCGAATCGCTCCCGGCGGGGAGATCGTCGACGAGGTGCGCACACCCGAGGGGCTCGGCTGCTTCGCCTGCGCGCTCGGCGGCGAGGACGGGCGCACGCTGCTGCTGTGCTCGGCGCCGGACTTCCTCGAGCACAACCGCGCGGCGGCTCGCGAAGCCGTGCTGTTCACCACCGAGGTGGACGTGCCGCACGCCGGACTGCCGTAGCCGCCCGGCGTGCGGGTCCGGTCAGGGCGTCAGACCGCGGGCGCGTCAGCCGGCACGGGCGCGGCGGCCGGCTCGGCCGGGGCGACGTTCTTGACCGGCGGCGCGTCGTTGGCGACGCGGGTGACGAACGCGGCGCCGCCGACGCCCGCTCCGAGGGCGAGCAGGGCGACGAGCGGGCCCTTGACCTCGGTGCCCACGATGTGGTCGAAGGACAGATCGCCGGGACCGGCGTCGCAGAGCGCGAGCAGGGCGGCGATGAGCACGAGGTTGTACTCGTAGCCGCCGTTGGTCGCCCACGGCCCGTTCTTGAAGTGGACCTTCTCGATCGCGGTGGCCATCACGCCGATCAGCGATGCCGCCGCGGCCGGCGTGAACATCCCGAGGGCGAGCAACGCGCCGCCGCCGGCCTCGGCCGCGCCCGCCGCCGTGGCATGGCGCTTGCCCGGCCGCAGGCCGAGCCCGTTCTCGAACATCTGAGCGGTCGCCTCAGGCCCGTGTCCTCCGAACCAGCCATACAGCTTCTGGGTGCCGTGGCCGAAGAACAGCGCTCCGACGACCGTGCGCAGAACCGTCAATGCAAGCTTCATAGACAAACCTCCTATCGGTGGCGCGCCGCAGGGCGCCGCGTTGGGACGCACCCGCGCTCGCGCGTCGAGGTGATGAGATTCGGCTACCCGCCGTGGGCCGGCGCCTATCCGGTGCGCGCGAGAGCCCCAACGGCCGACGCCAATCGGTCAGGCGATCGCGTCGATGGCCAGCTGTCGCACGCCCGTGGGCACGTGCACGGCGACGACCTCGCCGATCCGGTGCCCGACGAGCGCCCGCGCGATCGGCGACGCGGCCGACAGCGTGCCCTCGCCCGGTTTGGCCTCGTTGGGCGAGACGATCCGGTAGGTCTGCTCGCGTCCGGAGCCGCGGTCGGTGTAGGTGACCGTCGAGCCGTGCCCGACGACCTCGGTCGACTCCGAAGCCTGCACCACGACGGCGCCGCGCACCTGCGCGCGCAGCTTGAGGATCCGCGTCTCGAGGTGGGACTGGTCCTCCTTGGCGGCGTGATACTCGGCGTTCTCCTTCAGATCGCCCCATTCCCGCGCGGTCTTGATCCGAGCGGCGATCTCCGTGCGTCCCGTGCTCTCCAGCTCGTGCAGCTCGCGCTGCACGTTCTCGAGCTCCTCGGCGGTCATTGTGATGTCATCCATGGGTCGGGTCCTCGTCGTCGGGTCGGGGGAAGGCTTGGCTGCCCTAACGGTAGTACCGATACGATCGCGCGGGTGACGGCCGAGCGCGAGGATCTTGCTGAGCTGCTCGCGCGCCGGGCGCTGACCGAGGACGCCGCCCGTCCCGACGCGGTCCGGCGCCGCCACGAGGCCGGCGGGCGCACCGCCCGGGAGAACCTTGCCGATCTCGTCGATCCCGGCTCGTTCGTCGAGTACGGCCGCTTCGCGATCGCCGCCCAGCGACTCCGCCGCGAGGTCCAGGAGCTGATCGAGCGCACGCCCGGTGACGGTCTCATCGCCGGCACCGCGCGAATCAACGGCGCGCTGTTCGGCGAGCGGAGCGGCTGTGCGGTGCTCACCTACGACTACACGGTGCTCGCCGGGACCCAGGGCGCGGTCGGGCACCTGAAGAAGGACCGCCTGTTCGAGCTGATCGAACGGATGCGGCTGCCCACGGTGTTCTTCGCCGAGGGGGGCGGCGGCCGTCCGGGCGACACCGACTACCCGGTCGTCTCTGCGCTCCACGTCCGGGCGTTCGCCCTCTGGGCGCGGCTGTCCGGGCTCGTTCCGCGGATCGCCGTCGTCAAGGGGCGCTGCTTCGCCGGCAACGCCGTCATCGCCGGCTGCTCGGATCTGATCGTCGCCACGCAGGACGCCTCGATCGGGATGGGCGGCCCGGCGATGATCGCCGGCGGTGGGCTCGGCGACGTCGCCCCCGACGACGTCGGTCCGATCTCGATGCAGGAGCCCAACGGCGTCGTCGACGTCGTCGTCGCCGATGAGCCGGAGGCGGTGGCGGCGACCAAGCGGCTGCTCGGCTACTTCCAGGGCGCGACCCCGCCCGGCCCGGCCCCCGACCAGACCCTCCTCCGGGACCTCGTCCCCGAGCGTCAGCGCCGCGCCTACAAGGTGACGCCGATCATCGACACGTTGTGCGACGAGGACAGCGTCACCTACCTGCGACCGCGGTTCGCTCCGGAGCTGTGCACGGCGCTCGGTCGGATCGAGGGGCGCCCGCTCGGCGTCATCGCCAACGACACGATGCACATGGCCGGAGCGATCACCAGCGACGGCGCCGACAAGGCCGCCCGCTTCCTACAGCTGTGCGATGCGTTCAACCTGCCGGTCATCTCGCTCGTCGACACCCCCGGAATGATGGTCGGCCCCACAGCCGAGGCCACCGCGCTCGTGCGTCACAGCTGCCGGCTGCTGCTCACCGGCGCCGCGCTTCGCGTGCCGCTGCTCGCCGTCATCCTGCGGCGCGGCTACGGCCTCGGCGCCCAGGCGATGGTCGGCGGCAGCCTGCATGAGCCGCTGCTCACCGTCGCCTGGCCGACCGCGCACCTCGGGCCGATGGGACTCGAAGGCGCGGTGCGACTCGCGCTGCGACGTGAGCTCGAGGCGATCGAGGACGAGCAGGAACGCGAGCAGCGCGTGCGCGACGTCACCGCCTCGGCCCAGGAGAACGCCAAGGCGGTCAACGCCGCTCAGCTGTTCGAGCTCGACGACGTCATCGACCCGGCCGACACCCGGTCGGTGATCGCGGCAACGTTGGCCGCGGCCGCGCAGGCGCCGTCGGACGAGCCCGCGCACCGCTTCATCGACTCATGGTGAGCTGAGGCGATGAGCGCCGCCCGCCCGCCGTGGCTCGACGAGACGCTCTATCCGTTCACGAGCCACTTCGAGACGATCGAGGGCTCCACGGTGCACTACGTCGACGAGGGCAGCGGCCCGACGCTGCTGCTCCTCCACGGCAACCCGACGTGGTCGTTCCTGTACCGCGACATCATCCGAGGGCTGCGCGACCGCTTCCGCTGCATCGCGCCCGACTACCCCGGGTTCGGGCTCTCGCGGGCCGCGCCGGGGTTCGGCTTCACCCCCGCCGAGCACAGCCGAGTGCTCGGCGAGTTCGTGCGCGGGCTCGATCTCGGCGAGATCACGATGATGGTGCAGGACTGGGGCGGCCCGATCGGCTTCGGCGTCGCCGTACGTCAACCGGAGCGGTTCGCCCGCTTCGTCATCGGCAACACGTGGGCGTGGCCGAAGACCGATCTCGGCACGCAGATCTTCTCGCGGCTCCTCGGCGGCCCGATCGGCAACCAGCTCATCCACCGCCGCAACATCTTCGTCGAGCGCATCATCCCCACCGGCGTCAACCTCCATCCACTGCCGGAGGCGGTGATGGCCGCCTACCGCGGCCCCTTCCCCACCGCCGCCTCGCGGACGCCGACGTACGTGTTCCCGCGTGAGATCCTCCGCAGCCGCCCGTTCCTGGAGGAGCTCCGGATCGCCCTGCCGGTCCTGCGCGACCGCCCGGCGCTGCTCGTCTGGCCGACGCGTGACTTCGCCTTCCGGACGGCCGAGCGCGAGCGGTGGGAGTCGCTGTTCGAAGACCACCGCACGGTGCTGCTCGAGGGCGCGAGCCACTACATCCAGGAGGAGGACCCGGAGGCGATCGTCACCGCGATCCGCGACTGGATGCCGGCGGCTGCGAGCTGATCGAGTGGCCGTACTCGAGCGTCGGCAGGCCCGACGGCGAGTGCTGGTGGACGCGGCCGGTCGGCGCCCACCCCTCTCGTTCGTAGAAGCGACGTGCGCGGGCAGCACCCTGCGGGGTCCACAGCCGCAGGCGGGCAAACCCGCGGCGGCGCGCCTCCTGCACCGCCGCCGCCATCAGCGCCGGGGCGACGCCGCGGCCCTGCCAGGACGGACGCACGAACAGCTGCCAGAGGTTGCCCACGCCCGGCGGCGCCGGCTCGGGATCCTCGACCGTGACCGCGGCCAGAGCCACGTGGCCGGCGACGTCGTCCCCGTCGGCGGCGAGCAGACACCAGACATCGGCGCGCCCGAGCGCCACGGCCAGCCGCTCGCGGCCGGCGGCGTCGGAGACCGGGGGCGCCCAGTCCGCCGGTGCCCAGGCTCGGTAGCTGTCGAAGCCGGCGGCGATCGCCTCCGCGATCTCCGGAGCGTCGTCCGGCCCGGCGATCCTCACGCTCAACCGCATGCTGCGATACAACCACGCCATGAAGATCCCGTGCGCCAGCATGAGTGCTGACGGCTCCATCTCCTCGCAACCCGGGGGCTGAGCGCGTGCCGATCGGCAAGGCCGGCCCACCGGTGACCCATATCAGCCAGGCCTACCCCGACCGGGTCGAGGTGCGGGGGCACGACCTGTGCGGCGAGCTGATGGGACGCATGAGCTTCACCGAGTACTTCCACCTGCTGCTCACGGGCCGGCCACCGACCGACGAGCAGCGGTACTTCCTCGACCTCCTGCTCGTGGCGATCGCCGAGCACGGCATGATGCCGACGAACGTGGCCGCGCGGATGACGCTGGCCGCCGATCCCGGCTCGCTCCAGGGAGCGGTGGCGGCCGGCATCCTCGGCTGCGGCCCGGTGATCCTGGGGACCGCCGAGCAGTGCGCCGAGCTGCTC
Source organism: uncultured Solirubrobacterales bacterium (assembly GCA_963755955.1). Classification (GTDB taxonomy): domain Bacteria; phylum Actinomycetota; class Thermoleophilia; order Solirubrobacterales; family Solirubrobacteraceae; genus Palsa-465. The sequence goes on from CAVWLZ010000014.1 coordinate 302,038, forward strand.
GCGCTCGCGCAGCAGCGTGTCGAGGCGGGCGAGGAGCCGGTCGCCGTCGCCCGCGAGCGCGCCGCGGCGATCCACGCCGCGGGCGGGAAGGCGCCCGGTTTCGGACACCCGGTTCACCGCCCCGTCGACCCCCGGGCCGAGCGGATCCTCGAGCTCGCCGACGGCCACGGGGCGAGCGGACCGCACGTCGCGCTGGCCCGTGCCTTCCGGATGGGCGTGGCCGAGGCCTGGGGCCGCCCGCTGCCGATGAACGTGTCGATGCCGATCGCGGCGGTGATGCTCGATCTCGGCTTCCCGGCCACGGCGGTGCGCGCGGTCCCGATTCTCGCTCGCACGGCTGGGCTGCTCGCCCATCTCGCCGAGGAGCAGCAACAGCCGCTCGGTTTCCTGATGGCCGGTGCGGCCGAGGAGGCGATCGTCTACGAGCCGGAGCCGCCGCCGGCATGATCCTCGACCCGGAGGTCGAGACCCGTCCGTGGGAGGAGCAGCCCGCGGTCGACGATGCGAGCTATCGCACGCAGATCTCCTACCTGTTCGCGCGCTCGGCCTTCTACCGAGAGAAACTCGAGGTCGCCGGTTTCGCCTCGGCCGAGGTAGTTGGCGGCCTGGCGGCCATCGCCGCGCTGCCCCTCACCGACAAGGCCGAGCTGCGGGCGACCGCCACCCCCGAGCAGCCGATCGGCTCCCACCTGTGCGCGGCCCCCGGGGACATCGCCCGCATCTATTCGACGAGCGGGACGACCGGCGTGCCGAGCTACATCCCGCTCACCGCCGGCGACCTCGAGAACTGGATCACCGGCTCGGCGCGCAGCTACGCCGCCTCCGGCCTGATCCCCGGCGAGCGGATCGTCTCGACCTACAACGCCGGCCCGTTCGTGGCGGGCGCGGCGCTCGCGGCATTCGACCGCATCGGCGTCTGCCACGTCCCGGTCGGGACGGGGAACACCGAGCGTCTGCTGCTGGCCATCGAGCTGCTGCATCCGGACGCGGTTGTGCTCACCCCCTCCTACGCCGCCCACCTCGCCGAGTCGGCGGCGGCACGGGGCCTCGACCTCGGCGCGAGCAGCGTGCGGCGCATCCTCGTCGCCGGCGAGCCCGGGGGCGGCGAGCCGGCGTTCCGCGCCCGCCTCGAGGCGGCGTGGGGCGCGTCGGTGACCGAGGCGATGGGAATCGGCGACATCGGCGCGTCGCTGTGGGGCGAGTGCGAGCACCAGCAGGGCATGCACCTCGGGGCGCGGGGATTCGTCCACCCCGAGCTGATCGATCCGGCCGGCGGCACGGCCATCGCGCTCGAGGACGGCGCCACCGGCGAGCTCGTCCTCACCCATCTGCGGCATCGCGCCGCCCCGCTGCTGCGCTTCCGCACCCGTGACCACGTCGTCGTGCACACCGCACCGTGCCCGTGCGGGCGCACCTCGCCGCGCGTGCAGTGTCTGGGACGGACCGACGACATGGTCATCGTCCGCGGAGTCAACGTGTTCCCCTCGGCGGTGCGCGACGTCGTGAGCACCTTCGCCCCGATGGTGAGCGGGCACATCCTCGTCGAGCCGCGTGACGGCGGCGTGGCGCAGGAGCCACCGCTCCCCGTCACCGTCGAGCTGGGCCCGGACGGCGCGGAAGCCGCCGATCTCGCCGACGCGATCCGGGCGCGGATCCGCGCGGCGCTCGTCGTGCAGACGAACATCCGCTTCGTCCCGTGGGGGGCCTTGCAGCGGAGCGAGTACAAGTCCAGACTTATCCAGCGACGCTAGTTCGAAGAGAGGGCGAGGCATGCGAAAACTGCAGAGCCAGGGCGTTCATCACATCACGCTCGTCGGGGCGGACCGCCAGACGTCGATCGATTTCTGGGAGGGGGTGCTCGGGATGCCGTTCGTGTTCGAGCAGCCGAACCTCGACCGACCGACGGAGAGCCACCTGTACTTCGACCCCGGTGACGGGCGTCTGATCACCATCTTCACCAACGACGAGCGCCCGCCCGAGCCCGAGCGCACGCCGACCGACGTCGGCTGCGTCCACCACATCGCCTTCTCGGTGTCGAAGGCGAGCTTCGATCAGGCGGTCGAGCGACTCGGGGAGCGCGGGATCCGCAACAGCGGCGTCAAGGATCGTGGCTTCATGGACTCGATCTACTTCGAGGATCCGCTTGGGCTGCTGATCGAGCTCGCGGCCTACCGCTTCGAGCCGCCGCACGGCTTCACTCATGCTGACGTACTGCTCGAGGCGCACCGAATTCGCGTCGAGCGCGGCGACTACAACATCGCGCAGATCCATCTCGCCGACGCGATCGAGACGCTCGTCGCACGCGCGCAGGGGTCGCTGTCCGACGATCGTTCGCCCAAAGATCCCTACCGGCCAGGCATCCCCTCCCCGGCCGGCGAATAGGAGCTCCGATGGCCACCAACACCCTCAGCATTCTCAAGCCAAGCGTCAACAACCTCTCGACGCGGATCTTCGTCCGTGCCGCGGGCCTCGACTTCGAGGAGGTCGACGTCTGGGGCAAGAAGAGCACGCCCGAGTTCCTGGCCAAGGACCCCGCGGACCTCACGCCGCTGCTCGAGGAGGATGGCCTCGCCCGCGGCTCGCTGTGGGAGAGCTGCGCGATCATGCAGTACCTCTGCAACCGGCACGGGCTCGACCGGTTCTACCCCACCGACCCAGCCCGGCGCGCGATGGTCGACAGCGCGATGTTCTATCTGATCGGCACGCTGTATCCGCTCGTTGCCCGGGCGACCTATCCGGCCCTCGCCTTCCCCCAGTACCCCGGCGAGGTCGGGTCCTCGGCGGCCGACGCCGAGCTCAAGGCCCAGGCGCAGCGTGATGCCGTCGCCGCGCTCGCCCAGCCGCTGGAGACCTACCGCACGTTCTTCCTCGGCGACCAGCCGTTCATCGGTGGCGACGCGCCCTCGATCGCCGACATCCGCCTCGCGGCGACGCTCGAGTTCCTCCGGGTGATCGACTACGAGCTTCCGGCCTGGGGCGAGCACTTCATGGCCGCGATCGAGTCGGCGCTCGGCGACGCCTACGCCGAGCCGGCCGCCGACGTCCGCGGCTACGTCGCCGCGATGAAGTCCGGCGTGTCCTGAACGCGCCGGTTAGCGGTGCATGAACGCCGTCGGCCAGGATGCCCTGCCGACCGTAACATCGCCGCCGTGTCGTCACCGGACAGCCACGCGCTCGGTACCGAACGCGCGCCCGTCCCCCCCGCGCTGAGTGAGCCCGATGGCCGTTCGGGGCCGTCGGGACGCTCGGCGTCCCGTCGCCGGCTGGCGCCCGACGCCTGGGCGCTCGGCGCGGTCGTGCTTGCGGTCGTCGTGGCCAATCTTCCCTATCTGCTCGGCTTCTTCGACCCCAACCCGCTCCATGCGCGGGCCGGTCTGGCCTCGTCGCTGACCCCGGGCCTGCTCGGCGGCAAGCCGACGATCGATCCGAACAACGGCCTGTCCTCGCAGGCGATCGGCCACCTCGCGGCCGTCGATCTCCTCCACCTCCGGGCACCGTGGTGGAACCCGTACGAGGGGACGGGCATGCCGCTGCTCGGCGAGACGCAGTCGGCGGCGCTGTTCCCGCCGACGCTCCTCACCGCCATCTCAGGCGGTCAGCTGCTCGAGCGGATGCTGCTCGAGCTCATCGCCGGCATCTGCACCTACCTGCTGCTGCGACGTCTGTCGATCACCCGCTGGGCCGCGGCCGCCGGCGGAATCGCCTTCGCCCTCAACGGCACCTTCGCCTGGTTCGCCCACGCGGCGATCAACCCGGTGGCATTCCTGCCGATGCTGTTGCTCGGCATCGAGCGGGCGTTCGCCGCCACGCGTGCGCGACGACCCGGCGGCTGGCGGCTGCTCGCGCTCGCCGGCGCACTCTCGATCTACGCCGGCTTTCCCGAGGTCGCGTACATCGACGCGCTGATGGGCGTGGCCTGGCTCGGTTGGCGCTGCGGCTGCCTCCCACGCGCCGAGCTGCGGACGCTGATCGTCAAGGTCGCGCTCGGCGGCCTTGCCGCCGTGCTGCTCGCCGCCCCGGTGCTGCTCACCATGCAGGGATTTCTCAGCCACGCCGACATCGGCGTCCACACGAGCTCACGCCTGGGCAGCGAGCATCTCGGCGGCCACGCGCTCGCGCAGCTGCTCATGCCCTACGTCTACGGGCAGATCAACGCCGATCCACGGGCCACGATCTGGGTCATGGTCGGGGGCTACGCCTCGATCCTGCTCGTGCTCCTCGCCGCGCTCGGCGTTTTCGCCCGCGACCGGAGAGGGCTGCGGCTCGTGCTGCTCGGCTTCGGCCTGCTCGTGTTCTCCCGCATGTACGGCGAGCCGCCGCTGCTCGGGCACGTCATCGGCGTGCTCCCCGCGATGGCGCGGATCCAGTTCTTCCGCTACGCCACGGCAACCTTCGAGCTGACGGTCATCGTGCTCGCCGCGCTCGGCCTCGACGACCTCGCCCGCGTGCCCGAGCACCGGCGCCGGCTGCTGTGGGCGGCGCTCGCCGCGCTCGCCGTCGTGCTCGCAGCCGCCGACGACGCTCGCGTGCTCGTCGACTTCTTCGGCCGGCAGTTCGCGCACCACACCTACTTCGTCGTGTCGGTCGGATGGGCCGTGGCCGTCGTCATCGCCGCCGGCGTCATCTCCTTCGTCCGTCCGCCGCGGACGCGGATCGCGCTGCTCGCATCGCTCGTGGCGATCGACGCCGTGGCCCTGTTCGTCGTACCCGAGTTCGCCGCGCCGCGCTCGGTGACGGTCGATAGCGCGCCGGTCACCTACCTCGAGCGCCACCTCGGCGACGGGCGCTTCTTCACGCTCGGACCGATCCAGCCCAACTACGGCTCCTATTTCGGCCTTGCCTCGCTGGACATCAACGACTTTCCGCCGCGCGCCTACTCCGACTACATCCACGCCCATCTCGATCCGGCCGTCGACCCGGGTCTGTTCACCGGTACCGGCGGCTTCCGGGTCGGCACGACGCCGGTTCCGGTCAGCGAGCTGTTGCGCCACCTCGGCGGCTATCGCGCCGCCGGGGCGCGCTACGTCCTCACGTCGGCCGGACAGGCGCTGCCGCAGGGCCCGCGCACCTTCCGGCTTGTGTTGCGCACCCCGACCGCGCGCATCTACGCGCTCAGCGGCGCGGCCCCGTACTTCGGCGCCGCCGGCTGCCGGATTCGGCCCGAAGGCCGGCAGCGCGCACAGGTCTCCTGCTCGCGGCCGACCGTGCTCGTCCGGCGCGAGACGTGGTTCTCAGGCTGGAGCGCGACCGTCGACGGCCGGGCGGTGCCGGTCCGCCGGGTCGATCGCCTGTTCCAGGCCGTAGCCGTCCCCGCCGGGTCACACCGCGTCCAGTTCAGCTTCGCCCCGCCGGGCATCACCTGGGCCCTGCTGGCGGCCCTCGCCGGCGCCGTCCTCATGTGCGTGCCGTCGCTCGTGCGCGTCCGCGGACGGCGAGCGCACCCAGCTGCGTGAGCGTGAGCGCGGCGAGCAGCACGATGAACGGCTCGAGCGCCGTCCGGAACCGGGGCGTCTCGGTGATCACGAACACCGTGGCGATGAACTGGAGCAGTGGCACGAGCCACAGTGCGCCCGGCGCGCGCCGCGCCGCCGGCAGGAATGCGCCGACGAGCGCGAGCAGACCGACGACGTAGAACATGATCGCGCCGGCCACCGCGGGCTTCGGCGGCAGGTCGATCGTGGCGGCGCCGAAGCGCACCCGGGCAAAGCCGGTGAGATCGAACAGGCGGATCGTGTTGTGCCAGAACACGCTGGCCAGATAGGTGGGATGCCCGGTCACGAAGCTGACCGCGTCATGGCGGAGCGCCGCGTCGACCGTCGTCTCGGCGTGCGCGCCCTGCTCGAGGTAGAAGCGGTGCAGGCCGTGGATGTGCGAGAGGCCGAGCCAGGTCGCCGGCTCGGCGCGATCGGCGCGCGAGGTCGCGTTGTAGGTCCCGACCAGCGTGCCACCGCTCTCGGTGCTGATCGGGACGAACTGGTGCAGGACGACGGCGTTGCGGAGCGTCCAGCCGCCGATGACGAGGACGGCGACGGCGAGCACGGCGACGGCGTCGCGGCCGCTGCGGAGCGGGCGACGGGACCGGCCGCGGTAGTGCCCACTCGTCGCGGCGAGCGCGGCCACGCCGATCACGACGACGAGGCCGTTGCTGCGGGTCAGCGCCGACAGCCCCGCGAGCACGCCGGCGAGGATCAGCCAGGCCGCCCCCCCGCGCTTACGCTCGCGCCAGCGCAGCACCGCACAGAGGGCGCCCAGCATCAAGGCGACGTAGAGGACCTCGGAGATGAGTGTCCCGGAGGCGAGGATGAGCGGCATGTAGACCGCGGCCACGCCGGCGGCGACAAGGGCGACCGCGCGCCCCCAGACCATCGCGCCGAGCAGGCCGATGAGGCCGACGTCGAGCACCCCGAGGAGGATCTGGAAGGCCCGGGCGTAGTCCAGTGGGCTGCCGCCGAGCCACTTCGCGAGCAGCACCGGGACCGCGAGCGCGTAGGGATACGCCGGCGGCCGGTACGCGGTCGGGCGTGAGACGAGGTGGGCGCCCGGGCGCCCGGGCGCGGATACGCAGGGCGTGCGCGGCAGCCCTGTCACCGAGGGGCAGCCCCGCCGGGTCACCCAGACGTGTGCGTCGGGATACACGCCGGTCTGCGCGATGTGCGTCCCGAGGCGTAGATAGTCGTGGGGATCGAGCTGCGGGGTGTAGCCCGGCGTCGCGAGCATGAACGCGACCCGCGCGAGCAGCGCGACGGCCAGGAGCAGCCCGGCGACGCGGCGCGCGGTCATCGATCGCCCACGGCGCGAGGGTATTCAGTCGCTCGGACCGACGGCGCCCGCCGAATGCGGGACGGCGCCGCCGTGGCACTGCTTCCACTTGCGCCCGCTCCCGCACGGGCACGGGTCGTTGCGCCCGCGCCGCAAATCAGCCGCCCGGCAGGCGTCCATGATCTCGGCCGGGGCTCGTTCGGCGGCGAGCAGCTCGGCCATCGTCCGCATCGGCTCCTGAACGTGGTGGAAGAAGCGCTTGAACGACGGGCAGAGATAGTTGAGTCCCGGCTCGCCGTCGGGCGTGGTCGTGAAGCGGTCCTTCGGACACCCGCCGTGGCAGGCGAAGCGCACGTCGCATTCGCGGCAATACTGCGGCAGCGTGTCCCGCTTGGCGAGGCCGAAGTCGCGCTGTTGCTCGGAGGCGACGAGGTCGACGAGATGCCGCTCACGGATGTTGCCGAGCAGGTAGCGCGGTTCGACGAAGTGATCGCACGAGTACACGTCGCCGGTGTGCTCGAGCGCGAGCGCGAGCCCGCACGTCTCGCAATGCACGCACAAGCCGGGCGACTCGCCGACCCAGTTGGCGAGCGCGGTGTCGAACATCTGGACGTAGACCGAGGCGACGTCGTGACGGACCCACTCCTCGAAGACGTCGATGAGAAAGCGCCCGTAGCCCTCCGCGCTCACCGAGCGTCCAGTCACGACCTCACCATCCTGCACGTAGAGCGGCCGGTCACGCCACGAGGACCATGGCACGGTCCCGTCCCCGGCCGCCTCCGCCACCCGCTCGATGATCGGGATGAACTGCATGAACCGCGCGCCGCAATCGTCGCGCAGGAAGCGGTACACCTCCCGTCCGCGGGCCTGGTTGGCCCCGTGCACGGTCGTGAGCACGTTGTACTCAGCCTCGGCCGCCCGGAGGTGCCCGAGTCCGCGCATCACCTGCTCGAAGCTGCCGCGACCGCCCTTCGTCACCCGGAACGTGTCATGGATCTCCCGCGGGCCGTCGATCGAGATCCCGACCAGGAAGTCGTTCTCCTTGAAGAACGCCGCCCACTCCGGATCGATCTTGGTGCCGTTGGTCTGGATCGTGTACTCGGCCCGCTGACCCGGCCGCAGGCACTGATCGACGAGCGCGACCGAGCGACGGAAGAAATCGAGTCCCATCAGCGTCGGCTCACCGCCCTGCCACGCGACCTGCACGACCGGCACGCGCGCGTGCGCTTCGATCAGCTGGCGGACGTAGGTCTCGAGCAGCTCGTCGGCCATCCGGAAGCGGCTGCCCGGGTAGAGCATCTCCTTGGAGAGGAAGAAGCAGTACGCGCAGTCGAGGTTGCACACCGCGCCGGTCGGCTTGGCCAGCAGGTGGAACGCCGGCGGCGCGCCGGTGGCGGTGGCGATCGGAGACGGCGCGGCCATCGGACACAGTCAGCCTGCCAAGCCGGGCTCGGTCATCGCCCAAAACGGGTGATGGCAGCAGGGCCGGCCGCAGCCAAGCTCGAATCTGATCTTCATGACGACCGGTGTGGCTCAGCCGCCTCAGGGCGGCCCGACGGTTGAGGTCACCCGCGCGGCGAGCACTGGCCCCGTGGGGGCAATGACGCGCGCGATCGCGTGGATCCTCGACGCGGTGCTCGTCAACCTCGTCGCGATCATGACCGGCATCGGCGTCGAGCTCATCCTGTCGATGTTTCCGGTCTCGAAGAGTTCGGCGTCGGCCCTCAAACCGGTTGCCGCCGTGGTCTACGCCGTGTGGGCCGCGGCCTACTTCGTCGTCTTCTGGTCGGTCGCCGGGCAGACGCCAGGGGCTCGGATCATGCAGATCCGGCTCGTGCCGGCCCGCGGCGGCAAGATAAAGCCATTGCGGGCCCTGATCCGCTGGCTGGGGATGAACGCCGCGATGCTGATGCTGTTCCTCGGCTACGTGCCCGTCCTCGTGGGACGCCGGCCTCTGCCCGACTGGCTCGCGCACACGCTCGTGCTCGACGCGCCGCAGACGTCGATGGCCAGCGCCCGGCGAGCGTCGCGCGACGCGGCCCGGGCGAACGCAGCCGAGGCGGCGAGTGCAGCCGAGGCGGAAAGCGCAGTCGAGGCGGGAAGCGCAGCCGAGGCGGCAGGCGCAGCCGGAGCGCGCGCCCGCCAGCCGTGATGCCCGCGCCGGCAGGATCTCGGGTCTGAGAGGATCATCCCGTGGCCGACCCCTTGGCTGAGCGCGACGAGCTCGACGCCGCCCTGCGGCTCGCCTTTGACGAGGCCCGGCGCTACCTCGAGACGATCGATGACGATCGCGTCGTCCGCCCCGGGGCCGAGGCGGCGATCGAGCACTGGAGCGACCCGATGCCCGAGGCCGGGGATGGGACGATCACGACCCTCGCCGCGCTCGCCGGCCGGGCTCGTGCCACGGCCACGCGCTCGAGCGGGCCGCGCTTCTTCCACTTCGTCATGGGCGGCGGAACCCCCGCCGCGCTCGGCGCGGACTGGCTGACCTCAGCCTACGACCAGGTCGCGTTCGCCTGGGCGTCGTCGCCGTTCGCCTCGCGGCTCGAGCAGGTGGCGACCGACTGGCTGCGCCAGCTGTTCGAGCTCCCCGCCGAGTTCGGCGGCGTCCTCACCACCGGGGCGACGATGGCGAACTTCGTCGCGCTCGCCGCGGCGCGTACCTGGTACGGCGAGCAGATCGGCGTCGACATCGACGAGCTCGGGCTCGCCGGCGTGCGGCCGCCGCTGATCGTCACCAGCGGCTACGTCCATCCGAGCGCGGTCCAGGCGATCGGGATGCTCGGCCTCGGGCGGGGCACGATCGCGCGCTGCGTCCGCGACGACGCCGGCCGGGTCGACCTCGCGGCCGTCGACCGTGCGCTCGCCGACCGTCGCGAGCCGGCGATCGTGATCGCCAATGCCGGGGAGGTCAACACCGGCGATTTCGACCCGATCGCCGAGCTCGCCGAGCTCGCCGACCGGCACGGGGCCTGGCTGCACGTCGACGGCGCCTTCGGCCTGTTCGGCCGCCTCGCCCCGGCCACGCGTCCGCTGACCGACGGGGTGGAGCGTGCTGACTCGATCACCTCCGACGGCCACAAGTGGCTCAACGTGCCCTACGACTGCGGCTTTGCCTTCGTTCGCGACGTCGACCGGCTGCCGCGTGCGCTCAACGTCGGCGCCGCCTACCTCCCATCGGCCGACGACGCGCACCCGAGCTTCGGATTCCGCTCGCCGGAGAACTCCCGGCGCGCGCGCTCGCTCGCGGTGTGGGCGACGCTCCGCGCCTACGGCCGCGACGGATATCGGGAGATGGTCGCGCGGCACCTCGCGCTCGCGCAGCGCCTCGCCGCCGCCGTCGACGACGCCCCGGAGCTCGAGCGGCTCGCCGCGGTGCCGCTCAACATCGTCTGCTTCCGCGCTCATCCCCCGGGCTGGACCGAGGACGCGCTCGACGAGCTCAACCGTCGCCTCGGCGCGGCGCTGCTCGCCGACGGCCGCGTGTTCGCGGGCACGACGACGTACCGCGGCCGCGTCGCGCTGCGACCGGCGATCGTCAACTGGCGCACCGACGTCGTTGACGTCGACCTGCTCGTCGACGTCGTGCGCGAGATCGTCGCGTCCGAGATGGGCTAGCGAGTCGCGGTCCGTCCGCGCGTCACGCCCCCTCACGCGCCGACGGCGGCGGCGGTCTGGCCGATCACGAACTGCGCGAACGACTCGACCACCGGGGAGCGGAGGCGCTCCGAGTGCCAGCACAGCCCGACCGTCCGTGTGCTCGGCCGGTCGGTGAGGCTGAGCTGTCGGGGCCCGAGCGCGCTGCCCGGCCGTTCCGGGACGACGGCGACACCGAGCCCGGCGCCGACGAGCCCGTTGACCGTCGCGACGTCGTCCCCCTCGAACGCGACCTGGGGCGCAAAACCTGCCCGTGCGCACATGTCGTCGATGATCGCCCGCAGCCCGAGGCCCTCGCGGAAGCTGACGAACGGCTCATCGGCCACCTCACCCAGGGCGACGCGCCGGCGGCGAGCCAACCGGTGCCCGGGCGGGACGACGAGCCGCAACGGCTCCCGGAACAGCGGGTGCCAGCGGACCGCGGACAGCTCCGGGTCGGGGCTGGTGAGCAGGAGGTCGTGGTCGCCCTCGAGCAGGTCGGCGACCATGCGGTCGGCGGCGTTCTGCCGCAGCCGCATCCCGACCGCGGGATGCTCGGCGCGGAAGCCGCTGACGAGCTCGGGCACGAGCCACGTCCCCAGGGTGTGCAGGAACCCGAGGCGCACCTCGCCGCGCTCAGGGTCGAGCGCCTCCTGGATCGACTCGAGGCCGCGGTCGAGCTCTCCGATCGCACGCCGGACGTGGCCGGCGAGCAGCACCCCGTATTGGTTGGGCACCAGCGAGCGGCCGACCCGGTCGAACAGCGCCACGCCGACCGTCCGCTCGAGGCGGCTGATCGAGCGCGACAGGGCGGGCTGCGAGACGTTGAGCTCCCCGGCGACGCGCGTGAGGTGTGGATCTGCGACGACGGCGGCGAACCACCGAAGCTCCTGGATCTGCATGACGCTTCATGCTGACAGCGCATGATTCTGCTGTCAATGATGCATTGGACGCAACGCTTTCGGCGTCCTATGTTCAATGGAGATGACCGAGCCTCCCCAGGGACATAGACGCGGCGAGCCCGGCTACCGCCGGGCGGCGATCGCCCTGTTTGCCGCCGGCGTGTCCACCTTTGCCGCCCTCTACGCGACCCAGCCGCTGCTGCCGCTCCTCAGCTCCGACCTCCACGTCGGTCCGACGAGCTCCGCGCTGAGCCTCGCCGTCGCCACGGGCGCGCTCGCTCTCGCCCTCGTCCCCGCCGGATGGCTGTCTGACCGGATCGGTCGCGTCCGGGCGATGACCGGCGCACTGTTCGCCGCCGCCCTCCTCGGCCTGCTCGCGGCGGCGGCGCCGAGCTTCGCCGTGCTGTTGCTCATCCGCGCCCTGCAGGGCGCGGCGCTGGCGGTCATTCCGGCTGTCGGCATGACCTACCTGGCCGAGGAGATCCATCCGGCGTCGCTCGGCAGCTCGATCGGCCTCTTCATCGGCGGCAACGCGATCGGCGGCATGGCCGGCCGCCTGATCGCCGGAGCCCTCGCCGATGCCGGCGGCTGGCGGCTGGCCGTCGCCGGCGTCGCCGCGCTCAGCCTCGCCTGTGCGATCGTCTTCTGGCGGGTGGCCCCGGCCTCGCGCCGCCACCGGCCGGCGAAGACGAGCTTCCGGACCGCGCTCAACTCGATCGCCATGCATGCGGGCGACCGCGGGCAGCTCCGGCTCGACGCGATGGGCGCGCTGCTCATGGGTTCATTCGTCGCGGTCTACAACGGCCTCGGGTTCCGGCTCGCCGCGCCGCCGTACGGCCTCGGCGAGGCGGCGGTCGCCGCGGTGTTCCTCGTCTATCCGCTCGGCTCGCTGTCCTCGGCTGTGGCCGGCCGCCTCGCCGACCGCATCGGACGCCGGCGTGTCCTGCCCGCCGGAGTGCTCATCGCCCTCCTCGGCGTCGCCGTCATGGACACCCGGCCGCTGCCGCTCATCATCGCCGGCGTCGCGCTGCTCACCGTCGGCTTCTTCGCCGCACACTCGGTCGCCTCGAGCTGGGTCGGACGCCGCGCCCACCGCGCGCCCGCGCAGGCCTCGGCGCTCTACCTGCTCGCCTACTACGTCGGCTCGACGGTCGGCGGCCCGCTCGGCGGAATGACCTGGAGCTCCGGGCGCTGGAGGGGAGTGAGCCTCCTGGCCGGGGTCCTGCTGATGGCGGCGCTCACCGTCTCGCTGCGCCTGCGCCGAACACCGCCGCTGCGGCCCGTCACAGCCTGAAACGCGGATTGCGCCCGGTTCTCTGACTAAGATCAGAGTTCATGAGCGATGCGCGTGTCATGCAGGTCCGGCGGTTCAATCGCGTCGTCACCCAGCGGATCGGCGCGCTCGACGATCGCTACCTCGCGCGCGCCCGCTCGCTCGGCGCCTCACGCGTGCTGTGGGAGATCGGGGTCGAGGGATGCGAGGTCCGCTCGCTTCGCTCGCGCCTGCGCCTCGACTCCGGCCAGCTCAGCCGTTCCCTGCGCCTGCTCGAGGCCGACGGGCTTGTCGAACTCGCGCCGAGCCCGGCCGACCGTCGGATCCGCGTCGCGCGGCTGACGCCGGCCGGTCTCGCCGAGCGCGGCCTCCTCGATGCGCGCAGCGACGAGCTCGCCCAGTCGATGCTCGGGCCGCTCAGCGAGGCCGAGCGCGAGCGGCTCCTCAGCGCGATGCACGCCGTCGAACGTCTCATCGCCGGTTCACTCGTCGAGATCCGGCTCGTGGACCCGGCGGCACCGGACGCCCGCCGCTGCCTGCGTGCCTATTACGCCGAGCTGCGCCGTCGGTCGGACAGGCCATTCGATCCCGCGAGCGGCAGCACCGCCGAGCCCCATGAGGTGCGTCCGCCCGCGGGCGCCTTTCTCATCGCCTACGCGGGCGACGAGCCGGTCGGCTGCGGAGCGCTCAAGCACCACGCGGGTGCCCCGTCGGACCTCAAGCGCATGTGGGTCGCCGAATCGGCTCGTCGCCTCGGGATCGGCCGGCGACTGCTCGAGGCGCTCGAGCAGCTCGCCCGCGACCACGGCGATCTGTCGGTGCGCTTGGAGACCAACGGAGCCCTCGTCGAGGCGATCCGTATGTACCGATCCGCGGGCTATCGCGAGATACCACCGTTCAACGACGAACCCTTCGCCGACTGGTGGTTCGAGAAGCGACTGCGCTGATCGGGCCGGGCACTGCTCGCTAGGGTGGGCGCCTGAACGGACAGCCTCCCGCCTCGACGTGAAAGAGCCTGCAACGGTCCCCGCCACCACACCCGCTCGTTCCGTTGCCGACGTGGTCGGTGAGACGCTCGGCGCGCTCGGCGTGCACGACGCCTTCGGCGTGCTGGGCTCGGGAAACCTCGTCGTCACCAATGCGCTTGCGCGCTCGGGCGCGGTCTTTCATCCCACGCGCCGCGAGGACGGCGCCGTATGCGCGGCCGACGGCTACGCCCGCGTGTCCGGTCGCGTCGGCGTGTGCAGCGTCCACCAGGGGCCGGGACTGACGAACACGCTGACCGGCCTCGCCGAGGCCGCAAAGAGTCGCTGCCCGGTCCTCATTCTTTCCGGTGAGACGCCGGCGGCGGCGCTGACGTCGAACTTTCGCATCGACCAGCACGGCCTGGTCGAGTCGGTCGGCGCGATCGCCGAGCGTCTCCACTCCCCGGACACGGCGGCGGATGACGTGCTGCGCGCGTATGAGCGGGCTCACACCGAGCGCCGCCCCGTCGTGCTCATGCTCCCGATCGACATTCAGGCACGACCCCCGACGCAGGCCGCGCCTACTCGCGCGGTCACCCCGGAGCTCACGCCGCCGGTCCCGCCGGCGCACGCGGTCAGCAGAGCCGCCGATCTGCTCGTGAGAGCAGAGCGCCCGGTCATCATCGCCGGACGCGGCGCCGTCCTTGCGCGAGCGGGCGCTCCGCTCGAGGAGCTCGGGGACCTGATCGGCGCGCTGCTGAGCACCTCCGCCCCGGCCAACGGCCTCTTCTCCTCGCGCCCCTGGGCGCTCGGCATCGCCGGCGGCTTCGCAAGCCCGCTGGCGCAGGAGCTGCTGGCCGAGGCGGACCTCATCCTCGCCGTCGGCGCCTCCCTCAACCATTGGACGACCCGGCACGGCGCGCTCATCAGCTCCGAGGCTCGGGTGGTCCAGATCGACGCTGACCCACGAGCAATCGGGCGCAATCACCGCACCGATCTCGCCGTGATCGGCGACGGCAAGGCGGCGACCGAGGCACTGGCATCAGCGGTGCGGGCACGCGGTCACCGCGCTGTCGGCCTGCGCCGCGCCGGCCTCGCTGAGGAGCTGGCGGCCCGCCGCTGGGAGCACGAGCCCTACGACGATGAGTCGACCGACCGGTTCATCGACCCGCGCACGCTGAGCATCAGCCTGAATCGGCTGCTCCCTCACGACCGCGCCGTTGTCGTCGACTCCGGCCACTTCACCGGTTACCCGTCGATGTACCTCGACGTCCCCGACGCCCAGTCGTGGGTGTTCGTGAACGGGTTCCAGGCTGTCGGCCTGGGCATCGCAAGCGGGCTCGGTGCCTCGATCGCCAAGCCGGACCGGCCGACGGTGGTGGCGGTCGGGGATGGCGGGGCGTTCATGGCCCTGCAGGAGCTCGAGACGGCCGCACGGCTCGGGCTCAACCTCCTGATCGTGATCTACGACGACGCGGCCTACGGCGCCGAGGTCCATCACTTCGAGCCGATGGGCCACGACGTATCTCGCGTCCGCTTTCCCGAGGCCGACCTGGCCGCGGTCGCGCGCGCAGTGGGGTCCGAGGCGGCGACGGTACGAACCGTGGATGATCTGGCTGCGGTCGAGGCGTGGCTGACCAACCCCACGGGTCCCCTGGTCATCGACGCGAAGGTCAATCCGACGATCGCCGCGGACTGGCTCACCGAAGCCTTCCGGGGCGGGTGAGAAAGGACAGGCAGCGCCCATGGCACACACCGATACCTCGCCGGTCACGGCACTGATCGATGCCCTCGCCGTGGCCGGGGGAGTCGAGATCGTCGACCTCACCCAACCGCTCAGCGAGACGACACCGATCATCCAGCTCCCCCCGCCGTTTGCCAACACGCCCCGGTTGAGCCGCGAGGAAATCAGCCGCTACGACGACCGCGGCCCGGCCTGGGCCTGGTACACGCTCACGCTCGGCGAGCACACCGGGACGCACATCGACGCACCGATCCACTGGGTGACCGGGCGGGACAAAGCCGACGTCTCGTCGATCGAGCCACGGTCGCTCGTTGGCCCGGCGTGCGTGATCGACAAGACGGCGGAGACCGAGCGCGATCCCGGCTACCTGCTGACCGTCGCCGATCTCAAGGGGTGGGAACAGGAGAACGGCCGCGTGCCCGACGGGGCCTGGATCCTGTTCCGCACCGGCTGGGGCGCGCGGGCCGGCGACGAGGAGCGCTTCCTCAACGCCGGCGACCGCGGACCGATCACCCCGGGACCGGACGTCGAGGCGTCCCGGTGGTTGGCTCACGAGCGCGACATCGCCGGGTTTGGGGTGGAGACCGTCGGCATCGACGCAGGTGCGGCCCACAGCTTCGATCCGTCCTTCCCGGTGCACAACCTGCTTCTCGGGGCCGGCCGGCTGGGGCTCACGCAGCTGGCCAACCTCGACAAGCTGCCGATCACCGGCGCGCTGCTGATCGTGGCGCCACTGAAGCTGGTCGGCGGAACCGGCAGCCCGAGCCGGGTCTTCGCGCTCGTGTCCGCCGCGTAGCGGCTGAGCCTCGGGCCCGGGCTAGTGTCCTGAGTCATAAATTCGGTGGCAGTCTCGCGGCGTCTGGACGCGCCTTGCGGATGGCGACGATCCCGCCGGACCACCAGTACGACTTGGATCGTCGCCATCCGCCATCCACGCCCAGCCGCTCCCGAGCCTGCTCACGAATTTCCGAATCACGACACTACGCGGCCTGCAGGAGGTGGTGCTCGAACGCCCACACGGTTGCGGCGGTGCGGGTGCGCGCGCCCGTCTTCTCGAAGATGTGCTGGACATGGTGTCCCGCCGTCTTGGCGGAGATGCCGAGCGTCTCGGCGATCTCCTTGTTCGTCTTTCCGGCAGCGAGCGCGAGCAGGACCTCGAGCTCACGATCCGTCAGGCCCCCGGGAAGCTCGCGTGGACGCTTTGCGACGCGGTGACCGGCCGCGGCGAGGACGGCGTCGACCGCCTCCGGGCACAGACGGCCGTCCTGAGCGTCGCGCAGCAGCTCGGCCTCGGCCGCGGCGGCGTCGAGCGCGGGACGGTGCGGACGGCGCTCGCGCATCGCCTGGTAGGAATCGGCGGCGGCGAGGATGCGCGCCGCCGGGCCGAGGGCGGGCGCCGGCGTCTTGCGGTGGTAGCCCGCGCCGTCGAGGCGCTCGTGATGGGCACCGGCCAGCTCGCCGATCGACGCGAGTGCGGGCGCATGGGCGAACGAGCGCTCGGTGAAGTACGGGTGCAGCTGGACCCGTTCCCAGTCGGTGAGACCGAAGGGCCCGGGCTTCTCCCAGATCGCGTTCGAGACGGCGACGCGGCCGAGATCGAGTGCGAGCGCGGCCCGGCGCACCATGACCACCTCCTGCTCGGGGAGGCCGAGGCGCCAGGCGGCGGCCTCGGCAAGCTGGGACGTGCCCTCGGCGTGCCCGCGCAACCAGTAGGACTTCAGGTCGGTGAACGTCCCGACGACGCGGAACGCGGCGTCGATCTCGGTGCCGGTCATCCAGCGCTGCGGTGGTGGCTCGGCGGCGACCGCCTGCTCCCAGATGAGCGCATCGTCGAGCCCGTCGAGCAGCTCGTCGAAGTGGTCGATGGCGAGGGCGGCCAGGTGCGGGTCGTAGGCGCCGCCGGCACGCTGCTCGATCACCTCGCGCGCCCGAGCGGGCCCCGCAGCCGACAGGAAGACCGAGATGTCGCGCGCGACATGGAGCACGCGCGCCGGCGGCGCGATCGCCTCCCCCGCGGCCATGCCTGGAAACCCATTGCCATCCCAGCGCTCGAAGACGTACGCCAGATTGGAGACGACACCTGGTCCGAAACCGAGCCAGCGGGCGAAGCGCTGTGCGACTTCGCAGTGCAGGGCGAACGTCGAGCGCGCGATCTCCACCGCGTGCTCGAGCGCCTCGGCGACCATCGCCTCACGGACCTCAGGCGGTCGGCCCTGTCCGACCACGTCCATCAGGAACGCGCCGACCTCCTCGGGGTTGCCGCCGTCGACGAGTGCGAACTTGGCGCGCGGCTCGATGTCGTCTCCGAACAGCTCCGTCTGCTCGGGAGCGTCCGACGTGCAGCCGAACGAGTGCAGCAGAGAGATGTAGTACGCGTCCACGAGCTCCGGAGGCGAGAGCTCCGCGAGCTCGCCGAGGCGGACGGCGAGGATCGCCGTCCGCAGCGCGTGCTCGAGCGGCTGACCGGTGCCCAGGTCGGTCGCGATCGACATCGCGCCGATCACGTCGGCGGCGCGGACGGGCGCCTGGCCGGCAGAGGGCTGCGCTGCGGTCCGGCCGCGGCCGTCGGACGCCATGGGGGTGGATCCTAACCGCGCGACGCCCGCCGCGCCCGGCATCGAACCTCAGCACCGAACTTCACGCGACCCGCGTCCTCACGCCCAAACGGAGGAGCCGCCCGCAGGCGGCTCCTTGAGTACATCCGACGGCGTGGGTTGTCTAGGCCACCGTCTGCAGCTGCTCCTTGGGCTCGACCGCCCCCAGGCTCTCGATGACCTCGAGCGTCCCGCTCTGCACCTGGGCGATGTACATGCTCATCCGCACGTGGTGCTGGCCGGCCACCATCTCGGCCGCGCCGCCGGGGCCCTGAGCGATCCTCGCGTGGTCGAGCGCCGCGACGACGGCAGCCTGGTCGAGCGTGCCGGCTTCCGTGACGGCGGCCTCCCAGAGCTTGAGTCCGCGGTACATGCCCGTGGCGCCGCTGCCCGCACTGAAGTGGGGGCCCTCCGGGAAACGCGCGTTGTAACGGCTGAGCAGCTCCAGGCTGAACGGATCGCGCAGCGATTGGTAGTAGTCGATGCACCCGTACAGCCCCTCGATGTGCTCGTTCGGCAGCGCGGCGGCGAGGTTCTCGTCGAAGTACGTCGTGACGATACGCCCGCCCCGGCTGGTGAATCCGGACTCGTAGAGCGCCGCAAGGAACGGGAAGCACCCCGGCGGCACGGTCGTGTTGAACACGACGTCCGCGCCACTCGAGTTGATCCTGTCGACCGTCTCGCCCCAGTCGGCGTGATCGAGGGGGAAGTACTCCTCCCCGACGATCTCGCCGCCGTTGGCCGAGGCGACCTCGTGGACCTTCCGGTTCATCACGTGTGGCCAGATGTAGTCCGCCGAGGGCAGGTAGAACGTCCGTGCCCCCGTGTGTTGCATCACCCACGGGATGAACGGCTCGACCTGCTGTGCGGGAACGGCGCCGGTGCAGAAGAGCAGCGGGTGATACTCCTGCCCCTCGTACTGCTCGGGGTAGATGTAGAGCGTCCCGCCCTCGACCACCGCAGCGGCCTTGATGGCCTGCCTCGTCGAGCTGAAGATGCCGCCCAGCACGACGTCGACCCGGTCGTCCTGGACGAACTTGCCCGCCGCGGCCGCCGCCTGCCCATCGTCGGACGCGCTGTCCGCGATGAGCAGCTCGACGGGGCGGCCGAGAACGCCGCCGGACGCGTTGAGCTCATCCACGACGAGCGTGGCGAGGTTGGCCTGGGCGCCCCCCAGGACCGACAGGGGCCCGGTCTGGTCGGCGATCACGCCGAGCTTGATTGCGTCTCTCATGATCTCGCCTCTCAGGCCTCGTAGTTGCCGCCGAATTCCGCCACCTGCGGACGGCCCTTGTGCCCGGCCTCCCGCATGATCGGCGGGACCTCGGGGTCAGACGCGAAGCTCTGCCAGCCGTCGAGATCCCAGTCGAAGATCGCCCAGACCCGGTCGCCCTCGTTGGGGTCGCGGAACACGAGCGCGCCCTTGGAGCCGTGCTGCTTGCGCTTCTCTGCACCCTCGGTGGAGAAGACATTCGTGAAGCGGTCGAAGTCCTCGACCGTGGTCGTCACCAGGAGCATCCCGGTCCTCCTTTTGGTTTCCGGCGTCTTCGAGTAACGCCGAGGTGGCGCGAGTATGCGGCCGGGGTACGACCGGGCACATCGGGCAAACGCCCTATGCGTCAGGAGCGCCGGCCGCGACCCAGGCGAGCGGAATCGCTTCGCCGTGGGGAAGCTCACGCTCGGGTGGCACCGGGCGCCCCATCGCGATCAGCGCACCCCGGATCGTGCCGGCGTGGGCGACGACCAGTGCCGGCCCCGGCCCCGCGGCGACGACATCGAGTGCTGTGCGTGTGCGCTCCGCCTGCTCGAGCAGTGATTCGCCCGCGGGGAAAGCGAAGTCGACCGCGCCGGCCTCGAACGCGGCGTGCCGATCAGGTGAGACATCCGCGATGTGCGCCACCGATTGTCCTTCCCACGCGCCCCGGTCGGACTCGATGAGATCGGCCAGGATCATGGGTCCGACGCCGATCGCCGCGGCGACGACCGCTGCCGTCTGCCGGGCGCGGAGAAGCGGGGAGCACCAGAGCGCGACGACCCCGAGCGCAGCGGCCTGCTCCGCGAGCCGTGCCGCCTGTTTGCGACCGGCCTGCGACAGCGGCGGGTCACGCCTGCCCAGGATCAGACGATGGGCGTTGTCGATCGTCTCACCGTGGCGAGCCATGAACAGCGGTACGGGGGCCCTCGGCAAGCTGCGGCGCTCGAACTGCCGCGGCCGTGCCGGCGAGGAGCCTCGCCGGCACTCGGTCGCGACCTTCGGCTAGAAGATGCGCACGGCGACCTCGGCCGGCGCGTCGAACAGCTCGTTCAGCTCGTCGTCGAGCTTCACGAGCGTCAAGGATGCACCGGCCATGTCGAGCGAGGTGCAGTACTCGCCGACGTAGCTGCGCGTGACGTTGATCCCACGATCGGCGAGCTGCTGATGGGCGCGCCCGTAGAGGATGTACAGCTCGGAGATCGGCGTGCCGCCGAGCCCGTTGATCATCAGCGCGACATCGTCGCCAGACGAGTAGGGCAGATCGGACGCCACGGCCTCGAGCAGCTCGTCGATGATCGCGTTCGCGTTCGCGAGCTTCTCACGCCGGCGCCCGGGCTCGCCGTGGATGCCGACGCCCATCTCCATCTCGTCGTCGCCGAGCTCGAACAGCGGGGAGCCCTTGGCCGGCGGCGTGCAGGAGGTGAGGGCCATACCCATCGTGCGGGTGACCGCGTTGACCCGCTCCCCGAGCGTGACGAGCTCGTCGAGCTCGGCGCCGCGCTCGGCCGCGGCTCCGACCGCCTTGATGACGAAGAAGTTGCCCGCGACCCCGCGGCGCCCGACCGTGTAGGTGGAGTCCTTCACGGCCACGTCGTCGTCGATGATGATCGTCGCGATCTTAATGTCCTCGGCTTCGGCCAGCTCGCGTCCCATGTCGAACGACATGCGATCGCCCGTGTAGTTGTTGATCAGGTGCAGCACGCCTTTCGGGCTGGCCAGCATCTTCGTCGTCTCGTACACGTAGTCCGACGGCGGAGCGGCGAACACGTCGCCCGGACACGCCGCGTCGAGCATGCCCTTGCCGACCGCCATGACGTGGGCCGGCTCGTGGCCGGAGCCCGAGCCCTGGATGATCGAGACCTTGTCCTCGCGCGGGGCATCCGCGCGCATGATCAGGTTGTACTCCGGCACGTACCGGAGCGTGCCCGGGTTGGCGAGCTCGACCCCCTTCAGCATCTCGGGTACGAACTGCTGCGGGTCATTGACGAACTTCTTCACCTCTGCTCCTCTCGGGTGTCCTGCCTGTTTCCACGCACACGCCCGCCGGCGGCCGGCCCCCGCGTCCCCACCCGGTTGCCGCCCTGACCGTCAGGCCAGTTCCAGCTCGGCCTCCTGCCAGGCCTTGCTCACGGCTTCGAACATCACCGCGATGCCCACCGCTCCCGCGTCCACCGAGTCCTTGCTGCGGTCGCCCGTGTACGACGCCCGCCCGCGCATCGCGACCATGCCCTTCGTCGCCTCGGCGCTCGTGCGCGCCGTTGTCGCCGCCCGCTCGAGTGCGCCCGCGGCCCCCTCGGGAAGCGCCGCCTCCAGCTCGTCGACCGCAGGGACGAGCGCATCGAGCAGCGTCTTGTCGCCGAGATCGGTGTTGCCGCGCTGCTTGATCCCGTCGATCGAAGCGCGCATCGCCGCGATGACGTCCTCCCCGCTCGGCTCGGGGTTGCCGCTCAGCGCGCCCCCGGCCCGCAGGAACGCGGTGCCCCAGATCGGTCCGGACGTACCGCCGATGCGCTTGCTGAGGGTGATCGCGGTCTTCTTGAGCAGACCGCCCACGTCGCTGTACTCCATCGCATCCCAGTCGCTGAGCACGACCTCGAACCCGCGGGCGAGCGAGTAACCGAAATCGCCGTCTCCGACCACGGCGTCGAGCTCGCAGAAGTAGGTCTCGTTGTCGACGGCGGTCTGGGCGATCACCCGCACGACCATCTCGCCCCGGGTCAGTGCGTTGCCGCTCATACAGCCTCCTTGTCAAGTTGGGGTTGGGTCCGGCAGGCGTCAAGGTCGGCGAGGGTGACGAGCGCCCCGGGCTCGGCCGCGCTGCGATTGGCGAGGACGACCGCGGGATCCTCGGGGTCGCCGAGGCTGCTCACGACGAGCATCCCCTCGCTCATGTCCTCCTGCACCGTGTAGCTCGACACCGTCACGACGCAGCGCAGGCCCGCGCCGACCGCGGCGAGGAGGCCGTTGCGCGAGTCCTCGATCGCGATTGCGTCGCCGGGCGCGAGTGACAGCTGCTCGAGCGCGAGCACGTAGATCGATGGGTCCGGCTTCTTCGCCGGGGCCATGTCCCCCGCGAACACCGCGAAGTGCGCAGCGTTGGCCTCTCCGACCGCGTGCTCGAGCACGGCCCGGACGGACTCCTCGGCGGAAGTCGAGGCGACGGCGAGCGTCCATCCGGCCGCGAGCGCCTCGTCGACGATCCGGCGAATGCCGGGACGCGCGGGGAGCTGGCCGGCGAGGACCATCTCGCGGTACCGCGCGGTCTTGCGCCGATGCCAGTCGGCGAGCAGCTCCTTCTGACCGTCGGGATCGGCCGGGAGCCCGTTGGCGCGCACGAACTCGTCGGTGAGGAGCGAGGCCATGCGTTCCTTGCCGCCGCCGATCCGCAGCTTGACGGCGTACTCGTCCTCTGACCAGGTGACCGGGACGCCGACCTCGGCGAACGTCGCGTTGAACGCCGGACGATGCCCGTCGCGCTCGGTGTCCGCGAGGACGCCGTCGCAGTCGAAGATGATCGCCGGCACCGCGCTCAGCCGGCCGACGCGGACAGCGACCGTGCCCGCCCCGCGGAGCCGAACATGCCGATGTGATACTCGGCCATCTGCTTGACGGCCGCTCGGACGTGGCTGAGCATCGACGGAGGATCGTGCTTGCCCGGGTTCTGCTCGAGGTATTCCCGGTGGGCGTCGACGAACGCGATCTTGAGCGCGGTCGAGATGTTGACCTTGGCGCACCCGCGCGCGATGAGGTCCGTGAACTGCGGCTCGGTGAGGCCGGTGCCTCCGTGCAGGACCATCGGGATCGGATGGATCTCGACGAGCTCGGTGACCCGCTCGGGCCTGAGCTCCGGCGCCGCCTTGTAGAGACCGTGTGCGGTGCCGATCGCCGGCGCGAAGGAGTAGATCCCGGTCTCCTCGATGAAGCGCGCGGACACCTCGACCGGGTGCACGTGGCCCGCCTCGTCGGAGCCGACCCCGTCCTCGACGCCGAGGACGCTCTCGATCTCGCCCTCGACCTGCGCGCCGTAGCGCTCGGCCTCGGCCACGACCTCGATCGTCTGCCGCGTGTTCTCGGCCACGTCGAGGTGGGACGCGTCGAACAGCACCGAGTTCCAGCCCGCCTCGAGGCAGATGCTGATCCACTCGCGGTCAGGGCAGTGGTCGAGATGCAGCGACACGGGAATCGGCACCTCGTCGGCACGCGCTCGCCACATGCTGTACAGGACGTTCGCGCCGATCGATTTGACCGTCTTCAGCGACGTCTGCACGATCAGCGGCGCATCGAGCTCGGTCGCGGCGGCGAGCACGGCGTCGAGCGTGAGGTCGTCGACCACGTTGATCGCGGCCACGCCATAGCGGTCCGCAAACGCGGCATCCAGGATTCGACGGATCGGTACAACCGCCATCGACAACCTCCCTCGAGGCCCCGACGCGCCCCGGGACGAGCGAACCGAGTGCCAGGTCGTTCGCCATCCAGTTTAGAGCTCAAGTGTTTCGCGCTCAAGCCACGCGTCGGCGTCCCGAGGTCGGCGCACGGCTCAGGCGTGGCTGTCCTTGCTCGCCGTGCCATGCTCCGTGGCGTTGCCGGGCAGCAGCCCGCAGCTTTTGGAGGAGGAGCGCGCTCATGACCCAGACCGCTGTCGCACCAAAGACGGTCGCGAAATTGTCTGGCTTCGCGGGAGCGCAGCACGGTGAGCGCCTGGCCGTTCGGTTCAAGCGCGACGGTGTGTGGCGGGACCGGTCCTACGCGGAGGTTTCCGAAGAGGTCGAGCGCTTGGCAATCGGCCTGATCGCGCGGGGCATCCAGCCCGGGGAGCGGGTGTGCATCCTTGCGGACACGCGCCCGGAGTGGTCGGTGGCGGCGTACGCGCTGTGGAGCGCTGGTGCGGTGGTGGTCCCGATCTATCCCTCGAACTCGCCAGAGGAGTGCGCGTGGGTGGTCGGGAATTCCGGGGCGGTTGCGGTACTTGTTGAGGACGCTGCGCAGCTCGCGAAGATCGAGGCAGTCCGCGGGGCGCTCCCGGCGCTGCGCTCGATCTTCGTGTTCGACGCTCGGGCCGCCGTGGAAGGTGTGTTTGCTGTGGAAGACGTGTCAACGCGGGGCGGTGACCGCGAGGAGCTTTCGCGTCGCCGCGATGCAGCGGCTCCGGATGACCCCGCGCTGGTGATCTACACGTCGGGGACGACGGGGCCGCCGAAGGGCTGCTTGCTTTCGCACGGCAACGCAATGGCGCTGTGTTCGATCGTCCTTGAGATCGAGACGCTGCTTGCGGGCGAGGTCGCCTACCTCTACCTCCCCCTCGCGCACGTGTTTGCGCAGATCGTCCAGCTGGCTGCCTTTCAGGTTGGCGCCGCAGTCGCGTATTACGGCGGGGACACCAAGCAGATCATCGCCGAGCTGATGGAGGTGCATCCGGACTACCTCCCGTCCGTGCCGCGCGTGTTCGAGAAGGTCTACGCGCTGGCGATGACACAGGTGCCGCCCGAGCAGCTGGAGGACGTCCGCCGCGCGGTGAAGCTCGGCGTTCAAGTCCGCAAGCTGGAGGCGCGCGGCGAGCCGGTGCCCGATCAGCTGCGCGAGCCGTTCGACCGCGCCGAGGAAAGCATCTTCTCCAAGGTCCGGGCGCTCTTCGGTGGCAGCTTGCGCGAGGCCCTCTCAGGCGCCGCGCCGATCGCGCCGGAGATCCTCGAGTTCTTCTACGCGGCTGGCGTCCCGGTGATGGAGGGCTACGGGATGACCGAAACGATGGCGGTCGGCACTGTCAACACGCAGGACGCGTTCCGGTTCGGGACGGTCGGACGCGTACTGCCTGGGGTTGAGGTCCGGATCGCCGAGGACGGCGAAGTCCTGATGCGCGGCCCCCACATCTTCACGGGCTACTGGGACAACAATGCAGCGACACGGGAGGTCCTCGACGAGGAGGGATGGCTGCACACAGGGGACCTGGGGTCACTTGACCAGGACGGCTACCTCAGCATCACTGGCCGCAAGAAGGACATCATCATCACCGCCGGGGGCAAGAACCTCTCGCCTTCAAACCTCGAGAACGATCTCAAGCAATCGCCGTTCATCTCCCATGCCGTCATGTACGGCGACCGTCGTCCGTACCCCGTGGCGCTGCTCACTCTCGACCCCGACGCGATCATCCCGTGGGCGCGCGAGCACGGGTTGCCGGGCGACATGGGCGCCTTGGCGCAGAACCCCGATGTTCACGGCCTTGTACAGCTCGCGGTTGACGGCGCGAACTCGCGCTACGCGCACGTCGAACAGATCAAGCGCTTCGCGATCCTCGGCCACGACCTCACCCAGGAGGACGGCGAGCTCACGCCGACGATGAAGATCAAGCGCAACGTCATCTACAAGCGCTACGCAGACACGTTCGACGAGATCTACACGGACTGATGCCGGCGCGGTTTGCGAGTGCCGGTACGGATCGCACCGGAAGCGGACGCGCGAAAGCGTCCGCTAAGTCATCGGCCTCTGGCTGCTGGTTGCGAACGCGGCCGCCGCGAGCGGATCAACGCTAGCTGCGTCCCGTCGGTCCGACTTCTTTGTCCTCTGGATGAGCCTCGGGGTCGGCTTCGCCTGAGGCGAACGTCCCGACGTCCTTCTCGTCGGGATGGGCCTCGGGGTCGGACTCGCCTTCGGCGAACGTCCCGACGTCCTTCTCGTCGGGATGGGCCTCGGCGTCGGACTCGCCTGAAGCGAACGTCCCGACGTCCTTCTCCTCGGGATGGGCCTCGGCGTCGGACTCGCCTGAAGCGAACGTCCCGTGATGCGAGTCTGATGACTCAGGGCTTGACATTGATCGCGCTCCTGACTGGTTGGATGGATTCCGCGCTGCTGCGCTGTCCAAACTCTGCCCTGCGATGGATCTTTGCACAGCATGTCCGCCGGCGGTCATGGTAGGTACGGCAGCGCGGTCGCCGGGACATTAGCCCGCGGTTCCGGGCGCGCTCTTGCCCATCGTGATGGTCGACCGCCCAATACTTCGCACGCCGAGTGTTAAGGCGAGCGCTCATGATCGTGCTCCACGGCCGAGCCCGGCCACCGGACCCGAGCAGGGGCTGTCCCGGTGGCACCGACCCACTTTCTCACCCGTGACCCGGTGCGAGCGCTGCTCTGGGCGGCCCCGCGCGGCTGACAGTCACCTGGTGGAAAACGCGTCGCCGGTCAGGGTTGCGGTGAGGTCTGCGGATGTTTGGGCAGCAGGATGTGGCCGTCGACGATCGCAGTGGCGATGTCGATCAGTTTGCGGTTGGCGGTCCGGGATTGGTCGCGCAGCAGCTCGAACGCGACGTCCTCGGTAATGGAGTGGCGTTCCATCAGGATGCCCTTGGCGCGCTCGATCGTCGCGCGGCGTCCGAACGCGCCCTTGAGGTCGTGATACTCGGCGAACCGGCGCAGGACGATGTCAATCGAGCTCTGCCAATCATCGACATCGTCGTCGCTGATATGGGCAAAGACGCCCCGCTTCGATGCTTCTCTGACGAAGTCCGGGTCCGGGGCGTGCAGGAGCACGATCACCGGGCACTCCGCCTCGCGGACGATCTTGTCGATCAGCCTGAGCGCATGCTCGGAGCTCTCGCCGAGACCGACGAGCGCGACGTCGGGCCGCTCACGAGCGGTGACAGGTCCGACGTCCTCGACGCCGATCTCTCTGGCGATCACCTCATGGCCCAGGGCAACGACGGCCGCGGCCACGAGCGCGAGACGATCCTTGCGCTCGTTGGCGATCAGCACGCGGAGCTGCTCGCCCGCCCGCCCTGTCGTGCCCCGGTCCACACCCAGAAGACTAGACCGGTCGAACCCGCGGTGGCGTGGCGATGCCTGCCCTAGGAGGAGTAGCATCGTTGCCAGCTTCGCCCCATTCCTCGGCGAGCGATCGTTGCCGGCTTCGACACCTGGCCGGTGTAGGCGCACAGACCGTTAGTGGTCGACGCCAAAACACCACCCGTCAGGAGCCGAAGCCATGAGTACCGTGTCCGCAGGACCTGCCGACTCTCTCCGTCCAGGCCAGTGCGACGCATACTCCGTCGTCCACGCACGCGCGGACGAGCTCGGCGACAGTCGGCGGCTGGGTGCGCCGCCTCGACTTGCTGGGCTCAGCGCGGCCGATCGGCACCTCGTGGCGGTGGCGAGCAGTCTTGGCTGGGCGCAGGAATCCGCGGACCGCGGTGATTACGCGGACGCGCTTGGATGGATCGTGGTCCTCGAGGCGATCGGAGAGGAGATCCCGGACGGCTATCAGACGAAACGAGAGGCATGGCGCCGCGCTGTGGGACGCGCTGAGCCGAAGGGGACGAGCGTGACTGGCGAGTCCGGGCCTGCTCAGAGCGCCGTGGCGTAGCGCGGAGGGCTGGGTCTTCCGGAACGGGCGACGTGGCCGGCAGCGTATGACGGTAGGGCTTCGCCTCAACCCTCGGCGGGCGCATTTTCCGGCTTTATGACTCGGCCGGCGTGGAGCGTCGACCTGAATGGTCGTCACCGTGCCGGTCGTCCATGTGGCACGTTCGCCGAGGGCGAGTCCGACCTCGAGGACCATCCCGAGGAGCTGCACGTCGGCACGTTCGGGCAGGTGCAGTCATCGTGAGCGAACAGCGCCATGACGCGCTGGCCCCCGAGGAGGAGCGCAACGCTACGGTCGCGGTGTACGACACGGGCGCGTCGGCGGCAGGCAACGCGCGAGATGTCAGCCTCGACGGGCCGGGGGCCGGCAGGCTGACCCCCACCGAAGCGTGGTCGAGGCGGGTGCGGCGCGTTGGCGGTCTGATTCAGGTGGCCTTCGCTGCCCTGTGGCTTGTCCGCGGCAGCCTGGTGATCGGCGGCGTCGTGTCTGGAGTGCTGATCGTGGCGTCTGGCATGGCCGTAATCGGAGTCTTGTCGTACGCGATCAACGTCACGGCCGGAACCGCGCCGCGGCCGATGAGCAGGGAGGGTAAGAAGATCGAGCGAGACATCACGGTGGCGACGGTGATCGAGCTTGCGGCGGCGTTCGCCTTGCCGATGCTCGTCAGCGCCGCGGGCCACTCTGACTGGGTGCTGCCGTCGATCGCGATCACGATCGGCCCGCTGCTGCTGTATCTCAACTATCGCGTGCACATTCCGCGCTACCGACCGATTGGCTGGCTGTTGACCATCGGGCCGGTAATCCTTGTCGCCACGATGTCAGGCACGCCGCTGGTCGCCACGACCGGCATCGCCGCTGGCCTGCTCCTGCTCGGCACCGCGCTCGCCGGCTTCCACGACCTCGCGGGAGTTCGAAGGCGAGCTGCGCAGGCCGAGAGCAGCAAGATCGGATTCTCGGCGGTCACGGGAGCGCGGCCGTGAGCGAGGATCGACTTCATGTGGTATTCGGGGTCGGGCAGGTCGGGCGGGCGGTGAGCGCCCGCTTGGCGGGCCTGGGGCTGGCGGTACGGGCCGTATCGCGGCACCGGCCCGCGAGGCTTGTTGACGGGGTCGACTGGCGGGCGGCCGATGCGTCTGACCCCCAAGCCGCCAACGACGCCGCCGCGGGCGCTGCGGTCATCTACCAGTGCTTGAACGCGCCGTACACGAGCTGGCCGGAGTGCTTTCCCCCGCTGCAGCGCGGGGTCCTGAGCGCTGCCGAACGCCAGGGTGCGCTCCTGGTGAGCCTCGAGAACGTGTACGGCTACGGCCCCACCGGGGGCAAGCCGATGACCGAGGATCTCCAGCTGGCCGCGACGCCGTCAAGGGCAGACCCGGGCGGCAATGACCCAGGAGCTGCTGTCCGCCGCCGACGCCGGTCGCGTTCGCGTCGCCATCGGGCGGGCATCGGACTTCTTTGGCGCAGGCGTCACCGAGTCGACGCTCGGCGAACGCGTGTTTGCCAACGCTGCCGCTGACAAGCGTGCTGACTTCCTCGGCAACCCGGACCTGCCGCACAGCTACAGCTATGTCCCGGACATCGCCGCCGGGTTGGCGACGCTCGGTACGGCCGATCGAGCAGCCGAAGGCGTGTGGCACCTGCCTGGCCCGGAGACCGCCACTACCCGCCAGATCGTCGCGCTCATTGCCGAGCAGGTCGGACACCCGGTCGCCGTGCGCTCGATGCCCAAGCTACTTGTGCGCACCCTCGGGCCGGTCAACCCGATGATGCGAGAGCTGGCCGAGATGGCCTACGAGTTTGAGGAACCATTCGTACTTGACACTTCCAAGTACGAGTCAACGTTTGGCGCCGCGGGGACCCCACTCGCCGCCGCCATCAGCACCACCATTCGCCTGGTATCGGAGTGCCGCCACCACCCCGCCCCAAGGAGGGGTCGACGTCGTCGACGTCCCCGGAAACCACCCTCCCGCCAGCTAAGAGGTCGTCGACGGCTTCTTCCACGGTGCGAACTGGACCGGCGCCCCGTTCCGCCGCGAGGTTTGTCCCACCTGAGCCTTTCCGCGCGCTGAGCAGGTGCGCGAGCGGATTACCCAGTAGCGCGCCAGGAGCGAAGCAGGTTCCGTGCCATCGACCGCCGGATGCTCTGGACAGTTCGTCCGTCGAGTGGTCTGAGCTGTGAGACGCACCGGAGTAGACTGCGCGCGCCGCCGCTCGCGCGATTCTCGACACGAGAGGGAGTGAGAGTTTGGGAGATACGATTCTGGGACCGATCGACTATCTCGCGGTCGAGTGGCCCGAGAGGCATGTGACCGGTGAGGGGTTTCGGCTGCTGATGGATCTTGTCGACCGCGGGATCGTCCGCGTGCTCGACATCCTGTTCATCGGCAAGGACGCTGACGGGACGGTGTCGAAGATCGAGGTAGCTGATGTCGAGCATTCGGATGCGCTCGATGAGCGGCTGTGGGGCCTGTCGTCTGGTCTGCTTGACCAGTCGGACATCGACCAGGTCGCCGCCGCGATCGAGCCGGGCAGCTTGGCCGGAATCCTCGTGTATGAGAACGTTTGGGCGGTGCCGATGTGGACGGCGCTCGACCGCAGCAGCGCGCGGCTTGTCGGCGCCGGGCGGATTCCGGCCGGCGACTTGATCGCCGAGCTGGATGCGACCGACCCGCTTGAACTGCCACGAAAGGACACTTGATGGGACTCTTGAAGACGGGGCTGAAAGCGGCCGTGGCGGTGAAGACGGCTGACGTCATCCATGAGCGCGTTCTCGCACGTCAGCAGGAGCATGCGGCCGCCCAGGGCCACCCAGCGCCGGCGGGACCCGTGATGCAGGCTGGGGCAGCCGCCCCGATCGCCGCCGCACCGGCACCGGCACCGGCTTCGCCGAACATGGGTGACAAGCTTGCCCAGCTCAAGCAGCTCGCTGAGCTGCGCGAGGCGGGCGTGTTGACCGACGCCGAGTTCGCCGCCCAGAAGGCACAGATCCTGAACGTCTGATCGGTCCAGATCCGGCGCCGATCGAGTGAACGAGCGGCACCCTTCGGCCGCCCGCAAACCGCGGGAATTCCTTCGTTCGAACGACCTCGGCCTTCCGCCGTTAAACAGGCAGCGGGGCGAAATCAAAAGGATTTCGCACCCGCTGCAACCAGCGGACGCGTACGCAAAGAATTCGAACCGCGGTCTCGATCCCAGTTGTCGTGACGATCGTCGACGCGGGTTCAACGCCGGCGTTCCTGGAGATCGCTGCCAAGGCGGCGCACCTCCGCGGACTCGGGATGAGCGACCGAGCGATCGAGCGCGCGATCGGCGTCAGCGACAAGACCGTCGCGAAGAGCCGGCGACGATTCCGCATCGACGACACCCGGCGCACCGTCGACGAGGCACTCGGCCCTGAAGACGAGTGACCGGTGCAGGCAGAACCCGCAGGATTAGATCAGCCCCGCCGTGAGTCGACCTCCATGCCGCCGGCGGACCTCCGCGTGCGAGGCACGGAATCAACTTGAAACGTCCTCCCGATCATCTGAGCTCGTTCTGGCCCGTAGGCCGTCCACTTCCGCTCGGGAGACGGGCTCGGATGCCCGTCTTCCGCGGAAGTGCCGCGAACGGGACCTCCGGCTCACCAGCGACCGAGGACGCCACCCCGGCCTCTCGAGGAGTCGTCCCCACGCGCCGGACGAGCCGCCCGGCACGTCCACGGATTCACTGCCTCCCCCGCGGGCAACCGGCCTCCTCGCCCGACGCCGAAACGTTGACCCGCTTCCCCGCGGGAACGCCCGACTGCCGACTCTGCCGAGCGCCCCAGTCGAGCACTTGGCCGTGGAAGCCGCTGTCCGAGTACCGCTCTCAGACCCCCATATCGCCGGAAGCGGGGCGGGTGCGACGGTGTGCAGAACAGATCGGCTGCATATGCAGAGCGGCTTGGCCGCTCCCGGTGGACTCGTGACGGTACGCGATCCGCTCGGCCCGATCGCGCAGCTCTCCCAAATACGGTCGATTTCCGCGTTTAGGCGCGTGCGCTGCTCGCGGCTGCGCTCGTGCGGCGCGACGTCCTGGGGCGGGACGCCGGCCTGGGGATAGAAGCTCATCAGGCGATCTGTAGGCCAGCCGGTCGGCGGGTCAGGCGATCCGGAGGGTGGACGCGCACTGGTCTTGACGCGCTGCGCCCGCGTCCTATCCACACAGACCGAGCGCACTCCCCATCGACGAAGGCCGGGTGCAGCATGGCGACGCGGATCGTCTTCCGTAACGATCAAGAGACGGCGGTCACCGAGACCGAGGACGGGGTCGTCCAGGCGGTCAGACGCGACCATCCCAACCGGGTCAAGGTGGAGGGCATCGACGGCGTGGTCCTCTACGTCAACTGGGCGCACATCACCTCGATCGGCCCCCGGCCCTCGCCCGCGCCCTAGGACAACGGTCAGCGGCGATCGTCGAAGGGCCATGCCCAAGCCACCCCTCCCGCCGGACCTGGTCGCCTTTCTCGCTGAGCCCAACCCGTCGGTCATCGCCACCATCCGGCCGGATGGCAGCCCGCATACCGCGGCGACCTGGTACCTGTGGGTGGACGGCCGTGTGCTCGTTAACATGGACGAGGGTCGGCGGCGGCTGGAGCACCTGCGCCAGGAGCCCCGGGTCTCGCTCACCGTGCTCGGCCGTGAGGACTGGTATCACCACGTCACGCTGTGCGGACACGTGGCCGAGCTGCTGCCGGATCCGCAGTTCACCGACATCGACCGCCTGTCTGAGCACTACACCGGACGGGCCTACCCTCAGCGCGACCCGGGCCGGGTCAGCGCCTGGATCGAGGTGACGTCCTGGCGTTCCTGGGCGGTGATCGAGCCCTGGACGGTCCGGCGCTGACAGGCGCGCGCGTTGACGTTGGTGCGCGATGGCGGCCGGAGCCGGTCCGGGCCCGGCTCCGCCACCCCAGCGCGGCCGACCGGCGGGAGCTCGGCAGGGCGGCCCGGGCGGCGGTTCCGCGCTCGAGGCACGGCGGTTGGGAACCGCACCCGTCCAGGCCGGATCCGATCGAGCTGCTCCAAGAGCAGGCGAGTACCCGTCTGCCGGAGCTGATCCCCATCCGGTACGGCCGCATGCTCGTCTCGCCGTTCACGTTTTACCGGGGGGCCGCGTGCGTGATGGCCTGGGACCTCGCCCAGGAGCCCCGTACGGCCATAAAGGCCCAGCTGTGCGGTGATGCCCATCTCTCCAACTTCGGCACATTCGCCGGTCCGGACCGCCGGCTCGTGTTCGGGATCAACGACTTCGACGAGACGCTCCCCGGCCCGTTCGAATGGGACGTCAAGCGCTTGGTCGCCAGCTTTGAGGTCGCCGGACGCGATCGCGGCTTCGACGGGTTTGCGCGGCGGTCCGTCGATCTCGCCGTCGCGCGCTCCTACCGGGAGGCCATGCGCAGCTTCGCGGAGCTACGGACACTGGAACTCTGGTACGTCCACCTCGATCGCGACCTCGAGGAGATCGTCCGGGAGTGGGCATCGCGGGTCAGCCGGAAGCAGCTCAGGTACTTTGAACGCAACATCGCCAAGGCGCGGGCGAAGGACTCGCTGCGTGCGTTCGCCAAGCTCACACGGGTGGTGGACGGGCATCCGCGGATCGTCCACGATCCGCCGCTGGTCGTCCCCATCGAAGCACTTGCCCGCGCGGACGACCCGGAGACACTCGCGGCGGCGGTCGACGCCGTCCTGCACTACTACCGCCGCACGCTGCCACGGGACCGGCGGAGGCTTCTTGAGCGATACCGGTACATCCACGCCGCCCGCAAGGTCGTGGGGGTGGGCAGCGTGGGCACGCGGGCCTGGATCATGCTGATGCTCGGCCGCGATGACCGCGACCCGCTGTTCCTGCAGATGAAGGAGGCCGAGGCGTCGGTGCTGGAGCCGTATCTCGGCCGCAGCGAGTTCGAGAACCACGGACAACGCGTGGTGGAGGGCCAGCGGCTGATGCAGGCGGCGAGCGACATCATGCTGGGGTGGATCCGGACAACCGAGTGGATCGACGGCGTCAACCGCGACTTCTACGTTCGCCAGCTGTGGGACGGCAAGGGCTCTGCTCCCGTCGACGTGCTCGACCCGGACGCCCTCGGCCGCTACGGCGAGTTGTGCGGCTGGGCCCTCGCGCGTGCTCACGCGCGCTCAGGCGACGCGGTCGCGATTGGCAGCTATCTCGGCGCCGGGAACACGTTCGACCGGGCGATGTGCGCCTTTGCCGAGGGATATGCCGATCAGAACGAACGGGATTATGAGGCTCTCAGGCATGCCGCCGACGCCGGCCGGGTCACCGTTCGGCCTGGGCTGTGACGAGCGGGGCGCGGGGCGCGGGCGGCGACGAGCACGGCGCAGCAGTCTCGCTCGCACGCGACCCGGACGATCGTCTCTGAGACGGCGATCTGCGGCGCTCGGCGACAGCGAGAACCTCCGTCTCCAAACCCGCTCCGCGCGCGATGGCGCCACCGTGCGGTCGATCCGGCGTGCGATCTCGGCCTGCGCCTCGTGATCTCCTGCGCCGTGTGGAGTCGATCTGGGCCGGCGGGAGTCCCGGGACAGGCGGGACCTCAAGCAGTTCGCGTCGGAGTCCCCTCTTCCACACGACCAGCGGCAGGGTGCGGCGCTCGGCGAGCAACCGCGTCGCCAGGTCGGGGGCGCGCAGCGCCGCCGGTGAGCCGTTGTAGGTGATCAGGATCGGGCCGGCCTGCTCCTACGGCTCGGACGCTGTGACGCCGTCCAGACCCGCGGCTCCGGAGCGCGGCTGTCGCTCGTCCGGCTGAAACCCGGAGACAGACCGCGGCCACTGGGAGGCAAGCGTCCCCCAGCGAGGGTGCGGTGCGCCCGGAGACGAGCCGCGCGTATTTGTCTTTGCGGAGCGCGAACCTACTGCGGCAGCGAGTCAGTTCTCCAGGAGGGATCCATGCCAGAGCAGCGATACTTCGGTGTGTGGCGGGCTGTCCTATCGGAAGCAATGATCATGATCGTCATCTCGGACGAGCTTGGGCCTTTCGTCACCTCCACGGGGCTGGCGGGTGAAACCCCGTCGATGACACCGAGCAGTCGGATAGGGATGACCGAGCATGTGACAGCGGTAGGCGGCGGCGGCGGCGGGCGGGCAGCGGCTCGCGCATAGCACCCGAGGACTTCAGAGGATCTCGAGCGGTTGAGGCGTCAGGGGCGGCGGGAACGCCTCGTCGAGTCTGAGCATGTCGGACTCGTCCAGGCGAAGGTCAAGCGAGGCCCGGTTCTGGCGGACGTGGGCGACGGTTCCCGCCTCGGGAATCGCGCAGACTCCGTCCTGGGCGAGAACCCAGGCGAGCGCCACGCGCGCCGGACTTACGCGGTAGCGGCCGGCGACGCCTCGCACCACCGGATGCTCCAGCAACCGCCCCTGCTCGAGGGGGGAGTAGGCCATCACCGGGACACCGTGGGCACGGCACCACGGCAGCACGGTCAGCTCAATGCCGCGTCGCGCGAGGTTGTAGACGACCTGGTCGGTCTGCACAGCACCACCGGCCGGGAGGCCCAGGAGCCGGCGCATATCGATGACGTCGAAGTTGCTCACCCCCCAGTGGCGGATCAGTCCCGCCGCCTGCAGCCGCTCAAAGCCGACGACGGTCTGCTGAAGCGGAACTGGGCCCCGCCAGTGGAGGAGGTAGAGGTCGAGCCGGTCGGTGCCGATCCGGCGCAGACTATCCCGGCACGCGGCGATCGTTCCCTCCTCCGTCGCATGCGACGGCAGCACCTTGCTGACGAGGAAGATGTCGTCCCGCCGGCCGGCGATCGCCTCGCCGATTAGTTCCTCGGCGCGACCATCCCCGTACATCTCCGCGGTATCGATGAGCGTCATCCCTAGATCGACCCCCTCCCGGAGTGCCCGTATCTCCTCCGCGCGCGGGTGACGTCCCTGACCGAGGTGCCAGGTGCCCTGGCCGAGGGTGGGAATTGTCTCCCCGGACGGGAGGTCGACGCCGGGCACCGTGAGCACAGGCATGGGCTCGGGGTTAGGCCGCTGCCCGCCGGACGCCAGGCGCAAGCTCCGTTTTGAACGGAACGAACTGGTACGGCTGAACGTCGCCCAAGCCGTGATCGGGATGCTACTGGTGCCATCCCGGCACGCCGGCTGCGCCGATCGGTTCGATGATCGCCTCGGCTACTCGGCGGGCAAGGCCGGGGCCTCGGCCGCCGCCCCATCGACCTGAGCCTCGCCCAGTCGGGCGGGCGTCAGACTGGCCGACGATCCCAGGCGGCCACACACCCTGAGGACCGTCGGGGCGCCCGCGTTCAGCGGTGTCAGCCGAGGGCGTCCCTGATCGGCGCCTCGGTCGGAGTGGTTGCGATGAGCTTGCGGCGTCCGCGCGCGACGCCACCTGCGGCGAGCGAAAGTAGACCCCCCGCTCGACTTCGCCAACGTCCACCGCTGCGCGGTCCTGTCGGCCGAGTCGCGCGCCGGTCAGCGCAAGTACATCGACGTCGAACTTGCCGCAGCCCACCTTCAGAGCATGCTCGACGTCTGAGGCTCGCGGCGTGCCTTCGGAGCGCTGGCGGGCCAGCGCCGGCCCGGGGTTGCCGGCAAGACGAGGTGACCTATCGACGTAGCTACTTCGACCCCTTGAGAAAGGGAGGATGAATGGCACTGCACTGGACACCGCAGCCGGATATGGACGCTTCGCACGCCGGTGGCTTCGGCGGCTGGATGCTCGGCACCGACCTGACCGGTGAGGAGCTTCGGCGCGTGCGCCAGGTTCTGATCGCTGTCGGGGTGGCGGCACTGATCATCGGCGTGATGGCGATCCTCCTGCCTGCCGTCGCCTCGGTGACCATCGCACTGTTCATCGGCTGGGTTTTGGTTGCCGGCAGCATCACCATGGCCATCCAGGCGATTTCGCACCGGGCTGTCCTGAGGGGACTCGAGGCCCTGCTGACGCTGATCACCGGCCTGTACCTGATCATCTTCCCGCTCAACGGGACGGTGACCCTCACCTTCGTCCTGGCGGTGTGGCTATTCGCCACCGGAGCCCTGTCTCTTTTCGTGGCGGCGCAGCTTGGCCGCAGCACGCAGGCGTGGATGATGGCGATCAGCGGGGGTCTGTCGGTCGTCCTCGGCGTCCTGATCGCCACGAGCCTGCCCAGTTCGGCCGCGTGGGCGATTGGCCTTCTAGTCGGCATCGATTTGGTCTTCTGGGGTGTCCGGACGCTGTTCGCGGCGCGGTGGCTGAAGGGGGGCCAGCCTTCACCGTGAGCTCGGGCGCGCGCAGCCCGGCGCCAGTCATCCCCGAACAGTCTGCACGGTAGCTGGCCCTAAGACGGCGTCCGCGAGGAAGCGCAGTCGGCCCGGGCGAAGGCCATCGCACAGCATCGCGCCCTGCCTGAGCCTCATCGTGACGTCTCGCGGCGGCCGCGAGTGGACCCACTGGTCGCGGCGGCAGAGGCCGCCGCGGCGCTGCCGCCCGCATCGGCGGCGTGGTGTCGCGAGTGGTTGATGACCCCGCGCTCGAGCCGCTCTACGAGGCAGGCGAGGGCGACGAGGACGGGTGGGAGCTCGCGGGAACGGAGCTGATCGAGAACGCGTCGCACGGCGACGGGGCCGAGCCGGAGTCGACGCGTTCTCACCGGAGCGCGAAGCCGATCGTTCAACCGCCGTCTACGGCGAGACCGACGAGATCCGGTCGACCGACACGGACGAGGACGAGACTAAGACGGCATCGATCGAGTCGCATGCCGCCGTCGGAGACGAGTTGCATGACCTTCGCCTTGTGTGATCCTGGTCGTCGCCGGCGACGAAGATGGCGAGCGCCTCGCCGTCGACCTGCCCGGCCAGCACCTCAATGAACAGGCGCTCAACACGCCCGCGTGATCTCAGTGTCAGCCATTTCGCTCATCCCAGACTGCTGATAGGAGGCTTCCGGCTCCACGTCAACCGCCGCGGCGCGGGTTGTGCCTCGCGCGTTGTGGCCTAGCCGCAGATGTGCGGGTTACCGACGAAAGCGGAGGAGCGATGCCAAATTTCCGGCGGAACGATTCAGACCGTCCGCAAGCGAGAGGCGCGGAAGCGGAGCAAGAGGCCCGATCCGACCACGGAGGACAAGCTGTACTGCGCACCTACGCCGCCGCCAGTCGTCGACTCGCGGGTCAAGTCAAGGCGCCGTCTACCTCAGTGAACCGGAGCCGAGCGGGCAACTCCACGACCGAGGAGCACACATTCACATGGCCACTCCCGAAGTAATCGCCCCACCCAATCAAGTACCTGCCGGCGCCGCGGCAAACGGCGGCGGGATCGTGCTCGGCAGCGGCCCGGCCGTGGTCGACGCGTACATCGACTTCCTGTGCCCGTTCTGCCGGATGTTCGAGGAACGAAGCGGGCCGATGATCGACGCGCTGGTCGATCGCGGCGTGATCACGCTCGTCTACCACCCGCTGGGTTTCCTCGATCGCCTCTCCACAACGCGCTACTCCACCCGCGCGGCTGCCGCCTCTGGTTGCGCGTCCGACGGCGAGCAGTTCCGCGAGTATCTGTACGCCCTGTATGAGAACCAGCCCCCGGAGGGGAGCGACGGTCTCAACGACGAGGAGCTGGTCCAGTTGGGGCTCCAATGTGGGCTCGACGAGGACTTTGGGTCGTGCGTCATGGCCGGGCGGTACATCCCGTGGGCCGAGTACGTGACGGCGATGGCGATCAGGCGCGGCGTCAACGGGACGCCGAGCGTGTACGTCGACGGGCTGGGCGTGCCGGCGAGCGCCCAGGCGATCACGGCGGCCGTGATGGCCGAGCTGAGGTGAGGGCAATGCAGCAAGGTGATGAGCAGCTCTCGGACAACCTGGACAAGGGCGACGAGGAGCGACCGAGGCTGCTGGTGGTCTTGACTGGCGCCGATACGTGGACGCTCGCCGATGGGACGAGTCATCCGACGGGGTTCTGGGCCGAGGAGTTCGTCGAACCGATGCGGGTGTTCCGCGACGCCGGCGTCGAGATGACGGCGTGACGCCCCGGGGCGTCACGCCGACGGTGGACGAAGCCAGTCTCTCTCCGGACGGTCCGTCTGCCCTGGATTCGGCGATATGGGGGTCTGGGAGCGGTACTCGGACAGCGGCTTCCGCGGCCAAGTGCTCGACTGGGGCGCTCGGCAGAGTCGGCAGCCGGGCGATCGGCCGGCCTTTCTATACGGCACGCGCAGGTCGTGTCGTTCGGCACGTGAGCGCCGAGATCGGCGTCCCCGTGTCGAAGCGGTCCGCTGCTCGGGGGACACGTGCCGCGGCGCCCCCAAGGCCACTCGTCAGGCGGGAACCTCGCTGTGGAACTCGCTATGAACTTCGAACGACGTCTCCTGCGGGGGCG
The DNA here is from genome assembly GCA_963755955.1 of uncultured Solirubrobacterales bacterium. GTDB lineage: Bacteria > Actinomycetota > Thermoleophilia > Solirubrobacterales > Solirubrobacteraceae > Palsa-465. The sequence continues at coordinate 340,859 of CAVWLZ010000014.1, forward strand.
CGGTAAACCCGCCGTCGATCCCCGCCTTCATCCGGGGCATCAGCGTCTCATCACGGAAGCGCTCCCAGCTTTCCTTCGAGTCGTGAATCGCCACGATCAGCCACCCGTCACCGGACGGTCCGGCGATGTGAAGCACCTGACCGGGAGGGAGGATCCCCTCGCCGGGATGCACGGCCGCGATCGAGGCTTGGTACTGCTCCTCGGTCCCACCCGCGAACTGATGCACGACGCCATAGGCCATTTCGGTACTCCTTCGTTGGACAACGATTACGGCGCCTCGCAACGACCGTACTCCCCGGCGCGCCGCATCGCAATGCGCGCACAGAGCCCACGCCGAACCGGCCGCTCCAGCGCAGTGCGCGACCATGAACCAAGGCGGGACGCCCGACGCGGATAGCCCCGCGATCATTGCCCCGGCGGAGGTCCCGACCAGATACTCAGCGCGGGGCGCGCAGGCCGCCGACGAGCCACGCGCCGCCGAGCACGCCACCAGCGCCAAGGACCAATCCGACTCTCATCGTCTCGCGCTCCGACACCGCCGGCTGCGGGTCAGCGTCTAACAGCGTGACGTCGATCGGCGCGGGACCACTCAACCCCCACCCGAAGACGGCCGGTGCGCCTCCCCAGTCGTTCCCCGGGTACACCAGACGGCAGCCCCCCAGGTCCAACGCGGCCTGGGTTTCGGTCATCGCCCTTGGTTCTCTTTCCGAGCTATGACGCTACTACCGGGTAATATTACAGCTGGGTAGCACAATGGTGCAAGTTCACCCGGCGGTTCGGCGTCTTATGCTTGGTGGCGTGTCAGCCGAGCTCCCGCGCCGCTCCGTTTCGCCTCTGCGGGGTCGCAAGAAGGTGCCCCGCGCGGTCCGCGAGCGCGAGATGCTTGAGGTCGCCGGACGCGTTTTCGCGCAGCGTGGCTTTCACGCCGCCTCTATGGAGGAGATCGCCGAGGGTGCGGGGGTCTCAAAGCCGATGATCTACAACTACTTCGGTTCTAAGGAAGGGCTGTATTTCGCCTACATCGAGTTGGCTGGCCAGCGGATGCTCGCGCGCATGCGCAACGCTGTCCAGGCTGCGGGCGAGCGCCCCGAGGAACGTCTCTGGGCCTCGGCGCTGGCGTTCTTCGGCCACGTTGACGACAACCGAGACGAGTGGTCGGTTCTGTTCGGAGAACTCGCCTCCCGAGGCGCGCCCTTCTCTCGCGAGGTTTCGGGGATCCGCGCCGCCGTCTCCGACGGCACCGCCGCTCTCTTCGACGAAGTCCTCCAAAGCTCGGGCGTAAGCGCTGAGAAGATCGGCGGCACCGAGCCGCTCGCTCACGCTCTTGTCGGCGCGGGCGAGTCGCTGGCCAACTGGTGGCTGGATCACCCCGAGGAATCCCAAGCAGCGATGGCCGCGAGGCTGATGAACGTCGCGTGGATCGGGCTCAGCGAACTGCTGCAGAGTCGCGCCGACCCGTGGCCGCTTGATCACGAACCGGGATCGGCGACTCGCGTTCCTTCCTCGACACGCGCGCGCCGTCGAACGAGAAAGCCCGCGTAAGCTCTCGACAGGTGTGGCGGCTCTCACCGCGGCAGGCGCGCCGTAGGCGTCAACGCGGCACGAGTCAGACCGCGCCGTCCTCCCTGGCGACAGACTTCTACGCAACCGTAATATTACCCGTGGGTAGTCTTCCGCTCGGGCCCCGTGGTGTTCTCCCGATGCGCGCGCGGCCAGCGAGGCGTACAAAGGGAGAGCCAAGACGCTGTATCCAACGACGCTGCACCGAGTTACGGAGGTACCGATGCCTATCGTGGACAAGCCCACGGCGTTGTCCGAGGAGGTGCTCGGCTCTGTCAAGACCGGTCAGGAGGAGGCGGTGGTGCGTGATCGTCGTGGCAGCGGGATCGGCCGAATGGTCGGCGCGGTCTCCGCGGACGCGCGGATGCTCCGCGCGGTATCGGCCGATGTCGCCCACGCCGCCGACCCGCGCCATCTCGCGCGCAGGCCGCCGGCCGGTGACCCGTTTGCGCTGCGTGACCCCGAGTACATCGCGCGCACACTGCCCGCGCTGCGCGCCATGGCGGACATCTGGTTCCGCGCCGACGTGCGAGGGCTGGAGAACATCCCGCCGCGCGGACCGGTTCTGCTCGTCGGCAATCACTCGGGTGGCACGCTCATCGCCGACACGTTCATCTTCGCGCAGGCGTTCTATGACCGCTTCGGTCCCGAGCGCGAGTTCTTCCAGCTCGCGCACGACCTCGTGTTCAAGATGCCTGGCATCCGGGCCATGCTCACTCCCTACGGGACGGTCCCGGCCTCGCCGGAGAACATGCGGCGCGCGCTCGCGCGCGGCGCCGCGCTGCTCGTCTATCCGGGCGGTGACCACGAGACCTACCGCGCCAGTTGGCACTCCGCCGAGATCGACTTCGCCCACCGGACCGGCTTCGTGCGGCTCGCGCTACAGCACGGCGTGCGGATCGTCCCCGTGGTTTCGATCGGCGGCCAGGAGACAGCGCTGTTCCTCGGCCAGGGCGAGCACATCGCCAGGCTGCTGCATCTCCACCAGCTGCTACGGATCGACGTCGCACCGGTCCAGATCGCCCCGCCGTGGGGTGTCACGGTGCTCGACCTCCCGGGACGCCTCCCGCTGCCGGCGAAAATCTCGATCGAGGTGCTCCCGCCGATCGACCTGCGCAAGGAGCTCGGCGGCGCCCGCGGCGATCCCGACGAGGGCTACCAGCTCGTCACGAAGCGGATGCAGGACGCGCTGCGCAAGCTCGACCAGGCGCGCACACTGCCGCTGATCGGCTGAGCCGACGCTCATCGCAACCCGCGCAGCCCACACGAGTCATCGATCCGCATCCGGCTAGCACTGCGGCCGCGATTGCCGCGAGCACGACGTGTTTGGCCTAGTCGACGTCGTCGGTCTCCTCGAGCGGACCGAGCTCGGGTGTGGCCGACGACGCACGCCCGTGCCGTCTGGCGCCCGCTTCGCTTTGATCGGCTAGGCGAAAGACGAGCAGCAGGAGCCCGGCGCCGGCGCCCAGGCAGAGCACGGTGGCGCTGCGCGCGAGGAATGCGGGCAGCGCTACCAGGACGTACGCGTGGAGGAGCGTTGGAACCAGGTTCAGCCCTTCCCAGACCGCCCCGACAGCAATGAGAAAGTAGGTGAAGTACCCGGCGCGCGCGGTGAGCACGTGAACCAGCGCCCAGCCGACCAGCGACAGTACGAATCCGAGTTCGATCAGCTGAAAGACGCTCACTGTCGGGCGCCCGTGGAGCCCGCGTCCGGTCGCGGCTACCGCGATCGCGGCGATCGCGGCGACCCCGAGCAGCCGGGCGACGAGCGCGTCGAGCCGGGGGCGGCGAACGCGCCAGGACGCCAGCACGCAAGCCAGCAGCACCACGATCGGCCAGAACCACACCAGCGGCGGATCATCGGCATGCCAAAGCCCTCCCCAGACCGCCTCGGGACGATCGTCGATCAGCAGCGGGATGCTCCATCGGCCCAGGTAGCTGGTGCCGGGCGCGAGCGCGACGCTGGCCAGCGCCTGGAGCCGGCCGTCGTGCCATTCGTAGTCGTGGCCGGAGCTCACCGACTGCCAGTGCGGCGGGGTGCTCGGGCGAAGATCCGCGGGTGGTGTCTCGGCGACGGGGGTCTGGTTGAGGTAGTACATCGTCGAGTTCAGATTGACCTGCACACCCGAGCGGGAGAAGCGGAGGTACGGAGCGTGTCGGTAATCGAGCACCACGACCGTCAGCCTCGGCGAAACGCGCAGCCACATCCGCACGTATCCGTCGATGACCTTTGCGTCGACGCCCGCCGGGACTGAGCTCACTCTGGCCAGGTAGCTGGTGGCGACAGGGGCCACGGGACCATGCGCTGCCGCGACTTCGGGCACCGCGGCCATCAGAACCAACGCGACGAGCACGCCGCGTCGCACACGGGCGGCTGATCGAGGTCGTATCGTCCACAGGCGCAATCTTGCGCGCAGAACTATGACGCTCATCTCCGGCTGCCGACTCACCGCCCGCCAGTCTCGCATCGCCCCGCTCGTCGCCGCGGCGCTCGTGGGCCTGGCCCTGGGACCAGCACTCGCGCGCGCCGACGGCGACCCGGCCAGCGATGTGCTCGCGTCCCAGCGCGCCTTCGTGCCCGCGGATGCGGGCGCTTCGGCGGTCCAGCTTGCGCAGATCGGCGCGGTGCTGGCGGGGGCGGCGCGCAGCGGCTACGCGATCCGGGTGGCGGTGATCCCGTCAGCGACCGACCTTGGTTCGGTCACGGCGCTCTGGCGGCAACCGGCCAACTACGCCCGCTTCCTGGGCGCTGAGCTTTCGCTTGTCTCAGACGCGCGCGTGCTGGTGGTGATGCCGAACGGGTTCGGCCTCTATCACGCTGGCCGCTCGCTGCCGGGCGAGCACGCGGCGCTCGAGCGCCTGGGGCCAGCGGCGCCGGGACCCGGCATCGTGAGCGCAGCGATCACCGCGATCGAGCAGCTCGCTGCCGCCTCTGGGCACCCTCTGTCGCCCGCGAGCCTCGCCGCGGCGGCGAGGGCCGGGGCGGTATCGAGATCCGGCGCCGGCGCAGGCTCGGCGACGTCGCTGGCCGTGTTCGCCTCCGGACTCGTGCTGATCGCACTGGCGTGGGGCGCCAGCCTGCGCGCGCGGCCGCTGCGCCTCGGCAGGCCACGGACTTCCACCTGACGGTTGTGGCGATCCAGTGGTTGGCGCGAACATATGCAGGGTTGAGATATTTCGACGATGTTGACTCCCACTGCCGTGAGTGTCCTTCGCGGGGCGAGAGGATGAGCGGTCGAGCGCTTGTCGGGGTGCTGCTCGCCGTCGTGCTCGCCGCCGGCTCGATGGCGTCGGTCGCGCGAGCCGACGGCGATCCGGGCAGCGATGTGCTCGTCTATCAGGATCTGTTCGCGGGGTCCAGTGCCGGGCTGTCCGTCCAGCAGCAGGCACGGCTTGGCGACCTGCTGAAGGCGGCGGGCGCCGCGCGCTTTCCGATTCGTGTTGCGATCATCGCCAGTCCGACCGACCTTGGCGCGGTCACCGCGCTGTGGCGCAAGCCGCAGGCGTATGCCCGGTTCCTCGGCCTGGAGTTGTCGCTGGCTTACAAGCAGCGGCTGCTCGTGGTGATGCCGAACGGGTTCGGGTTTAACTGGCCGGGTCACTCGACCACGGCGGCCTATGCCACGCTCGCCCGGATCCCGCTGGGATCGAGCGTGGGCCTGTTCGATGCCACGCGGGCGGCGGTGCGGGCGCTCGCGCAGTCCGGCGGCGTCCGGCTCGTAACGCCAGCGCATGCCGGCCGGGGGCGGGCAGCCGCGACCGGCAGCGGCGGCGGCTCTGGGGTCAGCTCGTCCACACCGGGCCGGAGCGCCGACAGCCGGGTAGCGCTGCTCGCAGGCGTAACCCTCCTGCTGGTGGGCGTGATCCTCGCCGTGCGTGCAGCGCTCCGGCGGCGGCGCGCAACGCTCCCGATGGCCCCGATGCTGGCTGGCGTGCTGAGGCGTGTTGCGGCGATCCCGCCGCGGCGGGCGCTGCCGGCGTTCGCGGTGTTGGGCGTGGTGGCGGCCGCGACACCGGTTGTGCTGCTCGAGGCGTTCCGGGTACCGGGCGCGTCGACAGCCCGCGATCTGGCGTTCAACCCGGCTCTCGATCCGGGGACCCCGCTGTCGGGCCCGGCTCCCGATTTCACACTGAGCGATCAGTTCGGCCAGCCGGTATCGCTTCGCTCCTATCGCGGCAAGGTTGTGCTGCTCGCGTTCAACGACTCGGAGTGCACGACGATCTGCCCGCTGACCACGCAGGCGATGCTCGACGCCAAGGCGATGCTCGGCCGTGCCGGGTCCCGGGTGCAACTGCTCGGGATCGACGCGAACCCGGCGGCGATCTCGCTCGAGGACGTGATGTCGTATTCCCAGCTGCACGGGATGGCGCACATGTGGCATTTCCTGACCGGATCGCTGCCGCAGCTGAGACGGGTGTGGAAGGCCTACACGGTCGAGGCGGCGATCGAGCGCGGGATGATCACCCACACCCCCGCGCTGTTCGTGATCGACCCGCAGGGGCGCAAGGCGAAGGTGTTCATCACCCAGCAGTCCTACTCCGCCGTCGGCCAGGTCGGCAAGCTGCTCGCGCAGGAGGCCTCTGCCCTGCTGCCCGGTCACCCACCGGTCCATTCGAGCCTGTCCTACGCGCCGATCGCCGGGATCGCCCCGAGCGCTCATGTCACGCTGCCACGCTCCGGCGGCGGGACGCTGACGCTCGGCCCGGGCGGGTCCGCGCACCTGTTCCTGTTCTTCGCCACCTGGAATCGCGAAACGACCGGCCTCGCGGGAGAGCTGACGGCACTGAACCGGTACGCGTCGATGGCCGCCGCGGCCGGCTTGCCGCCGCTGACGGCGGTCGACGAGGGCAGCGTCGAGCCGTCTCCCGGAGCGCTTTCGGGCTTCCTGGCAACGCTCCCGCGGCCACTGTCCTATCCGGTCGCGATCGACCGCACCGGCCGCGTCGCGGACGGGTACGAGGTGCTGGGCGAGCCGTGGTTCGTGCTCGTCTCACCGACCGGACGGCTCCTTTACTACCGGGAGGTCTCAACGGCCGGCTGGCCGAGCCTCGGTACGTTGGTGAGCATCATGCGAGAGGCGCTGGCGCGCGCGCCGCAGGCCCCGGCGGGCGGGGCTGCCGCCGCGCAGGCGCTGGCCGGCTCCCCGGGCCCGCTGGCCGCCCTGCACGGGCAGGCGAGCCAGCTGCTCGGCGCCGAGCCCGCCCTGCTGGCGAGGATTCGGGCGCTGCGTGGCTACCCGGTCGTGGTCAACGCGTGGGCGTCGTGGTGCGGGCCGTGCCGGGCGGAGTTCGGACTGTTCGCCAGCGCCTCGGTCCAGTTCGGAAAGCACGTCGCGTTCCTGGGCGCCAACACCAGCGACTCCCCGGGCGACGCTCGATCGTTCCTGGCCCAACACCCCCTCGGCTACCCGAGCTACCAGGCGAGCAGCACGTCCTCCCTGGACTCGCTGGCCGTGGTGCAGGGCCTCCCGACGACGATCTTCATCGACGCAACTGGCAGAGTAGTGTTCGTGCACACGGGCCAGTACGACTCGCAGGGAACCCTGGATGCCGACATCGCCCACTACACCCAAGGAGGCTGAGTGACGGCGGCGACAGCGCTTCGCCGAAGCACCCGTCTGGCTCCGGTGGCGCTGCTCCCGCTGGCAGCGTTCGCCGTGCACCAGCTGCGCTACATGCTCGCGTTCGGATGGAACGACGGTGCGGAGCTGCGGATGACCGGGCATTCGTATCTGCATTCGGTCGTGCCGTGGCTCGTGCTGCTGCTCGCGCTCGTCGCCGGCGGGTTCCTGCTCGCGATCGGCCGTGCGCTCGCCGGGCACCGCACGGTATCCCGCTACGCCGTCTCGCTGACCGGGCTGTGGCTGCTCTGCTCGGCGACGCTGGTGGCGATCTTCGCGTGCCAGGAGTACCTCGAGGGCCTGTTCGCGACCGGCCACCCGGCCGGGCTGGCGGGGATCTTCGGCTACGGCGGCTGGTGGGCGATCCCCGCCGCACTGTGCGTCGGGCTGATCCTCGCCTGCCTGTTCCACGGCGCGCTGTGGGTGCTCGACGAGGTCGCCAAGCGGCGCGCGCGCCTACTCTCCGCCAGGGCCTCCCGGACCGCGCAGCCCGCCCGGCTGCGCGACGTCTCGCTGCCGCGGCTGGCGCCGCTGGCCCACGGCTGGTCAGGCCGCGGACCTCCTCGGTGAGCTAAACGCGCCCCTAGCCACCCGGAACCTGGGTGCGCTAGCCGCGGCGCGATTCTCCACAGCCATCCAGCGTGGCCGACACGCGCGGCATCGCGCGTCGTCGCCGCCCACCTCCAAGGAGATCCATGAACACGACATCTCGTGCCTTCGGCCGCAGGCCGGTGCAGACGATCGCGATCGCGATAGCGATCATGCTGATCAGCCCGGCGCTGGCTTCCGCGCACGCCCGCGTCAGCCCGGCCGTGTCGCTGGCGGGCAAGCTGCAGCTGTACAGCCTCGCCGTCCCGACCGAGAAGAACGGCCTCGCGACGACGAAGATCGTGATGACGGTCCCGAACGGCTTCGGGATCGACTCGTTCGTGCCGCCGCCGGCGGGCTGGACGATGACCCAGCAGCAGTCCGGTTCTGGCAACAACGCGGTGATCACGAAGGTGACTTGGACCGGCGGGCACACCCCGACCGGCGAGGATTCGATGTTCCAGTTCCTCGCCCAGCCCGCCTCGGCGCAGACATACTCGTTCGGGGTCCAGCAGACGTACTCGGACGGGTCGATCGTCAACTGGTCAGGACCCGATTCCTCGGACAACCCGACCGCGTCGATCCAGGCGGTCAGCTCGATCGGCGGCGGCGGAACCTCGACGCTGACGATCGTCGCGCTGATCATCGGCATCCTGGGGCTGCTCGCCGGCGGGTTCGCGCTCGTGAGCACCACTCGGAGCGGCGAGAAGCAGCGGACGCTCGCGTGAGCATCCGGGGGCGGATCGTTGCGGCACTCGCCTGCGCCGCGATCGGGCTGCTGGCACCGAGCACAGCTTCGGCGCACGCCTACCTGATCAGGACCGTGCCGACGGCAAGCGGGATCCTCAACGCTCCGCCCCCGAGCGTGCAGTTGACCTATGACGAAGCGGTCGAACCGCGATTCGCGATCATCTCGGTCACCAACGCCGCCGGGCAGCAGGAGACCACGGCCGCGGTGTCACGCTCGCCCGCCAACCCTGACACCCTCCTCGTCCCGCTGCGGCCGCATCTGCCTGAGGGGTGGTACCTGATCTACTGGCGGGCGATCTCGGTCGACGGCCATCCGGTGCAGGGCGCGTTCACCTACGCCGTCGGGCCGAACCCCGGGCCGGCGCCCCAGTTCAAGATCCCGAACATCGCCGCGGGTGCCACTTCTGCGCAGCTGCTGATCACCCGCTGGGTAATGTTCCTGTCGGTGATGATCGCGATCGGGCTGTTCGCCTTCCGGATCGCGATCGCCCGGCCACTCATCCGCCGGGTGCCGGCGGCACGGCTGCGCGCCGTCTCGATCGCGTTCGTGATCGCCTCCGTGATCGGCCTGATCGCAATCCCGGTCTATCTCGACTCCGCGGTCGCGAACGACTCGCTGCGCCCCATGTTCGACCTCGGCGCGCTGGTGCCGCTCTACCGCGTCACGGCGTTCGGGCGCGCGTACGTCGACATGATCTTGTGCTTCGGGCTGTTCTGCGTGACAGCGTGGACGGTGCTGTGGCTCGACCGCCCGGGCGCCGAGACGCGGTCGATCGCCGAGCTCGTCGCCACCAGCGGAGCCGTGCTCGCCGCGGTCGCGGTGCTGATGATCCCCGGCGCAGCCGGTCACGCCGCCCAGACCTCTCCCCGCGGGTACTCGCTGCTGTTCGATTGGCTGCACCTGGCCTCGGGGTCGCTGTGGCTCGGCGGCCTTGTCGGGCTGCTCGTGCTGTGGTTCACGGTCGGCGTGACCACCCGCGTGCCGGCGCTCTCGACGGTCGTGCCCCGGTTCTCCAACGTCGCATTCGTCTCCGTGCTGGTGCTGCTGGGCACCGGGACCGGCGCGACGATCTTCCATATGCCGGCCATCAACGCGCTGTGGGAGACCGGCTACGGTGTCGCGATCCTGGTCAAGATCGGGATCCTCGCCGCGGCGCTTTGCCTGGCGGCCGGAAACCTGCTCCGGGTCAAGCCGCGACTTGCCGGCGCCCGTGATCGGCCCGAGCTCGCCGGCGGCGCCGCCCAGCTGCTGCGTGTGCTGATCGGCGGCGAGGCGATCCTCGTCGCCGGAGCGGTGTTCGTCGCCGCCGTGCTGTCCAGCCTTGCCCCGCCACCGCCGGCGTTTGCGTTGCAGAACTCCGCCCTCGCGCAGGTCGGGCCGGGACGCGTCGCGGCCACCGTCAAGCGTGGAGGCTACGTCCTCCAAGTGCTCGTCTCGCCCAACAAGGCAGCCACCCCCGATTCCTTCGCGCTGCGGATCACCCGCAACGGCCTCCCCGTCCGCGGTGCCAGCGTCACCCTCACCTTCAACCACCTCGAGATGCAGATGCCCCAGCAGGAATACCAGCTCACCGAAACCCAACCAGGTGTCTACTCACGCGCCGCCCCCGCGCTGATCATGGTCGGCAAATGGAGCCTCGCCTTCCAGATCAGCCCCAACGGCGCCCCGCCGTTCACCGCCCTGATCGTGGACCAGGCAAACGGATGACCGACCCAGACGACAACACCACCCAGATTCGCCTACGCCTGCTCGCGGCGGCAGTCGCGCTCGCCGCCGGCGTGATCGCGCTCATCGTCGCGATCAACCTCGTCCGGGGCGTGCTCGGATGAGCGCGATAGCACCCACCACCGACCCCCACCACGCCATGACACCAGGTCCATACCCCCAACTCGGGCGCCCACGGGTCGCCCACGTACTCGCCGCACTGCTGATCACGGCGGCGCTGGCCGGCTGTGGCTCCACCTCGGGCGGCGGCATCACCGTTCCCAAGGTCGCTCCAGCCAGAACGTACGCGCTCTCGGGATTCCAGCCCTCCACGCCGGTCGTCCCCGGACACACGACGCTGCTGTCGTTCACGATCACTCAGCCGTCGGGCAAGCCGCTCACCGACTACCGCAAATGCTGCGAGCCGCACGCCGGAGTCGACCTGATCATCGTCCGCAGCGACGACAGCCACGTCCAGTACGACGACAGCGACATCGCCCCCGACGGCCGGATCACCCAGCCAGTCGTGTTCCCCGCCCCCGGCCGCTACCGCATCGTCGTCAGCGCCTTCCTACCCGTCACCGACCCCCAAACCCAGAACAACTTCCAGCTCTTCACCACCGTCACCGCCCGCGGCCCCTACAAGCCCCAACCCGTGCCACCGTTCACCGCCACCCAGCTCGTCGACGGGTACCGCTTCCAGGTCCAAGGGACCCCGCACCTGCACGCCATCCAAGCGGGCTTCCTCACCGTGAAGGTCACGGACCCACAAGGACATCCGGTGACCTTCACGACCTGGCGCGGAGCGCTCGCCCACGCGATCTTCATTCACCAAGGCTCGCTCGACTACTTCCACACGCACGTCTGCAGCCCCGGCGCGATCTACTGCACCTCCGCGCTCGGTGCCACCAAAGTCACCGGCAGCGCAACCGCTCCCGGCCAGCTGAAAGTCGGGGTCCTGCTCCCAGAGCCCGGAACGTGGCGCATGTTCCTCATCACCTACATGCACGGACACATCCTCACCGCCCCCTACACCCTCCAGGTCACGTAGAACGCTGACGCACTCCCGGCGAGCTACCGGGGCGCACGGAGCACCGAGGCCGTCAGCGCTCTTCTACCGACAGACGAGTGTGCGGGCCAACGGCCCGCGGCCCGCGGCCCGAGCACACCCTGGCGCGGTCGCCGCCGGACGCAGGTGCTGGCGGCTATCCGCCGCCGCGATGAACCACTCTGCAGCGGCGAGCTGCGATCCGCTCCACGGTGTCGCGATGGGGTTGTAGATCGAAGTTACTGGGAACGAGACTGAATCTCATTCCTGTGATATGGTGTGTTCCGCGAGGTCGTCGCTCGCCCAGCCAACCCCGATATCGCAGGGAGGGAGCGTCGTGCTTCGAGTGCCGTTGCGTTTGGCGCCGCTGATTGTCAGCTGCGCCGTTCTGCTGACGGCCTGTGGTGGCGGGAGCGTCGGTTCGGCGGGCGGCGCGTTGTCGGGGAAGTTGCAGGTGGTCGCGGCCGAGAACTTCTGGGGGAGCATCGCCAGCCAGTTGGGCGGGAGCAAGGTGGCGGTGCAGAGCGTCATCGTGAACCCGAGCACCGATCCGCATTCGTATGAGCCGACGGCTTCGGACGGGGTCGTGTTGGCGAAGTCGCAGATGGCGATTGTCAACGGGATCGGCTATGACGCGTGGGCGTCGAAGCTGCTCGCCGCGAACCCGTCGAGCTCGCGGAAGGTCCTCGACGTCGGAGATCTGCTCGGTCTGGTCGAGGGCGATAACCCGCATCAGTGGTACTCGCCGTCCTCGGTCCGGCGGGTGATCGATCAGATTGTCGCCGACTACAAGCAGCTCGACCTGAAGGACAGCGCGTACTTCGATCAGCAGCGCACGAAGTTCGAGACCCAGGGCCTCGCCGAGTACAACAAAATGATCGCCACGATCCGCGCGCGCTACGCGGGGGTGCCGGTGGGCTATAGCGAGAGCATCTTCCAGCCGCTCGGTGCGGCGCTCGGGCTGAAGCTGCTGACGCCTTACAGCTTCGCGACGGCGATCGCCGAAGGAACCGACGTCAGGGCCGCCGACAAGCAGACCGTCGACACCCAGGCGCAGAACCGCCTGATCAGGGTGTGGGTCTATAACAGCCAGAACGCGACCCCGGACGTGCAGCGCGTCAACCAGCTCGCCCGGGCGGCGCATATCCCGATCACGACGATCACCGAGACGCTCTCACCGGCCTCGGCTACCTTCGAGCAATGGCAAGTCGCGGAGCTGCAGAACCTCCAGCAGGCCCTCCACCAGGCGACCGGACGGTGAGCACCCCGCCAACGGTCGACGCGGCGCCCGTTCCCCTCGACGGGACGCTCGGGTCGGCGCGTTCCGCGGTGCCGGTTGTGCGGCTGCAGGGCGCCAAGGCGCGGATCGCTGGCAACACGGTCTGGAGCGACGTGGATTTCGCGATCGCGGAGGGAGAGTTCGCCGCGATCCTCGGACCGAACGGGTCCGGGAAGACGACGCTGCTGCGCGTGCTGCTGGGTGAGCTGCCGCTCGCCGCCGGCACCGCATCTGTGTTGGGTCGCGCGCCCGGCGAGGCGAGCCGTCGGATCGGCTACCTGCCCCAGCGCCGCCACTTCGATGCGAGCATCAGGATCCGCGGGATCGACCTGGTGCGGCTCGGGCTGGACGGCGCTCGGTGGGGACTGCCGCTGCGGCGCTCGTGGCGCGAGCGGGTGCAGGAGGTGATCGAACTCGTCGGCGCCGGTGAGTACGCGAGCCGCCCGATCGGCCGGCTGTCCGGCGGCGAGCAGCAACGGTTGCTGATCGCCCAAGCGCTGATCAGCCGCCCGAAGGTGTTGATCCTCGACGAGCCCTTGGACAGCCTCGACCTGCCGAACCAGACAGCGGTCGCGGCGCTGCTGGCGCGGATCTCCCGCCGGCAGGGGGTGAGCGTGCTGCTGGTCGCGCACGACGTCAACCCTCTACTCACCTATCTGGACCGCGTCGTCTACTTCGGTGCGGGGCATGCAGCCGTCGGCGCGCCTAGCGAGGTGATCACCGCCGAAACGCTGACCCGTCTCTACGGGGTGCCGATCGAGGTGCTGCAAGCCGCCGACGGACGCCTCGTCGTCGTCGGCCTGCCCGAAGCGCCCGCACATCACAGCGACCGCCACCAGCACGATCATGGGTAGCCACCTGCCGATCGCTGCGCTGTCGGTCGATCTGATCTGGGATTTCCGGCAGCTGACCGCCTACCCGTTCTTGGTCAACGCGCTCGAGGCCGGGACGATCGTGGCCGTCATGGCCGGTGTGGTCGGGTGGTTCATGGTGCTGCGCCGCGAGACGTTCGCGGGGCACACGCTGTCGGTGATGGCGTTCCCCGGGGCGACGTTCGCGCTGCTGCTCGGGCTATCCGCCGCCGTCGGCTACTACACCTTCTGCGGTGCGTGCGCGCTGGTGATCGCCGCGGCCGCCGGCAGGCGGCGGCACCGCGGCGAGGAGTCGGCGGTCACCGGCACGGTCCAGGCATTCGGGCTGGCGTGCGGGTTCCTGTTCCTCAGCCTCTACCAGGGAGTGCTCGCCGGCTATGAGAACCTGCTGTTCGGCGACTTCCTGGGAATTACTCGCGGGCAGGTGCTCACGCTCGCGATCGTCTGCGTGGTCGCATTGGCTTTCTTCGCGGTCGTCGGCCGGCCCCTGCTGTTCGCCTCGGTCGACGAGCCAGTCGCGCGCGCCAGCGGCGTCCCGGTCCGCCGGCTCTCGCTCGCGTTCATGCTCGCGCTCGGGCTGACTGTCGCGGCGACCGCGCAGATCACCGGCGCGCTGCTGGTGTTCGCGCTGCTGGTCGCCCCCGCCGCGACCGCGCAGCTGATCACCCCGCGGATCGGCCCGAGCCTCATCCTGACGGTGCTGCTCGGCATCGCGATCACGTGGGTCGGGCTCGCGCTCGCCTACTTCTACAACTACCCGGTCGGGTTCTACATCACCGCGGTCGCGTTCTCCGTCTACCTGATCGCCCGGCTCGCTCGAACGGCGATCGACCATCCCACCCTGCTGCACGGCCGCTCCCGCCCGGTCGAGGCACCCGCGTGATGTTCGGGCAGGAGTTCGTTCGCAACGCCTGGCTGGCCGGCACCGCGATCGCGCTCGCGAGCGGGCTGATCGGCTACTTCGTCGTGCTCCGCGCCCAGGTGTTCGCCGGCGACGCGCTCAGCCACGTCGCGTTCACCGGCGCGCTCGCCGCCGCGGCTGCCGGGATCGACATCCGCATCGGCCTGTTCGCCGCCACGATCCTGATCGCATTGCTGCTCGGCGCGCTCGGCGACCGCTCGCACGCCGACGACGTCACGATCGGGGTCACGTTCGCCGCCATCCTCGGGCTCGGCGTGTATTTCCTCGCGCTGTTCAGCTCCGGATCCGGCGGCGGGAACGGCCTGCTCGGGGCTCGCACCCTGTTCGGATCGATCTTCGGGCTCAGTGCCGGCGACGCGGTGGTCGCCGCGCTGATCGCCGCCGGGATTATCGCCGTGCTGGTCGCGATCGCGCGGCCGCTGCTGTTCGCGAGCATCGACCCCGCCGTCGCGGCCGCGCGCGGCGTCCCCGTCCGCGCGCTCGGGCTGCTGCTGCTCGCGCTGCTCGGTGCCACCACCGCTGAGGCGACCCAGGCCATCGGCGCGCTGCTGCTGCTCGGGTTGCTCGCTGCGCCCGCTGGCGCCGCGCAACGACTCACCGCCAACCCCTACCACGCGCTCGGACTGTCCGGCGCGATCGCTGTGCTCTGCACCTGGGCCGGGCTGACCCTCAGCTACCTCATCCCGAGCCTGCCGCCGAGCTCGGCGATCATCGCCGTCGCCACCGGCATCTACCTGCTCGCGTTTCTGGCCACCAGCGACCTGCGCCACGTCCGCGCGCGCGGACTGCTGACCGTGATCCGCGGAACCGAGAATTAGACTCAAGACCATGGCCAGGAAAGACACCGAGAGCTGGGCCGAACACGCCCAACACGTCCTCGCCCGGACCAAGCACCACACCGGCGCCGCCCGCCAAACACTGCTCGAACTGCTCGACACTCAAGCCTGCGGCCTCTCAGCGATCGAGATCGAAGACGCGCTCCGCGAGCTACAGCGACCGATCGGCCGCGCCAGCATCTACCGCATCCTCGATGAGCTCGAACGCCTCCACCTCGTCCAAAAGCTCCAGGTGGGCCAGGCGATGGCCCGCTACGAACCGATCCGCACCGGCGAGGGCCACCATCATCACCTCGTCTGCGACAACTGCGGCACCGTCACCCCTTTCACCGACCCCGCTCTCGAGAACGCAATCAAGAACCTCGAACGCCGCGTTCCGATGCGCGTCGCCGAACACGAAATCGTCCTCCACGGCGCGTGCGAAGACTGCACTGACTGACTGTGCCCGGTTCGCCCGCGCGGCGCTAGCCCTTCCAAGCCACGTGCGCTGGATGTGCCATGGCAGCCGCGACCGGAGCTACGGGCGTGCGCTCCTGGCTCCAAGCCCAGCACATCACCTGGCTCACACCACAACGCCTACGCGCCGCCACGATCGCGCTGTTCGTCGACGCCGTTCTCTACATGTCAATGTCCCTGGACGGATTCATGGCCGGCTCGGCGACCGCCTCGTCGAACCGTTCCCATAGCTCCGCAGGCCCGCGTCGGCCACTGCCCGGCTGCAGCTCGTACGGCGGCTTGGCCCCACCCCGTGCCGCTGGCCACTCGAACCCGTCCTTGTACGCCGCTTCGCAGGCCTCGGCGCGCTACGCGGCGGCGGCGAGGTCGGCCAGGCGCCGCGCTGAAGCCGGGGTGCGGCGGCGCGAGGACGTGCTCACGCAGCGCAGCTCGCCAGGCGGCACGGGCATCGTGAACGCCTGCTCGGAGTCTGACATCAGCCACCGAAAGGCGATTTCGCGGAATCGTCGCCGCGCTCTCGCTCGCGGGCGCGGGGCAACGGCACGGCGACGTCGTCGCCGTCGAGGCTCGACGAGTACGTCGAGCGGCACCGTGAGGAATTCGCGGCGCGGATCGAACGCGCCCGCCAGACGCTACTCGGCGGCAAGGCCGCCACGATCGCGTACGCGTCCGGCGTTACCGTCGAAGACGTCGAGCGTCTCGGCGGAGTCAAGCCGGACTGATCGGGTCGCGGAGCCCCAGGCGCGCGACCTCGAACCACTCGAGCGGCCCCGAAGGCCAGTCGGGGCGGGGCTCCCACACTTCGGCGCCGGCAGCCTCGAAGACAATCGCGGCCTGGGCGCGGGCGGCGGACAGAACCCGAGCGTCCCGCTCGAACGCGTCGCGGAGCCTGTCGTCGTCGGTCGGAAACAACCGCCCGGCCATGTGGAGCGCAACGAACACCTCGTTCGCGTCCTCCCGCGAGCCGGCCGCCCGTTGCGCACGGGCGAGCAGCCAGAACCGGGCAGCATCCTCTTCGAGCCAGGTCGCACCCCGCCACCGGCCATGCCGCAGCCGGTAGACCAGCGGATGATCGATCGCGAGGATCCGCTTCTGACCCTGCGGCGCGCTCGGCGCACCCCGACGCGCCTCGTCCATCAACGGGCCCGAACCCGCGTCGCGCTGTGGCCGAGTTCGGCCGCTCCTGCGGCCGAGTTGTGGCCGACTCCCCCACCGGCCACCCGCAAATAGCGCCAATTCGTTCGTGCGAACGGCCACAGCCTTCGCGCCCTTAAAGACCTGCAGCGGAGCGAAGTCCTGACGACTTCGCACCCGCTGCAACCAGTGGAGACGGCGGGAATTGAACCCGCGTCCGCGGTCGCGTAAAAGGTGGCGTCTACGAGCGTAGCCGGCGGTCTGATCTCACTCCCGACTCGCCTCGCCGGCGGGGTTGGCGGGAGCCAGCCTCATGAGATGTCCCCGGATCGGCTGAGGCGGACCTCACCGGGCAAGCCTGCTGAATGATCCCGGCTCCCCGTTGCAGGCCCCGGGGGCAAGGTACTCCGCTAGCTAGCTGTTAGACAGCGGCCGGGAGCAGGAACTCGTGTTGTGAGTCCGCACTTATTTTTTTCCGGGTGTTTTACGAGGCCTCCCGGAACCTCGACTCGCAACCACCCCCACGAACCGACCACGTCGAAGCCTGTCGTCCCCGGGGGTATATGTCTGGCCCTGAGTTTAGCCCTTCCCTCGCACGCGCACAGGTGGTATCGGTTGCACCGTGCAGGAGCGGTCCCAACCCGCCCGCCGACAGGGGGCACCGGTCGCCGGCCGACCGGTGGCACCGGTCTGGTTGATCCTCGCCGTATCGATGACCGCGGCCGGGGTGGTGTATCCGGTCACGGCCGCGGCGCTGCACCACACGTCGCCGATCATGATCGCGACGCTGCGCGCCGTCGTCGGCGGCGCGCTGCTGACCGCGATGTTGCCGCTCATGCGCAGCCGTCTGCCACGGAGCCGCCGGTTGTGGACCTGGGCGTTCGCGATCGGGATCGGGAACACGACGCTGACCCAGGTGGGGATCAGCGTCGGCACCGAGCGGGCCGGAGCCGCGGTCACAGCGGTGCTCGCCAACTCCGCGCCCTTCTTCGTGGCCGTGATCGCCTGGTTCGCGCTGGCCGAGCCGATCACCCGGTTGCGCGCATCCGGACTGGTGATCGGCTTCGGGGGCGTGCTGCTCGTCGTGTTCTCCGACCCGGGTCAGATCGCGCACGGGACGCGGCTCGCGGTCGGCTTCGTGCTCGCACTGATCGGCGCGCTCGGCTGGGCCGCGGCCGGGGTCGGCATGCGGGTCCTATCCCAACGTGAGCCCGGTCTCGACATCCCCGGCATCACCGCCGCTCAGTTTCTCGCCGGCGCGGTGCCGCTCATCCCCCTCGCGCTGCTCGCCGGGGGCTCGACCGACTGGGGGCGCCCGGCGCTCCTCGCCCAGTTCGCCTACCTCATCGTCGGCGGCCAGATCCTCGTCTACCTCGGCTTCAATGCCGCGCTCAGCCGCTGGCCGTCGGCGCGCGTCTACGCCTGGACGTTCCTCGTCCCGGCCGTCGCGGTGGTGATCGAGGCGATCCAGGGCCAGCTGCCGGGTCTCGGCGCGATGATCGGCATCGTCCTCGTGATCCTCGGAGTGGCGATCGTCAACCACCCCCGCGCGGAGGCGCCGGCCGTCAATCCGGCGGTTCGCCCGGCGGGCGCGGTGTGAGGCGGCCGAGCGCTCCGACAACGACAGTTCGGTCCCCACCGGAACCGAAGGAGTTCGTAAATCCGGGCGGGCCCACCACGCGCTGGTGCCAGACTCCATCGTGATGGACCCGAACTCCCCCTGGCTCCGCCCCCAGCCGCAGCCGGTCCCGGCCACCGGCCCGGAGCCCATGGCCGCGCCGAACGACCGGGCCGCCGACCTCCGGCCGCCACCGTCGGGCGAGTTTCGGCCGCCGCCGGGCGGCGAGCTCGGGCCGCCGTTCGCACCGCCGGCGGCCTCGGGGCTGCGCAAGCGGATCGGGGCGATCCTCGCGACGATCGTTGCCTTTGCCGCCAAGCTGAAGGCGATCATCTTCCTGCTGCCGAAGGTGAAGATCCTCGCCACCGCGGCGACGATGCTCGTGTCGGTCGGCGCCTACGCCCTCCTCTGGGGCTTCCCGTTCGCCGCCGGCTTCGTCGTCCTGCTGCTCGTCCACGAGATGGGTCACGTGATCGCACTGCGACGCGAGGGCATCAAGGCGAGCGCGCCGATGTTCATCCCGTTCATGGGGGCCCTGATCACCGCCCGCTCGCTCGGCGACAACGCGACGGCCGAGGCGCGCGTCGGACTCGCCGGACCGGTGCTCGGCAGCATCGGCGCCGTCGCCTGCGTCGCCATCTGGCACACCACCGGCAACGACATGTGGCGCGCGCTCGCCTTCACGGGGTTCTTCCTCAACCTGTTCAACCTGCTGCCGGTCGTGCCGCTCGACGGCGGCCGCGCGATGGCGGCGATGGCGCCGTGGATGTGGTTCGCCGGTTTCGCCGGCCTCGTCGCGCTCGCCATCCTCTTCCCCAACCCGATCATCCTCATCATCCTGCTCTTCGGCGGCCGCGAGACGTATCGCCGCTGGCAGCTGCGCAAACACGGCGGTGTCGAGCAGGAGACGTACTACCGCGTCAAGCCGCTCGACCGGGCGCTCGTCGCCGCCGTGTACCTGTCCCTCATCGCGCTGCTCGTCGTCGGCATGCAGGCGACACACCTGCCGCAGAGCTTCGGCTAGACGCGCGCGACGTGCCCAGCGTGGCTGGCATCCGTCGGCTGGACGCGCCGACGTGCCAAGGTGGCTGGCCTCAGCCCGGCGGGGCGGCTAGTACCGCCGCGGCGGCTCGCGCATGACCTCGGTGCGATCATCCGGGTGCGCGCGGGTGCGATCGGCCCACCAGAAGGTGTAGACGAGCGAGACGACGAGGCCCGCGAGCCCGACGATGAAGAGCACGGTGCCGGCCGTCTGGATGTCGATCCAGCTCAGCTGGGCGGTGACCGCCCATTTGAGGATCGCGCCGACCGCGATGAGCACCATGGAGCCGCCGATGGTCATGGCGCCAATCTACCCCCTTATGTGGACGGGTACCAAGCCGGCGGCCCAACCATCAGCGCCCGACCTCGCGCAACTCGCGTTGCACGTCGCGGGCCATCTCCCGCTTGCGAATCGATTCGCGCTTGTCGTAGAGGTCCTTGCCCCGGGCAAGGGCGATTTCGACCTTCGCGCGGGACCGCGGACCCGAGAAGTAGATCCGCGTGGGGATCAGCGTCAGCCCGCGCTCGTGGGTGCGGCCGACGAGTCGCTCGATCTCGTCGCGGCGGAGCAGCAGCTTGCGGTCGCGCTCGGGCTCGTGATTGTCGCGCGCCGCCGGGCCGTAGGGCGGGATGTAGACCCCGATCAGCCACACCTCCCCGTCGCGGAGCACCGCGTAGGAGTCCTTGAGCTGGGCCTTGCCCTCGCGCAGCGACTTGACCTCCGTCCCGGTGAGGACCATCCCGCACTCGAAGCGTTCGAGCAGGTTGTAGCGAAACGACGCCTGACGGTTGCTGGCGACGTCGCCCGGGGCTGTCTTGCGTTTGCGTCCTTTGGCCATCTCTCGGTCTCAATCCTCTTCTGAAGCGGGGACGAGGTCCACCCGGCCGCGCGGGGCGTCGATGCGCTCGACCCGGACCGTGATCGGATCCCCGAGCCGGATCGCCCCGCCGGCACGCGTCCCGACGAGGATCGTTCCCTGTTCGTTGAGCTCCCACCAGTCGCCGCGCAGACGGCGGACGGGAACCATCCCCGCAAACGATAGTCCGGGGCCGAAGGCGACGAACGCCCCGGAGCCGATCAGCCCGACGACCTCGCCGGTGAACATCGGGGCGCGCTCATCGCTCTCGAACAGCGTCCGCTCGAGCAGGAAGCACTTGGCGACGTCGTCGGCGTCACGCTCGATGATCATCGCCTCGCGCTCCCGGGACGAGGTCCACGGGCCGGCGGCCGTCACCCACGAGGCCTCCGGCGGCGCCACGTCGCCGGTCACCGTCGACAGCAGCGCCCGGTGGCAGATGAGATCGGGATAGCGGCGGATCGGCGAGGTGAAATGGCAGTACCGCGGCGACTGCAGGCCGGCGTGCCCGAGGTTGCGATGGTCGTAGTAGGCCTGCTTGAGCGAGCGCAGCACGAGGCTGGTCAGCGCCCGCCCCCCGCGACCGGTCCGCTGCACCCAGTCCATCACGAGCTGCGAGCTCGCACCGATGACCTCCGCCGCCTGTTGCGGGGTGAGATGCCCCTTCGGCACCGGCGGCGTCGGGACGCCGAGCGACTCGAGCTGGTCGATGAGGCGTTCGATGGCGGGGGCGTCCGGTCGCTCATGGACGCGGTAGAGCGTCGGAACGTGGCGCTCCTCGAGCAGCGTCGCCACCTGCTCGTTGGCGGCGATCATCAAGTGCTCGATGAGCCGGTGCGATTCCGTCTGGACGACCGCCGTGGCCGCAGCGATGTTCCCCTGGCGGTCGAATCGGAACTCGGGCTCCTCGGAGTTGACCGCGAGCGCCCCCCGGGCCGCGCGCCGCCTCCCGAGCGCCGCGGCTGCCGCCCGGGCGGCAGCAAGCGGCTCCCCCCACGGCTCGGCTGCCCGCTCGCGACCGGCGAAGATCTCGTCGACCCGGTCGTAGTCGAGGCGCTCGTCGGAGCGGATCACCGAACGGTGGAACGCCGCGCGGACGACCTCCTCGCCCCGCACCGTCATCTCGACGGTGACCGCGAGACGATCCTGCCCGGGCACGAGCGAGCATGCGTTGTTGGAGAGCTGGCCCGGCAGCATCGGCTCGACCGCCCCGGGGACGTACACGCTCGTCCCGCGCCGGTAGGCCTCGCGGTCGACGAGCGAGCGTGCGGGCACGTAGGCCGACACATCGGCGATGTGCACGCATACCGTCCAGCCGCCGTCGTCCGTGGCCGCTGCGGAGATCGCATCGTCGAAGTCACGGGCGCTGACCGGATCGATCGTGAACGTCGGCAGCGCGCGGAGATCCCGGCGCCCGTCGGGCTCGATCGGGGCGGTGGCCGCCTCCCGGGCCTCGTGCTCGACGGCGGGATCGAAGCCGCGCCGCAGTCCGCGGTCGAGCATCAGCGCCTCGATCACGTCGCGGGCGACGTCGGGACGGCCGAGGCGGCGGACGATCGATGCGCGGCCGCCACGACCGCCGCGGGCGACGGGCGGCCGGACGAGCACGAGGTCGCCGACCGAGTAGCGGCGGTCCCGGCTGACGACGAGGCGCGGTCCGGTCTGGAAGAAGGACTCGGCGACGAGGAACTTGCCGCGCCGCTCGAGCACCGCCACCCGGGGGAGCGTCGCCGCCCCCGCGTCGCGCGTGCTCACTGGCTCTCGGAGGCGACGGTCTGCTCGGCGACCGTGAGGGCATGATCGCCCGGGCCGCGGAGGTTGGTCGTCGCGGAGATGTCCGGCTTGATGCCGGCGCCCCGGATCACGCCGGGGCCGCCGACGTTGTGACCGTTCGGTTCGAACCACTGCCCGGTGGTGATGTCGAGCGCGCCGCCGTTGGACAGGGTCTGGATCTCCTGGAAGACGCCCTTGCCGTATGTGCGGGCGCCGACCACCTTCGCGCGGCCGCGATCCTGGAGCGCACTCGTGAGGATCTCGGCCGCCGACGCGGTCCCGCCGTCGACGAGCACGACGAGCGGGATATGGGGGGCGATCGCGTCGCCGCGAGCCACGTACACCTGACGGGGCTGGCTGCGGCCGGAGGTCGAGACGATCGTCCCGTCGGGGATGAAGATGCTCGCCGCGGTCACCGCCTCCTCGAGCAGACCGCCGCCGTTCTCTCGCAGGTCGAGGACGATCGCCTGTGCGCCCTGGCGCATCACCCGCTGCACCTGCGAGCGGAGCTCCTGGCCGGAGCCGTCGGTGAAGCTCGTGAGCGAGACGATGCCGATCTTCTTGCCGTGGACGGTGACCACCTTGCCACTGGTCACCGGCACGACTATGTCGGCACGGGTGATTGTCACGGTGCGGCGATGGCCGCCGGAGAGAACGGTGAGATTGACCTTGGTCCCCGCCGGTCCCTTGATCAGCCGCGAGGCGTAGTCGGAGGAGCGACCGACGAGGGGAATGCCGCCGACCCGGAGGATGACGTCGCCGCCGGCGAGGCCGGCCGTGGCCGCGGGTGACCCCGGGAACACGTCGATGATCCGCAGGCCCTGGGGCCCGACCTTGGCGTCGACGTCGACACCAATGCCGCTGAGATGCGGGTTGGACTGGTCGAGGAACGACTGATACGTCGTCGGGTCGAAGTAATGCGAGTACGGATCGTTGAGGCTCGCGATCGCCGCAGCCAGCCCGCGGTTGACGATCACGTCGCTGTTGATCGGCCGGTAGTAGTCGCGGGAGAGCAGGTTCATCGCCTGGTCGACGAGGCGGCCGCCGGAGTCGTCGACGAACGTGCTTCTCAGGGGCCCCGGCACCCAGCTCGGATGACCCCCGATGAAGATCCCGACGAGCAGCACGACGAGCCCGCCCAGGACGGCGGCGATCACACGCGGAGCACGGGAGCGGCGGGGGCGCATCACACTCGGAGGGTAGCCGGGAGGCCACGCGGGCTCCGGGCGTCCACGCAGAACGTTAAACCAGCCCGGCCGGCGTGCCCGCGCCTGCCGGTCAGACGCGCAGGAACCGGCGCAGCGACAGGCCCGAGCCGAGCGCGGACACGAGGATGCCGGCGCCGAGCAGCACCGCGATGAGCCCGGTGAAGGCGATCGTCCGCGGCGCGGCGATCAACGTCCAGTTGTTAGCCAGCGGGTCGAGCAGCGCGACCTTGGTGACTCCGAGGACGACAATCGCGCCGAGCGCGCCGAGGGCGCCGACGATCGTCCCCTCGATCACGAACGGCCAGCGGATGAACCAGTCAGTCGCGCCGACGAGCTTCATCACCTCGACCTCACGGCGCCGCGAGTACAGCGACAGACGGATCGTGTTGGCGATGAGCAGGATCGAAGCGATCGTCAGCAGCACGGTGAGCGCCGCCGCGGTGATCGTCACGAGGTTGGTGACCTCGAGGATCTTCCTGGTGTCGTTCTTCTTGTTCGACACGCTGCCGATCGCTGCGTCGATCGTGCCGGGCCCTCCGCTCGCCGTCGGGGGCGTGAGCGCGCTGCGCACGGCGAGCACGTTGCCCGGATTATCAGGGATGACGTGGAAGGTGTCCGGGAGCGGATTGGAGGCGAGCAGTGCGTACGCCTGGGGGTCCGCCTTGGATTGCTGCGCGTAGGCCTGCGCCTTGGAGACGAACTCGACCGAGTGCACGTGCGACACGGCGAGCAGCTCGCGCTTGACCCGGGCGTCGTCGGCCGACGTGGCGCTCGACTTCATGTAGACGTCGACGAGCACGC
This sequence comes from uncultured Solirubrobacterales bacterium, assembly GCA_963755955.1. Classification (GTDB taxonomy): domain Bacteria; phylum Actinomycetota; class Thermoleophilia; order Solirubrobacterales; family Solirubrobacteraceae; genus Palsa-465. Next base: position 364,928 of record CAVWLZ010000014.1, read on the forward strand.
GGCTGCGGACGCTGTTGGCGGCACCCTTCGTCGCCTGCACGATCGGGATGAACACGCCGAGCATGACCATCGTGACGAGCACGGTGGCAAGGGCGGCGAAGCTCGGCGCCGCGCTGCGGCGCATGGCGCGCAGCGCTTCGCGCACGAAGAAGCCGATCCGCACGGCTCAGACCCCCGGCGGACGGGTGACGGGGGAGCGCAGCCGCTGGGCGAACTCGCGGGTGCTCTCATCGCGCGTGTAGAGCCCGGTGGCCTCGTCGCGCACGATCCGCCCGCGCGAGAGCTCGAGCACGCGCCGGCGCATGCGATCGACCATCGAGGCGTCGTGCGTGGCCACGAGTACGGTCGTGCCGGTCCGGTTGATCCGGTAGAGCAGCCGCATGATGTCGATGCTCGTCTCCGGGTCGAGGTTCCCGGTCGGCTCGTCGGCGAGCAGCAGCGGCGGATGGTTGACGAACGCGCGGGCGATCGAGACGCGCTGCTGCTCCCCGCCGGAAAGCTGGTCGGGGTAGTTGTGCAGCTTGGTCGAGAGCCCGGTGAGCCGGAGGATGTCGGGCACCTTGGCCCGGATCTCGCGGCGGCCGCCACCGGTCACCTGCAGCGCGTAGGCGACGTTGTCGTACACGGTGCGGTTGGGAAGCAGCTTGAAGTCCTGGAAGACGACGCCGATGTTGCGGCGATAGAACGGGATCCGCTTGCGCGTGATCCCGCCGAGATCGTGGCCCGCGACGGTGATCCGTCCCTCGGACGGATCGAGCTCCTTGATCAGGAGGCGCATGACCGTCGACTTGCCGGATCCGGTCGAGCCGACGAGGAACACGAACTCCTCGCGGGCGACCGAGAAGGTGGCCTGGTCGAGCCCGACGTCGCCGCCCGCATAGCGTTTGGAGACGCCGCGGAACTCGATCACCGAGGCTCCGGACGCCGGTGCTTGAGCAGCCGGCCGCGGGTGGTCGACAGGGGCGACGGGGGCGCCGCGCCGGCGGGTGCGTTGCTGTTCTTTTGAGCTAGCCATAGGTCGGTCGCCAGCGTAGCGACGCGATTACCCAATTGCTCCCGCGGACACGCCTTGCAACGGGATTTGCAGGGGATTCTCCTAAAGGAGGAATAACGAAACCCCCGTAATGCAGGCGTTTCCGACCGGTCGGGACGGAGCGCTACCGTTGTCCTCGTGCCCGAGATCACCACCGCGACGCTCGCCAACGGGATGCCACTGCACCGCATTGCGGTGGAAGGGACACGCGCGGTCACGCTGCTCGTCGCCTTCGACGCCGGCGCACGGACAGAGCGGCCCGAGGAGAACGGCATGGCCCACTTCCTCGAGCACCTCGTGTTCAAGGGTGGCGAGAAGTACCCCACCTACCGGGATGTCAACGAGGCGGCCGAGAGCATCGGTGCGGTGCTCAACGCGTACACGAGCCACGACCTCGTCGCCTTCCACATCACCGTCCGGGCTCAGCGTGCCCTCGAGGCCGCCGACCTGCTCAGCGACTTCGTCGGCCGGGCGCGCATCGACGGCGGCGAGCTCGACCGCGAGCGCGGCGTCGTCGTGCAGGAGATCGCCCGCGCCGACGATCAGCCGGCCGCGATCGCCGAGCACCTGATCGACGAAGCGGTATTCGGCGGGCACCCGCTCGGCCGACCCGTGCTCGGCACCGTCGAGCACATCCGGGACACCTTCACCCGCGACGGCATCGTCGCCTTCCGCTCGCGACGCTGGTCACCGGCCCGCGGCGGCGCGTTCGCTGTGGGCAACCTCGACTCACTGCCGGCCAACGGCGCGCTCGATGAGCTGTTCGACCGCTTCAGCAGCCGGCCCGAGCCGGCGCCGTACGAGCCGGCCCCGAGCTTCACGCCGCGAGTGCTCGTCCGCGAGCGCGACTCCAATCAGACCCATCTGCGGATGTCCTACCGCCCCGGCGTCGAGGTCACGGACCCGGCCCAGCGCGCCGCGCTCGTCATCTACGCGACGCTGCTCGGCGGCTCGATGGGATCACGGCTGTTCGACGAGATCCGCGAGCAGCGCGGCCTCGCCTACTCCGTTCACGCGGCGCCCCACGCGTACGCCGACGTCCCCGTTCTTCAGCTCTCCGCCGGGCTCGAGTCCGGCAAGTGCGTCGAGGCCTACCAGCGGATGCGGGAGATCGTCACCGAGCTGCGCGAGGACGGCCCGACCGACGCCGAGATCGAGCGAGCCCGGGCGTTCGCAGCCGGCGCACGGGCAATCGCCTTCGAGAACACCGGCGCCGTCGCCCGACAGGCCGCTCAGCAGGCGATCGTCTACCGCGAGTCGGTCGACCCAGACCGGGCGATCGAGCTGCTCGATCGCGTGACCGCGGCCGAGGTGCGGGAGGTCGCGGGCGACATCGCCGACCGGCTGTCGGTGGCCGTGGTCGGGCCGCACACGGTCGCCGAGTTCGAGTAGCCGCCCGGCTCCCGGCGGCCATCGGCGCGCCGGCGGCGGCGGTCGTCTTCCCCTCCGTCGCCCGGGTTCGCCATCCTTACCCCAGGATGGTCCGCAGGCTCGTGTTCGGGGGGATGCTCGCGCTCGCGCTCGCCCTTGGTGGCTGCGGCGGCTCCGCCGCGCGCGATCCGGCGACTCACTCGACCACGACGAGCAGCGCGAGCGCTCGCGCCCCGGTCACGGCCGCCGTCGGCCAGCCACCGGCGACCCGCACGACACCCGCGCCGCCGCCGCTTTCCCCGACGATTCTCCGATTCCAGCGCCGGCTCGCGGCCGTGCTGCGCAAGGCCGGGCCTGAGTCCGGCGCGCTCGTCTACGACCTCACCGCCGGGCGCGTGCTGTTCGCGCAGCGCGCGGGGGACCAGCGTCCCCCGGCCTCGGTGGAGAAGCTCTACACGACCGTCGCCCTCCTGGAGCGCCTCGGGCCCGACGCCCGTCTGGAGACGGCGGTGTTCGGGACCGGGCACCTCGGCCCGCAGGGCATCTGGCACGGCGACCTCTACCTCAAGGGTGGCGGCGACCCGACCTTCGGCGACGGTGCGTTCAACCGGGTGTGGGAACTCGGGTACGGCCCGACGGCGTCGGACGTCGCGGCGCAGCTCGCGGCCCACGGCATCCGCCGTGTCACCGGCCGGGTGATCGGCGACGAGTCGCTCTTCGACTCGACGCGGGGAGGGCTCTCGACCGGGCTCGGCCCCGATATCCCGGACTTCGGCGGCCAGCTGAGCGCCCTCAGCTACGACCACGGGGCGACGCTCGGGCCCCTCTCCCCCGCCGCGTTCGCCGCCCACCAGCTCTCGCTCACCCTGCGGGCACGGAAGATCCGAGCGCCGGCCAGCCGCACCACGGGCGTCACCCCTCCGGATGCCGTCCGTCTCGCCACGGTCCTCTCGCCCCCGCTGTCGGTCCTGTTGACGCTGATGGACGTGCCCTCCGACGACCTGTTCGCCGAGGTGCTCACCAAGCAGCTCGGCGCGCGCTTCGGCACCGGGGGCACGATCGCCGCCGGGGCGCAGGTGACCTCTGACGTGATCGCCGGCTATGGGCTCCACCCGACGATCCTCGACGGCTCGGGCCTCTCACGCGGGGACCGCTCCTCGCCGCGGGAGGTCGTCGCGCTCCTGCGCGCGGTGCAGCCGACCGCGGTCGGGCGGCTGCTGACGGCATCGCTCCCCGTCGTCGGGGTGAGCGGCACCGTTCAGGGCTTGGCCGTGCGCACGCCCGCCCAGGGGCAGTGCAGCGCGAAGACCGGGACGCTCACCGCCGTCACCAACCTGGCGGGGTACTGCCACACCCGCGGTCACCATCTGCTCGCGTTCGCGATCTTCCTCGACGGACCGAGCAACTGGCAGTCGTTCGTCGTCCTGAGCCGCGCGCTCGCGACGATCGCGGGCCTGGGCAAATAAGCGTTGCGCTCGGCGCGCGTTGCCGCGACAATCGCGCGGTGGAGCTCGGCGCGTCTGTCAACCGGCGGGAGCTGGCGCGCTATCTCAGCCGGATCAGCGATCGCTGGCCGATCGAGCGAGCGCTGCTCGGCGGCGCTCGCGTGGCCGACGAACAGGGCGCGCCCGCCCAGCGCGAGCGCGGGCAGGAGTATGTCGTCGTCCTCGTCTCCCCCGCCTACGAGGGGATGCCCTGGCTCGAGCGCGTCTACCAGGCCGGATCGTTGTGGGACGCGCTGGAGATGGGCGCCCCGGCCGACGTCCACTGCTACACCCCGGCCGAGTTCGAGCGCAAGCTGGTCACGCTGCCCGCCGTCAGGCGGGCGATGGACACCGGGCTCGACCTGCTCGCCGAGACCGGCGCGCTCAGCTGATCGCGACCATCCGCTCGATCGGAACGCGCGCCCGCTCGGCGATCGCCTCGGGAACCTTGACCTCGTGGACCCCATCGCGCAGGGCGTCGCGGAGCTTGGGCAGGGTGATCATCTTCATGAACCGGCAGTGCGCGGCCTCGTTGGCGGCGATGAAGTCGACGTCCGGCGCGGCGTGACGCAGCGGATGCAGCATGCCGGTCTCGGTGGCGACGATCGCCGTGCCGCCGTGATGCTCGTGGGCGTAGCCGAGCATCCCGCCGGTGGAGAGCATGTGCACGCCGTCGGCGTCGATGTCGCCGGCGGCGACGTACTCCATGACGCTCGTCGAGCACCCGCACTCGGGGTGGATGAGGAAGTCCGCGCCAGGGTGGGCGGCGCGGACGGCGGAGATGTCGTCGGGCCTGATGCCGGCGTGCACATGGCACTCGCCGTCCCAGACGTGCATCGAACGTCCGACCGTCTTCTCGACGTAGGCGCCGAGAAACATGTCGGGACCGAAGAGGATCTCGGTGTCGGGACCATGCTCGCGGAGGATGTGCTCGACGACCGAGACGGCGTTGGCTGAGGTGCAGCAGTAGTCGGTCTCCGCCTTGACCTCGGCCGTCGTGTTGACGTACATCACCACGATCGCGCCGGGGTGCGCGGCCTTCCAGGTCCGCAGCTGATCGGCGGTGATCGAGTCAGCGAGGGAGCACCCCGCCTCGAGATCGGGGATCAACACGCGCTTGTCCGGGCAGAGCACCGAGGCCGTCTCGGCCATGAAGTGCACGCCGCAGAAAACGATCGTGTCGGCATCCGTCGCGGCTGCATGCTGGGACAGTCCGAGCGAATCGCCGACATAGTGCGCGACGTCCTGGATCTCGGGCAGCTGGTAGTTGTGGGCGAGGATGACCGCATCGTGCTCGGCGGCGAGCGCGAGGACCTCGTCCTGGAGGGCGGGGATGTTCTCGAGCAGCAGTGGTGCGTCGGTGGCACCAAGCATTGGCAGGTTCATGGCAGCGGCTGGAGGATGAGAGACAGGTCGAGGGCTGGAGCGCTGTGGGTCAGCGCTCCCACCGAGACAAATTGTACGCCGGTGCTGCCGATTTCCCGGAGCGTCTCGAGGGTCACGCCCCCGCTCGCCTCGAGCTCGGCCCGTCCGGCGACGTGGATGGACGCATGGCGCAGCTGCTCGGGGGTCATGTTGTCGAGCAGGAGCCGTGGCGCGCCCGCCGCGAGCGCCTCGTCGACCTCCTCGAGGTTGCGGCACTCGACCTCGAGCGGCAGCTCCGGTGCGAGCTCCCGCGCCCGCCGTATGGCTTCTCCCACGCCACCGGCGATCGCGGCATGGTTCTCCTTGATGAGGATCGCGTCGTAGAGCCCGGCGCGGTGATTCGTGCCGCCGCCGGCGGCGACGGCCGCCTTCTCGAGCGTCCGCAGACCCGGCGTCGTCTTGCGGGTGTCGAGGATCCGGGCGCCCGTCCCCTCGACCGCCCGGGCGCAGCGGGCGGTCAGCGTCGCCACGCCTGAGAGCCGCCCGAGGAAGTTGAGCGCGGTGCGCTCGCCGCTGAGGATCGCGCGCGCTGACCCCTCGACCAGCAGCACCTCACCGCCCTCGCGCCAGCGCCCCTCCTCGACGAGCCGCTCGCACGCGGTGTCCGGATCGAGCGTCCGGAACGTCTCTTCGGCGAGATCGAGGCCGAAGATCACCCCGGGAGCCTTCTGGGTGATCACCGCCCGGGCCCGGACATCCTCGGGCACGGTGGCCGTCGTCGTCACGTCGCCGTCGCCAAGATCCTCGGCCAGCGCACGCGCGACGATGTCGCTGAGGGCGGGAAGGGCCATCCGAGGGCGAGGATAGCCGCCCCCGAGGGCGCGTCTGCCACCGCCGGGAATCCGCCCGGCACGGGCGGCGGGGTTGCAAATGCTTCACAACTCTGTATATGTTTTCCCACCTAAGCAGTCAATTTGGGGAGATCTCATGGACCGGAGAATTCGGGGAGCCGTTGCCGCGTGCGCGCTGGCGGCGGTGTCTGCAGTACCGGCGGCAGCAGCCGCCAGAACGAAGACCGTGTTTGCGGGCGGGCCGGCGACGTGGGCCGCCTCGCTGCAGAAGCACTACGGCGCAGGCGTCGACAACTTCCTCATCAACCGCGTCACGATCAACGCCGGGGACACCGTGGACTGGAGCGGCGCGAGCCTGGCCGGCGGCTTCCACACCGTCGACATCCCGGCCAAGGGCGGCGCGGACCTTCCGTTGATCGTCCCCTCCGGGGGCCTGGTCAGCGGCGCGCTCGACGCAGCCGGCAACCCGTTCTGGTTCAACGGGAAGGTCCCGAACCTCGGCTTCAACCCGTCGCTCGGCGGTCCCTCCGGTGGGACGACGTATGACGGCTCGAGCCGCGTCGACTCCGGACTGCCGAGCAGCCCGGCCGACTTCAAGGTCACGTTCACCAAGCCCGGCGTCTACCGGTACTTCTGTGACGTCCATCCCGGCATGGTCGGCTACGTCGTCGTCCAGCGGGCGGGCAAGCGGGTGCCGAGCGCCAGACGCGATGGGAACGTTCTCAAGGCCGAGGAGCAGCACTACACCGCCGTGGCCAAGAACCTCGACAAGACGAAGGCGCGGAAGAACTCGGTGAGTCTCGGCGCTTCGGGTCCCGGTGGCGTCGAGGTGTTCGCGATGTTCCCGGCGACGCTCAGCGTCAAGCACGGCACGACGGTGCGGTTCGCGATGGCCAAGGGCAGCCGCGAGGTCCACACGGCGAGCTTCGGCCCGGTGCCGTACCTGACCGGCCTGTCCAACTCGTTCCAGAGCCCGGCCCCGTCGCCGATCGCGCTGTACGCGAGCGACCCGCACATCGTCCTGACGAGTGCGTCGCACGGAAATGGGTTCGCCAACACGGGAGCCCTCGATCAGGACAGCACGACGCCGTTGCCGTCCTCCAACACGATCACGTTCAGCGAGCCGGGGACGTACCACTTCATCTGCCTCGTGCATCCGTTCATGCACGGGACGATCGTGGTCAAGTAGTCGGCACGACACCTGAGGGGCGAAGAGGGCGCCCGGACCTGTCACCGGTCCGGGCGCTCGTCTGTTCGGGCGGCCCGCCGGCCGCCGCCGCTCAGGATTCGACGAGGACGCGGACGGTCGCGAACGTCGGGTCGGCGGCCCCGTGCAGCCGCGCGCCGGACGCCGTGAGCGCCCGCAGGTAGGCGATGACCTCTTCGGTCACTCGCTCCCCTGGCAGCAGCGTCGGCACGCCGGGCGGATAGCCGGCGACCGACTCGCACGAGATGCGCCCGATCGCGTCGTCGACGGCCACCGCCTCGCTGCGTCCGAGGAACGCGTCGCGGGGCGCCATCGCCGTGTCATGCTCGAGCGCCGCCGGCGCGAGCGGGCCCATCGGGCTCTCGCCCGGCCGCGCCATCCCCCGCACGGTCTCGGCGAAGTCGTGGGCAAGACGCTCGAGCTGGTCGGCGGGCTGGGCGATGCCGAGGACGAGCACGAGCGTTGCGTGGGTGGCCAGCTCGACGTAGGTGTCGTAGCTCGCGCGGAGCGCGGCGGCGAGCTCGTACCCGGTGCAGCCGGTGCGCCGCACGTCGATAACGATCCTCAGCGGATCCCAGCCCGCGATCCCCGGCTGGCCGACGAGGTTGCCGCTCAGCACCCGGCACCCGGGCACGGCGTTGATCGCGTCGTGCGCGCGCTCCGCCGCGGCGATCGTCTGTTGCAGCAGCGTCCGGCCGTGGACGGCGAGCAGCCGCCGCGAGGCGTCGAGCGAGGCCATGAGCAGCGCGCTCGGCGACGTCGAGCGGACGAGCCGAACAGCACGGGCGACGGCGTCGACCTCGACGCGCTCACCGGTCGCCACGAGCAGCATCGCGGACTGGGTGAGGCTGCCGACGATCTTGTGGGTCGAGGCGATCATCGCGTCGGCGCCGAGCCGGAGCGGCGACTCGGGCAGAGCCTCGTGGAAGCCGAAGTGCGAGCCCCAGGCGTTGTCGACGATCAGGGCGGCGCCGGCGGCGTGGGCGACCTGGGCACAGCCCGCGACGTCGGCGGCCATCCCGTAGTAGGTCGGCGAGACCATGAAGACGCAGCGCGCGTCCGGGGTGCGCTCGAGCGCCTCGGCCACCGCCTCCGGGGTGACGCCGTGGGCCATCCCGAGCTCGGCGTCATAGGCCGGGGCGACCCACGTCGGGATCCCGCCGCTGAGGATCAGGCCGTCGATCAGGCTGGCGTGGGAGTTGCGCTGCAGGAGCACCGCGGCGCCCTGCGGCGCGAGCGCGAGGCAGAGGGCGTGGTTGCCCTGGGTGGCGCCGTTGGTGAGGAACCAGGCCCGCGCGGCGCCGTACGCCTCGGCGGCGAGCTCCTCGGCGCGCTCGTAGGGCGTCGGCGACGGCCCGACGTCGATGCCCTCGATGTCCTGGGGCACGTCGAGCAACAGCGCCCGATCGCCGAGCGCGGCCCGCAGCCCGGGATCGGCTCCCACGCCGCCCTTGTGGCCGGGGACATGGAACCGGGTCGAGCCGCGGAAACCGTAGGCGGTGACCGCCTCGAGGTAGGGCGTCGTCGGCTGCGCGGGCGGTTGCCGGATCACTTGGCCGATTTCAGCAGGTAGGCGCGCACGAAGCCGTCCAGGTCGCCGTCGAGCACACGACTCGTGTCGCCCATCTCGAAGTCGGTGCGGTGGTCCTTGACCATCGAGTAGGGGTGCAGGACGTAGGAGCGGATCTGCGAGCCGAAGTTGACGTCCTGGGCGTCGCCCTTCTCCTTGGCGATCTCCTCGCGGCGCCTGCGCTCCTCGAGCTCGGCGAGCTTCGAGCGCAGCATCGCCATCGCCTCGGCCTTGTTGGAGGACTGAGAGCGCTCGTTCTGGCACTGCACGACGATTCCCGTCGGCTTGTGGGTGATCCGCACGGCCGAGTCGGTCTTGTTGACGTGCTGGCCGCCGGCGCCGCTCGCCCGGTAGGTGTCGATCTGCAGGTCGTCGTCGTCGATCGTGATCTCCCCCGCCTCCTCGACGACCGGCGAGACCTCGACGCCCGCAAAGCTCGTCTGCCGGCGGTGCGCGGCGTCGAACGGCGAGAGGCGCACGAGGCGGTGCACGCCCTTCTCGCTGCCGTAGAGGCCGTAGGCGTTCTCGCCCTTGACGAGGAAGGTCGCGGACTTGACGCCCGCCTCCTCCCCCGGCGAGGCCTCGAGCAGCTCGACGCCGAAGCCGCGCTTCTCCGCCCAGCGCATCTCCATCCGCAACACCATCTCGGCCCAGTCCTGGGCGTCGGTCCCGCCCGCGCCGGCGTTGATCGTCACGAACGCGTTGCCGGCGTCGTAGCGACCGGAGAAGAGCCGCTCCTCCTCGAGCCCGTCGAGTCGCTGCTGGACCGCGCTGATCTGCTCCTCGAGCTCGGCGGCCAGCTCGGGATCCTCCTCGGCCAGCTCGGCGAGCGGCTCGAGGTCCTCGACGTCGCGCTCGAGCTCACGGAAGGTGACGAGCTTGCGGGACGCCCGTGCGTGTTCGGCGGTCACCTTCGCCGCCTGTTCCTGGTCGTCCCAGAAGTCGGACGCCCCCATCTCGGACTCGAGCGCGGTCGTGCGCTCGCTCAGAGCAACCGGGTCAAAGATAGTCCGCTAGCAGCTTGAGCTGCTCGCGGATTGCCGCGAGTCGCTGGGAGAGCGGCTCTGAGGGGGCGGTGGCCATCGTGGAGGTGAGCCTAGCGGACGGCCGGGCGTCAGCACGTGTCGTCGTGGCCCCGGCGCGCGTCGTCGTAGCGTCAGCGCGTGTCGTCGTCGCGCCGGCGGTGGCGCTCGTGGCGCTCGCGCGCCCGCTGCTGGCGGTAGAGCGCGCGCTGCTGGCGGGTGTCGAGGGCCTGGCGTTCGAGCTCCTGGCGGTGCTCGTCACGAGCCGGGTCGCGCCGGCTCTCCCGGTGCTCCAGCTCACGCTCGACCCGCTCGAGCTCCGGCGCCGGGCCGTACAGCCGCCAGGCGTTGCGCAGCAGCGGGATGAGCACGACAATCAGCACCCAGACCGGCCAGAACTGCCCGTTGCCCCCGGACGTCGCCCAGATCACGCTGCAGAGCGCGAACAGCGCGAGCCCTCCCCCGCTCTGCTGGATGAGCCGGCGCTGAAGCTCCCGGCGGCGGGCCGCGAGCTCGGCCCGCTGCTGCGCCTTGGTGGCCGGCAGCTTGGGCAGATCGGCGAGCAGCTTGTGCAGCTCGGCGTCGGTCTTCACCGTGTAGACGGCCTGGAGCCGGTCGTTCAGCTCGTCGTCGGTGAGGCGCCCGGCGGCGAAGTGCTCCCGGATTTCGCCGGCCGCGCTGTCGCGCTGCTCATCTGAGATCCGGATCCCCGCCGGGTCAGTCATCGCGCGAATGTACCGCGTGCGAGGCTCCGCGGTGATGTGGCTCGGCGTGATCGCCGAGGCGGCGCGTCAGGCCGTCAGGCGCCGTGGCACTTCTTGTACTTCTTGCCCGACCCGCACCAGCACGGATCGTTGCGCCCGATCTGCTCGGTCTCGTCCACCCGCCGCTGCTCGACGGGCGGCGCGAACGGAGGCTCGCTGTCCTCGGGTCCGTAGGCCGCGGCCTCGGGGGCGCCGCCGGCCGCCATGGCGGCCATCGCGAGGGCGCTCGGCTGGGCGTTACCGCCGCCCGAGTAGGTCACGTTCGCCCCGCCGGTCGACGAGGACGAAGCGGCGCTCGGCCGGTGCACCGGGGGCGGGGCGGCCGGGCCGCCGTTCTCGCCTTCGACGGTGACCTGGACGTGGAAGATCATCCGGGCGAAGTCGCCCCACACGCTGTTCATGAGATCGCGGAACAGCTCGAAGGCCTCGTTCTTGTAGGCGACGAGCGGCTCAATCTGGGCGAACCCCCGCAAATGGATGCCCTCACGCAGGTAGTCCATGTCGTAGAGGTGCTCGCGCCACCGCTGATCGATGATCTGGAGCAGCAGGAAGCGCTCGAGCGCCCGCATCAGCTCCTCTCCGAGCTCCTGCTCGCGGCGGTCGTACTGGGCGAGGGCCTCCTCCTGGAGGCGGATCGTGATGTCCTCGCGGTCGACACGGTTCGGATCGCTGGCGAGCTCGGCGAGCTCGGGGCTCGGGGTGAAGATCTCCTCGATCCGGCGGACGAGGCCTTCGACGTCCCAGTCCTCGACGAAGTCCCCGGCGGTGTACTCCTGCACGAGCCGCTCGATCAGTCCGGCGACCTCGCCCCGGGCCGCGTCGCTCATGTCGCGGCCCTCGAGGACCTCGTCGCGGTAGGTGTAGATGACCTCGCGCTGCTGGTTGAGCACATCGTCGTACTCGAGCGTGTGCTTGCGCATCAGGAAATGCTGCTCCTCGACCTTCTTCTGCGCCTTCTCGATCTGCTTGGAGAGCATCCCGGCCTCGATCGGCTCCTCGTTGCCCTCCTCGTCGGTGGTTCCGAGCTTGTCGAGGATCTTGTAGATCCGCTCGCCGGCGAACAGCCGCACGAGATCGTCCTGGGCGGAGAGGAAGAAGCGCGACTCGCCCGGATCGCCCTGACGGCCGGCGCGGCCGCGGAGCTGGTTGTCGATGCGGCGCGACTCGTGGCGCTCGGTGCCCATGATGAACAGGCCCCCCGAGTCGAGCACCTGCTGGCGGAGCCCCTCCATCCGCTTCTCGATCTCCGCCTGCACCGTGACCTGGTGCTCCTCGTAGTCGGGCATTCCGGGCTGCAGACCGAGCTTGACGAGCTCGAGGTGGGCGAGGTGCTCGGCGTTGCCGCCGAGCTTGATGTCGACGCCGCGACCGGCCATGTTGGTGGCGATCGTCACCGCCCCGGGCGCGCCCGCCTCGGCGATGATCTCGCCCTCGCGCTCGGCGTACTCGGGCTTGGCGTTGAGCACCGTGTGCTTGATCCCGCGCTTGGTCAGCTGCGTGGAGAGCAGCTCGGAGACCTCGACCGAGATCGTGCCGACGAGCACCGGCTGGCCCTGCGCGTTGCGCGCGACGATCTCGTTGACGACCGCATTCCACTTGCCGTCCCTGGTCTTGTAGACCTGATCGTTGCGGTCGTTGCGGACCATCGGGCGGTTGGTGGGGATCTGGACGACGGCGAGGTCGTAGATCTTCATGAACTCGGTCGCCTCGGTGAGGGCGGTACCGGTCATCCCGGCCAGCTTGTCGTACATCCGGAAGTAGTTCTGGAGGGTGATCGTGGCGAGCGTCTGGTTCTCCTCCTGAACCCGCACGCCCTCCTTGGCCTCGATCGCCTGGTGCAGCCCCTCGGACCAGCGCCGGCCCTCGAGGATGCGGCCGGTGAACTCGTCGATGATCTTCACCTCGCCGTCGATCACCGCGTAGTCGACGTCCCGTTTGTAGAGCGACTCAGCCTTGAGGGATTGGATGAGGTGGTTGACGAGGTGGCCGTTCTCGGCCCGGTAGAGGTGATCGATGCCGAGGAATCGCTCGGCCTTGGCCACGCCGCGCTCAGTGACGGCGACGGTCTTGTGCTTCTCCTCGAACTCGTAATCGAAGTCGGCGACGAACTCCTTCTTCATCCGCGGATCCATGCCCTCGGGCGTCGTGCCCGGCTCGAGCTGCGGCGCGAGCTTGGCGAACTTGGCATAGAAGTCGGCCGCCTGCTCGGGTGCGCCGGAGATGATCAGCGGCGTGCGGGCCTCGTCGATGAGGATGTTGTCGACCTCGTCGACGATCGCGAAGGTGTGGTACGGGGACTGCCCCTCCTCGGGCTTCGGCCGGCCGCCGTGCTGGACCTTCTCCTCGAGCGTCGTGGCCATGTTGTCGCGGAGGTAGTCGAAGCCGAACTCGGAGTTCGTCCCGTAGGTGACGTCGGCGGCATAGGCGGCGCGCTTCTCCTCGTACGGCTGCATGTTCTGCAGCACGCCGACGGTGACGCCGAGCATGTCGTAGACCGGCTTCATCCACATCGCGTCGCGGCGGGCAAGATAGTCGTTGACGGTGACGACGTGCACCCCGCGCCCGCCGAGGCTGTTGAGGACGACGGCCAGGGTCGCGGTCAGAGTCTTGCCCTCGCCGGTCTTCATCTCGGCGATCGCGCCGTCGTGGAGGACCATGGCGCCGATCAGCTGGACGTCGAAGTGGCGCATGCTCATCGCCCGCCGGCCCGCCTCGCGCACGAGCGCAAAGCACTCGAACTGGAGGTCGTCGAGGCTCTCGCCGTTGCGTGCGCGCTCGCGCAGCGCGTCGGCCGCCTCCCTCAGCTCACCGTCCGTGTCATGCCCGAGCTCCGGCTCGAAGGCATTGATCCGGCCGACGCGCTGTTCATAGGTTTTGAACTTCTTCGCTTCGCCCATGCGAAGCGCGCGGTCCAGGAACGACATGGGGTTAGCGTAGCAGTGGGGGCCCCGCCGACGGAGGCCGTCAGACGCTCACAGCGGGCGGTTTGAACCCGGCTCAGGCCGCGGGCGACACGTCCTCCGGCGGCGCTTCTTCGATCGCCTCGACGTTGGCCGCCGCGGCGCTCGCCGCCCGGGATTCACGGCGCTTGCGGCGCTTGTCGCGGTGGCGCTTGACCTGGACGGCGAGCTCGTCGGCGCAGAGGTTGACCGAGTGCACGATGTCCGGCGAGGCATCGCGGGCCCGCAGGGTCACACCCTTGAGGTGAAGCGTGCATTCGGCGACCTGTGAGTCGGCGATCGCCGGGTTGCGCTCCTCGAAGACCTCCACCTCGAGCTCGGCAAGTTCGGAGACCTGGCGGGAGACCTTGCGAAAGCGTTTCTCAACGTGCTCTCTCAGGTCATCGGTAACGGGCAGGTTGCGCCCCTTCACCGCGATCCTCATGGCCGACCTCCTCATGCGAAGGGTGGGTATTTCCGTCACCCAGGAGACTATTCCTCCGCCCTGCGTTTGTCGATTGGGACAATTCCTGAACATGAGTCCGCAGATCTCCTGGTCTTTCCAGCCTTTCACGATCGTTTTCGTCGTCGCGATCGGCGTGATCTACGTGCTCGCCTGGCGGCGCGGACGCGCGGCCACGACCACCCGCCCGCCGAGCTACGGGCGCCTGATCCTGTTCATGGGCGGCCTCGCCGTCGTGCTCGTCGCCCAGGTCTCGCCGATCGACTCGCTCGGCGACCAGCTGATGGTGATGCACATGGTCCAGCACATCCTGCTGCTCGACATCGCGCCGATCCTCATGATCCTCGGGCTGACGAAAGTCCTGCTGCGGCCGGCCACGCGCCGGATCTCCACGGTCGAGCGCAAGGCGGGCTATCTCGCCCACCCCGTGTTCGCGGTGATCGCCTACGTCGGCTTCATGTGGCTGTGGCACGTCCCCTTCATGTATGACGCGGCGCTCCAGCACTCCGGGATCCACGCCATCGAGCATGTCTGCTTCGCAGTTGCCGGATTCCTCTACTGGTGGCACATCCTCTCCCCCATCCGGGGTCGGATGCGCCTGAGCGGCATGGGTCCGGTCGCCTATATGACCTCGACGAAGATCCTCGTCGGCCTGCTCGGCATCGCGCTCGCGTTCGCGCCGACGGAGATGTACGCCTTCTACGCACACCATCCCCACTACTGGGGGCTGAGTCCGAAGGAGGACCAGAACATGGCCGGCCTGGCCATGGCCCTCGAGCAGTCGATCGTGATGGGGATCGCGTTGGCCTGGCTGTTCGTCCGGATGCTGACCGAGTCCGAGCGGGAGGCACAGCGCGAGGAGCGGTTCGGGATCGCCTGACGGAGGCGACCCGGGGCGCGGCGACAGGCCACCCGCTCCGGAAAGGGGCGCCACCCCGGCGCCGCGTCTCAGCGGACGCGACGCCGGTGATGGCAGAGGCTCAGTGGCCTAGTGGCAGCTTGCGGTGCCCTTGACCGTGACGGTCGGGACGCTGAACGCGGTGTACTTCACCGAGTACGGACGCTTGCCCGACTTGCAGCCGATCGAGGACTGGAAGCCCTTCTTGTAGGTGAGGGACTCCTGGATCAGCGAGCCGTAAAGGCCGTTGTGGTTCGCGACCTTGGTCGAGATGTCCGGGGGCAGCGACACGTCGACGACCATGTTCTTGCCGACCTCCTTGACCTTGCCCAGGTACGGCGCGGTCGCGCCGGTGGTCAGGCCACCGCAGTCGAGCGCGGAGTGGGTGACGAAGAAGAACCACAGCTTGCCCGGGCCGCCGTTCCAGATGTCGAGGTACGGGTTGCACGCCGTGGCCGTCGCGTCGCCGAGGTTCGGGCCGCCGAGCAGCGAGTGAACGCGGCCGGTGGCGACGAGCGCGCCCTTGGGACAGGTGTTGTCGTTGTGGGCGGCATTGATCTGCGCGGCGGTGCACTTGGGGGTCTTGCTGGTCACCGTCGACTTCAGACCGTAGGTCGTCGTCGTGATGTCCGTGAGCGGGGCAGCACGCTTGTTGGGGGCCACCGGATTGGCGCCGAGGTTCTGAACCATGCCGGTGGGCACCGGGTGCTTGACCGAGCCGGCCTTGCCGGGCGAGAAGCTGATAGTCGCCGTGTAGTGGTTGGCCGAGGCGAGCGCCGCGGTCGCCATCACGAGCAGCGCTGCTGCCGTCAGGCCGATGATGATCCTTCTCACTGATTCCTCCTGTTGATGGGAATGGAGTGTTGTCTGCGAGCAGTGCCGGTCATGCTCATGGCAGAGGGGTTAGGTGGGGAAAGAGCGTCAGCTGCCCCGTCGTTTGCGTCCCGAGGCGAGGCTGCGCCCGGCAAGGAGGTCCGCCAGGACTGGCGGTGTAGTACACAGAACTCAGGAAACCGACCAAAGTTGCGGGGATCGACGGCCCGATTGTTGGCTGTGCGTTACGCGTGCACAGGTAGCCGCCGAACACCTCCAGACCGCTCAGCAGCTTGCCGTAGCCGCCGGGCGTCATGTACGGATTGCCGCGGTTGCTCTCCAACCGCGTCTGGTAGCCGTTGAGGGTCTCGGGATTGACCGGGTTGGAGATCCGCAGGTAGTGCAGCAGCGCGGTCTGGGTGATGTTCTGGGACACCGCTTGCGTCGTCGCCGCGCTGTTGGCGAAGAAGGCCGCGATCTCACGGCGGTAGACGTTGATGTAGTTGATCACCGGGACGAAGTTGCCGAGGTAGGGCGTCAGGCGCGTGAGCCACGGGACGCTGTCGTTGAGGAAGCGCTCGAGGGCGGGAACCCCGGTCCTCGCCGCCGCGGACAGCGGCCCGATGTTGACCATCAGAGTGCGCAGCTCGGGCGCGAGCCCGACCGTCGCCTGGAGAGCCTGGCTCAGCGGCGTGGCCGCCGGCAGCAACTCGTCGACGAGCGGCTTGGTCGTGTGGGCGAACCGCGTCAGCCGGTCGACGGTCAGGCGCGTCGAGACGAGGTATGCGGGGAACGCGCGTACGGTCTGCGCGAGGGCGGTGTCCTGGGCTGCCGTGGCCGCGAACAGGGCGTTGGAGTTGGTGATGAAGCCCTGGAGCTGGGCCGGGGAGCTGGCGAGTGCCGAGAACACTCGGCCGCCGTCGGACAGCAGCGTCGTCGTCGACGCACCGTCGCGGCGGAGCACGGAGAGCACCGAGTCGACGTTGACCGCGAACGGGTAGAGGTTGGCGATCGCCGTGTTGAAGTCCTGACCGCGGTTGGTGAGCGCGATCGCCCCCTGCTGCATCCACACCATGAAGGCGTGCCGGGTGGCCGGGTCGAAGGTCGAGAGGATCTGGTCGAGCTGGACGGTCGGGGAGATCTGCGCACGCGGCAGCGTGGCTCCGTCGGGCAGCTTGGGGGCGCTCGCCGACCCGGGCGTGAGCTCGATGTACGTCTCGCCGAGCAGGGACTTGGCCCGGAGGACGGCGCGCGTGTCTGCGGGACGCGGCGCGTACTGATGGTCGATCTGGACGACGGCCTTGGTCAGCCCGGTGTGGCGATCGAGCGACACCGAGACGACCTTGCCGACGTTGACCCCGGAGATCCGCACGTCGGACTGCGACCCGAGCTGTACGGCGTCGGAGAATTCTGCGTTGAGGCGGTAGCCCTGGGCGGCGAACGGGAGCGAGCCGCCGAAGGAGATCCAGAGGAACAACAACAGCCCGATGCACGAGGCCGTGAAGGCGACCATGCTCAGCAGCTGTGCGGTGCTGGGTGCCTGCTTGTTCACGGCAGCGGCTTGGGGCAGTAGGGCGAGGTGAGCGTGCTCCAGTCCGGAGCGTTGAGCAGCGCGAGCAGCGGCTTGAGCGCAGGGTCCGACTGAGGGAGGGCGACCTCGAACAGGTTGAGGCTCGGGCAGCTCGCCATGAAGATCCCGCGGACAACCGCGCCGTGGGCGTCCTGGGAGTTGGTGAGGCTGTCGGCGATGTGGCTGAGCCACGAGCCCCAGAACAGGTAGCCCTGCTTGCCGCCCCCGGGCTGGTAGGCGAGCGTGTTGACGAGCGCGTCGAGGACGCCGAGCGACCGCGCGAGCGCCGGCGTCGACTTGGCGAGATCGGCGCTCGCCGGCGCGAGGATGCGGGCGAGGGGCTGCACCGCCACCGAGAACGGCCGCAGCTGGTTCTTGAGCACCGGAGTCGTCTGCTCGAACAGCGGCCGCGCGGCCTGGAGCGCGGGCCCGAAGTTGTGGGCGAACGGGAGCAAGGCATGCAGGGCCAGCGCACTCTGCGTCGAGAACCCGTTCACCTTGCCGAGGGTCTGGGTGGTCGTCTGCAGGGTCGGCGGCAGCAGGGTGAGCGCCTGCTGCAGGTTCGCGTCCTGCGAGGAGATGGCGGCGAAGTTCGTGTTCGAGGCCCGGATCAGCGACGCGAGCTGGCCGTCGACGTTGCCGAGCGCGTTGCTGACGACCCGCAGGTTGTGGATCGAGCGGCTGATGTTGACGCGACGCTGCGCGAGCAGCTTGGTCAGCGTGGCGGTGTCACGGTTGAGCGGGGCGAAGCGCTTGAACGTCCCCTGCAGGCTGCGGACCGCCGCCGGCGTCGGGGCCGCCCCCTGAGCGCCCGGATACTGGAAGGCCTGCGCACCCCCGGCGAGCAGCAGGAGCAGGTAGTTGCGCGTGTCGACGTCGAGCGAGGAGAGGATCTCCTCGACGTTGATGTCGGGCAGCGTGCTCGAGCTGGTGAGCGACCCGCCGCTCGGCACCGCCCCGGCCGCCGGAGTGCCGGGATCGAGCGAGAGGTACATGTCCTTGAGCGGGGTCCGCGGTCGCAGGAGCACCGTCGCGTCGTTGTAGATCGGCGCGTACTTCTTGTCGATGTTCATCGTCACCACGGCGTGACCGTTCTGGAGCGTGATGCCGCCGACCTGCCCGACCTCGACGCCGGCGATGTCGACAGACTGCCCCTGGCCGGCGGTGACCGCCGCCCCGGTCTGGAAGTCGGCCTTGACCGTGTAGTAGCTCTTGCCGAAGGTGAACGCGGGCTGGTGGAGGAGGATGTAGCCGGCGACGACGACCGCGAGGCCGACGAGGGCGAGGATGGCGACGAAGTCTTGCTGATGGACCCGGATGGCGCGCTTCACGGCCCGACTCCCGTCGCGGCGGAGTTGAGATTGGGCACCGCATTGCGGTAGCAGGCCACGCTGCGGTTCGTCGGCGGTGGGCTGCCGGCGAACGCCGGTCGCGTGCCGAGCGGCGGCGCGATGAAGTTGCCGTAGATCGGACCGTTGCCCGCGACGACCGGGGTCTCGGCCGTGATCGAGCCGCCACCGGCCGACGCCCGGACGTAGCGCCCGTTGCCGTCGAAGTTCTGCGCGGCCGATGCGATGCCGACGGCGCTCTGGAAGAACTCCTGGTAGACCTGCAACCCGGTCCCGATCGGCGGATCCTTGATGACCTGGTTCCCGGCCGGCACGATGTTGTGGCTGAAGCAGCGCGCGAGCAGGTCGGCGTTGTTGATCAGCGTCTGGGTCGAGCTCAGCGAGCTCGCGGTGTTCTGCACGGCCGGCGTCAGGTCGCGGAGCAGGCCGCCGAGCTCCTGAGGCGAGACGAGCGGGGTGGCCTGGGCGATCCACGGCAGCGCCGCCGAGATCGTCGGCCCGAGCTGCTTGACGCCGGGCAGAATCGCGGCAGCGAACTGCTGGGTGGGTCCGAACGACGCGTCGAGCGCGCGGTTGGCCTGCGCGGCACTGGTCAGCAGCGGGGGCAGCAGTGCGATCGTCTGGCTGAGCTCGGCCTGGCGCGAGGCGAGCGTGGCCATCGTCGCGTTGAATGTGCTGACGAGTCCTGGGAGCGCGCCCCCGGCGTCGGCGAGGCCCCGGAAGACGTGGGCGTTGCCGCGCACGACGCCGGAGAGGTCGTGCGGGAGCAGCCCGAGCAGTCCCTCGTTGACGATCGACGAGTCGCGGAACGCGGCGACCGAATAGGCGAGCGAGAGGTTGAGCGACTGGGCGGCGGTGAGGCCGCGCACCATCGGGTCGTGGGTGCGGTCTTCAAGCAGCGTCGAGGGGTCGTTGAGCGCACCGCCATAGCCCTGGAGCAGCGTTTGGAGGTTCGAGCGAGCGGCGGAGTTGAGCGAGGAGAGAACGCGATCGAGCTGGACCGGTCCGGCCGTGTGCGAAGCCGGCAGCGTCTCGCCGGAGCTCAGAACCGGCGCGCTCGGCGTCCCGGGCTGGAGGTCGACGTAGAAGTTCCCCTCGAGGAAGATCCGGGGCCGGATCTTCATCGTCGCGTCGCTATGGATCGGCAGCCCGTTCGGATCGACGGTCATCGTCATGACGGCCGCGGACGAGGTCTTGGACACCCGCTGCACGCCGGTCACCGAGCCGACGTCGACTCCCGCGATCCGCACCGGTGAGGGAATGTGCAGCTGGGTCTCGCTCGTGAACACCGCCTTGAGCACGAACGGCGAGCCGCTGAACGGCAGCGATCCCCCGAAGACGAGGTAGCAGACGGCGCCGATGACGACGACCGCGATCAAGCCCGCGCGGAAGTTCGAGATGCGCTGGCGGCGTCTCACTTCGCGCTCCGCGAGGTCTGCTCGGTGTGGAGGCCGACGTTGCCCGGGGGGTTGCCGATCAGTGCCGAGCTGCTCGAGTAGGGCTCGTTCCCGGCGGCGCATTCCGGGGTCTGGCCGGGCGAGTCCGTATTCGGATACGGATTGACGTGCAGCGGCCCGTGCTCGCTGGCCTGGTTGGAGGTCGGTGTGAGATACGGCTTCTGCGACGGCACCGCCTCGCCACCGACGACGTCGTCGATGGTGACGAGGTTGAAGCGCAGTGCGGTGCCGGTGATGAGCGGTTCCGCGAGCGTGCTTGCGATGTTGCGCAGGAAGAGGCTCGCGTAGTTGCACGTCGCCTGTACCGGCGTGAGGAAGGCGAGCGGGGAACGGAGGTCGTGCGCGGTGAGCGTGAGCCGGCTCAGGCCGAGCTGTACGGGGACGGTCTGCCCATAGCGGTCGAGTGCCCGTGAGAGGCTCAGCAGCTGGGCGTTGAGCCCCTGCGGTCCCATCGTCTGCGGGAGCGTGTGGGTGCCGGCCGCGAACGCTTCGGCGAGCACCGGCGCCGTCGCCGGCAGAGTGTCCACACCGGGTTGGAGCCGGCCGAACAGCTCGGCGGTCTCGGTGAGGAACGGCTGCAGGACGGGGCTGTCGGCGATCACGCGGTTGAACGTCGGCGGCGTTTGCGAGATCCAGTTCTGCAGGTAGGGGTAGGCAACCCCGGCCAGCGCGGTGAACGTCGTATCGAGGTTCGAATACAGCATCGCCTGCGTCTGCGCGACCGGCACGAGCGCCGCGCTGAACGACTCGAGTCCGCGGAAGAAGCCGCCGAGATCGGTCTTCGAAGACGACAGGTTGCGGGCGACCGGGCCGAGGTCCCGCACGAGCGGCAGGAACGCCCCGATCGCGTCGTTGATGTCGCTCCCGCGCCCGGCGAGTGCGTTGCTGAAGCCGACCGTCGAGGCGGCCAGTGCTGCCCGGGTCGGCTTGTCGAACATCGCCAGGACCTGGTCGAGGTCGACCTCCGCGCTGCTCTGGCTGAGGGGGACGGTCGCGCCGTCGACCCAGGTGCGTCGGGCGTTGCCGGGGATCACCTGCAGGTACTTGAGTCCGATCGCCCCCTTGAGCCTGACGTCGAACTGGGAGTTGACCGGGAGCGGCTGCACGACCTTGTCGAGCTGGAGGTTGAGCACGGCGATCGGCTGACCGGCGGCGTCGCGGCCCGGCGAGATCGACTCGACCGCGCCGACGAGGGAGCCACCCATGTGGACCTCGGCGCCGTGCGTCAGCTCGCTCGCGTCGCGGACCTGGACGTGGAGGCTGTACTTGGGAACGAACGGGAGGCCGTTGTTGGCCTGGTAGGCGAGTGTCACGACGACGATCGTCGCCAGGACGGTCATCGCTCCGATGAGCACCGGGTTGGCGAACACGCTCTGCTCACGGCCAGCCGCGCGACGGCGCCTCATCGTCCGCTCCCGATCAGGTAGGAGAGCAGCCCCTGGAGGTTACCGTTCGTCTTCTTCGCCGCCGGGGCGACGGTCCCGGCGGCTTGGCGGACGACCCGGCTGACCGCCGAGCTGTGACCTGCGACGTCCGCGCTCGCCGTCGCGTTGAAGTTGGCCGAGCAGCCGGTCGCCGGCACGACCACGTATGCCGTGCAGGCACCGACCTGAGGTTCGCTGCGCACGTAGTGACCGGTGCGGTCGAATCCATTCGACGCACTCGTGCCGTAGAAGAGGACGGACATCAGGTACTCGATCGCCCCGGTGCGGTCGAGGCTGCTCGTGAGCCTGTCCAGGGACGCGGACGCGGGGACCGCTTGGGTGCCGAGGCTTAGCAGCTGGTTGGCCAGCGGGATCGTGCCCAGGAGCGCCGGCTGTGACTGCTGGGAGGAATTGCCGAGGTCGATGAGGGCCGGGCGCGCGACCTTGGCGAACGGGATGAGGTTCTGGAACTGGCTGTTGAGGCCGGTCGCCGCGCGGTTCAGCGATGCCATCAGCGGCGTCCCCTGGCTGGCGAGCGTGCCGAGGTCGACCATCAGCGGTCGCAACTGACGCAGGAACGAGGGCAGCAGCTGGAACGAGCGCGAGATGTCGGCGGCGCGCGCGGCGCTCGCCACCGCGGTCGTGTTGCCCTGCGTGACGAAGCCGGCGATCGCGCCGCGGACCCGGGCGAGCGGGGCGAGCACGGCGTCGGAGTCGACCGCCAGCTGCGCGAGCTGGCGGTTCTGCTTGGCGAGGATCTGGATCACCTGGTCGGTGTAGCCGAGCGCCGGATCGGCGCGGCGGATGACCGCCCGCAGGTCCGAGCCCCGCGCGGCGAGTCCCGTGCCGAGCTCGTCGAGGATGAGCGCGAACCGCTGCCGGACCGAGAGCCGCGAGATGTCCTGGACGAGATCCGAGTCGACCGGCGAGCTCGTGTTGGTCACCGGCAGCAGGTAGCTCCCCGTCCCGGGGCCGCGGTTGATCTTATGCAGCGAGGGGTAATTCGAGCTCCCGGGCTGACAGTCGACGTAGCGCTCGCCGATCAGCGACTGCGGCCGGATCGCGCACTGCGCGTTGGCGTAGAACGGCGTGAATCCCGGGGCGGTGATCGAGAGCGTGACCGCGGCCTGGTTGCGAGGCGCGGTCAGCCCGTTGCAGCGGTGCACGCAGACGTCGAGCGAGGCGATGCTGCCGACCGGCGCGCCTGCGATCCGCACGTCCTCCCCGGGCACCGCAAAGGCGGCGTCGTCGAAGATCGCCCGCACCTGATAGGCCTGGGTGTGCGAGCTCGACGATCCCATCGCGACGACCGCACCGAGCAGCACGGCGATCATCACGAAGCCTGAGGTGACGAGGCGTCTCACGGGCCGGGTGGGGTCGCGGAGAGCTCGCAGCCGGGCACCTGCCACGGCGCCGAGCCGTCGGGGGCGGACTGGACGGCGCTGCCGGGGCACCGTCCGCGGACGACGTTCAGGCCCTCGTAGCGCAGCGACGGTGGCCGCATCGTCAGCTCGTTGGCAGCGTTGACGCCGAAGGCGTTGAAGAACGGCTGCGTGCGCGCATAGTGGCCGTTCGCGTCGTAGTAGGCACCGGTCTGGCCGAGATTGGTGAGGGCCCCGACGATGTCGGGCGCGTACTCCCGCAGGTAGTTGACCTGATTCTGCGTGTCGTTCATCGCGGCGATCAACCGCGGGAAGGCGCTTGCGGCGAGGTTGGCCAGGCTCGGCGTCTCGCCGAGCAGCGAGGTGAGATCGCCGGTGCCGGCCGGGTTGCGGATCAGCCCGTTAAGCTGGCCGATGGTGGGGATCGACGCGAGCGTCAGGGTGCGCAGCGCGACCGCGAACGGCTCGAGCTGCCGGTTGGCCGGAATCGAAGCGGCGACGACCGGATCGAGCGCGTCGAGCGTGCGGCGCAGCCCGGCGAAGGTCACGACCGACTGGTTGAGCGTCGGGGGCAGCTGCCTGAGTGCCTGCTGGAGAGCCTGGCTCTGGCTGGCGATCGCCCCCGTCGCGACGTTCGCGTTGGCGACCAGCTGGGTCAACTCGACGCTGCGGCTGGAGAGCGCCTGCAGCGCCTGCGCGCCCTGGACGAGGAGGTCATCGAAGGAGGTCTCGTCGCGCGCGATCTCGTTCGTCACCCGCGTCGTGCTGTCGAGGGCGGGCGCGAGGTACTCGAGCGTCTTGTTGGCCTGGAGCGCGCGGCCCTCGATGCTCGTCGCCTGGCCCTGGATGAAGTTGCGCAAGCCGGCGCGCGTCTGCGGATCGAGCGTGTCGAAGAGCTGGTCGAGGCTGACCGCGGAGTACGTGTCGCTGGCGGGGATGACGCCGCCGTCGGGGATCGACGGGGCGGAGCTCGGGCCAGGCTCCAGCACGACGTACTTGTTGGCGATGCCCGACAGCGAGGCCTCGAAGATGCGGGCGATCGTCCCCTGGGGCAGCTGCCCGGCCGAGGAGTCGAGACCGAGCGTGACCTCGGCGCCGCCGGTGGGGGTCAGCCCGATCGACGAGACGGAGCCAACCCGCGCCGGTCCGACCATGACCAGGTCGCCTGGAACCAGGCCGCTGGCGTTCTGGAACTCGGCGTACACGGTGTAGCTCGGGCCGTTGCCAAACAGCACGAGCACGACGACGACCACGGCGGCCAGCAGCGCGCCGCCGGCGGCGACGCGAGCGACCGTGCTCGACTGTGGCGAAGCTGAACGTCGTGGCACTTACCGACCGTGCCTCAGTCCGGCGATGGGTCGACCGTCCGCACCACCCCTACGCGTGATCGCAAAAAGCTCTCTCTCCTCAACCCGCTTGTGGCCTCCCAGCCGGGCCCCAATCCTGCCAAACCCTGCGCCCCGCCGCAAACCGGCGGATTGAGAAGACAGTCGCTAAGCCGTTGAGGTTCGGTTAGGAACGGTCCGCCGGCGCGCCGGCGGACGCGCGAGCAGCGCGGCTCCGATCGGCCCACCGAGATCACCGAGCGCGGCGACGTGGACGTCCGGAGGGTTGGTGTCGCTGAACAGGTGCGGCTGCATCGCCTCGGCGATTCGGTCGGTGAACGGCTGGCCGAAGCGCACCCCGAGCCCGCCGCCGATGATCACCGCCTCGACGTCGATCAGGTTGATCGCGGAGGCGACGCCGGCACCGAGCGCGGCGATCGCTTCATCGATGATCCGGTTGGCCAGCTTGTCGCCGCGCTCGAGGGCATGCGCCCACACCGCGCTCGTCAGGCGATCGCGACCGCGCTCCTCCATGAACTTGAACAGGTCGGTCTTCTGGCCCTTCTCCACCCGTCGGCGGGCCCGTGCCTCCATCGCCGCGCGACCGGCGTAGGCCTCCATGCAGCCGCGCCGTCCGCATGGGCAGCGCGCGCCGCCGATCTCGACGACCATGTGCCCGATCTCTCCGCCGCCGCCGCGACCGATCCACGGCTTGCCGTTGAGGACGATGCCACCCCCGACGCCGGTGCCCCAGAACACCCCGAGCAGGGAGCGGTACGGGCGCCCGGCCCCGAGCCGGAACTCGGCCTCGGTGGCCACCTGCACGTCGTTGCCGACGCGTACACGCGTGCCGAGCCGCTCCTCGAGCACGGCGCCGAGCTCAAAGCGCCCGCCCCATCCGGGCAGGTTCTTCGCCGAGGTGACGGCGCCGGTGTCCGGATCGACGACGCCCGGCGAGCCGACGCCAACGCCGACGAGATCGGACATCGTCACCCCGGCGGCGTCCACGGCACCGACGAGCGCTTGGACCATCGCGGTGGCCACGCCGGCGGGGCGCCCGGTGCGCGGGGTCGACTGGCGGGCGACGCCGAGGACGTTGTTGCGGGCGTCGACGACGACCGCCTCGATCTTCGTGCCGCCCAAGTCGATGCCGCCCCGTGGCGCCGTCGGCTTCTTCGCTACCGCCATGTGCGGTCATGCTCGCAGACGCAGCCGACGGCTACCAGCCGCGGCGCGTCAGCTCCACGATTCCCGGTAGTGCTCCTGCTCGGGGGTGGGCTCGTCGATCTCGACGCCGAGCGCGGCGAGCTTCAGTCGCCCGACCTCGTGATCGATCCGCGACGGCACCTGATGGACGCCGGGCGTGTATTCGCCGCGGCGGGCGACGAGCTCCTCGACGCACAGCGCCTGGAGTGCGAACGAGACGTCCATGACCGCGGCCGGGTGCCCCTCCGCGGCGGCGAGGTTGACGACGCGGCCGCGCGCGAGCAGGTTCAGCGCCCGGCCGTCGGCGCGCTCGTAGCGCTCGACGAGCGGCCGGACCTCGGTCACCCGGTCGCCCGCGAGCCCGCGGAGCTCATCGAGGTCGAGCTCGACGTCGAAGTGGCCGGCGTTGGCGAGCAGGGCCCCGTCCTTCATCACCTCGAAGTGCTCGCGCCGCAGGACCCGGCGTGATCCGGTGACCGTGACGAAGATGTCCCCGCGGGCCGCCGCCTCGCGGGCGGGCATCACCTCGTAGCCCGCCATGCGCGCCTCGAGCGCGCGCAGCGGATCGACCTCGCAGACGATCACCGCTGCCCCGGCGCCGCGGGCCCGTTCGGCGACGCCCTGCCCGGCCCACCCGTAGCCGATCACGACGAGGGTGTGTCCGGCGAGCAGCACGTTGCTCGCGCGGATGATCCCGTCGAGCGCCGACTGGCCGGTGCCGTGGCGGTCGTTGAGCGCCCGCTCGGTGCGGGCCTCGTTGACGGCGAGCACCGGGCACCGGAGCTCCTCCCGGACCTCGAGCCGGCGCAGCCGCACGAGCCCTGTTGTCGTCTCCTCGGTGCCGCCGATCAGCCGTTGCACGGTTTCCCCCCCGGCCGCATGGGCGCTCATCAGCAGGTCGGCGCCGTCGTCGAGCGTGATCTGCGGCCCGGTCTGCAGCAGGGCGGCGATGTGACGCGCGTACGTGTCGAGGTCCTCGCCCCGGATCGCCCGCACCTCGACCCCGTGCTCGAGCACCAGTGCGGCCGCGACGTCGTCCTGGGTCGAGAGCGGGTTGGCCGAGCACAGCGCCACCGTGGCGCCGCCGGCGATCAGCGCACCGACGAGGTTGGCCGTCTCGGCGGTGACGTGGAGACAGGCGGCGATCCCCACCCCCGCAAGCGGGCGCTCGCGAGCGAAGCGCTCGGCGATCTGGCCGAGCACAGGCATCTGGCCGCGGGCCCAGCCGATCAGCCTGGCCCCCGCGGGGGCCAGGCTGAGGTCGGCGACGTCGTGGGGTGCGACCGAGGCCCGCGCCATTCGCGCGGCGACGCCGGGGCGCGCCTAGTAGCGGTAGTGGTCGGACTTGTACGGACCCTCGACCGGAATGCCGAGGTATGCCGACTGGCTCGTCGTCAGCTCGGTGAGCTTGGCGCCGAGCGCGCCGAGGTGCATCCGCGCGACCTTCTCGTCGAGGTGCTTGGGCAGCGTGTACACCCGCCGCTCGTAGATGTCGGTGTGACCGTAGAGCTCGATCTGCGCGATCACCTGGTTGGTGAACGAGTTCGACATCACGAAGCTCGGATGCCCGGTGGCGTTGCCGAGGTTCAGCAGCCGCCCCTCGGAGAGCACGATGATCGCGTGACCGTCGGGGAACACCCACTCGTCGACCTGGGGCTTGATGTTGATCCGCTCGACGCCCTCGATCCGGCCGAGGCCGACCATGTCGATCTCGTTGTCGAAGTGGCCGATGTTGCCGACGATCGCCTGGTGCTTCATCCGCCACATGTCCTCGGCCGTGATGACGTCCTTGTTGCCGGTCGCGGTGATGAAGATGTCGGCGGTGTCGATCACGTCCTCGAGCGTCGCCACCTGGTAGCCGTCCATCGCCGCCTGGAGCGCGCAGATCGGATCGATCTCGGTGACGATGACGCGCCCGCCCTGGCCGCGGAGCGAGTCCGCGCAGCCCTTGCCAACGTCGCCGTAGCCGCAGACGACCGCGACCTTGCCGCCGATCAGCACGTCGGTGGCCCGGTTGATGCCGTCGATCAGCGAGTGCCGGCAGCCGTACTTGTTGTCGAACTTCGACTTGGTCACCGAGTCGTTGACATTGATGGCCGGGAACAGCAGCGTCCCCTGCTCGGCGAACTGGTAGAGACGGTGCACGCCGGTGGTCGTCTCCTCGGTCACGCCCTGGACGCCCTTGGCGAGCTTCGTCCACCGCTGGGGATCCTCGGACAGCGAGCGCTGGAGCACCTCGAGCACGATCCGGAACTCGTCGGAGTCGGCGCTGGCCGGATCGGGCACCGCGCCCGCGGCCTCGAACTTGACGCCGTTGTGGACGAGCAGGGTCGCGTCGCCGCCGTCGTCGAGAATCATGTTCGGACCGGTGGGGGTGGGTGGGTGGGAATCTGAGTCGCTCGGCCAGCGGAGCGCCTGCTCGGTGCACCACCAGTACTCCTCGAGCGTCTCGCCCTTCCAGGCGAACACCGGGACACCCTGCGGGTCCTCGGGAGCGCCCTCAGGGCCGACGACGACCGCGGCGGCGGCGTGATCCTGGGTGGAGAAGATGTTGCACGACGCCCAGCGGACCTCGGCGCCGAGGGCCACGAGGGTCTCGATCAGGACGGCGGTCTGGACGGTCATGTGCAGCGAGCCGGTGACCCGGGCGCCGGCGAGCGGCTGGCGCTCGGCGTACTCCCTGCGCGTGGCCATCAGCCCGGGCATCTCGTGCTCGGCGAGCCGGATCTCCTTGCGTCCGAAGGCGGCGAGCTCGAGGTCGGCCACCTTGTAGTCAGTCTGTGCTGCAGTCGTGCTCATAGGGTCTCCGGGGGTGATCGGGGTGGGTCGGGCCGCTCAGGCGGCCAGAAGCTTCTGATGTTTGTCCTGCTCGAAGCGCAGCCAGTCGTCGGCCGCGACGTCGTCCGGCCGGGCGGGCTGGGCGTCCAGCCACGCCTGGACGGACGTGCGCAGCTCCTCGTCATGCTCGAGCCGCGCGGCGAATGCGACGTCGGACAGTCCGATGTCGAAGCGCACGAGCAACTCCTTCAAAGTTCTCAACCTCTGCAGCTCTGGCGGGCCGTAGAGGCGGTAGCCGGCCGAGGACCGAGCCGGAGAGACGAGTCCGCTGCGCTCGATATATCGCAGCATCCGCGCCGACCAGCCTGTCGTCTCGGCCGCTTCGTGGATGGTCAGGGCCTGCACCCGCGCAACATTACCACGACAGTGTCAAGGTTCAACCGGGTGGCAGCTTTGCACATCCAACAGACGTCCACTTACAGGGGAATGGCTCAGGTTCTCGTAGGATGCTTGGTCAACGGCGAGGTGTCGTGGAGTCCAGGCTGGACCCAAACATTGCGCAGGCATAACCGTCCAATTTCAGGTGTGGTTCGCAGGGCTAGCTTGGTGCTGAGTCTGGCCTTGGCCTGCGCTGGGTTGGCGCTGGCCAGCACCCCGGCGGTCGGCGATCCGGGCGGCAACGGCAACGCCTACGGCCACGCCAGCGCCAGCGGCAACGGCAACGGCACGCCTACGGCCACGCCAGCGCCAGCGCCAGCGGCAACGGCAACGGCAACGGCAACGGCAACGCCTACGGCAACGACAGCGCCAGCGGCAACGGCAACGGCAACGGCAACGGCAACGCCTACGGCAACGACAGCGCCAGCGCCAACGGCAACGGCAACGGCAACGGCAACGGCAACGGCTACGGCAACGCCAGCGCCAGCGCCAGCGGCAACGCCAACGGCAACGCCAACGGCAACGCCTACGCGCCACGGCCAACGCCAGCGCCAACGGCAACGACAGCGCCAGGGCCATGGCAATGGCAACGGCAACGGCAACGCCTACGGCCACGACAGCGGCACGGCACGGCCGCGGCTACGGCTACGACGGCGGCGGCAACGGCTACGGCTACGGCTACGGCTACGGCTACGGCTACAACGGCGGCGGCAACGGCAGCCCCTCCGGACACACCCCCTTCCAGACCGCGGCGCCGGCGCGGGTGGTCATCCCGAACATCCCGGCGGTGCAGCCCACAGCCCCCGTTCCCGTCCCACCCACGGCCGCCGTCCCACCCACGGCCCCCATCCCCGTCCCACCCACGGCCCCCGTCCCCGTCCCACCCCGACGCGCGAGGCGGCCGGTGCCCCGCGCGCCGACCAGCCACCACGGCACGACGACGCCCCGCGCGCGCACGCCTGGTACCACCGCCGCGCACGGTCCGCTGGCGGGCGGCCTCGACACGCTCCCCCGGGGGCGAACCGGCCGAGGACGCGTGGCGGCCGGAGCCGCGGGCGCGGCGGCGGCCGCCGAAGCCGGGGCCCTTGGCCGCCTGCTCGGCGGAGTGACGATTCGTCCGGCCCGGGTCATCGCCCGGGAGAACGCAGCCGCCAAGCCGGTCGGCCACGCCCATGAGATCGCCCTCGCGGCGTCCACCGGCAGCCCGCTGATCAAGTTCATCGACCGGATTCCCGGGTGGGTATGGTTCGCGCTCGCCGCGGCGCTGCTGTTCGCCCTCCTCGCCGGGGCCTGGGCGCTGTGGTCGGGCCATCGGATCCGTCGCCAGGCCGGTCTGTTCGCCGCCCTCAGCGCCGCCGCGCTCACCGACCCGCTCACCGGCATCCTCAACCGCCGTGGCTTCACCGAGGCGGTCGAGCGCGAGCTCGCACGGGCGCGCCGCTACGGATACCCGTTCGTGCTCGCCTACGTCGACGTGCGCGGGCTCAAAGGGGTCAACGACACCGAGGGTCATCAGGCCGGCGACCAGCTCCTCAAGGAGGCCGCCGCGCTGCTGCAGGAATCGGCGCGCGCCGACGATGTCGTCGGACGACTCGGCGGCGACGAGATGGCGCTGCTGCTCGCCGAGCAGACCGCCAAGGGCGCGACCGTCGTCACCAACCGGGTGCAATCCGAGGTCGCCACGCGCCGGGCCGCGCTCGGGCTGCGGTCACCGTGGGCATTGACCGTCGGCACGGCCACCTACCCCGAGGACGGGGAGACGTTCGACCAGCTGCTGCGGACCGCCGACCAGCGGCTGTACGAGCAGCGCGGGATCGCCCTGCGCGGGGCGCCGCGTCTGAGCTGACGCGGCAACCGCGGCGACCGGGGCCGACTAGCCCTGGGCGAGCGCTTCCTTGAGCTGGTCGAGCGTCTTCACCGGCGTCGGGTCGACGCCGCGCAGCACGGCGAGGTAGAGCGAGACGAGGTCGCCGAGCAGGAGCAGCGAGACGAGCCGCTCGGTGCGCGTCTCGCCGACGCTCTCGATGCGATAGGTCGAGGCGCCACCGCCGCCGATCAGCCCGCGGGTCAGCTCGATCCGCTGGCGGATGCGGGGATGCAGATCGGAGTCGTCGAGGAACACCGAGCTGAACGGGCCGAGCTCGGAGGCTCCCTCCCAGCCGACGATCTCGTTGTGGTCGAGCTCGGGCAGCTCGCTCGCGAAGGCCGGGGTCTTGGCGTTCTCGTTGATCTGCGTCTTCCAGCGGTAGGCGATCGGCGCGGTCAGCCCGGCGCCGGAGATCTGCGGGATCGTCCGGTGCAGCCCACGGGCGAGGGCCTTGGCGAGCCCGTCCGGCGGCCCGTCCGGGCCCCACCTCGTCGACGAGGCGCTCGGCGTGGGCGGCGGCGACGTCGATCTCGGAGTGCAGGCCCTCGCCGGCGCCGCACAGGGCGGCGACCTCGAGCGCGACGACGAGCGAGTAGGCGACGGCGCGCGCGGCTGAAAGCCGCCGGGCAGCGGGATCACCGGGACGTCGTCGGCGCGGGCGTCCTCGGCGAGCCGGCCGCCGGTCGTCGCGACGACCCGGTTGGCGCCGACGGCTCCGGCGGCCTCGAACACGGCCAGCGTCTCCTCGGTGTTGCCCGAGTAGCTCGCGCACAGCACGGTCGTGTCCGGCGTCGTCCAGGCCGGCAGCGCGTAGCCGCGGGCGAGCACGATCGGCCGCGACGCGCGGTCGCCGAGCACGGCGCGGGCGAGGCCGCCGCCGATCGCCGATCCCCCCATGCCGGCGACGACGAGGCCGGCCGGGGAATCCGCGGGCTTGAGGTTGGCCGACTCGACCCGCCACAGGGCGTCGCGCAGCTGATCGGGCATCCCGAGGATGTCGTCGAGCTGCTTGGAGACGTCGACGGCGTCGATCGCCTCACGGCTCAGTTCACTCACCGCGGTCAAAACCGGATCGCTCCATCGGGCAGTTGCACCCCGGGGAAGATACGCGCGCCGGCGGCAAGGATGTTTCCCGACCCCACGCTGACGTCGTCGCCGAGCACGACGCCGCCGGAGATGTGGCAGCCGGCGCCGATCGACACCCGGCGCCCGATGATCGCGCCGCTGACCGTCGTGCCCGCCCCGACGACGACCTCGTCGAGCAGCACCGAGCTCTCGACGTGCGCGCCCTCGGCCACGATCACCCCGTCGCCGAGCACGACGCGCCCGCCGACGATCGACCGCTCGTCCGATCGCGCAGCCGGCCCCGAGCAGCGCGGGCGCGACCACCCGGCCCTCGACGCTGGCGTCGTTCTGGAGCGTCGAGCCGGCGCCGGCGAGCCGCTGCCCGACGGCGGTCTGGACGTTGCCCTCGAGGATGTCGAAGGTCGCCTGCAGGTAGCGCTCGGGCGTGCCGATGTCCAGCCAGTAGGCGCCGGCCTCGTAGCCGTACAGGCCATCGTCGACGAGGGTCGGGAAGACCTCGCGCTCGATCGAGATCGTCGAGCCCGCCGGGGCCATCCCGGCGAGCACGTCGCGCTCGAGGATGTAGGCGCCGGCGTTGATCAGGTTGGTGTCGATCTGCTCGGGTCCGGGCTTCTCGACGAACTCGGTGACCGAGCAGTCGGGCCGGCGCCGCACGAGGCCGTACGCCGAGGGGTCCTCGACCGGGATCAGCGCCAGGGTGGCCCGGGCGCCGGTCTGCTCGTGCTGGCGGAGCTGCGCGGTGAGGTCGATGTCGGTGAGGACGTCGCCGTTGAGCATGAAGAAGCGCTCGTCGAGCAGCGCCTCGGCGAACTTGAGCGCGCCCCCGGTCCCGAGCGGCTTCGGCTCCTCGATGTAGCGCAGCCGGACCCCGAGCTCGGCGCCGTCCCCGAGCACGGTTCGCATGCTGTCGGCCATGAAGCCGCAGGACAGGATGACGTCGTCGATACCGTGGCGGCGCAGCCACTCGAGCATGTAGGAGATGAACGGCTGGCCGACGAGCGGCACGACCGGCTTGGGCATCGTCGAGGTGAGCGGCCGCAGGCGGGTCCCCTCACCGCCGACGAGGATCAGCGCCTGCACGTCAGTGGCCGGCCCGGCGGCCCGTCACGAGCGGCCGATGCCCTCGTAGGTGAACCCGGCGTCCCGGACTGTGGCGGGATCGACGAAGTTGCGCCCGTCGATGACGAGCCGCCCCGACATCCGCTCGGCCACCTCCCGCCAGTCGAGGGCGGCGAACTCCGGCCACTCGGTGACGAGGATGCAGGCGTCGGCACCGTCGACGGCGGCGAGGGCGGAGTCGGCGAAATCGACCCCGAACAGGAGCTTCTGCGCCTCGGGCTCGGCCACCGGGTCATACGCGCTGACGTGGGCGCCGTCGGCCTGCAACCGCGCCGCGAGCACGAGCGAGGACGCCTCGCGCATGTCGTCGGTGTTGGCCTTGAAGGCGAGTCCGAGCAGGGCGATCCGCTTGCCGGCGAGCGCGCCGAGGTGCTTCTGGAGCTTGCTCACCACGCGCCGCTTCTGGAGCTCGTTGACCTCGATCACCGCGGTGAGCAGCTGGAAGTGGTAGCCGGAGTTGCCGGCGAGCTGCTTGAGCGCCGAGACGTCCTTGGGGAAGCACGAGCCGCCGAAGCCGATGCCGGGCTTGAGGAAGTGGGTGCCGATCCGCTGGTCGAGGCCCATCCCGCGGGCGACCTCGAGCACGTCGGCGCCGGTCTCCTCGCAGACGTTGGCGATCTCGTTGATGAACGAGATCTTCGTGGCCAGGAAGGCGTTGGCGGCGAGCTTGATCATCTCCGCGCTCGCGATGTCGGTGCGGACGAGCGGGGCGCCGAGCGGCGCGTAGAGCTCGACGACGGCGTCACCGGCCCAGTCGCCGCGGTCACCGACGACGACGCGGTCGGGGGCGAGGAAGTCCTCGAGCGCCGAGCCCTCCTTGAGGAACTCCGGACAGGACACGTAGGCGAAGCCCGACTTGCCCTGGCTGGCGAACATCCGCTGGATCGACGCTCCCGGTCCCGACGGGGACGGTCGACTTCATCACCAGCGCATGGTGGTCGGAGGCCGGCATCGAGGAGACGACGGCGTGCACCGCGGAGAGATCGGCGTCCCCCGAGTAGGTCGGCGGCGTGCCGACCGCGACGAACAGCAGCCGGGCCTGCTCGAGCGCCGGCCCGAGCTCGGTGGAGAAGTGCATCCGCTCGCGGTTGCGGGCCACGCACTCGGCGAGGCCGGGCTCGTAGATCGGGATCTCGCCCCGGTTGAGGCGGTCGATCTTGCTCGCGTCGACGTCGACGCACCACACCTCGCTGCCGAGCTCGGCGAAGCCCGCCGCGGTGACGAGCCCGACGTAGCCGGTGCCGATGACGGCGATCGGTTCGCGTGCGGGGGAAGCCATGAAGGGCAGGAGGGTAGCGAGGCGGGCGGAAGACGGGTCGGTTACGGATGGGCGCCCGGCTTGGGTGTGGGGCGCGGCCGCGGACGGCAGAAGCGGTCGAGGCCTACTTGACGATGTGCAGTGAGCTCGCGATCCCGAGCATCTGCGCGTTGGTGATGTCGTCAGTGAGGGTGTTCGACAGCCAGTACACGGCCTGCGGAGTCCGCCAGGCCACGAGCGTCAGCTTGTGGCCGTTGATAGAACAGCATCAGCTTCTTGTCGTCGATCGTCCGCGTCTCCGTCGGGCTGCTGAGGATCGGGGGGGTCAGCCACGTCGTCCCCTGAATGCCGTAGTACTGCCCGAGCACCGGGTTGAGTGCGAGCGTGATGCGGTAGGCCGCGTGCCAGCCGCCGGCGCTGCCCCGCAGCGCGTACGTGCGCGGGTAGGAGTCGGCCACCGGGCCGATCGTGCAGGTGGCGTTCGTGCAGAAGTGCGAGATGCCGACGATCGCCTTGGGCACCGCCACGGGCATGTTCGCGTGGGGCATCGCCGCGACCTGCGCGTCGCCGTCGGCCGAGTCGAGGACAAGGCCCGCGGCGAGTCCCCCGCCGCCTCCGCCGTGACCGCCCGGAGGCGACGGACCCGACGGTTTGGGCGCCGACCCTGCCGACGCGGGTTTGGACACCGTCGGGGTCATGAACTGCCCGAAGGCGCGCTGCTCGGCGCCCGGATCGGCGCTCACGTAGCAGGGCGTCTGCGTCACACCGCCCGGCGCCGTCGTGCCCGGACCGCAGGGCAGCAGGATCGCCGGGAACGGGATCTGCTTGACGGCGTGGCCGGCCGAGAAGGCGACGAGGTTGAACAGGTTGATGAGACCGTCGGTGGTGTGGAGGTCGTGGTCGGTCTGGGTGTGCTGGCCGAAGATGCGCAGCAGCGTGTCGCGGTTGGAGATGATCTGGCCGACGCTGTACTGCGACTTGACCCAGCGCAGGAAGTCCTGCTGGCGCGCGTTGCGCACGAGGTCGGTGTCGGTGTGGCGGAAGCGGACGAAGGCGAGCGCCACCGGACCGCACAGCTTCTGGTAGCCGGGCTGGATGTCGATGCTCGAGTAGTCGGTGAAGGCGGTGTTGTTGTAGTAGCGGTGGTCGACGTCGACGTAGACGCAGCCGATCGCGTTGACGAGCGCCTCGAAGCCGCCGAAGTTGACGTCGATGATGTGGTTGACGTGGATCCCCGGGAACACCTGCTGGCGGATGATCTTGAGCAGCAGGTCGGGACCGCCGAGCGAATAGGCGGCGTTGATCTTGTCGGTGAAGATGCCGCCGTGCTCGGGGATCTGGACCTTGAGGTCGCGGGGGACCGAGAGGACATTGATCGTCGAGGAGTTCGGATCGAGCCGCACGAGCATCATCGTGTCGGTGTTCGAGGCCGAGAAGGGCTCGCCGATGCGGTGGTCGGAGCCGATCAGCAGCAGCGTCTGCGGATTGCCGGGATCGGCGATCGTCACCTGATTTGACTTGATCGGCGGGGACAGCGACAGCTCGGCGGCGATCTGCTTGAACTGGAGCAGGCCGGCGACGGCGGTCGTCGCCGCGGTGAAGCCGATCACGATCAGGGCGGCGAGCGCGAATCGGCAGAGCGCGCCCCCACGCGTGTGCGGGATCAGCTTCACGCCAGCCCTCCCTCGATCGCGCGCAGACCGGCGCTGCTCGCGTCGTCCTCGACGACGCGGCGCTCGCCGTCGGTCGCCGCCGGTGCCTCGAGCCAGATCGGAACCGCGCGCACGAAGTCGCCGAGCGCTCGGCGGTAGCGAGCCAGCGAGGCGAGCGAGACCCACTCCTCGGGCCCGTGGTGACCGGCGCCGGCCGGCCCGAACTCGACCGCCGGTACCCCGGCCTCGATGAACGCCGCCGCGTCGGAGGCGCCGTCGCGGCCGACGCTCATCACCTCGCCGCGCGTCGAGCGCGCGACGGCGTCGCGCAGCGCCTTGACGTAGGGGTTGGCGCGGGAAACGGTGACCGGCGGGTGGATGAACGTCCGCGTCACCTCGATGCCCTCGAGCGCACAGACCGCGTCGAGGATCGCCTGGGGGTCCTGCCCGGGCAGGTAGCGAACGTCGACGACCATCGTGCAGTGGTCGGGCACCATGTTGATCGCGCGCCCGCCGGCGATCTTCCCGAGGTTGATCGACGGGCGATCGAACATCTCCGAGGACTCGCGGGCGAAGGGCAGCGACTCGATCGTGCGGAAGGTGTCGATCGCCTTGAGCACCGCGTTGTCGCCCATCCACGGCGTCGAGCTGTGAGCGGCCCGGCCCTCGACCTCGATCCGCATCGCGAGCACGCCCTTGGCCTCGACCCCGATGTGCATGTCGGTCGGCTCGCCGGTGATGGCGAAGTCGCCGGCCAGCCCCCAGCTCACGACCGCCTCGGTCGAGCGCTCGTCGAATTCCTCGGACTCCTCGTCGGGCACGCACACGAGGCGCACGCCGACGTTGTCCTGGCCCTCGAGGTCCTTGAGCGCGCACATCATCGCCGCGAGTGCGCCTTTCATGTCGTAGGCCCCCCGCCCGATCAGCCGGTCGCCCTCGATCCGCGGCTCGAATTGGACCGCCGGAGCCGGGACGACGTCGAGATGGCCGTGCAGGACCACGCACGGCGCGGTCGCCTCCGGCGCGCAGGGCCCGACCTCGGCGATCAGCACCGGAAGGCCGTTGTGATCACGGTGACGCACCTCGATATCGCGGGATTCGAGCCATCCCTTGACGAATCCTGCGGCCGCGATCAACTCCTCGGTGCGCGAGGTGTCATACGAGATCAGCCTCTCGGCCAATATGCGTTCGTCAACCATAGGTGAGCGACGGAGGATAGGGGGTGCGTCGCGGGCCTCCGCGGTCGGTGCTCGCGCCGGGCGCACGCGCCGCCCGGGGAGGCCCGGGTGACGCTACTCCGCAATCCGAAGGAACTGCTCCAACCGCCGTTTGTCGCGCTCGGCCACGCGCCGCCGCTCGGAGTCCTCCCCCGCCTGCTCGAGCTCGTGCTCGGCCTGCTGGAGGCGCTCGCGCAGGTCGCCGGCGTTGAGCTCGTCGGGGGCGTGCGCCTCCTCGACGAGCAGCAGCGCGTGCTCACCGGTCATCTGCATGTAGCCCTCGGCCTGCGCGTAGCGGACGACGTCCGAGTCGCTGCGGTAGAGCCGCAGCTCGGTCGGGTCGAGCATGGCCAGCAGCGGCTGGTGGCCGGCGAGCACGCCGATCGTGCCCGCGGTCGTCCGCGTGGAGATCATCTCGACCTCGTCGTTGAACACCTCACCCTCGGGGGTGAGCACCTCCACGCGGAACTTGGTGTGCGCCATCGTGCCTAGTCCTTCTTGGCGTCCTCGACGACCTCGTCGATCGTGCCCTTGAGGAAGAAGGCCCGCTCGGGGAGATCGTCGTGCTTGCCCTCGAGGATCTCCTTGAAGCCACGAATCG
Organism: uncultured Solirubrobacterales bacterium; assembly: GCA_963755955.1. Lineage (GTDB taxonomy): Bacteria > Actinomycetota > Thermoleophilia > Solirubrobacterales > Solirubrobacteraceae > Palsa-465. The sequence continues at coordinate 402,437 of CAVWLZ010000014.1, forward strand.
ACTCGCTGATCGGCACGTAGCGGCCGGGGGTCCCGGTGAACTGCTCGGCGACGTGGAACGGCTGAGACAGGAAGCGCTCGAGCTTGCGGGCCCGGTTGACGGTCAGCCGGTCCTCGTCGGAGAGCTCCTCGATGCCGAGGATGGCGATGATGTCCTGCAGCTCGCGGTAGCGCTGGAGGACCTCCTTGACCCGGTTGGCGACCTCGAAGTGCTCGTCGCCGAGGATCTCGCGCTTGAGGATCGTCGAGGTCGAGTCGAGCGGGTCGACGGCCGGGTAGATGCCCTTCTCGGCGATCGACCGCGACAGCGTCGTCGTCGCGTTGAGGTGGGCGAAGGCCGACGCCGGGGCGGGATCGGTGAGGTCGTCGGCGGGCACGTAGATCGCCTGGATCGAGGTCACCGAGCCGCGGCGGGTCGAGGTGATCCGCTCCTGGAGCTGGCCCATCTCGGACTCGAGCGTCGGCTGGTAGCCCACCTGGGAGGGCATCCGGCCGAGCAGCGCGGACACCTCAGAGCCCGCCTGGACGAAGCGGAAGATGTTGTCGATGAACAGCAGCACGTCCTGGCCCTCGTGATCGCGGAAGTACTCCGCCATCGTCAGCCCGGAGAGCGCGACCCGCATACGGGCGCCGGGCGGCTCGTTCATCTGGCCGAACACGAGCATCGTCTTGTCGAGGACGCCCGACTCCTTCATCTCGAGGTAGAGGTCGTTGCCCTCACGCGAGCGCTCGCCGACGCCGCAGAACGCCGACAGGCCGCCGTGCTCCTGGGCGAGGTTGTGGATCAGCTCCTGGATGATCACCGTCTTGCCGACGCCCGCGCCGCCGAACAGGCCGACCTTGCCGCCCTTGGCGTACGGGGCGAGCAGGTCGATCACCTTGATGCCGGTCTCGAACATCTCGGTCGTCGGGGTCAGCGCCTCGATCGTCGGAGCATCGCGGTGGATCGGCCAGCGCTCGACGTCCTTGGCGATCGGCTCGCCGAGGTCGATCGGCTCACCGAGCAGGTTGAAGATCCGCCCGAGCGTGGCCCGGCCGACGGGGACGGAGATCGGCGCGCCGGTGTCGACGACCTCGGTGCCGCGGGAGAGGCCGTCGGTGCTGTCCATGGCGACGGCACGCACGCGGTCATCGCCGAGGTGCTGCTGCACCTCGCAGACGAGCCACGCGTCCTCGGAGGCGGCGATGTCGACGTCCTCCTCGGCGCGGGCGGCCTCGGGCCGGCGCACGCGGATGGCGTGGTTGATCTCGGGAAGCTTGTCGGGGAAGACGGCCTCGATGACGACGCCCTGGATCTCCTCGATCCGGCCGACGTTCGTGCCTTCTGCTGTCGCTGACATAGGTCTCCAGTTCGTGGTCTAGCCGAGGCCCTCGGCCCCGGCGACGACTTCCATGATCTCTTGGGTGATCTCGGCCTGGCGGGCGCGGTTCATCTCGAGGGTGAGGTCCTCGATGATCCCGCCGGCGTTGTCCGAGGCGTTGCGCATCGCGGTCATCCGGGCTCCGTGCTCGGAGGCGGTGGATTCCAGCAATGCGCGGAAGATCGAGATCTCGACGTAATCGGGCACGAGCCGGGCAAGGATCTCCTCGGGCTCGGGCTCGTACTCGACGAGCGCGTGCTTCCCCGAGCGCTCCTCATCGGCCCTGACCGCGCCGGCGCCGTCGTCGCCCTCCTCCAGGATCGTCGCCTGCTGGAGCGGCAGGAGCGTCTCGCGGCGCACGGTCTGTGAGATCGCTGATTGATAGTGGTTGTAGAAGATCTCGACCTGGTCGACGTCGCCGTCGACGTAGGCGGCCATCAGCCGGTCGGCGATCCGCCGCGCGTCGGAGTAGGCCGGGCGATCGGTGAAGCCGGTGAAGCCCTCGACCAGGGTCAGGCCGCGGAAGACGAGCGAAGAGGCCGGGCGCCGCCCGGAGGCGAAGTACACCGCCGAGTGGCCCTCGGCACCGTGCTCGCGCCCAGCGGCGACGCCGGCGCGGACGATGTTCGAGTTGAAGGCGCCGGCGAGGCCGCGGTCGCCGGCCACGAGCAGCAACCCGACCGTCTTGACCTCGTCGTGCTCGGCGAGGATCGGCAGGCGGGGCACGTTGCCGGCGGCCTGCGCCGCCTCACGGGTCATGCGGCGGATCGCGCCGGCATACGGACGCAGCGCCTCGATCCGCTGCTCGGCGCGGCGCAGCCGGGCGGCGGCGACCATTTCCATCGCCCGGGTGATCTTCTGAATGTTCTTGACCGCGCTGATGCGGTTGCGAACGTCGCGCTGGGAGGTGGCCATCGCGTTCTAGGCGGGCGTCACGGCACTAGGCCGGGACCGCCTGCTCCTCCTTTTCCTCCGTCTCCTCGCCGCCGTTCTTCTTCTCGGAGTCCTCGGAGCCCTCGGTGCGCTCGTGGCGCGGGACGTCGTCCCTGTCCTCGAGCGGATGACCCTCCTCGTCGAGGTCGTAGCCGAAGTCCTCGGCGAACCGCTGGACGGCCTTCTCGACCGCGGACTGGGTGTCATCGCCCCAGTCGCCGCCGGCGATCTTCTTGAGCAGCTCCGGCTCGTTGCCGCGGACCGAGTCGGTGAGGTCGCCGAGGAACCGCTCGACCCGGTCGACCGTGACCCGGTCGAGGTAGCCGTTGGTGGCGGCGTAGATCTGCACGACCTGGTCCTCGACGGGCATCGGGTTGCGCTCGGCCTGGTTGAGCGTCTTGACGAGCCGCTCGCCGCGGGCGAGCGTGCGCTGCGTCTCGGGGTCGAGCTCGGAGCCGAACTGGGCGAAGGCCTCGAGCTCGCGGTACTGGGACAGCTCGAGCTTCAGTCGGCCCGCGACCTTCCGCATCGGCGTGATCTGGGCGGCGCCACCGACCCGGGAGACCGAGATGCCGACGTTGATCGCCGGGCGCACGCCCGAGTAGAACAGCTTCGGCTCGAGGAAGATCTGCCCGTCGGTGATCGAGATCACGTTCGTGGGGATGTAGGCGGAGACGTCGCCGGCCTGCGTCTCGATCACCGGCAACGCGGTGAGCGACCCGCCGTCGAGGTCGTCGCTCAGCTTGACCGCCCGCTCGAGCAGGCGCGAGTGCAGGTAGAACACGTCGCCCGGATACGCCTCGCGGCCCGGTGGGCGGCGCAGGAGAAGCGACATCTGCCGATAGGCGAAGGCGTGCTTGGTGAGGTCGTCGTAGATGGCGAGCGCGGCCTTGCCGTTGTAGAGGAAGTACTCGGCCATCGCGCACCCGGCGTACGGGGCGAGGAACTTGATCGGCGCCGCCTCGTCGGCGGCGGCCATGACGATGATCGTGTTCTCGAGCGCGCCGGCCTCCTCGAGCGTCTGCGCGAGCTGGACGACCGTCGCCTTGCGCTGGCCGATGGCGACGTAGACGCAG
>CAVWLZ010000015.1:0-182145 GCA_963755955.1 uncultured Solirubrobacterales bacterium
AGCTCCTGAACCGCCTGGCTGTCGAGTGCCGAGCCGGTCGACCGCTCACGACGCGCGTCGCGCGCACGCACGAGCTGCTCGGCGATCTCGGTGAACGTCCGGTGCGGCACCTGGCCGCCGAAGCGATCGGACAGCCCGGCGACGGTCTCGAGCATCACGTCCGCGTCCCGTGCCCCCGACAGCCCCCGCGCAGCCTGGCGCAGCGCATGGTTCTCCCCCCGGCGCTGCTCGGGCGACATCGCGCCTCGCGCCAGACGGAGCAGCGAGCGCTCCTTCTTGACCGCCTTGCGCGCTGAATGCACTGCCGCGACGGGATCGTGGCCGACGCCCTCGCTCAGCTCGGCGACCGCGTGGTCCAGCTGCTCGCGGGCGCAGCGGGCGATCGCCTCGCGCACATCCTCGTCAGGGTCAAATCGATAGGCCATGAGGTTCCTCTCCGTAAGACTCGTACCTCTGGCGTACCCGAGGCCGTCGCCGCGAAATCACGGCCCGGAAGACCTCTTTTTCGGAGTCAAAGCGCCCGGCGGGGGAACCGGCCTCGGAGGACCGGGTGCAGTGAAGCGAAGCGCGCTCAGCCCGCCGCGAGCGCGGCGGCGGCGGCCAGTACGATCGAGGCGCCGCGGGCGTCGCCGAGCACGCCGGGCTCCATGCGGTTCATCACGTACGCGACGGTCACCCGCTGGTCGAGGTCGTTGAAGATGAGCGAGCCGCCGTAGCCACCCCAGGCGAACGAGCGCGGGCCCATCGGCATCGTCTCGCTGGCCAGTCCGTAGCCCATGCCGAAGCGCAGCGGCACGCCGAGCACGAGGTCGTTCCCGTTCGACTGCTCCTCGAAGATCGCCCCGACGCCGGACTCGGAGAGCAGGCGGGTGCCCCGGGCCTCGCCGCCGCAGGCGACGATCGACTGAATCATCGCGACCGAGCGCGCGTTGCCCTGCCCGTTGGCGGCCGGAATCTCGGCGCGGCGCCACCACTCCTCGCGCGTGACCGCCCCGGTGAGGATCGGGTTGGCGAGGGTGCGCAGGCCGAGCGGCGGGATCCCCAGCGAGGCCAGGTCGACGGGCGGCGGGGGAATGAGCGGCACGACGCGCGCATCCGCCTCACCGGGCGGCAGCCCGATGTGAAAATCGGCCTCGAGCGGGCCCGCGACCTCCGCCTTGAACCACTGGCCGACGGAGACTCCCGTGATCCGCCGGATGACCTCGCCGACGAGGTACCCCTGGGTGACGGCGTGGTAGCCCGAGGCGGTTCCCGGCTCCCACCACGGCGCCTGAGCGGCCAGGGCTGCGCAGCACTTGTCCCAGTCAGCGAGATCCTCGGGCGTCAGCGGCTGCTCCCAGCCCGACAGGCCCGCGGTGTGACCAAGGAGATGGCGGACCTCGATCGCGTCCTTCCCGGCCCGGCCGAACTCAGGCCAGTAGCGGACCACCGGCGCGTGGAGATCGAGCTCGCCGCGGTCGGCGAGCATCAGCGCGCACAGCGCGGTCATCGTCTTCGTCGTCGAGAACACGTTGACGAGCGTGTCCCGCTCCCACGGCTCCGTCGCCGCGGCGTCCTTGTGCCCGCCCCAGATGTCGACGACCAGCTCCCCGTCGAGCACGACGGCGGCCGACGCTCCAACGTCGACGCCGGCATCGAGGTTGGCGGCCAGCGCATCGGCCACCGGGGCGAAGCGGGGCTCGTAACGCCCTCGGATCTCGGCCATCAGTGGACCCTACAGAGGATCACGGAGTGGCGAGGGCGCCGATGACCTCACGCCACCAGGCCCGCTCGCCCTCGTCACCGGCGTAGCGCAGGCGCCGACGGGCGGCGTCCTGAACCTGGCCGGCCGAGCCGACGGCGGCGATCGGACCGGTGTACGCGTAGCGGCCGTCGGCGAGGGCGACGAGCGCGCCCGGCTGGTCGCGCCGGGTCCGCAGCTGATCGATCACCGCGACGCCGCTGACCTGCTCGGGCTGAGCGGCCGAGCCGTCCTCGGGGCGCCACGGCCCTGAGCTGAAGATCGCCGCGGTGGCGCGCGGCAGGGGCCGGCGCGGGCTGAGGGCGCCGACCGGACCGTCGCGCCAGCGCCGCAGGAGCCGCTGGGATTCGACCGCCACCTCCTGGCGGAAGAGGATGTGGAGCCGGTCGCCGACCTCGATCCGGGTCGAGCCGCGCGGCGGCACGGCCTGATCGCCGCGGATGATGAGATTGAGCAGCGCCTCGCGAGGCAGGCCGAGCTCGCGGACCCGGTGGCCGACGATCGCGTACCCATCGCCGACGAGGAACTCGACGACCTCCGCCCCGAGCCGGCGGATCGCCGCGGGCTCGATCAGCGGCGTCGGCAGCGCCGCCTCGCTCGTCGTCACGCCGAGGCGCTGCGCGACCCACTGGAACGTCGTGCCCTGGAGCACGGTCGAGACGAGCACGACGAAGAACACGATGTTGAAGAACTCGCGGCTGTGGCCGACGCCGGCGATCACCGGGAAGGTGGCGAGGACGACGGGCACCGCGCCGCGCAGGCCGGCCCAGCCGAGGACGACGCGCTCGGCGAGGCTGAAATGCGAGAACGCGGTGGCGAGCGCCACCGCGACCGGCCGCGCGACGACGGCCATGATCGCCGCGAGCAGGGTCGCCTTGCCGGCGACGGAGCCGAGCTGGCCGGGGAACACGAGCAGGCCGAGGACGAGGAACAGCGTGAGCTGCGAGACCCAGGCGAGGCCGTCGTGGAAGGTTGCGATCGTCCGCTGGGCCGGCGAGGGCACGCTGCCGATCGCGAGCCCGACGATGTAGACGGCGAGGAAGCCCGAGCCGTCGAGCACGGCCGCCGCGCCGTAGGCGAGCGCCGCCGCGGCGATCGAAGCCACGGGATAGAGCCCGGCCGAGGGCAGCCGGAGGTGGCGCAGCGCATACACGGTGCCCGCGGCGATGAGGCCTCCCATGGCGAGCCCGATGCCGAGCTGGCGGACGAACAACACGACGAAGTGCAGGACGTCGTAGTGCGGCTCAGTCGCCCAGGCCATGAACCCGAGCACGAGCAGGACGGCGACCGGGTCGTTGAGCCCCGCTTCCCCCTCGAGCGTGCGGGCGAGGCGCCGCCGGAGCGTCGAGCCGCGGAGCACGGCGAACACCGCCGCGCCGTCTGTCGAGGCGAGGATCGAGCCGAGCAGGAGACCGTCGAGCAGGTGCAGGCCGAACAGCCAGGCCGCGGCGAGCCCGGTGAGCAGCGCGGTGACGATCGTCCCGATGAAGGCGAGGCTCACGGCCTCGCGCAACACGGGCCGGATCTCACCCCAACCGGCGGCGATGCCTCCCTCGAACAGGATCAGCGAGAGGGCAACGACCCCGACCGAGCGGGCGAGCCGGTAGTCGCTGAACGTGATCCAGCCAAGACCGTCGGAGCCGATCGCCATCCCGAGACCGAGCACGAGCACGAGGCCGGGGACGCGGAGGCGCCCCGCGAGCGTCGAGACCGCAATCCCCGCGGCGAGCAGCCCACCGACCACCAGCAACATGAGCCCGTCACTCACGCCCGACAGTCTCCTGGACCGAGGAGCGGCTTGCGGTGCGCGCCTGGACGCGAATGCGGGGGCCGGGGAGGAAGCGGATGAAATTCTGCACGAGCCCGCAGCGCGCTGTAATAGGCTCGCCCCGACCGGGAATCGCAGGAGCCAGTCGGCACGACATGCGCGGCGCGTCTTCAACCACCCACCGCAAGCCTCAACGCCCGGCCCGGCTCCGTGCCCCGGTCCGACGGCGAGCGCGGCCGGAGGCGCCGTGACGGGCCCGGCGCCCACCGACAGCACCGATGTCTTTGCGGCGGGCGGCGATGTCGGACGCGATCTGCGCGCCGTCGACTGGTCGGCGACGCCGCTCGGAGCTCCGGACGCGTGGTCGCGAAGCCTGGCGACAGTCGTGCGGATGATGCTCGCGTCGCGCTTCGCGATGTGGATGGCCTGGGGTCCCGAGCTGACCTTCTTCTGCAACGACGCCTACCGCCGGGACACGCTCGGCAAGAAGTACCCGTGGGCGCTCGGACGTCCGGCGAGCGAGGTGTGGGCGGAGATCTGGCCGGAGATCGGGCCGCGGATCGAGGCGGTGATGAGCACCGGCGAGGCGACCTGGGACGAGGCGCTGCAGCTGTTCCTCGAGCGCAGCGGCTACCCCGAGGAGACGTACCACACCTTCTCCTACAGCCCCCTTGCCGACGACGAGGGGCGGATCATGGGGATGCTCTGCGTCGTCTCGGAGGACACCGACCGGGTGATCGGCGAACGGCGGATGGCCACCCTGCGCGATCTCGGGTCGGTGCCGTCGAGCGGGCTCGACGAGCACGAGTTCCTGCGGGCTGCGTCCGTGCAGCTAGCGGGCAACCCGAGCTCGATGCCGTTCACGATCATCTATCTGTTCGGGGAGCACGGCGAGGCCCGGCTGGCCGGCTCGAGCGGCGTGCCGCGCGGCCACGCGATCGCGCCGCGCAGGATCCCGGCCGGAGCGCAGACGCCGTGGCCGACGGCGTCCGCAGCCTCTGGTCACGCGGTCGTCGTCGCTGACCTGACCGAGCGCTTCGGCGACGTTCCCACCGGCCCATGGGAGCTGCCGCCAGAACAGGCGATCGTCGTCCCGCTCGCCCAGCCCGGCCACGATCGCCCGTACGGCTTCCTCGTCGTCGGCGCCAACCGCTACCGGCCGGTCGACGCCGACTATCGCGCGGTCGTCGAGCTCATCGCCCAGCGACTCGCCGCGGGTATCACCGCCTCTCGCAGCTACGAGGCCGAGCGCCGGCGCTCCGAGCAGCTGATGGAGCTCGACCGGGCGAAGACCGTGTTCTTCTCCAACGTCAGCCATGAGTTCCGCACGCCGCTGACGCTCATGCTCGGCCCGCTCGAGGACGCGCTCACCGGCGCCGGCACACTCGACGCCGGGCAGCTCGAGCTCGTGCACCGCAACGCGCTGCGGCTGCTGAAGCTCGTCAACGCGCTGCTCGACTTCTCCCGTGCCGAAGCTGGACGCGTGCGCGCCGAGTTCCGCCCGCTCGACCTCGGGGCGTTCACCGCCGAGCTCGCCGGCACGTTCCGCGACGCGACGAACCGGGCCGGCATCGATCTCGAGATCACGTACGACGAGCTCCCAGGCCCGGTGTACGTCGACCGCGACCTGTGGGAGCGGATCGTCCTCAATCTCATCTCCAACGCGTTCAAGGTGACCCTTGACGGCGGCATCTCGGTTCACGTCGCGGCGGTCGACGGGGCCGCACAGCTGACCGTCACCGACACCGGCCCGGGCATCCCGTCCGACGAGCTCGATCGCCTCTTCCAGCGCTTTCACCGCTTGCGCAGCACGACGGCGCGCAGCTACGAGGGCACCGGGATCGGGCTGGCGCTCGTCAAGGAGCTGACCGAGCTGCACGGCGGCGAGGTGTCGGTGGCGAGCACCGTCGGCGTGGGTACGACGTTCACCGTCCGTCTGCCGCTCGGCTCCGAGCACCTTCCGGTCGAGCACGTCCTCGACGACGAGGCCGCGCCAGCCGGAACGGTCGCGCCCCTGTTCGTCGAGGAGGCGCTCAGCTGGGTCGGCGCGGCCCCGTCGGACCTCCACTGGCTGAGCAGTGCCGAGGAGCCGCCGCTGCCCGGCGGCGCGACACACGCCGAGGTTCGCCGGCAGGTGCTCATCGCCGACGACAACCCGGACCTGCGCCGGTACCTCACCCGGTTGCTCTCGACGCACTTCGACGTCGAGACGGTCGCCGACGGCGAGGCTGCCCTGCGCAGGATCGGCGAGCGTCCCCCCGACCTGCTGATCAGCGACGTGATGATGCCGGGCCTCGACGGCTACGAGCTGCTCGCGGCGCTCCGCGCCGAGCCCGAGACCCGGGAGCTGCCGGTCATCGTGCTCTCGGCGCGCGCGGGCGAGGAAGCGGCGATCGAGGGTCTCGGCGCCGGCGCCGACGATTATCTGCCCAAGCCGTTCTCCGGACGCGAGCTGCTCGCCCGGGTGCGCTCACACCTCGAGCTTGCCGCGGTTCGCCGCCAGGCTTCCGCGGAGGTCCGCGCGGAGCGGCTACGGCTCGAGCAGACGCTGCAGCAGCTGCCGGCCGGGGTGATCCTCGCCGAGGGACCGGCCACCCAGGTCGTGATGGCCAACGAGCTCGCCGAGGACATCCTCGGGGCGATCCCCCAGGATCCGCTACCGACCGAGCGCTGGCCATTGGCGCGGGCGATCCGCGACGACGAGGTGATCCAGGACGAGGACATCGTCTACGTGACCGGCACGGGCCGGCGGCTCATCCTGCGGGTCAGCGCGGCGCCGATCCACGACGATCGCGGCGAGACGATCGCCGGGGTGATGGTCTTCCAGGACGTCAGCGAGCGAGTCCGCTCGGAGCGGATGCTCACGGCGCAGCGCGACATCCTCGCGATGGTCGCCAGCGGCGAGCCGCTCGAGCGCACGCTCGAGGCGATCGCCGGCTGCGCGCAATCGCTGTCGGAGTACGACGACGCGCGGGTGTCGATCATGCTGCTCAGTCCTGACCGCCGGCGGCTCGAGCACGGCGCCGCCCCGAGCCTGCCTGACGCCTACAACGAGGCGATCGACGGGATCGCAGTCGGGCCGTCGGTCGGCTCGAGTGGAACGGCCGCGTATCGCGGGGAGACGGTGATCGTCTCGGACATCGCGACTGACCCGTTGTGGATCGACTATCGCGCGCTCGCCGCCGAACATGGCCTGCGCGCGAGCTGGTCGACGCCGATCCGGGCCACCAACGGCCTGCTCGTCGGCACGTTCGCCGTCTACTACGACCATCCCCGCTCCCCGAGCCGCGAGGATCGCCGCACGGTCGAGCTGCTCACCCGCACCGCCGGGGTGGCGATCGGCCGCTCCCGCGACATGCTCGCCCGCGCCCGGCAACTCAATGAGCTCCAGCGGAGCCTGCTGCCGCGCCGGCTGCCCGAGATCCCGGGCATGAGCGTCGGGGTCAGCTTCCGGCCCGGGGATCGTGGACTCGACGTCGGCGGCGACTTCTACGACGTATTCTCGCTGCCCGGCGGGGGCTGGGGCTTCGTCGTCGGCGACGTGCGCGGGCACGGCGCGGAGGCCGCCGCGGTCACCGCGCTCACCCGGCACACGACGCGGGCGATCGCCCGCCTCGACCTCGATCCGGGCCGCGTGCTCGAGGTCGTCAACAACGCGCTGCGCCACTCGGACTTCGACCGCTTCTGCACCGCGGTGTACGGCCACATCGCGCTCGGGCCGGACGGGGCCACGGTGCGGCTGGCCAACGCCGGGCATCCGCCCCCGCTCCTGCGCCGCGCGTCCGGCGCCGTCACGGAGCTCATCGATCACGGCCCGCTGCTCGGCGTCTTTCCCGAGCCCCGCTTCCCGGAGATCAGCTGCACGCTCGACCCCGGCGACACGCTCGTTCTCTACACCGACGGCCTGATCGAGCGAAACCCGCGAGTGCGCGACGATGCCGGGCTGCGGTCGCTCGTGGCCGCGCTGCCCGGTGGCGACGCCGCCGAGCAGCTCGCCGCGCTCGAGCGACAGGCCTTCGGCGACCCACCCGGCCAGCTCGGCGACGACGTGGCCGTGCTCACGCTCCAGGTGGACGGCTCCGGGCGCTGAGGTCCGGAACCGTCCCCCTTCGTGGCCTACGGCAGGACCGCCTCGACCAGCGAGGTGAACTCGGCCTGCCCGGCGATGTTCGGGTGATAGGACTCAGTGAGTGGATTCGACTGCCCGTTGAGCCATTCCGAGGATGAGCACACCTCGTGCGGCGCAAACGCGGAGCGCGGATCGACGTAGGTGAACCCGTGCGCCGCCGCTCGCGCCGAGATGACCGAATCGAGCAGGTCGGCGGTGCTGTTGAGCTCCTTCTCGTGCGACGAGGTCAGCGTGTTGAAGTTGCACGTCGTTCCCGAGCTCGTGAACAAGTGCGGATAGCCGAGCACGACGACGTGCGCAGCCGTCGCGCGCGACCGGATGTCGCCGTAGGTCGTGTCGAGCAGCCCGGGCAGCTTGTTCTGGATGAACGAGTCGGCGCTGCTGATCGCGCTGTCGCAGGTGAAGTAGTAGAGCGCGCAGTTGATCAGCACGTTGGTGAAGCCGGCGTCGTTTCCGCCGATGGTGATGGTGACCAGATTCGTGGTCGACGACAGCGGCCCGAGCTGGGTCGAATTGACATCGGTCGTCTTCGCGCCACCGCACGCCTCGAAGCTCAGCGCGTAGCCGCGGGCCGAGGAGATCAGCGGACCGTAGGCGTCCGGGCTGCGCTCGCAGCTCGTGCCGTCGTTGTAATAGACGCGCGTGCCGACGCCCGAGGAATACGAGTCCCCGAGCGCGACGTACGACGGTGACGCGGCGGCCGCCGCGGGGATCGCCCACAGCACGACGACGCTGCAAGTCACGGCCAGTCCGGCCAGCGTGGCACGCAGGGTCCTTGACACCTCTACCTCCCATCTCGCATGGTCGCCCGCGCCGCCGCCCCCCGTTTAGCGATGCACCTCGAGCGACCCGCGAGCGCTGACGTCGCAGTCCTATCGGGGCGGACGGGTCGGCGTCAAGTCGGTCGAGGGCGGCGGGGCCGCGGGCGGCCTGGCCGCGGGCGCGGGGCCGCGGGGCCGCGGGGCGGCCTGGCCGCGGGGCCGCGGGGCCGCGGGGCGGCCTGGCCGCGGGGCCGCGGGGCCGCGGGGCGGCCTCGTGGGGGATCTTTAGTCCCTAGGACCAAAAATCCCCAACCAGGCGGCCGGGGCGGCCCGGGTGGCCCGCGGAGCCGGGGGCTGTCGGGCCCGCCAAGCGGCCGGGGCGGCCCGGGTGGCCCGCGGAGCCGGGAGCCCACCGGCCTCCTCTAGCCTCTGCGTGTGAGCACGACGCTGGCCACCGAGCAGACGGCGGGGCTCACCGAGGCGGAGGCGGCCCGCCGGCTGGCCGCCTCGCCGCCGCACCGCCAGCGCACGAGTCGCTCGTACGCGAGCATCGTCCGGGCCAACGTCTTCACGGTGTTCAACCTCATCCTCGCCGCCTTCGGCGTGGTGACGCTCGTGTTCGGCGATCCCCGCGATGCGCTGTTCCTCGGGATCATCGTCGCCAACTCGGGGATCGGGATCTTCCAGGAGGTGCGGGCCAAGCGGGCGCTCGACCGCCTCTCGCTGCTCGTCGCGCCGCAGGCGAACGTCCGCCGCGAGGGCACGGTGCGGACGGTGCCGGTCGAGCAGGTGGTGCTCGACGACGTCGTGCTGCTCGCGCCCGGCGACCAGCTGATCGCCGACGGCGTGCTGCTGTCGGCCACCGACCTGCGGCTCGACGAGTCGGTGCTCACCGGCGAGTCGGCGGCCGCCCGGCGGGAGACCGGCGACGAGATCCGCTCGGGCGCGTTCGTCGTCGAGGGCAGCGGGACGTGTCGGGTGACCGCGATCGGCGCCGAGAGCTTCGCGGCCCGCATCACCGGCGAGGCGCGCTCCTTCCGCCACCCCCGCTCCCCGCTCGAGCGAGCGATCAACCGCCTGCTCTACGCCCTCGTCGGCCTCGTCGTCCTGCTCGGGGCGCTGCTCGGCTACTCGCTCTACCATCGCCACGTCTCCCGGCACACCGCGGTGGCCACCTCGACCGCCGGCGTCGTCACGCTGATCCCCGAGGGGCTGATGGTGCTCGTCAGCCTCACCTACGCCGCCGCCGCCGTCCGCATGTCCCGGCGCGGCGTGCTGGCGCAACAGCTCAACGCGATCGAGTCGCTCGCGTCGGTCGACACGATCTGCGTCGACAAGACCGGAACGCTCACCGAGGCGGCGCTGCGGGTCATCGACGTGCGGCCGGCTCCCGGCGTCAACGCCGACGAGGTGGTCGAGGCCCTGAGGGCGTTGGCCGGCAGCGCGACGGTTCGCAACATCACGCTCGAGGCGATCGCCGAGGCGTATCCGCCGGGCGACGGAGCGGAGCTCGCCGCAGCCGAGATCCCGTTCTCGAGCCGGCGGCGCTACAGCGCGGTGAGTGTCGCGGCGGGCACGCTCTACCTCGGGGCACCCGAGCGCCTCGCCTCCGGCGAGCTCGCGCAACTGGCGCGCGGGCCGCAGGGCGAGGGGCGGCGCGTCCTCGCCGTCGCCCGCAGCGACCGACCGCTGCCGCACGCCAACCGCGCCGAGACCGAGACCGGGACCGAGGGCGAGACCGAGACCGAGACCGAGACCGAGGCACCAGACGATCCGCCGTCCGATCTCGAGCCGCTCGGCCTCGTCGTGCTCGCCGAGGAGCTACGGCCGAATGTCCGGGACACGATCGCCTTCCTCCACGAGCAGAACGTCGCGGTCAAGGTCCTCTCAGGCGACGCGCCGGAGACGGTGGCGGCGATCGCCCGTGACGTCGGAATCGCGGTCGAGCAGAGCCACGAGGGCTCGAGCATCCCCGACAACCCCGAGGCGCTGCGGGTGTTCGCCGCCGAAGCCGACGTCATCGGCCGGATCTCGCCGGAGGGCAAGCAGGCGGTCGTGCGCGCCCTCGCCGAACAGGGCCGCTACGTGGCGATGGTCGGCGACGGCGTCAACGACGTACCCGCACTCAAGGCCTCGCGGCTGGCCATCGCCCAGGGCAGCGGCACGCAGATGGCCAGGAGCGTCTCGGATCTCGTGCTCATCTCCGGCGACTTCGCCGCCGTGCCGCCGCTCGTCGCCGAGGGCCGCCGCGCCCTACGCAACCTCCAGCGCGTCACCAAGCTGTACGTCACCAAGTCGGCCTTCGCCGCGTTCCTGATCCTGACGATCGGGACGAGCTCGGATGCCTACCCGCTCCTCCCTCGCCACCTGTCGCTCGCCGCGAGCCTGACGATCGGCATTCCCACGTTCTTCCTCGCCCTCGCGCCGAGCAGCGGAGCCTGGCGGCCCGAGCAGTTCGTCCGCGGCGTCGCCCGCTTCGCGGTGCCGGCGGGAACGGTGATCGGCACGGGAGTCGTCGCCGGATACCTGTTCGCGATCCACGACCTCGACATGTCGCTCCCACAGGCCCGGACGGTTGCCCTGACGACGCTCATCGCCTGCGGGCTGTACCTGGTGATGGCGCTCGAGTCCGGGGGCGGCCCCCGCCGGTCGGCCCTCGTCGCCGGGATGTGCGCGGCGATGGCCGCGCTCTATGTGCTCGCCTTCCTCATTCCCTTCGCCGCCAACTTCTACGTGCTCGCGAGCCCGACGCTCGGGATCATCCTCACCTCGGTGCTGGCCAGCGCGGTGTCGATCTGCGCGCTCGCGCTCTGCGGCTTCACGCTGCGGGTCGGCCGTCGCGCGGCAAGAACGGCTGCGCAGTCGCCAGAAGCGGATGTCGAGCGTGGCTGACGACACGGGCGGACACGCCGCCGAGCAGCGCTGACCCCAAGCCTCCGAGGACCCGTCGTAGTTCCCCTCCCCGGAGATTCGGCTTTGCGCGGATGAAAGCGCTCCCGGAGCCGATGATCATCAACGGCAAATGGGCAACCGCATCGTGATTCTCGGTGGGGGCACCGGCGGCACGCTCGTCGCCAACCGGCTGCATCGCCTGCTCGGGGACAGCGCGCAGATCACCGTCGTCGACCGCGACGACGAGCACATCTACCAGCCCGGACTGCTGTTCGTGCCCTTCGGGCTCGCCGACGGCGAGGGGATCGTGCGCTCGCGCCGGGCACAGCTGCACGCCGGCATGGACTTCCGGCTCGCCGAGATCGACCGGGTCGAGATCGCGGCGAACATCGTGCACCTCGCGGATGGCGATGAGCTCCCCTACGACGTGCTCGTCGTCGCCACCGGCGCGGTCCTGGTGCCCGAGGAGACCGAGGGCCTGCTCGGACCGGGATGGCAGGAGAACGTCTTCACCTTCTACTCGCTCGAGGGCGCCCTCGCCCTGCGGGCAGTGCTCGAGCAGCTCAACGCCGGGCGCCTCCTCGTCAATCTCATCGACCTGCCGATCAAGTGCCCGGTCGCGCCGCTCGAGTTCTGCTTCCTCGCCGACTGGTACCTGCGCCGGCGCGGGGTGCGCGACGACGTCGAGATCACCTTCGCGACGCCGCTCGACGGGGCCTTCACCAAGCCGATCGCCTCCGCGCAGCTCGGCAGCCTGCTCGCCGAGAAGGGGATCAAGCTCGAGTCCGAGTTCGCCGCCGGCGAGGTCGACGGCGCCGGCGGACGTCTGACCAGCTACGACGGCCGCGAGCTCGGCTTCGATCTGCTCGTCACCATTCCGCTCCACAGCGGCCCCGGATTCGTCGGCCGTTCCCCGGAGCTCGGCGACGAGCTCGGCTTCATCCCGACCGACCGCGCGACCCTCCAGGCGCACGCCGCCCCCAACGTATTCGCGATCGGCGACGCGACCAACCTGCCGACGTCGAAGGCGGGCTCGGTCACCCACTTCGAGGGCGAGACGCTGGTCGACAACGTCCGGCACCACCTGGCGGGGGAGCCGCTCGCGAAGACGTTCGACGGCCACTCGAACTGCTTTGTCGAGACCGGCTTCCACAAGGCGCTGCTGATCGACTTCAACTACGACATCGAGCCGCTCCCGGGCCGTTTCCCGGAGCCTCACGTCGGACCGCTTCCCCTGCTCAAGGAGAGCAGGATGAACCACATGGCGAAGCTCGCCTTCCAGTGGATCTACTGGCACATGCTGCTCCCCGGGCACGACCTGCCCGGGATCAGCCCACAACTGCAGCTCGCAGGGAAGGACACCGAGCTGATCGCACAACAAGGAAGGTCGACATGACGGCACTCACGAGCGCCGGCGTGCCCGTCGAACGGGACGCCGAGGGCTTCTTCGCCGACCCGTCCCAGTGGAACGAGGAGGTGGCGGCGGAGGTTGCGCAGGAGAACGGCATCCCCACGCTCACCGAGCGTCACTGGCTGGTCATCAACTTCATGCGTACGTCGTATCTCGAGCAGGGGGCCGCTCCCTCGATCCGCAGTCTCGGCAAGCTGAGCGGCGTTCCGATCAAAGAGCTCTACGAACTGTTCCCTCACGGCCCGGCCAAGCTGGCGGCCAAGATCGCGGGGATCCCCAAGCCCCGCGGCTGCATCTAGACACAGGAGGCGAGCACCATGACCGACGTCATCGAGCCACAGGCCGCGCCGACGCCCGCGGTATCACCCGTCCCCGACACGATCACCAAGGTGGCGATCATCGTCTCCAAGGGATCGCTCGAGGGGATCTACCCCGGGCTGATCATGGCCAACGGGGCGCGCATGGAGGGCATCGAGGCGAACCTCTTCTTCACCTTCTTCGGCCTCGACGCGATTCACAAGGGCAAGAGCGAGCACATCAAGGTCGCCACCGTCGGCAACCCCGGCCTGCACATGGCCACCTGGGCCGGCGGCCTGCCTGGCGTCTCCGCCCTGGTCACCCGCAAGATGGCCGCAGAGATGGAGAAGCTCGACATCCCGCCGATCCCCGAGTTCGTCGAGATGATCTCCGACTCGGGCGCCGGCGTGTACGCGTGCAAGGCCTCGGTCGACATGTTCAAGCTGACGCGCGAGGACTTCGTGCCGCACGTGACCGACATCATCACCGTCGGCGAGTTCTACGGCATGGCCGGCGGCGGGCAGATCATCTTCACCTGAGCCCCGGCGCCCTCGATTGAAAGAGGGGCAGCTGGCGCCGCGCCGTGACGGCGCGGCGCCTTGACCGCCGCTGACTACTTGTCGCGGCTGAGGACGTCGCTCGCCTTGTCCCCGACCTTGTCGACGGCGTCCTTGACCGATGACTTGGCCCGGTCAACCTTGCCCTCGTTCTTGAGGCTGTCGTCGCCGGTGAGCGCGCCGGCCGCTTCCTTCACGCGTCCCTTGCCCTCGTCGATGTGCTTGTCGTCCATGGTCGCTCCTGACGTTTCGCGTTCGCCCAGTTCTGGGTCATGTACGTCGGTGCTACCCGCACACCGAGCGGCCTATGCGGTCGGGCGACCTATGCGGTCACCATCTCGTCGCGCTTGGCGGCGACGCCGTCGAGCAGGTCGCGGAACGACTTGGCGAACTTCTCCACGCCCTCCTTCTCGAGCACGGCCACGATGTCGTCGACGTCGATTCCGGCCTGCGCGAAGCGATCGAAGATCCCGCGCGCCCCGTCGAGGTCACGCTCGAGGGTCGGCTCGACGCGACCGTGGTCGCGGAAGGCGTCGATCGTCTCGACCGGCATCGTGTTGACGGTGTACGGCCCGATCAGCTCGTCGACGTAGAGCACGTCGCTGTAGTCCGGGTTCTTCGTCGAGGTCGACGCCCACAGGCACCGCTGCGGCGAGGCACCCGCCTGCTCGAGCTCCTCCCACTCGGGACCGGTGAAGATCTCCTTGTAGTTCTGGTAGGCGAGCTTGGCGTTGGCGATCGCCAGGGTGCCCTTGAGGTCGTCGTGCCCACCGATCTCGTCGAGTCGCCGGTCGGCCTCGGTATCGACCCGGGAGACGAAAAAGGACGCGACCGAGGCCACGCTCGCGAGGTCGCCTCCGGACTCCTTGAGGCGCCGCAGCCCGCGCACGTACGCCTCGGCGGCCTCGCGATGGCGCTGGAGGGAGAACAGCAGCGTCACGTTGATCGGAATCCCGTCGGCGATCGCGTCCTCGATCGCCTGGAGTCCCGGCTCGGTGCCGGGAATCTTCACGAACAGGTTCTCGCGCTCGACGGTGCGCTTGAGCCGGCGGGCCTCCTCGAGGGTGGCCGTGGCGTCGTAGGCGAGGTTGGGGTCAACCTCGAGCGACACCCAGCCGTCGCGCGTCGAGTCGCCACGCTCGAACACCGGGCGCAGGATGTCGCAGGCGTCCCGGATGTCGTCGATGGCCAGGGCGAGAAACACCTCCTTGAGGTCGTCCTCGTGCTCGAGCACCTCGCGGAGCTGATCGTCGTACGCGTCGCCCTTGGAGATCGCCCCCTGGAAGATGGTCGGATTCGAGGTCACGCCGGTGATCGCTTCCTCGACAAGCTTTTCGAGACCTCCGCCGCGCACGAAGTCGCGCGCCAGGAAGTCGATCCAGATGCTCTGGCCGGCAGCGGCCAGGTCCTGTAGTGGATTAGGCACGAGCCCTCCAATTCGTCGGTGTTTCTCGCTTACCCTGGCTCCGCGCCACCCAATCGCGCCGGGTGGACCACCAACGATAGAGGCCGCCGTAGTTTCCCCTGCCCTGACAAGGCCATTAGCACCGATGACGAGACGGGCCGGGGACGGCATTCTGAACCTACGATCAACTCTCCTCGGAGAGGCCAGAGCGTCCGGCGGGGCTGCTGAGATGAACGCGTGATCCGATCGCTCCTGCAAATGGAGGATCTGGTCGGCGTCACCGCGAACCCCCGGTTGAAATGGCTATGCTCATAAAGGGGGGTTTAGGAAGAGTTGGTTCTGCCGAAGTAGTCCGTATTCGTCTCTAGCGAGGTTCTGATGCCCTGGTCATCTCTCTTCCGCGGGAATACCCCCGCTCAGCACGACGATCCGCCGGTGGGCGGGTCGCGGGGAACGGGTTCGGCCGTTGCCAGCGCGACGCCGCATGTCCCGAGGACCCCGACCGTCGAGGTCTGTCCCTCTCACGGCCGTCACTGCATCTGCGACCGCTGCGAGGCGCTTCGGCGCGACCGCTCCCGCGCAGCCGCCTGAGCCCCGGCACTCAGCAGGTCGCCGATGGCACCGGGGCGCCGGGGCCGACCTGCGGGTCGTCGACCAGCCCGGTCACGACCGGCCGCAGCACCGAGCCCAGATGGACGACGTACCAGTCTCCCCGCCAGGAGATCATCGAGGCGACCCCGAACGAGCGGACCTCGCCGCCGGCGCGATAGACGACGCGCGAGTGCGGGACCTCGTAGTAGCCGACGCCGTTGTCGCAGACGCCGGGCGGCACCCAGTGGGCATAGGCCTGCTCGACGATGACCGTCAGCAGCCGCGCGCTGCGGGGATCCGGGCCGAGCAGCGCGCGGGCGGCGTCGATGTCGAGGCCGTAGTCGGCTACGAGCCGGTAGAGCCAGTCGGAGGCCGGATCGCCGACCCGCTTGAGCTGGACGTAGGCCGCCTCGGGGAAGAACGCCGGTAGCGCCGGCGCGGTGTGGCCGGACTGGACGCCCCGCCACAGGTCGGCCATGCGCGCACGGAATCCGGGGCCGTCGGCCGAGGGGAGGACATCGGTCTGGGGCAGCGTGCCCGGGTCAGGGCCGTGCGGCCGCGGGCGCGGCCGGTGGTGGACGACGGGCGGGACTCCGGCGGCGGTCGTGCGCGTCGCGGTCGCCGTGCGCGTCGCGGCCGGCGTGGTGCTCGCCGACGGGCTCGTCTGGGCCGGCGGCACCGAGATCACGGTGCTCGAGCTGCTGCTCGACCCGCATGCGGCAAGGACTCCGACGAGCGGCACCGCGAGGGCGACCACGAGCGCGCGGGGCGGCAGGCTCGGGACGCCCCGGGCGCTCACCCCAGGACGGCGTCGAGCGCGGTCGCGACCTTGTCGCGACCCGCGTTGGCATAGAGGACCCGGCGCAACGGCCCGGGCGCGTGCAGGAGGGCATCGAGCACGGCGGCGACATCCGCGCGGGAGATCTGCCCGCGGAATGGCTCCGATTGGAGCCGGACGAGGCCCCGCCCAGGCTCATCGGTGAGCCGGCCGGGCCGGACGATCACCCAGTCGCGGTCGCTGTCGCGCACGGCGGCGTCGGCCGCGGCCTTGGCCTGGAGGTAGACCGCGAACGTCTCCTCCCCGGCCGGCGGCTGCTCGGCGCCGACGGAGCTGACCATGACGTACCGCTCCACGCCGGCGTCGACGGCGGCGTGGAGAAGCTTGATCGCGCCGTCGCGGTCCATCGTCAGCTTGCGCTCGGGCCCGCTGCCCGGCCCGGCGCCGGCGGCGAACACGACGGCCTCGGCGCCACGGACGGCATCGGCCACCGCGTCGACCTCGGCGTGCTCGAGGTCGCAGAGCACCGCCCGTGCCCCCGCCGCCTCGAGCTCGGCCGCGTGGTCGGGATTGCGGATCAGACCGCTCACGACGTCGCCGCGTCCGACGAGCGCCGCGATGAGAATCCGGGCGATCTGTCCATGCGCTCCGGCGATGGCCACGTGCATGTCGTCGAAGCCTAGATGATCGATTCCACGACTCCGCGTGCCGGATGAATCCGGGCTCGGCGCCCGCACCCGTCTATCGTGGACACGGCATGGCCCGCGCGAGGACATCCGCAACATCGCGATCGTCGCCCACGTCGACCACGGCAAGACGACGCTCGTCGACGCCCTGCTGTGGCAGTCCGGCGCGTTCCGCGGCAACCAGGACGTCGCCGATCGCGTGCTGGACTCGATGGACCTCGAGCGCGAGAAGGGCATCACGATCCTCGCCAAGAACACCGCGGTCCGCTACGGCGACGTCAAGCTCAACATCGTCGACACGCCCGGCCACGCCGACTTCGGCGGCGAGGTCGAGCGCGGCCTGACGATGGTCGACGGCGTGCTGCTGCTCGTCGACGCGAGCGAGGGACCGCTGCCGCAGACCCGGTTCGTGCTGCGCAAGGCGCTCGAGGCGCGGCTGCCGGTGATCCTCGTGATCAACAAGGTCGACCGGCCCGACGCGCGCATCGACGAGGTCGTCGACGAGGTCTACGAGCTGTTCCTCGACCTCGACGCCGACGAGTCGCAGATCGACTTCCCGATCGTCTACACGAACGCCAAGGCCGGCTGGCCTCGCTCGACCGGACGAGCCCGGCACCGACCTGGAGCCGCTGTTCGACCTGCTCATCGAGCACGTCCCCGCCCCCGCTACGACCCCGACCACCCGTTGCAGGCGCACGTCACCAACCTCGACGCCTCGCCCTACGTCGGGCGGATCGCGATCTGCCGGGTGCGCCACGGCGTGATCCGCCGGGGCGAGACGATCGCCTGGTGCCGCTCCGACGGCGCGATCGAGACCGGTCAAGGTGACCGAGCTGTACGTCACCGAGGCGCTCGACCGGGTGGACGCCGGCGAGGCGGGCGCCGGCGAGATCATCGCGGTCGCCGGGATCGCCGAGATCACGATCGGCGAGACGCTCGCCGATGCCGAGGATCCGCGGCCGCTGCCCGTGATCACCGTCGACGAGCCGTCGCTGTCGGTGACGATCGGGATCAACGACTCGCCGCTGTCCGGGCAGCGACGGCGACAAGCTGACCGCCAGCCAGGTCAAGGCCCGCCTCGAGCGCGAGCTGGTCGGCAACGTCTCGCTGCGGGTCGGCCCGACCGAGCGGCCCGACGTGTGGGAGGTGCAGGGCCGCGGCGAGCTCGCGCTCGCGATCCTGGTCGAGATGATGCGGCGCGAGGGCTTCGAGCTGACGGTCGGCAAGCCGCAGGTCGTGACCCGCGAGATCGACGGCCGCGTGCACGAGCCGATCGAGCGGATGAGCGTCGACGTGCCCGACGAGTACGTCGGGGTCGTCACCCAGCTGCTGGCGCTGCGCAAGGGGCGGCATGGAGCAGATGGTCAACCACGGCACCGGCTGGGTGCGGATGGAGTACCTGGTCCCGGCGCGCGGCCTGATCGGCTTCCGCACCGAGTTCCTCACCGAGACGCGCGGCACCGGCCTGCTGCACCACGTGTTCGACCGCTGGGAGCCCTGGCACGGCGAGCTGCGCACGCGGCCGACCGGATCGCTGGTCGCCGACCGGCGCGGCGCCGTCGCCGCGTACGCGCTGTTCAACCTGCAGGAGCGCGGGACGCTGTTCGTCGAGCCCGGCGACGAGGTCTACGAGGGCATGATCGTCGGCGAGAACGCGCGCGCCGAGGACCTCGACGTCAACGCCTGCAAGGAGAAGCACCTGACGAACATCCGCTCCTCGACCGCGGATGAGCTGGTCCGGCTCGTGCCCAAGCGCGAGCTGTCGCTCGACCAGGCGCTCGAGTTCCTGCGCGACGGATGAGTGCGTCGAGGTCACCCCGCACGCCGTCCGGCTGCGCAAGGTCGAGCTCGACGCGACCGCGCGGGTGAAGGCCGCCCGGGCGCGCAAACGCGTGACGAGGTACTCGCGTCGCGCCCCGGGTCGCTTGCGCGCCGAGCCCCTCCCCCGCGTCGAGGGCGGCCGCCGGCTCGTAGGCGCCACGCCAGCCGCCAGCCCGCCACCGCCGATCCGCGGGTCGACGTCCTCGAGATAGGCCCAGTCGCTGCCGTCGAAGCCGCTGACCTCGTCCAGCGGCAGGCGCGCCGGTAGAGGGCGCCGCCGCGCGGCGCCGAACGCCTCGCCTGCCTCAGTCGTAGCGACCATCGTCGCGGGCGGAAGCGGCCCCACTGCTCGCCGGCCCCATTCCAGCGGAGCCCGTTCACCAGCATCGTCGGTGCGGGCCGGTCGTCGAGCGACGACATCTTGCAGCGAGACCGCGCCCAACAGCGGGTAGCTCCGGCGGGTCCCGCGACCATGCGGGCAGGCCGATCATTCCTCGAGGACGACGTCCGTGTTGATGACGCCGATCGGGATTTCGCCGCGGCCCGCACGTACACACCCGCGGTTTGGCAGCATGCGCGGAGCCAGTGTTTGACCCCGGGCACACAAACACTCGGATGCTTCGGTCTACCAGCTACTCGACCGGAGCGGCACGTCACCCGCATTCTCTGACAACGACGGATCCGCTCCGCCGCGCCAGGCGCTCGCTGTGCGGTAACCCAGCAGCGGCGGCCACGGCGTCCGTTCCAGTTGCGGACGATCGACTCAGACGAGGCCGACCATCAGCTCGAATTCTACAAGCACGGCTGGAGCAGTTCAGTACGTGTCGGATCAAGCAATCATCAGCGGTTCCGGCTCATCCGTCCAGCGCCTACTCGTCCTGGCACTCGCGGTGTGCGCGTCGTTCGTGATCGGGATTCGTCAAGCCACTCCATCGGCGCGGCCAACCGCATCGTCGAGATCGGCCGGACGGCCGGTCCCGCAGCTTGCGGTGTCGCCGAAGGATTTGCGGTCGGCAGCATTTCTCAACCCCGATCAGAACGGTGGAACATCCTTCGTGCCCGGCTCGCGATCATCCGCGGGCGCTGAGCGACGCACGCAGTTCCTGCTCCGTGTGACCCAAACGAGCCGCTCAACCTCGAGGCATCGATCTGGTTCAGCGTGCGCAGCCTCGGACAATCGCACAGGCCGGATCGGCACGGCCCAATGCCCAGCTCGACCGATCGACGCGCGGCCGGTTACCAGGCTGAACGCTGACCCCGACCGCTGGGCGGGGCGTCCTAGACAGAGCACCACGATCGCGCGGACTCAGTGCTCACGAATACGTACACCGACACGGTTCCAGCCGGCGAAGGTCCTCGTCTCAACGTGACGGAAGCGCGCGGGTAGCGGCTTGAGGAGCGCATCTCGAGGACGGAATGGCTGGACGCAGCACGACCACGAACAGGGCGCGGTCCCGGGCGAGCCCCGCCGCCTGTCTCATCACGTCAGCCGGCGCAGTTGGCGACACCAAAGCGTACGGACGCGCGCGCTCAAGCGCCTGTAGCGACGGAAACCCGAGGCGCAGGACCTGGTGGCGTCCACCGTGCGATCTCCCGGCGAGAGCGAAGGCTGCATCTAGCTCTGTGAGCGGTCCAGGCGTCGGCCCCGGCAGCTCGATCACGGGGGCTCCGGTTGGACCGGCCCGATCGATGAAACGCACCGCCGAGTTGTAATCGGGTCGCTGGTTGCTGGGCTTGAGCATCTCCGCAGCACCGATCACGTACACGACGATCACCAAAATCACAGCGGCGAGGCGGAGGAACCGCGGGGCGGTCATGACGGCTCCGACCATCAGCGCAAGCGCGGGCCAGCCGTCGATCAGATTCCGCGGCTCCCAGAACGGCGCGGCCAATCGAGCTGTACAGCGCGATTGCCGCCGGTGGGGCCAGGGCCGCCGACTACCGGCACCGGTGCGGCTGGAAGGCCGCGAGCAGCGCCTGGGCCAGCCGCCGCGTCGCGCAACCCGAGCACGGCTGCCGCGAGACCGACGGCCAAGATCGCGACCGCGGCATGACCGGGGAGCTCCGCGACCGGCAGGTATGGATGGCCGATTGACCAGCGCGCGAGAGAGCGCGCCATCAGAGACGGCGGGAGGAGGCGATGACTCGATAATTCCGATCGTCAAGTTGCCGGGGGAGCGCGTGTCCTTGAGCAACGTCGGCAGCCACGGGGCGTATCCGATTGCGGCTGCGAGGTTCGCCCCGAGCAGCGCCAGGCGGACGTCGGGCCGGGATACCAGGGCCCGACAGCGTCCCGAGGAAGAACACAACGATGTAGTGGGTGTAGACCGCTGCACACGAGCAAACCGCGTACGCGGCCCACCAACGCTGCCGGGAGTCGAGCGCCCGGAGCAGGCAGAGCGTGCAAACCAGCACCAGCCAAAAGGACAGGGCATAGGCCCGCGCCTCGGTTGAGTAGAAGATCAAGAACGGGCTGAGCGCCATCAGCGCCGGCGCCGACGAGGGCCGCACGACGACCCACCGTCCAGAGCCCCAGCAGGGTAACGTCAGCGGGATCGCGGTGGTCCCCGCCACCAGTGAGACCATCCGCAACGCCTGCGCCCCGTCGCCGTCGCCGGAACCCGAGGCGAGGACG
The DNA here is from genome assembly GCA_963755955.1 of uncultured Solirubrobacterales bacterium. GTDB lineage: Bacteria > Actinomycetota > Thermoleophilia > Solirubrobacterales > Solirubrobacteraceae > Palsa-465. The sequence goes on from CAVWLZ010000015.1 coordinate 21,473, forward strand.
AAGAACAGCGGCGGATTGAGGTCACCGAACGGCCCTGAAGGAGCTGGAAAAGCTCGATATGGCCACGCTGTGACTCGTGACGATGAAGTATGTCGAGAGCTCATCGCCGAACAACGTCATTGAACGAGGGCAGCCGCACAGCCAGACCTGCTGCCGTGATCGCCGCAACAAGCAACCAGGACACCGTCGGAGAGCCCGATCCGCAGGCTCTCACGCACGGTGCCTCTCGGCCCTGCTCGAGCTCGCACGGTGGAGGTCCGAGACGCGCGCTCACCGGCGACGGAGACTGAGACCGCTACTGGCGGGCACTTCCACGATGCGCAGGTTGAAACACCGGGCCCTGCATGATCAGCTTGGTGTCGAAGCTGAAGTCGTTGCGTCTCGGAGGAGACGAACGGTCAGCAGCAGCCGGCGCGAATAGGCGCGGTAGCCCGTGTGGGCCTGAGACAGCTGCGTCCCCATGATTCGGTTCTTGACCGTCGTCACACTCCGGTTGGCGACGTACTTCCACGGCGGCATGCCGTTCGCCAGCGCTAGGCCGGGCTCGGCGAAGCGCGAGCCGAGCACGAGATCGGCCTTGCTCGCGAGGATCGGCGTGACGATGTCAGGAATCAACCGGGCTCGCCCGTCAAGCGCGTGGGAGCCAATTCCATGCGACGACGGCACCACGCAGCTCCGCTGCTGCCGCTCGATCGTCTCGGTACGGAGTCATACACGGGGCGCCGAGTCTATGAGGTCACGAGGATCGGCGCGGCCCGGGAGCGACTAACGCCCGGTGACGTCCGCTCTGCGCCGGGCAGCAAAGACGCGCACAGCAGAGGTCACCGCGTCTCCTTGAGGCGGAGGAACGGAAGCTCGACGAAGTGGTAGCTGAGTGCCGCCACCGCGACAGTCACGGCGAACGTCAGCGCGAACAGCACCAACGTGGTGCCGTGGTGGACACTCGTCATCAAACCAAGCCCGCTCGCGGAGAAGCGAAGCGAGTCGCTGTCCAGCCCGAGTAGCTCGGCGATCGTCAGGTGCCAGAGGTAGATCCCGTAGGAGATCGCCCGATTCACACAAGCCAGGGCGCCCGGAGCACCCGCCGCGGTAGCCCGCCAGCAGTGTCACCGAAGACCGCGGGTGCGACCAGCAGGGTCATCAGACCCGCGGTCAGCGCGATGCTCCCAAGCGTCCTGGCGAGAGGCTGCTGGGTTCGCAACGTCAGGATGATGTCGAGCAGTCCGTTCGGGTGCAGCACGGCAACGATCCCGGCCAGGCAGGCGGCCGCCCCGAGCCAGCAGAGACCGGAATGATCGGTCACCACTTGCAGGGCAGGAGAGCGTAGATTCTGCTCTGCTGCCGCAACGCTAAGCACGGCAAGCGCCATTCCCAGCGCGAACCAGGTGCACTGCCCGAGCAGGCTGTCAGCCACAAGGGCCGAGATCGCCAGGCGTGAGGCGGCCGTCTGGACGACGATCCCGACCGCCGCCACGACCGCCAGTCCCAACAGCTCGCCGCGCAGCCAGCTGCGTCCCCGCGGGAGCCTGCGGATCATCGCCGCCCACAGGGGGAGCGCCAGATAGAACGAGACCTCAACGCACAGCGTCCACGCCACCGGGATCCCGCCGCCGAGCGAGCGGCTCGTGTACAGCTGTGCGAAGAAGTAGTACCTCCACCATTCACCGCTGAACACGCCCACAACGCCGGGAAAGAGCGCGAGCACAGTCAGCGCTGTCCAATACGCCGGGACGATGCGCAGCGCGCGCCGGCGGGCGTATCGTCTGGTGCTGGGGAACCCACGGCCTCGGGCGCGCGCCGCCACGAACGGGCGATATAGCAGAAACCCGGAGATCACGAAGAACAGGGTCACGCCCTCGTTGCCGAGGATCGGGAAAAGACTCCCGATCACCGGTCGTTGATCTCGCCGGTGATGCTGGTGACATGGAAGGCGAGGACGCCGAGCACCGCGATCGCGCGGAGCGAATCGAAGAGTGGGAAGCGCGGGTTGCCCGGCGGCGGCGCGACCGCTGGCGACGGCGCGACTTGGGCCTCCTCGCCCGCCGGCGCAGTCGCGGTCATCTCAGCGGTGCGCCCGCGGACGCCTCAAACGCTGGGGCGGCGGCTCTCATCCCGAACCGTGCAGCCAGCCGATCAAGCGCTCGACCAGCTCGTCATCGAACGCCTCGTCCCAGTCGCTACTCCAGGCCACGGCGCTGCCCGCGGCGCGCTCCTCGTAGCGGTCGATTCGCGCGGCGGCTGCGCACAGGGCTCGTGAGACGGCTTCGATTGTCGGCGCCGGCGCCAGCAGGTTGGGTGAGATGGCCGCCATCGCCTCCTGCGTCTTGTTCTCGAAGCTGTTGGTCACCGTCAGCATGCCTGCGGACGCCATCTCGATCGGGACGAGGCTCGGATGTGGCGTATACATCAGCGCCATACCGAGGTCGTGCTTGCGCAGCACCTCGGCGTATGAGGCCTGGTCTGCGCGCGGCAACAGCTCGAGCGACGCGCCGCCGTCGAGTGACAGCCTGCTGACGCTGCGCAGAGAGCCGATTCCGCGCAGCTCCCAGCCGTCACGGAACGTCCCTTCGCCCAGCGCTCGATCGAGCGCGAGCAGCGCGAGCTCGAACATGTTGCGGCTCGCGTGCGCCTCGGGCCGCGCGTACAGCAGCAACCGCCGAGTCCGCCTCGCCCTGAGATCATCGGCCGACGGTGCCGGAACGGCTGCGATCGCGTTCTGAAACGCGGCCGAAGCAGCGTCGCCATGAGCCGAGCCGCTGGCGTAGACACCAATCCCGTGCCGACGAAAGTAGTCGCGCAGCAGCTCGGTCGAGAACAGTGCCCGGTGGTCAAAATCGTAGGACTCGCGGGCCAGCGCAGCGTAGGTTCCCATCGCGAACGTGAAAGGCTCGTACTCCTGGATCAGGTAGAGGAAGGTCCTGCGGTTCAGGGCCTTGACCGCCTCGTGCGCGATGTGCGCGGTCCACCAGGTTGTCGCTACGAACGCGTCCGCGGAACTGCACTCAATCGTCGGGGCCTCACGCCCGAAACAGAGCTCGATCTTGTTGAACAGTCCGGAGAGACCGTCGTAGCGCTCGACCGACTCCCGAAAGTCGTTCGGCAGGATCTCAGCGGGGTCGACGGTCACGATCCGCACGCGCTCCCCGCGCTCGGCCAATCGTCGAGCCAGGTTGAACTTGGCGATGTAGCCGCCGAACAGGTGGTTCAGGTCAATCGACGGGATCAGCAGGTTGACCCGTTCGGGCGCCGCGGCGGAGACCGTGAACGCGAGCGGTGCGATCTTGTCGGCGAGCGCACGTACCGACGCGGTTGCGGCGGGATCCTTGCCCGGCATGACCTTCAGCTCCGGGGGCGGGACCGCATCCAGGCGCAACCGTCTGCGGGGACGCTCACGGACGCTGGCGGCAAGCAGCCGATGCCACGTGAAGGCGTACGCGAGCATCCACTCGGCGCCGAGCGTCTCAGAATGTCCGAGCAGCTCCCGCGCCCCGCGGCGCCACATATCGGCGAGCGCGAGCAGCGACCGGTCGGTTGCGAGGAACCGTGCCAGCGCACGACGCTTACGTGCGGCCATCCTCCCGTAGCAGCGCATGCGGACGATCGTGGCCCACTGGGTGAGCCGGCACACGTCAACGAAGTAGTGCTGGCGCCAGAGGATCACACGCTGGCGTGGATTCTTCACCACCGAGGGAAGGCGGCTCCGCAGGCCGGGCATGCGGTTCGCCGCGGCGTGCCCGAGCGTCGCGTCGCCGTGTTGCACGTAGTCGTACAGGGGCCGATCGACGAACTCGATCTCGCCCAGAGCTATCGCGACGAGCGCCAGCCAGTGGTCGTGGAAGTGGGCGAACTGGGCCGGCGGGAAAGGCAGCGCAAAATTCAGCAGGTCGCGGCGGAACAGCGCCGCCGCCCCGGTTACGCAGTTGGTCACCAGCAGCGACTCCAGGTCGCTGTGGTTGTTGCGCCGCGTGACCCAGTAGGTGTCGGAGATGAGCGCACCGTGGCGGTCGATGACGCGGGCGTCGCTGTAGACGAGCTGAGCCCCGCCGATGCGCGCGAGCAGGGTCTCGATCTTGTCTGGGAACCAGAAGTCGTCCTGATCGGCGAGCGCGACGTAATCCGCCTGCTGCGGGACCATCGTCAGCGCGCGCTCGAAGTTCAGATAGAAGCCGAGCCGACGCGGCGAGCTCGTCAGGATGAAGCGAGAGTCGCCCTCCAGCTCCTCACGCATGTCGGCCAAGCTAGCTCGGCTGGAGCAGTCATCGCTGATCACGCAGATCCAGTTGCGGTGCGTCTGGGACCGGATCGACTCGATCTGGCGGCGGAACAAATCCATCGGCGGCTGATATGTCGCCATGCAGATCGCCACCAATGGTCCCTCGCGGTCTGCGCCAGCGACCTCGATCGGATCAGGTGGGGTCGCGATCGACAGGGATGCCAGCGGCGCGGTTGCGGTATGGCCATTGTGCAGCTCCGCGTGCAGGGCCAGCTCTCGCGGCGAGTCGCTGCCTGGCTGGATCTCGACCGTGCCCCAGAAACCGCTCGGATAGCTGTTTAGATGCGGGTCTTGGGCTGACGCAGGGTCACCGGACGGCCCCGCCGTGGCGTAGGGATCGAGCGCCGGATGCAGCGCGCGAAAGTAGTCAAGCCGCGGCATGCCGTGCGCGCGAACGGGCTGCTTGACGCCGTCGACCGTGAACCAAAGCGAGCTGATCCCGGCATCGCGGTGAAAGCAGGTCCCGTACACGAAGAGAGCGGTCCCAGCACCGATGCTGAGCTCGCGCGGGAGCGGCGCGTCGAGGCGAACGACCAGCCCGCTTTTATGATGAGAACCCAAACTCAGTCGATCCATGCGGCTCGAGCGAGAAGCCGCTTGTTAGCCTGCCATCATTGCGGAAACCTGGAAACTTGGCGCTGCGGCGCATCCGGCCAGCGAGACACTCCGCGGTGGGCGATCGCGTGGCGCATGAGCCGGTCGCGTCGGTTCGTCCACCACACGGTCCGTGTTGCCCGGGAGAGAGCGCGGGTTGTTCGCGCGCGAGCACAGGGCCAAGGATCCGCTGCGCCCGGGGCTCCCTGCCGCTACGACTCATGGCTGCGGACCTTCTGGGGACCAGAGCTGGATCGGATCGACGCCGCGTGCGCGCACTCGGGTCCGGAGGCGCTGGCGCTGTTCAGAGAACTGGACGCCGACCTCTGGGCGCTGCTGCTCAGTCGCGAGTATGAGCTCTACCCGTATATCCGGGCGTTGCTGCCCGACCTCCCCGATGCGGACACCCAGGGAACCTGGAACGGCGCCAGCGGCATTGCCCTCGCATCCCAGAGCCTGGCTTTCTACGAGAAGCTGCGACACCTACACGCCAGGTACTCGACGGTGCATCTTGCCGACGCCCGCGTCCTGGACTTCGGTTGTGGCTGGGGTCGGCTGACCCGATTTCTGGCCCGCGATGTCGCCGTTGGCGCGCTGTGCGGCTGCGATCCGGTCCAGCCGATCCTGGACGTCGCGGTGCGCAGTCGCGTGGCGGCACAATTCGCGCTCTGTGATTTCCTCCCGGCGCGACTCCCATTTGAGCAGCCTTTTGAGCTGGCATATGCCTTCTCGGTGTTCACCCATCTATCGGAAGCTGCCCACCAGGCGAGCCTCCGAGCTCTGCATACGGCGATCGTTCCGGGAGGACTGCTCGTGCTGACGATCAGACCGCCCGCGTATCTCAGGCTCTGTGAGCTCCTTCACCCCGCACTTGACTCACTCGGACGGCAGCCCGAAGCCAGGCTGAACGAGCCGCTGTATCTCTTCGTGCCGCACGCCGAGCAGCCTCTCGGCTCCGAGGCTCCCAGCGGGGAGGTCACCTACGGCGAGACCGTGATCACCTCGGCCTATATTCACGAACATTGGGCCGAGCTCTTCGAGCTGCTCGAGATCGCACCGCTACTCGGCGACCCGTACCAGGTGGTCGTGACGCTCCGTCGCCGCGATCTCGATCCACCTGAGCATTGACGGGGCCTCTAGCGGCGACCGCCCTTGGCGACTGCGCGGGCACGAGCGACCAGTTGCCCCAGCCGAGACCCGGCGTATCGGTCAAGCTCGGCCTGCGCCGTGCGGAGTGCCGCCTCCAGGGCCACCACCTGATCCTTGAGCTGGAGCTCGCGGTCGCTGGGAATTATGGTCTCGTCGCCCTCGGCACCGCGAACACGCACCGTCGCCGGCTCTTCGGCCGGTTCTCGCGACCGCGCCGGCGCGTTCGGTGTGGTCGGCTCGCTCTGCTTGCGCCACCGAGCGCCATTCCAGTCGATCTGCTCGATCGGCTCGTCGATCGAGTTCGCGGCTCGGAAGTCGTCCACGGCCTTGCGACACGACTCCGGGAGATAGGGATGGAAGTAGTCGTCCACGACCAGATAGCCGCCGGCCGAAAGCCCCGGATACAGCGATTCGAGCGTCAGCCACGTCGCCCGATACGTGTCGGCATCGAGCCGGACCAGCGACCAGCGACGGTCCCGTAGCGCGTCCATCGTGTCCTCGAAGAAGCCTGGGACGAACGTCACGCCCTCCGCGACCCCGAATCGCTCAAAGTAGCCCTGGACCGTCTGGAGACTTGGGGCAAGAAAATCGATCCGGTTCATGTCGGCTTCGAGTTCGCGGTCGGCGCGTAGGCCGGTGACCTCAGGCGGCGGGAACCCTTGGAAAGAGTCCGCCACCCAGAGCGTGCGATTCCGCTCTCCCAGAGTGTTGAGCGTCGCCCGGATCAGGATCGACGCGCCGCCGCGCCAGGCGCCGGCCTCAATCAGATCTCCGGCCACATCGTCGGCGACGATTGATTCCACACAGCGCTGCAGGTCGTTGAGCCGATCCAGACCTATCATCGTCAGGCCGTCGAGTGGCCAGTCCTTGCCCTCCGCCCGGTGTTCGAGCTGGGCGGTGTCAGTCAACGTGCGCCAGAACACGCGTTTGTCCTCCGTCCACCTGACCTCGCGCGTGCTCACCCCCGCGAGGTCGCATAGACAGAGCTTGAGCAGCTCGAGGTAAGCGGCTCGCAAGCCAGCCGCGTCGGGGGTGGCCCGCGGGAGCGGCAATCGAGGACCGGAGTCGGGTTCGGATGACTGGGACAAGTGCACAGGGCGCGTAGCGGGCGCAGAGTATCTCGGCTACACTCTCGGCGCTCCATGGCCAGGGTGCAACTGAACCTCGGCACCGAAGCAACGGTGCGGGCACTAGAGCGTGGAGAATTGCCGTGGACGCTACACCCGGCGTGCGACCTCGCAAGCGACCCAGGGCAATGGGGAGCGTCGCTGATCAACAACGCGGAGGTGCTGATCGGCTGCCTCGACGCCGTCGACGCCGACTCGGTGGTCGAGGTCGGTGCCTACGCGGGTGACCTGACCCGCTACCTGCTCACGTGGGCACAGCCCGGTGGGCGAACCGTCTATGCGATTGACCCTGCCCCGCAGCCGGAGCTCGTCCGACTGAGCGAAGCTCACCCTGAGCTGACGCTGCTTCGGGCAACCAGCGTCGAGGCTCTCGCCGAGATGGACCGAGTGGATGCCTACATCATCGACGGTGACCACAACTACTACACCGTCTCCGAGGAGATCCGTCTCCTCATGCAGGCGAACCCGGACGTCCGTAGCGCGCCGCCTTTGCTGATCTTCCACGATGTCTGCTGGCCACACGCTCGCCGGGATGACTATTTCGATCCCGACCTGATCCCAGACGAATATCGCCAGACGACTGAGGAGGGTGGGGGCCTGTTTCCAGGCATCTCCGAGCCGCGGCCCGGAGGGTTGCCGTACAAATGGCCGGCGGCGCGTGAGGGCGGCCCACGCAACGGCGTCTTGACCGCGGTCGAGGATTTCGTCAGCCGAACCGAGGGACTACGTTTCGCGATCCTGCCGGCATTCTTCGGGCTCGGGATCGTGTGGCACCAGGACGCCCCCTACGCCGCTCGCCTGGACGAGCTGCTCGGGCCGTTGGACCGAAATCCGATCATCGCAAGACTCGAAGCCAACCGCACCTTCCACCTTGCCTCGATGCATTGCCAGCTGATGGAGGTCGCCGCCGCACATGAGCGCCTCGGACGCCAACAGGCGGTGCTTCAGCGACTGCTCACCTCTAGCGCATTCAGATTCGCCGAGGCACTCTCGCGGTTGCGCCAGCGCGTCGGCATCGCGCCGACCCAACCCGCCGTGTCCAAGGCGGAGGTCCTGCGCGTGCTCGAGGACTAGGACCGCCGCCGATCGGCGCGTTGGCGAACGGCTCGCCGCATCGCGTTGGCCCGCCGCAGCGGTTCGGTCAGACGCCAGCTACGGCTGTTGCGGATCCGGGCGAGTTCGCGCGAGCCAGACTGAGCTGAGGCGTCAGCCTGCAGGAGCCTTGACGCAGCCAGCAGCCGCGCGGCTGCCGCGCTGGCCTCAGCTTTCCGGGCGCGCGGCTTCCACTCAGCCTCGGGCGCCTGCTGACCGGGAGAGGCGTCGTCCCAGGCGTCCGCCGCACGCATGTGCGCTCCCACCCAGATCTCGATCTCTGAGACCAGATCGAGCGAGTGGTGGTGTGCCACCCGCAGATCTGCGGTCCTGACCGTCTTGCCGGCGGCACGCGCCTGACGGCAGATGTCGAAGTCGTATCCGTGCAGCATCCCAATCGATTCATCGAAGCGCAGCTCCCGTACCGCCCACGGAGCCAACGCCATCAGAACCCCGTAGACGGTGTCAACCTCGCCGGTCGCGCGAGGCTCCCCGCCGCCGCTGAAGGTCAACTCGCCGCCCCCGAGTTCGCCGTAGTGGTAGGCGGCCGAGTTCCAGACCACGGCGCCGCTCCACCAGGCGATATCGCGTACGCCGGTGGCACCGACGCACCCGACGACCGCAACGGAGGGGTCCGTCAAGCCGCCCCGCAGCCGCGCGCAGAAATCCTCGTCGAGCAGCTCCGCGTCCTCGTGCACGATCACGAGCGCCTCGAGGTCTTGCAGGCCGGCGGCGCGGTCCAACAACAGGTTGTAGCTGCGTGCGACCGAGCCAGATGCCGCATGTGCAAGCACCACCGAATCCGGCTCCGCCGCCCGCCTGATCCCCGGGCCTGCGCAACGCTCGTAGACGTCCGGCCTGATTATCGAGCACCCGAATGCGATCACCGCGGCGGCCGATGTTACCCTCGCGGCCCGACCAGCGGCCGGCGATCGGCGACCGGACAGGCCGCTATACACTCGCGCGCTTGACCGCGACCCTCGCCATCCCCGCAGGAAAATGATCGTCTTCGCGTCCGCCGTCACCTCTCCGACGACCTATGACGCCTACGCGGCTCCGGGGATCGTCACGGCGTCCGAGCCCGACTCCCGTTCGCTGCCGCGCACCGCGCAGGGCTCGATCTTCAGCAACTACAACGCGATCCTGGACGAGGCGGCGACGATCGAGGGGCTCGAGGCACTGGTTCTCCTGCACCAGGACGCCGAGATCACTGACCCCGAGTTCTGCGCCAAGCTGCGGGCCGCACTGGCCGATCCCCAGGTGGGCGTCGTTGGCTGCGTCGGTTCGATTGGAGTCCGTTCAATCGCCTGGTGGGAGGGCTCTGTGACGTGGGCATCGTTCGTCCATCGCCATACCGAGCTCGGCGGCGGCGACGTACCGTCTCTAACCTGGAACGAAGGGGCGAAACCCCCGTTTGCTCACCTCGGCGAGGTCGATACGGTCGACGGCTTCGTACTTGGGCTGTCCTCCTGGGTTGTGCGAAATATCCGCTTCGACGAATCGCTCGGCCAGATGCTCCACGGCTACGATTTCGACTTCTGCCTTCAGGTGCGCGCGGCCGGCCGCAAGGTCGTGACGGCGGACTTCAAGGTCGTTCATAACCACTCCCTGCAGTTGGCCAGTGACCTCGGCCATTGGTCCGATGCCCACATCGCGATCGCCGAAAAGTGGGACGGGAAGATGCCGGGCGTGGGATCGGGGGGTGGGAGCTGGCGGCAGCGCGCGCGCCGCGGGGAAGCAGAGGCCGCCGTGACCCGGGCCGTGGCGTTCTCGACCGAGATGAAGATCGAAGCCCGAGCCGCCCAACAGCGCCGCGAGCTGGCGATCATGACCGACAGCGTCGGCTGGAAGCTGACGGCTCCGCTTCGTCTCGCCGGCGCCTACCTGAAACGCCGGCGTACACGGTAGGCGCGGGCTGCGCGTCGACCAGCCCGCAGGGGGCGCGTCAGCCGCCAGCTGAGCGACTCCTCGTACTCGCGCCGCACCTGCGCCACCGCGGCCGCCGAGATCTCGGCGGCGGCGACGCGTTGCGCATCGAGTTGCTCGCTGCCCCGGACGTGCGCCGCCTCGAGCTCACGTTGCACCTGAGACAGGTTGTGGCGCAGCGCCAGGTACTCGCGATCGTCCTCCCCGGGGACTTCGAGCGCGGCGACCGTGACGTCGACGTCACGCTTTCGCAGCACGGCCCAGCTTTGGTTGTGGATGTTCGGTTTGATCGCGAGCACCTCGAACGCCCTGCCCCAGTGTTCGCGGAGCCACCAATCCGAGATCATCACCAGCGGTGCGCCATCGCTCGCAGGATGGTTGTGACGCAGCACGTTCATTCCGGTCGCATCCTCGTCCCAGGCCTCCCCGGCAAGCAGCTCCGACGTCCACCTGCCCATGTAGGTAGCGATCAACAGCCCTCCCGGCCTCAGCAGACGATGCAGCTCACACAGCCAGGGCAGCGAGTTGTCGGTCAGGTGGGTGAAGACGGAGATCGACCAGATCAGGTCAAACGACTCGTCCTCGAGCGGCAGCGGCGGCATGTATCCCGACTGCAGCACCCGCAGTGGCGGGCACACCGTCTCACGCAGCAAATCGATGCTGACCGCGTCGATGTCCACTCCCCACAGCTCGGTGGTCGCAGCCTCGGGCAGGAAGTGCTTGAGCGTACGTCCCGCTCCACATCCGAAGTCCATCACCCGCTTGCCGGCGAAGGTCCAGTCGTCTGGCAGCAGGTCAACGATCGCGGTCCGCGTCTCCGGCCCCAGCCTCTCCCATAATTCTGCAAAGCGGTCGATCCAGCCGGGTTCGAGATAGGTGGTCATCTGCGTCAGCGGCGATGGCCCCACGTCGCACCGGGTAACGTTGGCGCAATGGGCGCTCGGCGTCGCACAACTCTAATCCCTGCCGGCAGCCTCCGCGACACGCGCGATACGTCCGGCGCGAAATGACTCCAACCAGGGCATCGAGGAGCTCGTGGCTGAGCCGCGAGCCGCTCGTCATTGAGGTGCGTGATCTGTATAAGACGTTTCGGATCCCTGATCAGAAGGTGGATACGGTCAAGGAGCGGGCCGCGCACCCGCTGCGACGCGTGCATTACCGCGAGCTAGCGGCGCTGCGGGGGATCTCGTTCGATGTGCACCGCGGCGAGTTCTTCGGGATCGTGGGCCGCAACGGCTCAGGCAAGAGCACCCTGCTCAAGGTACTCGCCAGCATCTACCGCGCCGACTCCGGCCGAATCAGGATCGCGGGCCGTCTGGCGCCGTTCATCGAGCTGGGCGTTGGCTTCAACGCTGAGCTCACCGCTCGCGAGAACGTCCAGCTCAACGGCGTCATGATGGGCCTCGGGCGCCGCGAAGCCAAACGGCGGCTGCAATCCGTGCTCGAGTTCGCCGAGCTTCAGGAGTTCGTTGACCTCAAGCTCAAGAACTATTCGTCAGGGATGATGGTCAGGCTTGCCTTCGCGGTCATGGTCCAGGCCGACGCCGACGTGATGCTCGTCGACGAGGTACTCGCCGTCGGAGACGCGGCCTTCGCCCAGAAATGCACCGACGTCTTCCGCGAGAAGAAGAATGCCGGTAAGACACTCGTGCTGGTCACCCACGACATGGCCACCGTACAGGCGTTCTGCGACCGCGCGACGCTCATCCACGACGGCGAACAACGCTATCTGGGCGACCCCGAAGAGGCCGCCCTGCGCTACTACCGACTCAACTTCACCGGCACAAAAGACGCCGGGGGCAACGACAATGCACACTCGGTGCCCGACGTCAATGTGACGTTGGACGACGCGTGGCTTGAGGATGAGGATGGCACGAGAGTCGACAACATCGAGCAGGGCAAGCGCTTTCGTTTAACCTGCTCGTCCGCGCCAGGCAGGAGCTGAGCGGCCCGGTGTTCAACTTCCACTGCCTGAACGTCATGGGCGACTGGGTCTTCGCGTTCAGCAAGGACGTCCTGGACGAAACTGGCCAACCGTGCTCGGTTGCGGCAGGCGAGCCCGTGCGGATCACGGCCGAGATCGAGAACCCGTTGGTCCCCGGACGCTACATGTTCGAATGCTGGATCTCCCGCAACCGCGAGCAGGGAGCGATGGCGATCCATATCCTGCGGCTGGTCGACTTCGTCGTCTACGGAACGCGGCACGGCGCCGGCAGCATCACGATGCGCGGCGAGGTGCGTGCGGACGTCGAACCCGTCGGCAGCCATTGGCCCTAGTCGTCACGCTCGAACGGGCCCTCCCGCCCAGCTTGCCGGTTGGCCGCGCGACGGCGATCTTCTGCGTTGGCTTCTGCTTCGACACCCAACAGCGGATCGAGCGGGTCGAGATCCTGGTCGATGGCGTACCGAATCCGGCAGCCGCGTTCGCCATGCCTCGGCCCGATGTAGCAGCCTCATATGTCGGGTCCACCGTGGCGTCTCGCAGTCGCGAGAGCGGCTTCTGGGCGGCGGTGCCCGTCAGGGGGCACGGCGTTCCAGGCCCGGTCGTGGTCGAGCTGGCGGCGCATCTGGCCAGCGGAGAGTCGGTAACCGCTGAGCTCGGACGGATCGAAGTCGTGGTGCCCGAGCCTCCGATTCAGTCAAGCGCACGTCCTCGATGTCCCGGTAACGAGCTGATCGCAGTATGCATGACGACGTTCGATCCTGACCTGGTGCTGTTGCAGACTCAGCTCGAGTCGCTCCGGGCCCAGACCGACCAGCAGTGGATCTGCTTGGTGAGCGACGACTGCTCCGACCGTGAGAAGTTTGAGCGGATCGTCGACCTGGTGGGCGACGATCCCCGCTTTGAACTCTCGCGCTCTCCACACCGGCTGGGCTTCTACCGCAACTACGAGCGCGCGCTGCTGATGGCCCCACCCGATGCCGAGCTGATCGCCCTGTGTGATCAGGACGATCGTTGGCACCCCGACAAGCTACAAACCCTGCGGGCCGCGATCGGGCGTTCCCGCTTGGTGTACTCCGACCAGCGGCTGGTCACAGCAAGCGGGACGGTGTTGCGTGAGACGCTGTGGAGTGGACGACGCAACAATCACGACAACCTCGCGTCAATGCTGGTGGCGAACACGATCACGGGCGCCGCGACCCTGTTTGACCGTGACCTGCTCGAGCCCCTGTTGCCGTTCCCGGATACCCCGGGGTTCCAGTTCCATGACGCCTGGCTGGCGGTGGTCGCGCTCGCCGCGGGCGACGTCGCCTACGTCGATCGCCCGCTGTATGACTACGTGCAGCACCCCGGCGCCGTGTTTGGTGACGTCACTCACGGCGCCGGCGGTCATGGCTGGCGGCGTATGTCCGGAGCGCTGGGGCGGCTTCGAGATGACCGTCGGTTGGCCGGCTGGCGTGCCGCCTACTTCTACGGTTACCTCACGGCAGAAACCCAAGCGCAGGTTCTGCTTGCCCGGTGCGACGCGCGGCTGACGACGTCCAAGCGCCGGACGCTCGAGCGATTCGTGGCCTGCGACCGATCGCCGGTGGCGCTCGCCTGGCTTGCGCTGCGGGCTCTGCGCTGCCTATTCGGGCGCACCGAGACGCTGGGCACAGAGGTTGTCCTCGCGCGAGGTGTGTTATGGAAGCTCGTGGCTGTGGCGCTGGCCCGACGCAAACCGGGGATGGGTGGGCCGTTCTCGGATGCGAGTATCCCGGCACCCGAGCGGTTCAATCAGAAGCGGCTTCGCCGCTGGCGGGCGCGGGTTTCAAGGCCCTAGCATGAAGGGCCCGATGCTCGACCTCCAGCATTCCCTTCAGCAGGCTGCCTTCGGCTTGAACGACAACGAGGGAGTGGTTCGCGCGCGCGCGCAGGCCCGGGCCCGCGTGCTGGGCGGGCCTGCGGTCATTGAGGTGCGTGATCTGTATAAGACGTTTCGGATCCCTGATCAGAAGGTGGATACGGTCAAGGAGCGGGCCGCGCACCCGCTGCGACGCGTGCATTACCGCGAGCTAGCGGCGCTGCGGGGGATCTCGTTCGATGTGCACCGCGGCGAGTTCTTCGGGATCGTGGGCCGCAACGGCTCAGGCAAGAGCACCCTGCTCAAGGTACTCGCCAGCATCTACCGCGCCGACTCCGGCCGAATCAGGATCGCGGGCCGTCTGGCGCCGTTCATCGAGCTGGGCGTTGGCTTCAACGCTGAGCTCACCGCTCGCGAGAACGTCCAGCTCAACGGCGTCATGATGGGCCTCGGGCGCCGCGAAGCCAAACGGCGGCTGCAATCCGTGCTCGAGTTCGCCGAGCTTCAGGAGTTCGTTGACCTCAAGCTCAAGAACTATTCGTCAGGGATGATGGTCAGGCTTGCCTTCGCGGTCATGGTCCAGGCCGACGCCGACGTGATGCTCGTCGACGAGGTACTCGCCGTCGGAGACGCGGCCTTCGCCCAGAAATGCACCGACGTCTTCCGCGAGAAGAAGAATGCCGGTAAGACACTCGTGCTGGTCACCCACGACATGGCCACCGTACAGGCGTTCTGCGACCGCGCGACGCTCATCCACGACGGCGAACAACGCTATCTGGGCGACCCCGAAGAGGCCGCCCTGCGCTACTACCGACTCAACTTCACCGGCACAAAAGACGCCGGGGGCAACGACGCAGACGTGGACGTGGCCGACGCGTGGCTAGAGGACCTCGACGGCCGTCGATTGTCCGACCTTACCCAACGAAGCCGCTTCCGTCTGCGAGTCGTGCTCAAGGTCCGCCGGACCCTGCCTGCTCCGTCATTGGCGTTCGAGCTCCTCAACGTCGACGGAGTGACCGTCCTGGGCTTCGGTAAGACGCTGGCGGACGAGGACGAGACGCCGCGGCCGCTGCTCGCCGGCTCGCTCGTCAAGCTGTCCGCCGAGTTCGATGTCCAGCTCGTTCCGGGCCGGTACTCAATCCTGTGCTCGATGTCCCGCAGCCGGGCCAGAGGCGACGACGCCCTCCGTGACACGCGTCTCGTGGACTTCCTCGTCAAAGGGAGTGACCCAATGCCCGGGATGGTATTCGTTGCTGCCAGCGTCGATGCCAGCGTCGGGAGCACGCGGTGATCACGGAGTCCGCCGAACCAACGCTCTACGACGTCCGTGGGCCGTCAGCCGTGGGTGGGGGTTGGCGACGGTTCATAGACCTGACCCTACTGCTGGCGACGACCGAGTTTAAGCGCACGTACTTCGGCACCGCACTCGGTTATCTGTGGTCTGTGGGGCGGCCGCTTCTCCTGTTCGCGGTGCTGATCGAGGTCTTCACCCACATCTTCCGGTTTGGATCGCTGGTGCCTCACTATCCGGTGTTCCTGCTGCTCAACATGGTCCTGTTCGGCTACTTCTCTGAGGCCACGACGATGGCGGTGCCATCGATCGTCGGTCAGGAAGGAATCGTTCGCAAGACGCAATTCCCGCGGCTCGCAATTCCGACCGCTGTGGTCGTGACTGCGCTCTTCAACCTCCTGCTGAATCTGATCGTCGTGTTCATCTTCATCCTGGCGTTCGGCGTCGGGCCAATGTGGACCTGGCTACTGACACCGATCGTCCTGCTGCTGCTCTCCGTCGTCACGCTCGCGGTCTCGATGATTGTCGCGTCGCTGTACCCGCGCTTCCGTGACCTGGGGATCATCTGGTCGGTGTTCGTGACGGCGCTGTTCTACGCAACCCCGATCCTGTACCCGCTCGGAAAGGCCCTGGCCAGGTCGCACACGCTCGGAGCACTGATCTCCATAAACCCGTTGACCCCGATCCTCGAGCTGGCCCGGGTGTGGATCATCGATCCCAACGCGCCGTACCCCGGGACGCCTGCCGCCGGTGGCCTGGGACACCTGATAGTCGCAGAGGGTCTGACAGTCACCTTGATCGTGCTCGGGGTGTGGATGTTTCTGCGCGAGGCCCCCCGGATCGCGGAGCAGCTGTAACGCCATCCAGTGCAGGGCCGCTCGGGACCTCGACGCTCGGCTTATCGTCCGACATCGAGATCAGGGCGCCACCGAGGATGATCGCCGTCAGCGTCACCGCGGGCATCTCCCAGTCCCAGTCGAGCGGCGAATGGGCGAGATAGGTGACGACCCCCGCGATCGGGCCGGCCGCGAGCGCCGGCGCGCGGGCCAGGGCTCGCCGGGCGGCGACGGCGATCCCGCCGAGCGTGGCCAGCAGCAGGGCGAGGCCGACCAGGCCGAGCTCGGCGAGGGTCTGCAGCGGGAGCGAGTGCGCGTCTTGGGCGAACTCGGCCACCGGCCGGTAGCGCAGCCAGTAGACCGACCATCCTCCGGCGCCGACCCCGCGGATCGGCTCGGCCGAGAACGCGCGCAGGGCCACGTCCCAGTACGAGTAGCGGTTGCTCTGCAGCGTGCCGAGGCGGTTCGCCCCGCCGCTCAGCGGCTGTGTCGAGCGCTCCTTGGCCCCGACCGCGATGGCCAGGGCCAAGCCGGCGCAGATGACGACGAGCGCGACGAGCGGCGTCCTCCGAGGCAGGCGGACCGGCCGCGGCGCCTCGCGCCGGATGAGGAGCCATTGCGCGCCGGTGGCGATCAGAATCGCCGCCACGAGGAGGATGAGCACGAGCGTCCCCTGGTGCTCGCGGGTGGCCGGGGACCCGATCAGCGAGGTGAACGAGTGCCAACGTGCGGTGAGCGCCGCACCGACGACCGCGCCACCGAGGGCGAGGGCGCCGCTGCGCCACTGCTCGCGGGAGGGGGCGACGACGACCAGCGTGACGACCCCGGCGGCGGCCGCGAACAGGGCCCCGCGCGAGAACGAGATGTAGAGACCAACGCCGAGCGGTACGGCGGCGGCGGTCGCGAACAGGCGCAGCGCGCGATGACGCGTCGCGGTCCCGGCGATGCGCAGCGCGACGACGAGCCCGATCGCGGCCAGCTCCCCCATCCCGTTCCAGTACGTGAGCGGTTGCTCCAGTCGTCCCTCGGCGCTGACCGAGTGCTGGAAGTGGAGCAGAGCGGGCAGCAACCGCTCGGACAAGCCATAGCCGATGACCACGAGCGTCCCGGCGACCACCGCCGGCTCGACGGCCCGCAGGATGGGGCTCCCACGCAGGAGGAGCAGCGCGGCGATCAGACCGCCCGCGTAGAGCATCGCCGTCTGGCCGCGGTGGTAGGCGTCGCCGGCGATCGGCGCCCACGTCGTCGAGAGCAGCGTCCACAGCGCGAGCGCCAGCAGGCCACCGATCGCGACTTTGACCGCGATGGTGCGCGGCCACGGTCGCGGTGCAAGGACCGCGCCGACGGCGACGAGCAGCCAGGCGACGAGCCCCGCCCAGGACCGCGGCTCGTCGAAGTACCCCCCGGCGAAGAAGGCGATCACGAACGGCCCGGCGAGCAGGAGCGCGCCCGCGCCGGTGAGCAGTCGGCCGCGCATGACGGAGGCCTTCAGCGGCGCGTGGCCTGGGCCGCCAGTGGCACCAGCTGCTCCGGGTCGAGCCGCCGGGCCGGGTCGAGCCCACGCGGCCGGCCGCGCTCGGCCGCGGCGATCTCGTCGAGGATGCCTGCACGGAAGCTCTGGACGTCGAAGCGGGCGGCGTTGCGCAGGCAGGTCTCGGGATCGACGCCCTGATCGTCGAACGCCTGCACGGTCGCCGCGAGCTGCTCGGAGCCCCCGGACCAGAAGCACCCGGTGACGCCGTCGATGACCGTCTCGAGCGCGCCCCCGCCCCGACGGGCGATCACCGGTCGGCCGGCCGCCTGGCTCTCGACGGCGGCGATCCCGAACTCCTCGACCGAGGTGAGGACGAGCGCCCGCGCGCTGGACAGGATGTTCGCCACCTGCTCGTCGGACACACGGCCGGTGAAGGTGATCGTCGGTCCCGCCTCGCGGCGGAGCGAGCGCGCGGCCGGGCCGTCGCCGACGACGACGAGCGGCCGGCGCATCGCGTTGAACGCGGCGATGGCCACGCCGATCTGCTTGTGGGGCATCAGCTCGGCGACGGTCGCGTAGTGGTTGCCGACCCGGCCGGGCGCGAAACGGGCCGTCTCGACCGGCGGATAGACGATGTTCGAGTCGCGCTCGAAGTAGGCGCGCAGCCGCTCCTCGGTGACCTTCGAATTGGCGATGTAGCGGTCGGTGCGCCGCGCCGCCTTGTGGTCCCATTGGCGCCAGCGCGTGAGCGCGTCGCGCAGGAGGCGCCGGGCGAGCGGGTTGCGCCGACTCGACACCGTCATCTCGCGGTCGTTCCACGCGTAACGAAAGGGGTTGTGGCAGTAGCTCACGTGCAGCGTCGGGAGGCTGCAGACGACACCGTGCGCCCAGGCCGACGAGCTCGAGATGACGAGGTCGTAGCCCGAGAAGTCGAACGACTCGATCGCGCGGGGGTAGAGCGGGAACAGCACCCTGAAGGTGCGGGCGTCCGGGCGCAGCCGCTGCAGGAACGAGGTGTGAATTCTGCGGTCGGCGAACCGGCCCTCGGTGCCCTGCTCGTCGTACACGGCGGTGAACACGTCGGCGTCCGGGAACATGCGACAGAGCTCGAGGAACACGCGCTCGGCCCCCCGGAGGTCGAGGAGGAAGTCGTGCACGAGGGCGACGCGTCGATGGCCATTGATGTTCTCGGCGGTGGCTGGCAAGCCGCCAAGTCTAGGAGAGGGCTACGCTGATGCGCCAGATGCCGCGCGCCCTGCTGATCAGCTTCTCGGGGGCGCTGGGGGGCGCGGAGCGTGCGCTGCTTGATTTCTCCGGCGATCCTCGTCTCGAGAGCGTGCTCGCGTGCCCGGACGGGCCGCTCGCGCGGTCGGCCCGGGACCGCGGGCTGATCGTCTACCGGCTCGCGCCGAGAAGCCTCCTGCTCCGCTCCTCGACGCGGACCCGGCTCGAGGCGGTCCGCGCGCTCATCGGCCACGGACGCGAGGCGCGCGGACTGATCGCCGACCTCGATCCCGACGTCGTCGTCGCCTGCGGGATGCGCTCTGCGCTCGCCTGCCTGCTCGGGCCGCCCGTCGGGGTACCGGTTGTCTTCGAGCACAACGATTTCCTCCCGGGAGCGGCCATCGCTCACGCCGTGCGGGCGGCGGCCCGGCGCGCGGCGCTCGTCATCGTCCCCTCGGAGGCGGTGGCCCGGGACCTCGATCCGCGTGGGACCCTCGCCGGCCGGCTCGTCGTCGTGCCGCCCGGGATCGAGGTTGGCCCCGCGACGGCGCGGCCCACCGGACCGCCCCGCGCGCTGTTGCTCGGGGCGCTCGTGGCCTGGAAGCGGCCGGAGCTCGCACTCGAGGCCTGTGCCCTCGCCCGCCACCGCCTGCCCGACCTGCGGCTGCGGGTCGTCGGCGGGTCGTTCGAGGGAGACGAGGCCCTTTCGGCCGGCCTGCGGGCCCGCGCGCAGCGCCCGGACCTCGCGGGCGCCGTCGACTTCGTGGGCCCTGTGCCCGACGCGAGGGCGGAGCTCGAGCGGGCAACCTGCCTGCTGCACTGCGCCCCGCGAGAGCCGTTCGGGATGGTCGTCGGCGAGGCGCTCGCCGCCGGCCGGCCGGCGATCGTGCCCGATGCCGCCGGACCGGCGGAGATCGTCGATCACACCTGCGGACGGCGCTACGCGCCCGGGGACCCGGTCGCCGCCGCGCAGGCGATCATCGAGGTCGCCGGTGATCCGGAGCTCGCCGCGCAACTCGGCGCCGCCGGCCGGGAGCGCGTGCGTGAGCGCTTCTCCCTCGGCCCCGGTCGAGCCCGCTGGACGGCCTCGGTCGAGGGCGTCGCGCGCCGGCGCGACCGCGCGCTCGCCGATCCCGCCGACGTGGCGATCGTCACCGTCGCCCACAACTCGGCAGCCGAGCTCGACGGCCTGCTCGGCTCGGCGGCCACGCACCTCGCCGGGGTGCAGGTGGTCGTCGTCGACTCCGGCTCGGTCGACGACTCGGTGGCCGTCGCTCACGCGGCGCCACAGTGCACGGTGATCGAGCTTGGACGCAACGCCGGCTTCGGCGCCGGATGCAACGCCGGAGTGGCCGCCGTGCAGGCGCCGGTGACGGTGTTGCTCAACCCCGACGTCGAGGTCCTCGACGACTCGCTGCTCGAGCTCGCCGGGCTCGCTCTCGCGCCCGGCGCACCCGAGCGCCTGCTCGCGCCGCTCGTGCTCAACCCGGGCGGCGGACGTCAGGACACCGTGCACCCACGGCCGGGTTCGGCGTCGGAGCTGCTCCACGTCGCCGTGCCCCCGACGCTCCTGCCCCGGTGGTTGGCCGGGGCGACCGCGCCGTGGCGATCGCGGTCGGCCCGGCGCGTGGGCTGGGCGGTCGGCTGCGCGCTCGTCGCGCCCACCGCGCTGCTGCGGCGCCTCGGGCCCTTCGACCCGGCGATCTTCCTCTACGGCGAGGACCTCGACCTCGGGCTCCGCGCCGCCGAGCAGGGCATCGAGACCTGGTTCTGGCCCGCGGCGCGCGTCTGCCACCTTGGGGGCCACGCCGCCGAGCGCGCGTTCGGAGGTGAGCCGTTCGACCTGCTCGCCCGCGGCCGCCGCGAGGTCATCCGACGCCGCCTCGGAGAGCGCGCGGCCGTCCTCGACGATCTCGCGCAGGCCGCCGCGTTCGGGGTGCGAATGCTGATCAAGCCGGCCGCGGGGCGCTCCGCCGCCCGCGAGCGACGCCAGCTCGCGGCCCTGTGGCACAGCCGCGAGGCCGCCGGCCCCGCGCATGCCTCCGTCGCGGATGGGTGACGACGGGGCTCAGCGCCCCGGAAGGCAGATCGCCGCCTGGGGCGCCGGCGGCATCGTGCTCGCGCTCGTCCTCGTCATCGTCTTCGCGCTCGCGTTCGGGGGAAACGGCGGCGGATCGACCTCGAGCGGCCCGCCACCGCCGCCAGATACCGTAGCGGCATCCACGGTCGGGCCGGGACCGCCGTCCCAACCGGCACCATCGGGCGTCGCTGTTGGCGTGAGCGTCAACCGGCTGTTCAACGACCTCGGACCGATGGCACGGCTCAGATCGACGTCAGCTAAGCGCGGTCCGCCAGACCCGGGTGCAACGTCGGTCGCGTCGGACGCGCTATGGGAGATAGCGGAGCCGGCGCCTCCCGTGCGAGGCGTGCACCACTGGGACTGGAGCTTCGACGACGAGATCGCCGCGGCGCTGGCCACCAGCGGGTCTCCGCTGGTTGCCCACTCGTCGACTACAGCGCGGCCTGGGCGGAGTCGAGCCCCGGCTGGCCTCACGCATCACCCATCTCCGCGCTTGGCGCGGCGGAGTTCGCGGCTTTCGCGCCGCGTTCGCGGCCCGCTACGGCAACGGCGGCACGTTCTGGGACCGCCCACCCCGCGCTGCCGGCCGAACCGGTGCGACATCTACGAGGTTTGGAACGAGCCGGACAACCGCGACGTTCTGGACTTCCCGCCCCGGACGCCGGACCCACTACGCACGATTGCTCTTCCTGGCGGCCCGAACGCGATACTCGCCACGGACCCCACCGCCCGCGTGATCGTGGGCGGCCTCACAGATCTCGGCGCGTTCCTGCCGGCGCTCGTCCGGACAGACCCCGCACTCGTCGGCCACGTCGACGGGGTGGCGATCCATCCTTATGGCGCGACGCCGTTGGCGGTGCTCGGCCGTGTCCGGGATGCTCGGCCGGATCCTGCGCGCGCTCGGGATGTCATCGTGCCGCTCTACGTTACGGAGTTCGGCTGGACGACTAGCCCTCCGGGACGCTCAGCTTCACGCCGGCTGCCCGGCGACCGCACTACATCGATCGCACGTTCGCTGCGCTCGGCCACACCGACTGCGACATCGCTGCGATCGTTCTCTACACGTGGATGACGCCCGAGCGCGACCCGGCCGACCACGAGGACTGGTTCGGGATCTACCCGCCGGCAGGTGCGGAAGAGCGCGGACACGGCTGCGTTCGCGCCGGTGTCCCGGGCGGCTTCGGCAGCCGCACCCGAGCTCAGGCTATGCGGGTAAAGAGCTAGCCCTTCTTGTCGCAGTGAGTGGCCAGGAACGCTTGCTTCGGCACCCCTCAAGGCGGAGCGCGGCCGCCCGGTACGACCCGTAGGCGGGCTTTGCAGTCACCGACCGTGGTCGGACTCGCAACAGGCCGGCGAAGTCGAAGTGTCCTTACCCTGCCGCGCGTCTCGTTGCCCACCCAGGTGTAGTAGTCGAAACTTTGGAGAATGAGCGACGGCGGTAGGCGGCGAGCAGCGGGAAGCAGCTGACCGACCCTCGTCGCCTGGCCGCGAACGGTCGTGTCCCAGTCGAAGTGATTGACTGGGTGTCTGCCAACCAGCGACGAGGGAAAGCCAGCTCGGTCGCCATCAGCGGCTTGTGCGGATCGCCAAGCCCGATCACCGCCCGGCGGACGAACTGGAGGTACTCGATCACCCGCTGCGGGCTTGAGTGAAGCGGTTAATCGCCGCGATGTCGAAGAGCTTGCCGGCACCCCGGATGTTGTAGATCTGCCGGATGTACTTCCAAGCGATGTTCGTCATCGCTCCGAGCACGACCTTGGCGCCCGGGATCGGCGCGCTTAATCGCCGTGTGGGCTGCGTGCAGTAGCGCTACGTAGCTCTTGGCGAAAGGCTGGGGCCAGTAGGCGCTGAGGTTCGGCTCGTTCCAGATCTGCCACATCCGGATCGGCAGCTTGGGACCGGCCGCCCGCCAGAAGGTGCCCCGCGGACCGTAACGATCGATCAGGGCGGTAAGGAGCTGGGCATACGGCGCGGTCCGCGCTGGCGGGGCGAAGCCACCGCTGGGATTCTTGCCCGCGTCCCACGACGGCGCGTACAGCACGATGGGCAGGATCGACAGCCCTCGCTGCGCGGCGAGCCGCACGAGCGTGTCCGTGGCGGTGTAGTTGGTGGGGACCCCACCCGCGTTGATGTACTGGCTGCGCTGATCGGACGGCACGTCCGCCCAGTTCGCGTAAGGCTGAAGCTTCGGCCAGTCGATCACGACGCGGATGCTCTGGACGCCGCTTGAGACCATCAGGTCCATCTGGCGAGTGATGTCAACCTGACCATCAAAGAGCGGCCCGCCGGCGTTCACGCCGACGAATCCCGGCGGCACCGGAGCCGCTGCCGGGGGACGTGCGCTGGCTCCAGAAACCAGAGCCGCAATCAGCGCCAGCGCCGACAGGAATGTCAGAGTCCGCAGACGCACGATCGCCGCGAGTATATCCACGCTCACGGAACCCCTCTGCTCGCGACGATGCGCCGAGCGCTCATGACGACGCACCGACGACGCGCCCGATCTCGGCGTCGGTCAGTTCGGCCGTCCGCACCCACGTAAATTGAGCGGCCCGCGCCCGACCAGCCGAAATGAGCCGCGCCCGCGCTCGTCCTCGCACGCCGCCGCCAGTACAGCCTCGGCGACCGCCGAAGGATCGAGGGGATCGACGAGCAGAGCGGCGCCGGCGGTTGTCTCGGGCAGCGCCCCGGCGCGCGCGGCGACCACCGGGATCCCCGAGGCCATCGCCTCGAGACAGGGCAGCCCGAACCCCTCATGGAGGGAGGGAAGGACCAGGGCCAGAGCGCCCGCGTAGAGCCCAGGCAGATCGTCCTCGGGCACGTACCCGAGCCGGCGGATCGCCTCGTTCGCCGGATCCCCCGACGCGGAGTCCCGGAGGTAGCCGCGGACCGAGCCGGCGACGACGAGGTCAATTCGCCGCTCCCCGAGCGCCGCGGCGACGGCGGCCAGCGCCTCTGGGTTCTTGCGCGCCGAGGCGGTGCCGACGACGAGGACGTAGGGGCGGCCGAGCCCGTGTCGGGCCGTCGCGGCGGCGGCGTCGGCGGCGGGCGAGAAGCGCTCGTCGACCCCGGGCGGGATCACCGCCGTCCGGGCGGCGACCGCGCCGAGCGCGGCGACGAGCTCGCCGCGGGAGAACTCTGACACCGTGATGATCAGCCGCGCGCGGCCGACGATCGCCGGCAGTATGCGCCGTTGATAGGCGACGTAGGCGGCCGAGTACGCCTCGGGATGGATCAGCGCCGCGGCGTCGTGGATGACGACCACGTTGCGCGGGTGGACAACGGGCGCGAGGTTCGCCGGCGAGTACAGCACCGCGGCGCGGGCGGCGAGCGCCGGGAGCGCGCACTGCTCCCAGGCGTGCCCGGCGCGGTGGGCGAGGGCCGGCGGCGGCGCGAGGACGCGGTAGCGGTCGGGGCGCAGGGCAGGTAGCCGGAGCGCCATCTCCCGGGCCAGCCGCTCGACGCCGCCGATCTCCCGGCGCACCGCCGCGCGACCGTTGATGACGATGGGCTGATCAGCGCCCGGGTGGCGCCGGCGCACTACTCGTGCGCGGCGCGGCGGCGGAGCAGCAGGCCCGCGCCGAGCATCACGACGCCAATGACCGCGCCCTCCCAGACGTTGAACCCGGTGAAGGGCAGCGTGCGGCTGGAGGCCGTCGTGGTGCCGGTGGTCGTGCTCGTCGCGCCGGTCGAGCTGGTGCTCGTCGGTGTCGTCGTGCTCCCCGCCGACGCGGTGGCGGTGGGGGACGACGCCGCGGCCGTGCCCGAACCGCTCGCGGACGAGTTCCCGGAGCTGCTGCCGGAGCCGTTGCTGCTCGAGCCGGTCGAACCGCCGAGCGGGTCGACGTACTGCTGGTCGCCGGCCGACGGACCGGAGGCGAGCGCGACCGCCGGACCGAGCGCGGCGACGCTGAGCACGAGGCACAGCGCGATCAGGATGAGACGTGTGAAGCGCACGCGACGAGTATGCCGCAAGCGGTCGCCGGCGCGCGATGGCAGCCTTGCCGAACCTCGACCGGGGAGGCGGTAAACCCCTCCTTTGCAGGATCTCTTGCAAACCGAGGAGCTGACGGCACACGCCCGACGGGTCGTGTTAGGGTGCTCTGCGCCCCGCCGTACCCGGGCGTCGGATCGCGATCACCACGGAGCGAGACCGTGGTGGCGCGGCCACCGTGTGCCGACTGATCCGACGGCCTCATTTCCCCATGCCCGGATTGCCTGCCAACCATCTTTCGCTGCGCCTGCTCGCCGTCACGGCGCTCGTGGCCGCGGGGTTGCTCGGCAGCGGCTTGACCGCGCCGAGCCGCGGCGATCTTCAGGGCCAGATCGACTCGAGTCGCAGCGCCGTCAGCTCGCTGCAGTCGGCGATCTCCATCGAGAGCGGCCGGATCAGCGCGACCGCGGGCGGGCTTCACGCCGCGCAGACCCGGCTCACCGGGCTCCAGGACGAGCTGACCGTCCGCGAGGACCAGCTCGCCCAGGTCCAGAATCAGCTGATCGCCGCCCGCGACCACCTCGTCGCGCTCGAGAATCGGCTCAGGCTCGCCACCGGGGCGCTGTCGGCCAACCTCGTCGCCAACTACGAGGGAAGCCCGCCGGATCTCGTCAACGTCATCCTCAACGCGCACGGGTTCAACGACCTGCTCGAGAAGGTCAGCTTCCTCCAGCGCATCGGCCATCAGGACGCCGCGATCGTGACCTCAACCCGGGCGGCCCGGACAGCGGTCGCCTCCGAGGCGGGGCGGCTTGCCGTGCTCGAGACCCGAGACCGGGCGCTCGCGCTCGCGGTGCTCGATCAACGCAACCAGGTCGCGGCGCTGCATGCAGCCCTCCTGACCCGGGAGATCGCCCAGCTCGGCACCCGCGCCGGCGAGGCGGCGAGGCTGCAGACGCTCAACGGCCGCCTGCACGCACTCGAGGCGAAGGCTGCGGCGCAGGCGGCCGCGGCTGCCGCGGCCGGCAACGCCGCCGTCGGCGGGATCGCCGTCGACACCGGCGGCATGGTTCAGCCGCCACCCGGCGCCCCGGCTGCGGTCGCGCAGGTCATCGCCGCCGGCAACGCGATCGCCACGCTTCCCTACATCTGGGGCGGCGGGCACGGCTCCTTCCAGGCCAGCGGCTACGACTGCTCGGGCTCGGTGAGCTACGCGCTCGCCGCCGCCGGACTGCTCAGCTCGCCGCTGGACTCGACCGGCTTCGAGAGCTGGGGCGCTCCCGGCCCCGGCCGCTGGATCACCATCTACGCGAACGCCGACCACGCGTGGATGCAGGTGGCCGGCTGGCGCTTTGACACCGTTGCCCTCGCCTCCGGTGGAACGCGGTGGTCGCAGGGCGGAGGAGAGTTCTCCGGGTTCGTGGTCCGCCACCCGCCCGGGCTGTAGGGCTCCCGGGCGCCGCGGCCGGGTCGACCTCCCGACCCGCCGAGCGACGGCCCCGCACGAAGCGGAGACCGCCGCCCTTGCCGCTAGGTGGCCCGAGGTGCGGGAGTGGGAGGTGGCTGACTCGCCCGGACGGGGGCATGCGCTGGGCGCGTCCGTCCGCCCGGAGTCCGGGCCGCACCGGTCTCGGCGGGCCGGTCGCCGGGCCGACGCTCGGCCGGCGTGTGGCGCACCGCCCGCGCGTTCTGGAAGGCCGGCCGGGCCGCCTTGGCGCTCGGCGACGGCGACCACAGCCGCTTGGCCAGCAGAGCGAGCGCCGGAACGGTGACGAGGCCGACCATGGCCAGGAACCAGATCTGGCCGGCGTCGGTGCCCATGCCGATGGCGTGGACGAGGCCGCCGAGCCAGGCGAGCGCGGTGAAGCGGTGGAGGCTCCGCCAGCGCCGGCCTCCGATCTGCCGGCGGAAGTAGAACGACAGGCCGAGGAGGATCGTCGCCCAGCCGCTGACGATTCCGAGCGAGGTCCAGAACGTCTTGTAGCTGCCCAGGAACGGGACGGCGATGTCGGCGAAGGACGGGTGCAGATACTTGTCGCCGACGAGCGCCACGCCATGGATGACGATCGCGACGATCGTGGACAGGGAGAGAACCTCGTGGGCGACGCGGAGGTCGTTCGTGCGGCCCTTGAGCAGCTTCGTGCTCATGAGCAGCCCGAGCGAGACGGCGAGGCTGGCGAGGATCAGCGCCGCGAATCCCGCGGCGCGACTGGTGATCCAGAAGAGGTGGGGCGAGATCGCGGTGTTCATGCTCTTCAGCTTGCCGAGCGAGCGCTAGAGAGCCGTAGGCGCTTCGTAAGAGCCGGATAGGAACGCCCCCGCGGTCCGGTGAGTCGGCGCCCTGCGGGCGCCCCGCGCGGCTCAGCGCGTCGGATGGACGAGGCGGCCGACGAGGCGAACGGACGCGCCGTGGGCGCCGAACGGGTTCTGGAGGCTGACCGTGGCGAAGTTGACCTTGAACGCCGAGCCGCCGACGCTCAGCGCGGACGGCGTCGCGGTGCCGGTCGTGGTGCCGCCGTTGGTGACGAACTGCCGACCCGAGGGCACGAGCGTGATCTTGGTGGCGCCCCAGGCCGCGTTGGCGATCGAGCCGCTGCGGCCGCCGACGGCCACGACGTGCGCGCCGGTGAACCCGGCCGTGCCGAAGTCGGCGAGCGGCAGCGTCTGGCACGAGGTGTCGCTGAAGCATTCCGACGGCGCCTCGACGATCCATTCCGCCGAGGTGACATCGATCGCCGACGCGGTGAAGGTGCGTTGGAAGGACTGGCGAGTCGTGTTGTTCACCAGGGCGAGGGTCACCCGGCGGCCGACCACGGTGACGGTGGCCGACATCGAGTCCCCGGGGCGGACGCGCAGACCGATCGTCTGCGACGGCGCCGGCACGAGCTCGTACCACGCCGACGAGGACACGCGGCCCGATGACGTGCAGTCGACCTCGGTCCCGATCTGCTCGAGGGCCTGAGAGGCGAGGTCAAAGCCACCGATGCCGACCCAGTCGGCGGAGTAGGTCGGATTGCCCCGGATGCAGGTGGCCTTCGGCTGGCGCCATGTCCCGCTCGCGCGGGTGAAGCGAACGTTGCCCCGGTGGACGGCGTAGCCCGCCCAGTTGGAGCTGGTCGCGGTGTCGGCGAGCGCTGCGGCCGGCGCGAGGGCGAATCCGGCCGCCGCGCACGCGCAGGCGCGAAGCAGCCGCCGGCGACTCCCGGCTGACCGGAGGCGAGGCATGCTGCTCGATCGGATGAGAGACCCCACTGTTAGCTCCTCGTCCCAGCAAGGATCGCGTCCGCGCGTCCCAGGCAGTCGTACATTACGGACTGCGAGCCGGAAGTCGACGAGAGCGTCACCTTGCGGCAGGCCTGCGTGGCCGCTGCGAGCGCCGACTGGCTGCCGGTGCGAGTGTCGCCAGGCAGGCGTCCGCCGCCGGTGCTGTCGGCGATCAGCCAACGGAGATGGCCACTGCGGACCTCCTCGGCGAGCCAGCTCACCGACACCGAGCTCTCGCGGCCGGAGAAGCCGCCGAGGCCGGCGATGTTGGCATTCGAGTTGAGGATGGCCGCTGCGGCGCTGCTCTGGCTCTCGACGCCGATCGTGCCGCCGCCGTGACTGCGGGCGTAGGCGATCGCCGCGGTGAGGCTGGCGCTGTCGCCTCCGAACCCGCCGCCGGCGGCAAAGCCTCCACCGCCGCCGAACGCGCCGCGGCCGCCGAAGGCGCCGATGGGGGCCGCGGAGCCGGTGGCACCCGTCGCACCCGGGAGGACGCCGCTCGGCGGGGCGAAGCCCGCCGGAGGACCACCCGTCGCGGCGCTGCCGGAGGCACCGCCGCCGGGACCGAAGCCGCGGCCGCGCACCCCCCCGCCGGGGCCGCCGAAGCGCCCGCCGCCGGGGCCGCCGGTCGCGGTCGCCGCGCCCCCGGCCGGGAAGGTGCCGCTCGTGGCATGGCCGAGGGTCTCCGCCGCCCACGTCGCCGGGGCGGCGAGCAGCGCGATGAGGGCGGCGCCCACGGCCACGACGCGGACCCGCGCGGAGAGCTCGAGCGCGAGCAGGACCGCCGTCCCGACGCCGACGACGGCGACGAGCGGGGTCGCCCAGCTGAGGCTCCCGCTCAGACCGCCGAGCACGACGAGCTCGGTGATGAGGCCACCGGCGATGAGCAGCGGTGCGACGATCCGGGCCGAGCGGCCCGACTGGGCCACACCGAAGGGCGCCGGCAACATCTCCCCGGCCCCGGCGCCGAACAGGGCGGCCACGAACGGGGCCAGGAACGAGACGTAGTAGGGGTGGAAGATGCCGCCCGCGAAGCTGAAGACGACCGCGGTCGTCGCCGCGGCGCCGCTGATGGCGATGAGCCACCCCGTGCGGGGGTCGCGCCGGCGCAGACGCGTCATCACGAGTAGCGCGGCGACGGCGACGGCGGCGAAGCCGAGCAGCCAGCCGGCTTGGTCGCCGAGGCCGGACTGCAACAGCCGGAAGGGCCCCGTCGCGCCGCCGAACATGCTGCCCGCGCCACCGGGACCGCCGGTCTGCCCGGCCACCCGGCCGAGGCCGTTGTAGCCGAAGATCAACGACCACACCGAGTTGTCCGAGGTGCCGGAGATCCATGGGCGATCGGCGGCCGGGGTCAGGGTGACGAGCAGCGGCCACGCGCAGGCTGCGGCGACCATCACTCCGCCGCCGGCGAGCAGCTGGCGCAGCGCGCGCAGGCGGCCGCCGGGCGCAACCCACATCCAGGCCGCGGCGATGCCGGGGACGACCATCAGGGCGACGCCCATCTTGGTCTCGAAGCCGAGCCCGACGCACAGTCCGCTGAGCACGAGCCAGCGCGTGCGGCCGTCCTCGAGCGCGCGGACGAAGAACCACAGGGCGGCGATGCAGCAGAGGACGAGAAGCTCGTCGGGATTGTTGTGCCGGGAGACGGCGACGATCACCGGCGTGGTGGCGAGCGCGAGACCGGCGGCGAAGCCGGCAGCGCGGCCGAAGCGCCGGCGCGTGAGGTCGTAGAGCAGCCCGACGGCGATCATGCCCATGATCGCCTGGGGGATGAGCAGGCTCAGCGGGTGAAAGCCGAACACCCGCGCCGAGAGCGCCTGCGCCCAGAGACTGAGGGGCGGCTTGTCGACGGTCATGAGGCCACTCGGGTCCATCGACGCGAAGAGGAAGTTGTGCCAGCTCGCCGCCATCGACTTCACGGCGGCGCTGTAGTACGTGTTCGCCCAGCCGTTGATGCTGAGGTTCCACAGGTTGAGGACGCCGGCGATGAGCAGGAGCGCGAGCAGCTCCGGGGCGCCGAACACCACGCGCGCGAGCACGCCACGCTCGGCGTGGCCGCGCAGGCGGGCCGAATGCGTCAGGGGATAGGAAGCTTGCCCCGAGCTCATCGGGAGAGCATCGGATGCCGGGGTGAGAGGAAGCTAAGAGTCCGCCGTCGGCGGTCGACGAACAGCCGCAGCACGCCGCGCAGGTCGGCGAGCGCGGTCGGCACGATCTCGACGCGGGTGTCGGTGTCCTCGACCCAGTCGACAGCCACCTCGTGGATGCGCATGCCATGACGCTCGGCCTGGACGAGCAGCTCGGTGTCGAAGAACCACTCCTCGTCGCCGATGAGCGGCAGGAGCGTCGCGGCGGCGTCGGCGCGGATCGCCTTGAAGCCGCACTGCGCGTCGCTGAAGTGGGCTCGCAGCACGAAGCGCAGGAGATGGTTGTACGAGCGCGAGATGAACTCCCGCCGCGGGCTGCGAGTGACCCGCGACCCGGGGGCCAGACGCGTGCCGATGCCGATCTCGGAGTGGCCGGAGAGCAGCGGCGCGACCATCGGAAGCAGCGCGGCGAGGTCGGTTGAGAGATCGACGTCCATGTAACAGTGCACGCGGGCATCGCTGCTGCACCACGCTCGGCGCAGGGCGCGCCCGCGGCCCTTCGCGGAGAGGTGAATGACCTCCACGCAGGGCAGCTCGTAGCTCAGGCGGCGAGCGACCGCGAGCGTGCGATCGGTGCTCGCGTTGTCGGCGATCACGATCCGCCACGCAAACGGAAAGCGCGTTCCGAGATAGGCATGCAGCCGGCGCACCGATGCCTCGAGCGCCCGCTGCTCGTTGTAGACGGGGATGACGACGTCGACGTCGGCGCCGAACACCGGGACGACCCGGCCGGTGGCGTCAAGCGAGGCCGGGAGCAGTGCGGTGCTCATGGCTGGTCAGGCGCGCGGTGCGCCTCGGCGTAGGCGGTGGCGAGGGCGACGAGCCCGAGAGCGCCGATCGCGAGGCTCGCGGCGGAGCGGGAGAGAAAGGTCATCGTTGGCTCCTGGTGACGGAGAGATTGTTGTCTGATCGAGAGCATCGGCGACCGACGCAAGGAGCCGCGAAGACATGCCTAAGACGGACGTAGGAGGTCCGCGGCGCCCCCGCCGTCAGACCAGTCCTACAGTTAGAGATACCTCTCAGACTTGGAGATCCGAAATTGACCGCGAACAGCTTCGATGCCAAGGCCACGCTCACCGTCGGTGAGCGCTCGTACGAGATCTATCGCCTCGATGCGCTCCAGTCGAGATTCGACGTCGCGCGCCTGCCGTTCTCTCTGAAGATCCTGCTCGAGAACCTGCTGCGCAACGAGGATGGGGACGCGATCCGCGCGCAGGACATCGAGGCGCTCGCGCGCTGGAACGCGAGCGACGAGCCGAGCACGGAGATCGCCTTCACGCCCGCGCGGGTCGTCATGCAGGACTTCACCGGCGTGCCTGCCATTGTCGACCTCGCTGCGATGCGCGACGCGATGGGCGAGCTGGGCGGCGACGCGACGAAGATCAATCCGCTCGTCCCGGCCGAGCTCGTGATCGACCACTCCGTCCAGGTCGACGTGTTCGGCACGCGGTTCGCCTTCGAGCGCAACGCCGAGCTCGAGTTCGATCGCAACCAGGAGCGCTATGCGTTCCTGCGCTGGGGGCAGGGGGCGTTTCGCAACTTCCAGGTCGTCCCGCCGGACACCGGCATCGTGCACCAGGTCAATCTCGAGTACCTCGCGCGGGTCGTGTTCGTCGACGAGGGCGACGGCTCGGGCGCGGCGGTCGCCTATCCGGACACGCTGGTCGGCACCGATTCGCACACGACGATGATCAATGGGCTCGGGGTGCTCGGCTGGGGCGTCGGAGGCATTGAGGCCGAGGCGGCGATGCTCGGCCAGCCGATGTCGATGCTCATCCCCCAGGTCCTCGGCTTCCGTCTCCGCAGCGAGCTCCACGAGGGAGCGACGGCGACCGACCTCGTGCTCACCGTCACCGAGATGCTGCGGCGCAAGGGCGTCGTGGGCCGCTTTGTCGAATTCTACGGCGAGGGTCTCGCCGCCCTGCCGCTCGCCGACCGCGCGACGATCGGCAACATGTCGCCGGAGTTCGGCTCGACCTGTGCGATCTTCCCGATCGACGCGGAGACGATCCGCTACCTCGAGTTCTCCGGGCGCCCGCCCGAGCTGATCGCCCTCGTCGAGGCATACGCCAAGGAGCAGGGGCTGTGGCATGACGAGCAGTCCGAGGAGCCGACCTTCACCGACACGCTCGAGCTCGACCTGTCGACCGTCGTGCCGAGCATCGCCGGGCCCAAGCGGCCACAGGACCGCGTGTCGCTGACCGAGTCCAAAGGCGCCTTCCGGATGGCGCTCGAGGGTTACCTGCCCGAGCCGAGCGACGAGGACGAGGCCGACGAGGAGAGTTTCCCGGCCAGCGATCCGATCTCCACCCACCACGCCAACGGCGAAGGCCACGAGCCGAGCGGCGGGACCGGCGGCGCACAGGTCGCCGACCGCGTGAGCACGCGCATCCCGGTCACGCTCGCCGACGGCACCGAGACCGAGCTCGACCACGGCCACGTCGTGATCGCCGCGATCACCAGCTGCACCAACACCTCAAACCCGTCGGTCATGCTCGGCGCCGGGATCCTCGCCCGCAACGCGGTCGAGAAGGGGCTGACGGTCAAGCCGTGGGTCAAGACCTCGCTCGCTCCCGGCTCGAAGGTCGTCACCGAGTACCTCGACCGTGCCGGGCTCACCGGGCCGCTCGAGACGCTCGGCTTCAACCTCGTCGGCTACGGCTGCACGACGTGCATCGGAAACAGCGGGCCGCTGCCCGAGGAGATCTCCGACGTCGTCGGGGCCGAGGACCTCGCCGTCGTCTCGGTGTTGTCGGGCAACCGCAACTTCGAAGGCCGGATCAACCCCGATGTGAAGATGAACTACCTCGCGTCGCCCCCGCTCGTCGTCGCCTATGCCCTCGCCGGGACGATGGACACCGACCTCTACGACGAGCCGCTCGGCCAGGACAAGGACGGCGCAGACGTGTTCCTCAAGGACGTCTGGCCGTCGGCCGCCGAGGTCGCGCAGACGATCGAGGACGCCGTGCAGTCCGACATGTTCCGCCGCAGCTACGGCGAGGTGTTCGACGGCGACGAGCGCTGGAACTCGCTCGAGGTGCCGACCGGCGAGAGCTTCGCCTGGGTGCCCGACTCGACGTATGTGCGCCGGCCGCCGTTCTTCGAGAATCTCCCGACCGAGCCCGAGGCCGTGCGTGACATCGAGGGCGCCCGGGTGCTCGCGATGCTCGGCGACAGCGTCACCACCGACCACATCTCGCCGGCCGGGTCGATCAAGCGCGACAGCCCGGCCGGCCGCTACCTGATCGAGCACGACGTTCAGCCCCGGGACTTCAACTCCTACGGCTCACGGCGCGGCAACCACGAGGTGATGATGCGCGGGACGTTCGCCAACATCCGCCTTCGGAATCAGCTCGCAGCGGGAACCGAGGGCGGGGTGACCCTCCACCTCCCCGACGAGGATCAGATGGCGATCTACGACGCGGCGATGCGCTACCTCGGCGACGGCGTCCCGCTCGTCGTGCTGGCCGGCAAGGAGTACGGCTCGGGCTCCTCGCGCGACTGGGCGGCGAAGGGCACGCGCCTGCTCGGCATCCGCGCGGTCATCGCCGAGAGCTTCGAGCGGATCCACCGCTCGAACCTCGTCGGCATGGGGGTGCTGCCGCTGCAGTTCAAGGACGGCGCGTCGGTCGGTTCGCTCGGCCTCACCGGTCGAGAGACATTCAGCGTCAGCGGTCTCGCCGGCGCCGACGAGATCCCGCGTGAGGTGACGGTAAAGGCCGACGAGAAGGAGTTCGCCGTCACCGTCCGGATCGATACGCCCAAGGAGCAGCGCTACTTTCAGCACGGCGGGATTCTCCAGTTCGTGCTACGCCAGCTGCTGGCCTCCTGACCGCACACGCGGCCCTCAGCCGGATCCGCAGGAACCGGGTGTGCGTGTCCCGGAAGTGGTATCACGCGTCCGTGGCCTCCGCGCTCCGACACTTCGCCTGGTGGATCTCGTGGCAGATCGGCGATCACGTGCCGGTCGCCGGCGCCCGCCCAGCACGGATCACGGTGTTCTCGGCGAACGCACCGCGATAGCACCTTGCATTAGCCTGTCGGCGTGGCCATCCCGGAACTGCTCGAAAACCTGCTGAACGCCGTCGGCCCCTCCGGGCACGAGAGCGAGCCCGCGCGGGTCTGGCGCGAGAGCTGTGCCGCCTTCGCCGACGAGGTTGGCGGCGACACCGTCGGCTCCTCGTTCGCCCGCGTGCGCGGGACCGGGAGCGGCCACGCCCTCGCCATCGTCGGACACATCGACGAGATCGGACTGCACGTCTCGCACATCGACGACACCGGCTACCTGAAGTTCGGGAACATCGGCGGCTGGGACCCGATCATCCTCGTCGGCCAACGCGTCACCGTCTACACCCGCGAAGGCACGCTCGCCGGGGTCATCGGCCGCAAGCCGATCCATCTCCTCGGGCCCGACGACCGCAAGAAGGTGCCCGAGCTCAAGGATCTCCACATCGACATCGGTGCCGCCGACGGCGACGAAGCGCGTGAGCTCGTCCGCATCGGCGACACCGCGGTGATCGACGCCGGACCGCGCGAGCTGCGACACGGCCGGGTCATCTCGCGCGCGCTCGACAACCGGATCGGTTGCTACGTGGCCGCCGAGGCCGCACGCCTCGTGGCCGCGCAGGGCGGCGCGCCCGGCGACGTCATCGCCACCGCCGTCGCCCAGGAGGAGACGACGTTCGCCGGGGCGCGGACGACCGCCTACTCGCTCGCGCCCGATCTCGCGATCGTCGTCGACGTCACCCACGCCACCGACCAGCCCGGCGTCGAGCTCGGGCAGGTGACCAAGCACACGATCGGCTCCGGTCCCGTCGTCGCTCGCGGCACGACGCTCCATCCGGTCATCTCCGAGGGCCTGTACGAGGCCGGCGAGGCCGAGGAGATCCCGTTCACCGTGGAGTCGCTCGGGCGCGGCACCGGCACCGACGCCGATGCCATCCACCTCAGCCGCAGCGGTGTCCCGACCGCGCTCGTCTCGGTCCCCTGCCGCTACATGCACTCCCCGGTCGAACTCGTCTCTCTCGAGGACATCGACGCCGCGGCCCGGCTGATCGCCGCCTTCGCCATGCGGCTCGCGCCTGACGTGTCGTTCGCGCGCTGAGGCAGCGTTGCTGCTGCTGTTCGATATCGACGGCACGCTCCTCGCCGGCGCCACCGACGCCCATCGCGACGCCCTCCAGACCGCGCTTCACACCGTTCACGGTGTCGACGTTCGCAACCTGCGCACGGGTCTGAAGCCGGCCGGGCGAACCGACGGTGAGATCGCCCGCGCGCTGCTGCTCGCTGCCGGCGTGTCGGCCCGGCGGATCGACGAGCGCGCCGACGACGTGCGCGAGGAGTGCGGCCGACTGTATGCGGAACGGGCCACCGAGGACCTCTCCCACACGGTGCTCCCGGGCGTGCGTGAGCTGCTCGCCGGGCTGTCCGAGCGCGAAGAGGCGCGGCTCGCGCTGCTCACCGGCAACTACGAGGTCGTGGCCCGGGTCAAGCTGTGCCGGGCGGGAATCAACGACTACTTCGCCTCCGGCCAGGGGGCGTTCGGCTCGGACTCCGAGGACCGGACGTCGCTCGTGCCGATCGCCCGCCGCCGAGCCGGCACGGCCGCCCACCCCCACCCCCGCGAGGACACCGCGGTGATCGGCGACACGCCACGGGACATCGCCTGCGCGCGAGCCGACGGGGTTCGCTGCGTGACCGTCGCCACCGGTCCGTTCGATCCCGGGCAGCTACAGGATGCCGACGCGACGGTCGGCAGCGCGGCCGAGCTGCGCGGCGTGCTCGAAGCCTGGCTCGACGTCGTGCGCTGAGGCCGGCGCGCTACGGCTTCGGCGTGGGGAACTGCGAGCGCATCATCACGTCCCACAGCCGGTCCGGACTGAAGCGGCGCTGGTTGATCATCAGGTGCGCACTCGGCGTGACCGGATAGCGCGCCTTCGGGCGCTTGGCGTCGAGCGCGCCGGCGATCGCCTCGGCCACGGCGTCCGGTCCGGCCCCGAGCTTCGCCATCGGCCCCTTGTAGGCGTCGGTGGTGAGCTGCTCGACCTTGCGGTTGAAGTCGGCGTAGGGACCGGCGGCGTCGGCGCTCACCGTCGCGGTCGCTGCCTGCGCGAAATTGGTCACGATCAGCCCGGGCTCGATCAATACGACGTCGACGCCGAAGCCCCGCACCTCGAAGCGCAGCGCGTCGCTGATCGCCTCGACCGCGTACTTGGTCGCGTGATAGAGGCCACCACCGGGGAACGTCAACCGGCCACCCATCGAGCTGATGTTGACGATCCGTCCCGAGCGCTGGGCGCGCATGCCCGGCAGCACGAGCTGGCACATCGTCACGAGGCCGAACACGTTGGTCTCGAACTGCCGGCGCATCTCGTCTCCGGACACCGTCTCGACGGCGCCCGACTGGCTGTAGCCGGCGTTGTTGACGAGCACGCCGACGGCGCCCTCGGCCTCGGTGACCGCGGCGACGGCGGCCCGCATCGACTCCTCGTCGGTGACGTCGAGCGCGAGTGTCCGGCAGCCGCGCTCGGCGAGATCGGCGATCGATTCCGGGCGGCGGGCGGTCGCGTACACGGTCCAGCCGCGCTCGACGAGCAGCTCGGCGGTGGCGTGGCCGATGCCCGACGAGCAGCCGGTGATGAGAACCGCGTTGGAAGTCATCGGCGGGCAGCCTATCGTGCCCGGCCCGCCATGGCCGCGGAAGGAAGTCGCGTGCCGAGCGTCCCGGGCGGGTAGGTTGGCGATCATGGATTACCGGACACTTGGAAACAGCGGATTGCGGGTCTCGACTTTGACCCTCGGGACGATGGGCTTCGGCGGGCAGGGCCCGTTCAAGGCCGTCGGCGAGCTCACCGCCGAAGATCTACGGCGTCAGCTCGACGTCTGCCACGACGCGGGCGTCAACCTCATCGACACCGCGAACATGTACTCGGGCGGGGTCTCTGAGGAGATCGTCGGCGAGGCACTCGAAGGCCGGCGCGACGAGTTCATGGTCGCCACGAAGGTGCGCTTCCGGATGGGCGACGGGGCCAACGACGCCGGGCTCTCGCGCCACCATGTCATCGCTTCGTGCGAGGCCTCGCTGCGCCGCCTGCGCGCCGATCACATCGACCTCTTCCAGCTCCACGAATGGGATGGCGAGACCCCGCCCGAGGAGTATCTCGACGCGCTCGACACGCTCGTGCGCGACGGCAAGGTCCGCTACGTCGGGTGCTCGAACTTCACCGCCTGGCAACTGATGAAGACGCTGTCGGTCGCCGAGCGCCGGCGCGATCAGCGCTTCATCTCCCATCAGATCCACTACACGCCGCAGGCCCGCGAGGCCGAGTTCGAGCTGCTGCCCGCGGCGATCGACCAGGGCATCGGGACGATGATCTGGAGCCCCCTGGCCGGTGGCCTGCTGAGCGGCAAGTACCGGCGCGATCGTGACGCTCCGGAGGGCTCACGGCAGCTCGGCGAATGGAACGAGCCGCCCGTCTACGACCGCGAGCTGCTCTACGACATCGTCGAGGCGCTCGTCGAGGTCGGCGAGGCCCACGGCGTGTCGGCCGCCCAGGTGACGCTCGCGTGGCTGCTCACCCGCCCCACCGTCGACACCGTGATCATCGCCGCCCGCAGCGAGGACCAGCTCACCGACAACCTCGCGGCGGCGCAGCTGACGTTGAGCGACGAGGAGCTCGCCCGGATCGAGGCCGTCAGCCGACCCAACCTCCCCTACCCGCTCTGGCACCAGGCGGCCAACGCCTCCGATCGGCTCTCCGACGCCGACCGAGCGGTGCTGCGGCCCTGGCTCTAACCGAGCCTGGCGAGGCGCGCGCGGCGATCGGGCCTGCGCGCCGCCATCAACCGCGGACGAGCTTCTTGTAGGTGATCCGGTGGGGCCGGTCGGCCTCCGCGCCGAGCTGCTCGTGCCGGAACGCCTCGTAGGCCTCGAAATTGCCCTCGAACCACCGGACCTGGGAATCGCCCTCGAAGGCGAGCACGTGGGTGGCGATGCGATCGAGGAACCAGCGATCGTGGGAGACGACGACGGCGCAGCCGGCGAAGGCGAGCAGCGCCTCCTCGAGCGCGCGAAGTGTATCGACGTCGAGATCGTTGGTCGGCTCGTCGAGCAGCAGCAGATTGCCGCCCGAGCGCAGCAGCTTGGCGAGGTGCAGGCGGTTGCGCTCACCGCCGGAGAGCTTGCCCACCTTCGTCTGCTGGTCGCTGCCCTTGAAGTTGAAGCCCGCCACATAGGCGCGGCTGTTGATCGTGCGCTCGCCGAGGGTGATCTGGTCGACGCCGCCGGAGACCTCCTCCCACACCGTCTTGTCGGGGTCGAGCGCCTCGCGTGACTGGTCGACATACGCGAGCTCCACGGTCTCGCCGATCCGCAGCGCGCCGCCGTCGGGCTTCTCGGCGCCGGTGATCATCCGCATCAGCGTCGTCTTGCCGGCGCCGTTCGGGCCGATCACGCCGATGATTCCGCCGGGGGGCAGCTGGAACGACAAGTCGTCGATCAGCACGCGATCCCCGTAGGCCTTGCGCAGCCCGTCGGCCTCGACGACGACCCCACCGAGCCGAGGGCCGGCGGGGATGTGAATCTGAACCTGGTCGAGCCTGACGTTGCGGTCCTGGGCGAGCAGCGCCTCGTAGGCGTTGAGACGGGCCTTGGGCTTGTTGCGGCGGGCGCTCGCGTTCATCCGCACCCACTCGAGCTCCTGCTCGATCGTCCGCTGTCGGGCGGTCTCCTGACGCGCCTCAGCTTCGAGCCGGACCCGCTTCTGCTCGAGCCAGCCCGAGTAGTTGCCCTGGTAGGGAATCCCGCGACCGCGGTCGAGTTCGAGGATCCAACCGGCGACGTTGTCGAGGAAGTAGCGGTCGTGGGTCACGGCCACGACGGTGCCGGGATAGTCGTGAAGGTGGCGCTCGAGCCAACCGACCGACTCGGCGTCGAGGTGGTTGGTCGGCTCGTCGAGCAGCAGCAGGTCAGGCTGGCGCAGCAGCAGACGGCAGAGGGCGACGCGCCGGCGCTCTCCGCCGGAGAGCGTGGTCACGTCGGCGTCGGGCGGCGGGCAGCGCAGCGCATCCATCGCGATCTCGAGCGTCGTGTCGAGGTTCCAGGCGTCGATCGCGTCGATCCGCTCCTGCACCCGGGCGAACTCGTCGGCGGTCTCCTCGGAGTAGTTCATCGACAGCTCGTTGAAGCGGTCGAGGAGCGCCCGAGCATCGGCCACGCCGTCCTCGACGTTCCCGCGCACGTCCTTGTCGGGATCGAGATCGGGCTCCTGCTCGAGCAGGCCGACGGTTGCGCCGGGGGCGAGCTGCGCGTCGCCGTCGAACTCGG
The DNA here is from genome assembly GCA_963755955.1 of uncultured Solirubrobacterales bacterium. Classification (GTDB taxonomy): domain Bacteria; phylum Actinomycetota; class Thermoleophilia; order Solirubrobacterales; family Solirubrobacteraceae; genus Palsa-465. Next base: position 60,994 of record CAVWLZ010000015.1, read on the forward strand.
TGTCGAGTCCGGCCATGATCTTCAAGAGCGTCGACTTGCCGGCGCCGTTGTAGCCGAGCACGCCGATCTTGGCGCCGGGCAGGAACGACAGCGAGATGTCGGAGAGGACCTCCCTATCCGGCGGATAGCGGCGCGAGAGCTTGTAGGTGGTGAAGATGTACTGCGCAGACATCGCGACCTCAGGATAGGCGGCCCCGTGCCGCGGGAGAGTCCCGGGGAGTCGCGCCAGGGTCGGGCCGCTCCGTGAGAGCGCGCACAGATCGGGTTTGGCCCGCCCAGGGATGGGCATACCGACTTCCTGGGCCGGGGAGCTGCCCGCGCGCGCCGCACGCCCGACGCCGCACGCCCGACGCCGCACGCCCCGCCTGTCACGCGCCGTATGCCCACGCTGACCCGGACACCTCGCGCCATCCATGTGGCGCTCGGACTCGCCGCCGTGATCGCCGTCACGGCCGTACTCGTGATCGCGCTCGGCGGCGGTGGCCCGCCGGCGGCGGGTGCCCCCGCCACGCCGCCGGCCACGTTCTACAGCCTCCCGCCACGGCCCGCTCCCGCCCCGCCCGGCACGCTCGTGCGTGCCCTGCGGCTCGCCTCGCGCGGGCCCTACCGGCTGTGGGGGGTGTAGAGACCGTCTCGACCGCTCAGCTGAGCGCGAGCGTGTGCGCGCCGGGCGGCACCCGGACGCGCACGACGTCCCCGGTGAGCTGCACCGCCGCTGTCCGGAACGCCCGGGGAATGAGCGCGACGGGAACGGTCCGCCCGTCGACGGCCGCGTGCGTGAGCGGGGCGGGCATGGCCGACGGCCCGCCTGCGAGCACCTCTGTCCCGCTCCACAGCACCGCCGTGCCGCCGCGGCCGTCGACCGTCACGGTGAGCCGACGGCCGTCAAAGGCGAAGGACCGCAGCCCGGAGATCGCCCGCGGGTAGGGCCGCGAGAGCAGCTGTGCCCGCGAGGAGTCCGCGCGCAGGCCGCCGTCGAGGTCGACGAGCGACCAGTTGTAGAAGCCGGGGCGCTGCTTCCACATCCAGAACGAGGAGCCGATGCCCGCCTCGTCCTGGAGCGCGCGCTTGGCGGCGACCAGGCTCTCCCAGGCGCCGCCGGCCTGCGCCCCCCACTCACCGACCACGAGGGCCATGCCGAGCGAGCGGGCCTGGCCGACCGCGTTCGCATACCAGCGCTGCAGTGGCGCGGTGCCCCCGGCCGGCCACTGCGGCGGGGCGAACACGCCGGCGTAGTCGTGGGCCGCGAGGACGAGGTCCGGGTCGGGCGAGAGGGTGCTCGGCAGCCCGGACGGCACGGCGTCGGCCGTCTCGCCCGACGCCGCCCGGTCGATCCACAGCGGCCGCTGCTCACCGTCGGCCCGGAGCGCCGAGATCGCCCGCCGGAGGAACGGCCACAGCTGATCGCGCTCGAACGCCGGAGAGGGCTCGTCGCCGGCCACGGGGTTGTTCATCAGCTCGATCCCGGCCACCCCGCGGACCGGCCGCAGCGCGCGCGAGAGCGCGAGCAGCGCCCCGAGGTACCTCTGCTGCACGCCCCGGCCCGCGGCCGGCCGATCGGCCCAGAAGCTCTGCCACGCCGCCTGCGCGCAGGCCGGGGAGCGCGTCGCCGAGGCGGGGCATCCGGACGGGAGCAGCGTCGCCCAATCGGGCGCGCCGTCGGCCTCGTCACGAGGAGCGAGTCGCCGGTTGTAGCGATCGAAGTGCAGGTCGACGAGCACGAGCAGGCCGCGCTGGGCGGCCGCCCGCGTGACGGCGGCGACGCGGTCGAGATATCCCGTGTCGATCCTGCCCGGCCGGGGCTCGAGCCGGCTCCACGAGATCGGGAGACGGATGAAGTCAAAGCCGAGGGCAAAGCCGAGGGCGGCGATCTCGTCGAGGTCGGCCATCCGAATCGGTGGGTTCTCGGCGTGGTCGGACGCGTACTGCACGAGGCCGGTGACCGCGACGCCGTGCAAGAGCACCGTCCGGCCCCGCGCGTCGACGAGGCGCGGCAGGCCGCCGCCGTGCACGACCCGCAGCGCCGGCGCGGGTGCCGACGAGGACCTGAACGGGGCGGGCAGGGCGACCGCGATCGCCACCGCCGCCGCGACCGCGACGGCGAGGAGGGCGGGAGCGGCGATCTGCGGACAACGGCCACGGAGCACCACCTCGGTTTTGCAACGGCCGGCCGCCGCCGTCCGCCGTGGACCTAAAGAGTTCCTCTCGTGTGCGTCGCCTCACACAGAGGCCGGCGCGGTTTTGCGTCAATGGTTGCCCGGGTACGGCGCCCTCGAGCTACCGCTGCCGCCGCTGCAGCCGACCCAGCCCGCGCGGCGGCGCTGGGCATGGCGACGCTGACCCTCCGTCCCGGCTACGCGCTCCCCCGCGGCCGCCGAGGGCGTGAGACGATGCGGCGATGCGGGTCGCCGCCGCTCTTTTCGCGCTCGTCGCTGTCGGCTGCATGTCGCTCGCCATCGTCGGGATGGTCACCGGCCGGCCGGGTCCGCGGGCCGGGGTCGCTCTCCGAGCGGCCGCCTTCGTCTGCTTCGCCCTCACCGTCGGGCTCAGCGTGTTGGCACACTAAACGGCGTACAGGTGGTCGCGACCACCACCGCCGACGCAACCCGGGAGGACGCACATGACACGCACGCTCTACACCGCCGAAGCGACCGTGACGGGTGGCCGAGCCGACGGACGCGGCCGCACGCCAGACGGCCTGCTCGACGTGCATCTCCGGCTCCCACCCGAGCTCGGCGGCGACGGCCAGGGTACGAATCCCGAGCAGCTGTTCGCGGTCGGCTTCGCCGCCTGCTTCGAGAGTGCGCTCGGCGCCGTCGCCCGGCGTGAGCGAGCCGAGGTCGGTGACGTGTCGATCGACAGCAAGGTGGCCCTGCACCCCACCGAGGACCGCAGCTTCACGCTCTCGGTCCGGCTCGACGTCTCGCTGCCCCAGGTCAGCGATCCCGAGCAGGCCGCGCGGATCGTGGCCGCCGCCCACGCCGTGTGCCCGTATTCAAACGCTACCCGTGGCAACATCGACGTCGAGCTGACGGCGAACGGCGAGCCGGTCAGCTCTCCGGTTGCCAGGCGCTGATCACCCATCGCCCGGCCGTCGGCTCGGTGAGCGTCACAACCGTGACATGCCAGGCGGGTGCGAGACCCCGATAGGCGGTCGTCGCAGTCGCCGTCGTCTGCTCCTCGGTGACGACGACCCATTGGTTGCGGCGACCGGACAGCGGCGCGACCGCCTGCACGACGCCCCGGTTGGCGATCCCGCCCCGCCGCAGCTCGTAGTCGCCCGCGGTCTGCGCGGCGGCGAGCTGCATCGCCGACCGGGCCTGACCGACGCTGCGGGCGGCGAGTGCGAGCATCGTCGCGGTGACCGTCTCGGCGTTCCAGTTGATGTAGGCGGTGGCGAAGGCGGCGATCGCCGCGACCGGGCTGACCACGGCCGCGGCGGACTGCCGTGCGAGAGGCGACGGGTACTCGTCAGTGGCCGCGGCGACGGCGAGAGGGGTCGCGGGCGGCCGTGGCGTTCGGACGGGACGCGGCGCCGTCGGCACCGAGCAGCCGGCGAGCGCCACGGCCGCGAGCAGCACCGCCCGGCGCGCCGTGCCGTCGGTCGGTACCGCCCGGAGCGCCACCGCCCTACAACCCCACCGGGTGCCGGGCGACAAAGCCCGCGGCGCTGCGGACGAGCGGATGCCAGCCGATCCCGCTCGAGCCATCCCCGGGACCGGCGGCGTCATGCGTATCCCAGCGCAGCCCGGCGACGTACATGAACACGTGGTCGGGGTTGGCGTAGAGCGTGATCCAGCGTCCCGGACCGGGTGCCCCGAAGGTCTCGAGCGCCGACGACGCCGCCCCGTCGGTGACCGGGACGAGCCGGGCACCGTAGAGGAGGTGCTCGACGCTGCTCGAGCAGTCGTAGGCCGGCGCGATCTCCGACAGCGGCAGACCGTGGGCCGCGCCGTATACGTACGGTCGCCCGGCGATCTCGTTGCCCGCCGCGATCATCTCCTGAACCGCGGGCGGCGCCGACGCCGGTGCCGCCGCCTGACCGTCCGGGAGCAGCACCGCCCGCGCCCCGGCCGTGAGCGCGACGCCGGTGACGCTGCCCGGCGCGCACATCGCCGGGTCCTGCGCCGCGACCGAGCCTCCGAGCAGATCCGGCGTGCCGGCGAGCTGGCCGAGCACGCTCGCGGCGCCCGTCGCGGGCGCCCGGGCGATGCTCACCGCGCCCGACCACAGCCCGTCCTCGTAGGGGATGCCGAGCGCGCCGGCGAGCTTCCACCACAGGTCGATGACCCGCGGTCGCCCGTCGACCGGGCCGCCGCCGAAACCGAAGTCGCGCTTGTAGGCGATCGCCGAGTGCCCGCCCCATGTGATCCGCAGCGGCGCGAGGTAGGCCAGGCCGCCCATCGCCGTCGCCGTCTGCCACGTCAGCCCGCCGAGCTCCGCGTAGCTGTCGGGATGGGTGAGCAGGTTGTCGCCGCGCGCCCCAACCACGCCTGAGCTCGGGTCCCCCGGCCCGCCGTACTCGCTCGCCCCCACCGTCGCCCCCGTCCCGGGGCCGCCGAGCTCCACCCCGCCGGCGACGCCGGCCGCGGCGCAGCCGCTCCCCCGCGAGATGACGCCGATGAGCAGCGCGAGGACCCCGGCGCCGAGTGCGATCAGGCAGACTCCGGCGAACGCCCCGACGATCGCCGCCCCGGCCAGGGTGCTCGTCCGCTTGCGTTGTGTCGGCATGAGCCCACCGTAGGCTGTTCGAGTGTTACTGAGACCAATTGGCACTCATTTGGCACAGTCGCAGCAAAGGGGTCGCTCAGGCCGCTAACGTAGATGCACGATGGCGAGGATCCTCGATGTCGAACAGGCGCTGCTGCTGCTCGAGCTCGAGGCGCCGTTCGACCCTCGCGACGTCCAGCTCGCGCGCCGCCGGATGGCCAAGCGCTGGCACCCGGACATCGCTCCGGTTGGCCGGCAGCACGAACATCAGCGCCACCTCCAGGCGATCAACGAGGCCGCCGATCAGCTCCAGCAGCTCGCCGAGCAGTCCCGCGGGGGCCGCGTCAGCCGCAACGCCGTACGGGCGTCGGCCGCCGCCGCGCGCCGGGCCCGCGAGGAGGCCGGGCGCCGCGCGTACGAGGAGGAGCAGCGCCGCCAGGCCGCAGCCGCCGATCGGGCCAAGCACGACCCGTTCGGCTCACGGGTCCCCGACCACTCGGTCGTGCACCGCTACGCCCGCTGCGTCTCCTACCCCGAGTGGGGCGTGGGCACGGTGAGCGGGATCTACTTCTCCGGCGACGACGACGACATGCAGCAGTGGGCGCGGGTGCTGTTCGCCGTCGGCGTGCGCACGATCCCGGCCGGGTCGCTCCAATTCGTCGACTTCTCCAAGCCCGATCCCGCCGCCGACCGCGTGCAGCGGTTCATGACCGCCGCGCAGCACGCGCTCGCCGAGGGCGACGCCGCGCTCGCCGCCCAACGCCTCATCTACGCCCGTGACGCCGAGCCGAACAACCCCGTCGTGCTCCGCCTGCTGACCGCGGCGTTCTGGCAGGCCGGCAATCTGCCCGCTGCGGGCCGCGCGGTCCGCGACTGGGCCCGGGTCGACACCGACCGCCCGACAGCCGAGCGTTTCGCCTCTCGGATCTACGAGGACATGGGCGCCATCGACCTTGCCGCCGACGCGGCCTCGCGCGCGGCCGAGCGGGCGCCTGGCGATGCCTCGGCCTGGCAGCGCCTCGGGCGCCTGCGGCTGCGCGTGGGCGACCGTCAGGCGGCGATCACCGCGCTCGAGCGCGCCCGGATCGTCGGCCCCACCGTCGACGGGCTGCTCGACCTCGCCCTCGCCTATCACCTCGCGGGCGACGTCGGCGCCGAGGTCTCGGCCGCGCATGCCGCGACGATCCTCGACCCCGACTACCCAGCCGCCTGGTCGACGTACGCGCACGCGCTCGCGCGGACCGACCGGCTCCAGGAGTGCATCGACGCCTGCGACCGCGCCCTCGCGCTCGGCGACGACGCCGAGGTCTCGCAGCTCCTCGAGCGCATGCGGGCGATCGCCCCACGTGAGCTGCCCCACCGCAACGCGGCCTAGATGGTGTCTCGATGCGGTTGTTCAGCTCGGGTCCGCGAGCGGCGGCGCGAGGCTGTCGGCCTGCTCCATCACCCCGAGCAGCTCCCCCACCCGGCAGACGAGCAGCCGCTCCTCGTCGATCTCCACCCACGCGCCGGCCGAGGCCGGGAACACGACGTGATCGCCGGGCCTGACCGGCATCCGCACGCCGACGTGGTCCCACCAGTCGAGCCCGGGGCCGACCGCGAGCACGATCCCGTGCTGCGGGGGCGGCTCGTCGGAGCCGGGTGGCACGATCAACCCGGAGCGTCGGACCCGGTCCGGGTCGAGCTCCTTGATGACCACGCGGTCGAACAGTGGGCGTAGCTGGTCTCGCATCGAATTTCGTCCGCCGCGGATCATAGGCTGGCCGGATGCGTTTGCTCGTCGCTCGCTGCGAGGTCCGCTACTCGGGCCGGCTCGACGCCCTGCTCCCCGAGGCGCTGCGGCTGATCATGATCAAGGCCGACGGATCGGTGCTCGTCCACGCCGACTCCGGCGGCTACAAGCCGCTGAACTGGATGACCCCGCCGACGGTCATCGAGGAGGCCGACGGGTCGATGGTCGTGCGCAAGCGCGCGGGGTCGAGCGAGGACCGACTCGAGATCAGCATCGCCGAGGTGCTCTCCGACGTCAGCCACGACATGGGCTCGCCTGACGAGGACGCGGCGCTGGCCAAGGATGGCGTCGAGGCCCACCTCCAGGAGCTCCTCGCCGAGCAGCCCGGCTGGTGCGGCGAGGGCCTGAGGCTCGTGCGCCGCGAGTGGCCGACCGACATCGGCCCGGTCGATCTCATGTGCCGCGACGCCGAGGAGGGTTGGGTCGCGGTGGAGATCAAGCGCGTGGCCGGCATCGAGGCCGTCGAGCAGCTCACGCGCTACCTCGAGCGGATCCGCCTCGACCCGGCGTTCACCGCCTGCCGCGGCGTGCTCGCCGCCCAGTTGATCAAGCCGCAGGCCCGCGTCCTCGCCGGCGCGCGAGGGATCGACTGCGTCGAGGTCGACCTCGCCGTCCTGCGCGGCGAGCGCGAGCCGGAGCTGCGACTCTTCGCGGCATGAACGACGAACCAGCGGTCCTCACCGAGCGCGCCGGGCGCGTCATGGTCGTGACCATCAACCGACCGGATCAGCGCAACGCCGTCAATGCCGCCGTCGCCGAGGGCATCTCCCGCGCGATGGACGAGCTCGATGCCGACGACGCCCTCTCCCTCGGCGTGCTCACCGGCGCCGGCAAGGGCTTCTGCGCCGGCATGGACCTCAAGGCGTTCGTGGCCGGCGAGTCCCCGTACTACGGCGACCGCGGCTTTGCCGGGATCACGCAGCGGGCGTCGGCCAAGCCGCTGATCGCCGCGATCGAGGGATTCGCGGTGGCCGGTGGGCTCGAGGTCGCGCTGTCGTGCGATCTGATCGTCGCCGCCCGCGGCGCTCGGCTCGGCATTCCCGAGGTCAAGCGCTCGCTCGTCGCCGCCGCCGGCGGTCTGCTGCGCCTGCCGCGCGTGCTGCCCCGCAACGTCGCGATGGAGCTCGCGCTCACCGGCGACCCGATCGACGCCGAGCGCGCCCATGCCCTCGGGCTCGTCAACCGGCTCGCCGAGCCGGGCGAGGCCCTGACCGTGGCCCTCGAGCTCGCCGACGCGGTCGCTGTCAACGGGCCGCTCGCGCTGGCCGCGACCAAGCGGGTGCTCACCGAGTCGGTCGACTGGCCGGACAGCGAGTTCTTCGCCCGCCAGGGCGAGATCGTCGGCCCGGTGATGAGCTCGCAGGACGCCCGCGAGGGCGCGACCGCGTTCGCCGAGAAGCGCGCGCCGGTCTGGCGCGGCCGGTAGGCGCACGATCTGACAGAGTCGCCAGGCTCGCCCTGGCTCCGGACGGCGCCGGGGCTGGGCTCCCGGGGCGCCTACCCCTCCCCCCACACCGTCGCCACCACCGACCGGGCGCCGCCGCGGTCGCGGTGCTCGCACAGGTAGATCCCCTGCCACGTCCCGAGGGCGAGGCGGCCGTCGGCGATCGGCAGGGTCAGGGACGGCCCGAGCAGCGAGGCCTTGATGTGCGCGGGCATGTCGTCTTCGCCCTCGAGCGTGTGGGTCCAATACGGCGCCCCCTCGGGGACGGCGCGGTTGAACCAGGTCTCGAAGTCCCGGCGCACGTCGGGCGAGGCGTTCTCGTTGAGGGCGAGCGAGGCTGAGGTGTGGCGGATGAGCACATGCAGCAGTCCGACCCCGAGCTCGCGGGCCTCGGGCACGGCGGCCATGACCTCGCGGGTGATGAGGTGAAAGCCGCGCGAGCGCGGCTCGAGCCGGATCTCACGCTGAGCCCACATGGCCCCTCATCCTTCGGGCAGCCTCGCCATCCGCATGTCGACCCGGCCGCCCCGGAACGGGATCCCCTCCTTCTCGAGCAGCCTGCGCTGGCGCTCGCCCTTGGCCAGCGAGCCGTCGGCCCGCACGATCCGGTGCCAGGGGACGCCGGGATCGTCGCAGTCGTGGAGCGCCGCTCCGGCCGCCCGGGGCGCGCCTGGGGACACGTCGCCGTAGGTCCGAACGAACCCCTCCGGCGTCGCTCGCACCCGGGCCAGGATCTCCCGTTCACGCTCGGAGGGCATCGCGGGAGAGGATACGGTGGCGCGCCGGCTCAGGCGGCGGGCCCGGAGCCGGCGGGCGAGCCGAGTGCCACGTCAGCCGATCCGTGACCGCGGTCCGCCGGACCCTGATATCGTGGCGACCGCCTAATTCCCTGCTATGGCCGGGAAGCGGGGGACCCGGTTCCCTTGGGGCGAATCGCCGCCTGGTGGCGTGCGTAGCGCGAGAGCGCGAGCCCGACAGCTAACCCCGTAGGCACATTGCATGACTCATCGCCGCCGCCCAATCTCGAGGTTCCTGCTCGCCGCTCTCGCGCTGGCCGGCGCGATGACGCTCGTGGCGACGCTCCATTCCGCGCGGGCGAGCGGCGCCAACCTCAACCAGCTGAACAGCCAGCTCGGAGCGGAGCAGGCCCACCAGCAGAGCCTGTCAGCCAGCCTCGGCCAACTCGGCGGCCAGATCGCGTCCCTCAGCTCGCAGATCGCCCTCGTGCGCTCCCGCGAGGACGCCGTGCGGGCCGAGCTCACGCGTGACCGCATCCGCCTCGCGGCGACGGCGGCAGCCCTTGGGCGCGAGCGTCATCGCCTCGCCGTGCTCCGCGCCCGGCTGGCCCGGGCCCGGATGCTGCTCTCCCGGCAGCTGTTGAGCAGCTACGAGAACGACAAGCCGGACCTGATCGGCGTCGTCCTGTACGCCCATGGCTTCAACGACCTGCTCGAGACGCTCAACTTCCTCCATCGCGCCGAGTCGGCCCAGCAGTTCATCATCGCCCTGACCAAGAGCGCCAAGGCCCAGGCCGCGGCGGCCACCCAGCGGCTCACCACGCTCGAGCAGGCCGACCGCCAGGCGACCGACGCCGCGACGGTGCAGGCCCGCGCGCTGTCCGGGATGAACGCTCTGCTCGGCGCCAAGGAAGCCGCGCTGGCCGGGGCCCGCGCCGCCCAGCAGGCCGCGTTGGCCGCCAGCCAGGCGCGCGGACGGGCTCTCGAGGGTCAGATCGCCACGATTCGCGCCCAGCAGGCGGCGGCCGCGCGCGCGGCGGCTGCGGCGGCTGCCCAGGCCGCCGCGCAGGCGCAGGCGGCCTCGAGCTCGTCGTCCGGCTCCTCGTCCGGCTCCTCGTCGTCGTCCGGCTCGTCGTTCTCCTCGGGGCCGGCCCTCGGCCCGTCGGGCGGCTGGGCGATTCCCTACCCGATCGTCCTCTGCGAGTCAGGCGGCCAGAACCTGCCGCCGAACAGCGCCGGGGCCTCGGGCTACTACCAGATCATGCCCGCCACCTGGGCGGGCGAGGGCGGCACTGGACCGGCCGCCTATCTGGCCAGCAAGGCCGAGCAGGACGCCGTCGCCGCGCGGCTGTGGAACGGCGGCGCCGGCGCGTCCAACTGGGTCTGCGCGGGCATCGTCGGCATCCACTAGTGTCGTGATTCGGAAATTCGTGAGCGGGCTCGGGAGCGGCTGGGCGTGGATGGCGGATGGCGACGATCCAAGTCGTACTGGTGGTCCGGCGGGGTCGTCGCCATCCGCAAGGCGGGTCCAGACGCCGCGAGACTGCCACCGAATTTACGACTCAAGACACTCGCCCGACGCGCTGCCGCATCTACCAGCGATCCGCGCGTCTAGAGGAGATCGAGCTCGGCGAGCAGGTCCTCGTCGCTCAGGTACGAGTGCGACTCAACGATCAGGCCGTCGCGGACGCGGAAGATGACGCCCCAGGGGCTCACCAGCTCGCCCTGGTCCCAGATCGCGCCGAGCACGGCCGCGCGGTCCGGCCCGAGCAGGCGCACCTCCGTCGTGCGGACCTCGTACCACCGTCCGCTCGCCTCCATCTCCCGCCACCAGGCGCGGACGCCGGCGTGACCGTGGTGCCCGCGGTTCTCGAACAGGCGTGACGGAAAGCTCTCGATCTGCTCGTCCTGGAGGCAGAGCATCGCGTCGAGGTCGCGGGCGTTGTAGGCATCGACGTAGCCCTGGCCGATCCGAACCGCCTCGGCGTGGGTCAACGCCACGCCCGACGACGTGCGTCGCTTGGTTTCGTGTTTGGCCGTGCTCATCAGCGACCATCGGGCGCGTCCCTCGCCCGCGCCCGATGCATATGCTACCCGTGCGGGGAAAGCCGTCCAGGCGACGGGCTACGCCGTGCGCCAGTCCGGCGTGGCCACCGGGCGGCCGCGCCGCGCGGCGATGGTGAGCTGGTCGAAGTGGGCGAGCGCCTGCCCCGAGCCGAAGGCGACGCAGGTGAGCGGCGAGTCGGCGCGGAACACCGGCATCCCGGTCTCGGACGCGACGAGCTCGGGGAAGCCGCGGATCAGGGTTCCGCCGCCGGCGAGGAGGATGCCGTCTTTGGCGATGTCGGAGGCGAGCTCCGGCGGGGTCTCCTCGAGCGTGTCCCGGATCGCCTGGAGGATCTCACGCACCGGGAGGCTGATCGCCGCGCGGACCTCCTCGCTGTGCAGCTCGATCGCCGTCGGCAGGCCAGTGATCAGGTGGCGCCCGCGGACCTCGATCGTCTCCTCCGGGGCGAGCGGGATCACCGAGCCAAGCTCGATCTTGATCCGCTCCGCCGTGCGCGAGCCGACCGCGAGCTTGTGGGCGTTGCGGAGGTAGTGGGTGATCGCCTCGTCCATCTCGTACCCGCCGACGCGGACCGAGCGCGAGACGACGATGCCGCCGAGGGAGATGACGGCCATCTCGCTCGTGCCGCCGCCGACGTCGACGACCATGCGGCCGACCGGCTCGTCGATGGCCAGACCGGCTCCGATGGCGGCGGCGATCGGCTCCTCGATGAGGTGAACCCGCCTCGCGCCGGCGGCGAGCGAGGCCTCCTCGACGGCGCGCTTCTCGACCTCGGTCACTCCCGATGGAGCGCAGACGATCAGTCGCGGGTGGGCGACGCGGCGGTTGAGCACCTTGCGGATGAAGTAGCGGAGCATCTCCTCGGTGACCTCGAAGTCGGCGATCACGCCGTGGCGCAGCGGCCGGGTGGCGGAGATGCTCGCCGGCGTGCGACCGATCATCCGCTCGGCGTCGGAGCCCACGGCGTGGACCTCGCCCGTGTCGACGTCGGAGGCGACGACGGAGGGCTCGGAGACGACGATCCCGCGACCCGACACGTAGACGAGCGTGTTCGCGGTGCCGAGGTCGATCGCGATGTCATGCACGCCGAGATTCGGCGCGAGGTGGAGGCGTGAGGTGTCGCGGCGCGAGCCGTCTCGGCGAAAACCCATTGTGCCTAGGGTGCCAGACGAGGATGGGGCACGACGTCAGCCACCGAACAGACCGTCAGCGCTCGCCGGGCAGCTTGCGCGGATATTGCGAGACTGGCTGGGTGATATCGAGCGCCGTGGAGACGATCCGGTTCTGCTCGATCGAGTGGGCGATCGGGTATCCCTCGCCCGACGCCGCCCGTTCCGGGCGACCGATGTAGCCGAAATGCAGCTGCTCGGGGAGGATCTGCAGCAGACGCGGCGACATGTGGGCGCGGGCGCCCATGTTGCGCGGCTCCTCCTGGACCCACACGACCTCGTGCAGCAGGGGATAGCTCTTGACGAGGGCGAGCAGCTCGCCCTGCGGGAACGGATAGAGCAGCTCGACGCGGCCGATGGCGATCTGGTCGCTGTCGGGGCGCGTGGAATGGCCGATCAGGTCGTAGTACATCTTCCCGCTGCAGAGGATCAGCCGGGTGACCCGCTCGGGGTCGACGTTGGGATCGGCGAGCACCGGCCGGAAGCGGCCCTCGGAAAGATCCTCGATGCGGCTCGTCGCCTGCGGCAGGCGCAGCAGGCTCTTGGGGGTCATGACGACGAGCGGCCGCTGCTTGGCGATCCGGGCCTGGCGGCGAAGCAGGTGGAAATACTGGCTGGGCGTCGTCGGGTTGGCGACGCGGATGTTGCCCTCGGCGGCGAGCTGGAGGAAGCGCTCGAGCCGGGCCGAGGAGTGCTCGGGGCCGGACCCCTCGTAGCCGTGTGGGAGCAGCAGGGTGAGCCGCGAGGTCTGGCCCCACTTGGCCAGCCCGGAGACGATGAACTGGTCGATGACGACCTGGGCGCCGTTGACGAAGTCTCCGAACTGCGCCTCCCACAGCACGAGCGTCTCCGGCCCTTCCTGCGAGTAGCCGTACTCGAAGCCGAGGCAGGCCATCTCCGAGAGCGGCGAGTTGTGCACCTCCATCGGCGCGAGCGCGCCGGGCAGGTGCTGGACCGAGCAGTGCTCATGGCCGGTCTTGGGATCGTGCAGGACGAGGTGCCGCTGGCTGAAGGTCCCGCGCTCGGCGTCCTGTCCGGTGAGACGGATCGGGATGCCCTCGGTGAGCAGCGAGGCAAAGGCGAGGCTTTCGCCCTGGGCCCACATGATCCCGCCGTCGGGACCGAGGGCCTCACGGCGCTGCTCGAGCTGCTTGACGAGCTTCGGATGGATGGTGAAGCCGTCGGGCACCGACAGCAGCTCCTCGTTGAGTCGCTGGAGCCGGTCGGCCGGGACCGCGGTGTTGACCTCGGGCGACGGCGTGCGATCGAGCTGGTACTCGCCGGTCGCGTGCTCGACCTCCTTTGCCCGGGCGATCCGGGCCTTCAGCTCCTGGTGCTGGTCGGTGAGTCCCGACCACACCTGGTCGGTCATCTCGCTCGACTCCTGCTCGGTGACGACGCCGGCGGCGATCGCGCTCCGGGCGAACAGCTCGCGCACGGGCCGATGCTTCTTGATCGCCTGGTACATCTCGGGCTGCGTGTACGCGGGCTCGTCGGCCTCGTTGTGGCCGAAGCGCCGGTAGCCGATCAGATCGATGAGGACGTCGTGGCCGAACTCCTCGCGGAACGCGAAGGCGAGGCGAACCGCCGCGATGCAGGCGGCGACGTCGTCGGCGTTGACGTGGATGATCGGCACGTCGTAGCCCTTGGCGAGATCGGAGGCGTAGGTCGTCGAGCGGGCATCGTCCGGGTCGGTCGTGAAGCCGACCTGGTTGTTCTGGATGAGGTGGACGGTGCCCCCGACCGTGTAGCCGTCGAGCGCCTGGAGGTTGAACGTCTCCGCGACGACGCCCTGGCCGGGGAGGGCGGCGTCGCCGTGGAGGATGATCGGCACGGCGGCGTTCGTGTCGCGATGGGCGTGCGGTCCCTGGCGGGTCGTCTGGGCGGCCCGGGTCGCGCCCGCGGCCACGGGGGCGACGAACTCGAGATGCGAGGGGTTGGATTCGAGGCGGACGATGATCGACTCGCCGCCGGGCAGCTGGTAGGCGCCCTGAGCACCGTGGTGGTATTTGACGTCGCCGGTACCGCCCTGCGGGATGGTGGTGATCGGCTCGAGCGTCGACGTGCCCTCGAACTCGGCGAAGATCGTGTTGTAGGGGCGCCCGAGGTTGTGGGCGAGCACGTTGAGCCGCCCGCGGTGGGCCATGCCGATGACCACCTCGCGCGCGCCCCGGGTCGCCGACAGCTGGATCAGCTCGTCGATCATCGGGACGGTCATGTCGAGCCCCTCGATCGAGAACTGCTTCTGCCCGAGGTAGGCCTTGTGCATGAAGCGCTCGAGCGCGTCGACCTCGGTGAGCCGCTTGAGCAGCGCCTTCTGCTCGTCGTGGGTCAGCGGACGGCGGAACTTGCCCGACTCGATCGCCTCGCGCAACCACAGCCGCTGGCGGTGGGAGGCGATGTGCTCGATCTCGTAGGCGATCGGCCCGCAGTACGTCTCGCGCAGGTGCGGGAGCGCATCGGCGAGCGTCGCGCCGGGGACGTAGAGGCGCAGGATCCGGGCGGGGATCTTCGCCATCACCTCGGGCGTGAGGCCGAGTGGCTCGGGGTCGAGCGCGGGATCGCCCTCGGGCTCGTGACCGAGCGGATCGAGCTTGGCCGCGAGGTGGCCGTGCGTGCGGTGGGCCTTGAGCAGTGACGAGGCCGCCTGAACAGCCTGCATCAGCTCCTCGTCGGGGACGGCGGCCGGCGCGGCCGAGGCGGCCGCCGCGGCCGCGGCCGGGGCGGGCGGCGGCGGGAGCTCGGGCAGCTCGACGCCGAGCTCGGCGAAGATGCGCTCGTAGAAGCCCTCCTCGCCCTGGAGCGCGGCCTCGATGCGCTGAAGGAAACGACCGGACTCGGCGCCCTGGATGATCCGGTGGTCGTAGGTCGAGGTCATGGTCATGACCTTCTCGGCCCCGATCAGCGCGCCGATGCTGCCCAGACCGACCGGGTAGGCGATCGAGCCGGTGGCGACGATCGTGCCCTGCCCGGACATCAGGCGTGGCACCGAGGCGACGGTGCCGATCCCGCCCGGGTTGGTGAGCGAGACGTTGGCGCCGGCGAGGTCGTCGGCGCCGAGCGTGTTCGTGCGCGCCTTCTCGACGAGCGCGTTGTAGGCGTCGAGGAACTCGGTGAAGCGCAGGCGGCCGGCGTCGCGGATGACCGGCACCATCAGCGTGCGCGAGCCGTCCTTCTTCTCGACGTCGACGGCGAGACCGAGGTTGACGCCGCTGTCGTCGACGCGATGGGGCTTGCCGTCGATCTCGGCGAAGTGGTGGGCCATGACCGGCAGCTCCTCGGTGGCCACCCGGGCGATCGCGTAGGCGATCAGGTGGGTGAAGGAGACGCGCTGGCCGGCGTTCTTGAGCTGCTTGCGACGTTGGTCGAGCGTCGTGACGGTGAGGGTGCGGAACGAGGTGGCGGTCGGGATCGATCGGCTCTCGTCCATGTAGCGGGCGAGCGCAGCGGCGCCGCCACGGAGCAGCTTGGCGCCGGCAGCCTTCTCGGCCGCGGGCGCGGCGGCCGCGCCGTTGCCGGCCGCGGCAGCGAGCACGTCGGCCTTGGTGATACGGCCGCGACGTGCGCTGCCCTCGACGCCGGCGAGGTCGACGCCCTCGGCAGCGGCGATGCGCTGGGCGACGGGCGAGGCGTTGGCCGCGCCGTTGCCGGCCGGGGCGGGTGCGCCGGTCGGCGCGGGTGCGTTCTCGCCCGCGGCGGCGGCGCTCACGGCGCCGGCGGCCATCCGGGCGATGACCTGTCCGACCGTGACGGTCTCACCCTCCTCGGCGAGGATCTCGGTGATCGTGCCGTCGGCGGGCGCGGGCAGTTCCATGTCGACCTTGTCGGTCGAGATCTCGACGACCGTGTCTCCGTCCTTGACAGCGTCGCCGACCTTGACCGCCCATTCGAGGATCGTCCCCTCGGTGACCGACTCACCGCCGGTCGGGGTGACGATGTCGATCGCCTCGCCGACGCTCGCGCTCGTGGCGGCATCGCCCTCGGCCTCGGTGGCGGCGGCCTCGCCGGCCTGGACGCTGCCGGGCGCAGAGCCACCCTCGGCGGCCCCGTCGCCGAACCCGGTGGCCGGGACCTCGGGGGCGCCGTTGCCGGCAGGCGCCCCGTTGCCGGCCGCTCCGTCGGTGGCGGCGATCTCGGCGAGCGCGGCGCCGACCGCGACGGTGTCACCCTCCGCGGCGTGCAGACGGACGATCGTGCCGGCGACCGGTGACGGGACCTCGGCGTCAACCTTGTCGGTCGAGATCTCGACGATCGTCTCGTCGATCTCGACGCTGTCGCCCTCCTGTTTGTGCCACTCGAGGACGGTCCCCTCGGCGACCGAATCGCCCATCGCGGGCATTACAACCTGCACGGTGCCAATGTCCACTGCCATCTCGGTCAACTGTAGCCGAGCGGTACGGAAGCTCGCGCGCGCTGAGCCCGCCTGCGCTCCTCGATCACGAACCCGAGGGAACCGCAGAACGGACCGAGGCCGCCGAGCACGGCGACGTCGACCGCGAGCCAGAACGGGATGATCCTCTTCTTGGCCGCGTAGATGGAGATCAGCGACATGCCGATCCAGATCAGGCCATGGGCGAGACCGAGGATGAATGTCTCCGGCTGGGGGTTGCCGAGACCGAAGGCGCAGAGGAGCAGCGAGAGGTAGACGACGGAGTGACAGAAGGAGGCGATCTCCAGCCGGCGGAAGGTGATGATCTGGCTCACGCGCGTCCCCCTTCAAGGAGGATCGCCATCCGGCGCAGCGGCTCGTCGGCCTCGGCCGGCCACTGCGCGACGTCGGCGGGCCACCAGGCGAAGTCGTCGTGCTCGGCGTCCGGGATCACGGTCGCCCCCTCGGCCAGCCACGCCAGGCCGACGAGCAGCACGATCTGGCTCGGCAGCCGCACGAGCGCCTCGATCTGGAGACGCTCGGGCGAGACCGACCATTCCTCGAGCAGCTCGCGGCTGAGCGTGTCGGCCGGGTTCTCGTCGACCTCGACCGACCCTCCGGCACCGAGGGCCCACCGCTCCGCCCACGAGGCGAGCCATGCGGCGCGGCGGCCGGCGAGCCAGCGGCCGTCGGCGGCGCGGACGACGCACAGGACCGACATGGCCTGGTTGGCGTCCTCGAGGCTGAGGCGCAGCGCCCACCGCGCCCGCTGTAGCTCGAGCCGCAGCTTGCCGTCATGGACCTCGAAGGTGGCGAGCCGGCCGGCGAGCCCGTCGTGGCTCGGCGACCCCCGCTCGCGCAGCTCGTCGAGCGCGGCATCGGCCGCCTCGACGGCCGACGGCGGGGGCGCGAACACATCCTCACGCCAGGAGACCTCGAGATCAGCCGGATCCCAGGGCCCCCGAGCCAGCAATCCCGGTGTGTTCGCCACGAGCTACAAGGTAGCGGGGTAGGCTGCCGCGTCGTGAGACGGCGCAAGCACTGGGGCTGGGGCTACGAAGACGAGCAGCCCTCCCCGGAGGAGCTCCGCGCCTCGGCCGCGTTCCTCGCGGCGCACCTCGGCTTCGGCAGCGCCGACGTGGAGCTGCCCGCCGAGCTGCCGGAGCTGCCCGCCCCACGGCTGCGTCCGCCGGCCGCGCTCGATCCGATCTGCGCCCAGACGCCCTACGAGCGCGCCCTGCACACCTACGGCCGCTCGTACAGCGACATCGTCCGTGCGTTCCGGGGCGACTACCGCGGCGCGCCGGACGTCGTCGCGCACCCGCGGGACGAGCGCGAGGTCGGCGACGTGCTCGAGTGGGCGGTCGGCGCGGGGGCCGCGGTTGTGCCGTTCGGCGGTGGCACGAGCGTCGTCGGTGGGCTCGAGGTGCGCAACCCCGAGCGGCACGCGGGCGTGGTCGCGATCGACCTCAAGCGGCTCGATCGGGTGCTCGAGATCGACCCCATCTCTCACGCGGCGCGGATCCAGGCCGGCGCCACCGGGCCCGGCCTCGAGGACCAGCTCGGCGAGCACGGTCTCACCCTCCGCCACTTTCCGCAGTCCTTTCAGTTCTCGACCCTCGGCGGCTGGGTCGCGACCCGGGCCGGCGGCCACTTTGCCACGCTCTACACGCACATCGACGACCTCGTCGAGTCCGTGCGTGCCCTCACGCCGAGCGGGACGTGGGAGTCCCGGCGGCTCCCCGGCTCCGGCGCCGGGGTCTCGCCCGACCGGATGCTGATCGGCTCCGAGGGCACGCTGGGGATCATCACCGAGGCCTGGGTACGCGTCCGCCCGCGCCCGCGCTTCCGCGCCTCGGCCCCGGTGCGATTCGCCGATTTCGCCGCCGGCGCCACCGCGGTCCGTGCGCTCTCGCAGTCCGGCCTGTACCCGGCGAACTGCCGGCTGATCGATCCCGGCGAGGCCCGGCTCACCGGCGCCGGCGACGGCTCGCAGGCGCTCCTCGTGCTCGGCTTCGAGTCCGCGGATCACGACGTCGAGCCGTGGATGGCTCTCGCCCTCGAGTGCTGCCGGGATCACGGCGGGCGCTGGGAGCGGCCGGGCGGCGGCGGGTCCGAAGGCGCCGAGCCGACGGGCAGCGACGCGGCCCGGACCGACGCCGTCGGCAGCTGGCGCGAGGCGTTCCTGCGGGCGCCCTACCTGCGTGACACGTTCGTCGCGATGGGCGTGCTCTCGGAGACGTTCGAGACCGCGGTGACCTGGGACCGGTTCCCGGACTTCCATGCGACGGTGATGGAGCGGGTGCGCGGGGCCGTGCACGACGTCTACGGCGCCGGCTCGGTGACGTCCCGTTTCACGCACGTGTACCCCGACGGCCCCGCGCCGTACTACACCGTCCTCGCGCCCGCCCGCCGGGGCGATGAGCTCGCGCAGTGGGCGCAGGTCAAGCGGGCGGCCTCGGACGCGGTCATCGAGTGCGGCGGGACGATCACCCACCACCACGCCGTCGGGCGCGATCACCGCCCGTGGTACGACCGGCAGCGACCTGATCCGTTCGCCGTCGCCCTGCGAGCCGCGAAGGCGGCCGTCGACCCGACCGGAGCGCTCAATCCCGGGGTGCTGATCGACCCGTAGCCCCGGCGGCGCGACCGGGATCCGCGTCGAGACGTCCGAGCACGACCGCCGCCATCGGCGCGACCTCCGGCGGGATGCGGGGCAGCAGCTCCCGCCAGCCGGGCTGGGCGGCGATCGCGGCGCGGACGTCCTGCACCGCGGAGTCGAGGTCGCCGGTCTGGGCGGCGCCGAGGCCGGCCCAGAAGCGCAGCTCGTGGTTGTCAGGCGCGAGCTCGCTCGCCCGCCGGAAATGTGCCGCGGCCTCGACGTATCGACCCTCGGCGGTGAGCTCGTCGCCGTGGTCGGCGAGCGCGTAGGCGTCGTGCAGGGCGATCAGGCGCGCGAGCTCGGAGAGCGGCGCCGGATCGTCCTCGACCCGTAGCGACATCGCGGTCTGCCAGGGCTCACCTTCGGCGGGGACGACGAGGATCGCCGCTGATTGGCGCCCGCGGATGTCGCCGCCCTCGGACTCGGCGGCCTGCAACGCCGCGAGCAGTCGCGCGGGGAGCGGGCCCGAGGCAGCCTCGTAGGCCGCGAGCATCGCCGGCCACACCCGAGCGCTGGCCATGATGTTCGCCTGACAGGAGACGCCCTCGCCGGCGACGTGACCGGCGAAGGGGATGCAGCTCTCACCGGTGTGGGCCGCCGCCCGCCCCTCGGCGTCGACGAACGCGACCTGGCGGGTGGCCGCGTTCGGGTCGGCGGCGAGCAGCCGCGCGAGCGCCTCGGCGGCGGGGACGCCCGATTGCATCAACTCGAGCCCCCGGGGGCCGTAGCTCACCTCGACGTTGGACTGCGTGGCGACGGCGCCGACGCCCGGGCGCGCCCAGGGCACGAGCGGGCCGACGGAGAACCAGTGGGACTGGACGGCGACGCCGAGCGCGCGGCTCAGCCCGTCGCGGGCCACGATCGAGTACGTCCCCTGGCGGATACGGCGGACGATGGAGGCGGGCGCAGGCGAGATGGGCCGAGCATATCCCCGCCGGCTCTGGCAGCCTGCCCATTCGTGGCCACGCACGTGAGCACGACCGCCGTTCTCGGGCCCGGAGGCGTCGGCGGCTTTCTCGCCGCCGCCCTCGCCCGCGCCGGCGAGCGGCCGGTGATCGTCGCGCGCGAGGAGACCGTCGCCGTCATCGACACGCGGGGGATCACCGTCCGCAGTGTGCGGCTCGGCGATTTCGTCGCCCACCCACCCGCGGTCGCTCGGCTCGACGCCCCAGTGCAGACGCTGATCGTCGCCACAAAAGCGACCGGCCTCGGCGCGGCGCTCGAGCGGATCGCGGCCGCACCGACCCTCGTCGTCCCGCTGCTCAACGGGCTCGATCACATGGCCGTGCTGCGGGCGCGGTTCGGCGACGGCGCGGTCGCCGCCGGGACGATCCGGATCGAGTCCGATCGGGTGGGTCCGGGCGAGATCGTCCAGACGAGCCCGTTCCTGCGGGTCGAGCTTGCCGCCGACAACGCACAACTGCGCCCGGAGCTCGAGCGGCTCGCCGACCGGCTGCGCACTGCCGAGATCCCGGTCGAGATCGGCAGCAGCGAGGCGCAGATCCTGTGGTCGAAACTCGCGCGACTGAGCGCCCTCGCCTGCACGACGAGCGCGAGCGACGAGCCGATCGGCGTCATCCGCAGCGACCCCGAGTGGCGCGCGGCCCTCGTGGCCTGCATCGCGGAGGTGACCGCCGTCGGGGCGGCCGACGGCGCACGGCTGGACCCGGCGGCGACGCTCGCCGAGCTCGACGACGCACACCCCGAGCTCGGCTCCTCGATGCGTCGTGACATCGCCGCCGGGCGCGAGCCTGAGCTCGATGCGATCGCCGGCGCCGTGCTGCGGGCCGCCAAGCGCCACGAGATCCCGTGCCCGACGCTCACCCGGCTCGCCGCGCGAGTCGCGGCCCGAGCGGGGATCGCGCCACCCGTCGTGTGACGCGACAGCGGCATCGTGCGACGCGACAGCGGCGTCGTGTGGCGCTACAGCGGCGGCTTGAGCGGGGGCGGGGTGCCCCCGCCGGGAGCGAACACCGGCTCGGCGATCTCCTCGGAGGCGATCGCGTCGACGAACTCCTCCTCCTCTTCGACCGCTCCCTCGTCGTGGTCGCCATCGCAGAGGATGCGGAAGGCGCCCGTCGCGCCGCCGTCGGCCTGAAGCACGAGCCCGGGGAGGATCTCCTCGCCATCCTCGAGGCCGAGGCGCTCGATGTCGAAGTGCGCCATCCCGATCCCCCAGGTGTGATGGGTGG
Source organism: uncultured Solirubrobacterales bacterium (assembly GCA_963755955.1). Classification (GTDB taxonomy): domain Bacteria; phylum Actinomycetota; class Thermoleophilia; order Solirubrobacterales; family Solirubrobacteraceae; genus Palsa-465. The sequence continues at coordinate 82,137 of CAVWLZ010000015.1, forward strand.
GGTTCTCGCGATCGTGCGCGGCCACCGCCTGGGTGAAGGCCTTCAGCAGCAGCGCGATCTTGCTCGTATCCGACATCTACCGCTTAAGGTACCCCTATCCCGGCCAGGGACGCGGGCGCCCGGGATCAGCCGCGCTCGATCAGCTCGATCCGATAGCCGTCGGGGTCACGCACGAAGCACAGTCGCGAGCCACCCTCGCGGACGCTGTAGGGCGGGCGCTCGGGCTCGATCCCCACGGCAGCGAGGCGCGCAAGCGTGGCGTCGAGGTCGGCGGCGGTGATGGCGATGTGGCCGTAGCCGGTGCCGAGGTCGTAGGGCTCGTCCTGGCCGATGTTGTACGTGAGCTCGAGGCGCGGCTCGGGCCCGTCCTCGGGCAGGCCCATGAACACGTTGATCGCCTCGTCGCGGATCGGGAGGCGACCGGCCTCCGTGAAGCCCAGGGCCTCGTAGAACGCGACCGAGCGGTCGATGTCGGTGATGCGGTAACAGGTGTGAATGAGGCTCATAACGTCGGTCAGCCTATACCCCGATAGGCTCAGGTCCATGATCATCGAACGCTCGATGAGCGACCCGTGGCTGTCGAACACCTACCTCGTCGCCGACGAGCTCGGCTCCGACGCGGTGATGATCGACGCCGGTGGCCCGGTGCAACCGCTGCTCGCGGTCATCGACCGGATGCGCTTCCGGCTCACCCACGTGCTGCTCACCCACCACCACCACGATCACATCGCCGAGCTCGAGCAGGTGACGGCACGGTTTCCCGACGCCCCGGTGCTCATCCATCCGCTCGAGCGCGAGCTCGTGCCCGGCGCCACCGGCGCGCTCGTGCCTGGCACGGCGCTCCACTCCGGCGCGCTCGAGATCGTGCCGCTGCACACCCCGGGTCACACCGCGGGAATGGTGTCGCTGCTCGTCAACGGCAACGACGTGTTCACCGGCGACACGCTCTTCAAGGGCTCGGTCGGGGGCGTCCGAGCGCCGGGCCACACGACCTACGCCGATCTCAAGCACTCGATCATGGACACGCTGCTGACGCTGCCGCCGCAGACGCGCATCCATCCCGGCCACACCGATCCGACGACGGTGGCCGGCGAGCTCGAGCACAACAAGTTCGTGCGGATCTGGCGCGGGCTCGACCCCGAGGGCGAACAGTTCTGTACCGCGCTCGGCGACCCGGCGACCCTGATCCTGCTCGGCGACGACTACGACGGCGGCCACAAGGCCTGGATCCGCTGGCCCGACGGGGCGGACGACATCGTCCCCGGGTCGCAGGTCGCGGTTGGCGCGCCGGATAACGGTCAGTCGCCCAAGTAAGATCAGGGGGGCAGTGGCCAAAGACAAGATCCCCACCTCACGCGTGGGGCGCACCGCCAGAATCGGGGGGCTCGCCGCGGGTCAGGCGATCCGCCAGGCCGGTACGCACGCGGCCAACGTGACGCGCACCAAGGAGGGCCGTCAGGTCGCCCTCGAGCGGCGGCACGTCGAGGCCGCCGAGCAGATCGTGGAGGCGCTCGGGACGATGAAGGGCGCCGCGATGAAGGTCGGCCAGGTCATGTCGTTCCTCGACGTCGGGCTCGTCCCCGAGGAGTACCGCGAGGAGTTTCAGCGCAAGCTCGCCGCGCTGCGGGACGCCGCCCCGACGGTGACGTTCAAGGACATGCGCAAGGTCATCGAGGACGACCTCGGCGAGCGGCTCGGCGACGTGTTCGACGACTTTGACGAGGAGCCGATCGCCGCTGCTTCGATCGGCCAGGTCTACCGAGCCCGGCTGCAGGACGGTCAGGAGGTGGCGGTCAAGGTCCAGTACCCAGGCGTCGCCGCCGCGGTGCGGGCCGACATGCAGAACCTCGGGCTGATCCTGCGACTCGCCAAGCGGATCGCCCCCGGGATGGACCCGCAGGCGATCGGCAACGAGATCCGCGAGCGGATCCACGAAGAGCTCGACTACGAGCTCGAGGCTCAGAACCAGCGGACGCTCGGGCGCATCTTCCGTGGGCACCCGTTCATCCACGTCCCGCAGGTGATCACCTCGCTGTCCCATGAGCGTGTGCTCGTCTCCGAGTACGTCGAGGGCGTCGGGTTCGAGGTTCTCAAGGGCTACCCCCAGGAGGAGCGCGACCGGATCGGCGAGGTCCTGTTCCGCTTCTACTTCGGCTGCCTGTACCGCCACCACCAGTTCTCCGGTGACCCGCACCCGGGGAACTCGATGCTGCTCGCCGACGGTCGGCTCGCGTTCTTCGACTTCGGCCTGTTCAAGCGGATGCCGGCCGGCTCGGTCGAGCTCGAGATCGCCGTCGCCCGCGCGGTGATCGAGGGCGACAAGGACACGATCATGCGGCTCGGTACGGAGACCGGGTTCTTTCCTTCGCCGGAGAAGTTCGACCCCGACCGCGTGCTCGAGCACTTCCGCGCCGCGACCTCGTGGTACACGACCGACGCCTACGTCGAGCTCACGCCGGAGTACGCCACGCAGGTGCTGATCGACATGAGCGATCCGCGCTCCGAGTACTTCGGGCAGCTCCGTCATGAGTCGGCCCCGCCGGACCACCTGTTCGGCCGGCGCATGGAGGTGCTGACCCTCGCGGTGATCGCGCAGTTGCGAGCCCGCGGCAACTTCCATCGCGTGGCCCGCGAGTGGTTCTACGGCGATGACCCCGAGACCGAGCTCGGCCACGCCGAGGCCGAGTTCTACGCTCGCGGCCGGGTCGGCGCGTAGGCGCGGGCATCCCCAATGACTCGTGGTCGCCCCGCAAGCGGAGCGACCACGCGCCAAATCCCGTGACCGCCTGCGGAACTGCACCGCAGCCCCCGGTCCCGGTATCCACCAAAAGTACTACACGCGTTGAATCTGCACGAGACTGGTCGTGCCCGGACGGCCGCTCGGCAGCCCGGCGGTGATGCCGACGCGGGCGCCGCGCTTGACCCACCCGAGCTCGACGACGCGGCGCGCGGCATCGGCGATGAGCGCCTCGGTGATCTCGTGCCGACGCATCGAGCCGGCCTGTACGCCCCACATGAAGCTGCAACGGCGGACCGTCTCGCGGCCGGGCGAGAGGGCGAGGATCGGGACCTGCGGCCGATGGGCGGAGAGCAGCCGGGCCGAGCGACCGGAGAGCGTCGGGACGACGAGCGCGGCGAGGTGCAGGTCCCGGGCGGCGGCGCAGGCGCTGTACGCGACCGTGTAGGCGGGATCGCGGGCGTCGCGGCGCACGCGGTCCTCGTTCCAATCGCGGTACGGAAGCTGGGTCTCGACCCGCTCGGCGATCGACGCCATCATCGCCACCGCCTCGGTCGGGTAGCTGCCGATCGCCGTCTCCTGGGAGAGCATCACCGCGTCGGTGCCGTCAAGGATCGCGTTGGCGACGTCGGCGACCTCGGCGCGGGTGGGCCGTGAGGAGGAGACCATCGAGTCGAGCATCTGGGTGGCGGTGATCGACGGGCGCGCGAGCCGGCCGGCGATCCTCAGCAAGCGCTTCTGGGCGAGCGGCACCTCCTCGATCGGCAGCTCGATCCCGAGGTCGCCGCGGGCGACCATCACGCAGTCGGCCGCCCGGATGATGTCGTCGGCGGCGTCGACGGCCTGCGGCTTCTCGATCTTGGCCACGAGCGGCAGGCGTGTGTGGCGGCGCACGCTCGTCACGTCCTCGGCGGTCCGCACGAACGACAGCGCGACGACGTCGACGCCGATCGACTCGCCGAAGCGCAGCATGTCGAGGTCCTCCTCGGGCACGGCCGCGAGACCGCGCGTCGAACCGGGGATGTTGAGACCCTGGCGCGAGGCGACCGCGCCGCCGACCTCGACCGCGGTCTCGATCTCCCCGTCGCCGACGCGGACCGAGGTGACGCGCAGCCGGATCGCGCCGTCGGCGAGGTAGATGACGTCCTCGGGGTCGACCGCCTCCGCGAGGCCGACCCAGCTCACCGTCAGGCGACGCTCGGTGCCGACCGCGTTGCTGCCGCAGCACAAGGTGAGCTGATCGCCGGGCTTGAGCTCGACGAGGCCGTCCTGCACCGCTCCGATGCGGATCTTCGGACCGGGGAGATCCTGGAGAATCGCCACCTGACGCCCGACGCTCGCCGCGGCCGCCCGCACGCGCTCGACATTCTCGGCATGGATCTCACGGTCGCCGTGCGAGAAGTTCAGCCGCGCGACGTCCATCCCGGCCTGCACCATCCGCGCGAGGGTGTCAGGGTCACGCGACGCGGGACCGATCGTCGCGACGATCTTCGTGCGCCGCATCTAATGGCTCCAGCTACTCAACGACGCGTCCGGACGCGACGATCGGCTCGCCGTCCGCCGACAGGCGGCCACCCTGGCGCAGATCACAGATGAGATCCCAATGCAGTGCGGAGCTGTTCTCGCCACCGGTCTGAGGATAGGAACGTCCGAGCGCGAGGTGAACGGTCCCCGCCATCTTCTCGTCGAGCAGGATCGAGCCGGTCGGGCGATCGATCCCGACGTTGGTGCCGATCCCAAGCTCGCCGAGGAAGCGGGCGCCGGCATCGGTGGCCAGTGCCGCTTCGAGATACTCCTCGCCGCGATCCGCGCGGGCGGCGACGACCTCGCCGTCGCGGAACGTGAGCTCGACGTCGCTCACCTCGACGCCGCGCGGGCTCGACGGGACCGTGAAGCGGATCGTGCCCTGCGCCGAGCGCTCGTGCGGCCCGGTGAACACCTCGCCGCTGGGCATGTTGTGGCGACCGTCGGAGTTGACCCACGTCCGCCCACCGACCTGCAGCGTGAGATCTGTGCCCTCCGCCTCGATGTGGATCTCCTGCGCCGAGCGCAGGCGCTCGACGAGGCGCTCCTGGCGCTCGGAGAGGGCGCGCCAGGCGACGGCGGGATCGGCCTGGTCGAGGAACAGCGCGCCGCCCAGGAAGCGCTCGTAGTCGGCCTCCCCCATGGCCGCCTGCTGGGCGAGTGCCGGCGTCGGCCACTGGGTTCCGCACCAGCGCTTGGACAGCCGCTGCTCCTGGATCGGCTGGCGAGCACGGCCGGCGCGGGTGATGAGCGCCGGATCGACGCCGGCCAGCGCGCGGGTGTTGGCGGGTGCCATCACCGCGAGCACCGCGTCGGCCTCCCGGGTCTCGATCAGCTCGAGCGGAGCGAAGCCGTCGAGCATGCCCTCGCGGGCATGGGTGTAGAAGTCGAAGCCGCATTCGGGGGGCGCGACGCGCAGCAGCGGCCACGCCCCCCGCGTGAGGACCGCGCGGTGCAGCGCGACGACGAGCGGCGCCGCGAGCGTGCTCGTCGAGATCAGCACCTGGTCGCTCTCCTCCAGCTCCAGACACCAGTCGCAGAGGAGGGTCGCGAATGCCTCGGGATCGATCATGGCGCCGTCAGGTCAGGGAAGTTGGCCTCGACGTGGGCGCGGACCGCGTCGCGAACGAACCGGCGCTCGGCCGCCGAGGCCACCCGGTAGCGGGCGAGCAGCTCCTTCTGGCGGCCAGTGCGCACGCCGGCGATCGTCCAGGCGACGGCGAGACGCTCGAACAGAAACTCGAGCGCCCGGGCCCAGGCATCCTCCTGGTGCAGGCCGCCCTCGAACACGCGCGCGTACTCGAGGCGTGTGGCCGGGGTGAGCGAGCCGCGTAGCGTGAGCACGTTGCCCTCGCTGTCCGGATAGTCGCTCGTCGGCGCGGTGAGCTTCTGCCGCTGCCGCTGCCGCCGGGCCACGCCGCGAGGCCTAGACCGCGGGCGCCGCCGCGGCGGCATCGAGTTGGGCGGCGACGTCGCCGGTGACGGGGTGGGAGTGCCCGGCCCAAACGGTGAGCGGGTCGAACGTCGCGAGCTTGCGGATCGATGCGCGAGCCTGCTCGGTGTCGAAGTTGAACGCGGCGTGCGGCACATGGGCCGCATTCGATCGCCCGGTCTGCGAATCGAGCGTGTAGAAGCAGTCGGAGACGAGCGCGAGGCGGTCGGACTCGCGGAACAGGCCGATGAGACCGGGGGCGTGCCCGGGCAGATGGATCACGCGGAAGCCGGCGACCTCGTCGCCCTCCTCGAGCGTGCCGGCGATCTGCACCGCGCCGCCGTCCCAGCTCTGGAACAGCTTGGGGAACACCGGCCGGGCGTACGGCTTGAGCTTGGAGAGGTCCCAGTAGGTGCGAAATGCGCTCTCCGACTGCGCCGCGTCGCGCTCGAGCGGATGGCAGTAGACCGGGACGTCGAAGGCCGGCGCGGCCCCGCGGTGGTCGCAGTCGGCATGGCCGAGGACGATCCGTTTGAGGCCGCCGAGCCGCGCGGTCACGCTGCGCAGCGCGCCGGCCATGTCCGAGATGCCCGCGTCGAACATCGTCAACCCGCCCTCGTCGGCGATCAGGTAGACGTTCATCGTCTTCGGCCTGCCGCCGCGCACGACCCAGACGCCCTCGGCGATCGACTCGGCGACGGCGCCGTGCATCGCGTCGTGCATCCGGGTGCGGAGATTGACGAGCTGGGCCATCCGCGCCTCGGCCTTGGAGCCGGCGGGCGGGAGCAGGCCGAGCTGGCGCGCGAGGTCGCCGGTGTCGAGATATGCCTCGTTGCCGATGATCTCGTCGTCGACAACGGTGACCACGTCGCAGCCCTCGACGACGACGGTGGCGCCGTTGGGAGCGAAGCCCTGGAAGCTGCCGGGCCCCGCGAACGTGCCCGTCGCCTTCCAGCGCACCGCGGTGCGGCTGCGGAAGGTCGTCAGATCGACGACCTCCATGTGGAAGTCGGGGAACGCGGCGAACAACCCGGCGAAGTAGTCGCGGACGCCGTCGGGGGCGATCAGCTCCTCGCCGCCGACGAAGCGATCGATCGATCCCGGGCGCCAGCAGCTCACCGCAGCGTCGAGGTCACGGGCCCCGAGGGCATCGAAGTAGCGCTTGGCGATTTCCGTCGTGCTGGCCATCGGCCCGCGCAGTCTACGCGCCGCCAATATCGTCCGTCACCATGACCAAGCCCCGAGAGCTCGGGCGCGGCGAGCGCGTGATCCCGGGACTGTGGCGGCTGCGGCTGCCGCTGCCCTGGCCCGGCGTCCCCCACTGCAATGCCTGGGCGATCGCCGCGGGCTCTGGGATCGTGCTCGTCGACACCGGGATGCATCAGCCGGGGTCGCTGGCCCAGCTCGAGCGCGCCCTCGAGCAGGTCAACCTCAAGCTCGAGCATGTGCGCCTGCTCATCATCACCCACGCCCACTCCGACCACTGGGGCCAGGCGGCGCCGATCATCGAGCGCGCGGGGTGCGAGATGTGGATGCATCCCAACCACGCCCACGCCTTCCGTTCGCAGGCCGACCCCAAGCGGGCGATCGAGCGCCGGATCGAGGTCGGGCGCCAGAGCGGGGTGCCGGAGGATGCGCTGCGCCGCTACGCCGAGCGCGTCCGGGAGATGCCCTCCGGGGTCGCCGCCGTCGTGCCCCCCGACCGGGACCTGCTCCCCGGCGTCTCGATCGGCACCGACCTCGGCGAGTGGGAGGTCTATGAGACCCCGGGCCACGCCCCGTCCCACGTCTGCCTCTTCCAGCGTGAGCGGCGGCTGCTCATCTCCGGCGACCATCTGCTCGGCCGGATCTCGTTGTTCTACGACTACGGCTGGACGCCGGACCCGGCCGGGGAGTTCCTGCGCTCGCTCGAGGTCGTCGACGAGCTCGACGCGCGGCTGTGCCTGTCCGGTCACGGCCGTCCGTTCGTCGACGTCCACGGCCACGTCGAGGGCAATCGCGCGCTCGTGCACGAGCGCCTCGACGCGGTGCTCGGGGCGCTGCGGTCCGGGCCACAGACCGTCGTCGAGATCATCCCCCACGTCTACGGCGAGCCGATGAGCCGGTACACGGGATCGTGGTGGCTGGCCGAGACGCTGTCCTACCTGCGCCACCTCGAGGTCGAGGGGCGCGCGAGCCGGGAGCCGGACGGTGCCGCAGAGCGCTGGCGGACCCAACCTTGACACGCTCTTGTCAATGTTGCTAGGCTGCCCCGCAGCGTGAGGATCGATGAGCTCATTGCCGGGAGCGAGGGACCGGTGTTCTCCTTCGAGTTCTTTCCCCCCAAGACCGACGAGGGGGAGAGGAACCTGCGCGCGACGCTCGAGGCGCTGACCGCACTCGATCCCGATTTCGTCTCGGTGACCTACGGCGCCGGCGGCACAACCCGTGACAAGACGGTCGAGCTCACCCACTGGATCAAGGGGAGCCTGGGCATCGAGGCGATGGCCCATCTCAGCTGCGTGGGGGCGACCCGCGAGGAGCTCCACGGGATCCTCGACGGCATGCAGCGCGCCGGCATCGAGAACGTGCTCGCGCTGCGCGGCGACCCGCCCCGGGGCGAGACGGAATGGCGGCCCCACCCGGGCGGGCTGCACTATTCGACCGAGCTCGCGGCGCTGATCGCCGAGGACTACCCCTTCTGCACCGGGGCGGCGTGCTTCCCCGAGGTCCACCCCGAGGCGCGCGATCTCGCTCACGATCTGCGCTTTCTCAAGGAGAAGGTCGACGCCGGGGTGTCGTTCCTCATCACCCAGCTGTTCTTCGACAACGAGCTCTACTTCCGCTTCGTCGACGAGGCCCGCGAGGCCGGTATCGACGTCCCGATCCTCCCCGGCGTCATGCCGATCACCGACGTCGGCCAGATCAAGACGATCACCGGCATGTGCGGCGCGACGATCCCCGAGCGGCTGCTCGCGGCGCTCGAGTGGCGTGCCGAGGACCGTGACGCCGTGCTCCAGCTCGGCGTGGCCCATGCGACGCTCCAGTGCGCCGAGCTGCTCGCCCGCGGCGCGCCCGGCATCCACTTCTACACGCTCAACCGCTCGCCGGCCACGCGGGCCATCCTCTCGGCGCTGCGGCTGCTCCAGCCGTGGGTGCGCCGCGAGGTCGTCAGGACGGCGGAATGACCTCGAGCGCCTGGGCGACGGTCGTCCGCCCGTCGACCTCGTAGCGCACGTCGATCTCGTCGTTGCGCTTGTAGGTCCCGATCCCCCAGAAGCCGATCAGCCACGCCCTGACGCCGAGCTTCTGGCGGACGAGCTCGCGGTCGAACAGCAGCTCGCCCGCCGACACCCGGTAGTCGACGCCGAGCTCCTGGCGCACCCCGTTGACGTAGACCTCGAACGGGGGCCGGACCCCGGGCGGCAGAATCACTCGCCACTGCTTGCGCGAGCTCATGCGAGATCGCCGGGAAGCAGGGAGAGGATCGCGCAGTCGACTCGCGCGCCCCGCTCGAGCGTGTAGGCGCGCAGGACGCCCTCGTGCACGAAACCCGCGGCCTCAGCAGCGCCGAGCATCCCCTGATTGGCCGGCTCGGTGAGCACGGTGACGCGCTGCAGGCCGCAGGCAGCGAACAGCCAGTCGGCGACGAGGCGCAGCGCCGTCGTCGCGATCCCCTGACGACGGAACTGCGACGCGACCCAGATGCCGAGCTCGGCGCGCCGATGCTCCCAGTCGATCGTGTGCACGGTGATCTGACCGCGGCAGTCCTCAGCGTCGTCGACGAGGATCGTGAAGCGCACGAGCCGCCCGGCCGCGAGGTCGTCCTGCGCCCGGTCGACGCGGCTGCCGAGCTCGGCGCCGCTCGGCGGCCGGGCCTCGCCGAGGCGCAGGTGCATCTGCGGATCGTCCTCGTAGGCGATCAGGATCTCGGGGATGTCCCGTTCGACGGCGGGGCGGACGCTCACGCGACCGTCCCGCAGTGGCTGGGCGAGCGCGGGGATGCCGGGCATGTCTCCCGAGCACCGTACCCTGTCCCGCGATGGAAGAGATCCGTTATAGCGTCCGCCGATCCGAGCGGGCACGACGAGTCCGGGTGACAGTCGACCCGGCCCGGGGCGTCGAGGTCGTGCTGCCCCGCCGCGCCGCCGAGCGCGAGGCGGCGGCGGCGATCTCCGAGCTGCGCCCGTGGATCGAACGGCGGGTCGGCGAGCTCGCCCGAGCCCGGGCGGCGGTGTCGGAGCGCGGGAGTGCGGTGCCGTACCTCGGCCGGCTGCTGAGCACCGTGCCCGAGCCAGGCCGCACCCGTGTGCACCGGCGCGGCGAGGTGCTGTTCGTGCCACCCGGCGCCGAGCGCACGCCGGCGCTCGAGCGCTGGTACCGACGGGCCGCCCGCCACGAGATCGCACCGCGCCTGGACCGAGCTTGCGCCACGGCCGGCACCGACTATGCCCAGCTCACCATCCGCGGCCAGCGCACGCGGTGGGCAAGCTGCTCGCGGAGCGGCGCGATGAGCTTCAACTGGCGGCTTCTGCTTGCCCCCGAGCCCGTGCTCGACTACGTCGTCTGGCATGAGGTCTGCCACCTCGAGGTGATGGACCACTCCCCACGCTTCTGGGCGCTGCTCGCCGGACGCTGTCCGGACTACCGCGAGCAGTCGCGATGGCTGCGCCGGCACGGCGCGACCCTCGTGCTGTGAGCCCGCCGCGCGCCCTCGCCATCGTCCACCAGCCCGACGCGGGGGCCGGCGTGTTCGGGGAGGTGCTCGCCGAGCGCGGCTGGCGGACCGAGCAGTGGGACGTTGCCGACGGCGGTCCGCCTCCGATCGACCCGTTCACGTGTGACGCGGTGCTCACCTTCGGCGGCGCGGCCCATGTCGACCAGCACGACGCCAACGCATGGCTGGCGCCGGAGCGGCGGTTGCTCGCCGACCTGCTCGAGCGGGGGGTGCCACAGCTTGCGGTGTGCCTCGGGGCACAGCTGCTCGGCGAGGCGGCGGGTGCGCGCGCCGGGCGGGCGGGCCTCCCGGAGATCGGCTGGTTCGAGATCGACGTGAGCGCCGAGGGGTCGGCCGACCCGCTCATCGGGCCGCTCACACCCCGCTTCCTCGCCTTCGAGTGGCACAGCTACGAGGTTGCCCTGCCCGACCGGGCGGTCGCGCTCGCCACGAGCGAGCGCTGCCTGCAGGCGTACCGGGTCGGCCGCTGCGCGTGGGGGATCCAGTTCCACGCCGAGGTATCCCGCGAGGACGCGCTGAGCTGGATCGAGGACTACGAGACCGACGAGGACGCCGTCGCCCTCGGACTGGACTGGGCGGCCCTGCGCGACCGCACCGACGCTCTGATGACGGCCTGGAACGCGGTCGGGCGCGGGATCTGCCACCGCTTCCTCGACATGGCGCGGCCCGGGGCCTGACGCCCCGGGCGCCGGCGTTCCCCGGGGCGCCGGCGGTCAGCTCTCGCCCTGTGCCGTGACCACCCGGCGCAGCGCACGGTAGGGCGTCTCACCCTTGCGCGGCTCGACGACCTCGCGCCGCAGCCGGCCGAAGTAGGCCTCGGTCGAGCCGTCGCCGCGGACGTCGAGCCCCGCCCGGACGCGCGGCACGAGCCGCTGGGGTCCGGCGAGCTCGATCCGGGCTGCGACCTGCTGGACCGGCTCGTAGGTGCGGAACTTGACGTCGACCGCCTTCTTCGAGGTCTGGCCGGCCAGCTCACGGGCGCGCCGCTCGGCGGCGGCGAGCGCCTGGTCGAGGTCGGCGAAGTGCAGACGCTCGACCTTCGGTCCGTTGCGCACGGTCACCTTCCAGGACACGGCGCGATCATCGCACGAGCGGGCCCGGGCGCGGCTCAGTGCCGGTGGCGCGGCTCAGTGCGCGAGCTCGATGTCGATCTCGTCAATCGTGCCGTCGCGCTGCTCGAGCACGACCTCGCCGGGCATCGAGTGCACGAGGCGGTGGGCGGCGAGGTTGGCGGCGAGCATCGTCGCCCGGAAGCGGTGGATGCCGCAGCCGCGAGCGACGAGCGCGAGGTGCTCCATGAGCGTGGTGGCGAGGCCGTCGCGCTGATGATCGTCGCCGACGACGATGGCGAATTCCGCCGCCCCGGGGTCGTCGGGCAGCCGGACGAACCGAGCGACGCCGAGGATCCGCTCGGGGTCGTCGATGGGCGTGGCCACGAGCGCGACGTGGTCGGTGCCGTCGACTCCGACGAGGTACTGGGTCTCGGTGCTGGTGAGATGCGGCTTGAGCGCCAGGAAGCGGCCGTACCGCGAGCGATCGGACAGCCGGCCGTACGCCGCCTGGAGGCTCGGACCGTCGTCCGGACCGATCGGCCGGATCGCAACCTGCCTGCCGCTATGAAGGCGCACGACGTCCATTCCAGCGAGGGTAGGCAGCACACGCCACCGCGACTGTGGGCGTCGTCACACGGTCGTCACCCTGCAGTTTCTCCCGCATAGCGGGAGGAACTGCAGGGACGGCTGTCCGGGGCGCTTACCCGCGCTCGTCCATCGGCACGTAGTCGAGCGTCCGCGGCCCGGTGTAGATCTGCCGCGGCCGGGCGATCTTCTGCTCGGGATCGTCGATCATCTCGAGCCACTGGGCGATCCAGCCACTCGTGCGCCCGATGGCGAACAGCACGGGGAACATCTCGACCGGCATCCCGAGCGCCTCGTAGATCAGGCCGGAGTAGAAATCGACGTTCGGATAGAGCTTGCGGGAGACGAAGTATTCGTCCTCGAGCGCGATCTTCTCGAGCTCGGTGGCGATGTCGAGTAGCGGGTTCTTGCCCGTCACCTCGAACACGTCATCGCACGCCCGCTTGATGATCCGCGCCCGCGGGTCGAAGTTCTTGTAGACGCGGTGGCCGAAGCCCATCAGCCGCTCCTTGCCGTCCTTCACGCCCTGGATGAAGTCCGGGACGTTCTCGGCCGACTCGATCCGCCGCAGCATTCGCAGCACCGCCTCATTGGCCCCACCGTGCAGCGGGCCGTAGAGGGCCGCGACGCCCGCGGCGACCGCGGAATAGGGGTCGACCTGCGAGGAGCCGACGCTCCGCACCGCGCTCGTCGAGCAGTTCTGCTCGTGGTCGGCGTGGAGGATGAAGAGGACGTCGAGCGCGCGCTCGAGCCGTGGATCGGGCTCGTACTTCAGCTCGGTCATCTTGTAGATCATCGAGAGGAAGTTGCCCGCGTAGGACAGGTCGTTGTCCGGATAGACGTACGGCATCCCGCGGTTGTGCCGGTAGGAGAACGCGGCCAGCGTCGGCATCTTGGCGATGAGCCGCACGACCTGCATGTCACGGCACTCCACGTCCTTGATCCGGCTCGCCTCCGGATAGAAGGTGGACAGCGCCCCGACCGACGCCAGCAGCATGCCCATCGGATGCGCGTCGTAGCGGAAGCCCTGCATGAACTCCTTGATGTTCTCGTGCACGAAGGTGTGGATCGTCACCTCGTGGGTCCACTCGGCGAGCTGGCTGGAGGTCGGCAGCTCGCCATGGATCAGCAGATAGGCGACCTCGAGGTAGCTCGACTTCTCGGCGAGCTGCTCGATCGGATAGCCCCGGTACTCGAGGATCCCCTGATCGCCGTCGATGAAGGTGATCGCCGAGCGGCACGACGCCGTCGCCATGTAGGCGGGGTCGTAGGTCATCAGGCCGAAGTCGTCGTCGGCGACCTTGATCTTGCGCAGCTCGGTCGCGCGGATCGTCCCGTCATCGATCGGGATCTCGTACTGCCTGCCCGTGCGATTGTCGGTCACGGTCAGCGTGCCGCTGCCCGTGCCTACGCCGGCTCCGTCCTCTCGCTGGGTATCCGTGGCCATCGGCACTCCTCTCGCGCATTACAGATGATCCCTCCGCGCCGGTGTTCTGACCGGAGGAGTCCGTTCCAGACTCTAGTACCCGGGCGGCTCCGGCGAGTAGCGTGGTGCGAGCGGCTCGCGCGGCGTCAGGGGTCGGTGACGACCGCCATCGCGATCGTCAGGGCCATCAGCAGGAAGCTGACGGCCATGACCGCGCGAGCACCGCGGGCGCCGTAGGGAAACTCGGGCTGGGTGATGCCGATCACGCCGAGCACGACGGCGTAGATCGCGAAGATGCCGCCGGCGATGAAGAACGGGGTGCGCGAGGGCTCGGCGGCGGCAAGCAGCAGGCTGAACACGCCGCGAGCCTATCCGATCCGGCGCCCGTCGGGCGCACCTTCCCGGGGACCGTCGGGCCCACCTTCGTAGCGGCTCTCGGTCGCCGCTCGCTGGCCCTGATAATGGCTGCCGAGGCCCGGACTGCCGTAGGGCCGCAGGGCCGGCCGGTCAAGCGACATGAACGACAGCTGGGCGATCGGCAGCCCCGGGTAGAGCTTGATCGGGACGCGGGTGAGGTTGTTGAGCTCGAGGGTGAGCGTCCCGCGCCAGCCGGGATCGCAGAAGCCGGCGGTCGCGTGGACGATCAGGCCGAGGCGCCCGAGGCTGCTCTTGCCCTCGATCCGGGCGACGATGTCGTCGGGAAGCTCGACCCACTCGAGCGTGCGGCCGAGGCAGAACTCACCCGGATGGATGACGAACGACTCGTCTGGCGGGACGATCACCTCCTCGGTGAGGTTCTCCGGCGGCTTGCGCAGATCGATGCCCGACGCCCGGTGGTTGTGGAACACCCGAAACGAGTCGCCGAGCCGCAGATCGACGCTCGCCGGCTGGACGAGCGCGGAATCCCAGGGGTCGATGCGGATGTGCCCCTCTTCGACGAGCCGCAGGATCGTGCCGTCCGACAGCACAGAGGCCGGTCGGGCCTCGGTCGACAGGCCGCCTGAAACGCTTTCACTCATCCTGGCGCCAAGTCTGGCAGTGCGGGCGGACCGCTGACGTCTCCTGCCGCGCCGGCGACGAGGACCGGCCTCGGGACTCAGTGGCCGAGGGTGCGGGCACGGGCGCGCGTCGTGCGTACCCGGGGCGGCGGCAGCGGGGCGGGGTCGCCGTGCGGGCCGCGACGGGGACGGCGCGGGAAGGGCTCGCGGGGGTGGATCCGCGGCCGCTTGGCACCGCCGCCTCCGTCAGAGGCGGGCGGCTGCTCCGGCTCCTGCTTGATCGCCCACCAGCAGATGTAGATGAGCGCAGCCAGCGGCAGCTTGAGCGCCAGCATCAACCACAAAAATCCCCACGTCACAGTCGCGAGGATCGTACCCCGAACGCGCGGGGATTGCACGTTTTGTCAGTGAGGTGACCCTGGGAGCTGCGGGGGGCGTCAGCGAGGCGCCGAGCGACGGATACGGTGCCGCGGCGGACGTCAGCCGCGCAGCGCGACCGGAGTCTCGACGAAGCGCGTGATCCGCTGGAGCTCGGCGACCCGCGCGGTGATCTCCTCGCTCGTCAGCCGGGCGACCCGCTCGGTGCCGAACTCCTCGACGTTGAACGACGCGAGTGCCGTGCCGTAGGCCATCGCCCGCGCGAGGAGGTCATGGTCCGGCTCCTGATCGGGATGCGCGGCGACGTAGCCGAGGAAGCCCCCGGCAAAGGAGTCGCCGGCGCCGGTCGGGTCGACGACCGTCTCGAGCGGGAACGCCGGCAGGGCGAAGAAGCCCTCCTCGGTGACCATCGCGGCGCCATACTCGCCCTGCTTGGCGACGACCACCTTCGGCCCCCACTCGCGGATCTTGCGCGCGGCGCGGATGAGATTCGGCTCGCGCGTGAGCTGCCGGAGCTCGGCGTCGTTGAGGAGCAGGCAGTCGACCTCGGCGAGCACCGCCACGAGCGAGTCCTGCGCGGTCTCGATCCAGAGGTTCATCGAGTCGAGCGCGACGAAGCGGGCCTCACGGCACTGGGCGCGGACCTCACGCTGGAGGTCGGGCTGGATGTTGGCCAGGAAGAGGACGTCGGCCGCCTGGGAGCTGCGCGACAGCTTGGGCGCGAAGTCGGCGAATACGTTGAGCTGGGTATCGAGCGTCTCGCGCTCGTTGAGATCCCAGCCGTAGACCCCTCGCCAGAAGAACGTGCGCCCGCCCGCCACATGCTCGATAGCGTCGGTGTTGACCCCGCGCGCATGCAGCACGGCCGTCTCCTCGGAGCCGAAGTCCTCGCCGACGGGGCCGACGACGTGAACCTCGTCGAAGAACGACGCGGCGAGCGCGAAGTGAACCGCGGACCCGCCGAGCATGCGCTCGCGCGAGCCGAACGGTGTGGTTACGGCGTCAAAGGCGATGGAACCGACGACGGTGACGGACATGGGCGGGCAAGGGTAGCGGCCTGCCCGCCGCGCGGCGGCGCGCGCCGCCGATCGCGACTCGGCTAGACCTTCGGAACGACGAGCACGGGACAGGCGGCGATGTGCAGCAACCGCTGGGCGACGCTGCCGAGCAGCAGGCCGGCGAGCGCGGTATGGCCGCGCGTCCCGATGACGATGACATCGCCGTGCTCCTCGACGGCGACGTCGGCGATCACGTGCGCGGTGTGGTTGACGCCGGCCTCGACGATGCGCTCAGACGCGGTGACGCCCTTGCTCCCGAGGTCGGCGACCTGCTGCTTGAGCTTCAGGATTCGCTCGTCCTCGTCGGGGGCCGCGGTCGGCCCGCCTCGTGCGCCCGGCCCGGTGAGGTGCTCGATCGCGTGGACGAGGACGACAGAGCCTCCGCTCTCGGTGGCAAGCGAGGTGGCGAGCGCGAGCGCCTGTTCCGCGGATTCCGATCCGTCCGTCGCGCAGATGATCTTCTTGAACATTGCTCCTTGCTCCCGGTCGTGGCAACGAAGCGACGCCGCCTGAGTGGTCGCCTGCAACCTAACCGAGCCCCCGCGTGGAGTCCAGCGGGCCCTCTACGACACGTGCCCGACGGGTTTCTACGGTGTCCCGGCGACGCGCCGCACGCGCTCGCCCGCGGCGTCGAACAGCGGCTCGGCGGTGACCGTGCCCGTCACCCAGGTCCCGAAGATGTCGATCTCGACCCCTGTCCCCTCGGCGACCGTCGCCGGCAGATAGGCGTAGGCGATCGATCGCTCCACGGTGTAGCCGTAGCCCCCGCTCGTCACGCGACCACGGATCTCGCCCTCGAGCCGCACGGGCTCGTTGCCGAGCGCGACCGACCGGGGATCGTCGAGCACGATGCACCGCAGTCGCCGGTCGGGCTCGGCGAGGGCACCGGAGCCAATGAACGACTTGTCGGACCGCACGCAGAACTCGAGGCCGGCCTCGAGCGGCGACTCGTCGGGGGTGATGTCAGCCGCCCACACCCGGTAGCCCTTCTCGAGCCGCAGCGAGTCGATCGCCCGGTAGCCACACGCCCGCAGGCCGTGCGGACCGCCCGCCTCCCACAACGCGCGCCACAGTCCGGCCCCGTACTCGGTCGGGCAGTAGAGCTCCCAGCCGAACTCGCCGACGAAGGTGACCCGGAGCGCCCGCACCGGGACGTCGCCGACCGCGATCTCCCGCAGGCGCATGTAGCCGAAGTCGAGCGGGTCGGGGGTGAGTGCGGCGAGCACGTCATAGGCCCGCGGCCCCCACAGGCCGAAGCACGCCCAGCGCGCGGTGACGTCGCTGAGGCGGACCGAGCCGTCGGCGGGGAGATGGCGGCGCATCCAGCTTGCGTCGTGGTTGCCGAAGGCCGTGCCCGTGACGATCTGGAAGACCTCCGGCTCGACCCGCGCGACGGTGAAATCGCACTCGATGCCGCCGCGGGTGTTGAGCATCTGGGTGTAGGTGATGGCGCCGACGTCCCGAACGACCCTGTTGTCACAGAGCCGCTCGAGCAGCTCGGCGGCGCCCGGCCCACTCAGCTCGAGCTTGGCGAACGAGGATTCATCGAACAGGCCGGCGGCCTCACGCGTCGCCCGGTGTTCGGCGCCGATCGCCGGTGACCAGTGCATCCCGGCCCACCCCCCCGGGCGCAGCGACTCGTCCCCTTCGCCGGCATTGACCTCGTACCAATTGACCCGCTCCCAGCCGGACTTCTCGCCGAAGGCGGCGCCGTGCTCGCGGTGCCACGCATACGCGCTTGAGACGCGCAGCGGACGGCCGGCGAGGCGCTCATGCCCGGGATAGCGGATGTCGTAGTACGTCTCGTAGACCTCCTTGGCCCGCTTGAGCGTGTAGGCCGGCGAGCGGTAGTGGGGGCCGAAGCGGCGGATGTCCATCTCCCAGACGTCGAGCGACGGCTCGCCGGCGACGATCCACTCGGCCATCACCTTGCCGATCCCCCCGGCGCCGGCGAGACCGTGCGCGCAGAAGCCGGCGGCGACGAAGAAGCCGCCGACGTCGCTCTCGCCGAGGCAGAACTCATTGTCCGGGGTGAACGCCTCGGGCCCGTTGATCAGACGGGTGACCTTGATGTCCTCCATCACCGGGACGCGGCGCGAGGAGTTCTGCGCGATCTCCTCGAAGCGCGGCCAGTCCTCCTCGAGTAGACGGCCGTTGAAGTCCGGCGGGATCCGGTCGACGAAGTGCTCGTCGAGCGCCCACGGCGCACTGTCGCGCTCGTAGCCGCCCATCACCAGGCCGCCCCCCTCCTCACGGAAGTAGATGAGATTGTCCGGATCGCGCAGGGTCGGCAGATGCTCTCCGGGGGTGCGCTCGCGGAACGGCTGGGTGACGAGATACTCGTGGGCGAACGGCACGATCGGCACGCGGACGCCGGCCAGGCGCCCGATCTCGGCCGCGAACATGCCGGCGGCGTTGACGACGATCTCGGCCTCGACATCACCCCACTGCGTCTGCACGCCGGTGACGCGCCTGTGCTCGACCGAGATGCCGTGCACGCGCGAGTGGGTGAACACCTGACAGCCGCCCTCACGGGCGCCCCCGGCGAGCGCGTAGGTGAGCTGCGAGGGGTCGAGATAGCCGTCGGTCGGCAGATAGGAGCCGCAGCGCACGCCGTCGGTGACCATCAACGGAAACAGCTCCTGGGCCTGCTCGGGCGAGACGAGCTCGAGCGGCAGCCCGAAGGTCTTGGCCCAGGCGACCTGTCGCAGGACCTCCTCCTCGCGCTCGGGCGTGCAGGCCAGGCGGAGGCCGCCGCACCCGACCCAGCCGCAATCGAGGGTGCGGTAGAGCTCGACCGAGTCCATCATCATCCGGGTGAGCGACACGCTGCCGCGCAGCTGACCGACGAGGCCGGCCGAGTGGAAGGTCGACCCGCTCGTCAGCTCGTTGCGGTCGAGCAGAATGACGTCGCGCTCGCCGAGCTGCGCGAGGTGGTAGGCGATCGAGGCGCCGCCGACACCGCCGCCGATGATGACGATGCGAGCCCGAGATGGAAGCTGGCGGGGGCGGGGCATGTCAGGAACTCCTTCTCCAGGTTGACGTCATCGGCGCCCCGAGGTCCACAGGGCGAACGCGGCGATCGAGATGGCGTCCGACAGCGCGCCGGGGAGCTCGCCGAACGCGCGACGGCCGACGGCGATGTCCTCGTCGGGATCGGGGCGGCCGGGCTGTGGCGAGAGCGCGCGTGCCTCGAACACGTGGACGCGCTCGGTCGAGTACGCGGGCACCGCCCAGAAGGAACCGAGGCCCCGCCACCGCGCCGCGGCCAACGAGCATTCCTCGCGCAGCTCACGCACGGCCGCCTCGTGCGGCTCTTCGCCGGGCTCGAGGCAGCCGGCGGGAAGCTCGACGGTCGGCTGCGGCGCACCCGGCCGCGGCTGGGTGACAACCGCAACGGTGCCGTCCTGCACCGCGAGCACGACGACCGACTCGGGGTGGTGGATGAGCGGCGTCGCGCTCATGGCGCAGCGATGGCCAGCCACCGCTCGAGGCGGGGATCGGCGGCGGCGGCGCCCAGTCGCGTGAAGTGACTCTCGGCGTAGTCGTCGAAGTCGAAGTCGAGCTCGGACACGACGGCCTGGATGACCCCCCAGGCGGCCTCACGTGCGTCGGACATGATCTTCATCAGCGACAGGGCGGCGCGCTGTCCGGCCGTCGGCGGCCGGCCGAGGTAGGCGCCGAGCAGTCGCGTCTCGGCGTCCTCGTCGAACTCGTTGTTGACCGCCAGGTTGCCGAGGTCGAAATACCGATGGCCCATTCCGGCGTATTCCCAGTCGACGAGCATGACCCGCGGGCCGTCCGCGGTCTCGACCTGCATCAGGTTGCCGGGGAGCAGGTCGCAGTGGCAGGGCACCGGCTCGTCGAGCGGCAGCGCCGCGGCGATCCGGCTCGCGAGCGCGCGCGTCCGGGTGTAGGCCTGCGGGAGGGATCCGCCGCGCGCGCGCACGATCCCGTCGTAATCCTCGAGCAGCTCCGGCACCCAGAAGCGGGTCGGAAGCACGGCGCGGGAGTCATGCACCGCCCGCAGGGCGCGGCCCACGCCCTCAGGCGCTGAGCGCAGCCAGTCGGGATCGATCGGCCCCCCCTCGACCCAGGCGGTGACCATGCACTCGGGCTCGGCGACGACGAGCTCCGGGGCGACGCCAAGCGAGGCGGCGAGCTCGCCGGCGAGGCGCTCTGCGTCGCGATTGATACCGAGCAGCGCCGTGTCCTTGCCGGGCAGGCGCACGACGTACGGGCGCCGGCTGAAGCTCACCCGGAAGTTGCGGTTGGTGATGCCGCCGTCGAGCGGAACCGCGGCGCCGTCGAGCGGGCCGAGCGTGCGCTGTAACCGGTCCAGGATCGCGTCGAGATCCCCCATAGTGCGAAACCTAGCGTTTATGGCTCGGTTCCTATACCTTCACCGCCCATGACGCTCGAGGAACTCAAGCAACGCATCGACCGGGGCGAGGTCGACACCGTCCTGCTCGCCATCACCGACATGCAGGGCCGTCTCCAGGGCAAACGCCTGACCGCGCGCCATTTCCTCGACGAAGTGGCGTCGCACGGGGCCGAGGGGTGCAACTACCTGCTCGCTGTCGACGTCGAGATGAACACCGTCGAGGGCTACGAGATGTCCTCGTGGGAACGCGGCTACGGCGACTTCGCGATGCATCCCGATCTCGACACGCTGCGCATCGTCCCCTGGCACGATGCAACGGCGCTGTGCCTCGCCGACCTCGCGTGGGCCGACGGTGCCGACGTCGCCGCGTCGCCGCGTCAGATCCTCCGGGCGCAGATCGCGCGGCTCGCGGAGCGGGGCTGGACCTCGAACGCGAGCACCGAGCTCGAGTTCCTCGTCTTCCGCGACACGTACGAGGACGCGTGGCGCAAGGGCTACCGCGACCTCGAGCCGTCGAACCTCTACAACGTCGACTACTCGTTGCTCGGCACGGCGCGGATCGAGCCGCTCATCCACCGGATCCGCAACGCCATGGACGCCGCCGGCCTCGAGACCGAGAACTCCAAGGGCGAGTGCAACCTCGGCCAGCACGAGATCAACTTCCGCTACGCCGACGCCCTGCGGACCGCCGACCAGCACTCGATCTACAAGAACGCCGCCAAGGAGATCGCCGCCCAGGAGGGCATGTCGATCAGCTTCATCGCGAAGTTCAACGAGCGCGAGGGAAGCTCATGCCACATCCACTTCTCGCTCGCCGACGAGCAGGGTGCGGTGTTCGAGCGCGAGCCGGACGTGTTCCGCTCGTTCCTGGCCGGCCAGCTCGCCTGCCTCCGCGAGCTGACGCTGTTCCTGGCCCCCAACATCAACTCCTACAAGCGCTACGCCGAGGGCTCGTTCGCGCCCACGGCGGTCGCCTGGGGCAACGACAACCGGACGTGCGCGCTGCGCGTCGTCGGGCACGGCCCGGCGCTGCGCTTCGAGAACCGCGCCGGCGGCTCGGACCTCAACCCGTACCTCGCGCTGAGCGCGCTGATCGCCGCCGGACTGCACGGAGTCGAGCAGGGGCTCGAACTCGAGCCCGCCTACCTCGGCAACGCGTACCTCGCGCAGGACAAGCCGCGGCTGCCGGCGACGCTCGCCGACGCACGCGACCTGTTCTCGGCCAGCACGGTCGCGCGAGCCGCGTTCGGCGACGAGGTCGTCGAGCATTACGCGCACGCAGCCGACGTCGAGCTGTCCGCGTTCAACGCGGCCGTCACCGATTGGGAGCGCTTCCGCGGCTTCGAACGGTTGTGAGCGGAGTCACGTCGCTGGACTCCGTCGTCTCGTTGGACACGGTGTTCGCGCCCGTGCGCTCGCAGACGGCGTTCGAGGAGACGGTCGAGCGACTCGGCACGGCGATCCAGCTCGGGCTGCTGCCGCCCGGGACGCGGCTGCCGGCCGAGCGCGACCTGTGCGCGAAGCTCTCGATCGCGCGCTCGACGCTGCGCCAGGCGCTCGTGGCGCTCGCCCAGAGCGGCCATCTGCGGGCCACGCGGGGACGCGGCGGCGGGACCTTCGTCGCCGATCCGCTCCCTCCTGCGAGGCCACCGTCGCCCTCGGTGCTCGCGGCCTGGCGGGAGACCTGCGACGAGCGGATGGCCGTCGAGGTCGGGGTCGCCGTCCTCGCCGCCGAGCGCGCCGACGGGGACGCGCTCGACGCGCTCGACGAGCTCGTCGTGGCGATGGACGGGATGCTCGAGGACTTCATCGCCTACCGGCAGCTCGACGTGCGCTGGCACGTCGGCCTCGCCGAGGCCACCCGCAGCCCGCGCCTCGTCACGGCGATGACCGAGGTCCAGGGCGCGATGACCGCGCTCATCTCCCACATCGCCCACCCACCCGAGGTGCTCGACTCGGCCAACGCCCAGCACCGCCGGGTGCTCGGCGCCGTCCGCCGCCACGACGAGCGCGGGGCGGCGAGTGAGATGACCGAGCACCTGCGAGGGACCGAATACATCCTCGCCGGGCTCCTCCCCAAAGGATGAGCAAACTTCCTTGACTTACCGCCGCGCCCGCGCATATGGTTGCGGCGCTAAGGACGGACCATCAGACCTTTACCCGAGGAGGGGCCGGAACGTTGAGCACTGAAGCGCTGTCGTCCGACGAGCAAAAACTCGCGGAACTCGGCTACAAGCAGGAGCTTCACCGAGGTTGGAGCGGCTTCTCCAACTTCGCGATCTCGTTCTCGATCATCTCGGTGCTGGCCGGGTGCTTCACCACCTATGGGCAGGCGCTGAACAACGGTGGTCCGATCGCCATCTCGATCGCCTGGCCGGTCATCAGCCTGTTCGTTCTGTGCGTCGCCTTCTCGATGTCCGAGCTCGCCTCGGCCTACCCGACCGCCGGCGGCATCTACTACTGGGCCTCGAAGCTCGGCGGCCCCGGGTGGGGCTGGTTCACCGGCTGGTTCAACCTCATCGGACTCGTCGCGGTCGTGGCGTCGGTCGTTTACGTCTCGGCTGCGTTCCTCGTCAACCTGCTCGGGCTCTTCAGCGTCGACTTCATCTTCAACTTCACCAAGGCGGCGGCCGGGACCGACGTCAAGTACACCGCGCACGTCATCTTCGCGATGTTCGCCGTGATCCTGATCATGGACCTCGTGATCAACGTCTTCTCGAGCCACCTCGTGTCGATGTTCAACAACGTCTCGGTCTGGTGGCACGTGATCGGCGTCGCGATCATCGTCGTCATCCTCATCGCCGTGCCCTCGCACCATGCGAGCTTCTCCTACGTCTTCGGCCACACGATCAACAACTCGGGCTTCAAGAACGGCTCGACGAGCGTCCCGTTCTTCTGGCTGTACGTGCTGCCGCTCGGCTTCCTGCTGACGATGTACACGATCACCGGGTACGACGCCTCGGCCCACGTCTCCGAGGAGACCCACGGCGCCGCGATGTCGGCGCCGAAGGGCATCTGGCGCTCGGTCTTCTATTCGGCCGTCATCGGCTGGATCGTGCTGCTCGCGATCACGTTCGCGATCCAGAAGAGCAAGGAGTCGGCGATCCTCTCCTCGGCCTATCCGGCGCTGGCCATCTTCAACACCGCGCTCACCACCACCGCGGCCAAGCTCGTCGTGCTCATCTCGACCGTCGGCCAGCTGTTCTGCGGCGTGGCCTGCGTGACGAGCGGATCGCGGATGACGTTCGCCTTCTCCCGTGACGGCGCCGTGCCCGGCCACAACCTGTGGCGCCGGCTCGGCAAGAACAAGACGCCCACGTGGGCCGTTGCCTTTGTCGTCGGGTTCGCCCTGATCATCACGATTCCAGCCTTCTTCCCGAACTCGAAGGGCTCGCCGGTGGCCTTCCTCGCCGTGACCTCGATCTCGGTCATCGGGCTGTACATCGCCTACACGATCCCGGTGTTCCTGCGCTGGCGCATGGGCGACAAGTTCCAGACCGGGCCGTGGACGCTCGGGCGGAAGTACCGCTGGATCAACCCGATCGCCTTCGTCTGGGTCGGCATTTGCGTGATCATCTTCTGCCTGCCGTTCACGCCGGCCGGAGTGTTCTTCGGAAAGTCGTTCTCGTGGTCGTCGGTGAACTACGCGCCGCTGGTCACGATCGGGGTGATCCTCGCGGTCACGATCTGGTACCTCGTGTCCGCGCGCCGATACTTCAAGGGACCGGTGCGCACGATCGAGATCGCCGACGACGGCGTATCGATCGTGGAGCCGGAGCCCGGAGTTGCCTGACGCGACGCTCGACGTCCTGGAGCCCGCCACCGAGGCGGTGCTCCAGACGGTCGCGCGCGCGGGCGTTGACCAGGTCGACGAGGCCGTCGCCGCGGCCAAGGCGGCGTTCGGAGGGTGGCGGGCGATCGCCCCCGCCAACCGCGCGGCGCTGCTGCACAGTCTCGCCGACGCGCTGACCGGCGCCCGCGAGGAGCTCGCGCTGCTCGAGGCGCGCAACGCCGGCAAGCCGATCGGCGACGCTCGCGGCGAGATGGACATGGTTGCCGGCGTCTTTCGCTACTACGCGGGGGCGCCCGAGCGGCTGCTCGGCGACACCATCCCGGTCGCCGGCGGCCAGGCGTGGACGGTCCGCGAGCCGGTCGGGGTCGTCGGGCTGATCACGCCATGGAACTTCCCGCTGACGATCGCCGCCTGGAAGCTCGGCCCGGCGCTCGCCGCCGGCAACACGGTCGTACTGAAGCCTGCCGAGCTCACCCCCCTCACCGCGCTGCGCTTCGCAGAGATCACGCGCGAGGCTGGGCTGCCCGAGGGCGTCGTCAACGTCGTCGTCGGGCCGGGGAGCACCTGCGGCCAGCGGCTGGTCGAGCATCCCGACGTGGCCAAAATCGCCTTCACCGGGTCGACCGAGGTCGGCCGCGCGATCGCCTCCGGCGCCGCGGCCACGATCAAGCGCGTGACCCTCGAGCTCGGGGGCAAGTCGCCGAACATCGTCTTCGCCGACGCCGACATCGAGCTCGCCGCCGCCGCGGCACCGGGCGCCGTGTTCGGCAACGCCGGCCAGGACTGCTGCGCCCGCTCGCGGATTCTCGTCCAGGCCGAGGCGATCGACGAGTTCATGTCCGCGCTGCAGGACGCCGTCAGGGCGATCACCGTCGGCGACCCCCTTCAGGAGAGCACGCAGATGGGCCCGCTCATCTCCGCCTCACACCGGGCGACGGTCGCGTCGTTCGTCGCCGACGACGCACCGGTGGCGATCCGCGGTCGTGCACCCGAAGGGCCTGGCTTCTGGTTCCCGCCGACGGTGCTCTGCCCCGTCGATCCCGGCGACCGCGCAGCGCGCGAGGAGATCTTCGGACCGGTGGCGACAGTGATTCCGTTCAAGGACGAGGAGGACGCCGTGCGATTGGCCAACGACACCATCTACGGGCTCTCGGGCTCGATCTGGACTCGCGACGGCGCGCGCGCGCTGCGCGTGGCACGGGCGCTCGACACCGGCGTGCTGTCGATCAACTCGAACACGTCGGTGCGGGTGAGCACGCCATTCGGCGGCTTCAAGCAGTCGGGGTACGGGCGTGAGCTCGGGCCTCACGCGCTCGAGGCGTACACCGAGGTCAAGTCGATCTACTACGCGACGTCATGAGACTACGGGGCAAGGTGTGCGTCATCACCGGCGCGGCCGGTGGCATCGGCAGCGCGACGGCGTCGATCTTCGCCCGCGAAGGCGCGCGGGTCGTCGGTGTCGACGTCCGCGAGCACGACGTCGGTGAGCTCAACCTCCAGGCCGACATCACCGACGAGGAGAGCGTTCGCGAGCTGTACGCGCGCGCGCGCGCGGAGCTCGGCCGCGTCGACGTGCTGTTCAACAACGCCGGCATCTCCCCCAACGACGACGCCTCGGTCACCGAGACCGAGCTCGATGCCTGGGAGCGGGTTCAGGCGGTCAACCTGCGCAGCGTGTTCCTGTGCTGCAAGCACGGCATCCCGCATCTCATCGAGTGTGGCGGAGGCTCGGTCATCAACACCGCCTCGTTCGTCGCGGTGATGGGCTCGGCGACGTCACAGATCTCCTACACCGCCTCGAAGGGCGGCGTGCTCGCGATGTCACGTGAGCTCGGGGTGCAGTTCGCCAAGGAGGGCGTGCGGGTCAACGCTCTGTGCCCGGGTCCCGTCGACACCCCGCTGCTGCGCGAGCTCTTCGCCAAGGATCCCGTGCAGGCCCAACGGCGCCTCGTCCACGTCCCGATGGGCCGGTTCGCCCGGGCGGAGGAGATCGCGAGCGCGGTGCTGTTTCTGGCCAGCGACGAGTCGAGCTACGTCAACGCGGCGACGTTCGTCGTCGACGGCGGGATCAGCGGGGCGTACACGACACCGCTCTGAGTCGTGGACTGAGATGTGCGACACGATCGTCGTCGTCGGCGACGGCCACGTGCTGTTCGCCAAGAACTCCGACCGCGACCCCAACGAGTCCCAGCTGCTCGAGTGGCATCCCAGCGCCGAGCATCGTCCCGGGAACGAGCTGCGCTGCACGTGGATCGCCATCCCCCAGGCGCCGGTCACCCACGCCGTCCTGCTCAGTCGGCCGTTCTGGATGTGGGGCGCCGAGATGGGCGCCAACGAGCACGGCGTGGTCATCGGCAACGAGGCGGTGTTCACCCGGGAGCCATATGCCCCGACCGGGCTCACCGGGATGGACCTGCTGAGGCTCGCACTCGAGCGGGCGAGCACCGCGCAGGCCGCCGCCGACACGATCGTCGAGCTCCTCGAGCGGTTTGGCCAGGGCGGCGGCTGCGGCCACGAGGACCGCGGCTTCACGTATCACAACAGCTTTCTGATCGCTGATCCTCGGGGCGCCGTCGTGCTCGAGACCGCGGGCCGGGCGTGGGCGATCGAGCCGGTGCGCAGCGGGGTGCGAACGATCTCCAACGGCCTCACCATCCCTGCCTTCGCGGAGCGATATGCCGACCGCGTGCGGACGAGCTTCTCACGGTGCCGCGCTCGTCGCGAGCTGACGACGGCCGGTGGCCGCGGTGCCGACGGGCCCCGCGGCCTGTTCGCTGTGCTGCGCTCCCACGGCGACCGCCCCTGGCCGTCCTACTCACCCGCCAACGGCGCGATGGCCGCCCCGTGCATGCACGCCGGCGGGCTCATCCACAGCTCGCAGACGACGGCCTCGTGGGTCTCGGAGCTCGGCGACGGACCGGCTCGGCACTGGGCGACCGCGACCGCGGCGCCGTGCCTGTCGCTGTTCAAGCCCGTGCGCGTGCACGAGCCCGTCGACCTCCGCGTCCCCGACGATCGCTGCGACGAGCGGACCGTGTGGTGGCATCACGAACGTCTGCACCGCCTCGCCATCCGTGACCCGCGCCGGGTCCGGTTCCTCGACGAGCGCGACGCGATCGAGGCGGCCTGGCTCGCCGAGCCGCCGTCGTCGGCGAACGCGTTCGCGCAGGAGCGCGACGCGCTCGACCGCTGGACAGCCGGGCTCGGTCCCGTCGCCGACCGCCGCCCGTGGTGGGTTCGGCGATACTGGGCTCAGCGCGACGAGCGCGCGGCGCTCGCGCTCTAGCTCTCAGCGGGCGCGGGCCGGGCCGGGCCGCGAGGCCTCGGCTCGCAGCCACTGGGCCAGCCGTCGAGCCCCCGACGCTGCGACTCTCCTTTGGGTAGCATCCGCCGCGGTTGTTCCTCGCTTTTGACATCCCGTCGTCGCATCTCGAGCGGCACGGACAACGGCCGTGATGACAGCTGACGGCCCTCGGGCTCCCGCGGCCCGGGCGTGCACGGCCGTAATCATCGGTGCCACCGCGCTGGCGTTGCTGTTGCGGGCGTATTGGCTCACGCGGCCTGGAATGCTGCTGGGCTCGCCGGAGTACGACGACGGGGTCTATCTGGGCAGCGCAATCCGGCTCGTAGACGGCGCATTGCCCTACCGCGATTTCGCCTTCATGTCCCCTCCTGGGATCGCGCTGCTGATGGCCCCGCTCGGGCTGTTGGCGAAGGCAACGAGCACGGCCACGGCGATGGCGGCAGCACGGATTCTCATGGTGGGTGTTGGCGCCGCCAGCGTTCCCCTGGCCGGGCGGCTCGTCCGCCACCGCGGTCTCCTGGCCACGACGGTGGCCTGTGGGCTACTGGCCGTCCATCCGGCTGCAGTCAAGGCGTCCTCCACCCTGTTCCTCGAACCCTGGCTCGTGCTTTTCTGCCTGCTCGGCGCCAACGCGATGTTCGACGGCGACGCGATCACCGAGAAACGCGGACGCATCGTCGGGGGAGGCGTGGCGATCGGCTTCGCCGTTGCGATCAAGCTATTTCCCGTCGTCCCGGCCGTCGTGCTCCTCGTGGTCGTGCTGGCCAGTCGAGTGCCGCGCCGCGCGGTTCCGTACGTTGCCGGCCTCGCCGCGGGCGTCTGCGTTCCGGCTGTCCCCTTCTTGCTCCTTGCACCGAGCGCGTTCATACATAACGTGTTCCTCGCGCAACTGCACCGAACCGACGTGTCGCGCGTTCCGCCAACGATCCGTCTGGTGCAGATGCTCGGGCTCGGTTACTTCCCGCTGGGGCTGCAGCAGATCCAGATGATCGCCGTGGTAGTCGTTGCCGTGGTGGCCTTCTGCACGTTGGCGGCCTGGTGGCTATCCCGCTCTGCGCCGCCACCGCTTGACTGGTTCGCCCTCGGTTCGGCTGGGTTCACCGCGATCGCGTTCATGCTGCCGACGGACTTCTACCCCCACTACGCAGCGTTCTTCGTACCGTTCCTTGCCCTCTCGCTGGCGCTGTCGTCTGCCCGCCTGGTCAGCGTCTGGGCCGGGGCCACGGCGAGGCGCCCTGGCCTGGCCCGAATGGTTACACCGGTCGTTGCTGGCTGCGTCGCCGCCTGGTTCGTAGTCATGGCCGCGCGCGGGCTAAACGGGGAGAAGACACTGGTCGCGTCCAGTCCGGCCGCAGCGATGGACGCCCACGTTCCGCCTGGAGCGTGTGTGGTCACCGATGACTCCTCGCTCACCATCGTGAGCAGCCGCTTCCTCTCCACCGTGCCTGGCTGCACGAACATGATCGACGCCACCGCCACTGACATGGCACTCGCGAACGGGCGCATGGCGCTCACCGGAGCGGGCCGCTACCCGGCGGTGCAGTCGGCTTGGCTCGACGCGTTACGCCACGCCGGGTACGTTTCATTGACCTGCGGCCCTCCCCGCGCTCGCCGCTGCCACTCGTCCACCAGCCGCCGCATCCCGTGGACCCCGGCGATCTTGAGCTACTTCGTGACCCACTTCCGGCCAGTGGGACATCATTCCGGCGCGCTCTACGTCCGCAAGGCGTAATCGAGACGGTGATGCCCGAGCTGCTTGAGGGCAAGGCGGGCTCCGGCGGAGCGAAAGCTACGCGCATCGAGCGCCTGTCGAACGCGCTCGGGACGAAGTGCCGTCGGCCCGTTCGCCGATTATCATCGCGCGGATGCTTCGCGGCCAACAGATCATCGTCGTGCTGCCGGCGTACAACGCGGAGGCGACCCTTCGACGGACGGTCGACGAACTCGACCGGAAGATCATTGACGACGTGATCCTCGTCGACGATGCCAGCACCGACAACACGATGACAGTGGCCCGGGAGCTTGGACTCACGGTGGTCCGGCACGAGGTCAACAGGGGCTACGGGGGCAACCAGAAGACCTGTTACCGGACGGCGCTTGGATTGGGGGCCGACATCGTCGTGATGGTGCACCCCGACTACCAGTACTCGCCGCGGCTCGTCCCGGCGATGGCGGCGATGATCGCCTACGGGGAGTACGACTTCGTCCTCGGCTCCCGGATCCTGACCCAGAACGCGGTCTCTCAGGGAATGCCACGGTACAAGTATGTGTCCAACCGCGTGCTCACATTCAGCGAGAACCTGATGCTTCGCCAGAAGCTATCCGAGTACCACACCGGTCTGCGCGCCTATAGCCGGGAGCTGCTCACCGCGATTCCCCTGGAGCGCAACTCCGATGACTTCGTGTTCGACAACCAGATCATCGCGCAGGCGATCGCAGCGGATGCCCGGATCGGTGAGGTCTCCTGCCCGACTCGGTACAACGCCGATGCCTCCTCGATCGGGCTGGCTCGCAGCATCCGCTACGGCCTCGGGGTGCTGCGCACCGCCGCTCAGTACCGTGCCCACAAGTCGGGTGTGCGGTCGTTCGCGTACCTCGACGTCACGCCGCTCCCGCGGGCGCGCCCGGCGGCTTCCGCGGTCGGGCCGGAGGCATAGCCGGCGATGGGACCAGACGCTCTCCACGCCGGGTCGGAGGCCGACCTCCCGTCGGCGCGGGCGCCGCGGTGCGCGTGGTGCGGTGCTCGCGCGTGGCCGGGTCCGCACCGGCTTGCCATGTGCAGCGACTGCGGCGCTGCGACGACGTTTCCGCCCCCGGATGACGCCGAGCTCGCAAGCGCCTACGCCGGCTTCTATCGGCCAGCCTCGGGGCGGTTCTCCGGAGGCGCCGACAGGCTCCTGCGCCGCACGCGGGGTCTGCTCGCCAAGCGCCTCGACCGTCGATCCCCGCCGGGACCGATCCTCGACGTCGGCTCCGGCGAGGGAGCCCTGCTGGACGCCCTGGTCGCATGCGGCCGGACGGCCGTTGGCCTCGAGCGGGGCGAGCAAGCGGCACATGCCGGCGCCGAGGTGAAGCCGGTCGAGCTTGTCGACTTCGACGAGCGACCCGGGACGTGGGCGGCAGTGGTCTTCTGGCATTCGCTGGAGCATCTCCGTGAGCCGCGCGCCGCCGTGGCTCACGCCACGCGGCTGCTGGCTCCAGATGGGATCGTCGTCGTGGCGGTCCCGAACCTCTCGAGCTGGCAGGCCCGGTGTCTGGGGAGCCGCTGGCTTGCGCTCGACCTCCCGCGACACCTCGTCCATCTACCCGCAGCAGCGCTGCTCGACGGCCTTCGCGAGTGCGGCCTGAGGGTCGAGCGCGTCAGCTACTGGCGCGGCGGCCAGGTCCTTTTCGGCTGGCTCGACGGGATCGTGTCGATGCTGCCCGGCCGGCCGAGCCTGTACGACGCGATCCGACAGTCCGAGGCGAGATCGAGACCTATGACCGCGGCGCGCCGGGGGTTCACATTGCTCGCCGGCGTCGCGCTGACCCCACTCGCGGCCGTCCTGTCCACCGCCGAGGTCCTCGGCGGCGCCGGCGGAACGGTCTACGTCGAAGCCCGGCTGCCCTGATACCGACCCGCGGGGGGCGCTTCAGCTCTCCGCGGGCGCGGGCGCGGCCCGAGGCCGCGAGGGCTCGACGCGGAGCAGCCGGGCCGGCCGCTCGGGCAGCCACCAGTTCCACTGCCCGAACAGCGACACGACCGCGGGGACGAGCAGCGCGCGGATGAGCGTCGCGTCGAGCAGGATGCCCGCGGCGAGCCCGGTGGCGAACACCTTGACGTCGGTCTGCGGTCCTGAGGCCATCGAGACGAAGGCGAGGAACAGGATGAGCGCTGCGCTTGTCACGAGCCGGCCCGTGCGCCCGATGCCGCGGACGACGGCGATGTCGGTCGAGCCGGTGGCGTCGTACTCCTCGCGCATCCGCGACAGGATGAACACCTCGTAGTCCATCGAGAGGCCGAACAGGAACGCGAACACCATCGGCGGGATCCACGAGGTGATCGAGTGCGTCGCGGCGATGCCCCACAGCAGGCTCGAGCCGTGGCCCTCCTGCCAGATGAGGGTGATGACGCCCCACGCCGCGGCGACGCTGATGACGTTGAGGACGACCGCCTTGAACGGCAGCAGCAGCGAGCGGAAGGCGCGGGCGAGCAGCAGGAAGGTGAGCACCGCGATCACCGCGATCATCACCGGGAAGCTCCCGTAGATCGCCGAGACGAAGTCGGCGTTCTCGGCGCCGATCCCCCCGAGGCGTACCTGCGGCGAGACGGCGTGGGCGGCGACCCCCACCCGGTCGATCGTGTCGCGGCCTGCCGCGCTCGAGCCGTCGGCGTGGGCGAGCGCGTCGACGACCGCCGTGCCGTCGCGTCGCCATGCGGCGCCGACGGGCGCGACCGCGCCCTGCACCCCGGCGAGGCCGCCGACCGCACCGGCGACCTGCTGGGCCTGGGACCCGGGTCGGCTCAGGATCTCGATCGGCTCGAGGACCCCGGGACCGATGCCCGCGCGCTCGAGCGAGACGAGGCCGGCGCGAGCGCTCCCCTGGTGGGCGAGCGTGTCGAGGTTGGCCGAGCCGGGCTCGCGCGGTCGTCGCTGCGGACGTGCGGCCAGTCGAGGCGGGGACCGATCGTGGCCAGCACGATCGGCAACAGCGTGATGGCCACGATCACGCTGACCAACGGGATGAGCATCCCGGCGAAGCCGATCGACCGCAGGAAGGGCAGCGGGAGCACGATCATGGCGAGCAGCCCGATGGCGACGGTGGTCCCACTGAACACGACGGCGCGGCCCGCCGTCGCCATCGCCCCGACCACGGCTTCGTCGCCCTCGAGTCCGTGCGCGCGCTCCTCGCGCCAGCGAACGACGATGAAGAGCGAGTAGTCGATCGCCACTCCGAGGCCGATGAGCGCCACGAGGAACTCGACGATCATCGACACGTCGGCCACCGCGGTCACCCCCCACAGCAGCAGGAACGTGGTCATGATCGACACTACGGCCATCACGATCGGCACGAAGGCGAGCAGTGAGGCGAACACGAACGCGAGCACGACGAGCGCGCCGAGGCCGCCGAGTACGGACTCGAGCAGGACGCCGGGACCACCCCCGCCGCCGGTCTGGTTCTGAAGCGCGTCGACGCCGGTCACGCGGACCGGAGCGCCGGCCACGGTCATCCCGGCAAGCGCCGCGGTCGCCGTCTTCGCCGCCCGCGTGTTGTTGCCGAAGGCCTCGTTGTCAGGGTGCGGGAAGGCGAGCACGAACGTCGTGCGCCCGTCGGCGGAGACGAACGCGCGATTGCCGGTCGACGCATACGACGCCGTCCGAGCCCCGGGCAGCGCGTGTTTCAGCGTGGCCTCGATCCGCAGCAGCGCGGTGCGAACGCCCGGCGACGCGACGGTCTCGCCGGCCGGCAGGCTGACGACGGGAACGAGCGGCGCGTTGCGCCCACCCTGGTGATAGAGGCGCAGGATGCTGTCGTTGGTCGTGAAGCCCTCGCGTCCGGGGACGCTGAACTTCGTGCTGAAGGCCCCGACCGAGGACCCGATCGTCGCCATCCCGACGAGGGTGATCAGCACCCAGCCCAGGCTGACGAGTCGCTTGTGGGCGAGAACCCAGCGCGTCATTGCGGTCATCATCGTGCGGCACTCCCTCCGCTCTTCTGGGCCCGGCGCCTGAGCCCACCCTTTGCCGTGCGAATCATTTCTACTATAAACTATTTTGGGTTGCCACCATCGGCTAGAATGACGGCTCACGATGCCCGAGCCGACGCCAGGCCGCCCCGTCCTTCACCGAGCTCTGTCGCGGCACACCGGGTTCCTCATCAGCCGGGTGGGCATGATGGCCCAGCGCCGCTTCGCCGAACGGATGGAGACGCTCGGGCTGACGACACGGATGTGGGGGGCCCTCAACGTCCTCGATGCTGAGGGCGCGATCACCCAGCACGCCCTGTGCCAGGGCGTGGGCATTGACCCGAGCTCGATGGTCGCGACGCTCGACGAGCTCGAGGCCAAGGGCATGGTGCAGCGCCGCCAGCATCCGACCGACCGTCGCGCCCACGCGCTCCACGTGACCGCCAAGGGCCGGCGGACGCTCGCCGCCGG
The DNA here is from genome assembly GCA_963755955.1 of uncultured Solirubrobacterales bacterium. Lineage (GTDB taxonomy): Bacteria > Actinomycetota > Thermoleophilia > Solirubrobacterales > Solirubrobacteraceae > Palsa-465. The sequence goes on from CAVWLZ010000015.1 coordinate 115,664, forward strand.
GCGCGAACTCGCCCGTCTCTCCCAGGAGGAATTGCTCGCGCCGCTGTCCGCAGACGAGCGCACGGCGCTGCACGATCTGCTGCTGCGGGTGGCGACCGGGGGCGCGGAGCTCGGCGGACCGCCGCAGACCCCGTAAGCCCGGCCGGGGCCGGCGCTTGCTGAAGGCGCCCAGGCTGCTGGAGGCGTTCAGGCCGGGGCCGAGGCGACCGCCGTGGGCGTGCGCACTTCCTCCGGCTCCGTTACGCGCGCGCCGACCGCGAGCGCCGCGCCGATCCCGAGCAGCGCCCAGCTGACCGGATCCTCGAGGAAGTCGGCGTAGAGCATCGTGTGGAACACGAGCGCGAGGAATGCGGCGCCGATCGCGGCTCGCGCCGGATCGCCCCGCGCGCCGCGGATCAGCGCGAGCAGCCCGACGAGCACGAGTGCGGCGTACACGACGAGCCCGATGAGCCCCTGCTCAGCGCCGATCGTCACCGGGATCGTGTGTGACGCCGACAGCGTCTGTGCGGTGCCGGGATGGCGTGCACGGTACTCGTTGACGAACGAGCCCGACCCATAGCCCCAGAGCGGCCGGTCCCCGAACATGCTGACGCCGCCGGTGACGAGGTTCGCACGCCCGCTCGAGGCGCCGTTGAGACCCTGGTTGAGACCGAAGGTCGTCGGCGAGGCGAGGATCGCCGCCAGGCCCACGACGACGACCACGACCGCGGTGAGCACGACCGGCCACACCTTCCAGCGCAGGGCGGCGAGCGTGCCGAGGCCGACGAGCAGCGCACCGAGGCTCGAGCGCGACAGCGTCAGCACGAGCCCGCCCCAGAGCACGGCGAGCACGACGGTCGCCGTGATCTGCTCCCGGCGGCGCTCGTCGTACAGGAGAACGGCGGCGACCACGATCATCACCAGAGCGAGGAACCGGCCGAAGATGTCCGGGTCGAAGAACACCGAGTTGACGGTGAAGTACGCGTGGACGTCGTTCGCCGCGATCAGCTTCGGGTTGAGGAACAGCGTCTTCGTCTCGAACTCGGCGAAGCCGACGGCGGCGAACAGGAGCGCGAGCCCCACGAGGACGAGCAGGCATGTGCGCAGCAGTTCCGGAGTCCAGCGCAGCCGTCGGAGCAGGCCGTAGAGCAGGGTGAACGGCACGTAGAAGAACACCATCTGCTGGAGCGCCTTCTCGAAGCCACTCGAGTACACCCCCTGCGCGGCGTAGAGCACGACGTAGAGGGCGAGCAAACGCTCGAGCCACCGCACGTCGGTGATCGACGCCCGGCGCGGCCGGGGTCGCTCGGCGGCCGGTAGATCACGGTGGTCGATCTCGGCGCTGCCGCCGCGCAGCGTCGGGACGATCCAGGCGAGCGCGCCGGCGGCGACGACGAGGTACAGCGGCACGAGCAGGTTCGACGTCGTGCCCCCGGCCTGGATCGGGATCCGGAAGGGCAGCGCGAGGACGGCGAGCGGCGCGAACAGCCAGGGCCGGCGGTGGATCAGGTAGGCGAGACCGCCGACCGCTCCGACCGCGACCACCGCTCCGATCGCGGCGGGCAGTGGATGGCGGTGGACGAGGCCGAGCTGCGGCGAGTGCCAGATGTCGGCGAGCAGCAGCAGCGGAGCGAGTACGAGCGCGCCGGTCGTGGCCAGCGCGCGCGAGCGCGAGGTCCCGCCGAGCAACGAGGCTGCGGCCAGCAGCGCGACGAGGACGACCCCGAGCTTCGGGAGCGGCCCACTGAGAGCTGCGAACGCGGTCACCGGCCGACAGGGTAAACAACGCGGCAACGGCGATCCTCTACCCTCCGGCCAATGTCTCCCGGCAAGCTCGCGCTGGCCGCCGGACTCCTCGCGATCGGGCTCTCGGCGTGCGGCAGCACGAACAAGCCCCTCGCCGGCTCGGCCATCAACTCGACGACGACGGCTCACGCGCGCGGTCGCGTCGACGATCCGCGCACGACGCACGTCAAGTGCCTGCGCGCCGCCGGCGTCCCGGTCGTCCCCGTCGGCCAGACCGGGCTGACGATCGGAACCGGGACGGGCACGGTGACCGTCACGTTCGAACCGACATCGGGCGCGGCCCAGGCCCAGCAGATCCGCGCCGTCGAGCAGGGCGCGGAGGTGATCGGCAGTGCGCTGCTGTATCCCAACCAGGCCTCCGACAGCGAGCTGAAGACGATCGAGGCGTGCCTCGCGGTCGGCGTCTCGGGCTGAGCGCGGCGCCCATCGGCGGTCGGCGCTGGGGCCGAGCGCCGCGTCAACTCCACGTAACCTCGTCCCGACCGCGAGCGTAATGGTCGCAAGCGCCCTCTAGAATGGGCGCGCGATGCCCGCGCCCCCGCGGGCTATTCGTGTGTCTGCCGCCCAGTCGCGCCTTTAGACGCGAGCGGCTCCCAAGGAACTTCTTTGCCCCCCTCGACCGCAGAGCTGACTGCGCCCTCCGCAGCCCCGTCCGGTAGAGCCCCTGCCGGCGGCCTCATGCACCGCCTGTTCAGCGGCCCGCGCTTCTACGTCACGATCACGGTCATCGCGCTCATCATCGGCGCGATCTCGCTGCTCATCCCCTCCACGCCGAGCTACGACCCGTGGGCCTGGCTCGTGTGGGGCCGGGAGATCGTCCACCTCAAGCTGCACACCACCGGCGGGCCGTCGTGGAAGCCGCTGCCGATGGTCTTCACCACGCTGTTCGCCCCGTTCGGCAGCGCCGCCCCCGACCTCTGGCTCATCGTCGCCCGGGCCGGTGCGCTCGTGTCGGTGGCGATGGTGTTCAAGCTCTGCGTGCGCTTCACCCGCCAGCTCGGTCCCCAGCTCGCCGACGGGGCGCGACGCCGTGAGTGGCTGGCGGCGCTCGCTCCCGCGCTGCTCGCCGGCGTCATCGCCGCAGTCGGCCTCGCCTTCACCGGCGGCTACATCAGCGACAACGCGCTCGGCTACTCCGAGGGATTGATGACCGCCTTCGTGCTGATCGCGGTCGAGCGTCACCTCGACGGCCACCCTCGGCAGGCGTTCGCGGTTGGCTTCTTCGCCGCCCTCGACCGGCCCGAGGTGTGGCTGTTCTGGGGTCCCTACGGCCTCTGGCTGTTCTGGAAGGACGCGGGCGCGCGCAAACTCGTCATCGGTCTGTTCGTGCTCATTCCGGTGCTGTGGTTCCTGCCCGAGTACTGGGGCTCGGGTCACTTCCTGCGCGGCGTCAACCGCGCCCAGCATCCCCGCTCGAACAGCCCCGCTTTCGCCCACTGCCCGTTCTGCTCAGAGCTCGTCGACCACGCGTGGCCCGGCGTCCTGCTGCGAATCAAGATCGCGGCGGTGCTCGCGGGCGGCACCTCGCTGTTCCTGCTCTGGAGGGCCAATCGCGGCCGCTCGCGCGTGAGCATCGAGGGCCCACGTGAGCACGCGATGGCCGGCATCATCCTCGCCGGCGCACTTGGACTCGGCTGGTGGGTGGTCATCTCGATCATGACCCAGGCCGGCTTCTCCGGCAACAACCGCTACCTCGTGCTCGGGGCCGCGCTCGTCGACATCGCCGGCGGCGTCGGGTGGGGCTGGGCCGCGCTCGGCCTCGGAGGCCTGGTCGCCCGCGCGCGCCACCGCGACCAGAGCGGGGGAGCCGCCCCGGGAGGACCGTTGCGCAACGCGCTCAGCGCCGGCGTGCTCGCCCTCGCCTTCGTCTTCCTGCCGAACTTCGTCGGTAACAACCTCATCGACCTCCAGCGCACCCACCGGGCGCTCGTCTACCAGGCGCATCTCCGCGAGGACGCCGCGCGGGCGGTCGCCCGGCTCGGCGGCCCGCAGGCCGTGCTCCGTTGCGGCACGGTGATGACCGAGGGCTTCCAGGTGCCGATGCTCGCCTGGACGCTCGGCGTGCACACGGTCGACGTCCAGGCCTCCCCGCTGCCGGGCGAGGAACTGCCGCCCGCCCCGGCCGTCATCTTCCAGACCCGGGCCCAGCGCAAGTCCCATCTGCTGCCGGTGGTGAGGACGTGGAAGGAGGTCCCGTACGTCCGGGTCGCTCACGTCCGCACCTTTAGGGTCTTTGAGCATTGCGGTTCTAACCTCCCCGCGAGCTGATGACCACCGTCGCCGCACCCCCCCGCCGCCCCGCCGTCCCGGACGTCGACCTGCACCTCCCCGACCGGCTCGCCCGGCTGCCGAAGTGGCTGGTCGCCGGCACCTTCGTCGTCCTCCTCACCGCCCTGTCGGGTTTCCTGCGCACGCGGTATATCGGCGGCCAGTTCTGGATGGACGAGGCGCTGTCGGTCGGCATCGCCTCGCATCCCCTCGCCGCGATCCCGGGCGTCCTGCGCCACGACGGCTCGCCCCCGCTGTTCTACCTGCTGCTCCACATCTGGATGAGCGTGTTCGGCAACAGCGAGTCCGCGACCCACGCGATGTCGCTCACCTTTGGGCTGCTCACGATCCCGATTGGGATGTGGGCGGGCTGGAGCCTGTTCGGCGAGCGCGCCGGGTACATGGCCGCGGTCCTGTTCGCGTTCAGCTCCTTCCTTACCGAGTACAGCCAGGAAACCCGGATGTATGCGCTGATGGGGCTTCTCGGCCTCCTCGGGGCGGCCGCCTTCCTGCACGCGTTCGTGTTCCGACGGCGCGGCTACCTGATCCTGTTCGCGATCGCCCAGGCGCTGATGCTCTATACGCACGCCTGGGGGATCTTCTTCGGCGTCGGCGCGGTCGTCGCCCTGATCCCGGTGGTCAAGGCGAGCGACGACCGGCGCGGCGTCATCCGTGACGCCGTGATCGCGTTCGTCGGGGCGGGCGTGCTGTTCCTGCCCTGGGTGCCGAACTTCCTCTACCAGGCCTCGCACACCGCTGCCCCGTGGGACTCCTCGCCGCGCTTCGGCGCGCCGGTCCAGCTTTCGCGGGATCTGCTCGGCGGTGACCGGGTCGCGGTCGCATTGCTGGTCGGCGCGGTCATCGGCCTCGTCGAGATGTTCAAGCGAGGCGCCGAGCACACCCGGCTGCGGACGGCGACGATCGTGCTGATCGTGTTGCCCGCGGCGACGCTGGCGCTCGCCTGGCTCGCGTCGCAGATCACGCCCGCGTGGGTGTCACGCTACTTCGCCCCGACGCTCGGCGCGCTCCTCCTGCTCGCGGCGCTCGGGCTCTCACGCGCGCGGATCGTCGGCTGGGTCGTGCTCGCGATGTGCGTCGTGTTCCTGGCCAACCCCGCCTCGTTCACCCCCAAGTACAAGAGCGACATGCGCGATGTCGCCGGTGAGATGGCGCCGCGCCTGCATCCCGGCGATCTCGTTGTCGTCACCCAGCCCGAGCAGGTCCCGCTCGCCTGGTACTACCTGCCCGGCGGCCTGCAGTACGCCAACACGATCGGCGCGGTGCGCGACCCCCGCTACATGGAGTGGGTCGACGCCCTCGGGCACCTGCAAAACGCCTCCCCGCAGCAGACGCTCGTGCCGCTCGTTGCTAGTCTCAAACCCGGCCAACAGCTACTGTTCGTGCGCCCGATGACCGAGGGGGCGCAGAGCTGGGAGGCGCCGTGGACGATGTTGGTACGTCGGCGCTCTGCCCAATGGGGAGCGATCCTCGCGGCCGACCGGAACCTCGTGCCGGTGGCCTGGGCACCACACAACTACCACGGCGCCTGCTGTGTGGCCGACAGCGCCGTCCTCTACAAAAAGGTCGCGTGAATCTTCGACATGAGCAACACATCTCCCCAGACTGAGCCCGGCAAGGGCGCGGATATCACTCCTGAGCACCCCGTCGTCGTCCTCGGCGGTGGACCGGCCGGTCTCACGGCCGGGTACCTGCTCGCCAAAGAGGGCAAGTCGGTGATCGTGCTCGAGTCGACCGACCAGGTCGGCGGGATCGCCCGCACCGAGATCCGCGACGGCTACCGCTTTGATCTCGGCGGCCACCGCTTCTTCACCAAGGTCACGGAGGTCGACGACCTCTGGCACGAGATCATGAAGGAGGAGTTCCTCAAGCGCCCGCGGCAGAGCCGCATCTACTGGCGGCGGAAGTTCCTCGACTATCCGCTCCAGGGGATGGACGTGATCAAGAAGCTCGGGCCGTGGGAGCTGTTCCTCTGCGGCATGTCCTATCTGTGGGCGGCGATCAAGCCCAAGGGCCGCGAGGACACCTTCGAGGAGTGGGTCTCCAACCGCTTCGGCAAGCGCCTGTTCAATCACTTCTTCAAGGCCTACACCGAGAAGGTGTGGGGCGTCTCGACGTCGGAGATCCGAGCCGAGTGGGCGGCCCAGCGGATCAAGGGCCTGTCGTTCTTCAGCGCCGCCAAGTCGGCCTTCTTTGGCAACAAGGGCGACGAGATCAAGTCGCTCATCGGCGAGTTCAACTACCCGCGCTTCGGCCCCGGCCAGATGTGGGAGCAGATGATGGCCGACATCCGCGAGCGCGGCGGCGAGGTGCGGCTCAACGCCCCCGTCACGCGCCTGCGCACCGACCCGGCGACCGGCAAGATCCTCGAGGTCGTGGCCGCCGGCGAGACGCTCGCCCCGTCCTACGTCATCTCCTCGCTCCCGCTGCGCACGACCGTCGGGATCGCCGAACCCGAGGCGCCGGCCTCCGTGCGTGACGCGGCCCGCGGCCTGCGCTACCGCGACTTCCTCACCGTGCTGCTCGTGCTCAGCGAGAAGAACATCTTCCCGGACAACTGGATCTACATCCACGAGCCCGACGTCAAGGTCGGCCGGATCCAGAACTTCCGCTCGTGGAGCCCGTGGATGGTGCCGAACGACGAAGACGGATCGATCGGCCTCGAGTACTTCTGCTTCGAGGGCGACGAGCTGTGGGACATGGACGACGACAAGCTCGTCAAGCTCGCGACCGATGAGCTCGTCCACATCGGCCTCGCCCGCCCGGAGATGGTCAAGCGCGGCTTCGCCGTGCGCGTGCACAAGGCGTACCCGATCTACGACGCCGAGTACAGCGAGCGGGTCGCGACGATCCGCGAATGGCTCGACACGGTGCCCAATCTCGTTCAGGTCGGCCGCAACGGTCTGCACCGTTACAACAACTCCGACCACTCGATGCTCACCGCGATGCGGGCCGTCGACAACATCCTGCTCGGCACCCACCACGACATCTGGGCGGTCAACGCCGAGAGCGTGTACCACGAGGAGCACCAGGAGCCCGAGCAGCCGTACCGGAACCCTCCAGAGACCAAGGCAATGGAGCAACCGCTGGCCTCGGAGCATTAGCCTCGGTGCGCGGTCGGCGTCTGTGCGCGGCGATCGGGGCACTGGCCGCGCTTGGCTGCCTGCCCGCACCGGCGCTCGCCGCCACGACGACAGCCAACCCATTCAGCCTCGGAGTGCCGCAGTCGACGACCGCGACGGCCACCGGCAATAGCGGCAACACGGGCATCACGACGGTCGGGACGTCGACCTCCTCCTCGGGCAGCGGTCTGAGCGGCGGCACGGCGATCGCGATCGGCCTCGGCGCGATCGTCCTCATCCTCGGCATCTCGTTCTACATCTGGTACGACGCGCGCCGGCGGGCCCCGACCCGAGCCCACGCCGCCGCCGCGCCCCGTCAGAACGTGCCCGGCTCCAAGCGGACCAAGCCGCGCAAGCTGAGCGCGGCCGAGAAGCGCCGGCGCAAGCGCGGGCGGGCTAAGTAGCGGCCTCGGTGGCCGCGGCCGCTGCCGTGCGCCGGCCGCCGCGGTGAACCTCACGGCTCGGCCGCCGCGAGCGTGCGCATCGTGTGACGCGCCCGCAGCAGCTGGCGCTCGACGGTCCGGGGCGTGCAGCCGGAGGCCGCGGCGGTCTCGGCATAGCTGAGCCCGAGTGAGTGGAGCCACAGCAGCCGCCGCTGGCGAACGGGGAGCTGTGCGGTGAGCCCGATCTTCTCACGGCGCGCGAGGACCTCGTCGGCGCCCACGCACACGCGCTCGCCGGCGACGACCCCCTCGCCGAGCTCCTCGATCAGCAGCTCGAGCGACAGCTCCCGTCCCTCCCGGCGGACGAGCCGGCACGCCTCGTGGACGGCCGTGGCGACGAGCCACCGCAGCGCGGCGTCCCTGCGGACGTGTGCCGCGCGGAACGCGAGCCGGCTCCAGGCGAAGGCGCAGGCATCCTCGATCACGACCTCCGGCGCGTCGACTCCGCCGCGGACGATCTGCTGGACCCGGCGGGCCAGCCCCCGGTACAGCGCATCGATGCCCTCGAGCCCGACGGCGTCGGCAGGCCGGACCCCGGACGCGGCAAGTGGTGACGACATAACCCCTCCCTCGTGAATAGTTTTGAAACTAATTTGATGCATTTGAGCCTTGCGCCGGGCCAGATTAGCGGCTAGCGTAATTAGCGTCAATTAGTGTCAATTAGATTCAGAGGCCCGACATGCTCCTCGTCATTGCCCCGCCGGGAGCGACCCCGCTCGTCCCGGGAGAGCCCGCATTTGCCGTCACGGCCCATCCGAACCTCACGAGCCTTCCGGGCAGCAACGTGCTCCAGCAGCTCATCAACGGCGCCGAGGCGTGGGCCCTGGCGATCGCCCTGCTCGGGGCGTTCATCGGTGCCGGGCTGTGGGCCGTCGCGTCGCACACGCATAACCATCACTACGCGGCCCGGGGTCGCATGGCCGCGCTCGTGTCAGGGGCGGCGGCACTGATCGTCGGCGCAGCGCCTGGACTGATCAACTTCTTCCAGCACCTGGGGACGACGGCGAAATGAGCTGCGTGCTGCCTCGGTGCGCCGTTCGGATCGCCATGCTTGCCGCTGTGGCCTGGGCCGCCGGGGGTGCGCTCCACACCCCGCCCGCCTCGGCGCTCAATCCGCTCGGTCCGATCTGCGGCGCCGCCGGCTGGGTGAGCGGCATCGCCGGCAAGGCCTGTAGCGCCGTCCAGCACGGCGGGAAGCTGATCGGCGCCGGCAAGCAACTGCTCGGCGGTCACCCCGGATCGGCCGTCAAGACGCTGCTCGGGAGCGGGAGCTCGGCCCCGAGCGCGAGCCAGGTCATTGGCCTGGCCGCGCTCGTCGCCTGGGTGAACGGCGGAGCCAAGGCCGCACTCAGCGAGACGGCGACGGTTCTCGACCGCACGACCCGGCCGCAGCTCGGCACGACCTGGTTCTCCTCGACCTACTGGCGCATGGCCGGGATCTCGGCGCTGCTGACCCTGCCGTTCCTGTTCGCCGCAGCGATCCAGGCGCTCCTGCATTCGGACCTCACGCTCCTGCTCCGCGCCGCGCTCGGGTACCTGCCCCTGTCGATGCTCGCGGTCGGTGTCGCGGCGCCGCTCACGATGCTGCTGCTCGCCGCCTCCGATGAGATGTCGGCGATCATCTCCGCGGCCGCGGGACAGGCCGGCGGACATTTCCTCGCCCGGCTCGGGCGCTACACCGGGATCCTCAGCCTGATCGCGCGGTCGCCGTTCCTCGTCTTCCTGATCGGCCTGCTCACCGCCGCGGGGGCGATCGTCCTCTGGCTCGAGATGCTCATGCGACAGGCGGCGATCTACATCGTCGTGCTCATGCTGCCGCTCGCGTTCGCCGCCCTCGTCTGGCCGGCACGACGCGTCTGGGCGGTCCGCGCCGTCGAGCTGCTCGTCGCCCTGATCCTCTCGAAGTTCGTGATCGTCGCCGTGCTCTCACTCGGCGGGACGGCGCTCGGCCGCGGAGGCGGGGTCGGCGGCGGCATGCTCGCCGGCCTCGTGCTCGTGCTGCTCGGCACCCTCGCGCCATGGGCGCTGCTCAAGCTGCTGCCCCTCACCGAGCTGGCCAGCGGCGCGGCCGGCCACCTCCGGGCCGAGATGCCGCGCGTGCTCCCTGTCCACGCCGCGCTCGATCGGCAGGCCGGCAGCGCCGGCGATTGGGCGACGGCGGTGGCCGGCCGGATGCGGCTCGCGGCGGCCGAGGTCGCCGACGGAGCAGCGGGCGCGGGGGTGGAGGGCGCGCCGGCCGAGGCCCCGGGCCGTGGGGCGCCCGGCGAGGTCGCGGGCCGTGGGGCGCCCGCCGATCTCGCGACCATGGAGGGCGCGCCGGACGAGGGCGCGGGCGTGGAGGGTGCGCCAGCCGAGGACGGGCCCGCCGAGATCCCGGGAGCCCATGTCCCCGATGGCGACAGCCCGCCGGCCGCCGGCGATACCTCCGAGCTCGACGAGCTCCGCGAGCGCACGAGCCAGACGCTGATCATCGGCCCGCCCGAGCCGCCGGAGCCGCCCGAGCCGCCGGAGCCGCTCGAGTCGCCCGAGCCGCCCGAGCCGCCCGAGTCCCCGGCGGACGCGGACCCGCTCCCGCCCGCCGACCGCGACCCGCTACCCCCGGCGGACCCCGGGGAGGGCCCGCTGTGAGCCGCGAGCCGCTCCTCTACCGCTTCGGCCCGCTCGAGCACCGCGGCATCTTCGGCCCGATCCGCGCGGGTCAGATCACGACCCTGGCCACGGGCGCGGTCGTCGCGATCGCCGTGCTCGATGGCTCCCCGGACGTGGCGGGCACGCTCGCCGCCACCGCGCTGTTCGCGACGGCCGTCGCCGTCTCGCTGATCCCGTTCGGCCGCCGCACGCTCCAGGAATGGATTCCGCTCCTCCTCGTCTTCCTCGCGCGGAGGCTCAGTGGTCGCGGGACCTTCCGCTCCGCGGTGCCGACCCTCGGCGCCCGCCTGCCCCTTCACCGGGCACCCGCCGCGTTGCGCTCCGCCCCGTCCAACCCGCCGCCCGCGCTGCGCGGTGTCCGCATCGCCGAGACCGATTACCGCGGGCGCCCGCTCGGGATGCTGGTCGAGCGCCATGGCCGGCGGCTCACCGCGGTGCTCGCCTGCCGGGTCCTGTCGTTCTCGCTGCTCGATCCTGAGGCCCAGGAGCGGCGGCTCGCGCGCTGGGGTCTCGTCCTGTCCGGTTCGGCGGGCACCGCGATCCGCCGCATCGGCTGGATCGAGCGCACCGCTCCCGCGCAGGGTGACGAGCTCGCCCGCTGGCTGCACACCGAGCGCGATCCGGCCATCCCGCTGCGGGGCACGCCGATGATCGACTCCTACCTCGAGCTCATCAGCACCACGACCCGGGTCACCCAGGAGCACGAGGTGCTCGTCGCCGTGCAGGTCGACGCCCCGCGAGTCCGTGGACGCGGAGCCGACGCGGTCAGTCAGGCCCTGGTCGACGAGGCCGAGCGGGTCGCACAGGGTCTGGAGGCCGCCGAGGTCACGGTGCTCGGGGCGCTCAGCGCGCTCCAGCTCGGACGGATCCTGCGGACGGCATTCGACCCCTTCGCCGCCGGTGAGCTTGCCGTGCTCGAGGCGGCCGACCCCGACCGCGGCGGGCTGCCCGAGGCCAGCGCCTGGCCGCTCGGCGCCCGCGACGAGTGGGACCACTACCGCAGTGACGGCGCGCTCCACGCGACGTACTGGATCGGGTCATGGCCGCGGGTCGACGTCTCCCCGATGTTCATGGACGCGCTGCTCGGCCGCTCGAGCGTCGTGCGGACGGTGGCCGTCACCTTCGAGCCGATCGCCCACGATCGCTCGACGCGTGAGATCGAGGCGGCGATCACCCGCGACCGCGCCGACCGCGAGCTCCGGGCCCGCTTCGGCCAATCGCTCACCGCCCGCCAGCGCCAGGCCGAGGACGCGACCAGCCGCCGCGAGGCTGAGATCGCCGCCGGTCACGGCGAGGTGCGCTTCGCCGGGTTCATCACCGTCTCCGGCCGCGGCGACGAGGAGCTCCGCCGGGCCGGCGCGGAGGTCACCGAGCACGCCGCTCGGGCCCGGCTCGAGCTGCACCGCATGTACGGGCAGCAGGCCGATGCCTTCACCTTCACGCTTCCGCTCTGCCGTGGCCTGTGCTGAGCGGCAGCGAGAGGTCCGAACAACCGCGCTTGCCGGGGTGGCCCCGATGAGCCGGCGCGCGGCGCAGCGCCCCGGCCACCGCTCGACGACGCGTCACGCCCAGGCCGTCTACCCGTTCGTCGCCGCCGGCGGCCTCGGCGGACGCGGGGTGTACATCGGCCGCGACTCGTCGGGTGGCGCATTCTGTTACGACCCGTGGGCGCTCTACGCCCGCGGCGAGCTCGACGACCCGAACGTGATCGTGCTCGGCAAGCTCGGACAGGGCAAGAGCGCGCTGGTCAAGACGCTGCTGTGGCGGATGCTGTTGTTCGGTCGGCGGGCCTTCGTGCTCGACGTCAAGCGCGAGTACGGCCCGCTGTGCCGCGCGGTCGGCGTGCGGCCGGTATCGCTCGTCCCCGGGGGCGGCGTCCGTCTCAACCCGCTCGCGTCGCGGCCCGAGGAGCACGCCCAGCTCGAGCTGCTGCGGGCGATCACCGTCACCGCGCTCGACGGTCCGCTCACCCAGATCGAGGCCGCCGCGCTCCGTGAGGCGCTGCGCACCGTCCGCGCCCGCGGTGCCGGCGAGCCGACGCTCCCGGAGATCGCGGCCGTGCTGTTCGCCCCGGTCGCCGAGATGGCCGACCGCTTGCGAACCGCCCCCGATCGGCTCGCTCGCGAGGCACGGCGGGCCGCGCTCGCGCTCCAGGACCTCTGCGAGGGCCCCCTGCGCGGCATGTTCGACGGCCCGACCACGCCGGGCCTCGACCTCGACGCCCGGCTGCTCGTCCTCGACCTCCACGCCGTGCGCGACTCGCCGGCGGTCGGGATCCTCATGGCCTGCGCCTCGGCGTGGATGAGCGCCCTGCTCGCCCGGATGGCCGAGCGGCCCGGACGCGAGCGGCTCATCAACGTCGCCGACGAGTCGTGGAAGATCGTCCAGCACACCGGGCTCGGCGAGTGGTTCCAGTCCAACTTCAAGCTCGCCCGGCAGTTCGGCGTGATGAACCTGGTCGTTCTGCACAAGCTCGCGGACCTCCAGAGCGCCGGCGACGCCGGCTCGCGAGCGGCCCGGATCGCCGAGGGTCTGATCGCCGACGCCTCGACGCGAATCGTCTACCACCAGGACGAGAGCCAGGTGCCGCTCACGCGGGACCTGCTCGGGCTCACCGAGACCGAGGCCCGGCTGATCGCGATGCTGTCGACCGGCCAGGCGTTGTGGCGGGTGGCCTCGCGATCGTTCGTGGTCCAGCACTACCGCTCGCGCCTCGAGCTCGGCCTCACCAACACCGACACCGGCATGCGCACCGGCGACGACCGCGGAGGGCGAGCATGACCGCGCGGGGCGCGGAGGGCATCTCAGACGGCGCGATCGTCGCGCTCGTCGGCGTGATCGCAGCCGTCCTCGGCGCCGTGTGGGCGTGGGGCGAGATCGCCGGCGGGGTGTTCGGCACGGGCTGGCCGACGGTTCACGTCCCCGACCTGCTCGGGGTCATCGTGGCTCTCCCGGGACACATCTCGGATCCCGCAGCCGCGTGGCCGCGGCGCGCACGGGCCGGCCTGCCCGGACCGGCCGGGTTCTACGGTGCGCTCGCCATTCTGCTTGCCGCTACCGCCGGCCTCGTCTGGATCGCGCGGCGCACCGGAGCAGGCCTCGCCCTGCGCTCGCCGGCGGCAGGGGCGCGGTGGGCGACCCCACGTGATCTGCGCCCGCTGCGCACGCGAGGCGACACCTCAGGACGGCTCGTGTTCGGCCGTCACCACGGACGGCTCCTCGCCACCGAGCGCCGCCATGCCCTGATCGCGTTCGGCCCGCCCCAGTCGGGGAAGTCGGCTGCGCTCGCCGTTCCGGCGCTGCTCGAATGGCACGGACCCGCGGTGGCCTCGTCGATCAAGACCGACCTGCTCACGGCGACGGTGGCGCGGCGGCGGGCACTCGGGACGACGTTCGTGTTCGACCCCTTCGAGCTGTCGGGATCGCCGTCGGACACGTGGACGCCGCTCGCGCAGGCGAACACCTGGGACGGCGCCCTCGAGGTCGCCTGGCGTCTGGCTGCTGCGGGGGAGCTCGATCAGCGCGGCGTCGACGGCGGCGACTTCTGGGCCGTGGCCGCCGAGCAGCGACTCGCCCCGCTGCTGTACGTCGCGTCGGCGTCGGGCCGCGGGATCGAGTCGGTCGTCCGCTGGGCGTACGGCCAGGGCGGACGCGAGCTCGACGCTGCGCTGGCAGAGCTCACCGGGGCGGCGGCGGACGAGCGCGCTCTCGCCGACGCGCACGCCGCCTTCGACGCCGTCCGCGCCTTCGAGGCCCAGGCGGACCGCACCCGCTCATCGATCGAAGCCACCGCGCAGGCGCTGCTGCGGGCCTACCGCTTCAGCCGGGTGGCCCGCTCCGCCCGCTCGTCGGCGATCACCGCCGATCGACTCCTCGACGAGGCGGCGACGCTCTATCTGATCGGCGACGCCAAGGCGTTCAAGCTCCTTCGCCCGATCTTCCTCGCGCTACTGTCGGAGGTCGTCGACCGCGCCTACCAGCGGGCAACCCAGCGCGGCGGGCAGCTCGAGCGGCCGCTGCTGCTGTGCCTCGACGAGGCGGGCAATGTCGCGCCGTTGCCCAACCTCGGCGAGATCGCCTCGACCGCCCCGAGCCACAACATCCAGCTGCTCTCGATCTTCCACGATCTCGCCCAGGCGCGGTCGCGCTACGGCCGCCAGGCCGAGACGGTGGTCAACAGCCACCGCGGCCGCATGCTGCTGCCCGGCGTGGCCGACCTCGAGACGCTGCGCTATTTCGCCGGACTCGTCGGCGAGGAAGAGGCCCGCGACCAGACCCGAACGACCGGGACGGGAGGCACCTCGCGCTCGACCCAGCGGCGCCGCCGGCCGCTGCTGGCCGCCGAAGCGATCCGTCAACTCCCCGACGACGGCGCGCTGCTGCTCTACGGCCGGCTGCCGCCGGCGCGGCTGCGGTTGCGGTTGTGGTTCGCCGACCGTCGGCTGCGGCGGCTCGCATCGTCATCGGGAGAGCCGCGAATGCCGGCCGCTGGCGGCGCAGGGACGCCGGTGCCCGGAGGGCCGGAATGAGCTGGCTCGAGCCCGACGACGGCAGCTTCGACCCCGGCGAGGGCTGGGACGAGCCCGAGGCGCGACGCTGGCCGCTGGACTGGCACGGCCTCTACCCGCGCGAGCGCTGGCTGTGGTTCGAGCAGCTGTGGCGGGATGTGTGCGTGCTCCGCGAGCGCTACCGGCTGCCCGTTCGCTCGGGGTGGTGGGAGGACCAGGTTCAGGTCGAGGCGCTGGCCGCGTTCGCCGCCTGGCTCGAGCGCTACGACAGCGGCGAGTGGGAGGACCCGCCGGGCAAGCTCGCGCTGCTCTACGACCTCGAACGGGTCGCCGTCCTGCTGCGCGACGGCGACGATCCCTTCCATCCCGACCGCGACCGGCTCGCCTTCGCCCGCCACCTGATCGACCTCGGCTGCCAGCCTCCGGCCGGGCGCGAGCCGCCGCCGTGAGCGACGGTGACCGCGGCAGCCCGCCGGGGGCACGTCAGGCCAGATCGCCGCCGGGGGCCCTACGCTCGCCCCATGCGCCGATCTCTCGTTGTCCTCGTCCTCGCCGCCGGCCTGACCGGCTGCGGGAGCGCAAGCACGACGAGTGAGTCATCGAGCGCCTCGGCGCCGCCCGCGGTCACGAGCTCGTCGGCGAGCACCACGCGCTCCGCCGCTGTGGTCAAGCACACGAGCGCCCCGCACGCCCGGCGCCGACCGGCGGCCCACCCGAGCGGTGGCCTCGCGGTCTCGAGCGCCTCGGCCGAGGTCGTCCAGCCCCAGCCGGCGCCCGGCACGTGCCACAGCAGCGGTCAGGGGCTCTATGCGCTGCCCGACCCGCAGTGCACCCCGGGGGCGCTCAACCCGGCCGTCACCCAGGCGACCATCGGCGCGACGATCTGCGTATCCGGCTACACGAAGACGGTCCGGCCCGCCGAGAGCATCACCGAGACGGAGAAGCAGGGGAGCATGGCCGCCTACGGCGACGGCGGGTCGATGTCCGGCTATGAGTACGACCACCTCGTGAGCCTCGAGCTCGGCGGCGCCGCCAACGACCCACGCAACCTCTGGCCCGAGCCGGGCGCGAGCCCCAACCCCAAGGACGCCGTCGAGAACACGCTCCACGACCTCGTCTGTTCGGGCCAGATCCCGCTCGCCCAAGCCCAGCACATCGTCGCCACCAACTGGGTGGCATACGCCCGGGCACACGAGGCCGCCCCCGCACCGGCTCCCGCCGCGGCCCCCGCGCCGGCCCTCCCGGCTGCCGGCAGTGGGCCGCATTGCACCGTGAGCGCGTCCTACTCGTCCCGCTACCGCGACTGGAACGTGTACGTCGACTCCAACCAGCCGGAGGCGACGGCCACCGTCAGCGACGCGTCGGGTCACAGCGACAGCTGGCACACGAGCGCCTCGGGCTACGCCGACGTGTACTTCAAGGCCCCGGCCGGCGCCGCCGGCGAGACGGTGACCGTCCACGTCGGCGGCGCCACCTGCCAGACGACCCTCTAGACGCCGCGACCCTGCAGTTCCTCAGTTCCTCAGTTCCTCCCGAATAGCGCAACAAACTGCAGTGTGGCGCGTAACTGCCGCCCCGCAGGAGACTTAGACTTCCGGTCGTGATCGCCGAACGCATGCGAGAACTCGGGATCGACCTCCCGCCGGTGTTCCCGCCGGCCGGCAACTACCTCGGCTGCGTGATCGATGGCGGCCTCGTCTACGCCGGCGGCCATGGGCCGATCGCCGGGGAGACGATCATCCGCGGCAAGGTCGGGTCGGACATCCCGGCCGAGGAGGGCTACGCGGCCGCCCGGATGACGGCGCTGTCGATCCTCGCCACGCTCCGCGCCGAGCTCGGCAATCTGGACCGGATCGAGCGCATCGTCAAGGTCTTCGGCATGGTCAACTGCGCACCGGGCTTCAACGAGACCCCGGCGGTGATCAACGGCTGCTCGGACGTGCTCGTCGAGATCTTCGGCGAGGCGGGCCGCCACACCCGCAGCGCGGTGGGCATGGCCGAGCTGCCATTCGACATCGCGGTCGAAATCGAGCTGATCGCACGGCTCCGCGTATAGGCATCTGCAGTTCTTCCCGCATAGCGCGACAAACTGCAGGGTGATGGTCGGGCAGGGCGTCGGGCTCGTGCGATATCTGCCAACCCGGCCGCCGGCGGCTCAAGCCCGCCAGGGGGGTGCCGATAGGCGAGCAATGCGCCGCCTCCTCCCCCTCGGACCGGTTGCTGTCGCGGTCTTCGCGCTCATGGCGGCGCCCGCGCTCGCCTACTGGTCACCGTCCCCCACCCCGGCCTTCCCCACGCCGGTCAAGAACGCGGCCAGGTACGTCGATCCTGTCAGCAGCCCGGTCTGGGAGCCGACCACGAGCTCGGGGACCTGCCGGCCCACTCGACGCCGCCCGCCTCGATCTCCGCGCCGGAGCCGCCGAACGACCTCCCGGAGCTCTCGGAGACCTGAGCGGCCACCGCCCGCGCCGCGCCGCTAGAGGCGATCGAGTGCCGGCAGACCGTCGATACTGACCGCGTTCTTCTCCCGCTGGTACTCGACCAGCCCGTCCTCCCCGTGCACCCGCAGGCGCTTGGCCGCCCACAGCGCGGAGTGAGGGCGCGTCCCCGCGAAGCTCATCAGCGGCACCCCGTAGCCGCACGAATCTGCGATCCGCTCCACGTGTACGACGACGATCGCCCGGCGCGCCTGAGGCACCGCCGGCTCCGGGAAGTCCCAGCGCGCGCACAGCGCCTCGAAGCTGGGCTCACCAGCCGTCACGACCTCGCCGCGACCGTGCAGGCGCAGGATGCGCGGCGCTCCCTCGAACGCGCACAGCATGACGACGATGCGGCCGTTCTCACGCAGGTGAGCGATCGTCTCCGCT
This sequence comes from uncultured Solirubrobacterales bacterium, assembly GCA_963755955.1. GTDB lineage: Bacteria > Actinomycetota > Thermoleophilia > Solirubrobacterales > Solirubrobacteraceae > Palsa-465. Next base: position 133,324 of record CAVWLZ010000015.1, read on the forward strand.
CCGCTCCCGACCATGTCGAGATAGGCGACGGTGTGCCCGTCGAGCACGCGCAGGGTGTCGATCGGACCCTTCGGCGAGACGTTGACGTGGCCCTCGGCGTCGACCGGTGCCGTGCCGACGAAGAACAGGGACTGGTTGGCGATCCAGACCGCCAGGCGCTCGTCGATCTCCGGATACACCGAGCCCATGCTCAGCCAGAGATTACCCGGGCGAGCTCCGCGCCCGCGCGCTTCAGCGCCGCCTCGGTCCCGGCCTCGATGACCTGTTGGAGATCGAGGATCCGTTGGCCGAAGCTGTCGAGCTCGTTGCGACCGACGACGGCGTAGGCCGGCACGCCGCTCTGGCGGGCGCGCGTCGCCACCTCGGCGACCGCCTTGCCGGCGAGGCTCTGGCTGTCGAGTCGTCCCTCACCGGCGACGACGGCGCGCGCCGCGCGCATCCGGGCATCGAAGCCGATCGCGTCGAGGATGAACGCCGCGCCGGGCACGAGCTCGGCCCCGAACGCCGCCCACAGGCCACCGGAGATCCCGCCGGCCGCGCCGGTCATCGGCACCCCGCGAGGGTCACGGGGCAGGCGGCGGGCCTGGCCGTGGAGCCGCCGGGTGAGGGCCCGGACCGCGTCCTCGTCGGCGCCCTTCTGGGGCCCGAACACCCTGGCGGCATCCTCGAACGGCGTGCGCACGTCACAGAGCACGACGAGCCGGACGCGAGCGAGCTCGGGTACGCGGCGCAGGACGGCGATCGCGCCCGCTCCACCGTCGGTCGTCGCGCTGCCGCCGACGCCGAGCAGGACCGTGCCCGCACCCTCGCGCACGGCGTGGGCGATGAGCGCGCCCGTGCCACGAGTGCTCGCGCGGATCGCGTCGCGTTCGTCCTGCGCGACGAGGCCGAGCCCGGAGGCGGCAGCGACCTCGACGATCGCGGTCGGCCCCTCGCCACGCCGCCGAGCGGGGACGAGGCCATAGGACGCCTCGATCTCCCGGCCGAGTGGATCGGTGGCCGTGACGCAATGCAGCTCGGCCCCGAGTGCGACTGCGAGCGCCTCGAGCGTCCCCTCGCCGCCATCGGCCACCGGACAGAGATCGACCTCGGCTCCCTCGGCCCGTGCCCCGGCGCCGATCGCCTTGGCGACCTCGACGGCGCGGAAGGTCCCCTTGAAGGAATCCGGCGCGATGAGCAGTGAGGTGGGGATGCCGGGCGGCACGGCAGAACTAGCTGTGCATCTGCTCCAGGCGACAGTCGCGCGGCGCCTTGTCCTCGCGCCAGCGGAGGATCTTCGTGCCGTGGCGGATGCGGCCGCCGCTCGCGTGGTCGAAGGTGACCTCGACGACGAGCTCGGGGCGCAGCTCGATCCACTCGAGCTCCTTCTCGCTCTTCCAGCGGCTCGCGTCGCCGTGGCCCCGGTGGCCCGTCTCGTACGGGGCGAGCTTCGCGACGAGCGCGCGCTTCTCGGCCGCGCGCAGGCCCGAGGAGTGCCCGACGACATGAAGCCGGCCGTCATCGTCGTAGAGGCCGAGGATGAGCGAGCCGACCGTGTCCGCCTCCTTCCCCGGCCGGTAGCCGGCGACGACGGCGTCGATCGTGCGCACGCGCTTGATCTTGACCATGCCCTTGCGCTCGCCGGGGCGGTACGGCGCCCGGCGGTCCTTGGCCACGACGCCCTCGCCGCGGGCGAGCCAGGGCGCGGCCTGCGCCGGATCGGCGGTGAGTGGCGTGAGGTGGACCGGCGCCTGCACGAGCGCCTCGAGCGCGGTGCGGCGCTCGGCGAGCGGCCGCTCGATCAGCGACTCGTCCTCGTGGGCAAGCAGGTCAAAGGCGATGTAGCGAGCCGGCGTCTGCTCGGCGAGCATGGCGATCCGCGAGGCGGCCGGATGGATGCGCTGGGAGAGCGCATCGAAGTCCTGCTCGCCCTCCTCCCCGTCGATCACGATCTCGCCGTCGAGGACGTAGCGGCCGGGCGGAAAGACGAGCTCGGGGAAGTAGCGCGACAGGGGCTTTCCGCCGCGCGACTGGATCGTCACCTCCTCGCCGTCGACGAACGCGATCGCCCGGAAGCCGTCGTACTTCGGCTCGTAGACCCAGTCATCGCCGACGGGCAGCTCGGGCTTGGAGCGGGCGAGCTGGGGCTCGATCGGGGGGGTGAGGGGAAGCGACATGGTGACGCGATCCTAAAGGGCCGGGCCGTGACGCACCGCTACGATCCCCCCATGGCCGCCGAGCAGGCAACCGTCGCCGAGGAGGAGTACCTCCAGTCGCTGTTCTGGTTGTTCGAGGCGGGCCTGCCGATGACCGCCGCGAACCTCGCGCGGGCGATGCAGCTCTCCGCCCCGACGGTGCACGAGATGCTCCGGCGTCTCGAGCGCGACGGTTACATCGCGCGCGGGGAGGACCGCGCGATCAGCTTCACCGAGTCCGGTCGCGAGCACGCTGAGCGGGTGGTCAGCCGCCATCGGATGATCGAGCGCTTCCTCACCGACGTCGTCGGAGTCCCGTGGGACGACGTCCACGAGGAGGCCGAGCATCTCGAGCACGCGATGACACCGCGCTTCGAGGCCTACGTCCGCGCCTCGGTCGGCGACGCCAAGACCTGCCCCCACGGCCACCCGATCAAGGTCGGGTCGCGGATCGACGGCGTGCCGCTCGCCGACTGCGCGGTCGGCGCCACGGTGAAGATCCTCCGGCTCGAGAACGAGGCCGAGGACCTCCTGCACTACCTCAAGGCCGCCGGCGTCGAGCCCGGGCTCGACGGCACGATCGAGAGCCGAGACGACGAGGCGGTGACGATCGCGACCGCGAGCGGACCGGCGACCGTGACGGTGAGCGTGGCCGAGACGGTGTCGGTGCTCGCCGACCCCTCGCCGCCGCCGCGCATCGCCCTGCCAGAGCAGCTAGTGCTCGGGCGCGAACGCTACGGGCGCTGAGCCCGGGGGCAGCGCCGGCCGACCGCCGAGCCACCCGGCGATCTGCGCGTACACGGCCGGGTGGTTGAGCAGGTCGAAGTGATTGGCCGCGCCGATGTGGCGATAGTTGTCGATCGGGAAACGCAGCCGCTCCCCGCGGCCGCCGTGGGCCCAGGCGCTCGGCCGCAGCACGAGGAGATCGCCGAGCACCCGTCCGATGGGTGCGTCGGGCTCGCGGCTCAGCGTCGCCGAGATGAAGTAGTGGTTCGCGCCGGGGAGGAAGGGAATCTCCGAGCCCATTTTGCGCAGGAGGCCGACCGTGTCCTCGTGCAGCCAGTCCTCGTCGACGAGGTAGCCCCGACCGAGATCCTTCACGCCGGCGCTGCGGGCGTTGATCATTCCGGCCAGCGGACGCGTCTCGGGCAGCTTGGAGAGCGCGGCACAGCACAGATAGGCGGCCTGCTCGAGCGGGGCGCCCCGATGCGGAGAGCCGAGGCTGAAGATGTGGCGCACGCGCTCGGTCCAGCTCTCGCCGCGGCCGTAGTGGCATGCGCTGCGGGCGAGCAGGCCACCCATCGAGTGGCCGACGAGGGCGACCTCGGTGATCTCGACCGGCCAGGCGTCGACGAGCTCGGCGAGCAGCCGGGCGAGATCGCGGCCGTTCTCGGAGATGTGGCGGCCGGTGTTGTAGCGGACATACACAGGCGTGTACCCGAGCTCGCTGTGCAGACGGGCGCCGTACGGGGCATGGCGCTCGGCGCCGAGTTGCCAGGACGCGTCGGTCTCGCACAGGCCGTGGGCGAACACGGCGAGCCGCGGGCCGGCGCCGGGAAAGGCGGCGGCGAGCGCGTCGCGCCGGCAGGGGACATCGCGACCGCTGCTCCGGACGGCCATCGGCACGGCGAGCGGGCTGCCGCGGCGGTGCAGGAGATCACCGAAGGCACCGTTGAGGGCCCCGACGGCGAGGTGACCCGCCGGATGGGCCTCGAGCGCGGGGGCGTCGGGAGGGCGAACGACGCTGACCGCGCGGGCGCCCCCACGTACGAGCAGGCGGCTCAGGCCGCGGGCGGCGAGATACGCGCCGTCAGCGATCGCGTCATGCGTGACCCTGGCCGGACCGGCGGCGGCGCCGACACCCCCGAAGGCCCGCTGGGCGATGCCCGCGTGGAGCTCGCGGACCCGCATCGTAAGGCCGGCGGCGGCATCGCCGGCGAGGTCACCGAGGGCGGCGATCTCCTCAGGCCGCATCGGCGCTCGCGCCGGCTTTCACCTCTTCATAGGCCTCGGCGAGGCGGCTGATGCCCTCGTCGATCTCCGCCGGGGTGACCCCGGAGTAGGCGAGTCGCAGCGTCGCGCCGGCGTCGCCGAGGACGAAGTCCGACCCCTTGACGAAGGCGACGTCGCGTGCGGCCGCGGCCGTGAACAGTGCGCCGATATCGGTTCCCTCGGGCAACTCCACCCATAGGAAGTACCCACCCTGCGGAGCGACAAAGCGGGCGTCGGGCAGATCGCGCTCGAGCGCTGCGCCGAGTGTCCTGGCCCGCTCGGCGAGCGCCGCCTTGACCGTCTCGATCGAGCGGTCGAGCGCCCCCGTGCGACAGAACTGGTTGACGATCGCCTGCGCGACCATGTTCGGCGAGATATAGGTGCTCGTCGCGAGCTTGGCGATCCGGCTGATCAACGCCTCGCGCGCGACGAGGTAGCCGACGCGGATCCCCGGGCACACGGTCTTGGAGAACGACGAGGCGTAGACGACGGTGTCGGGGTCCATCGACTGCATCGTCGGCAGCGATTCTCCCTCGAAGCGCAGGGCGACGTAGGGATCGTCCTCGAAGATGGTGAAGCCGTGCTCACGCGCCAGGGCGATCAGCCGCTCGCGCTTGGCCCCCGACAGTGTGTAGCCGGCCGGGTTCTGGAAGTTGGGGATGATGTGGGCGAGCTTGGGCCTCAGGCCCTCGGCGAGCAGCGCCTCGAGGCGGTCGATGTCGAGACCGTCGTGCTCGAGCTCGACCATGCGCACATCGGCGCCGCGCTGGCGCAGCGAGAGCAGCGTGCGGTCATAGGTCGGCTTTTCGACGACGACCCCGTCACCCTCCCGCACGAGGGCGTCGAACAGGAAGGCGTCGGCCTGCATCGAGCCGTTGGTGACGAGCACCTGCTCAGGGGGGACGCCATGGCGCTCGGCGATCCAGGTCCGGAGCGGGACGTAGCCGACGGACGTGCCGTACGCGGTCGCGCCGCCGGGGTCCTCGGTGAACGCGCGCTCAGCCGCGGCCCGGAGGCCATCGACGTCGACGATGTCCAGAGACGGCGCCCCACGCGCGAAAGAGATCACCTTGGCCATGACGACAAGACTACGCGGATTCGCCGACGCGTACGTCGAACACGGCGTGGTCGTCACCCTCGTAGCCCCGGAGCAGAATGTCGCGCACGCCGGGCACTGCCGCGAGCTGGCGCTCGAACGCGCGCACCGCCCCGATCGTGCCGAACGGGCCGGCCGAGAGGGTTACGAGCTCGCCCGCGGCGGCGGCGGGTTCGGGCTGCGCGGGAGCGGCGGGCGCGCGCGCCCCCGGGGCGGGCGCGGCGGGAGCGGCGGGCGCGGCGGGAGCGGGCGCCCCCGACGGCTTCTGCCCCCGCAGCACGTCGCGCAGCGAGCCGAGGAGCTCGCCGTAGAGGACGGTCAGCTCGCGCAGGCGCGCAAGCTGCTCCTCGGCCGCGCTCGACGCCGGACCGGGGCCGCGCGCCTCGGCGGGCGCGGGCACCTCGTCATCGACGGGTGCGACCAGGGGTCCGCGAGAGAGCAGCGACGCGAGCGGCCCGGTGCGCCCTCGGGGCAGCGGTTCGCTCCGGGGCGGAGCCTCGGGCGTGTCCCGCGGAGTCCGTTCCGGAACGAGCTCGGCCTGTATCTCTCTTAGGCGGTGATCGATCCCGGCGAGTCGTACATCCAGCGGGGAGACATGCTGTGTCGACTCCGACATCGCCGAGAGCGAGCCTACCGGGCGGCCCGGAGGGCACGTTCGGGCCACCGGGCGATGAGGGGGCCGAACATCCGCGGGGCGGTTGGTCGCCTACCTAGGCGGCAGAACCGAGCAGCGAGATGGCGAGCTCGGCGACCTGGGTCGGGGTCCGCCCGACCCGGACGCCGCGCGCTTCGAGCGCCTCGGCCTTGGCCACCGCGGTGCCCTGCGTGCCGGAGACGATCGCGCCGGCGTGGCCCATCGTCTTACCGGGCGGGGCGGTGAAGCCGGCGATGTAGGCGACGACCGGCTTGGAGACGTTGGCCGCGATGAAGTCGGCCGCGCGCTCCTCGGCGTCGCCGCCGATCTCGCCGCACATGACGATCAGCTCGGTCTCCGGGTCGGCCTCGAACAGGCCGATGACGTCGATGAAGTCGGTGCCCGGGACGGGGTCGCCGCCGATCCCGACGATCGTCGAGTTGCCGAAGCCGCTCTGGGCGAGCACGTTGCCGATCTGGTAGGTGAGGGTCCCCGAGCGGGAGACGACGCCGACGTTGCCCTCCTTGAAGAACGAGGCCGGGATGATGCCGACGTTGGCCTTGCCCGGCGAGAGGATCCCCGGGCAGTTGGGACCGACGAGGCGGGCCCGGCCGTTCTTCTTGATGATGTTGAACACGCGCAGCTCATCGTGGGCGGGGATGCCCTCGGTGATCGCGATGATCAGCTCGATGCCCGCGTCCTCGGCCTCGAGGATCGAATCGGCGGCGAAGCGCGGGGGGACGAAGATCATCGCCGTGTTCGCGCCCGTGCCGGCGACCGCGTCGTGGAAGGTGTTGAACACCGGCACGCCCTCAACGTCCTGGCCGCCCTTGCCGGGGGTGACGCCGGCAACGACCCGGGTGCCGTAATCGCGATTGCGCAGCGAGTGGAAGGTGCCCTCGCGCCCGGTGATCCCGGAGACGCAGAGCCTGGTCTCGGTGCCGACGAGGATGCTCATGCCGCCGCCGCCAGCTCGACGACCTTCTCGGCGGCGCCGTCCATCGTCGACTCGGTGTGCACGTTGGGAAGATTCGCCTCGGCGAGCAACTGCCGGCCCTCCTTGTCGTTCGTCCCGTCCAGGCGCACGACGAACGGCACCGTGGGATTGATCTGCGCGAAGGCCTCGATCAGTCCCCTGGCCACCTCGTCACAGCGGGTGATGCCGCCGAAGATGTTGAACAGCACCGCCTTGACGCTCTCGTTGGAGAGGATCACCTCGACCGCGCTGGTGATCGCCTCGGCCTTCGATCCGCCGCCGGCGTCGAGGAAGTTCGCCGGCTTGCCACCGGCCTGGTCGACGACGTCGAGCGTCGACATCACGAGCCCCGCGCCGTTGCCGAGGATCCCGATGTTGCCGTCGAGTTTGACGTAGATGAGGCCGCGCTCCTTGGCCATCCGCTCCTGCGGGTCCTCGGCCGAGATGTCGCGCAGGGCGGCGTTGTCGGCGTGCCGGAAGAGGGCGTTGTCGTCGAGGGTGACCTTCGCGTCGAGGGCACGGACCTCTCGCTCGGGCGTGATGATCATCGGGTTGACCTCGACGAGAGTCGCTTCCTCGGCGATGAACACGTCATAGAGCTTGGTGAGCATCGCGCCGACGGGGCGCACGACGTCGGCGTCGACGCCGGCCTCGAACGCGAGGCGGCGGGCATGGAAGTCCTGGAAGCCGAGCAGCGGATCGACGTGCAGCCGGGCGATCGCGTCGGGGTCCTCGTCGGCGACGGCCTCGATGTCCATGCCGCCCTTCGTCGAGAGCATGACGAGCGGCGCCTTGGCTGAGCGATCGAAGATGACCGACGCGTAGTACTCGGAAGCGATCTGCGAGGCGCTCTCGATCCAGACCTCGTGGACGGTGAGCCCGCGGATGTCCATCCCGAGGATCGCGGTCGCGTGCTCCCGAGCCTCCTCGCGGTTGTTGGCCAGCTTGATGCCGCCGGCCTTTCCGCGGCCGCCGATCTGCACCTGAGCCTTGACGACGCAGGGGTATCCGATCTCGTCAGCGGCGGCCACCGCCTCCTCCACCGAGGTCGCCGGTTGGCCGGTGGGAACGGGCACGCCGTGGCGCGCGAACAGCTGCTTGCCCTGGTATTCGAGTAGGTCCATGGACGTCCGGCACTCTAGTGAATCGCCCGTCATGGCATCATCACGGCCCAATGGCCATCCCAAAGCAAGTCACCTTTGTCACATTTGATGTCTACGGAACCCTGATCGACTGGGATACCGGCGCCTACGACGCCTTCCGCAAGGAGGCCGAGGGCGACGGTTTCACGATCGAGCGCGACGAGCTGATCCCGCTCTTCCACGAGGTCCAGCAGCGCATCCAGGCGGGCTCATACGAGCTCTACGCCGAGGTCCTGCGGCGCACTGCCGTCGAGATCGCCAAGCAGCTCGGCTGGCCGCTCGAGCCCTCCCGCTCGGGGTTCCTGCCGGACTCCGTCCAGCGCTGGATGCCGTTCAAAGAGACGAACTCCGTGCTGGCCAAGATCGCCAAGAAGCACAAGATCGGGCTCATCTCGAACATCGACGACAAGCTGCTCGGTCAGACCCGGCGGCACATCCCGCTCGACTTCGACCTCGTCGTCACCGCGCAGCAGGTCCGCTCCTACAAGCCTGATTCCGCTCACTTCACCGAATGCGAGCGGCGGATCGGCGGCAAGAAGGGCTGGGTCCATGTCGCGGCGAGCTACTACCACGACGTCGAGCCCTGCCTGAAGAAGAAGATCCCCGTCATCTGGGTCAACCGCACCAAGCAGCAGCTCGAGTCCGGCCAGAAGAAGCCCGACGCGGAGGTCTCCACCCTCCGTGAGGCGGCGAAGCTGATCGGCATCGGCTAGCCGGCGGCGGCGCTCGATGCGCGTCGTCGCCGTCGACAACGACCTCGTCGTCTTCATCAGCCGCGTCTGGCAGACGACCTGCACCGCGGTGCGGGGGGACGGCGAGGGCTTCGTGATCGACTCGCCGGTATATCCGGATGAGCTCGACGCGCTGCCGGGCGTGCTCGAGCAGGCCGGCTTCCCCGTCTCGGGGCTGCTCGCGACGCACGGCGATTGGGATCACCTGCTCGGTCGCCTCGCCTTCCCCGGCGCGGCACTCGGCACCGCCGAGACGACCGCCCGGCGGCTGGCTGCCGAACCCGGCGCCGCCCAGCGGGCCCTGCGCGAGTTCGACCAGGATCACTACGTCGCCGAACGGGCGCCGCTGTCCCTCGCCTCGGTGCAGACGCTGCCCGTCCCCGGGCACCTGTCGCTTGGCGAGGCCCACGAGCTCGACCTGCACCCCGCCGACGGTCACACCGCCGACGGCGCCGCGCTCGTCATCGACTGGCTCGGGGTGCTCGTGTGCGGCGACTACCTCTCGCCGGTCGAGATCCCGATGATCTCGACCGGGGGGTCGCTGTCGGCCTACCAGGCGACGCTCGCGCGGCTGCGGACGCTCGTCGTGCGCTGCGCGACGGTCGTGCCCGGCCATGGCGCTCCGATGCCACAGGAACAGGCCCTCGCCGTCCTCGAGGAGGACCTCGGGTACCTCGCGGCGCTCGCCGCAGACGGGGCGCAGGCGCCACTGCCCGAGGGGCGCCGTACGCCCGCCCAGCAGCGGATCCACGCCGAGAACGTGGCGCGCATCGGCGGCGACTGAGCCGCGGGCGGTCAGCCCTCGCCGGAGCTGATCACCGCGAGCGTCTCGCCGGAGGCGACGGCCGCCCCGACGGCGATCGGCAGCTCGGCCACCGTGCCCGCCTTGTGGGCGGTGATCTCGTTCTCCATCTTCATCGCCTCGATCACGCATACGAGGGCACCCTCCTGCACGCTCGCGCCCTGCTCGACGGCGACCTTGAGCACCGTGCCCTGGAGCGGTGAGGCGAGCGTGTCACCCCCACCGCCACCACCCGCGCCACCGGCCCGCTCGCGGCGCGGCGGCTTCGGGGCACCGGGTGCGGCCGCGACCGCACCGTTGGGCGCGGCGCCGGCGAACGGCGCGCCGATGACGCGGACGTCGAAGCGCTTGCCGGACACCTCGACCGTGTACTCCTGCTCGACCTTCTCCCCCTCGTCCTGGCCGCCGGGCGGGGCGGCGGCCTCGAAGGCGAGCGTCTTGAGCCACTTGCGGTCCTCGACGAGGTCGCGGCAGGTCTCGGCGTTGGCCCATTGCTCGGTGCGGAGAATCGCCTGGTGGAAGGGCAACAGCGTCTTGAGGTGCTCGATCTCGTACTCCCCGAGCGCGCGCAGCATCCGCGCCGTGGCCTGCTCACGATCGACGTCCCAGACGATCAGCTTGGCCACCATCGGGTCATACATCGGGGAGATCTCCGACCCGGGGCCGACGCCGGAGTCGACGCGCACCCCGGGACCGGCCGGCTCGCGATAGTCGCCGATCGTGCCCGGGGCGGGGGCGAAGTTCTTGCTCGCGTCCTCGGCGTTGATCCGGCATTCGATCGCGTGGCCCCGGAGCTCGACGTCGTCCTGGCTGATCGACAGCGGCTCGCCGGCGGCGACGCGGATGCCCTCCTTGACGATGTCGAGCCCGGTGACGAGCTCGGTGACCGGGTGCTCGACCTGGACGCGGGTGTTCATCTCGAGGAAGAAGTACTCGCCGTCCTGGAGCAGCCCCTCGATCGTCCCGGCTCCGGTGTACGCGACGGCGGCCGCAGCCTCGGTGGCGATCGTTCCGATCCGCTCGCGCAGGGCCTCGTCGACGGCCGGCGCGGGCGCCTCCTCGATGAGCTTCTGGTGGCGGCGCTGGATCGAGCAGTCACGCTCGCCGAGATGGATGACGTTCCCGTGCTTGTCGGCGAGGACCTGGACCTCGACGTGGCGCGGGTCGGGGAGGTAGCGCTCGAGGTACACGGTCGGGTCGGAGAAGAACTTCTCCCCCTCCCGGGCGGCGCCCTCGAAGGCGTCCTGGAGGTTGTCCGCGCTGAGGGCGACGCGGAAGCCCTTGCCGCCCCCGCCGCCCGCGGCCTTGACCGCGACCGGATAGCCGATCGTCTTGTCGATGACCTCGCGCGCGTGCTCGAGCGAGTCGACCGGCTCGGTCGTCCCGGGAACGATCGGGACGCCCGCCTTGGCCATCAGCTCGCGGGCCTTGGTCTTGGAGCCCATCGCCTCGATCGCGGACGCCGGCGGCCCGATGAAGGTGATGCCGCGCTCTTCCAGAGCGGCGGCGAAGCCGGCGTTCTCGGCCAGGAAGCCATAGCCGGGATGGACCGCCTCGGCGCCGGACTGCTCGATGACCTCGAGCAGCTTGTCGACCTTGAGATAGCTCTCGGCGGCCGGTCCCGGACCGAGCAGGTAGGCCTCGTCGGCGCGTTTGACGTGGAGGGCCTCGCGGTCGAGCTCGGAATAGACGGCGACGCTCGCGACACCCAGCTCCTCACAGGCGCGGATGATGCGCAGAGCGATCTCGCCGCGATTGGCGATGAGGATCTTCGAGAACATCGGCGCGGCGGGACTTTACCTGCGCGGCAGCGATTCTGGCCGCTTCCCTGCGGCGCTCCGCGCCGACGACAACTACCATTCAGGGCGTGAGCACGCTGCCTGAGGCCGTCGGGGGGCGCGCGGAGCGCGCCTGTGACGACGACCTCGACTCCCCCCTGCCTCGCCCACACGCGGCGCTGAGCGTCGTCGCCGTGGGTCCGGCCGAGCCGTCGGCTCGCGCCGCCGGGCTCCGGGCGTACGCCCGGACGCTGCGCTGGCCCCTGGGCGTGTACGCCGTCACGCGGGTTCTCTATCTGGCCATCGCGCTCATCAACATCCCGGTGCAGCACTGGGCGCTGACGTGGCAGCTCTCCAACTGGGACGGGGTCTGGTACATCAACCTCGCCACGCACGGCTACCCGACGGTCGTCAGCCACGGGCAGACGACGCTCGGCTTCTTCCCGCTCTACGCGATCGCGATGTGGCTCGTCGGGCACGCGCTGTTCATGTCCTACGCCCTCGCCGGCGTGCTCATCTCGATCGTCACCGGTGCCGTCGCCACCGTGCTCGTGCAGCGCCTCGCCACCGGCTGGTGGGGCGAGGACGTGGGGCGCCGCTCCGTCCTGCTGTTCTGCCTCTTCCCGGGCTCGATCGTCTTCTCGATGGTCTACACCGAGGGCCTGATGATCGCCCTCGCCGCAGGGACGATCCTCGCGCTCGAGCGCCGCCGTTGGCTGCTCGCCGGCATCCTGTCGGCGTTCGCCACCGCCATCGGGCCGGTGGCGCTCGCGATCATCCCGGCCTGCGCCATCGCGTCGGCGCTCGAGTTCCGGCGAGTCGGCTGGCGTGACCGGAGCGCCCGGCGCTCGCTGCTCGCGCCGCTGCTCGCGCCGCTCGGCCTGATCGCGTTCGGCGTGTTCCTGTGGCAGTGGACCGGCACCCCGCTCGCGAGCTACGCCGCGCAGCGCTACGGCTGGCAGGAGACGAGCAGCTTCCTGGCGCTGTACCAGACCGCTCACCACTTCCTGTACTCGTCGATCCACTTCTTCAACCACCCGAGCTGGAACCACCCGGGCATCAATGCGAACTATCCCGTCGGCCTGATCGGTGGGATCGTGCTCTTCCTCGGCGTCGTGCAGCTCTACCGGCTGCGTCCGTGGATCTCGGCGCCGGCGGTCGTCTGGACGCTCTTCATCGGCCTGTTCACCGTGACCTCGGCCAACGTCCCGCCGAATCCGCGGATGCTCATCTGCGCCTTCCCGGCGGTGATCGTCTACGCCCGGTGGCTGCGGGGGCGGGCGTTCAACTGGCTGCTCGTGGGGTGCTTCGGCCTCGTCCTGCTGATGAGCTATGTGTCGTTTGTCGGGACGGGGTTGCGACCCTAGATCTGGCTGGGACGGGTCGCTGGTGCGTTCCCGTCGCCGCTCAGCGGGAGAACACCGTGACCCGGACCGGCGCCGCCCAGCCGTACGACCTCGTCGAGGCGGAGCCGTACGCCCCGCCGAGCGCGGTGACCAGCGCCCGGTAGCGGGCGAGGTGGGCCCGGGCGGCGGCCGGGCCGCCCGGCTGGCCCTGGTGGCTGGAGACGAGCCAGAGCCGCGGGCACGCGGCCTCGATCGCCCGCAGGCGCGCCGAGCCGGGCGCGTCGTACTGCTCGACGTGGGGGCGCAGCGTGCCCCACGGGTCGGTGGGCCATACGGGTCGTGGCCAGCGCGTCGCGACCCCGACGTAGTAGCCGAGGGCCATCCGCGAGTCGAGCGGGTAGACAGCGAGGCAGTCACCGGGCCGAGCGGCGACGAGCACGGACCGGGCGGCCGCGTTCCAGTTCTCCGGCGTCGCGCCGTAGCTCGGGGCGAGCTGGAGCGCGCGCAGCCCGAGCAACCCAAGCAGGAGGGTGATCGCCAGCACCCGCGGCATCGCCGGTGCGGTGAGCACGAGCGCGAGCAGCAGGGCGACCGCAGGGAGCACGATCACCCCGTTGCGGAACAGGAGAATCGGCTGGCCGGCGAGCGACTCGAGCAGGCTGAGCCCGAGCGGCACGGCGAGCCACAGAAGCGCGAGCATCCCCGCCCACCAGCGCGCGGGCGCCTCACGCCGCGCCGCGGCGAGCACGACCCAGCCGGCGGCCGCGAGCACGAGCACGCAGGTGACGACGAGCAGCAGCGTCGTCGTCACCGTCGGATGGAAGTTCGGCGGCAGCCCGGCCGAGGTGAGCCAGGTCGCGGTCTGACGGACGACATGCCAGTTCGGCGGCGGCACCCAGAAGAGCTGGCTCGAGCCGCGCTCGGCCGCGAGGACGGCGAGCGGCACGCAGCCGATGGCGACGACGACGGCGCCGGCGACCGCCGCCCGGACCCGCTCGCGGCGCCAGACAAGGGTGAGCAGCTGCGCGGGGACGACGAGCACGGCGGCGAAGCCCATGTAGGCGGCGAGCAGCGTGAGGAGGACGTAGGCGACGAGCGCCCAGCGGGCGCCGCGCGTCCCGGGGCGGCTGTCGAGCAGCACCAGAAACGCGAGGTATGACGCGGTGATGAAGGTGATCATCAGGGCGTAGCCGCGCGCGTCCTGACCCCAGAAGACGAGCGGCAGGCTGACCGCCGCGATGAGACCGGCGGCGAGCGCCGCGCCGCGCCCCAGCAGGCGCAGGCCGAGGATCCCCACGAGCCCGACCGTCGCCACTGTGGCGAGCGCCGAGGGCAAGCGGATGAGGGCGGCGCCGTGGCCGAAGGCGCCGATGAGGGCGTGCTCGAGCAGATAGAAGCCGAGCATGTTGCCGCCGTCGTGCGCGATCGCGCTCCACAGCGCGGAGCCGTGGGCGGAGGCGATCGCGACCGTCGCGCCCTCGTCGACCCACAGGCTGCGCGTCCCGAGCCCGAGCCCGACGAGCACCGCCGCGAGCAGGCACGGCAGGCCGATGGCGAGCGCGTCGAGATGGCGCTCGCGCGCGAGCGCGGCCGGCGACGGCGTGGCGCCCGGCGAGGTCCGGCTAGCCGGCGGCGAGGACCATGCCGGCCCCGACAGTGTCGTTGGTGGCCTCATCGATGAGGATGAAGCTACCTGTCGTGCGGTTGCGCGAGTAGGGGTCGACGATCAGCGGGGCGCTGGAGCGCAGGTGCACGCGGCCGATCTCGTTGAGCCCGAGCTCGGTGGCGGGCGCATGGCCGAGGCTGTTGACGTCGACGCGATGCTCGATCTGATCGATGATCGCCCGCGCGGTGCGCGTCGTGTGCTTGATCGCATACCGGCTGCGGGGCTGCAGCGGCGTGTCGCTCATCCAGCACACCATCGCCTCGATCTCACGGGAGGGCAGGGGCGCGTCGTCGTACTCGGCGATCATGTCCCCGCGCGAGACGTCGATCTCGTCGGCGAACCGCAGTGCGACCGACATCGTCGGGAACGCGACGTCGGCCGGCCCGTTGAAGGTGTCGATCGAGCTGATCGTCGTGCGCTTGCCGCTGGGCAGCACGACGACCTCGCTGCCGGGGCGCAGGACGCCACCGGCGACCTGGCCGGCGTAGCCGCGGTAGTCGTGATGCTCGTCGCTCATCGGCCGGATCACCCACTGCACGGGGAAGCGGACGTCGTTGAGGTTGCGGTCCGGAGCGATGACGACGTGCTCGAGGTGGTAGAGCAGCGGGGCCCCGCCGTACCATGGCATCGCCCACGAGCGCTCGACGACGTTGTCCCCCTCGAGCGCGGAGATCGGGATGAAGGTGATGTCCGGGATCTGGAGCCGCGCCGCCCAGTCGGTCATCTCGTCGAGGATCCGGTAGAAGACCGCCTCGTCGTAGTCGACGAGGTCCATCTTGTTGACGCACACGACGAGGTGGGGAATCCGCAGCAGCGACGCGATGTACGCGTGCCGGCGGGTCTGCTCGCTGACTCCCTTGCGGGCGTCGACGAGGACGATCGAGAGGTCGGCGGTCGAGGACCCGGTGACCATGTTGCGGGTGTACTGCTCGTGGCCGGGGGTGTCGGCGATGATGAACCGGCGCCGCGTCGTCTGGAAATAGCGGTAGGCGACGTCGATGGTGATCCCCTGCTCGCGCTCGGCGCGCAGGCCGTCGGTGAGCAGCGCGAGGTTGAGGTAGCCGTCGCCGCGGCGCTCGGAGGTCTGCTGGACGTGGGCGAGCTGATCCTCGAGGATCGCCTTGGAGTCGTGCAGGAGCCGCCCGATCAGGGTCGACTTGCCGTCGTCAACCGAGCCCGAGGTGGCGATCCGCAGGAGCTCGCTCGCGCGGGTGCGGACCATGTGGCCGTTCGTCGCGGCGCCGGTCATCAGTGGTGCCTCCACATCAGAAGTAGCCCTCGCGCTTGCGATCCTCCATCGCCGCCTCGGTCACCCGATCGTCGGCGCGGGTCTCACCGCGCTCGGTGATCCGGGTGGCGGCGATCTCGGTGACGACCTGCTCGAGCGTCGTCGCGACCGATCGGACCGCTCCCGTACAGGTCATGTCGCCGACGGTGCGATAGCGGACCGAGGTCTCGTAGGTCTCCTCGCCCTCGATCAGCTCGACGTGTTGGTTGAAGGCGTAGATCATCCCGTCGCGCTCGAACACCGTGCGGTCGTGGGAGAAGTAGATCGAGGGAACCTCGAGCTGCTCCTGGGCGATGTACTCCCAGACGTCGAGCTCGGTCCAGTTGGAGATCGGGAACACGCGGACGTGCTCGCCCTTGCGGATCCGACCGTTGTAGAGCGACCACAGCTCCGGGCGCTGCGCCTTCGGGTCCCACTGGCCGAAGTCGTCGCGGAAGGAGAACACCCGCTCCTTGGCCCGGGCGCGCTCCTCGTCGCGGCGGGCACCGCCGAACGCGGCGTCGAAACCGTGCTCCTCGATCGCGTCGAGCAGCGTCGTCGTCTGGAGACGGTTGCGCGAGGCGCGGGGACCGGTCTCCTCGACGACCCGGCCCTGATCGATCGAGTCCTGGACGCTGGCCAGGATCAGCCGCTCGCCGAGCTGCTCGACGAGCCGGTCGCGGAACTCGATTACCTCGGGGAAGTTGTGCCCGGTGTCGACGTGCATCACCGGGAACGGAAAGCGGCCGGGGCGAAACGCCTTCTCGGCGAGCCGCATGAGCACGATCGAGTCCTTGCCGCCGCTGAACAGCAGGACGGGCCGCTCGAACTCGGCGGCGACCTCACGGAAGATGTGGATCGACTCGGCCTCGAGGGTCTCGAGATGGGAGAGCTCGTATGTGAACGGGTTCATTCGTGAATCCCGCACTCGGTCTTGGCCTGGCCTGCCCACCGGCCCTCACGCCCCTGCCCCGGTTGGGTGCAGGGGGCACAGCCTATCGAGCCAAACCCCTGATCGTGAAGTGGGTTGTAGGGCAACTCGCGGGCGAAGATGTAGCGCCAGAGGTCCTTCTCGGTCCAATCGGCGAGGGGGTTGTACTTCCAGATACCGCGGCGCTCGTCGTACTCGACCTTCGGAGCCGCCGTGCGCGTCTGCGCCTGCTCGCGCCGAATACCGGTGATCCACGCGTCAACGTCCCCGAGGGCCCGCTCGAGCGCGTCGACCTTGGCCGCGCCGCAGCAGGTGCTCGCCGTCCACGGCTCACCGGGGCTCCGGGCGTCGAGAACCTCGATGCGGGCGCCGTAGCGGTCCTCGAACGCCTTCCACGTCGCCAGCGTCTCCGGGAACAGGACGCCGGTATCGATCGTGAACATACGCGCGTCCGGAGCGATCGCCGTCAGCATGTGGACGAGAACCGACTCCTCCTTCTGGAAGGAGCAGGCCATCGTCAGGCGAGGATGGTGGTGCTCGACCGCGTAGGCGAGCACCTCCTCGGCCGAGGCTTGCTCGAGATCGGGGGCGACGACGCTCATCTGCACCCTAAGGCTAGACGGCGCACTCGCCTTCGCCCCGGATCACCTCGAACGGGGCGTTCTTGGTCCAGTCGATGAAGTAGTTCATGTTCTGGAGGTTGAATTCGATCGGCATCGTCAGATCCTTCACGAGGCGCTCGAACTCCGCCGTGCCGACGCGGTCGACGAAGGCGTTGAACACCTCGCCGTCCTCGCGCTCGGCCTCGTAGTAGCGGACCCAGCGCTCGACCGCCTCAGGCACGCGCTTGGCGGGCAGCCGCGCCTTCAGTCGCTGTCCGTAGCGAACCTCGCCGCCCTCGAACGCTCCGCCGATGTGGGGGATGTAGGCGGGAACGGTGTGCTCGCCGACCTTGATCGAGGCGCCGTAGAACCCGATGTTGGCGATGTGGTGCTGGCTGCAGCCGTTCGGGCAGCCGCTCATCTTCACGTGGATCCGGCGGGTGAGCTGGTCGTCGATGTTCATCTGGACGAGACGGTCCTGGATCGCCTCGTTGAGTCCCATCGAGCTCGTGATGCCGAGCTTGCAGGAGTCGGTCCCGGGGCAGCTGACGACGTCGGTGATCTCGTCGGCGCCGGCCGCGCCGAGCTCGAGCTCGCCGAGCGCGCGCCAGACCTCGTAGATCGACTCGTTGCGCACCCAGCGCAGGATGAGGTTCTGATGCACCGTGGTGCGCGCATAGCCGCCGCTGAACTCGCGCATCAGCTCGCCAAGGCCTCGGAGCTGCTCCGGGGTGAGGTCGCCGCGCCGGACCTTGACCTCGACGGTCGAGAAGCCCTCCTGGCGCTGAGGCACGACGTTCGTCTCCAGGAAACGGTCGAAGGCCGCCCCGTCGCCGTTGGCCTCCGCATAGTCGTCACGGCGGGCGGGGGCGTTGGCGTGCTCGTCGTGCTCGAAGAGGATGTCGTCGAGCGAGAAGTCGCGCTCGGCGACCCAGTCGCCCTCGAGCTCATCCTCGACCTGCTCGCGGAAGGCGTCGATGCCGATCTTGTCGACGAGCACCTTGATCCGCGCGCGGGCGCGATTGACCCGCAGCCAGTCTTGGCGGTCGAAGATGCGCATGCAGGCTTCGGTGACCTTGAGGTAGTCGCCGTTGTCGAGCTCGACGAATTCGTACAGGGTCGGCGCGAGTCGCGGCATGATCGAGGTGCCGCCCCCAACCCGGATCTCGACGCCGCGCACGCCGTCGCGGAGCTTGGGCACGAAGGCCATGTCGTGGATGCGGGTGATGGCGTTGTCATCGTCGGTGGCGGTGAACGCCGTCTTCACCTTGCGCGGCATCGCCTGCGTCGTCGCATGCCGGACGAAGTACCGCACGTACGCCCCCGCATAAGGGGTGATGTCGAACAGCTCGCCCTCGATCACGCCCGCGCGCGGATCCCCGGTGACGTTGCGCATTGTGTTGCCGCAGCCCTCGCGACTCGACAGGCCGGCGTCTCCGAGCTCGCGGATGAGCTTGGCCGCGTCGTCGAGCGGGATGTGGTGCATCTGGATGTTCTGCCGAGTGGTGATGTGTCCCTTGCGCAAAGGCACGTAGCGCTCGATCACCTCGGCGAAGGCGTCGAGCTGGTCCGGCGTAACACCGCCCATCGGCAGCTTCACCCGGACCATCTGCACGTCCGGCTGGCGCTGACCGTAGACGCCCTGCTTGAGGCGGAACTTGATGAAGGTCTCTTCGTCCACCTGATCCTTGAGAAAGCGGGTCGACTCGGTGTCGAAGTCGTCGAACTCTCGCTCGAGAATCGGAATCACGTGGCCGGGTACGTTCTCGACCAGCTCGGGATTTTCGAGGGACCCGGTCCGGGCGTGTCCAGCGGTCTTGTTGGTGTCCAGCGAGGCGGGCTCCATCGGAAATCCTTTGGTGGCCGGGGACAGGGATCAGGCGACCTTGAATGTACCAAAATAGGATCGGGATATAGCTAATTTCCCGGTTTCGCAGGGGATTCCCCGACCGGCCCGGCCGACGCATGCAGCGCGCGCGCAGGGCGCGTGCGGCGCGCGCGCGGGGCGCGTGCGGCTACTGAAGCGTGTTCTGGAGCCGGAGCCGCTCGCGTTGGGCCTGCGTCGCGAGGCCGTTCAGCCCGGCGAGCTCACGGTTATAGGCGAGCACGGCGGTACGCTCGGCCTGCGCGGTGGCCCGTGTCTGCGGCCCGGTCTCGGCGCGGTCAAAGGCGACGAGCAGCGGGGGAATCGCCGCCGAGTCGGAGGTGGCGAGCGCGTCGGCGAGCTTCCCTGCCGCGCCGCTCATGCCCGCGATCGCCGCCACCTGCGCGCGGAAGTTCGGGAGCGACACATCCGGCGGGTCGAGCCGGCGCAGCCCGGCGAGCGTCGCCTCGAGTGTCGTCCGAAACGCCCGCAGGGCGGCGGCCTTGCCGGCGAGGACGCTCTGCACCGCGGCTGAGCCGTAGGCGCGATTGACCGCGAGGACGGCCACGAGCTTGCGGGTGGCGGGCACGATCGGCCGCAGCGCCGCGTCGAACGCGGGCAGGAAGGCGACGAGACTCGCTGACTGGTCACTGAGCCGCGCCTGAGCGGCGGCGAGTTGCAGGAGCATGGCGCGAAGATGGATCGCGGACGACGGGACGGGGATCGCCGCGAGTCGGGCACGGAGCGCACGGATACGCTGACCGGCGTTGAGCAGCGCCGTCTCGTGGGCGCGCAGCAGGTAGTCGGAGGCGACGGTGGTGCCCGCCGCCCGCTCGGCGGCGAACTGGCTCCCGGCCTGCGTGACCGCGGTGAGCGGCTTGGTCATCTCGGTCTCGACCCGGTTGACGGCGACGAGATAGGCCTTCACCTGGGCTCGGGGCTGGCTCTCGCTCTGCCCGCAGCCGGCGAGCGCGAGGACCAGGGCGAGCACCGTCACGCCGCGTGCTGTCCCCATCGACCTATTTGGTCAGCTTGGGGTTCGTCCCGAGGAGGAAGACGTTCGTCACGCCGCCCCGCTGCCGCCGTGGGGGGCGAAAGCGACCCGCACCGGGCCGACGCCGGCGACCCACCATGTCGTGCGAGCCCCGCTGTGGCCGATGTACGTCGACGTGCTCGAGACGTCTCCCTGGGCCCCGCCGGTCGTCGTCCACGTCGTGCCGCTGAGCAGCGGCTCGGAGAGCACCGGCGCCCGCACCGAGGATCCCTCCTCCAGGTTTCGCGCCGCGCCACACGATCATCCGAGGGATACCCGACGCGTCGCCGCGGGGATCGATCAACCATCCGTCATCCGCCGCGCGATGAGGGTGGCAAGGCGTGACTCGAGTTCCTGGGAGGGGGCCTGGTCGAAGCTCGACAGGCTGAGTGCGGCGAGCGTGCGGCCACGACCGATCACGATCGAGTCGACGACGACCGGCAGCGACTGACCAGACCCGCTCGCGGTCCCCTCCACCCGGTAGCCGGTGGCCGTCGCGTTGCGCGCCGTGAACGCGAAGGTATGCGTCGCGGTGACGGTGAAGGAGATCCCCGCGCTGCCGCCGTGGACGAGGGCGGCCGCGAAGCACCGCGTGAGCGTCGGCCGGATGACGTGCGTCCAGACGACCCGCTCCTGCGCGGGAGAGCCGTAGACGTAGCTCGTCTGCGAGACGAACGGTCCGCTCTGGCTGCCGGCGAAGGTCGGCGACGCCGCCGCCGCGCGCCGCACGGCGCCAGGCGTGGCGGGCCGAAACGCGGGACAGGTGAGGGGCGCGGCCTGCGCAGGCGCGGCGGCCTGCACGGTCCAGCCCGATCCGAGGTCGTGGCGCGAGATGAGGGTCTGCCGCGCGAGGCGCACGGCAGTTGGCGCGGCCACGGCGGCCACGGGCGCGGCCGCCATCCACGTGCCCGCAAGCACGAGACACAGGACGCTGCTGGACGTAAGCCTCCGGAACCCCATTCCCCTGGCGCCGATTGTAGAGCGAGAGCGAATGCCGTGGGAGGCCGGCCGTCAGCGGCGGTGCCTGGGCTTGGCCTTGCCCTTGGCCCTGCGCTTTGACTTCGACTTCGACTTCGACGTGCGCTTGGACTTCGACGTGCGTTTCGACCTCGACGTGCGTTTCGACCTCGACTTCGACTTCGACTTCGTGGCCGGTCACGTAGTTGATCGCGAACGAAGCGCCAACGCCCACACCCCCGACGGCACCGTCGACCTTGATGCTGTGATCCGTTCCGGTCGCCTTGGTCGGATCGAGCGTCAGCGGCGTGCTCGCGGCGCTCGGCGAGGCGAGCTGAATCGACATCCCCGGCTTGCCTGAGTCGTCGCTGACGACGATGACCTTGACCGCCGCTCAGGTCCAAGGGAGCGGCGTCTGCGGCTCGCGCGCCACGCCCTCGAACAGAGCCGCCCGCTGCCAGGGATTGCGCGGCGGAGCAGCGGGTGCCGGCGTCGGCGCGGTCTGGCGCATGAAGTGCTCGAGGGCAGCGACAACCGCGGCCGCCTCGTCGGGCGAGGCGCTCGGGGCGACGATGGTGAGCTTCGGACGGCGGTTCATCGGCTCGACGAGGGTATCGTGCCCGGTCCGTGCCCGAGATACCCGTCCTTGACCACGACACCGTGCTGTGGGCGATTACGCCCGAGACGGCCATCGAACAGGTGCGTGCCGCGTTCCTGCGCTTCCACGAAGGCGCGTGGAAGATGCCGCCCAAGGTCTACCTCGAGAGCCCGCCCTACGGCGACTTCCGCGCGATGCCCGCCCTCGGGGACGGCTACGCGCTGCTCAAGTGGATCACCTCGTTTCCCGGCAATCCCGCGCGTGGACTGCCGACCGTGACCGGCGTCGTGTGCATCTCGGACGCCACCACCGGCGAGCCGCTGATGCTGCTCGACGCCCGGGCGGTGACCGCACTGCGGACCGGGGCCGTCGCTGCCGTGGCGACCGCCGCGCTCGCCATCCCGGCCGCACGGGCGGTGGGGATCATCGGTTGCGGGCTGCACGGGTCCTGGGCCGCCCGCTGCCTCGCCGCAGCCGGCTACGGTCCGGGCGTCTGCTACGACCCCAACGTGGAGGCCGCCCGCGCGCTGGCTGCCGAGCTCGGGTGGGACATCGGGTCCCGCGAGGAGGCGCTGAGGACGAAGATCGTCTGCTGCATCACCCCGGGCGCAAGCCCCGTCGTGGGCCACGACGACCTGCGGCCCGGACTGCATCTCAACATGCTCGGGGCCGACGGCCCGGGCAAGGCCGAGGCCACGCCGGAGGCGGTGGCCCGGTGCGCCCTGTTCTGCGACGACTGGGAGCAGGCGTCACACGGCGGCGAGCTCACCGGCGCCGTCGTCGCCGGACTCGTGCAGCGTGAGCAGGTGACCAACCTCGGTGCCGTCCTGTCCGGCGAGGCCCGCGGCCGGCCCGACCCCGACGCCGTGACGCTGTTCGACTCGACCGGGCTGGCGATCCAGGATCTCGCCATCGCCTCCGCGGCGCTGAAGGCGTGGCGGGAGGGGACCGTGCGGGCGCAGTCGGTCGAGTTCTAGGCGCCTGCCGACCTGCAGAAATGCCCGCATAGCGGGAGGTTCTGCAGGGTCGTGACGCCGACCCGCTACAGCGGGATGTTCCCGTGCTTGCGCTTCGGGCCCGGCTCGCGCTTGGTCTGGAGCGTCTCGAGCGCGGTGATGATCTTCGGCCGCGTCTCGTGCGGGATGATCACGTCGTCGATGTAGCCGCGCTCGGCCGCCGCGTAGGGATTGGCGAAGTGGGCCTTGTAGTCGTTGATGAGCTTCTGGCGCCGCTCGTCCGGCGTCGGCGAGGCGGCGATGTCGCGGCGGTAGATGATGTTGACCGCGCCCTCGGGCCCCATCACCGCCACCTCCGCCGTCGGCCAGGCGAAGTTGAAGTCCGCGAGCATGTGCTTGGACGCCATCACGTCGTAGGCGCCGCCGTAGGCCTTGCGGGTGATGATCGTGATCTTGGGCACCGTCGCCTCGGTGTAGGCGTAGAGCAGCTTGGCCCCGTGCCGGATGATCCCGCCCCACTCCTGCTCGGTGCCCGGCAGGAAGCCCGGCACGTCGGTGAACGTGATGATCGGGATGTTGAACGCGTCGCAGGTGCGTACGAAGCGC
Source organism: uncultured Solirubrobacterales bacterium (assembly GCA_963755955.1). Lineage (GTDB taxonomy): Bacteria > Actinomycetota > Thermoleophilia > Solirubrobacterales > Solirubrobacteraceae > Palsa-465. The sequence goes on from CAVWLZ010000015.1 coordinate 156,475, forward strand.
GCGCCCTTCGCCGAGGAGTCGATGTCGAGCACGCCCGCGAGCTGGTTGGGCTGGTTGCCGACGATGCCGACCGAGTAGCCGCCCAGGCGGGCGAAGCCGCAGATGATGTTCTTGGCGTGGTGCTCGTGGACCTCGAAGAACTCCCCGTCGTCGACGACCAGCCGCACGACGTCACGCATGTCGTAGGGCTTGTTGGGGTTGTCCGGCACGACGTGGTCGAGCTCCGGGTCCATCCGCAGCGGATCGTCGGTGGGGATCACCCGCGGGGGCGTCTCCAGATTGTTCTGCGGCAGGAAGGACAGGAGATAGCGGGTGTCCTCGAGGCAGGCGTCTTCGTCCTCGGAGGCGAAATGAGCCACGCCTGACTTGGAGTTGTGGGACATCGCGCCGCCCAGCGACTCGAAGTCGACCTCTTCACCGGTGACCGTCTTGATCACGTCGGGGCCGGTGATGAACATGTGCGAGGTCTCCTTCACCATGAAGATGAAGTCGGTGATGGCCGGCGAGTAGACCGCGCCGCCCGCACACGGGCCCATGATCAGGCTGATCTGCGGGATCACGCCGCTGCACTTGACGTTGCGGACGAATACGTCGCCATAGGCGCCGAGCGAGACGACCCCCTCCTGAATGCGGGCGCCGCCGGAATCGTTGATCCCGATCACCGGGCAGCCGATCTTGGCCGCCAGGTCCATGACCTTGCACATCTTCTCGCCCATGACCTCGCCCAGCGAGCCGCCGAAGACCGTGAAGTCCTGACTGAACACGCAGACCCGCCGACCCTCGATCGTGCCGTGGCCGGTGACCACCGCGTCGCCGTACGGGCGGTTCTTCTGCATCTCGAACTCGTGCGTGCGGTGGCGGACGAACGTGTCGAGCTCCTGGAAGGAGCCGGGATCGAGCAGCTTCTCGATCCGCTCGCGGGCGGTGTACTTGCCCCGCTCGTGCTGCTTGGCGACCGCCGTCTCACTGCCGGCGTGGACCGCCTCGTAACGAATCTCCTGCAGTTGGGCGAGTTTTTCTTCGTAGGTCTCTGGAGCTTTGTCGCGCATAGGGAAGCGCGAGTCTACTTGGCCGCCTGCGCCGGCGACCCGACGTTCAGGGCCGTCTAGGACCGCGAGTAGGGGCGGTGGTGGGCCTGGCCGAGGCTGTCGAGCGCAGCGGTGAGCGCATCGCCCGGATCGGGCCGCCGGCCGGCCACGGGCGCGGGGGCGACCGGCGGGGGCTCCGCCACGGGCGGTGGCTGATCGGCCACGGGCGGTGGCTGCTCGACCGCGGGCGGTGGCGGCCCGGTCACGGGGGCGGGCTCGGCGACGGGCTCGGGTGCCCCTCCCCCGCTCATCCACCGCCGCAGCCGGGCGAAGAAGCCCATGCGCGGCGCCGGCTCGGAGGTCTCCTCGCGGGGTGCCGGTGCGATGGGCGCGGCCTCGGGCGCGGCCTCGGGTGGCGCGGCCTCGGCCTCGGCCTCGGGTGCCTCGGGTGCCTCGGCCTCGGGCGCCTCGGGCGCCTCGGCCTCGGGTGGGGCCTCATCGCGCTCGACGACGACCGGCGGAGCCTCCAGCGTTCCGCTCGGCGTCGCCGTGAGCACGACCTTCGTTCCCCAACCGGACGGCTCGAGCCGCACCGTGCCGCTAACTCTCTCGCCCTCCCAGGCGACGGCGGTTTCGGGCTCGAGCTGGGTGATCTGGATATCGCCGAACGGCCCGAGATGGCGGGCGAGGGATGCGGCATCGCTGCACTCCGCCCACAGCTCGGGAGGTGACTTGACCAGGGTTCGGCTTGCCTCGTGTTCAGTCATCGAATCGGAGGTTCGCCGCCCGCTCGCGTGACTCCTCCCCCCGCGTGCGGCCTTGCACGAACCGCTGCGTTCTAGTCTGTGCAGAAGCGGAGAGAGGCGAGGAAACGAGGTGGAGATGAGCACGAGATTGGGTTCCCGCGGCCCGGCCGTGTCCCGGATCGGCCTGGGGTGCATGGGCATGTCAGGGGCCTACGGGCCGGCCGACGAGCGTGAGAGCAGCGCAACCATCCGCGCCGCGCTCGAGCAGGGGATCAATCTGCTCGACACCGGCGATTTCTACGGCATGGGCCACAACGAGATGCTGATCGGGCGCGCCATCGCCGGGGTCGATCGGGACCGGTTCCTGCTCAGCGTCAAGTTCGGGGCTCGGCGCGGGCCCGACAGCAGTTGGCTGGGAAATGACACGAGCCCGGCCGCGGTCAAGACCTCGCTCGCCTACTCGCTGCGGCGCCTCGGGGTCGACCACATCGACATCTATCGGCCCGCGCGGCTCGATCCCAACGTCCCGATCGAGGAGACGGTGGGGGCGATCGGCGAGATGATCGAGGCGGGCTATGTCCGCTACGTCGGCCTCTCGGAGGTTGGCGCCGAGACGATCCGCCGGGCCGCGGCCGCGCACCCGATCTGCGACCTGCAGATCGAGTACTCGCTCGTCTCGCGCGCCATCGAGCGGGACATCCTCCCGGTCTGTCGCGAGCTCGGCATCGGCGTGACCGCGTACGGCGTGCTCTCACGCGGGCTGATCGGCGGCGACCTGTCGGCCGGTCACGCCTTCGCGGCCGGTGACTTCCGACAATACGCCCCTCGGTTCAGCGAGGAGAACCTCGCCCGCAACCTCGCCGTCGTCGAGCGGCTCCGCGCCGTGGCCGAGAGCCGCTCCGCGACGGTCGCGCAGGTGGCGATCGCCTGGGTGCTCGCGCAGGGCGGGGACATCGTGCCGCTCATCGGCACCCGCCGACGCGACCGGCTGGCCGAGGCGATCGAGGCGCTGTCGCTCGAGCTCAGCCCCGCCGACCTCGACGCGATCGAGGCCGCGGTGCCGGCGGACGCGGTCGCGGGGAGCCGGTATCCGGAGGCCGCGATGGCTCAGCTCGACAGCGAAAGCGATTGAGCCTCGCACGGATAGCCAACCTGCGCTAGGACTGGTCCTCGACGACCTCGACCACTCCCGATGGCGCCTCGAGCAGGGGCACCGTCGCCCGAGCGGCGGCGACGATCTCGATCCGGGGCGGTGGCGGGATGCGGTTGTGCGAGTACGTCCCCGGGCCGTAGAAGGTCCCGTAGCGGATGACCACCCCGGCGGCGGCGAGCACGAGGCGCTCGTGCTCGGCGACCGCCTCGCCGCCCGCCGGCGGGGTCCAGGCGATGCTCTGGGCGAGGAACCGCTCGGCCCCCGCGGCCCGGGCAGCGGCGATCAGGTTGCGGGTGCCCTCGGTGCGGATCCGGTTGTTCCGCGCCGCGAAGTCGGCGACGCGCTCGACGTCATCCGGAAGATCGGTGAGCTGGTGCACGACCGCGTCCGGAGCGAAGGCGACAACCGCGGCCTCGAGGTCGGCGGCGGCGAACACGTCGCAGACGACCGGCTCGGCGCCGAGCGCGCGCAGGGCGTCGGCCTTCTCCGGCGAGCGGGTCATTCCGGTCACCGTGTGGCCGGACGCGACGAGCAGTGGCACGAGCCGCGCGCCGATGACCCCGCTCGCGCCGGCCACGAAGACGCGCATCTACAGATGCAGCGCCATGAAGAAAATGGTCAGCGCGACGATCAGGGCCATCAGCAGCCCGATCCGATCGAGTCGCTCCGAGAGCGCCTCGTATTCGTCGCTCCACTCCACTTCTCCGCTCCCGGCGGCCTCCACGTCTCGGGCGGCGATCCCGGCGAGCTGCTTGGTGCCGCGGATCTTCACCCCGCCTTCGAGTGCGCCGAGCACGACGACCGCGAGAAAGCCCCAGCCGACGTAGAAGTGCTTGAACTGGTGCTCGTCGGCGGCGAGGATGACGCCGGCGATGAGGATCACGAGCAGCCCCGGGTTCGTCACACGGCGGCTGATCGCCACCTGCATCTCGTGAAACCACGGCATCGCGCGATGGTCAAGGCGCGCGCCGACGCGCGTGAACACCGGGTAGGCGAACGTCACCCCGTACGCGGCGACGACAGCGAGGATGTGCACGGCAAGGACGAAGTCCGAGAAGCTGACCGCGGGTGCGAGCATCAAAAAGTCGGCTGGTACTCGCCGAACACGTCGCGCATCGCGCCGCACACCTCGCCGAGGGAGCAGCGGTCCTTCAGCGCGGCGCGCAGGACGGGCAGCAGATTCGAGCTCCCGCGGGAGGCCTCGCGGATCGCCTCGAGCCGGCGCTGGACGATGTCCTGGTCACGGCCGGCCTTGAACGCCTCGAGCCGCGCGACCTGCTGGCGCTCTGATTCCGGGTCGACGCGGAGGATGTCCGGGATGTCGAGTCCACCACCCGCGTCCTCGACGAACTTGTTGACGCCGACGACGATGTCCTGCTTGATCCGGTAGCGCTCGTGGTAGCCGAACGCCGACTCTTCGATCTCGTTCTTGATGAAGTCGATCGCCTGGACCGAGCCGCCGAGCTCGTCGACCTTGGCGATGAGCGCCGTCGCGCTGGCCTCGATCTCGTCGGTGAGCGCCTCGACGAAGTAGGAGCCGGCGAACGGGTCGACGGTGTCGGCCGCGCCGGACTCGTACCCGATGATCTGCTGGGTGCGCAGGGCAATCTTGGCCGCGCGCTCGGTGGGTAGCGCGAGCGCCTCGTCGAAGCCGTTGGTGTGCAGCGACTGGGTGCCGCCGCAGACCGCCGCGAACCCTTGGAGGGCGACGCGGACGATGTTGTTCTCCGGCTGCTGCGCGGTGAGCGTGACGCCACCGGTCTGGGTGTGGAACCGCAGCCGCCACGAGCGCTCGTCCTTGGCGCCGAAGCGCTCGCGCATGATCTCGGCCCACATCCGCCGGGCGGCGCGGAACTTGGCCACCTCCTGGAAGACGTTGTTGTGGCCGTTGAAGAAGAAGGCCAGACGCGGAGCGAAGCGATCGATCTCGAGGCCGGCGTCGATCGCCGCCTGGACGTAGGCGATCCCGTTGGCGAGCGTGAAGGCGACCTCCTGGACGGCCGAGCAGCCCTTCTCCCGGAAGTGGTAGCCGCTGATCGAGATCGTGTTCCACTTCGGCACGCGGTCGTTGCAGTACGCGAACAGATCGGTGGTCAGCCGGATCGCGCCCTCGGGCGGGTAGATGAAGTTCCCGCGCGCCATGTACTCCTTGAGGATGTCGTTCTGGGTCGTCCCGCGGAGCTGCTCGGCGGCCACGCCCTGCTCCTCGCCCACGAGCTCGTAGAGCAGGAGCAGCGCCGCCGCCGGAGCGTTGATCGTCATCGACGTCGACACCTGGTCGAGCGGGATGCCGTCGAATGCGGTGCGCATGTCGTCGATCGTGTCGATGGCGACGCCGGTGCGGCCGACCTCGCCGAGGCAGCGCGGATCGTCGGAGTCGAGCCCGAGCTGGGTGGGGAGGTCGAAGGCCATGCTCAGCCCGGTCGAGCCGTGCTCGAGCAGGTAGCGGTAGCGCTCGTTGGACTCCTTCGCGCTCGCGTAGCCGGCGTACTGGCGCATCGTCCACAGCTGCTTGCGGTACATGTCGCTGTGGACGCCCCGCGTGTACGGGTAGCCGCCGGGCTCGCCGAGCCGCCCGGGCAGATCCTGCGGAAGGTCGGCCTCGCTGTAGAGGGCCTTGATCTCGATCCCCGAGTCGGTGAAGTGGCGTGGATCGTCAGGCCCGACGATCGGCGCGATCGTCCGGTGCTCATCGGTCGTGGCCATCGACACCGGAGGTTACCCGGCCTCGCCCGTCCGCGAGGCGGCGCCACCGAGACGACCTGCGGACCGGAGAGGGACCCGAGCGACACTGACAAGACCCGATCCGGCCCGTACCTTGCCCGGCGGACCAACTAGCAGTCGGGGGTAACCCATGTACGTCGTCGTACGCAATCCGCTGTATCGCGCGATCGCGATCGTGGCCGGGCTGGCCCTGACCGCGATCATCTACTTGGCGGTCATCAAGCCGAACAACGACAGCGCGAACCAGCAGGTCAGGCAGGGCGAGCAGCAGCTCCAGCAGGCGGTCAACAACGCCAACAAGCAGACGAACCGAGCGGTGCCGGCCGGCGTGGCGAGCCTCGTCTCCTGCATCGCCGCCGCAGGCACGAGCACCGCACAGCTCGCGGCCTGCCAGGCGAAGTTCAAGTAGCCCGGGGGGGCGTGGTAGCTCGGGGGGTGGGGCCGGCATGCGCGTCGGCCCCACCCAGCCCAGGCAGGCAGGCGACCCGGCCGCCAACCGGCCAGCGCCGACGGGGCTAGAGGACCTTCGAGAGAAACGCCTTCGTGCGCTCGTGCTTGGGCGCGCGGATGACGTCGTTCGGGGCCCCGGCCTCGACGACGACGCCGCCGTCCATGAACACGACCGTGTCGGCGACCTCACGGGCGAAGCCCATCTCGTGGGTGACGACGATCATCGTCATCCCGTCGCGGGCGAGTCCGCGCATGACGTCGAGGACGTCGCCGACGAGCTCAGGATCGAGCGCCGAGGTCGGCTCGTCGAACAGCATCAGCTTCGGCTGCATGGCGAGCGCCCGGGCGATGGCGACACGCTGCTGCTGACCGCCGGAGAGCGCGACCGGATAACTGTCGATCTTGTCGCCGAGCCCGACGCGCTCGAGCACGTCCTTCGCCCGCCGGCGTGCCTCCTCGCGCGAGGTCCCGGCCACCCGGACCGGCGCCAGCATGACGTTCTCGACGGCGGTCATGTGCGGGAACAGGTTGAAGTGCTGGAAGACCATGCCGATCTCCGCGCGCTTGCGCGCCACCTCGCGCTCAGGGAGCTCGTAGAGCTTGCCGTCCTTCTCGCGATAGCCGACGAGCTCACCGTCGACCGACAGCCGACCGGCATTGATCTTCTCGAGGTGGTTGATGCAGCGCAGGAAGGTCGACTTTCCCGAGCCCGAGGGGCCGAGCAGGACCAACACCTGGCCGGCCCGGACCTGCAGGTCGATCCCCTTGAGCACCTCGAGCCGGCCGAAGCTCTTGTAGACCGCCTCGGACAGGACCATGAACTCGCTCATGGGACCGCCGGTCTTCGGAAGCGCAGCGAGAGCACCTTGTTCCTGCGCTGCTCGGTCCGTGAGAAGCCGCGCCCAAAGCGCTGCTCGACGAAGTACTGGCCGACGTAGAGGACGCTCGTCATGACCAGGTACCAGATGCTGGCCACGATCAGCAGCGGAATCGTCTGGTACGTGGCCGAGTAGATCTGGGAGGCCTCGAAGAGCAGATCGAACACCGACCCGAGCACGAGCACGAGCGAGGTGTTCTTGAGCATCGAGATCGTCTCGTTGCCGGTCGGCGGGATGATCACCCGCATCGCCTGGGGCAGGACGATCCGCCGCATGATCTGGATGCGGCCGAGGCCGAGGGACTGAGCCGCCTCGGTCTGGCCCTCGTCGACCGAGATGATCCCGGCACGGACGATCTCGGCCATGTATGCGCCCTCGTTGAGGCCGAAGCCGAGCAGCGCGGCGACGTACGGCGTGATCAGCGAGTTCGTGTGAGCGTGGATGAACGACGGGCCGAAGGGAACGCCGAGATCGATGCTCGGAAACAGCGCGGCGAGGTTGAACCAGAAGATCAGCTGCACGAGCAGCGGCGTTCCCCGGAAGAACCATATGTACAGCCAGCTCGTGCCGGAGATGAGCGGGTTCGGCGACAGCCGCATGACCGCGGAGAGGATCCCGAGGAGGATCCCGATCAGCATCGAGAGCACGGTCAGCTCGAGGGTGACGAGGACGCCGTGGAGGATCCTCGGGTCGAACAGGTACTGACCGACGACGCTCCACTCAAAGCGCTTGTTGGTGACCACGGCGCGCAGAAGCGATGCCGCGACGATCAGCACGATCACCGAAGCGACCCACCGCCCCGGGTGTCGGACGGGGACGGCCTTGATGTCCTCCGGCCGCCCCGTCCGTTCCTCAGCTAGCTCGGAGGTACTCACCTGCGAGCGTAAATTACTCCCTAACTCGTGGCGCCGTTGATCTGTGGATTCGTGATGGCGCCGCTGGCGATGCCCCAGTGGGTCAGGATCGCCTTGTACTGCCCGTTGGCCATGAGGACCTTGAGCGCGGCGAGGACCGCGTTGGCCGTCCCGTTGTTCTTCGGCAGCGCGAGCCCGTACGGGGCCGTGCCGTAGGTGGTGCCGACGATCTTGAACTGGCCGTTGGACTTCGAGACGGCGTAGTCAGCCACCGGGGAGTCGGCCATGACCAGCTGGGCGCGCCCACTCGAGAGCGCGAGGTTCGCGCCGTTCTGGTCCGGGAAGGTGAGGACGGTCACGCCCGGCTTTCCTCCCGCCTTGCACTTGACTCCCTGAGCCGTGGCGTCGGTCTGCTCGGTCGTCCCCTTCTCAACGGCGACGGTCTTGCCGCACAGGTCGGCCAGGCCGGTGACCGACGTCCCGCCGGACGCCTTCGTGTAGAACGACGTGCCGGCGGAGAAGTAGGTGACGAAGTCGACCGCCTTCTCACGGGCCTTCGTGTCCGTGAACGACGAGGCGCCCATGTCGTACTTGCCCGCGGCGAGGCCGGGGATGATGCTGTCGAAGGTCACGTTGGTGACATTGGCCTTCAGGCCCATCACCGCGGCGAGCGCCTTGACGAGGTCAGGGTCCATGCCGATCACGGTGTGACCGTCGCTGGCGATGAACTCGTTCGGCGCGTAACTCGCATCGGCGGCCACCGACAGCGTCCCCTTCGACTTCACCGAAGCGGGGACGAGCGCCACCACCGCGGCATTGGCGCCGGAGGCGGCACCGGTGCTCGAGGCGGACGCCGAGCCGGAGCTCGAGGTCGCCGAGGCGGAACTGCTGCTACTGCTGCTGCTGCCGCATCCCACGATCGCCGCGACACAAAGCAGCGAGAGTGGTGCGACACAGAGGCGTTTCCACGTACGCATAAGTCTCCTTGGTGATTGGACCCCGTGTGAAACGGGCCTGACAATAGGCGACTGTGCGCGAACCCGCCACGTCCCTAACCGGGCATCAATACAGCTCCGCCGGACCGCCGCGCACGAGCCGAGGGGTGGCCGGAAGCGGCCTGGGGACGTTGGCCGGTTAGCCTTCGGCGTGATGCACGTGCGCGTGCGCCTGTTCGCCGCTCTCCGCGAGCGTGCCGGCGCGGAGGAAATCGATCTCGAACTGCCCGAGGGAGCCTCGGTCGGCGACGCCCTGAAGAGGATGCATGGGGTGACGGGGGACCTGCGGGTGGTGATGGCGGTCAACCAGGAGTACGCCGACGAGAGCGCGCTGCTGTCGGCCGGCGACGAGCTCGCCCTCATCCCCCCGGTATCCGGGGGCGCGGTGCAGGCGATGCACACCCGGGTCATCACCACGCCGATCTCGCTCGACGCGCTCGTCGGGCGGGTGCGCGACCCGCGCGCGGGAGCCGTGGTGACCTTCACCGGCACGACCCGGCAGGTGCCCGAGCTCGACTATGAGGCCTACGTTCCGATGGCCGAGCGGGTGATCGCCGAGATCGTCGCTGCGGCCGTTGAGCGCCACGGCCTGTGCGCCGCCGCCGCCGAGCACCGGATCGGCGCCGTGCCGCTCAGCGAGGCGTCCGTCGCCGTCGCCGTGTCGGCGCCGCACCGCGGCGAGGCATTCGCGGGAGCCCGCGAGATCATCGACCGCCTCAAGGCCGAGGCCCCGATCTGGAAGAAGGAGGAGGGCGAGTGGGTTCCGGGGACGGTCCCGGGCAGCACGCGCTGAGAGCGCTGCCGGCCGTCCACGAGCTCGTGCGCGCGCTCGATGCGCCGCATGTCCTCGCCGTCGACGCAGCCCGCCGGGCGATCGACGAGCAGCGCGCGGCGATCCTTGCCGGAGAGCATGAGCTCCCGGACATCGTGTCCCGCGCGCGAGAGCTGCTCGCCGGGGCCGAGCGGCGCTCGCTCCGACGGACGCTCAACGCCACCGGCGTCATCCTTCACACCAATCTTGGACGGGCGCCGCTCGCCGCCTCGGCGCGGGCGGCCCTCGACTCCGTCGCCGCCGGCTACAGCAACCTCGAGCTCGACCTCGAGCACGGCGAGCGCGGCAGCCGCCAGGCGCACGTCCGGGACCTGCTCACCGAGCTGACCGGAGCCGAGGCGGCGCTCGTGGTCAACAACGGCGCGGCCGCGGTGCTGCTCGCGGTCAGCGCGGTCGCCGGGCCCGGCCGGGGGGTGATCGTCTCTCGCGGGCAGCTCGTCGAGATCGGCGGCGGGTTCCGCATTCCCGAGGTCATCGCGGCGTCCGGAGCGCGCCTGGTGGAGGTCGGAACGACGAACCGAACGCGCCTGGCTGATTTCACGCGCGCGATCGAGGACCCCGCGATCGACGTCGGGGCGATCCTCCGCGTCCACCCCTCGAACTTCCGCACCGTCGGGTTCGTCGAGGAGGTCCCGGTCGAGGCGCTCTGCCGGCTCGGGCCGCCGGTGATCGACGACGTCGGGTCGGGACTCCTGTCGGCCGAGGTCGGGCTGCTGAGCGCCGGGGAGGAGCCGGCGATCCGGCGGTCGGTTACCGCCGGAGCGAGCCTTGTCTGCGCCTCGGGCGACAAGCTCCTGGGCGGTCCCCAGGCGGGGCTGATCGTCGGCACCGCGACGGCGGTCGCCGCCGCCACAGCGCATCCCGTCGCGCGGGCGCTGCGGATCGACAAGCTCTCGCTCGCCGCGCTCGAAGCAACGCTGCGGCTGTATCGCGATCCCGAACGCGCCCGGCGCGAGGTCCCGGTCCTCGCCATGCTCGAGCTCGAGCAGGCGGAGTTGTGGGCCCGCGCGCGGCAGCTCGCCGCAGGCATCGGTGAGGGCGCGGCCGTGATCGATTCCGCGGCGCGGGTCGGCGGCGGGTCGTTGCCGCTGTTCGAGCTCGAGGGCCCGGCGGTGGCACTCGTCGGAGACGGCGATCCCGCCGAGGTGCTGCGCGCGCTGCGGGCCGGCGAGCCGCCGGTGATCGCTCGCATCCATGACGGCCGCGTCGTGCTCGACCCCCGGACGCTGGCCGAAGCCGAGCTCGCCGATGTCGCAGCGGCCGCGCGGGCCGCCCTCGGACGGCGGTGAACGCAGCACCGCTCACGCTCGGTACCGCCGGTCACGTCGACCACGGCAAGACGACGCTCGTCGGCGCCCTCACCGGCGTCAACACCGACCGGCTCGCCCAGGAACGCGAGCGGGGTATCTCGATCGAGCTCGGCTACGCGCTGCTCGAGCTCCCCTCCGGCCGCCGGCTGTCGGTCATCGACGTCCCCGGACATGAGCGGCTCGTGCGGACGATGGTGGCCGGGGCGACCGGCATCGACCTGTTCCTGATGACGGTCGCCGCGGACGACGGCGTCATGCCCCAGACGCGGGAGCACGCAGCGGTGCTCGCCGCGCTCGGTGTCGGTAGGGGGGTCGTGGCGGTGACGAAGTGCGATCTCGCCGACCCGGAGCCGGCGGCTCGGGGGGCCGCGATGCTGCTGCCGGACGCGGAGGTCATCCCGGTGTCGGCACGGACGGGAATGGGCCTCGCCGCGCTGCGCAGCGCGCTCGAGCGAACGGCCGCGAGGCTCACGCCCCGGCCCCGCGAGGACGGTCCCGCCCGCCTCCACGTCGACCGGGTGTTCACGATCCACGGCGCCGGCACAGTGGCGACCGGCACACTGTGGACGGGCACGATTGCCCGCGGCGCACAGCTCGTGCTGCTCCCGGAGGAGCGGCACGTTCGGGTCCGCGAGGTGCAGGTCCACGGCCAGCCGGTGGCGATCGCTCGCGCCGGACAGCGGGTGGCGGTCAACCTCGCGTCACTCGCGACCACCGACCTGCACCGGGGGGACGCGCTCGTCTCCCCGGGGGCGCTGCTCGCGCCGGCACGCGTGATCGACGCCGAGCTCGCCTTCCCCGGTCGTGAGCCCGAGCACGGCGAGCGGGTGCAGATCCATCACGGCACTCGCGAGTGCAGCGCGCGGGTTGCCTGGCTCGGCGGCCGCTTCTGGCAGCTGCGGCTCGAGCGGCCGCTGCTCGCCGCGCAGGGCGACCGCCTCGTCGTTCGTCAGATCGCTCCCCCGGACACGCTCGGTGGCGGCACGGTGCTCGACCCGGCAGCGCGGCGGCACGGCCCCGGCCGGGATGCGCTCGCCCGGCTCGAGCGGCTCTCCCGAGGCGAACCGGATCCGGCACCCGTCGACACCACGCCCCGTCGGCCGGACGCGAGGGCCGACCCGAGAGTGACGACGGACGCTGAGCTGGCGCCGCTCAGGGCCGCCGCGCGGACGCTCGAGGCGCGGCTGCGCGCGGCCGGCCTCGAGCCGCCGGGCGACAGCGAGCTCGACCCCGACGACCTCGCCGCGCTGCGCGCGGCCGGCCGGGCCGTCCGGGTGTCGCGGACGCTCCACTACCACGCCACGGTGCTCGCGGAGGCACGCGCGCGCATCGTCGCCGCGGCCGAGCGACGCGGCGGCTCGATCTCGCTCGCCGAGCTGCGTGACGAGCTCGGAACCACCCGTCGTTTCGCCCAGGCGCTGCTCGAGCACCTCGATTCCGAGCGGGTGACGATCCGCCGCGGCGATCGCCACGTGCTGCGCGGGCGCCACGTCCCCGGTGCGCCGGGTTCACCGGTGCCCCGATAGGCTAGGCGGCATGACCACCTGCCTCGTAACCGGCGGCGCCGGCTTTCTCGGATCGCACCTCTGCGAAGAGCTGCTGCGACGCGGCCACCGCGTGATCTGCGTCGACAACCTGGAAACCGGGTCGCTGGCCAACATCGAACACATCCGCTCTCCGGACTTCATTCACCTCAACCTCGACATCATCGATCCGTACTTCGTCGACGAGCCGATCGATTTCGTCTACCACCTGGCGTCGCCGGCTTCACCGATCGATTACCTGCGGCTGCCACTGCACACGCTCAAGGTCGGCTCCTACGGAACCCACCACACGCTGGGACTGGCCAAGCGCCACCGGGCGCGCTTCCTGAGCGCTTCGACGAGCGAGGTCTACGGCGATCCTCAGGAGCATCCGCAGCGCGAGTCCTACTGGGGCCACGTCAACCCGATCGGTCCCCGCGGGGTCTACGACGAGGCCAAGCGCTACGCCGAGGCGCTGACGATGGCGTACCACCGCCAGCAGGGTGTCGACACGGCGCTCGTGCGGATCTTCAACACCTACGGACCGCGGATGCGCCCCCACGACGGGCGGGCGATTCCCACCTTCTTGCGCCAGGCGCTCCAGGACCGCCCGATCACCGTGTTCGGCGACGGCTCGCAGACCCGGTCGTTCTGTTACGTCGATGACCTCATCCGCGGGATCATCGCGCTCGCCGAGTCCGGCTACCACGACCCGGTCAACATCGGCAACCCGAAGGAGTTCACGCTGCTCGAGCTGGCCACGACGGTGCTCGAGGTCACGGGATCACACTCCGAGATCGTCTACGAGGCGCTCCCGACCGACGATCCGCAGGTCCGTCAGCCGGATATCTCCCTCGCCCGCGAGATCCTCGGCTGGGAGCCGGAGGTCGAGCTCCGCGAGGGCCTCGAGCGCACGATCGAGCGGTCCGGCGCCGAGAAACTGATCGGCGTACCTCAATAGCCCGCACCCGTCAGACCGGGCTATAGCGGAACTTCGGTGTCAAGATTCCGTTACGACGGGGTAGGGGAAATGACACCGTTGTTCGAGATCTTTTGACCACTGAACACAGAGAAGCTGCGCCGAGCCATCCCACCGGGTCTCTGAACGGGCCCACGGGTCTCGTCCTGCCGCCCCGCGACGTACGGCGCAAACGGCCGCCCGGCCTGTCGCTGCTGCTGCGCACCGAGACGCTGCGGCGGGTTGCGCGCGTCGTCTCGCTGCTCATCCTCGACTTCGTCGGCGTCGCCGGCGCGCTGCTGACCGCCCTCGGCCTCAAGCTCGCCATCCAGGGTCACTTCAGCCTCGGCGCCGCCTGGCACGAGGCCCACCAGTGGCTGGCCTTCGCCTATCTCGTGACCGTGCTGACGTTCGCCCATGCCGATCTCTACGCCGAGCGCACCCGCCGGCCGGGACTCGGCAAGATCGCCACGGCGCTGTTCCAGACGGCGGTGATCGCGCTCATCTTCGCCCTCGCCAGCGGTCAGCATTTTCAGAGCTACTACATCTTCTACGGCTCCCTGATCTTCGGCACGATCTACGTCGCGGCCCTGCGGCAGCTGCACACCCGGGTCACCGGGTGGCTGCTCGAGCAGGCGGGCTACGAGCGCCGAGCGCTACTCGTCGGCACCGGCCATCACATCGACGCCGTCGCCCACGCGCTCGCCGACCGTTCTCGCACCCGTGTCACCCTCGTCGGCTTCATCTCGCTCACCCCCCGGCCTGAGAACGGGCTGCGGTCGGTCGGTCGGCTCGAGGATCTACCGGAGATCCTCGCTGCCCAGCGCGTGCAGGAGGTGATCATCGCCGACCCAGACTTCCCGCAGGAGAAGGCGGTCGAGCTCGTCGATCTCTGCCATCAGCGCGGCGTCGGAGTGCACGTCGCCCCGTCGACGATGGAGATCCTCTTCGATCGAGCCGAGTTCGTGCCCGGCCAGTCGGTGCCGCTGTTCACGCTCCGGCCGCCGGTCTTCGAGGGCATCGACTACGCGCTCAAGCGCACCTTCGATCTCGTGCTCTCGATCGTTGGGCTGCTGCTGCTCACGCCGCTGCTGCTCGCCATCGCCGCCGCGGTCAAGCTCAGCTCTCGCGGTCCTGTCCTCTACCGGTCGGTCCGCCCCGGCATGGCCGGCCAGCCGTTCTACTGCTTCAAGTTCCGCACCATGCGCGAGCACGCCGATCGCATCCAGCTCGAGCTCGAGCCGCTCAACGAGCAGTCCGGAGCGCTGTTCAAGATTCGCGACGACCCGCGGCTGACGCCGATCGGCCAGTTCCTGCGGCGCTTCTCGCTCGATGAGCTGCCCCAGCTCGTCAACGTCGTCCGCGGCGAGATGTCGCTCGTCGGCCCGCGCCCTCTGCCGATGCGGGACTTCGAGCGCCTCGAGGAGTGGCACAAGAAGCGCTACCTCGTCCTGCCGGGGATCACCGGCCTGTGGCAGGTGTCCGGACGCTCAGATCTCGACTTCGACGACCTCGTGCGGCTTGACTTCCTCTACCTCGAGCAGTGGTCGGTGATGCTCGACCTGTCGATCCTGCTCAAGACCGCACCGGCCGTCCTCAGCCGGCGCGGGGCCTTCTGAGCGCCTCCCGGCCGTCTCGCCGGTAGCCTGCAGCGGCATATGCCACCGACCGATCGCTTCGTCATCAGCTTCGCGGCCGAGCCGCCGCAGGAATCTCTTCCTTATGGACGCTGGGCGGAGACCCTGCGGCAGTACTTCCTCGCCGCCTGCGGCGACATCGAAACCGAGGGCGAGGACCTCGGCGAGGCCGGCGACATCGCCTGGTTTCCCGACCGCACGTTCGCGGGGCGGACCTACGTGCCGGCCGTGACCCGCACCTCGGCCGGGTTCGAGCTGTTCGGCTTCGTCTCCTTCACCGAGGGCGGCGGCGGCCCGAACGACTTCGAAGCGACCGCCGACTTCACCTCCGAGCTGGCCGAGGCCAATCCCGAGTGGAAGCTCGATCTCAACGACGACGTCATCGGCAGCTGGCGCGGGGAGCAGGGCAAGGCCGCCGAGATGACCCTCGTGTGGGGCGTGCCACTGATGGCCGGCGGGGCGATCGTCACCGCCGAGCTCGCCAACCTCGCCGTCGACCAGTGCGAGCTCGTCGAGGAGCGCTTCACGATGATCGCACCCGACAACTACCGGGGCGACTACCTCGAGGTCAAGCTGTGGGACCAGCGCGGCGAGCAGCTCGCCGTCGAGTCGCTCTACGTCGACGACGACGAGGACGAGGACGAGGACGCCGCGGACGACGGCGAGCCCGAGGCGTGAGCGTCGGCGCCGTTCGCACCTGAGCCGACGAGCGCGGCCGGCAGGAGCGCCTGAACCTCCTCGCGTCCGAGCGGGAAGTGGCAGGCGGCGCGGGTCCCCGTCTGCTTATCGGTGAGCGGAGGCTCGTCGATCGAGCACTGCTCCTGGGCCTTCGGGCAGCGGGTATGGAAGCGGCAAGCCTGCGGCGGGTTGGCCGGGCTGGGGACGTCGCCGGTGAGCAGCTCACGCTTGCGGCGCCTACCGGTCGGCTCGGGCAGCGGCACGGCGGCGAGGAGAGCACCCGTATAGGGGTGGCGCGGGAAGGCGTAGAGGGCGTCGGAGGGCCCGATCTCGGCGATCTTGCCGAGGTACATGACCGCGACGCGGTCGCACATGTGGCGGACGACCGAGAGGTCGTGGGCGATGAAGATAAGGGTCAGGCCCATGTCCCGCTGGAGGTCGCGGAGCAGGTTGAGGACCTGGGCCTGGATCGAGACGTCGAGGGCCGAGACGGGCTCGTCGGCGACGAGCACCTTCGGCTCGAGCGCGATCGCCCGGGCGACCCCGATGCGCTGCCGCTGCCCGCCGGAAAACTCGTGTGGGTAGCGGTTGTAGTGCTCCGGGTTGAGCCCGACTCGGTCCATCAACTCCTGCACGCGCTTCTTGCGCCTCCCCTCGCCCTTGAGCAAACGGTGAATGACGAACGGCTCGGCGATGATCGAGCCGACCGTCTTGCGCGGGTTGAGCGACGAGTACGGGTCCTGGAAGATCATCTGCATCTCGCGATGCAGCGCCTTGAGCGTGGCGCCCTTGCGCGTGGAGATGTCCTCGCCCTGGAAGCGAACCTCGCCGCTCGTGCGGTCGAGCAACCGCACGATCAGCCGGGCGGTGGTGCTCTTGCCGCACCCGGTCTCACCGACGATGCCGAGCGTTTCCCCCTGCATGACGTCGAAGGAGACGCCGTCGACCGCCTTCACCGCCCCGACCTTCTTCTGGAAGATGATCCCCTGGGTGATCGGGAAGTGCTTGGTGAGGTCGCGGACCTCGATGATCGGACTGGCGTCCGTGGTGCTCACGATGCGTCCTCCTCGGCGACGGGCAGCGCGGCCCCTCCCGCGACGGGCGACGTGGCCTCCGGCACGGCAGCGCCGGACTCGACAGGCCGCCCGCCGTCGGCGAGGTGCCGCAGCGAGGCGGGCTCCTCACCGGCCTGAAGGCCCTTCCAGATCTGGCTGCGCGTCGTCGGGTCGAGCAGGCAGGCGACCTGGTGGTCGGGCTGGCCGGGCACCACCTCGAGCCGGGGGTCGATGCGCTTGTGATCCTCGCGCACGTAGGGACAGCGAGGGTGGAAGTGGCACCCCGACGGTGGGTTGATGAGGCTCGGCGGCCGGCCGGAGATCGGCACGAGCTCCTCGCCACGGGCGCTGTCCAGGCGTGGGATCGACTTCAGCAGACCCCACGTGTAGGGGTGCTGCGGGGAGCGGAAGATGCGCTCCGCGGGCCCGTACTCGACGATCCGCCCGGCGTACATGACGGCGATCTCGTCGGCGATCTCGGCCACGACGCCGAGGTCGTGGGTGATGATGATGATCGCCATCCCGAGCCGCTGCTGGAGGTCGTCGAGCAGCGCGAGGATCTGCGCCTGGACGGTGACGTCGAGCGCGGTGGTCGGCTCGTCGGCGATGAGCAGCTCGGGCTCGTTGGCGAGCGCCATGGCGATCATCACACGCTGGCGCATTCCGCCGGAGAACTCGTGCGGGTACTGATCGACGCGACGGGCCGGATCGGGGATCCCGACGAGTCCGAGCAGCTCGACCGCACGGGACCGGGCTGCCGACTTCGACACGTCCCGATGCATCTGTACCGCCTCGATCATCTGCCAGCCGACCTTGTAGAAGGGATGGAGCGAGGACAGGGGGTCCTGGAAGATCATCGCGATCTGGTTGCCGCGGATCTTCCGCAGCTGATCGTCTTCCATGGCGACGAGGTCGGCGCCGTCGAACAGCATCCTGCCCTCGACCCGCGCGCCCTGGGTCTTGGTGAGCCCGAGCGTGGTCAGCGAGGAGACACTCTTGCCCGATCCGGATTCGCCGACGATGCCGAGCGTCTTGCCAGCGTCGACGGAGTAGGAGATGCCGTCGACGGCACGGACGATCCCATCCTCGGTGGGGAACTTGACCCGCAGGTCGTCGACCTGCAGCAGCGGGCTCATGAGTAGCGCACGCGCGGATCGAGATAGGCGTAGATGATGTCGACCACGATATTGGCTACGACGATGAACATCGCCGCGAGCAGCACCGTCCCCTGCACGATCGGGATGTCGGTGTGGATGATCGCGTCGTAGTTGAGGCGGCCGATGCCGGGGATGTCGAATACGGTCTCGGTGAGCACGGCGCCGCCGAGGAGGGTGCCGATATCGAGCGCGAGGATCGTCACCACAGGAGTGATCGCCGACCGCACGCCGTGGCGCCAGATCACCCGCCGCTCGGGCACGCCCTTGGCCCGGGCGGTGCGGATGTAGTCCTCGCCGAGCACCTCGATGAGGTTGCCGCGCAAGAGCCGCGAGTAGATCGCGGCGAACGAGGCCGCGAGCACGGTCCAGGGCAGAATCAACGACGTGAACCACTTGACCGGATCGGTCGTGAGTCCGACGTAGGAGCTCGCGCCCGGGAGGATCGGGAACTTGCCGATGTCCGAGGCGAACAGGAACAGCACGATCAGTCCGAACCAGTACACCGGCATCGAGACGAAGATGAGCGCAGTGGTCATCGCCGAGCGGTCAACCATGCTGCGGCTCTTGACCGCCGAGATGATGCCGACGGGGATGCCGGCGAGCAACCAGAAGAGAACCGCCCCGATGGTGAGCGACAAAGTGGCCGGGAGGCGATCCTTGATGAGGCCGATCACCGACGCGCCGCTGTAGTAGCTGTAGCCGAAGTTGCCGTGCAGGATGATGCCCTTCATGTAGTTGTAGAACTGCGTGTACACGGGCTGGTCGAGGCCGAGCTCGTGGCGGATGAAGGCGATCGTCTGCGGGCTCGCGTTGCGCCCGGCGCGCAACACAGCCGGATCGGCGGCGGGGAAGATGTAGAAGAAGAGGAAGGTCAGCAGGCTGACGAGGAGCAGCAGCAGGATTCCCCACAGCACGCGACGGATGATGTAACGGAGCATGGATTTGACGGAGCGCGACGGGCCGGCGCGGGACCCCGTGAGCTATCGGGGCCCCGCGCCTTGGGCGTCTACTTGATCGAGGTGAACGCCATGTCCCAGGTTCCCTCGTTCCAGAGCATGTTCACGCCGGCGACATTCCCGCTCTCGATGTTGGGCTGGTTGTCGAACTCCTCCGGCGCGGCCACGGCCTGGTCGACGAGCATCTTGTCGACGTTCGCCCAGGCCTGGGCCCGCGCTGACGGGTCGTTGACCGCCGCCGCCTTCTCCATCGCGGCGTTGATCTGCGGATCGTTGACCTGACCCCAGTTGGAGTTGTTGGTCGACGTGATCGCCGGGCCGTAGAACGGCACGTAGAGGACCGACAGCGGATCGGCGAAGTCGCGGATCCAGCCGACCGTCGGGCACCCGTCGATCTCCTGCTTGGGCACCCCGCAGTACTTCGCGTACATCGCCGACTGGTCGACCTCGGACACGTGGGTGTGGAAGCCCAGCGACGTCAGCGCCGAGTTGATGATCTGGATGATCGCCGGATCGTTGCCGCTGTTGGCGCCCACGATCTGGACGACCGCCGAGCCGGTGTACTTCCCGCTCGAGTAGCCCGCGGCCTTCATGTACTTCTCGGCCACGGTCATGCTGCCGTTGATGTTCGCGTTGTAGTCGACCGCCGGTCCGGCTGCTCCGCCGGCCTGGTCGTAGCCGTTGACGCCCGGATAGATGAAGTGAGTCATCGGGGCGGCGACGAGCGGGCCGCCACGGGCCTTGACGATCGCCCCACGGTCGATCGCCGCCCACACGGCACGGCGCAGGTTGACGTTGGTGAACGGTCCCTTGGAGTTGTTGAGGGCCAGGTAGTGATCACCAGATCCGTCGGTGAAGGTGATCTGCGACGGATAGCTCTCGTAGGCGAGCTTGACGATCGACTGCGCCGGCGTATCGAGCTGGGTCGCATTCGAGCCCTTGAGGACCTGCTGGCCGATGACGGTCGCGTCCCCACCGATGTTGAAGTTGATCTGGTTGAGGTACGCGGGCCGCCAGTCGGTGCTCGGATTCCAGTTCGGGTTGCGCACCAGCGTCTCGGACTTGCCGGGCTGGTAGCCGATACCCGCGACCTTGCCGGTCTTGTCCGCCTGGACCATGTACGGACCGGTCGCGGTCAGGTACTCGGGCCCGAACGTCGTCGGAGTCTTTTTGTCCAGCGGCTTGGCGTACTCGGGCGGGACCGGAGCGCTGGCCGGAAGCGACAGGGCGGAGAGCAGCATGGTCGAGCCCGGCTTGGTCATGTGGAACACGATCGTCGTGTTGTTCGGCGTCTGGATGCCGGGGATCGGACCGCCGGTGTACTTCGCCGAGGTCGCGCCCTCGAGCGGAGCCGGCGAGGCAGAGCCGAAGTAGGCCGGGAAGTAGGCGTTGCCGATGTTCGGGCTGGCGGTCCGCTCGATCGCATAGGCGACGTCGGAGGCCACGACCGCACGATTGACCGGAGGTGAGTAGTGGACGCCCGTGCGGATGTGCACGGTGACCGTCTTGCCGCCGTCGGTGATGCCGCCGTTGGCGACCGTCGGGATCGTCGTGGCGAGGTCCGGGCTCACCGTGTTGGCGCTGTTCGGCTTGTAGGAGAACAGCGGCCGCTGGGTGGCCTGGACGAGCACGTAGTCGAGCGCGTAATACGCCGCCCCGGGGTCGAGGTTCTGGAAGTCACCGCTCGAGTAGACGGTCAGGGTGCCGCCCTTCTTCTTGCCGTAGAGCGTCTGATTGGTGGGGTCCTCTCCCGGCTTGAGCGGCACGCTCTGCGAGCCGGCGGTGCCGGAGCTGCTGCCGGAGCTGCTGCTACTGGAGCCGCTCGAGCCGCAGGCGGCAAGAACCACCGCCAGCAGCGCGAAGGCCGCGACGGCGGCCACCGCACGGATCGTTCTGATCATTGCTGTTGTCCTCCTGATGGATGGAATGAATCGCGCCGGGCGCGGCGCGCACCAGTTTCGTCCCTCACCTGTTCCCCCTCGGGTTGAGGGCGTCCAACAGACCGTCGCCGACGAGGTTGAAGGCGAGCACCGTGAGCAGCAGCGCCGCTCCGGGGAACACCATGTACCACCACGCCGTATTGAAGATCGGCGTGGCGTCGGCGATCATCTGCCCCCAGCTGGCCGTGGGCGGACGAATACCCACGCCGAGATAAGAGAGTGCTGCCTCGAGCAGGATGTTCTGGGGGATGAGGAGGCTCGAGTAGACGATCAGCGGTGTGATCAGGTTAGGCAGGATCTCCCGGAAGAGGATCCGCGAGTTGGAGGCGCCGAGCGACCGCGAGGCCTCGACGAACTCCTTCTCCCGGAGCGAGAGCACCTGTCCGCGGATGATCCGCGCGATGTAGGTGAAGCTCGAGATCGTGATGATGAAGATGATGGTGCCCATGCCGGGCTGGATCAGACCGCTCAGGCAACCGCGGACGCCGCAGGCGGCGCCGATGCCGAGCCCGAGGACGAGCACCGGGAAGGCGAGGAAGACGTCGACGCCGCGCATCAGGACCGTGTCCGACCAGCCGCGAAAGTAGCCGGAGACGAGGCCGACGGCGGTCCCGATGACCGCCGCGATGAGCGTGCCGAAGATGCCGACGATGAGCGACACGCGCGCGCCGTAGATCACGCGGGAGAAGACGTCACGGCCGAGCTGGTCGACGCCCATCGGGTGGGCGGAGCTCGGGCCCGTCGGGCTGCCGAACACGTCGAGCGCGTTGGAGTTGTTGACGTTCGGGCCTTGGAGTCCGAGCAGACTGACGATCTGCGACGCAAAGATCGCGACGAGAATCAGCAGGATGATGAAGACCGCCGAGACGAGCGCCCATCGGTCAGCGCGGAAGCGCCGCCAGAAGAGCTGCAGGGGCGAGCGAGCGGCGATCTCGTCGCCCGTGATCTCGAGACTCGCCGAAGTGGCCGGTCCCTCTGCGAGCAACTCTGATGCGCCGGCTGTCATCTCTTGATCGCCGGTCTTCCGCGACGCACGTCGTATCCCTGCACTCGGCGAGAGGTAACCACACGGTAAAGCCCTTGTCATCCAGTCCTTAACCAGTGCCCAACGATTGGTGCCAGGACGGATAACCTTCCTGCGCGCGGCCCACCGTCGGGGCTGAGCGCCGCCCGGCCTCGGTGGTCGCGACCCGCCCTCGTAGCTCAATGGATAGAGCACGCGCCTCCTAAGCGCGGGATGCAGGTTCGATTCCTGCCGGGGGTATTCGCGCTCGAGCAACCCTCCCGCGGGGGGGTTCTTTCGCTCAAGTTCTCTTTATCTACCGGCGATCTCGCGCGTGCTACCGTCCGCGCCTTCTCGTGTCAAGCACACTGCAAGCACCGTCCGCTCGGGACCCCGAGGCCCCGGGGCACACGCCCGCGGGCCCCATCGAGCCATGGACGCTGCGCGGCTTCGTCCGTCGCCACCCCTGGTGGACCACCGGCGTCGCCCTCGTCCTGCTCTCGACCGCGCTCGTGCTGTGGGCCAGCACGCGCCCGAGCTATGACGCCTACGGCTGGCTCGTCTGGGGCTATCAGACCCTGCACCTGACCCTCGACCTGGGCGGGGCGCCGTCGTGGAAGCCGCTGCCGTACCTGTTTACGGTGCCTTTCGCCGTGTTCGGCCACTACCAGCTCTACCTGTGGATGATCACGTGCGTAGCGCTCTCGCTGGCCGGCAGCATCTTCGCCGGGCGCATCGCCTACCGCCTGGTCGACGGGCAGGACCCCGACCGGCGCTGGCCGGCGATCGTGGCGGCGGTCTTCGCCGGGGCCGCCGTGCTCGGGCTCGAGGACTACATGCACTACATCCTCAGCGTCCAGTCGGATCCGATGATCGTGACGTTCACGCTCGCGGCGGTGGACATGCACCTCTCCGGGCACCGGCGCTGGGCCTTCGTGTTCGGCACGCTCGCCTCGCTCGGGCGGCCCGAGGCCTGGCCGTTCCTCGGGCTGTACTCGCTCTGGATGTGGCGCAAGGTCCCGTCGATGCGCTGGCTGATGGTCGGCGGCTGGGCGCTCATCGTCTTCATGTGGTTCGGGATCCCGACGATCACCAACGGCCGGCCGCTCGTCGCCGGCCAGCTCGCGCTCGAGTCTCCGCGCGCGCTCAAGCAGAACAAGATCATCGGCACGATCGACCGCTTCACCGAGCTGCACTACTGGCCGATCTGGGCTGCCGCGGTGTTCACCGTCGTCGTCGCCGCCGTCCGCCGCAACTGGACGATCCTCGTCCTCGCCGCCGGCTCGGTGCTGTGGGTGGTCGTCGAGATCGCCTTTGCCCTGCATGGCTGGCCGGCGCTGCCGCGCTACGTGATGGAGCCCGCGGCGATCGCCGGTGTGTTCGCCGGGGTCGCCGTCGGCTGGGTCCTGATCGAGGTGCCGCGCCTGCGCGTCGGCCTGCCCCGCTGGGCCGGCGTCCCGGTCGTGCTGCTGCTCGTCCTTCTCCTCGTCCCGGGGGCACTTGCGCGGATGCGCACCGAGCGCAAGGACCTCCGCCACGAGCGGGATCGCACCACGCAGATCAACCGGATGCACCAGTACATCACCCTGCTCGGGGGCACCCAGCACATCCGCAACTGCGGCGAGCCGGTGGTCAACGTCGAGTGGGTGAGCGCGATGGCCTGGTACATGCACCTCGACGTCGGCTTCGTCGGCCACCGTCCGGACTTCGAGCTTCACCAGAAGTACCCGATCGTCCTGTTCGTCCCCCTCTCCAACGGCTGGCAGTCGCTGCCGTGGCACACGCTGCGATCGAAGCTGGGGCGCTGCGCCGGGCTCCACTCGAAGTACGTGTTCACCGCACGCCACCCGGGCGGGGTGCGGGTGCGCCTGCACGGCGTCCAGTAGCCGTGTCCACCCAGACCGCGTCCGTCGAGACGGCCAGCCGCCCTCCCGCGGACGGTCGCGGACTGATCCGTCGCTATCCGGTGATCGCCACCGGTGCGCTGCTGCTCGTCGTCTCGACGCTGATCGTCCTCTGGGCCCAGACGCGCCCGGGCTTCGATCCCTATGGCTGGCTGGTCTGGGGCCACCAGACGCTGACCCTCTCCCTCGATACGAACGCCGCCCCGTCCTGGAAGCCGCTGCCGTACCTATTCACGGTTCCCTTCGCGCTGTTCGGCCATTACCAGATGTGGCTGTGGATGATCGCCGCGGTGGCGATGTCACTCGCCGGCGTGGTGTTCGCCGGGCGGATCGCCTATCGGCTCACCGACGCCCCGGACGATCGGCGCTGGGCGGCCTGGGCCGCCGCGGTGTTCGCCGGCGCCGCCCTGCTCGGGATCCGCGACTACTCCCACTACGTCCTCAGCGCGCAGTCCGACCCCGTGATCGTCTCGCTCGTGCTCGGCGCGATCGACGCCCACCTCAGCCGCAAGCCTCGCTGGGCGTTCGTGCTCGGCGCACTCGCGGCGCTCGGCCGGCCGGAGATCTGGCCGTTCCTCGGCCTGTGGTCGCTGTGGGCATGGCGCGCGCTGCCGGCCCTGCGCTCGTTCATCGTCGGCGGTGTCGCGCTGATCCTGCTGCTGTGGTTCGGAATTCCAGCCCTCACCGCGCGCAGCGCGTTCGTGGCCGGGTCCAACGCGATGGGCTCCGGGCGCGCCCTGCACAGCGGCAGGGTCTACGGCACGTTCGACCGCTTCCTCGACATGCACGAGACCGGCCTCGAGCTCACCGCGCTCCTGACGGTCATCTGGGCGGCCTGGCGCCGCAACATCACCGTCCTCGTGCTCGCCGGCATGGTCGTGGCCTGGGTTGTGCTCGAGATCGCCTTCTCGCTCCACGGCTGGCCCGGCCTCCAGCGCTACATGTTCGGTGCCGGCGGTGTGATGGTGGTGATCGCCGCCACCGGCATCGGCTGGCTGCTCGCCGAACCACCGCCCCTGCCGAGCCCGGTGGCGATCGCCGGTGTGCTGCTCGCGGTTCTCGTCGCCGTCAGCCTCGTTCCGGCCGCGGTCTCACGGGCCCGTATCGAACGGCGTGACCTCCACGCCCAGCGCGCGCGCACGAAGGAGATCGATGCCCTCGCCGGGACGATCTCCCGCGCCGGCGGGGCGGGACTGCTGCGCCAATGCGGCGAGCCGCTGACCCGTCTCGAGTACCAGACGATCCTCGCGTGGCAGCTGCACGTCAACGTCGCCGTCGTCGGCTTCAAGTACGGGGCCTCGATCCGTCGCGGCAACCCGATCCTGCTGTTCACCCCGACGCATCGCGGCTGGAAGTTCCAAGCGCTCCACCAGCGGCTGCCGCAGTGTCGCCGGCTACCGCGCTAGGCGCGCCGCCCGGACGCCATCACCGCGAGCGGTCGGGACGCGCGGGGTAGACCTCGTCGATCGTCGTCAGGGCGAGATAGGGCGCCCCGGCAGCCGAGCTGATCGCCTCGCCACCCCCGGCGAGCCGGTCGCAGATCGCCAGCACACCGCAGATCTCGTGGCCCTCGGAGCGGACGGCGTCGAGGGCCCTGATCGTCGAGCCGCCCGTCGTCACGACGTCCTCGACGAGCATGCAGCGGTCGCCGGGCACGAGCATCGGACCCTCGATGCGGCGGGCAAGGCCGTGCTGCTTGGCCTCCTTGCGGACGAAGAAGCCCTTGACGTCGGCGCCGCCGGCGAGCGCGGCGCAGGCGATCGGGTCGGCGCCCATCGTCATCCCGCCGACCGCTGTCGCCCGCCATTCCTGGGCCTGCGCAGCGACGAGCTCGGCGAGGGCAAGGAAGCCCCGCGGCCGCAGGATGGCCCGCTTGGCGTCGACGAGATA
>CAVWLZ010000016.1:0-376908 GCA_963755955.1 uncultured Solirubrobacterales bacterium
TCACCGAGGGCGGCGGCGGCCCGAACGACTTCGAAGCGACCGCCGACTTCACCTCCGAGCTGGCCGAGGCCAATCCCGAGTGGAAGCTCGATCTCAACGACGACGTCATCGGCAGCTGGCGCGGGGAGCAGGGCAAGGCCGCCGAGATGACCCTCGTGTGGGGCGTGCCACTGATGGCCGGCGGGGCGATCGTCACCGCCGAGCTCGCCAACCTCGCCGTCGACCAGTGCGAGCTCGTCGAGGAGCGCTTCACGATGATCGCACCCGACAACTACCGGGGCGACTACCTCGAGGTCAAGCTGTGGGACCAGCGCGGCGAGCAGCTCGCCGTCGAGTCGCTCTACGTCGACGACGACGAGGACGAGGACGAGGACGCCGCGGACGACGGCGAGCCCGAGGCGTGAGCGTCGGCGCCGTTCGCACCTGAGCCGACGAGCGCGGCCGGCAGGAGCGCCTGAACCTCCTCGCGTCCGAGCGGGAAGTGGCAGGCGGCGCGGGTCCCCGTCTGCTTATCGGTGAGCGGAGGCTCGTCGATCGAGCACTGCTCCTGGGCCTTCGGGCAGCGGGTATGGAAGCGGCAAGCCTGCGGCGGGTTGGCCGGGCTGGGGACGTCGCCGGTGAGCAGCTCACGCTTGCGGCGCCTACCGGTCGGCTCGGGCAGCGGCACGGCGGCGAGGAGAGCACCCGTATAGGGGTGGCGCGGGAAGGCGTAGAGGGCGTCGGAGGGCCCGATCTCGGCGATCTTGCCGAGGTACATGACCGCGACGCGGTCGCACATGTGGCGGACGACCGAGAGGTCGTGGGCGATGAAGATAAGGGTCAGGCCCATGTCCCGCTGGAGGTCGCGGAGCAGGTTGAGGACCTGGGCCTGGATCGAGACGTCGAGGGCCGAGACGGGCTCGTCGGCGACGAGCACCTTCGGCTCGAGCGCGATCGCCCGGGCGACCCCGATGCGCTGCCGCTGCCCGCCGGAAAACTCGTGTGGGTAGCGGTTGTAGTGCTCCGGGTTGAGCCCGACTCGGTCCATCAACTCCTGCACGCGCTTCTTGCGCCTCCCCTCGCCCTTGAGCAAACGGTGAATGACGAACGGCTCGGCGATGATCGAGCCGACCGTCTTGCGCGGGTTGAGCGACGAGTACGGGTCCTGGAAGATCATCTGCATCTCGCGATGCAGCGCCTTGAGCGTGGCGCCCTTGCGCGTGGAGATGTCCTCGCCCTGGAAGCGAACCTCGCCGCTCGTGCGGTCGAGCAACCGCACGATCAGCCGGGCGGTGGTGCTCTTGCCGCACCCGGTCTCACCGACGATGCCGAGCGTTTCCCCCTGCATGACGTCGAAGGAGACGCCGTCGACCGCCTTCACCGCCCCGACCTTCTTCTGGAAGATGATCCCCTGGGTGATCGGGAAGTGCTTGGTGAGGTCGCGGACCTCGATGATCGGACTGGCGTCCGTGGTGCTCACGATGCGTCCTCCTCGGCGACGGGCAGCGCGGCCCCTCCCGCGACGGGCGACGTGGCCTCCGGCACGGCAGCGCCGGACTCGACAGGCCGCCCGCCGTCGGCGAGGTGCCGCAGCGAGGCGGGCTCCTCACCGGCCTGAAGGCCCTTCCAGATCTGGCTGCGCGTCGTCGGGTCGAGCAGGCAGGCGACCTGGTGGTCGGGCTGGCCGGGCACCACCTCGAGCCGGGGGTCGATGCGCTTGTGATCCTCGCGCACGTAGGGACAGCGAGGGTGGAAGTGGCACCCCGACGGTGGGTTGATGAGGCTCGGCGGCCGGCCGGAGATCGGCACGAGCTCCTCGCCACGGGCGCTGTCCAGGCGTGGGATCGACTTCAGCAGACCCCACGTGTAGGGGTGCTGCGGGGAGCGGAAGATGCGCTCCGCGGGCCCGTACTCGACGATCCGCCCGGCGTACATGACGGCGATCTCGTCGGCGATCTCGGCCACGACGCCGAGGTCGTGGGTGATGATGATGATCGCCATCCCGAGCCGCTGCTGGAGGTCGTCGAGCAGCGCGAGGATCTGCGCCTGGACGGTGACGTCGAGCGCGGTGGTCGGCTCGTCGGCGATGAGCAGCTCGGGCTCGTTGGCGAGCGCCATGGCGATCATCACACGCTGGCGCATTCCGCCGGAGAACTCGTGCGGGTACTGATCGACGCGACGGGCCGGATCGGGGATCCCGACGAGTCCGAGCAGCTCGACCGCACGGGACCGGGCTGCCGACTTCGACACGTCCCGATGCATCTGTACCGCCTCGATCATCTGCCAGCCGACCTTGTAGAAGGGATGGAGCGAGGACAGGGGGTCCTGGAAGATCATCGCGATCTGGTTGCCGCGGATCTTCCGCAGCTGATCGTCTTCCATGGCGACGAGGTCGGCGCCGTCGAACAGCATCCTGCCCTCGACCCGCGCGCCCTGGGTCTTGGTGAGCCCGAGCGTGGTCAGCGAGGAGACACTCTTGCCCGATCCGGATTCGCCGACGATGCCGAGCGTCTTGCCGGCGTCGACGGAGTAGGAGATGCCGTCGACGGCACGGACGATCCCATCCTCGGTGGGGAACTTGACCCGCAGGTCGTCGACCTGCAGCAGCGGGCTCATGAGTAGCGCACGCGCGGATCGAGATAGGCGTAGATGATGTCGACCACGATATTGGCTACGACGATGAACATCGCCGCGAGCAGCACCGTCCCCTGCACGATCGGGATGTCGGTGTGGATGATCGCGTCGTAGTTGAGGCGGCCGATGCCGGGGATGTCGAATACGGTCTCGGTGAGCACGGCGCCGCCGAGGAGGGTGCCGATATCGAGCGCGAGGATCGTCACCACAGGAGTGATCGCCGACCGCACGCCGTGGCGCCAGATCACCCGCCGCTCGGGCACGCCCTTGGCCCGGGCGGTGCGGATGTAGTCCTCGCCGAGCACCTCGATGAGGTTGCCGCGCAAGAGCCGCGAGTAGATCGCGGCGAACGAGGCCGCGAGCACGGTCCAGGGCAGAATCAACGACGTGAACCACTTGACCGGATCGGTCGTGAGTCCGACGTAGGAGCTCGCGCCCGGGAGGATCGGGAACTTGCCGATGTCCGAGGCGAACAGGAACAGCACGATCAGTCCGAACCAGTACACCGGCATCGAGACGAAGATGAGCGCAGTGGTCATCGCCGAGCGGTCGACCATGCTGCGGCTCTTGACCGCCGAGATGATGCCGACGGGGATGCCGGCGAGCAACCAGAAGAGAACCGCCCCGATGGTGAGCGACAAAGTGGCCGGGAGGCGATCCTTGATGAGGCCGATCACCGACGCGCCGCTGTAGTAGCTGTAGCCGAAGTTGCCGTGCAGGATGATGCCCTTCATGTAGTTGTAGAACTGCGTGTACACGGGCTGGTCGAGGCCGAGCTCGTGGCGGATGAAGGCGATCGTCTGCGGGCTCGCGTTGCGCCCGGCGCGCAACACAGCCGGATCGGCGGCGGGGAAGATGTAGAAGAAGAGGAAGGTCAGCAGGCTGACGAGGAGCAGCAGCAGGATTCCCCACAGCACGCGACGGATGATGTAACGGAGCATGGATTTGACGGAGCGCGACGGGCCGGCGCGGGACCCCGTGAGCTATCGGGGCCCCGCGCCTTGGGCGTCTACTTGATCGAGGTGAACGCCATGTCCCAGGTTCCCTCGTTCCAGAGCATGTTCACGCCGGCGACATTCCCGCTCTCGATGTTGGGCTGGTTGTCGAACTCCTCCGGCGCGGCCACGGCCTGGTCGACGAGCATCTTGTCGACGTTCGCCCAGGCCTGGGCCCGCGCTGACGGGTCGTTGACCGCCGCCGCCTTCTCCATCGCGGCGTTGATCTGCGGATCGTTGACCTGACCCCAGTTGGAGTTGTTGGTCGACGTGATCGCCGGGCCGTAGAACGGCACGTAGAGGACCGACAGCGGATCGGCGAAGTCGCGGATCCAGCCGACCGTCGGGCACCCGTCGATCTCCTGCTTGGGCACCCCGCAGTACTTCGCGTACATCGCCGACTGGTCGACCTCGGACACGTGGGTGTGGAAGCCCAGCGACGTCAGCGCCGAGTTGATGATCTGGATGATCGCCGGATCGTTGCCGCTGTTGGCGCCCACGATCTGGACGACCGCCGAGCCGGTGTACTTCCCGCTCGAGTAGCCCGCGGCCTTCATGTACTTCTCGGCCACGGTCATGCTGCCGTTGATGTTCGCGTTGTAGTCGACCGCCGGTCCGGCTGCTCCGCCGGCCTGGTCGTAGCCGTTGACGCCCGGATAGATGAAGTGAGTCATCGGGGCGGCGACGAGCGGGCCGCCACGGGCCTTGACGATCGCCCCACGGTCGATCGCCGCCCACACGGCACGGCGCAGGTTGACGTTGGTGAACGGTCCCTTGGAGTTGTTGAGGGCCAGGTAGTGATCACCAGATCCGTCGGTGAAGGTGATCTGCGACGGATAGCTCTCGTAGGCGAGCTTGACGATCGACTGCGCCGGCGTATCGAGCTGGGTCGCATTCGAGCCCTTGAGGACCTGCTGGCCGATGACGGTCGCGTCCCCACCGATGTTGAAGTTGATCTGGTTGAGGTACGCGGGCCGCCAGTCGGTGCTCGGATTCCAGTTCGGGTTGCGCACCAGCGTCTCGGACTTGCCGGGCTGGTAGCCGATACCCGCGACCTTGCCGGTCTTGTCCGCCTGGACCATGTACGGACCGGTCGCGGTCAGGTACTCGGGCCCGAACGTCGTCGGAGTCTTTTTGTCCAGCGGCTTGGCGTACTCGGGCGGGACCGGAGCGCTGGCCGGAAGCGACAGGGCGGAGAGCAGCATGGTCGAGCCCGGCTTGGTCATGTGGAACACGATCGTCGTGTTGTTCGGCGTCTGGATGCCGGGGATCGGACCGCCGGTGTACTTCGCCGAGGTCGCGCCCTCGAGCGGAGCCGGCGAGGCAGAGCCGAAGTAGGCCGGGAAGTAGGCGTTGCCGATGTTCGGGCTGGCGGTCCGCTCGATCGCATAGGCGACGTCGGAGGCCACGACCGCACGATTGACCGGAGGTGAGTAGTGGACGCCCGTGCGGATGTGCACGGTGACCGTCTTGCCGCCGTCGGTGATGCCGCCGTTGGCGACCGTCGGGATCGTCGTGGCGAGGTCCGGGCTCACCGTGTTGGCGCTGTTCGGCTTGTAGGAGAACAGCGGCCGCTGGGTGGCCTGGACGAGCACGTAGTCGAGCGCGTAATACGCCGCCCCGGGGTCGAGGTTCTGGAAGTCACCGCTCGAGTAGACGGTCAGGGTGCCGCCCTTCTTCTTGCCGTAGAGCGTCTGATTGGTGGGGTCCTCTCCCGGCTTGAGCGGCACGCTCTGCGAGCCGGCGGTGCCGGAGCTGCTGCCGGAGCTGCTGCTACTGGAGCCGCTCGAGCCGCAGGCGGCAAGAACCACCGCCAGCAGCGCGAAGGCCGCGACGGCGGCCACCGCACGGATCGTTCTGATCATTGCTGTTGTCCTCCTGATGGATGGAATGAATCGCGCCGGGCGCGGCGCGCACCAGTTTCGTCCCTCACCTGTTCCCCCTCGGGTTGAGGGCGTCCAACAGACCGTCGCCGACGAGGTTGAAGGCGAGCACCGTGAGCAGCAGCGCCGCTCCGGGGAACACCATGTACCACCACGCCGTATTGAAGATCGGCGTGGCGTCGGCGATCATCTGCCCCCAGCTGGCCGTGGGCGGACGAATACCCACGCCGAGATAAGAGAGTGCTGCCTCGAGCAGGATGTTCTGGGGGATGAGGAGGCTCGAGTAGACGATCAGCGGTGTGATCAGGTTAGGCAGGATCTCCCGGAAGAGGATCCGCGAGTTGGAGGCGCCGAGCGACCGCGAGGCCTCGACGAACTCCTTCTCCCGGAGCGAGAGCACCTGTCCGCGGATGATCCGCGCGATGTAGGTGAAGCTCGAGATCGTGATGATGAAGATGATGGTGCCCATGCCGGGCTGGATCAGACCGCTCAGGCAACCGCGGACGCCGCAGGCGGCGCCGATGCCGAGCCCGAGGACGAGCACCGGGAAGGCGAGGAAGACGTCGACGCCGCGCATCAGGACCGTGTCCGACCAGCCGCGAAAGTAGCCGGAGACGAGGCCGACGGCGGTCCCGATGACCGCCGCGATGAGCGTGCCGAAGATGCCGACGATGAGCGACACGCGCGCGCCGTAGATCACGCGGGAGAAGACGTCACGGCCGAGCTGGTCGACGCCCATCGGGTGGGCGGAGCTCGGGCCCGTCGGGCTGCCGAACACGTCGAGCGCGTTGGAGTTGTTGACGTTCGGGCCTTGGAGTCCGAGCAGACTGACGATCTGCGACGCAAAGATCGCGACGAGAATCAGCAGGATGATGAAGACCGCCGAGACGAGCGCCCATCGGTCAGCGCGGAAGCGCCGCCAGAAGAGCTGCAGGGGCGAGCGAGCGGCGATCTCGTCGCCCGTGATCTCGAGACTCGCCGAAGTGGCCGGTCCCTCTGCGAGCAACTCTGATGCGCCGGCTGTCATCTCTTGATCGCCGGTCTTCCGCGACGCACGTCGTATCCCTGCACTCGGCGAGAGGTAACCACACGGTAAAGCCCTTGTCATCCAGTCCTTAACCAGTGCCCAACGATTGGTGCCAGGACGGATAACCTTCCTGCGCGCGGCCCACCGTCGGGGCTGAGCGCCGCCCGGCCTCGGTGGTCGCGACCCGCCCTCGTAGCTCAATGGATAGAGCACGCGCCTCCTAAGCGCGGGATGCAGGTTCGATTCCTGCCGGGGGTATTCGCGCTCGAGCAACCCTCCCGCGGGGGGGTTCTTTCGCTCAAGTTCTCTTTATCTACCGGCGATCTCGCGCGTGCTACCGTCCGCGCCTTCTCGTGTCAAGCACACTGCAAGCACCGTCCGCTCGGGACCCCGAGGCCCCGGGGCACACGCCCGCGGGCCCCATCGAGCCATGGACGCTGCGCGGCTTCGTCCGTCGCCACCCCTGGTGGACCACCGGCGTCGCCCTCGTCCTGCTCTCGACCGCGCTCGTGCTGTGGGCCAGCACGCGCCCGAGCTATGACGCCTACGGCTGGCTCGTCTGGGGCTATCAGACCCTGCACCTGACCCTCGACCTGGGCGGGGCGCCGTCGTGGAAGCCGCTGCCGTACCTGTTTACGGTGCCTTTCGCCGTGTTCGGCCACTACCAGCTCTACCTGTGGATGATCACGTGCGTAGCGCTCTCGCTGGCCGGCAGCATCTTCGCCGGGCGCATCGCCTACCGCCTGGTCGACGGGCAGGACCCCGACCGGCGCTGGCCGGCGATCGTGGCGGCGGTCTTCGCCGGGGCCGCCGTGCTCGGGCTCGAGGACTACATGCACTACATCCTCAGCGTCCAGTCGGATCCGATGATCGTGACGTTCACGCTCGCGGCGGTGGACATGCACCTCTCCGGGCACCGGCGCTGGGCCTTCGTGTTCGGCACGCTCGCCTCGCTCGGGCGGCCCGAGGCCTGGCCGTTCCTCGGGCTGTACTCGCTCTGGATGTGGCGCAAGGTCCCGTCGATGCGCTGGCTGATGGTCGGCGGCTGGGCGCTCATCGTCTTCATGTGGTTCGGGATCCCGACGATCACCAACGGCCGGCCGCTCGTCGCCGGCCAGCTCGCGCTCGAGTCTCCGCGCGCGCTCAAGCAGAACAAGATCATCGGCACGATCGACCGCTTCACCGAGCTGCACTACTGGCCGATCTGGGCTGCCGCGGTGTTCACCGTCGTCGTCGCCGCCGTCCGCCGCAACTGGACGATCCTCGTCCTCGCCGCCGGCTCGGTGCTGTGGGTGGTCGTCGAGATCGCCTTTGCCCTGCATGGCTGGCCGGCGCTGCCGCGCTACGTGATGGAGCCCGCGGCGATCGCCGGTGTGTTCGCCGGGGTCGCCGTCGGCTGGGTCCTGATCGAGGTGCCGCGCCTGCGCGTCGGCCTGCCCCGCTGGGCCGGCGTCCCGGTCGTGCTGCTGCTCGTCCTTCTCCTCGTCCCGGGGGCACTTGCGCGGATGCGCACCGAGCGCAAGGACCTCCGCCACGAGCGGGATCGCACCACGCAGATCAACCGGATGCACCAGTACATCACCCTGCTCGGGGGCACCCAGCACATCCGCAACTGCGGCGAGCCGGTGGTCAACGTCGAGTGGGTGAGCGCGATGGCCTGGTACATGCACCTCGACGTCGGCTTCGTCGGCCACCGTCCGGACTTCGAGCTTCACCAGAAGTACCCGATCGTCCTGTTCGTCCCCCTCTCCAACGGCTGGCAGTCGCTGCCGTGGCACACGCTGCGATCGAAGCTGGGGCGCTGCGCCGGGCTCCACTCGAAGTACGTGTTCACCGCACGCCACCCGGGCGGGGTGCGGGTGCGCCTGCACGGCGTCCAGTAGCCGTGTCCACCCAGACCGCGTCCGTCGAGACGGCCAGCCGCCCTCCCGCGGACGGTCGCGGACTGATCCGTCGCTATCCGGTGATCGCCACCGGTGCGCTGCTGCTCGTCGTCTCGACGCTGATCGTCCTCTGGGCCCAGACGCGCCCGGGCTTCGATCCCTATGGCTGGCTGGTCTGGGGCCACCAGACGCTGACCCTCTCCCTCGATACGAACGCCGCCCCGTCCTGGAAGCCGCTGCCGTACCTATTCACGGTTCCCTTCGCGCTGTTCGGCCATTACCAGATGTGGCTGTGGATGATCGCCGCGGTGGCGATGTCACTCGCCGGCGTGGTGTTCGCCGGGCGGATCGCCTATCGGCTCACCGACGCCCCGGACGATCGGCGCTGGGCGGCCTGGGCCGCCGCGGTGTTCGCCGGCGCCGCCCTGCTCGGGATCCGCGACTACTCCCACTACGTCCTCAGCGCGCAGTCCGACCCCGTGATCGTCTCGCTCGTGCTCGGCGCGATCGACGCCCACCTCAGCCGCAAGCCTCGCTGGGCGTTCGTGCTCGGCGCACTCGCGGCGCTCGGCCGGCCGGAGATCTGGCCGTTCCTCGGCCTGTGGTCGCTGTGGGCATGGCGCGCGCTGCCGGCCCTGCGCTCGTTCATCGTCGGCGGTGTCGCGCTGATCCTGCTGCTGTGGTTCGGAATTCCAGCCCTCACCGCGCGCAGCGCGTTCGTGGCCGGGTCCAACGCGATGGGCTCCGGGCGCGCCCTGCACAGCGGCAGGGTCTACGGCACGTTCGACCGCTTCCTCGACATGCACGAGACCGGCCTCGAGCTCACCGCGCTCCTGACGGTCATCTGGGCGGCCTGGCGCCGCAACATCACCGTCCTCGTGCTCGCCGGCATGGTCGTGGCCTGGGTTGTGCTCGAGATCGCCTTCTCGCTCCACGGCTGGCCCGGCCTCCAGCGCTACATGTTCGGTGCCGGCGGTGTGATGGTGGTGATCGCCGCCACCGGCATCGGCTGGCTGCTCGCCGAACCACCGCCCCTGCCGAGCCCGGTGGCGATCGCCGGTGTGCTGCTCGCGGTTCTCGTCGCCGTCAGCCTCGTTCCGGCCGCGGTCTCACGGGCCCGTATCGAACGGCGTGACCTCCACGCCCAGCGCGCGCGCACGAAGGAGATCGATGCCCTCGCCGGGACGATCTCCCGCGCCGGCGGGGCGGGACTGCTGCGCCAATGCGGCGAGCCGCTGACCCGTCTCGAGTACCAGACGATCCTCGCGTGGCAGCTGCACGTCAACGTCGCCGTCGTCGGCTTCAAGTACGGGGCCTCGATCCGTCGCGGCAACCCGATCCTGCTGTTCACCCCGACGCATCGCGGCTGGAAGTTCCAAGCGCTCCACCAGCGGCTGCCGCAGTGTCGCCGGCTACCGCGCTAGGCGCGCCGCCCGGACGCCATCACCGCGAGCGGTCGGGACGCGCGGGGTAGACCTCGTCGATCGTCGTCAGGGCGAGATAGGGCGCCCCGGCAGCCGAGCTGATCGCCTCGCCACCCCCGGCGAGCCGGTCGCAGATCGCCAGCACACCGCAGATCTCGTGGCCCTCGGAGCGGACGGCGTCGAGGGCCCTGATCGTCGAGCCGCCCGTCGTCACGACGTCCTCGACGAGCATGCAGCGGTCGCCGGGCACGAGCATCGGACCCTCGATGCGGCGGGCAAGGCCGTGCTGCTTGGCCTCCTTGCGGACGAAGAAGCCCTTGACGTCGGCGCCGCCGGCGAGCGCGGCGCAGGCGATCGGGTCGGCGCCCATCGTCATCCCGCCGACCGCTGTCGCCCGCCATTCCTGGGCCTGCGCAGCGACGAGCTCGGCGAGGGCAAGGAAGCCCCGCGGCCGCAGGATGGCCCGCTTGGCGTCGACGAGATACTGGGCGATCGCGCCGCTCGTGAGCTGCACCTCGCCGATCACCAGAGCCTGCTCACGGAGCTCGGCGAGAAGCTCCGCACGGGCGTGAGAATGCTCGTCTGCATCGGTCATCGGGCCTCATGCTATTGCCCGCTTCGGCCGATTAAGCACACGTGATTCATCGGATGCTCGTGACCGTCGCCTTCGTGTGCTGCGCGCTGTGCTTCATGTCCTTCGCGATGTTCGCCCGCGACCAGCTCGCCGGCGCTTCCCAGCAGCAGCAGGCGGAGCTCGTCTCCGGGCCGGTGACGACGACGAGCACCTCACAGCCGGCCCACCATCAGACCGGCCAGCCACGCCGCTTCATCGACAGCGCCGCCAAGACCCTCACCTCGCCGTTCGACTCGCTCGTCTCCTCGAACAGCGCGTGGGTGCAGGAGATCGTTCCGACGCTCTGCGCGTTCCTCATCTACGGAGTCGGGCTCGGCTATCTCGCGCGCTACTCGAGCGGCATCGCCTGACCGGCGCGCGGCGCCGCGGTCCGGCGTCGGGCGCGACTGCGGCCACTAGTAGTACGTATCGACGGCGTCGCCGTACGTGAGCCAGTTATAGGCGGTGATCGCGTCGGCGATCGGGATCCGCATGCAGCCGTGGCTGGCCGGATAGTCCGGCGCCGGGTCATAGCCGTGGATCGCGTAGCCACCGATGAAGAAGCTCGAGAAGTACATGCCGTCCGGGAGGTAACCCGGGGTCCGCTGGTAGACGTGGAACGTGCCGAGAATCGTCGGGGTGGACGGCTTGCCCGAGCTGATCGGGAAGATCATCGCGACCTTGGAACCGTGGATGAGGGCGAGCAGCTGGAGCCCGAGATTGCCCTCGGCATGGTTGCCCTGGTCCGGATAGCGAACCCTGAACGCGCCCCAGCCGTTGAGCAGGAAGCTGATCGTGCGACCGTCGAGGTTCTGGTAGACGCCCCAGCGCAGGAGCCGGTGATAGGCGTCGAGCGCAAGACCGGTGCCGGTGTCGTACACGCCGGTCTGCCGGATGTAGAAGTGCAGCGCGGCGAGGCGCTGCTGGAGGAGCTGCACGAACTCGCCCGTCGCGCCGAATCCGGCCTGGGGACTGAGGATGCGCAGGCCCCGGGCGGAGCCGAAGCCAACCTGGGCGCTCGTCCGCGCGTGGGTGGCAAAGATGCTGAGGATCCCGGTTCCGGGGCTCTTGAACGAGATGCTGAAGCGGCCGTAGGCGTGCCGGGCGGAGGGCCAGATCCGCAGCTGCTCGGTCTTGACCACGCGGTGGCCGAGGACGACCCGGACGGTGACGAGTTGGCCGGGCACGTACGGCAGTACGACGCCGTCGGCGCGGACCGCCCGGCTCGGGACCGTCACCGCCGCGCGGTGGACGAAGAAGACGTTCGGCAGGTACAGCCGCACGCTGCCGCCCTTCGGGGCCGACGAGGTCGATGAGCTCGTCGTCGTGGAACTCGTCGTCGTGGAACTCGTCGTCGTGGAGCTCGTCGTCGTGGTGGTCACGGCGGTCGAGGAGGTCGTGGACGCGGCGGACACGTCAGCGGCGGCGGAGGCCGCGGGTGCGCCAAGCGCCAGCGCAGCGAGAATGAGCGAACGCCCCAGGAAGGTCTTCATCAAGCGACAGTAAATCAGTACCGGACCCCGGTACGCCAGAGCCGCAGCGGAAAATTCTCCGGGGCGGCGAGTTGCCCGGCCCGCGGGTGCCCGCCCGCGCGGCGCTCCCCGCGGGTGCCCGCCCCGCGCGGCGCTCAGGTCGCGGCGACCGGCGAGCGGGGGGCGAGCGGGCTGACGGCAGCCCAGATGATCAGCCACGAGCCGGCGATCAGCCCGAGGATGCCGAGCGCCGACCAGTGGAGCTCGTTGACGCCGAGCGCGAGGGCGTTGTTGAACGAATGGAGCGCGATGCAGGGATACAGCGAACGCGTCCACCACCGCACGAGGCAGAGCACGAAGCCGAGGAAGCCGAGAGGGATCAGGTACTGCGGCGAGGCGGAGGCGGTGTGGGCGAGGCCGAACAGGATGCCGGTGACGAGCGCCGCGATCCACGTCCCGAGGTCCCGGCCGCCGAGGCGGACATGCCAGCGGCGCAGCGCGCCGAACAGAAAGCCCCGGAAGAAGAACTCCTCGGCCACCGGCGCGATCACGCACACGAACGCCGCCGCGCCGATCAGGGCCGCCGTGCTGTGATGCACCCCGAGCTCGCTCGGCAGCTTGTCCTGGCCGTGAAGGCCGAGGAGCGCCGCGTACGCCCAGGTGAGTGCGTAGTAGCTCATGCCGGCGGCGAGGAAAGCGGCGACTCCCAGCCCGACGGGGATCCGCCGAAACCCGAAGTCGACGGCGCGACCCCCCGCCTGCACGACGGCGAAGTAGAGCGCGGCAAGGATGAAGCCGAGATCGACGGCGACGTCGCTGACCAGCGATACCGCGGGCGTCGGGTGGGCGAGGCTCGAGCCCGCGGCCGCGCCGGCGAGCTGCACGATGATGACCATCACCTCGCCGACGGCGAGCCCGAGGAGAATCGCGGCCGGGGCCGTCCACAGCGGCCAGGGCGCCTGCTCGGGCCCGGCCTTCGGTGTGGTCGCGGTTGCGCCGGCTTCGCTGATCGACGGCGGGGGAACGCTCGGCATTTGGTGGAGATTAGGGCGCGGCGAACAGGTCCACGAGGCTCGCGATCGTCCGCACGTCCCGCATTCCGCCCGCGACCGGCTCGGCCGAGCGCATCAGCAGCACCGGCTCGATCCCCGCCCGCCGCGCTCCGAGCACATCCTCGTCGACGCTGTCGCCGATGTGCAGCGCCGCGTCGCGCTCGACCCCGGCCAGCGCAAGCGCGCGCTCGAACACGGCCCCGTCAGGCTTCGGCGCCCCGGCCTCGGCCGAGGTGACGACTCCGTCGAGCAGGGGCATGAGCGCGACTCGGTCGAGGACGTCGTGGAGGGACACATCCCAGTTGCTGGCCACGACGAGCCGCAGTCCGCGGGAGCGTGCCTCGCGCAGCGCGGGGGCAGCGTCGGGGAAGGGGCGAAAGTGGAGCGCGGCGAGGAGCGCCTCGGTGAGCGCCTCGCGGGGGACGGCGGCGAGCTCGGCCGAGGCGGGCAGCCCGTCGCGCAGGACCTCGGCGCAGCGGCCGCGGAGCGCGGCCAGCGAGGCGGCATCCCGGCCCAGTCCGAGGTGCGCGCGGTAGAACGCGATCTCGGCGCCGAGCGCCCGCGCAGCCTGCGCTTCGCTGACCGCGATCGCGAACCGGCTCTGCAGCTCGTCGCGGAGGCGAGGCGCGGGAGGGTCGAGGGCGACGAGCGTCCCCAGAGCGTCGAGCAACAGCGCCCGCGGGGCGACGGCCGAGCGGCGGGGCCGGACATCCATGGCGGCATCATGGAGGAGGGCGGCCCGGGGAGCCGAAAGAGCGCTGCAGCTAAACTTCGGATCCACTCAGGCGCCGAGGTCAGGGTCATCCCACCTTCCTCCCTAGCGCCTGGTGGTGTCTCCATGAGCCGACGCGAACGACAGCGGCGCCGCAAGCGCAACCAAGGACACCCCATCGTCAGGGTGTTGCTCGTCACGCTTTTGGTCATCGTCTGCGGGACCGTTCTCGGTATCGCCGGCGCGGCTGGCTGGGTGATCAGCGTGGCCAACTCGGCGCCGAACATCACCCAGCTCAAGCCGCGAGACCCCGGGCAGCTCTCCGAGGTGTTCGCCTCCGACGGCAGCCTGCTCGGGTACATCTCCTCCGACATCCTGCGCACCTATGTGCCGTCGTCCCAGATCCCCCTCATCCTCAAGCGGGCGACGGTCGCGATCGAGGACCGGCGCTTCTACCAGCACGGTGGGGTCGACTACCAGGGCATCGTCCGGGCCGGCGTGCGCGACCTGTTCAGCGGCGGCACGGTCCAGGGCGGCTCGACCCTGACCATGCAGCTGGTCGACAACGTCTACCTGCCCGACCAGATCCGCTCGCACCACAACATTCGCTACAAGATCGTCCAGGCCAAGCTCGCCAACGAGCTCGAGTCCAAGCACTCCAAGCGCTGGATCCTCACCCAGTACCTCAACGACGTCGATTACGGCACGCTGGGCGGCCAGACGGCGGTTGGCGTCGCTGCTGCCTCGCAACAGTACTTCGACAAGCCGGTCAGCCGGCTCGACCTCGCCCAGGCCGCGCTCCTCGCGGGCCTGCCGCAGGCACCCTCGCAGTACAACCCGTTCATCGCGCCCAATCTCGCCCTCGGTCGTCGCCACCAGGTGCTCCAGGCGATGGTCCAGTCGCGCTACATCACCCAAGCGCAGGCCGACGTCGCCGACGCCGCGCCCCTCGGCCTGCACCGCAACAACACTTACAGCGTCAAGCGCCAGCCCTACGTGTTCGACTACGTCAAGGACGCGCTGATCAGCCGCTTCGGCCTCAAGACCGTCGAGCAGGGCGGCCTCAAGGTCTACACGACGATCGACCTCAAGCGCCAGGCCATCGCCCGCCAGGCCATTCTCAACAACGAGGGCCAGCCGGGCGATCCGGCGGCGGCGCTCGTCAGCATCGACCCGACCAACGGCCATATCCTCGCGATGGCGACCTCGTCGAGCTACGACCAGACGACGTTCGACTACGCCACCCAGTCCCACCGCCAGACCGGCTCGGCGTTCAAGGTCTTCGTGCTGATGACGCTCATCCACGACTTCGACGGCGACCCGAATCAGACCTACTACACCTCCAAGGAGCTGTTCCCGGGCTGGCTGCCCGGCTATCCGACCTACCACGTCCAGACCTCGGAGCACAGCTATCTGGGCACCGTGAACGTGACCAAGGCGACGACGCTCTCGGACAACACCGTCTTCGCCCAGCTCGACGCCGACGTCGGCCCGACCAAGGTGACCGCGACCGCGCATGCGATGGGCATCACGTCCCACCTTGACTCGCTGCCCGCGGAGGGCATCGGCGGTCTGCGCATCGGCGTCTCTCCGCTGGAGATGGCCGACGCCTACGCCACGCTCGCCGACGGCGGCGTCCATCACAACCCGACCGCGATCACCAAGGTCCAGTTCGCCGACGGCAGCAGCGTCAACCTCGGCGATTCCTCGGGCAATCGGGTCTTCACCGACGGCGAGGCGTACGCCGCCACCCAGGTGCTCAAGACGGTGATCCAGAGCGGCACGGGAACCGCGGCCAACTACGGCTGCCCGGCGGCCGGCAAGACGGGAACGACGAGCAACTACACCGACGCCTGGTTCGTCGGCTACACGCCGCAGATGGCGACCTCGGTGTGGGTGGGCTATCCGCACTCGACGATCTCGATGTACGACGTCAACGGGCTCGGCCCGGGCTTCGGCGGCACGCTCGCGGCGCCGATCTGGCACGACTACATGTCACAGGCGAGCCAGGGATTCTGCGGCGACTTCTCCCAGCCGACGACCCCGTGGACGGGAACCGCCTTCTTCGGCAAGTACGCGGCCACCGGCGGCAAGAACGGCCGCAAC
Source organism: uncultured Solirubrobacterales bacterium (assembly GCA_963755955.1). Classification (GTDB taxonomy): domain Bacteria; phylum Actinomycetota; class Thermoleophilia; order Solirubrobacterales; family Solirubrobacteraceae; genus Palsa-465. Next base: position 15,781 of record CAVWLZ010000016.1, read on the forward strand.
GGCACGGGCACCGGCAACTCCGGGAACACGGGCAACACCGGCAATAGCGGGACGGCGACCAACCCGTACAACAACCCCTCGCTGTACGCCCATCCCCCGCAGCCGGCGCCGAGAACGCCAACGACCGGCACCGGCACGGGTAACGGGAAGAAGAGCACCGGCGGCGCCGGGATCAAGAAGCATTAGAGCCTCTAAGCTCTGCCCTGCTACGTTTTCCTCGCGGCACGCGCTGACGCATGCCCGCAAAACCCCCTGAAGCGAGAGCAACGCACACACACATGGCAAAGGAAGAGAAAGTCGAGCTGGAAGGCGAGGTCGTCGAGGCCCTGCCGAACGCGATGTTCCGCGTGAAGCTCGACAACATGGATCGCGTCGTGCTCGGCCACGTGGCCGGCAAGATGCGCCGCTTCCGGATCCGCATCCTGCCGGGGGACCGGGTCCGCGTCGAGCTCTCGCCCTACGACCTCGACCGCGCTCGGATCGTCTACCGCCACCGCTGACCGCGGCGGTGCGCGAACTCGAGCTCATCAGCGCCCTCGAGCGGGCGCTGGCGGCCGACGGTGCGCGACTGATCCGCGGGATCGGCGACGACGCCGCGGTCGTCCGCGCCCGACCCTACGCCGTCACCTCCGTGGATGCGATGGTCGACGGCGTCCACTTCCGGACCCGTGATCTCAGCCACGCGGAGATCGGCCACCGCGCCCTCGCCGCCGCTCTGTCGGACCTTGCCGCGATGGGAGCCGAACCCGGGGAGGCGTATCTCGCCCTCGGGCTGCCTGCGGGCACCTCGCAGGAACAGGCGCTGGCGCTGATCGGCGGGGCGCGCGAGCTGGCCGGGCGCTGCGGCACGGTGATCGCCGGCGGCGACGTCACCCGCGCTGCCGAGCTCACCGTGTCGGTGACCGTCGTCGGCTGGAGCGAGGACCCCGGGGCGCTGCTGGGCCGCGACGGAGCACAGCCGGGCGACCTCGTGGCGGTGACAGGCCGGCTCGGAGGCGCAGCGGCCGGCCTCGCTGTGCTCGATGGCCGCGCCGAGCTCGCCGGCGCGGCGGCCGCAGACGCCCGGGCTCGCTACGCGCGCCCGCTGCCGCGTCTGCGCGAGGGGCGGCTGCTCGCCGCGGCGGGAGCGCGGGCGATGATCGACCTCTCCGACGGCCTCGCCACCGATGCAGGTCATCTCGCCCAGCGCAGCGGGGTCCACGTCGAGCTCGCGCTCGACGCGCTGCCGCTCGCCCCCGGGCTGGCCGAGGTCGCCGCGCAGCTGGGCACCGACGCGCGCCGGCTTGCGGCCACCGCGGGCGATGACTACGAGCTGTGCGTGAGCGTCCCGCCGAGCGCGCGGACCGTGCTCGCGACGCTGTGGGACAGCCTGCCGACGAACGTCGGGCTGACCTTCATCGGACGAGTTCGTGCGGGAGCGCCGCAGGCGACGTTCGTCGCGGTCGGCGCGCTGTCCGGATATGAGCACCACATCTGACCCGCGAGCTCCGCGGCCCAGGCACGATCGCGGGAGCTGACCCGCTCACGGCGGGCGGCGGCGAGCTCGCGGAGCTGGCGCAGGAGCGCATCCGCGACGGCGGCGGGCTCTACCCCGTATTCGCCTCGCTCGAGTTGTTCTTTGATCTCCGCCACCTTCTCTTCTTCCTTCATGGAGGGGCTCCAATTCTGCATCGGCAGCGTTCCAGGGCGACTCGATCCGGTCTGGACCCTATTCGACTAAGCTAAGTACCCGATCGCTGCGGGAAAAACGCTGCCCGGGCGGGCTGGACCTCCTGGAGCCGAGCGAACACGATGATCCGCTGCGCGGCGCTGTAGAGCGGGTTGCAGGCCGAGAGCACGAGCCGGTCATAGCCGGCGTTGCGCGTCACCCACAGCGCCGTCGGGAGCACGATCTTGTGGTACTGCACGACGTAGGTGAAGGTGCCGTACGGCATGTGCAGCACGATGGGGTCGCCGGGACGCAGCGCGTCGATGTGACGGAACGGCGCCAGGTATGTCGTGCGATGCCCGGCGATCGCCACCGTCTGCCCGAGGCCCGGGAGCGCCGTATTGGGATAGTGGCCCGGACCCTTCTCGAGGCTCGCGTCATCGGTCCCCTGGACGACGTCGAAGCTGACGCCGATCTTGCCGATGACGATCCGGCCCACCGCCGCGCCGGCCGGGACCTGACTGAGCTCACGGCGGGCGAAGAAGGCCATCCGCGCATCCATCGAGCGCAGCGAGGCGAGCACGTGCTGATCAGCGTGCGTCAGCGGGTTGGACTGATAGCTGAGGTAGCGCTTGTTGATCTCGCCGCGTTTGATCATCGCCACGACGGCGGTGATCGGCTCCTGCCAGATCAGCGTCACGCCGGCGTCGAGCACGAGCAGGACGCCGGAGATGATCAGCACCGAGGAGATGTCCCTGACGAGCCGCCTCATCGCCGCAGCGCGGACTCCGTGCCGCCCAACGAGCCCGGACCCGCATAGGTGACCGGGCCACGCACGGTGACCGGTTGGCCGTCCGGGCGCGACTGGCGCAGCGCGCGGACGCTGATCACGAGCACGCTGGCAAAGCAGCCGAGCACGACGCTCCACTCGAGCGCGGCGCGCAGCGGCACCGACCCCCCGGCGAACAGCAGCACGCCGTTCCAGAGCGCCTGACCCGCCCCCGGACCGAGCAGGTGGAGGCAGTAGAGGACCGCGAGGATGAACGGCACGAGTCCGAGCACGAGGAACAGCGCCCGCACGGCGATCGGCAGGCGCAGGTCCGGATCGACGAGCCACAGCCAGAAGTGCAGGGCGGGGATGAGCAGCAGCGCGGCAAACGGATTGCCGAGCCACACGAGCAGCGACACGACGCAGAAGATCACGAGCGTCGCCGCGCCCGCGCCCGCGTTCACCGGTGAGCCGAGGCGCCGGCCGCCCCCGAGCAGGCGCATCACCGGCCGCCGGAGCGCGAATCCGATCACGACGAGGACCAACGTCCCGGCCATCAGAACGACGCCCCAGGTATGAAGCGGCACAGCATCGCCCGACACCGGCCCCGGCGGCGCGAAGTCGAGCAGGCCGGCGAGGCGGACGAGCTTGATGAGCGCCAGGGCGAGCATGAAGGGCACCGCGCCGAGCAGCACCCACAGTCCCCAGCGAAGGACTGGATGGCCGCGGCGTCGAGCGCGGGCGAGGCCGTCGACGGTAGCGAGGAACACGGGCAGCATCAGCGCGAGCACGAACAGCCGGATCGGCCACGCCGGGATGACCTTGCCCTGGTAGAGCAGATAGGCCGACGGCGCGGGCACCGCGCCGGCGCCATCGAGCGCGCTGACGGTCTGGAGCACGGAGCGGCCGAGTCCGGTGATCCGGTCGACGCTCACCGGCTCATCCGGCGCGGGCGCCCGCTCGCCGGAGACCGACAGCAGCACGGCCGGCTGACCGGCGGCGCCGAACGGCCCCTGCTCGGTGGTGGTGATCGGGAGCGCGAGATGGGCGACCTGTCCGGCGAGGCTGACCCCTCCCGGCGGCAGCCCGGCCTGCGCTCCGAGCGCACCGGCGAGCGTGTTGCGGAGCATCGTCGGCGCGACGAGCTGGCTGTTCGACCACGGGACGATCGTCGGCAGCGTCGTCCGGATGCCGGCGAGATCGCCGAGCACGATCACGGCGTCCACCGGACCGGGGATGGTCGCGGCCAGTCGCGCTGCGCCTGCGGTGCCGGTCGAGCCGCTCGTCGAGGCGAGCACGATCGAATGCTGCTGGGTCTCTCCGGCGAGGACTCGCGCGAGCTCCATCAACGTCGCGGTGCCCGACAGATCGGCCTCCGACGGTGAGGACAGCGAGTCGCGATGGGCGACGACGAGGATCGTCCCGGACTGCAATCCGACGCGCGTGGCGGTGACGTTCTCGAGCGTCCGCATGCCGTCGACCGTGCGGGCCCTGAACACGTCGGTGGCCACCGACCATCCGTGGACCTGGCCGAATCCCCGGGCGACGGCGCTCGCCAGCGCGTCGTCGCCGGCACTACCGGGGCGCCGGTGCGGGTAGGTACGGGCCATGTTGTTCATCGTCGAGAAGGCGCTTGCGCCGCTGAACGCCTCGGGCGCGAGGCTGCTGCCCGCCGATCCCTGCTGGTTGATCAGGGAGAACGCGAGCACGACGACAGCGAGGCCGACCGCGACGAAGCCTGTCCGGTAGATGCGCGGATCCAGCATCGAAACAGAGGTTAACCGCGAAGCCCGGCCGAGCCCGGTTGGCGCCGCACACTACGATTCCCCCGAGGGAGTCTGAGAATGGTCGATCGCTCAGCGCGCATCCTGCTCGTGGACGATGAGCACTCGATCCAGACCCTGCTCTCCTACCCGCTGCGCAAGGAGGGCTACGACGTCGTCCAGGCGATCGACGGCCGGCAGGCGCTCGACCGCTTCGACGAGCAGCCGTTCGATCTCGTCGTGCTTGATCTGATGCTGCCGAAGGTCGACGGCCTCGAGGTCTGCCGGAGACTGCGGAGTCGGAGCTCGGTGCCGATCATCATGCTCACCGCCAAGTCCGAGGAGATCGACAAGGTCCTCGGGCTCGAGCTCGGCGCCGACGACTACATCACCAAGCCGTTCTCGCTGCGTGAGTTCTCGAGCCGGATCAAGGCCGCGCTGCGACGGGCGGAGATGAGCCGGCCGTACGAGACCGCGCCCGACGAAGCTCCGCTCGAGGTGCAGGACCTCCGCATCGACTTCCCCAAGCGGTCGGTTCGCGTCCGCGGATCCGACGCCCAGCTCACCTTCGTCGAGTTCGAGATCCTCTCCGCGCTCGCCCGCGCGCCGGGTCGCGTGTTCACCCGCGACATGCTGCTGCTGCGCATCTGGGGCGACTCGGCCTACCGCGACCCACGCACGATCGACGTCCACATCCGCCACCTGCGCGAGAAGATCGAGAGCGACCCGAAGGACCCGGAATACCTCTTCACCGTGCGCGGAGTCGGGTATCGCTTCCGCGACACCGAGCTCTAACCGGGCTCGCCGATGAGGATCTCGCTCAGCAACCGGCTCGCGCTGGTGTTCTCCGGGATCACCTTCCTGGCCATCGCATTCCTGTACCTGTACGTCGCGCCGGGTCTCCAGCAGCGGCTGGTCAATCGCAAGCTGACCGAGCTGGCCGCGATCGCCGGGCGCCGGTCGGGGCCGATCGCCGGCACCGTCGGCGGTCCCGAGCCGCTGTCGGAGATCAAGACGCGGGTCGACGGCGCGGCGCTCGCCTCCGGGGTGCGGGTGACGCTCCTGTCCGTCTCGGTCGCGGTCGCGCCGCATGGGCCCCAGCTCTCACTCGTGGCCGACTCGAGCAACCTCAGCGCGACGCGGACGCTCGGCTTCCCGGTCGCGCGGCGGGCGCTGCGGACCGGAACCCTGCAGACCGGGACCGAGGCGGCGCCGGGCGGGACGGTCGCCGAAGCCGCGTATCCGGTCAGCTACGACAACCGGATCGCCCGGGTCATCGTGTACTCCGACTCGGTCGCCGACGCGTTCGGGAACGTGGCGATCGTTCGCCACCAGATCCTCGTGGCCGGTGCGATCGCGCTCGTGATCGCGCTGATCCTCGGCTACGTGGTCGCCCGCGCGATGGCCCAGCGGGTCAAGCGGCTCGAGCGGGCGGCCGAACGGGTCGCCGCGGGCGAGTTCGAGCACCCCATTCCGGTCGACTCGACCGACGAGCTGGGCCAGCTCGCCGTCGCCTTCAATGAGATGCAGCGCCAGCTGGCCCAACTCGACCTCACGCGCAAGAAGTTCATCGCCACCGCCTCGCACGAGCTCCGCACGCCGATCTTCTCCCTCGGGGGGTTCGTTGAGCTGCTCGAGGACGAGGACCTCGACCCGGAGACGCGCAAGCGCTTCCTCGAGCAGGTCAAGGACCAGGTCGAGCGCCTGCGCAAGCTGTCGGTCGACCTCCTCGACCTCAGTCGGCTCGAGGCGGGGTCGCTCGAGCTGCGGCCGGAGCAGGTCGACCTCGGCGAGCTCACGCGTGCGGTGTCCGGAGAGTTCGAGCCGACGCTCGCCCAGCACGACTCGCGAATCGAGCTGCGGCTGCCGGCGCGGCGAATCGAGGCGCAGTGCGACCCTGTGCGCGTCGCCCAGATCATGCGCATCCTGATTGACAACGCCCTCACCCACACAGCGCCAGGCACGCAGATCGTCGTCACCGCCGGACGCGATGACGGTCACGTGCGGCTCGTCGTGCGCGACGACGGCGACGGAATCGACGCTCAGGCGGCGCGACGGATCTTCGAGCCGTTCTACACCGCCGACGATGCACAGGGCTCTGGCCTCGGGCTGGCCATCGCCAGCGAGCTTGCCGAGCGCATGTCCGGGCACCTCCAGGTCCGCTCGCAGCCCGGGGATACGACGTTCACGCTGGAGATCCCGACCGTCGGCGCGGGATAGGGCGCGCGTGACCGACAACGGAGAGCTGATCCTCGAGCTCGCGCTCGCGCTCCGGCGGCGCGTGCTGCCGGAGCTCGGGTCACAGGCGGGCCGGGCCGAGCAGGGCGACGGAGCCGGTGGCGACATCACCTTCGCGGTCGACGAGATGGCCGAGGCGGAGCTCGCCCGCTTCATCGCCGAGCGCGCGCCGCGGATGGCCTTCTACTCCGAGGATCGCGGGCTCATCGCCACCCCCGAGGCCACGCACGTGCTCGTCGTCGACCCGATCGATGGCACGCGGCCGGCTATGGCGGGTCTGGAGTCCGCCTGCGTCGCGGTCGCGCTCGCGCCGCTCGGCGACGGCGAGCCGACGATGGCCGACCTCGAGGCGGGTTGCGTCGTGGAGATCAAGTCCGGTGACTGGTTCCTGGCCGCCCGCGGCGGCGGCGTCCGCGCGACGCGGCCGATCGCGCCGACCCGCAACGCCGAGCTGCGACGGATGTTCTGGGGCTACGGCTTCCGCGGCCGCCCGGCCCGGGCGACGGCGGAGGTGCTTGCCGAGCTGATCGACGCCTCCTCGGTCGGCGGGGGGACGTTCGAGCTCGGCTCGCAGGCGTTCGTCATGACGCGGATCGCCACCGGACAGCTCGACGCGGTGATCGAGGTGGGGTCGCGGCTGATCGACGACGTGCCGGGCATGCGCGCTGAGTTCGAGCGCGTGGGGGGCGGGCAGGTGCTCAACAACTCGCCGTATGACCTCGCGGCTCCGTGGCTGTGCCTGACCGAGGCCGGGGGGACCGTCAGCGACGGCTGGGGCGAGCCGCTTGATCGTCACCGCCTGCTCGGCTCCGGCCACGAGTTCCAGATGTCGTCGATCTCCGCCTCCAACCCCGAACTGCACCGCCGGCTCGTCGCGGCCGTCGACGACGGGATCGCCCGGTTGCGGGCGTTGGCGCGCTGAGGCGCGCTGAGGGTTAGGCGATCGCCCGGCGCGGGTAATCGAAACCGCCGGCGGCGAGCGACCGGCCCGCCCTCGATCGGAGGCGTGTTCACGGACCGATATCGTGGCGCCGCCGCCGCCCTCATCCGCCACCCCCAGCGAGGACATGCTCCAGTCCGTCATCGTCGCCCAGAAGCACCTTTCCGACTACGCCAGCATCGTCGGTCGTCCGCTCGTCGATGAGATCCACGAGCGAGCGCAGCGACTGGCCGGCAAGCGGATCCTTCACGTGTCGGCAACCGCGTTCGGCGGCGGTGTGTCGGAGATCCTCTACACGCTCGTGCCGCTGATGGTCGACGTCGGCCTCGACTGCGAGTGGCAGATCATCTACGGGCGCGAGGAGTTCTTCAACGCGACCAAGGTGATGCACAACGCGCTGCAGGGCAACCCACAGGACCTCACCGCCGAGCAGTGGGAGACGTGGGAGCGCTACAACGAGATGAACGCGCGCGAGCTCAGCGGCGACTGGGACCTGTGCATCATCCACGACCCCCAGCCGGCCGCAGTCTGCTCGCTCGTGCCGGAGAAGGCGCGCAACTGGGTCTGGCGCTGCCACATCGACCTCTCGACGCCCAACCCGACCACCCTCGAGCGGCTGCTGCCGAGCCTCGACTGCTACCCGGCGGCAGTGTTCCACATCCCTGCCTACGTGCCCGCCGGCCTCACCGCCGAGCCCCACATCATCCCGCCGGCGATCGACCCACTCGCCCCGAAGAACATGGCCTTCTCCCCGGAGGACGCGGTCTATATCTGCGGCCAGTTCGGGATCGATGTCGACCGGCCGCTACTGTGCCAGGTATCCCGCTTCGACCCGTGGAAGGACCCGCTCGGGGTCATCGATGCCTACCGGATCGTCAAGCAGAAGATGCCCGAGGTGCAGCTTGCGCTCGTCGGCTCGATGGCCACCGATGATCCCGAGGGCTGGGACTTCTTCAATGCGACCGTCGCGCACGCCGACGGCGACCCGGACATCCACATTCTCAACAATCTCAACAACGTCGGCGCGATCGAAGTCAACGCCTTCCAATCTCACTGCGACGTCGTGATCCAGAAGTCGACGCGCGAGGGCTTCGGCCTGACCGTCACCGAGGCGATCTGGAAGGCACGCCCGTTCATCGGCGGCAACGTCGGCGGGATCCCGCTGCAGGTGACCGACGGCGAGAGCGGCTACCTCGTCTCCACGGTGCAGGAGTGCGCTCAGCGCTCGCTCGAGATCCTGGCCGACCCCGGCCTTGGGAAGCGGCTCGGCCGAGCGGGCAAGGAGCATGCCCGCCGGCACTTCCTCATGCCGCGGCTGCTGCGCGACTGGCTCGCGCTGTTCGACCACCTGGGCGTCTGATGCCGCGGCCGCTCGTCCTCGTCTCCAATCGCGGCCCGGTGACCTTCCAGCCGGGCGGCGAGGTCAAGCGGGGCACCGGCGGCCTGGTCACCGCGCTCACCGGCCTCGCCTCCCACCGCGAGGTGACCTGGATCGCCTCGGCGATGACCGAGGAGGACATCGAGGTCGCCGAGCACCACGACGGTCGGCCGTTTCCCGTCCGTGCGCCCGACGGCGGCGAGTACAACGTCAAGCTCGTCGCCTCCGAGGCCGATGCCTACGACCGCTTCTACAACATCATCGCCAACCCGATGCTGTGGTTCATCCAGCATTACCTGTGGGACCTCTCGAACGCGCCGGACGTCCGCCGCAACGAGACCGAGGCGTTCGAGTTCGGCTACAACGCCGTCAACGAGGATCTCGCTCGGGCGGTGCTCGAGGAGATCGAGGACATCGAGGACCCGATCGTCATGGTCCACGACTACCACCTGTACACGTTGCCCGGACTGATCCGCCGCGTGCGTCCCGACGCCTTTCTGCACCACTTCGTGCACATTCCCTGGAGCCAGTCCGACTCCTGGCGCGTGATGCCCTCGATGATGCGCGAGGAGATCTACACGGGGATCCTCGCCAACGACATCATCGGCTTTCACACCCGCTCCTACCGACGCAACTTCCTCCAGTGCTGCGAGGACCTGTTCGACCTCGAGGTCGACCATGCCGCCGGGGTCGTGCGCACCGAGGACCGCGAGGTGTGGGTCCGGAACTACCCCCTGCCGATCGACTGCGGAGCCGTCCAGTCCGCCGCCCAGCGCGAGCGCACGCTCGCCTTCGAAGGCGAGCTCCTGCGCCGCCGCCGAGAGCACCTCATCCTCCGTGTCGACCGGGCCGACCTGTCCAAGAACGTCCTGCGCGGGTTCAGCGCCTTCGACGTCTTCCTCGATCAGCATCCCGAGTTCCACGAGCGAGTGACCTTCATCGCGCAGCTCATGCCGTCCCGGACCGATGTGCCCGAGTACGCCGAGTACCTCGAGCGGATCGAGGCAGTCGTCGCGGTCGTCAACCACCGCCACGGCTCGCCCGACTGGATGCCGATCCAGCTCAAGCTGCGCGACGACCTCGAGGAGGCCGTCGCCGCCTACAAGCACTACGACGTGCTGATGGTCAACGCGATGTTCGACGGCATGAACCTCGTGGCCAAGGAGGGGCCGATGGTCAACGAGCGCGCCGGGGTCTCGATCCTCTCGGAGAACACCGGCGCCCACGAGGAGCTCGGCGAGTACGCGCTCTCAGTGAACCCGTTCGACATCCAGGAGCTCGCGGACTCGATCCACGCCGCGCTGACGATGCCCGGGCACGAGCGCCGCCGCCGGCTCGAGGGCCTGCGGTCGATCGTCACCTCACGCAATCCGGGCGACTGGATCGACGAGCAGCTCGCGGACATCTCACACAAGGGTCATACGCCGAGCTGAGGGTTGGTGGGCGAGTCGTCGGTCGGGTGGTTGGCGAGTCGTGGGTCGGGGGTGGTTGGCGAGGTCGTGGGCGGGCCCTCGGTCGTCGCGCTCTCCGGGGGGCTGCGCATTTCGGTCCCCTCGACCCTCGTTCGGTGTCTGACGGTCGATTCTGTCCAATGAGCGGACAGAATCGACCATCCGACGCGGGGCGCACGTTGGACGGTCGGTTTTGCTCACTCCCCGTGAAGGGTGCGACCCGCCGACAGCACGTCGATGTAGCCGGCGATCCGGCGCGCGCGGTTCTCCGGCTGCTTGACGTGGTGCAGGCGGTGCAGGAACGCATAGCGGTTGCTCCCGGTCAGCGTCATGAAGAACGCCTTCGCCTCGGGGTGGGCGTCGAGCGCAGCCTGGAAGTCCGCCGGCACCTCCGCCTGGCTCTGCGCGGGGTAGGCCGTGGCCCAGCGCCCGTCCGCCTTGGCCCGCTCGACCTCGGCGAGGCCTGACGGCGCCATCCGGCCCTCGTCGATCAGCTGCTGGGCCTTGGCGCGATTGATCTGGGACCAGCGGCTGCGGGGCCCGCGCGGGGTGAAGCGCTGCAGGAAGTAGTGGTTGTCGTGGCGGCGTCGCACGGCGTCGATCCAGCCGTAGCGGATCGCCACCTCGAGCGCCTCGGGATGTGTCGTCGTCCTCGCCGGAGCGCCCTTCTTGGCGATCTTCATCCAGATGCCACTCGCGTCGGCATGGTGGGCGCCGAGCCAGCGCTCCCATTCACGCGGGTCGCGGAACTCGAGAATCGGCTCGTCATCGCCGGCCATCCCGGGGTTGTAGCGTCTCGGACGAGCCCGGCGGAGCCCCGGACCGTTGCTATAGTCGGCCGCCGCCCATCCCGGGCACCTTTTATGGCACGCGAATCCCACCTCTACGACCTCGTTCTGCTGCTTTCCCGGTCCGCCACGGACGAGGCGCGCGAGCGCATCCTCACCGAGGTCGACAACGCGATCGTCAACGACGGCGGCGTGGTGGAGCGCAACCTCGACTGGGGCCCGCGCCCCCTCGCCTTCGAGATCCGTCACCAGGCCGAGGCGGACTATCACGTGCTTCAGTTCTCCGGCTCGCCCGCGCTGCTCGAGTCGCTCGAGCACAGCCTGCGGATCGCCGACGAGGTGCTGCGGTTCCGGATCATCAAGGTCGTGCCCGGCACGCCGGAGGTCGCGGATGCGGCGCCCCCGGTGCTCGCCGGCAGCGCGGCCACTCCCGCCGCCGCCCCCGCTTCGGCCCCGCCGGGCGGCGACGATCCTGAGGCGTAGGCGCCTGCACCGGCCGTCCGGCCGACGCCCGCACCAGGGCCGACCTGTCACGACTTCGTGCCGCCGAGCAACGAGAGCGTGCCGAGACCGCAACGTTTCCGTCCATTTTCCGCGGATCGCCGGGGTTGCCGTCCTAGACGGGCCTAGACTCGACCAAGGCTTTCAATCCGCCTCGAAAGGAGCCGCGAGATGAACATCAACCGCGTCGTGCTCACCGGGAACCTGACCCGGGACCCGGAGCTGCGCAGCACGGGCAATGGCCTGTCGATCTGCAAGCTCGGGATCGCCTGCAACACGCGCAAGAAGAACAACCAGACCGGAACCTGGGAGGAGAAGCCCAACTACTTCCGCGTCACGGTGTTCGGCCAGCAGGGCGAGAACTGCGCGCAGTACCTCAAGAAGGGCCGGCCGGTGGCCATCGACGGGCGCCTCGAATGGAGCGAGTACGAAGTCGAAGGACAAAAGCGCCAATCGATCGATATCATCGCTGATTCCGTGCAGTTCCTCGGCGGGCGTGACGACGTCTCCAACGGGAATGGCTTCTCCAGCAGCGCCCGCGCCGCAGAGAGCGATGTCCCGATCGACACCGGTGACTTCGAATCCGCCTCCGTGGGCGCCGGAACCGCTGACGACGACATTCCGTTCTGAGTCAGCTGACCGAGACTAAGAAGAGACCAGTTAGGTGATGCACTGTGGCGAAGCAACGTAGACGGCCGGTTCGCCGGCGCGACAGAAAAGGTGGAGCGACTTCCGCTCGGCGGAAGCCGTGCCCGTACTGCCGCGATCGGGTCGACCAGGTTGACTACAAGGACCTGTCCTCGCTTCGCCGGTTCATCTCCGAGCGGGGGAAGATCCGTTCTCGACGGATCACCGGCGCATGCCGCCGCCACCAGAACCAGGTCGCGCGTGCGGTCAAGCGTGCGCGGGAGCTCGCCCTTCTGCCCTACGTGGCCGAGGGCGGCAGCGACCACCGTGAACGCGGTGGCCGTGACCGCGATCGTGACCGGTAGGACGGGGCGGGACGATGCCTCAGGCCATTCTGCTCCAGGACGTGGAGTCTCTCGGCGAGCGCGGTACGGTCGTCGACGTCTCCGCCGGCTACCTGCGTAACTACCTGCTGCCGCGCAAGCTCGCCGAGCCCGCCACCAAGGGCTCGATCGACGCGGCCGCACATCGGCGCGAGCAGGCCGAGCGCGCGGCCCGTGAGGCCGTCGAGCGCGCGCAGGAGAACGCGGCCCTGCTCGGGCGCACGGTGCTGACGATCCCCCAGCAGGCCGGGGATGACGGCCGGCTGTTCGGCTCGGTGACCACGCAGGACATCGCCGACGCGATCCGCGACGCCCGCGGTATCAAGGTCGACCGGCGCAAGGTGCACCTCGAGGAGCCGATTCGCAACATCGGTACCTACATGGTCGTCGTCGAGGTCACCGACGAGGTGACGGCGACGATCAAGACGATGGTCGTCGCCGCGTAGGCGAGCGTCGCTCGCCCGCTCCCGCGCCCGACCGCCCCGCTCCCGACCGCCCCGCTCCCCGCCGCACGGCACCGCACCCGGCCGCACCGAACCCCGCCCGATCGCATCGTGCCGCACCACGGTGCCGCGCCGTGCCGACCGGCGCCGTCATCCGGGCCCGATGGATCACTGGTCAGGAACTCCCCGCTGCTTGCGGGAACGTCCTCATCGCTGACGCCTCCCTCGAACCTACACTCGATCAGCCGTGAGCGCTGTCCAGAACATCGCCGTTCCGCCGCACAATCTCGATGCCGAGCGGTCGGTCCTCGGGGCCGTGCTGCTCGACGACCGCCATCTGTTCGCGCTGCTCGTCGAGGAGCACCTGCGGCCTGCGCACTTCTTCCGCGAGCAGCATGCGCTCGTGTTCGGCGCGATGGTCGACCTCCACAACAACGACCGCAAGATCGACCATCTCACCGTCGCCGAGTGGCTGCGGGCGGAGGGCAGGCTCGAAGACGTCGGCGGCCCGGCCGCGATCGAGGAGCTGGCCGGCTGGGTCCCGGCCGCCGGGCATGCTCGGGACTACGGTCGCATCGTCCGGGACACGGCCCAGATGCGTGCGCTGCTCACCGCCTCCTACGAGATCCAGGCCAGCGTGCTCCAGCGCGAGGCGCCCGCCCGGGAGCTCGTCGAACGTGCCGAGCAGTCGATGCTCGAGGTCGCCCATGACGACCGTCAGAAGAAGATTCGGACGATCGCGGACATCCTCCACGAGGAGACCGACAAGCTGCACCGACTGTCGGTCCTCAAGACCGCGCTCACCGGCACCCCGTCCGGCTTCAAGGACCTCGACGAGAAGACCGGCGGCTTCCAGCCGGGCAACCTGGTCATCATCGCGGCCCGGCCGTCGATGGGTAAGTCGGCGCTCGTGGCCAACATGGCCGAGAACGCGGTGCTCGCCGGCCACGCCGTCGCCCTGTTCTCGCTCGAGATGTCGGAGTCCGAGCTCGCCCAGCGCTTCGTCGCCTCCCAGGCGCGGATCAAGGGTGAGGAGCTGCGCCGCGGCAAGGTCGCCGAGCGCCGGTGGCCGACGATCCTCGAGGCCTGTCAGCGACTCGCCGACGCCCCGCTCTTCATCGACGACTCGAGCGACACCGGCGTGCTCGAGATCCGCGCCAAGGCCCGCCGCCTGCACCATCAGCTCGAGGGTGGCCTGGGGATGGTCATCATCGATTACCTCCAGCTGATGCGCCACGAGGGGCGGGTCGAGTCACGGGTCGAGCAGGTCGGGCAGATCTCACGCGGGCTGAAGGGCCTCGCCCGCGAGCTCAGGGTGCCGGTCATCGCGCTCTCCCAGCTCAGCCGGGCCGTGGAGCAGCGCGGCGGGGACAAGAAGCCCGTGCTCTCGGACCTGCGCGAATCGGGCGCGATCGAGCAGGACGCCGACCTCGTGATGTTCATCTACCGCGAGGAGTACTACGACAAGGAGTCCGAGCGCCAGGGCGAGGCGGACATCATCATCGCCAAGCACCGCAACGGCCCGGTCGGCGACGTCGTCCTCAGCTTCCAGAAGGAGTACCCCAAGTTCATGAACTACGCGGGCGACCGGTTCTCGGCATGAGCGAGTGCCCGTTCGAACTCTGTGACGGCACCGGGTTCCTCTACGACGCCGAGACGAACACGGCCTACGATTGCCGCTGCCGGCCGCAGCGGGTGGCTCAGGCGAAGGCACGCAGCCTGTCGGCAGTCATCCCCCGCCGCTACCGCGACGTCTCCTTCGACCGGCCGCCGGTGACCGAGATCGAGCCCGCCGTCGTCGTCGCCGAGACGCGCCGGTTCGTCGATCGCATCGACGAGAAGCTCGACGCCGGCCACGGCCTGTGGTTCGTCGGGCCGACCGGGACCGGCAAGACGACGCTGGCCATGCTCGTCGCCCAGGCCGCGCTCAAGGCCGGGCGCTCGGTCGCGATCTATTCGCTCCCGCGACTGCTCAACGAGATCCGTGACACGCACCGCGCCGAGCACTCGCACGTCGATCTGCTCGACCGGCTCACCGCGGTCGACCTTCTGCACATCGACGACGTCGGCGCCGAGCGGACGACCGAGTGGGTGCTCGAGGAGCTCTACTCGATCGTCAACGCCCGCTACGAGGACGAGCGCTCGATGGTCATCACCACCAATCTCGACCACGACCAGCTGTCCGCGCAGATATCCGAGCGCACGGTGTCCCGGCTGACCGAGATGTGCGTCCAGCTCCCCCTCCACGGTCATGACCGGCGGTTGGAGCTGAAGCTCGCCTGAGCGCGGCCTGCTCGCCCGGGCGCGATCGGCGCGCGTCCGCGGGACTACGCCCCAACGCCGTCGACCGGCCGCCCGTCCTCGAGGTAGACGCAGTGCGCAGCGGCGATCCCGGCGGCGACGCGGCGACGGATCGGGCCGCGCAGGAGCTCCGCGGCCGCCGCCGGCTCGAGCAGACGATGCTCGGCGATCTCGTCGTCCTGAAGGCGAATGTCGGCAAGCCGGTCGTCGGGCAGCGTGCCGCAGTCGAACAGGAACCGCACCCCGCCGGGGCGATCCGGGCGGGGACGGCGGAAATCGACACACACGAGCCGTCCGCGGGCGACCTCGAGTCCACATTCCTCGTGCGTCTCCCGTCGGCACGCGTCCCAGGGAGACTCCCCGCCGGCGTCGACCTGGCCGCCCGGGATCGTCCAGCCCTTCTTGTACGTGGGCTTGAGGATCAGCAGCCGTCCGGCGGCGTCGAAGAGGAGAGCGCCGGCCGAGGCCGGGATGCGCGGTACCTCATACGCGATGTCGGACGGCGAGCTCGCGCTAGCCCCGCTCGGATTGCTCGCGCTGCTCGAGCTTCTCACGCAGGTAGGCGGCCTTGGAGGCTCGCCGCTCGTGCTGGGCGGTCTCCTCGGGGTCCTGAGACGCGCGAGCGAGCTCGGCCTCGTGGCGCTCACGCTCGCGCTGCTGCTCACGCAGTTCTGCGGCCTCTCGATCCTCGTCCACGCCCTGAACGGTAGCGCCGCCCCCGGCCCTCGTACACTCATTGCGCGTATGCCAGGAATCGTGCTCGTGGGCGCCCAGTGGGGCGACGAAGGCAAAGGGAAGGTCACCGACCTGCTCGCCGAGCGGGCAGACGCCGTCGTTCGCTTCCAGGGCGGCAACAATGCCGGTCACACGATCGTGCGGGGCGGGCAGACGTGGAAGCTCCATCTCATGCCCTCCGGGATCCTGCACCCGGGCAAGCTGTGCGTGATCGGCAACGGCGTCGTGATCGACCCCAAGGTGCTCACCGATGAGCTCGACGAGCTCCGCCGGCGTCGCGTCGATACGAGTGCGCTGAAGATCTCCGCCAACGCGCACCTGATCATGCCCTACCACCTGCTGCTCGATCACGCCGGCGAGGCGAAGCTCGGCAAGCTGCAGATCGGGACGACCCGGCGCGGCATCGGGCCCTGCTACGCGGACAAGGCGGCGCGGCTCGGGATCCGCGTTCAGGACCTGCTCGACGAGAAGATCCTCAAGAAGAAGATCGTCGCCGCGCTCGACCCCAAGCGGCTGTCGCTGCGTCCGTTCGCGCGTGACCCGCGTCTCGATCTCCAGGCGATGACGGATGAGTACCTCACCTACGGCCATCGACTCGAGCGCTACATCGCCGACACGAGCCGGCTCGTCCTCGAGCGGCTCGACGCCGGCCAGCTCGTCGTCTTCGAGGGCGCGCAGGGCGCGCTGCTCGACATCGATCACGGCACGTATCCGTTCGTCACCTCCTCGAACCCGATCGCGGGATCGGCCTGCATCGGCGCCGGCGTCGGGCCGAAGGACATCGACGAGGTCTGGGGCGTGACCAAGGCCTATGGCACCCGCGTCGGCGCGGGGCCGTTCCCGACCGAGCTCGAGGGCGAGCTCGCCGACGAGATCCGCGAGCGCGGCGGCGAGTACGGCACGACCACCGGGCGACCGCGCCGCGTCGGCTGGCTCGACCTCGTCGCGCTGCGCTACGCCGCGCGCCTCAACTCGCTGACCGCCCTGGCCGTGACCAAGCTCGACGTGCTCTCGGGCATGGACACGATCCGCATCTGCACGCGCTACCGCGGCCCCGAGGGTCTCGAGCTCGACCATTTCCCCTATCACCAGACCGTGTTGCATCACTCGAGGGGCGAGTACGAGGAGCTCCCGGGCTGGCGAGAGGATCTGCGCGAGTGCCGCAGCGAAGACGAGCTGCCGCAGGCCGCGCGCGACTACCTACGGTTCATCGCCGACTTCGTCCACGTCCCGGTCACGCTCATCGGCGTCGGCCCCGGGCGTGACGAGGTGATCTGGACCGCGGCCGCCGCGGACTCCGCCGGCTTCGGAAATCCCGCCACGGCCGGCGCCGGCGCCTGACCGCCGCGGCCTCAGCGCCAGCGCTCGATCAGATCCTCGTCGGGAACCTCGCGTACGACGCGCGCGGGGACGCCCATCACCACTGCACGCGGGGCGACGTCACGGGTGACGAGCGCGCCGGCGGCGATGAACGCCTCCTCGCCGACGACGACACCGGGGACGAGCACAGCCCCGCCGCCGACCCGGCAGGCCCGCCGGAAGGTCGGACCGCGCAGTGACTCGCCGCGCGGATGACGCCCCATCGCGTCATCGTTCGTCGTGGAGACCCCAGGGCCGAGGAAGACGTCGTCCTCGACGATCGAGCCGCCGGTGACGTACACCCCGGTCTGGATCAGCACGCGATCACCGATGTGCGCATCGAAGTCGACCGACGAGCCGCGTCCGATCACCGAACCCTCGCCGATCCGCACGCGCTCGCGAATCTGGGTCTGGTCGCCGACGATCGACGCCGCGCCGACCGTCGAGCCGGCGTAGAGCACCGCGCCGCAACACACCGTGACGCCGGCACCGAGCACGAGCTCGCCGAGCGCGCCGGCCGCACTCGAGCCGGGCCGCAGCCGGGGGCGCTTGCCGAGCACGGCGTGGTCCTCGACGAGGCAGCCGGCTTCGAGCGTCGTCCCGGCGTGGATGACGGCGGCGGCACCGATCGTGCAGCCGGCTGCGATCCGCGTCCCGGCGTGGATGACGGCCCCGGGACCGATGACCGCGTCGGCGGCGACCTCGGCGGCAGGATCGACGTGCGCGGCCATGGCACCCTCGCCGGTCACCGGGCCCCATCCCGACCAGCGATCGCGCCGCTCACCCGGCGCGACTCGTCGAGCGAGCTCTGGAGCTGCTCGAGGACGCGCACGACCCGCAGACCACTCGCCCCGTCCGAACGTGGCCGCTCACCGGTGCGGACGCAGTGGACGAAGTGCTCACACTCGATCCGCAGCGGCTCGACGTTCGGCACCCGGGGACAGAAGATGTCCCCGCTGCGGGTGATGTACTCGCCGTAGCCGTGGGCGTCCTCATCGAAGCCCTTGTCGTACACGGTGAGCTTGCCTTCGAGCGCCATGTCGTCGAAGGTGGCCATCCGCCGTGAGCCGACGATCGTGAAGCGCCGCTCCTTATGGGGGTCGAGCCACGACAGATGGAGGTGGGCGGCAAGTCCCGAGGGGAAGCGCAGGAAGCAGAACACGACGTCCTCGACCCCGTCGCGCACGTAGGACTCGCCGCGGGCGAGGACCTGCTCGGGCTCCTCCTCGGCGAGATGCAGGACGACGGAGACGTCATGCGCGCCGAGACTCCAGAGCGCGTTCTCGTCAGCGCGCAGCTTGCCGAGGTTCAGCCGGTTGCCGTAGATGTAGTAGATGCCGCCGAGCTCGCCGGACTCGGCAAGCTCCTTGAGCTTGCGCACGCCGGGGTGGTACTCGAGCAGATGGCCGACCATGAGCACGCGCCCGGCAGCGTCCGCGGCGGCGACGGCACGCTCGGCGTCGGCCACCGACTGCGCGAGGGGCTTCTCCACGAAGCAGTGCTTGCCGGCCTCGAGCACGCGCACCGCAAGCTCCGCGTGGGTGGGGACGGGGGTGGCGAGGACGATCGCGTCGAGAGTCTCGTCGCCGAGCAGGTCGTCGAGCTCGGCGGTGAACCGCGTGCCCGGGAAGCGATCCTGCACGCGAGCCCGGACGTCCGCGGAGGAATCGCAGCCCCAGGCGAGCTCGCACCCGGGCAGGGAGGCGAAGTTCCGCGCAAGGTTGGGGCCCCAGTAGCCGAGACCCACGACACCGATTCGCAACGGGCGCTCGCTCATCTGGATGGCTGGTTCTCGGCAGCCGAGCTCATCGGAGGTGGAGTGTAAGCGCGTCGCGGACACGCGCTCCCGCGTGGCCGTCGCCGTACAACGCGGGGCGCTCGCTGGGAACCGGGCGCTGAAGCGCCGCGATCATCGCCTCGGGATCGAGGTCGACGAGCGTGTTCCAGCCGTGCTCGACGGTCTCGACCCACTCCGTGCTCGGCCGCAGGGTCACGCACGGCACGCCGGCGAGATACGCCTCCTTCTGGAGGCCGCCCGAGTCGGTGAGCACGGCCCGCGCGTTGCACAGCAGCGCGGTCAGCTCGACGTACCCGAGGGGCGGCGTGAGGCGCACGTTGCCGCTGTCCTGAAGCTGATCGCGGAGCCCCGCCGCCTGTAGGCGCGCCGCGGTCCGCGGATGTAGGGGCATGAGCACCGTCTCCGGCACCGCGCGGAGCAGGGCGACGAGACGCGCGAGACGCGCGGGATCGTCGACGTTGCCGGCGCGGTGGGCGGTCGCGAGCACGTAGCCCTGCGGCTCCACGCCGCGGGCTCGGACGAGGTCGACGCGCTCGCGCGCTCGCGGCTGGACGGCGAGCGCGATGTCGACCATGACGTCGCCGACGCACTCGACTGTGCCGGTGATCGCCTCGCGGCGGAGGTTCTCGACCGCCGCAGCCGAGGCGCACAGCAGCAGCGCGCTGACATGGTCGGTGAGCACGCGGTTGATCTCCTCGGGCATCGCACGGTCGAACGACCGCATCCCGGCCTCGACATGCGCGACGGGAATCCCGTGCTGGGCGCTGGCGAGTGCGCCGGCGAGGGTCGAGTTCGTGTCGCCGTAGACGAGCGTGACGTCCGGGCCGACCTCGCGCAGGAGCGGTTCGAGAGCGGTGAGCATGCGCGCGGTCTGGGAGGTGTTGCTGCCGAGCGAGATTCCGAGCTGGCGGTCGGGCGCGGGGATCCCCAGCTCGGTGAAGAACACCGTCGAGAGCTCGTCGTCGAAGTGCTGGCCGGTGTGGACGAGAACCTCCTCATGGTCCTCGCGCAGCACCGGGGAAACCGCCGCTGCCTTGATGAACTGAGGGCGGTTGCCGATGACGGTGAGGACTCTCACCCGCCGTCGAGCTCGGCGCGGATGCGCTCGCGGACGGCGGCCGCGGTCCGCTGCGTCAGCGGTCCGACGCCGTCGAACTCGTGCTCGTTGATCGCGCCCACCGGCGCCACCTCACGCGTCGTCGAGGCGAGGAAGGCCTCGTCAGCCGCGGCAAGATCGTCCATCGTGCACGGCCGCTCCTGCGCGCCAACCGCGGCGATGACGAGCGCGCGGGTGATCGAGGCGAGAATGTGATCCTCGAGCGGCGGGGTGAGAATCTCCTCCCCGCGCACCCAGAACAGCGAGCTCGTCGGCGCCTCGAGCACGCGGCCGTGGGGGGTGACGAGCAGGGCCTCGTCGTAGCCCTGCTCGCGGGCGAGCCGGCTCGCGAGCATGTTGGCGGCGTAGGACAGCGACTTGACGCCGTCGAGCACCCGGGTCGGCGAATAGGTGATCGTGCCGAGCCGGACGCGCTCGGGGCTGCGCGGCAGCGGCTCGGTGAGCAGCAGGCGCCGGCCGCCGCGGGTGAGCACGATCCGCAGGGCCTCGTGGGCGGGCGCGGCGCCGGCATGGGCGAGCAGGCGGTGGGCGTCGGCGCGGACGGCCTCGACGTCGACCTCGAGCCGGACGTTGCCCGCCGAGCGCTCGAGGCGCCGGAGATGCGCCTCGAGGGCATACGGCAATCCGTCGTAGACGCGGATGACCTCGAACACGCCGTCGCCGCGCAGCAACCCGTCGTCGGTGGCGGGGATCGTCGCCTCCGCGGCGGCCATGATCTCGCCGTCGAGCGAGGCAAGTGAGTCGGATGTGCTCACGATCGCGAGAGCCTACCCCGTCCGCGCCCAGACCTCGGCGAGATTGACGACGACCGCCGCGGACGCCGCCATGTCCTGGAGCGAGGCCCACTCCCGCACCGAGTGGTACTCGTGACCGCCGGTGAAGATGTTCGGCGTCGGCAGACCCATTTCGCTGAGGCGGCATCCGTCGGTTCCGCCGCGGATCGGAATTCGCTGCGGCTCGATGCCCTCGGCACGGATCGCCTCCTCCGCGGCGGCCACGACCTCCGGCGTCGCGTCGAGGTACGTGCGCATGTTGCGGTACTGACGGTGGACGTCGATGTGCAGCGCCGCTCGCGGATGGGCGTCGACGACCTCACGCGCCGTGCGCTCGAGCAGGGCGACGTGCGCCTGAAGCTGAGCGTCGTCGAAATCGCGAACAATCGCGCGGAACTCGGCGTGCCCGGTCGTGCTCGAGAGCTTGGTGGGGTGGATGAACCCCTCCCAGCCGGAGGTCACCTCAGGAGCGAGCCGGTCGGCGGGCAGCGCTGCGATGACCTGGCTGGCGAGCCGGAGCGCGCTGACGAGCTTTCCATCGGCCTGACCGGGATGCACGTCGACCCCGTCGATCCTCACGGTGACCTCGACGGCGCTGAAGCTCTCGTCCTGCAACTCGCCGATCTCCGACCCGTCGATCGTGTAAGCGCAGCGAGCGCCGAACCGCGCGATGTCGAACAGCGTCGCGCCCTCGCCGATCTCCTCGTCCGGGGTGAAGCAGACGCGGACCGTCGGGCGCGGGCGCTCGGGCTCGGCCACGAGCGCTGCCAAGGCCGACACGATGATCGCCACGCCGGCCTTGTCGTCGGCGCCGAGCAGCGTGTCGCCGCTCGAGCTCACGATGTCGTGACCGCGCTTACGCTCGAGCTCGGGCATCGTCGCCGGGTCCAGGCGCGTACCGCCGCGCGGCAGCCCGATCACGCCGCCGTCGTAGGCGCGATGCACAAGCGGCTCGACGCCGGCGCCAGGTGCATCAGGGCTGGTGTCCATGTGGGCGACGAGGCCGATGACGCTGCCGTTGGCCGAGCGGCTGGCCGGCAGCGTGGCCGTCACGTAGCCGTTGTCGTCGAGTCGCACGTCATCGAGGCCGAGGTCCGCAAGCTCGGCGGTGAGAACGCGGGCGAGGTCGAGCTGCCCGGGAGTGCTGGGTGACCGCTCGCGGTCCGGGCGGGACTGGGTATCGATCCGCACGTAGCGGGTGAACCGCTCGAGCAGATCCGGCGCGAGCGCCTCGGCGAGCGGGGAGGTGAAGGGGGCTGAAGAACTCACGGAACTCAGTATGCCGATGGGATACGTGACGATCGCCACACGAACGCACGTTTGGGTAGTCGAGGGTGGGGTAGCTCGTTATGGACGACGAAAACGAGATCCGAAAGAGAGAGCACCTATGGCGCAACAGACCCGCACCCAAAGGCAGGCAACCGCAAAGAAAGCAGCGGCCACGCGCAAGCGCAACGCCGCGTCTCGGAGCGCGTCGACGACCAAGGGCTCGGCCCGCGCGACCGCGCGTTCGGCCCGGAGGACGGCCCGCACGAGCACGCGCTCGGCGCAGGAGACCACGCGCGCTGCCGAGCGGACGACGCGCCAGGCGACCCGGACCGTCGGTCGCGGGATCGAGGCCGCCGCGGCCCGGCTTGACGCCGTCGGCCGTCAGGCGGAGCGTGCCCTGCTGATTCAGCTCGGCGCCGCCGCGGAGCTGCGTGACTCGCTCGCACAGACCGCCCAGACGTACACGCACCTCGACCGGATGACCAAGGAGCTCAACCGCTTCGAGCGGCGCGGCGCCCGGATCCTCAACCGCAGCCAGCGTACGGTCAAGCGTCGGCGCCGTGACGTCGAGCACGACGCCAAGAGCGTGCGGCGTGAGGCCACGCGGCAGGCCAACAGCCTTCGCAGCGACGCCGGCGAGGTCGCCGAGCGGATCACGAATCTGGCTTAGGCGCTCGGTTCGGCGCCCGCGTCAGGCGGCGCGCCACCGACCGTCGGATGACCCGGAGGGCCCGTACCTCGGTGCGGGCCTTTCGCATATCCGGCCGCGTGCGCGCTGACCGTCGGCGGACCGAGCTGCGTCTCCCGTCGGCCCTACGGGTAGCGGGAACCGGTGACCGCGATCGCGCCCCGGGGCCGCCTGCGCCGCTCCGACTGCTCAGGTCCCGGCCTGCGTCGAGTGCGCCGCGGCCGGGGCTTCAGCTTCCTCGAGGGCGACGGTCGGCGCGTCACCGATGCCGAAGTGCTCGAGCGCGTGCGGTCGCTGGCGATCCCGCCGGCGTGGGAGGACGTGTGGATCTGCACCGACCCCTGGGGCCATCTCCAGGCCACCGGGGTGGATGCCGCCGGCCGCAAGCAGTACCTCTACCACCCGCACTGGCGCGAGCGGCGGGACCGGGCGAAGTTCGTGCGGATGCTCCGCTTCGGCCACGCGCTGCCGACGCTCCGGCGGCGTGTGGCACGGGACCTGCGCGGCGGCGAGCCCACGCGCGAAGCGTTGCTCGCGTGCTCGGTGCGGCTGCTCGACCTCGGCCTGTTTCGGGTCGGCAGCGAGCAGTACGCCGACGATGATCACGGCGTTGGGCTGGCCACCGTGCGCCGCGATCATGTGACCGTGCGCGGCGAGACGATCGTTTTCGACTACCCAGCCAAGGGCGGCATCCAGCGCGTGCAGGAGATCACCGATCCACGGACGGGCGAGCTCGTGCGGACCCTCCGCCGGCGCCGCGGCGGCCCACCGGAGCTGCTCGCCTACCGCGAGCAGGGACGCTGGCACGACCTGCATTCCGGCGACATCAACGAGTATCTCAAGGCGAGCATCGGCGACGAGTTCAGCGCCAAGGACTTCCGCACCTGGAACGCGAGTGTCGTGGCTGCGGTGTCCGTCGCTGCCGATCCCGCCACGGCGAAGACCAAGACCGCGCGCAAGCGCGTCATCGACCGGGCCGTCCGCGGAGTGAGCGAGATGCTCGGCAACACGCCGGCGGTGGCCCGAAGGTCGTACATCGATCCGCGCGTGTTCGATCGCTACCTCTCGGGCTGGACGATTGCCGGCGTGCTCGACGACCTCCCGGACATCGACCCGACCGACGATCGTCACCGACGGCGCCTGGAGGCCGCCGTACTCGACCTGCTCGAGGACGACCGTAGCTCCGCCGCCCTCCAGCACGATCCGCTGCGCTCGCGCACGTGAGTGTGGCGCGGCGGAGCGCGGAGAACCGGGCGCCCGGGGCTGGAAAAACCCCGAACAGCAGTTGTCCGGTGTGCTAAAACACACACACGTCTGCACCCAACCAGGGGGTCAGCGATGACCGCAGCGGCTTCCGGATCGCCGGCAGCAGCCGTCGGTTCGGAGGAGTTATTCAGACGGTGGCGGAGACACGAGGATCGCGCGGCTCGCGATGAGCTGGTCGGGCGGTACCTGCCGCTTGCCCGCAAACTGGCCCGGCGCTATTCCTCCTCGAGCGAGCCGTTCGAGGACCTCGTCCAGGTGGCCAGCCTCGGCCTCGTCAAGGCGGTCGAGCGTTTTGACCCCGACCGCGGCTTTGCCTTCACCTCGTTCGCGGTGCCGACGATCGTCGGCGAGCTCAAGCGCTACTTCCGTGACGCCGGGTGGGCGTTGCACGTCGACCGCGGCGCCCAGGAGCGGGCTCGCAAGGTGCTCGATGCGCAACGCAAGATGACCGTCGCCACCGGCCACGCGCCAACCGTGCAGGAGCTCGCCCTCTACCTCGAGATGAGCGATGAAGATGTCCTCGACGGCCTCCAGACCGCCGAGGCCTACGACGCGGTGTCGCTCGATGCGCCGGCGCAGTCCGACGAGGAGGGCGCAAACACCCGCCTCGATTCGCTCGGCGGTACCGATGAGCGGCTCGCGCTCGTCGACGATCAGGCGACGATCTTCGCCGCTGCGCGCCTGCTGCCCGAGCGCGAACGGGAGATCCTCTTCCTGCGCTTCGGCCAGGACCTCACGCAGAGCGAGATTGCCGAGCGCGTCGGCGTCTCACAGATGCAGGTCTCGCGCCTGCTGCGCCGGTCACTCAAGCGCCTGCACGAGCTGACCGGCGACCGAAGCGACTGAACGAGCGCAGCCGCGGTCGCCGTCCCGCTCGAGATCCTCGATCAGCGTCCGTACCAGCGGCGTCGGCCGACGCCGGATTCCACTCCTCCGACGAAGAAGCCGATGACCCACAGCACGAGGGCGACAATGAGGATGAACCACAGGAAATGGGCGGCGAACCCGAGGCCGCCGAACAGGGCAAGAATCAACAGCAGGACCAGCAGAGCAACCATGTCGCCTCCTTCTCGGATGCCATCCAGCGCCTTCCAGCGCCGGACGGGAGCTACCCAGCGGGCGAGCCTCTCAAGCAGGTGGGCGCCGATGTACGCACCGCGCCGCCCAGATCAGTAGGCTCGCGCAGCGTGCAAAGCCACTTCCGCGTAGAGGTGCGTTTCGAAGGGCGCGCGAGCGTTATCGCCGTCAGCGGAGAGCTCGATCTCTCGACGAGCGGCGCGCTCGAGGAAGAGCTCCTGCGCGTGATGGACTCCGAGGTGGAGCTTGTCGTCGTCGACCTCCACGGTCTTGAGTTCATGGACTCGACCGGGTTGAGCGCGCTCGTCAAGGCCCAGCAGGCGGCCGCCAAAGCCGGCAAGCGATTCGCGCTCATCCGTGGCCCCCAACAGGTGCAACGGCTGCTCACCCTCACCGGCGTGTCCGACCGCCTCGAGGTCGCCGCGTCGCTCGACGAGCTGCTCGGATCCTGAAGGATCAGTCGGGGTCGCCGGCCGCGGCCCAGCGGCGGTGATCGATCATCACGACGCGCAGCATCTCGGCTCCGTCCAGCGGTTCGACCTCGAGTCGGTCGCTGAGCAGCTGCAGCGGCGAGCGGGAATTGTCGGTCGACGGCGCGGTGAGCTCGCCCACGCTCCCGGCGCGGAGCGGACCGACCACGAGCTCGAGCTGCCGGCCGCCGGCCGTGAGCGCAAACGAAACCCGCTCTGTGTCGGCGAAGCCCTCGGCATGCGCAGCGATCGCGTCGGTGACGAGGTACACGTCGGAGAACCGGTCGAGCGAGAACCTTGCGTTGGCGGCGAGCGCCCGGGCCAGCCGCCCAAGCACGCCGGCCACGAGCGTCGGCGGCGACACCGACGCGACCGCATCGCCCCGCAGCGTGTCGGCAAACCCGTCATCGGCGACCGCGCCGGCCGGCGGCTGGAACAGCGGCTTGCCGTCCCGGGTGCCGGCAAACGCCATCGTCACCTGTGTCCCGCCCTCGGGCCGCGTCTGGAACTGTGCGGTCTCGGTCAGCGCGCGGATCACTGGCATCCCGACGCCCTGGAAGCGGTCGTCGTCGAGCGGCGTCTCGTCGAGTCCGGTTCCGGCGTCGCGGACGATGACGTAGATCTGGCCGTCGCCGAGGTACAGCTCGACGTCGAGCGGGCCGGAGCCGTCCGGGTAGGCGTGCAACACGACGTTGTTGCAGGCTTCGCTCACCGCGGTCTTGAGATCGTCGAGCAGCTCTGGGTCGATCGTCAGCCACTCGGCGACGCCGCCGAGCATCCCGCGCACGAGGGTCAGCGTCTCCGGGCGGCTCTCGAGTTCCAGCCGCACACTCGGTCCCGTGAGTGCGATGCCGCTCGCGTCGAGCTCGGTCACGGCAGCACCTCGACCGAAAAATGTTGCGTGTCAATTTCGCGTAGTGACGACATCTCAGCCATGTTCGGGTGCGTGCGCGTCATATACAGAACTGAGTCCGGCCCCGATGGTCCCGCCTGGGCACGACGGATTATCGACCGCGAATGCTCGGGGCTGGTCTCGCGTGCCTTGCTCGAGCAACTCGCGCTCCTGGTCAGTGAGTTGGTGACCAACGGTATGCGATTTGGGCCCAAGGATGAGAACGAACCGATCTACGTCGATCTGGGGACTGCGTGTCCTCGACTGGCTGGCTGAGCGCTGGGGCGTCACGCAGGTCGGGAACGCGACGCGGATCTGGTTCGAGCTGAGCGCGACCCCGACGGTCGCGCGACGCAGCTGAGATAGGGTGCTCTTTCGGCAAATGGGTCACCGCGCGGCCGGCCCGGCCTCAGAGCTGAAATGTGCTGTTCTGGTCCGCGGGCCAGCTATCACCGCCGGCGTCCCTGAGGGTGTCGGACCGCCGCGCCTTACGAGTCTCGCTCGGATCGCGGTTGGTCAATGGCCCAGATACCCGTCTGTTGACGGGTGAAAACAGAGCCCAGACAGAGGAAGGGCCCGCGCGCGATGCGGCGCGGGCCCGGACACCGGCGCGGTGCGCTTCGGCGGCGTTCAGCCGGTCGTCTGCGTGTCGAGCTGGGTGAGCTCGCGCAGCTGATCGATGGCGCGGCGCAGGATGCGAGAAACCTGCATCTGCGAGACACCGATCATGTCGGCGATCTGGCTCTGCGTCATATCCTCGACGAACCGCAGGACGAGCACGCGACGCTCCCGGGCGCCGAGATGCCGCGCGGCAGCCGCGATCGTGACCTGACTGTCGACGAGCTCGAAGCGCTCGTCGATCTGCCCGAACGCGTCAGCCAGGGTGCCCGACTCGTCCTCGCCGTCGTCGCGCGGGGAATCCAGCGACGCCGTGTGATGCGCGCCGGCGGTCTCGAGCGCCTCGAGCACGTCCTCGACGCTGAGCTCGAGGTACTGGGCCAGCTCGGGAACGGTCGGCGGTCGGCCGGTCCTCGTCATCAGCTGCTGACGTCCGTCCTCGACCTTGAGCGCCATCTCCTGCGCGCCGCGCGGGACGTGCACCGACCAGCCGAGGTCTCGGAAGTAGCGCTTGAGTTCGCCGAGGATCGTCGGCACGGCGAACGACGAGAACGCCGTCCCCCGGCTCACGTCGAAACGGTCGATGGCTTTGACGAGCCCGAGGCTCGCCACCTGCAGCAAGTCATCAAAGGGCTCGTGCGCACCGCTGTAGCGGCGGGCGAGCTTACGCGCGAGCGGAAGGAAGCGCGAGACGAGCTCCTCGCGCGCGCGTTGGTCACCGCGTTGCTGCCAGCGGTGAAACAGTTCTCGAGAATCCGACCGTTCCGCGGCTGGGGATCCACCCAGCGCAGCCCGCTCAGTCAAAACAGATGCCACGTCAGAACCTCCTGAGGGATAATTCCCCGCGTTGCAGTTCTTAGCGGGTACCCGTCGTCACAATCTTCAAAACGGTGCGGGGTCAGGCCGCGGTCAGCCTCACGCCGCCTTGTCGACCGCCACCCAGAGCTGCTGCAGGTAATCGGCGCCCGTCACCACGGCGAACAAGGTCGCGACCATCCGCGTCAGCCGCGGCTGCCATAGGTACGCGGCCAGCAGACCGGTCGCCACCCACTGTCCGATGCAGTACGGGCAGGTGAGCAACTCGCCGACGGCACGATGCAGACCGTTCCCCTCGGCCTTCTCGGACACCTCGGCCGGGCCGGCCGGGCCCTCGTACTCGGTGAACGGCGCCCGGACGGCGGCGGTCACCTTGTCCTTGGTCACCAGGCGACTGACCTTGAACGTCCCGATGCTCAGCAGCGCGATGTCCGCTGCCGGGATGCTTTCCGGCAGGCGCCGGCGCGAGCGCATGAACAACGCGGCGATGAGCGCCACGCCCACGTGGAAGATGAGCAGCAGGATCGCGTAGCCGCTCAGCGGCTTCGGATCGTCAGGAGAGTAGGAGGAAGTGCCGGACACCCGCTGTGGGATACCCACTCTCGGCTCGCGTTATCCGGCGGATCACCGGCGGCAGCCCGGCGACTCGCGCGCCTGGTCGATCGCGCCCGGTGGGAGGAGTGTGCAGCGGCGGGGCGAAACTCTCCGTGCAGCGGTCGGGAGGGCGCTCGCTCGGTCCCACAACTCCACCCACCACACCGTCCCCTGTCCCGATAGCTCATGACGCGCGTAGGGCAACCCAACCGGCGCGTGGTCCTCGGCGGTCTCATGGCCAGAGCCACCGCGTCCGCCATCTCGCTCTCCCAGATGGAGCTCATCGACACGTTGGGCATCGCGGCGATCGCCACCGACCCGGAGGGAACGATCACGCACTGGACGACGGCGGCCGGCGACCTCTACGGGCGGTCGGCGGCGGAGATGATCGGAGCACCGATCACGTCGGTGGCGCTCGCTCCTGAGGACGCGATCATCGCGCCGGTGATCGCCGCGCGGTTGCTTTCCCTCGGCAGCTGGCAGGGCGAGTTGGAGATCCGCACCGCCGAGGACGACCCGTTGCGACTCGCGGCACGATGCACGGTGCTGCGTGATCGTCGCGGATCGCCGACCGCCGTGGCGGCATCCTTGACCGCGATCGCGGCGCACCGGCGGCGCATCCCCGCGAGGCCGGCGATCACCGTAGCGGCCGGACCGGGGCACCCTCCCGTGAGGGCGGAGACCGCATGGGAATGGGACCCACACACCGACGTCCTCCTCACCGCCGATCCGTGCACGCTCATCCGCACCGTGCGCTCGGGCGAGCTGACGATGCGAGACGCCCTCGCCGCGATGCCCGCCGAGGACCGCCGGCGCGTACGCAGCACGATCAACGACCTGCTCGCCCGCGGGACGGGCGAGGGCCGCCTCGACGTCCGGCTCACCGCCCGGGACGGCTCCACCCACTGGCTGCGCAGCGATTTCCACTCGGTCTGCGATGAGGAGCGGGCGGTCTGCGCGGTGCGAGGGACGATCGACAACGTCACCGCCAGCGTGCTCGCCGGCGAGCATACGCACGATGCCGGCGACCTCTGGCAGGCGACGCTCGACAGCCTCTCCGCGCACATCGCGGTTCTCGACGAGCGCGGCGTGATCGTGGCCGTGAACGAGCGCTGGCGAGAGTTCGGCCGGCGCGAGGGTGCTCACGACGATCAGCTCGGACGCAACTACCTGAGCGTCTGCCGCCGCGCCGGCGATCCCACCGCCACCGAGGTGGAACGCGGCCTACGGGAGCTGTTCGCGGGCGAGCGCGACACGCTCGAGCTCGAATATCTGTGCCACGGCCCATCCGAGCGCCGGTGGTTTCTCCTGCATGCCACGCGTCGCCGACCCGGCGGGCCGCCCGGCGTCGTCGTCGCCCACCAGGACGTCACCGAGCGGCGCCTGGCCCAGGAGAACGCGGCGTTCGAGGCCGACGCGGCCATCCGGGGATATACGGTCGTGCTCGATGACCACGACGAGCGCAGGGCGGAGTCGGCACGTCTGCGGCGGGAGCTGAAGGCGCTCAACTGGGTGCAACGGCTCCAGGAGGCGTTCAACGACGAGAGCTTCGTCCTCTATGCCCAGCCGATCGTCGATCTCGCCGCGGGGGGAACCGTGCAGCACGAGCTGCTCTTGAGAATGCGACTCCCCGAGGACAACGCGGAGCCCGAGCTCGTCCTGCCCTCGACCTTCCTCCCGATCGCCGAGGAGTACGGGTTCGTCGCCGACATCGACCGCTGGGTCATCGACCGGGCGGCCGAGCTCGCTGCCGCCGGCGGATCGGTCGAGCTCAACGTGTCGGCCCGGTCGGTCAGCGATCCTCGCCTGCTCACCCACATTCGCCGCGCGCTCGCGCGCACGGGAGCGAATCCGAACCGGCTCGTGTTCGAGATCACCGAGACAGCGCTGGTCAGCGACGAGCGCACCGCGCGTGAGTTCGTCGCCGAGCTGCACGCGCTCGGCTGCGAGGTCGCGCTCGACGACTTCGGCACCGGCTACGGCAGCCTCACGTATCTCAAGCAGCTGCCGATCGACTACCTCAAGATCGATATCGAGTTCGTCCGCGATCTCGAACACGATCCGGCCAGCCGCAGCGTCGTCCAGGCGATCGTGAACCTCGCCGCGGGGTTCAACATGTCGACGATCGCAGAGGGAGTGGAGAATGCGCGGACGCTCGAGCTCCTGCGGGAGGTCGGTGTCGACCGAGCCCAGGGCTTCCACCTCGGACGCCCTGCTCCGTTGGCGCCGATGGAGCTCATCTGAGCGAGGCCGGCGGCAACTCCGCGAGCCGCCGCTCGAGCAACGAGCGCTCGGGCGCGGATTCGGTCAGCGCGAGCGCCCGCGTGTAGGCCGCGGCCGCCTCGGTCGGGCGACCGAGACGCCTAAGCAGCTCGCCACGCGTGGAGTGCAGGTAGCGGTACTGCTCGAGGTCGAGGGCGTCGACGATGGCGAGCGCCTGCTCGGGCTCGCCGGCTTCGGCGATCGCGACTGCCCGGTTGAGCGCGACCACCGGCGACGCGGTGAGGGCATGGAGCTCGCCGTAGAGCAGTGCGATCTGCGGCCAATCGATCTGCGGCTCACACTGGAGCGACGCGATGGCCGCCTGGAGCAGATATGCGCCGCGGCCGTGGAGCGCGAGTCCTCGGTCGATCAGCCTCTGCGCTCGCTCGATCTGCTGCTCGTCCCACAGGGCGCGGTCCTGTTCGGGCAGGAGCCGCAGCTCGCCGCCGGGCGCCACGCGCGCCTCACGGCGCGCATCGTGCAGGAGCATGAGCGCGCACAGGCCGTGCACCTCTGGTTCGTCGGGCATCAGCTCGCCAAGCAGGCCGCCGAGCACGAGCGCCTCGGCGGCGAGATCTCCGCGCCCGCCGTAGCCCTCGTTGAAGATCAGGTAGACGACGGCGAGCACCGCGGCGAGCCGATCGGTGAGCGTCTGCGACGGCGGCACCGCAAACGGGATCCGCGTCGCTCTGATCTTCGTCTTTGCGCGTGTCAGGCGCCGCTTCATCGTCTCCTCGGACACGAGGAAGCTCTCGGCGATCTCAGCCGTGCTCAGGCCGCCGACGGCGCGTAGCGTGAGCGCGACCTGCGCCTCCAGGGCCAGCGCCGGATGGCAGCAGGTGAAGATCAGCTCGAGCCGCTCGTCCTCGATGGTCACTGTCGCCTCCTGCGCCGGATCGGATCCGCCCGGGTCGTCACTCGGCGCCAGCGCTCGGGTCTTCTCGTTGAGGGTTCGCCGGCGCCGGAGGCGATCGATCGCCCGGTTGCGGCCGGTCGTCACCAGCCATGCGACCGGGTTGGCCGGCTCGCCGTCGCGCGGCCAGCGTTCCGCGGCGATGGCGAAGGCGTCCTGGGCGGACTCCTCGGCGAGGTCGAAGTCCCCGAGATACCCGACCAGCGCAGCGAGGACGCGCGCCCAGTGCTCACGGAAGACGTCCTCGATCACCGCCGCAACCTCGGGGCCGCGGCGCGACCGTGCGACGCCGCCGCTGTCATCGCGCTTCGTGCCGTCATTGACTCAGGTGACGAACTGACCATCGCCGTCGGGACAGCTCGAGTGTACGTTCGCTGTAGCGTGCGCCAGATGCGCGACGTCCGGATCAGCACCGACTCGATCCGCCTCGGCCAGCTGCTCAAGCTCGCCGGGGTCATCGACAGCGGCGCCGAAGCCAAGGCGCTGCTCGCCCGGGACACGGTCTCGGTCAACGGAGAGCCCGAGACGCGCCGCGGGCGCCGGCTCGTCGCCGGCGACGAGGTGCGCGTCGGCGGGGAGCATCTGCGGGTGGCGGAAGTCTGATCGTCGCGCCGAGGCTCCCCCCTGCGAGCGTGCGCTACGAGCAGCGCTCGGTCCGGACCGCGGTCCGTGACTGAGCGCACCACGAGCGCGGGAACCCCGCAAAGCGCCGTCCGCAATTCCTACGCAAACCTCGCCTAGTTCCGCGGATCAATAGACCACCACGTCGGTGGATGCGGTCCCTAGGATCGTTATGGAAAGCGCGCTTCTCAGCCGTCGTCGCAGGGTCCTCGCCATCAGTGCGGCGGCCGTCGGAACCGCGGTGTGCGCGATCTGGATCGCTCTGGGCATCGGCGGTGCACAGCCGGCGCGCATCATTGACGATGGAGGAACGGCGCTCGTAGCCATCCTCGCGACGGCATGCTGCGTCGATCCCGCGCTCCGCGATCGCGAGCAACGACGCTTCTGGTCCCTGTCGGCGTACCTCACGGTGCCTGGACAGGTCGCCGGGAGGCGCGAACGGCGGCGTGGAGCCTCGCCGCTGCCCGCGTTCCTCGCTCCATTCGTGCCCGCGCTTGTCGCCCCTTGCAGTCGTCGGGCTTGAGCTGCAGGCCGGCCGGCACCTGGGCACCACCGCCCTCGCAATGGTCGTCGGCCTCGCGCTGCTCGTCATCCTCCGGCAGTGCGCGCTCGCGGGCGAGGCTCTCACCTTCGGTCAGCAGGCGGACGTCGTGTGGCTCCGAGCGCTGTGGCGCGCCGCCCAACGAGGCCCGCCGAGCACGCTCCCGCCCGCCACGCCCCGCGGTCCGCGCCCTCCGGAGGCGTCATGACCAACACGCCGGTGGGCCGCCCGAGGGTGGTGTGGACCGAAAGCGGGAACGCCGGTCTCCCACTTCGAGCGCCGCCGGTCATACGGCAGCTCGGCCGGAGACCGCGTCGTGGCGCGGATCGTCCTCGTCCCGTTCCTCGCATGTGTCACGCTCGCCCTCTATGACCTTGCGCTGGTCATGGCCGGGCTCGGTCACTGAGCCTCCGGCGACGCCAGCCCGTCGCGACCGAGTTCACACGGCGCCTTCGAGGCGCGTCACCATGGTGCGTGCCGCGTCGACCAGCTCCGGAGGGCCGAGCACCTCCATGGGCACAT
Organism: uncultured Solirubrobacterales bacterium; assembly: GCA_963755955.1. Taxonomy (GTDB): domain Bacteria; phylum Actinomycetota; class Thermoleophilia; order Solirubrobacterales; family Solirubrobacteraceae; genus Palsa-465. Next base: position 49,342 of record CAVWLZ010000016.1, read on the forward strand.
CGAGCAGCGCCATCCACACGAGGAAGTTGCGTGACCAGCCCCCTCGGGTGGTGACGAGCGACGCACCCTCGCCGTCGGGCTCGACGATCGCGTAGCGACTCGGCACTCGGGCGCGCAGGCCCCCGGCTTCGAGCGCCACCCGGATCTGGCCCGGGGTCGCTTCGGCCTCGCCGGCGGCGCCGCGCAGCGAGCGCTTGACGAATGCCGAGGGATCGCCACCCGGCGGGATCCGCCGGCGGCCCCGTTCCCCGGGACGCACCCGCCCGCGGATGCGATCGATCCGGAAGGTACGCCAGTCATCTCGGTCGAGATCGAACGCGACGAGATACCAGCGGTAGCCACTGTGGACGACGGCGGCCGGTTCGGCATGGCGCTGAGACGCGCGGTCGTCCTTGGCCACATAGGCGAACCGCAGGCGCACGGTGTCACGACAGGCGGCGGCGATCGTGGCGAGCAGATCAGCGTCGATCCTGGGGCCGTCGAACGAGAACGACGACGTCGCGTCGCTGAGCGCGCTCACGCGGCGCCGCAGCCGGGTGGGCAGGACCTGCTCGAGCTTGGCCAGCGCACGTACCGATGTCTCCTCGATGCCCTCGATCGATCCCGACGCCGCCGTCCGGAGTCCAACCGCGACCGCCACCGCCTCGGCGTCGTCGAGCAGCAGCGGCGGCAGTTCGCCGCCCGCCCCGAGCCGGTACCCGCCGGCGACCCCCGGCGCCGCCTCGACGGGATAGCCGAGCGAGCGGAGCTTGTCGACGTCCCTGCGGATCGTGCGCGGGCCGACCTCGAGCCGGTCGGCGAGCTCCTGCCCGGTCCACTCACGGCGAACCTGAAGCAGCGACAGCAGGGCGAGGAGGCGAGCGGAGGTCTGCACCATCGTGAGCGGAAGCCTGACAGCTATTGCGGACAAAAGCTGGCCGCAAAGGCATTTTCCGAGCGCAATTGCGGACCGAAGCTGACCTTGTTTGACGAGAACCTGTGGCCATGTCAATCACCACCCTTTCCCCACCCCCCGCCGTCGCCGAGAGCCGGACCGGCGAGCGAGTCGTGTGGCTCGGCTTCCTCGTCGTGCTCGCCGCCTCGGTCATGGACCTGCTCGATTCGACGATCGCGCAGACCGCCGCTCCCGCGATCCGACGCGACCTCGGTGGATCGTTCGCGCAGCTCGAGTGGATCTCGGCCGCGTACACGCTCGCGATGTCGGTGACCCTGCTGCTCGGCAGCCGCCTCGGCGACCTCTTCGGTCGGCGGCGCATGCTGCTCTTCGGGATGGCTGGATTCATCGCCGCGTCGATCTTGTGCGCACTGGCGCCGTCGGCCGGCGCCCTTGTTGCCGCACGTGCACTGCAGGGCGCGGTTGCCGCGTTGATGGTGCCGCAGGGCTTCGGGCTCATCCGCGAGCTGTTCGGCGACGAAGGTCAGCAGAAGGCGTTCGGCGTTTTCGGCCCGGTCATGGGCCTGGCCGCGGTCGCCGGACCGCTCGTCGGCGGCGGCCTGGTCAACCTCGACCTGCTCGGCACCGGTTGGCGGTCGATCTTCCTCGTCAACGTCCCGCTCGGTCTCGCGGCGATCGTCGCCGGGCTTCGCTTCCTTCCCCGCAGCACTCCGTCGGCACGAGGCGCCCGGCTCGACGCCCCGAGCGTCACGCTCGCGATGGTCGGCGGCGTCGCACTCATCTATCCGCTCATCCAGGGACGGGAGCACGGGTGGCCGGCGTGGTCGTTCGCGCTGCTCGCCGGCGGCGTCGCCGTCCTGTTTGCGTTCGCGGCGCTCCAGAGCCGCCGCAGCCGCCGCGGCGACACGCCGCTCGTCGAGCCCTCGATCCTTCGCCGTCGGGCCTACGTGGCCGGGCTCGCCGTCGTCGTCGGCTTCATCGGCGCGATGGGCGGGATGATGATTGCGCTCAACGTCATGTTCCAGGCCGGCCTCGGCCTGACGCCGCTGGCCTGTGCCGTGGCGACGGTGGCGATCCCGATCGCGGCCATCGGCGGCTCGATCACCTCTTCGGCGCTGCTCGCTCGCCTCGGTCGGACGACGATGCACATCGGCATCGTCACGATGGTCGTGGGCCTTGTGATCGTCGACATCGTCCTGCGGACGGCCGGCGGCTCGGTCGGCGCGGTCGACCTCGCGGCCCCGCTCGCCGTGACCGGGTTCGGCATGGGGATGGTGTTCGTGCCGATGTTCGACGTGATCCTCGCCGGCGTCGCCCCGCACGAGATGGGCTCGGCGTCAGGCCTGCTCGAGTCCGTCCAGCAGCTCGCGATGTCGCTCGGTATCGCCGCGGTCGGGACGGTGTTGTTCGACCGGCTCGGCGGTGGGCACAGCGCCGGCGCGTTCGTCGGCGCTGCCGACCAGGCACTGCTCGTCGCGGTCGGCTTCCTCGCCGCCGCATGCCTGGCCGTGTGCTGGCTTCCGAAGCACGCGCGCGGCCACTGACGCCGGGAAGGGATCGCCGCCGCGTGTGCAGTCCGCACCGCCCCGCGAGCACCGCACACACGACGGCGTCCATCCGCCCCCACTTCCAGATGAAGCCTCGTACACAACGGAGCCGGCGGGAAGAAGTTGCGCGCGAGGGTCCGAGGGCGTCCGCCGAGCTGCCGGCCGTCAGGGGCGTCGGCCGCGCCGGTCGACCGGCAGCGCGCTCGGACCGACATGCTTGTCGAGCCACGCGGTAACGGGCGCCGAGGCCTGCCAGGTGTGCGCCACGAACTCGAGCCCGGCCTCCCGGCTCACCCCGCCCCCGGCTTTCATCCTGGCTCCGAGCGTCAGGTTCTTGCGGCGCAGCAACTCGATCCGCTCGTGGTGCTTCGGATAGCCGCGCGGCGCGGTGGCGAGCGCCTCGCCCCACAGCTCGAGCCCCGACTGCTGCGCGGTGGCGACCCGCGCCGCCAGGCCCGGACCGCGCCGCGCGTCGGCTACCGCCTCCCGGTAGCGCTCGAGCTGATCGCGGGCCATCTGGTAATACCCGGACCCGGCCATGAGTCCGTCCGCGGAGATCGAGGCATAGAGCCCGCGAGCGGCGATCTCGGTGCCGAGCAGGACGCCGTACGTGTTCGTCTTGTACGGCGACTTGTCACGTGAGAAGCGCACGTCACGGTTCTGGCGGAACATCTTCACGTCCCCTCCGAACGTCTCGCGGAGCTCGTCGAGGAGCGCCTCCATCTGCCCGCGCACCGACTCGTCGTAGAACGCGCGGTGGGCGGCGAAGTACTCCTTGCTGTTGTCGGCCTCGAGACCGCGGAACCAACCGTGGACCTTGGGGCCGAAGCCCACGAACCGAGTCACGGGCCGATCCTCGCACGACGAGGCACGGGGCGCATCCCAAGTCGTAGCATCTCCGGGGTGAGCATCGTCAAAATCAACGCCATCACCGTGCCGCGTGAACGGTTCACCGAGTTCGAGCAGCGTTTCGCGAGCCGCGCCGGCCGGGTCGAGGAAGCCGACGGGTTCGAGGGTTTCGAACTCCTGCGCCCCAACGATGAGCGGAACGTCTGCCTCGTCCTGACTCGCTGGCGCTCGGAGGAGGACTTCCAGACCTGGATGGCGAGTCGCGACTTCGCCGCCGGCCACTCACAGCACCGGCAGAGCGGCCCGGTCGGCACGGGCAGCGAGCTGTGGTCGTTCGACGTGCTCGAGCGTACGGCCGAGGGGTAAGGGCGGCCGGAGCACTCGTCCTGGGGTCAATCCTCACGACGGCCTCACTGTGCGTGCGGGAGAGCGCGACGGCGGTCGCCGTCTGCCCGCTGACCCCCGAGGCGCCGTAGACTTTCTGGCGCGTGGAGGAGGAGGTGATTCCTGTTCTGCATGTCGAGGATGCCGCTCGCGCGGTGGCCTGGTACGGCCGCCTGCGGTTCCACAAGCAGTGGGAGCATCAGTTCGAGCCCGGCTTCCCTTGGTTCGTGTCAGTGGCCCGTGGGCGCGTGCGGCTCTATTTGTCCGAGCACAAGGGTGACGCTCGCCCCAACACGCTCATTCATCTCAACGTCACCGACATCGACGCCGTGGCGCAGGAGTTCGGGATCGCCGTCGATGAGGAAGGGCTCGCAGGGCGCGAGTGCGGTCTCGAAGACCCCGACGGCAACCGGCTCCGGGTAGCGACCCCGCGCTCCTGACGGCTCGGGACAGGCGCCGGGCCGTTCCCGGCGAGGGCACGCGGATCGCGGCCCTGACCGACGGCACCGCCTCGATCGCCGGCTGGCAACACATCTGGTCGACCGTCGGCCTCGATCAACCGAGCAGCCGTAACGGAACGCGAACTAGCCGCGAATCCAGCGTGATTCCGGCGGCCGCCACGGGGTCCAACCGTCGCCACGACGCTCGAACCGACGGACGAGAAGCCAGTCAACGAGGAGCGAGCCGGCCCACAGCACGCAGCCGTTGATCCCGATCCAGAGGGAGGTGGTGGGCCCGCCGGTCAACGCGACGATGACTGCGATCGGTCCGATGGTGCCCGCGACCGCCCACTTCACGTAGAAGCTCCAGTGCGCCCACGGCGGATGTCGGTCCCACGGCCTCATGCCTTCAGAATGACGAGCAGCGAGTCGATCGCGGTCAAGGCGCCCGCCGGCGAAGCGCTGTCCGTCCTGGTCAACTCGACAGCCGGTCACGAGGATTGGCTATTTGGTTCGACCCCTCCGAACCAAATCGCCAGAGTTCCAGGGGGGGAGCGGAGCGTCGTGAAGGTCTGTCGCTGTCGGGCACCAGGACAGGCATGCGATCGCGGGGTTTGGGCTATCGGTGGCGCCGAATGGCGGCCGCGAAGGTCGCGGCACTGGAGAGAGCATCCATCGCGCTTCGGCCAGGTTCCGATCTCGTGCTGTCCCGGCGCGTCGTTCGCCAACTGCGCGCTTCTTCGGTCCCCTCCGCCGGCGCCCTTAGGAGCCGCGCGCTGCGCTCCGCCGCAGAAGGAGGGCGCCGCTGCCCAGCCCGACCACCACGACCACGACGAGCTCGACGACCCGGACGGCAGAGCCGGCACTGTTGTAGCTGGAACCGAGCGCCCACCCGACGGCGGCGACGACGAAGCACCAGATGGCCGAGCCGGCGAGGGTGAGCGGTATGTACGAGTTCAGCGGGCTGTCCAGGACGCCCGCCGGGATCGAGATGAACGACCGAGCCACGGGAATGAGGCGGCCGAGGAAGACGGCCCAATCGCCGCGCAGAGCGAACCACTCCTCCGCGCGTGCCATGTTGGCGGGCCCGAGATGCAATAGATGGCCCCAGCGGTCCACGAACGGGCGACCGCCGAAGCGCCCGATCAGCCATCCGATCACGGCACCGGCCAAGTACCCGATGGTCCCCGCCGAGGCCAGCGCCAGGTAGGCGGCCAGCCCCGTACCCAGGTTCAGGCCGAAGAGCGCTGGGTCATGACCGGTGAAGACGCCTGCGGCGAGCGCCCCCGCAACGAGCATCACGACCCCTCCGGCAGCCGGCAACAGGGCATCAGCCGCCATGAGCACGGCGACGGCCGGCAGACCGTCGCGCGCGACCGCATCGACGAACGTGCTCGAGATGGACGCGAGCGGGAGGATCACGGGTGCGACCAAGCCATCGCGGTTGTCGGCTCCGCTTCGGGACCCGCCACCGACTCGAGGCGGTCGACCTGTCGGCGCAGATGCTGCAGGTAGAACGGCGCGTGCTTAGCCAGGACGTACCGCTCCGTGCTCGCCCGCGCCTGGGGCGACAACGTCGTGGTCAGCAGCGAGTCCGGCCGGACGCGGTAGTCGAAGGTCTCCATATCGAGCCGACGCAGCGTGAAGCCACGCTCGAACATCGAGAGCCAGAACTCCCAATCCTCCATGCCTTGAATCGGCATCTGTCCGTCGTAGCCGCCACACGCCAGCCAAGCATCACGACGGATCACGGCGCACGCATCAATGTAGTTGCCACACAGGAGACGATCGAGGTCAGGCACACCCACGGTGACGCGGCCAGAGCGCAGGCCGAACTCCCGCCGATCCCCGTACACGGCCGAGACAGCTGGATCGCCCTCCAGGATCGCGACGGCGGCCTCCACGAATCCCGGCCGAAGCCGATTGTCCGCATCGAGCGGCACGTAGTGGCGGCACGTGGCCTCCCGGACGCCGCGGTTGCGAGCCTCCGCCAGACCGCGATTCTCCTGGTTGATGATGCGATATCCCGCCTGCCGCAGGCGGGCGAGGATCCGGAGCGTCTGGGCGTCCGTGGAGCCGTCGTTGACGACGATCAACTCGTATGGCAGCGAGACCGAACGCTCGACGCTGGCGATGGCCTCCAAGAGGAACGCGCCGTCGTTGAAGCACGGAATGATCACGCTCACCAACGCGTCGTCTGCGGGTGAGGCCACCGACACCAGCGCCGCCAGAGGCTTACCGGAAGGCAGGTCCGCGGCCGCCTCCAACTCCTGCAGGAGTTGAGCGCACTCCGGGTCGGTCGCTGCGCCCAGCATGGCGAGCCTGGTGTCGGCAGCCATCATCACAGCGGGATCGGCCACGTCCTCGCACGGATGCCGGTCCAAACGAATCCCAAAGCGCGATTCAACGAGTTCGAGCGTCGCCCGCGAGTCGCGCATCACTGCGGCGGCGCTGACGATCAGGGCCCGGTCGTGGTTGGCTTGGGCGAACGCCAGCGCGGCACGGTTGTAGTGATGCCAGATGCGGTACGCAAATCCCGGATGCCGCAGGAATTCCGCAGCTTCGGTCCGCTGCATTGAGTCAGCAACGTCCCATGGCGGCCGGTAGATGAACAGGTATTGCGCGTCCGGTATCCGGGCGTTCCAGAAATCGAGCAACACCGTGGTCCGCGGATCCTTCCAGCCCCAACACTGAGCCGCGCGTCTGCCGGCAGCGGTGTCTTTCCGCGCCTGGGAATGCCGCTCGGCGACCAGTGCGTCCGCCTCGTCGACGAAGCCTTCCAGGACGCGCGTATCGACACCGGAACGCTCAACGCCTTCGGTCCAGCCCCAGTCAGGATGGCCGGGCTCGTTGGCCGGCACGGCTGCGGCCAGCATGCGTCGGTTGAGATCGAGGAACTTGACGTCCTCGAAGTAGCCGGGACGGTTCTGTGCGTCCGCGGGAAGCATCTCCTCGCCCATCGGGCACCCGCTGCGGTGTAGGAGCGAGGCGAGGAGCGAGGTCCCTGAGCGATGCATGCCGACCACGACCAGAACGCGAGGCGAAGGCCGGGGCGGCGATGCTGTCACGGCGATGCCTTGCTCGATGCGCTGACGAGCTGGCCGCTGCCGATTCTCACGTGTCTGTGCCCGTTGACATGCGTCGGGTGGCGGTAGCCGTTCTCGATATTCCTCAGCCGGCGCGTCCGGATCATCGCCGGCACGGGGAAGCGACCATCGGCAAGCTCGGCAGGGACAAAGAACGCAGTGACGCCTGAGGTCTCCGCATGCACCAGCCGGTACCCCTTCTGGGTCCCGAGCCGCACCAGTGCATCGAGCGGGGCACCTTCGAAGTCAGTTGGCTGCCATCCGTCGTCGTCGGGTTGGACGAGGCGAGTGTCTGCCGGCAGTGCGCTGCCGTACGCGATCACGACCACCCTCGGGCGGTATCCCTGGAGTGCGTCCCAGATCGGGTGATCGGCGCCCTCGACGTCGATGGAGAGGACGTCGAGGCACTCGGGCACGCCGGCGTCGGCAAACAAGTGCTCAACGTTGCCGGGCGTCACGCGAGCTGGAACCGTCTGGACCCGCCCGTCCGCGCCATAGCGGTCTGTCAGTTCGCGATGCCTCTGCGGATCGGTCTCGATGAAGAGGCCGTCCCAGCCGGCGATCTCGGCCAGGTAGATGCACGTGCCCTCGTGGCCACGCCTGACTCCGATCTCGCCGAAGAACCTATTTTCGGCCCCGATGCGGGTCAGGATCTCCGCGAGGACACCGTCCTCACCGTTCTGACTGAGGCCACGCAGCTCATATCCGTCAAGCCCGTCGATTCGCAACGTAGAGTCGCCACCGGCGCCAATCTCAAGGTGCGCGCGGTGCAATGCCGCCAAGGACGCGAACCGCGCACGATCGGACACGAGCGCGGGGGCGTCCAGCTGCCGCAGCCGACTCTCGGCCTGACCCAACCGATCGATCACCTCGGCGAGCCGCGCCACGAGCTCAGCCTCCAGCGCGGAGACGGTCCGATGGTTGGCAAGCGTCGATTCGGTGAGGTGGTCCAGGCGGGCGCCCACGTCGCTCTGTAGGGCGACGACGTGATGCTCCAAGCCGCGATAGGAATCGGCCAGCCCGTGCTGCCACTCGGCCACAGCGTCAGACGAGGCGCTGACCCGGGCGCTCAGCTCAGCGGTCTCAGACTCCAGGTCGCGAAGCGCCGTGGCAACGACTCCGATCTGCCTGCCGGTCCGCGCACGGGACAGTTCGTCGGCCGCCAGCCGGTCGAACACGATCTGCTCATCCATCGCGTGCAGCGCACGCAGCGCTCGGAGCAGTGCGTCGTCCACCTGCTGCTCGAATGCCGTGTACGGCTTCATCGCACGCAGGGCCGATCGCCGAGCGAGCGACCGGGCTTCGCCTGGGTCGGCGCGAGTGGGCACGGGGCCACGCGACAGCAGCGAAGCCACGGTCTCGATCTGGGCCGGCTCGGGCTGCGGGGCCGGGCGCGGCCGGCGCAGCGGCCGGGGGGCGCGACTGCGCAGCAGCCTGAGCCGTGCGGCCATCGTGGCCCCTGCCTCCTGCGGAGAGTGCGTGCGCCGGATGCTGGCCGCGCCGACCGCGGCGCGCGCCCCAGCGGCTGCCGGGTCGTCGAAGATCTCCCGCATGTAGCGGCTCGCCTGCGCGACATCGGGTTGCGCCCATTCACCGTCGGCCGGGTAGGGGTCGTGACCCGGCCCGATCGGCACCATGTCGACATCAACCAACCACGACCCCTTCGGCGACATGAAGTCGAGGTTGCCGCTGTATCCGGTGGCGATGACCGGCTTTCCGAGCAGGAGTGACTCGGCGAGCGTCAGGCCGTACCCCTCAGCGTGGTGTAACGAGATGTAACAGTCGGCGCTGGCAAGGATTGAGTTCTTGTCAGCCGCAGACGCGTACCCTTCGATGATCTGGATGTCAGGGTGACGCGCGGCGGCGGCCCGCAGTTGCCGGTGAGCGGCGGGGTTGACGTCATGGTTGATGCATTTGATTGCGAGCTTGGCGCCCTCGCCGGGCGCGAACGCAGCGATGAACGCCTCGATCGTGTCCAGCGGGTTCTTGCGCTCGACGACGCTGCAGTAGTCGAACATGAACAGGAACAGGAAGCCATCCGGTAGCCCCAGTGCCGCCCGACTGCGACGCCGCGGAGTCGGCACCCGGACCGGCAACGTGATCTTCGTAACCGGCACGGTCGACACCGGCGCCAACGCCGCGCGGATGTGATCGGTGGCCACCCAGACCTCGTCCACGTGGTCGAAGGCCGAGAGCCACCGCTCGGGCCAGCGTGTCACCTCCCACCACCAGAGTCCGATCGTGTATCGACCGTCTCGGAAGTCTGGTCCAGCCTCCGCCAGCCAGGGCTCGGTCATGTCAGCGTTGACGCACAGGAGGTTGACGGGGTACATCGCGTCCTCAGGGCGAAACGTGGCGAACCGGTGCTCTTGGCGGTGGCCGGGACGCCATGGTCCGTGCAGCGGAAGCACCGGGATCCGCGCAGCGTCGAGAGCGCTGATCGTCGCGCGGGCGGCCTCGCCGATCCCCACCTCTGACTCCAGGAAGCCTCCGACGTTCACACCGAAGGGGGCACCGTCGTCGTCGGCCTGCGGAGCGACCTCGGGCAGATTGTGTGCGGTGCTCACCACGGGCGGGTGAACGCCGGCGGGTTCGGGCTGCCTAGGAACGAGACCTTGGGACTCGGCGTAAACGCCGACGTCGGCATGGTGGGTGACCCAGTGCAGGTAGCGCTCGCCGTCCGGTCCGGAGAGCACGGGGAAGGCGAGCTGTAGGTCCCCGCGCATCCGATACAGGTACGCCCAGTACCTGTTGATGCCGAGCCCGGGCGCGTCTGAGGCCACCTCGGTCAACCAGGCGATGAACTCGTCACAACCGTCGCGGGTGAACGGCGAGCACTCAAATGCTCCCTCGCGCTCGCCCTCGCGGTACAGGCGGCGGAGGTTATGGCTGAGCGGCCGGCCATCGACGAGTTCGTCGAACGGCCAGCTCGCATCGGGGAATCGCGCTGCGCGCGCGACGATCCGTTGCGCATAGTCCCGGCACAGGGCGGCCACCACTGGCAGGTCACGCAGTTGGAAGCGAGTCTCGTGCCGGCTGAGCCGATCCGGTTCGCCGGGATCGAATCCGCTGAAGTGAAAGAACTTGAGTGCGACGCCGTCGACGAGATGACGCCCGGCGGCGTCCACTCGGAACTCGTGCTCGTGCAGGTTCCAGTACGCGACGTTCAGGCCCGGGTCCTGCACGATCGCTGTGTTGGGGAACAGCCCGGGAACGAGATCGAACCAGCGCTGATCGACGAAATAGTTGTTCTCGACGTCGATGATGCAGTCAAACCGGAGCCGCTCGCACCACCACTCCAACAACCCAGCGCTGACGTCGCCCGGACCGAGTGCGATGAACCCGAGGTTGTATGCGCCGGCGGCAAGGATGCGCTGGGTGTCAGGGAGCTCGCCGTCGTCTGGGAACGGCTTGGTCATGTGCGGCGTGAGCACAATCTGATGCTCGCGCGCGATTTCCTCCAGCCCCTCGACCGCGGCATAGAAGCAGACGTCAGGATCGAAGTAGGCGACCGGCTGGCCCGCGTTCAGGAGATGCTGAAGCAGCCAGGGCTTGACTGCGGTGCAGAGCTCGGTGATGGCGTACATCGCCGCCATACCCTCGAAGCGGGGAATCCCCAGGTCCTCTGGCCGGACGACGTCGTAGAACCCTGGGCGGGGCTCGACCGCCCGCTCGCGGTCGTCGACGACCAGGACGCTCACCTCGCCATCCGGATGGTGCTCGCGGAAGGATTCGGCCAGCACCTCAACGCGGCCGAGATAGTTACGAGCAGCGATCGTGCAAATCCGCATGATCGCGGCAGATTAAGCCGCCCTCCGGACGACTCGGGGCGGGAGTCGAGGCGAGGGCTGACGCGGTGACCGCGGGTCGGTGGTGACCGGCCCAGACAGCAGATCCGGCCGACCTGCCACGTACGTTTTGGTCGGTGAGCACGGCCCTCGCGATCCGGCCTGCCATCCCGAGGGGATCGCTTCGGGTTCGCCTGCCCAGATGGGGGGCGCCGCTCCTGCTCGGCCTGCTCTGCCTGTTCGTCTACAACGCCAACCTGCGGACGATCGGCGCAGGGGACACCCTGCCGGCTCGCTATCTGCCGTTGGTCCTCTGGCACGACGGGACGTTCGATCTCAGTTCGAACGCGCGCCTCGTCGAGCATGGGCACGCTCTGCCGGAGTCGAACCGGAGCAAGATCTCGACGCTTCCCGGGGCGCTTGCGCCGGACGCCTACTGGCTGATCCGCACACACAGCGGGCAGCTCGTCTCGCTCTATCCCGTTGTGGCCCCGATACTCGCGATGCCGCTCTACGTACCGGCCGTGCTCTGGCTCGACAGCGAGGGTTGGAGCCAAGCGAACATCGACCGGGCGGCTGAGCTGGCGGAGAAGGTGTCAGCGTCGGTGTTCGCTGCGATCGCCAGCGTCCTGATGTTCGTCGTGCTGCGGCGCGAGGCCAACCGGTGGGCCTTCCCGCTGGCCTTGGCGTTCGCGTTTGGCACCGATGCCTGGATGGTGTCCAGTCAGGCGCTCTGGCAGCACGGATCCGGAATGCTCCTGATCGCCCTCGGCCTGCTGTTGGCCCGGGGCTTGCCGTCGCCCAGACGCCTCGCGCTCCTCGGTTTCGTCTGCGGCTTGATCGCGGCCAATCGTCAGCCGGACGTGTTCATCTCCCTGGCGCTGGCGCTCCCCGTGGCCTGGAATCGCAAGCGGGACATCCTGTGGCTGTGCGCGGGTGCCGCGCTCCCGCTGGCGGCGTTGCTCTACTACAACGTCTTCTTCGTCGGCAACATCGTCGGCGCAGCCGCGCTGGGCTCCAAACCCGATCACTTCTTTCACGTGCAGTGGTCGGGAGTGCCTGGGTTACTGCTCAGCCCCACCAAGGGGCTCCTGGTCTTCTCGCCGTTCCTCATCTTCCTGCCGGTCGGTCTGGCCCAGCGCCTGCGGACACCCGGCACCAGACGTCTGGCGATCGCGCTCAGCCTCGCCGTCCTCGCCGAGGTGCTGGTCGCCTCGCAGGCCGACTGGCGCGCGGGGGCGTCATGGGGCCCGCGATGGTTGACCGACCTGTTTCCGATCCTCGTCTGGCTACTCGCGCCGGCACCGCTCGTGCTGGGTCGGGGCGCGCGCGGCGTGCTCATCGCGCTCATCGTGGCCGCCGTCGGCTTCTCGGCGGTCGGGGCGTTCTGGTACACGCACACCAGCGACGCGCGCATCCTCTCGGGGGGAATGAGCTCCGCGTGGAATCCGAGCTACACCCCGTTCATCTACGAACTCAAGCACTCGCCTGCCACGTTCGAGCTGCTGTGCAACGCCCGCGGCTCGATCGACGTGCCGGCGGCGCCGGCGGCGAGCGCCGGCGCCGGCGCCGTCCCGAAACTGACATCGGGAGCCCCGATCGAGGGGTGGGCACTGAACTGCGGGGGCACGGCGGCCCAGGTGATCCTGCTGATCGACGGCAGGGTCATCGGCGAGTCGCAGCAGTTCTTCGTTCGACCGGACGTCGATCGAACCCTGCACGTCCACTCTCCGTCAGGGTGGAGTGTCGTCGCGAACACGAGTGAGGTCACCCCGGGCCGGCACATCCTCCAGCTCGCCGTGCGCACGTCGCCCACGAGCGACATCCGGATCGTCCGTGAGCTGCCCGTGATCGTCACCGCGCCGCCGAGCCTGCACTTGCTGGCGACGGTCGCTGCGCACCGGCTGCGGCGCGACCAGGCACGCGCCGGCTACTGGATCACGCAGTTCACGACCAGTGCGCAGTACGTCTCGCCGCAGAACGAGATGAACACCTACCTCACCTCGATCCTCGTCGACATGCTCAGGCCGGTCGCCGGCTCGCTCGGTCTCAGGGATGTGGTGACGCGGGCTCAGCACGAGCTCGCGGCACAGATCGAACCTGACGGACTGGTTCGTTACCACGGACTGCCGATCGCATCTCCAATCACAAAGCTGGGTCTAGGATGCGCGATCACACCGGACGCGGATGACACGGCGCTGGCTTGGAGGATCGCCGGCGTGGCGAGCGATCCGCGTCTGGCGCCGATGCTGGCAACCCTGGCCCGGTACCGAAACGCGCAAGGCCTGTACCGCACCTGGCTCTCACCGGTGAACAGGTACCAGTGCATCGACCCCGGAAGCAACCCGGATCCAGCCGACATCGGAATCAACATGCACGTGTACATGATGCTCCACGGATTCGATCCGCCGGCCGCCCGGACCCTCTGCAGCGCGCTGCTGCGCTCGTCGGGCAACGATGAGAACTGGGTCTACTACTCGGGGACGGCGCTCGTGCCGTACCTCCGCGCTGCCCAGCTAGAACAGCTCGGTTGCCAGATCCCGTTGCCGACGGCGCGGCTGGCTCGATCGGTCCCCGGACAGGCGTGGTGGGACGAGGCGGCGCGATTGCTCGTGCAGGCAGGCGCGACGCCGGGTGCGACCACGCGCCAGACGATCGCCGGCTTCCTGCCGCAGATCGCGGCAAGCAACTTCGCGTTGCTTCGGGAAGCTCCGCCGCTGATCTTCAACAACGACATGACCGCGAACGTGAAGCGGTTCTACTGGTCCCAGGACTTCGGCTACGCGCTATGGCTACGCCTGTACGAGAAGGTCATGGTCGCCAGATGAGCGTCGTCGCCCCGACGCGAACGCTGTCGCGTCGGTACGCCCAGATGGCGCGACACTTCGCCGCCACCCGCGGAGTCGAGGTGTGCGCGTTGCAAGCCTCACCGCTGCTGGGAGCGTATCTCGGCAGCGGAGGGCTCCACGAACGCGAACTAGGCCCGACGGCGCTGCTGTTGCTCGGAAGCCTGGCGCTGACGGCGCACGTCTTCCTTGCCAACGACTGGGCGGACCTCGAGCGGGACACTCATGATCTGCGTCGGGCGAGCGCGCGCGTTGACGGCTACGGCATCCAGCGCGACGAGCTGGGGCGGATGGCGATCGCGGTGTTGCTCGTGGCCAACGTCCTGCTGGCGTCGCTGGGACTCTGGCCGGTGCTCTTCGGCGACGGGATCGCCGTGCTCAGCCTCCTGTATTCGTGCTCACCGCGCCTGGGCAAGAGCACGCCGGTGGCGGCGTCGCTCAACCACCTGGTCGGCGGCGCGTTGCACTTCCTGCTCGGCTACTCAGCCACCCACACCATCGGCGCCACGCCCATCGCCGTCAGCGCGTTCTTCGGCCTGGTGTTTGCCGCCGGGCACCTGAACCAGGAGGTGCGCGATTACGAAGCCGACCGCGCCAACGGGGTCGGGACCGTTGCCGTCTCGTTCGGGCCCCGACGGGCATTCCTGGCCAGCGTCTGTCTGTTCACGCTCGCGTATGCACTGCTCGTCGGCCTCGCCGCGCTCGGAGTCCTGTCGAAGGTCGTGCTCGTGAGCGCGATCGCGTGGCTGGTGCAGGCGCGATGGTCGCTGGAGGCGCTGCGGGGCGGCCTGGGACCCGACACGGCGCTGTGGATGCAGCGCCGTTACCGTCTCCTGTTCGCGTTCGTGGGGCTCGCGATGGTCGTGCGATGGTAGGCACGGAACCCCTGGAGATGGAGGGCGCGAATGACCACCACCCCTGATCCCGATCGCGCGCGGGAACTGATCCAGCAACCCGGCATCGTCTGGCATCAGCGCTTCGCACTCGCCGCGGGTGTCGACGCGCCGGGAGCCAACGACATCGGCTGGATCGCGCAGAAGGTCGGCTTTCCCGACGATCTCACCGGTCAGAGCGTCCTCGACATCGGGACGACGAACGGCGGCGCGGCGTTCATGGCCGAGGCCCGCGGCGCGGCCTTGGTGGTCGCGACGGACATCGTCCCGCAGAGCCGTTTCGGCTTCGATCGGATCGCCGAGCTGCTCGATTCTCGTGTCCGCTTCGTCGAGAGCTCGGTGTACGAGCTGCCGGAGAAGCTCGGGGGCCAGACATTCGATCTCGTGATCTTCTGGGGCGTCCTCTACCACCTGCGCCACCCACTGCTCGGCCTCGACAGTGTCCGCCGCCTCACGCACAGCACCGTCCTGATCGAGTCGGCGGTGTGTGATTCCGTGCTGACCGAGGTCGGCGATCAGGCGGTCGTCCTCTGTGACGCCGATCCGTCCGGGATCGGTGACAGGACAAACTGGTTCATGCCCAACACCAGCGCGTTGCTGGGGTGGGTCGCCGGCGCCGGGTTCGACGTCGAGCGCGTGAGCAGCTGGCCCGAGCCTGCCTCGCGCGCGCACGTGCGCGTCTGCCTATCGACGGTGCCGCCAGGCTATCTCCAGCTTGGGAACGCCTACGAGCGCGCGATGAGCGTTCACGTACTCGGCTCCGAGGCCTACCCGTCTCGCTGACCGTGTGCTTCGTCAAGATCGCCCCTCCGGGGCTGCGTGGGTATACGCGGCTTGCCGGGGCTTTCAATGGGCCGTGGAGGACTCGAACCTCCAACCTTGGGATTAAGAGTCCCCTGCTCTACCAGTTGAGCTAACGGCCCTTCACCGCGATCTTATCCAGCCCGGCGCGAGGGTGGCGTCTCGCCGGGCGACAGTCCTGGCGGGTCGGCCAGAGCGCTCGGCGGCGCGTCGGCGACGCCGCAGGGCGGGCCGTCGGCGCGTACTGGGCTAGCAGCTCTGCGCGACGGCTGGATTGGTCTTGGCCTGCGTGAGCGCGGACTTGAGCGCGGTCTGCTGGGCCTGCGGCACGAGGCTCTCGGCCTTCGCCGCGGCGAGGTCGCCCTTGCGGTTCTGCTTGGCGGCGTAGGCGGTGGCGGCGAGGCATTCGAAGCCCTTCGGGGCGGTCGGATTCGCGCGGGCGACGATCTCCCAGGCCGAGGCCGCCTCGGCGTAGATGCCGAGCGCGGCGTAGGTGCGCGCCGCGAGTGTCGCGAGGTCCGGGCTCGGCGAGCTCGTCAGTTTGAGGTACTGCTGCCAGGCCGCGGCTGCGCCGGCGAGCTCCTTCTTGCCGGTGGTGGTGAAGGTGCCGCTGGTGGCGTTGTAGTCGTTGCCCTGGCCCGCCGAGGTCCAGCGGGCCTGCACGAGCGAGGCCCAGGCAGCCGGATCGCTGGGGTTGGCCTTGGTCGCCTTGAGCGCGGTCTTCTCCTGCTGGCTGACGACCTGGTTCTGGGCGCCGCTGGAGCCGTTGCCGGTGAAGGCGTTGAGCAATCCGCCGAAGCCGTTGCCGGCGCCGACGCCGAACAGCACGAGGCCGAAGAACATGAGGACGGCGAGGCCGAGGTAGACGACCTGGACGGTGCGTCGCCGGCCGCGGCTGCGAAGGTCGAAGAGCATGTGTTAGGTGGTATCGAGGTCGTCGCCGGGCTCGGACAATGCGGCCGCCTGGCGAGCGGCCGCTCGACGATCGGCGATCCTCAATATCACGATACTGGCGATATAGAGCAAAACGAGTGGGAGCATCTCCAGTCCGGTTGAGACCGGATCCGCTCCCGGCATCGCCGCGGCGATCACGGCGATGATGACGGTAGCGTAACGCCAGTTCTTGGTCAGCGTCCCGGCGTTGATCACTCCGAGCATGTCGAGCGAGAGCAGGGCGAGCGGCAGCTGGAAGGCCAGCCCGATCCCGAGCATGGTGAAGATCTCGAACTTGTAGTAGGTCTTCGCCTGGACGAGGATGTCGAAGTGGGAGGAGTTGTAGCCCTGGAGGAAGTGGACGGCCGGCGGCAGGACGATGAAGTAGGCGAACACGACGCCGGCCATGAACAACAACGGCGCGAAGATCATGAATGGCAGCGCGATCCGTCGCTCGTGGGGGTTGAGCGCAGGTATCACGAAGGCGTAGGCCTCGTAGATGATCAGGGGTAGGGCGAAGAGCAGCGCGAAGTACGCCGCCACGGTGAGCGTCGTGGTGAACGGCTCGCCGACCCCGATCGTGATCGGCAGTCGCTGCGGCGTCGACTGAGGCAGTGCGTCGGCGGCGGCCCGCTCGCCCGCGGCGAGCTGAGCGAAGTGCTGGCGATCGGCCGGCGACTGCTGTGGGGATGCGGCGAGCGCGGACGCGGCGGCGGCGGCCTGCTCGAGGCCACGGGCCGCCTTGACCTGGTCGCTGGTCAGGCCGGAGAGGTGATTGGCGCTCGTCTTCGGGGTGGCCGGCAGGGCTCGGTTGAGCACGGTCAGCAGCACCTGGTTCTGCCAGAAGCAGAACGCGAAGGTGATCCCGAGGGCGATGACGCAGACGATCAACCGCGAGCGCAGCTCGTCGAGGTGATCGATGATGCTCAGCCGCTCCTCGTGCCCGATCGGGCGCAGAACCTTCGTGGCCATGCTCGGCGCCTCCGGGCTCGCCGGGCTAGGCGCGGGGCTCGGACCGGATCTCAGCCGACTCGCGGTCCGGGTCCTGCTCGCCTGCCGGTGTGCTGTGCGCGGCCTCGCCGCCCGGCACCGGGTTGCTGTTCGCGGGGGTCAGCTCGGGACGCTTGTCCTCAGCCTCGTCCTTCGATTCCCCGGTGATCGATTCCTTGAACTCCCGCATGCCCTGACCCAACTGCTTGCCGAGTCCCGGCAGCCGCTTGGGGCCGAAGATCAGCAGGACGATCACGAGGACGACGATGAGATCAGTGGTCGGATTACGAAACATGCTCAGCCCCTTGAGAGATGGGCCTGCAAGAGTAGCGCCGCGGGCCTCGGGGGTCATGTAGATCGGGCTCAAGGTCTTCTTCGGAGCCGCCGATAGAAACCCATCCCCGGAGGCCCGAGATGAACCAGAAATCCAAACAGCACTCGGTGCGCAGGATCGTTCTCCCCAGTGGCAGGTCGATCGAGGTCGTCCGCTTCCCGGACGGCAGTGCGCCCACCCCCGTCGGCCTGCACGTGTGCCCCGACTGCCGGTCAGAGCTTGTTCAGCCCATCGACTGGGCGGAGACGCCCAATCATCACTGGGACCTGACGCTCGGCTGTCCGAATTGCGGCTGGTGCGACCACGGCGTCTATGACCGCGAGGCTGTCGACCGGCTCGAGGAGGAGCTCGATGCCGGCCTCACGGCCATGCTCGACGATCTCCAGCGGCTCACCCACGCGAACATGGCCGAAGAGATCGAGCGCTTCGTCGCCGCGCTCTACGCCGATTGCATCCTGCCCGAGGACTTCTGAGCCTCAGGCGAGCGCCGTGGCGGACGCCTCCCCGGGTGTCCGCTCAGGAGTACCTGTCGACGACGCCGGCGGCGACGAGCTCGAGCGCTCGGCGCTGACCGTCGTGCAGCTCGGCCAGAGGCGTCCGCGCTCCGGCGACCATCTCCAGGGCACGAGCCCGAGCGGTGTCGAGCGCGCCGGTCGCGGCGATCCGGTCGCAGATGACCGCCGCCTGCTCGGCCGTGTGGACCGCGCGCAGGTCGGCGGCCCGCAGCTCAGGATCGAGCTCGCGGGCGAGCAGCAGCGGCAGCGTCACCGTGCCGTCGAGCAGGTCGGCGCCGCGAGGCTTGCCGGTGCGCTCGGGCGGGCCCGTGACGTCGAGCACGTCGTCGAGGATCTGGAAGGCGACGCCGATCTGCTCGCCGAAGGCGCCGAGCGCACCGGGATCGAGCCCGCCGGCCTGAGCCCCGAGCTCGCACGCAGCCCGGAAGAGGACCGCGGTCTTCAACCGGCAACGCTCGAGGTAGCGCTCGACCGGCACCTCGGCGTTCCACGCGTCGGCCCGCTGCATGAGCTCCCCGGAGGCGAGCTCCAAGGTGGCGCGTGAGAGCGTGCTGATCGCCTCGATCGAGCCTCCGGTGGCGAGCTCGGCGAACGCGCGCGAGAAGAGAAAGTCCCCGGTCGACGTGGCAGTCGTGCGCCCGTCGGCCGCGAACACCGTCGGGCGGCCGCGGCGCAGCGGCGAGCCGTCGAGCACGTCATCGTGGACGAGGGTCGCCGCGTGGACAAGCTCGACCGCCACCGCGGCGCGGACGAGCGCATCGCTCTGCGGCGGCGGCACCCCGGCGGCCAGGCACACGAGCAGCGGCCGCAGGCGCTTGCCGCCGGCGGCGATCGTCTCGCCCGCGTAGCGCGCGAGCAACGGCCCGTGGTCGGCGACCAGCGCCGTCATCCGTGCCTCGACCCGGTCCATCACCGGCGTGACCCCCGTTCCGCCGGCGTCGACGACCGCCTGGACGGCCGCGGTGCTCACGCCCGCACCCCGCAGTGCAACGCGATGATCCCCCCGGCGGTGATCACGTAGCGGATGTCGCGCAGACCGCAGCCCGACATGAGCGCGGCGAGCTCGACCGGGCCCGGGAACCGCTTGACCGAGTTGGGGAGGTAGCTGTAGGCGTCGGGATCGCCGGCCACCCGGCCGAGCGCCGGGACGGCACGGTCGAACCACAGATCGAAGAAGGTCGACAGCGGCGGCCGGGTCGGGGTCGTGATCTCGAGCACGACGACGCGGCCGCCGGGTCGCACGACGCGGGCCATCTCGCCAAGGCCCTGGGGCAGGTCGGAGAAGTTGCGCGCGCCGAAGCCGACGGTGGCGGCGTCGAACTCGCCGTCGCGATAAGGGAGAGCGAGTGCGTTGGCCTGCTCGAAACGCACGCGGACATCGGGCCGCCCGGAGCCCTTCTCACGCGCGATCTCGAGCATCCGGGGCGAGAAGTCGGTGGCGACGATCTCCCCGGCCTGGCCGACGCGTCCGGCGAGCTCGAAGGCGAGGTCGCCGGTCCCGGTGGCGACGTCGAGCGCCCGGCCGCCGGCGGGCAGCGCCGCGAGGTCCGCCGCCCGGTGCCGCCACGTGTGGTGGAGCCCGGCCGTCATCACCGTGTTCATCCGGTCGTAGAACCCGGCGATGCGGTCGAACATCGCCTGAACCTGCGGTTCCTCGAGGGTGCCGGACGCGGCGTTGGCGTTCGCCTTCACTGAAGCGAACCCCCGGGGTCAGCGGAGCAATGCCAGGAAGTTGACCAGGTTCTGGAACTTCTGCGGATTCTGCAGAGCCAGGCTCTTGAATGACGGCATCGGCGCGGTCGGGTTGCGCAGCGTCGAGGCGATCGCCGCCGGGCGCAGCACCGAGCCGACATGCGTGAGCGGCGGTCCCGGGCCGTTGTTGCCGTTCTCGCCGATCACGTGGCAAGCGAGACAGCCGGACTGTCCGACGACGAGCTCCCCGGCGCGGAAGGTCGCGGCTTCGGCGGCCGAGAGGCTCGCCGGGGGCGCCATGTCGACGCTGTTCGGCGAGCCGGTCGCGGCGCCCTCGTAGGTCAGGTAGGCGATGGCGAGGATCGTCGTCAGACCGGCGGCGAGGGCGATCGGGCGGCGCTGGATGCGGCGCTCCGGGCTGCGGTCGTAGAACGGCAGCAGGAAGAGCATGATCATGCAGGCCGTCGGCACGCCGATGGTGGCGAAGGGGGTGAACTTCGGCACCGCCTTCATCACGCGCAGGACCTCGAAGAGGAAGAAGAAGTACCACTCCGGCCGGGGGACGTAGGTCGTCGTCGTCGGGTCGGCCTTCGGACCGAGCTCGGCGCCGAACATCAACGAGAGGAAGATGATCACGAGCATCACGATCAGCGCCATCGTCGCGTCCTTGGCGACGATGTACGGGAAGAACGGCTTGCCCTGGTTCTTCAGGATCGAGTAGTCGCGGAGGTAGGTCTCCTTCTCGTGCTGATTCACCCGCTCAGACCTCCACGCGCTCGGCCTGCAGCTCGGCGTCGGGGTCAGCCTCGGGCTCGACGGTCAGCCACGGCGGAGCCGAGATGCCCAGCTTGGTGACGAGCCACAGGTGGACACCGATGAGCGCGGCGATCGCGCCAGGTATCAGCAACATGTGAATGGCGTAGAAGCGGGATAACGTCGTCGCGCCGAACTCGGGGCCGGCGCGGAGGAAGTCGGAGAGAAACGGGCCGACGAAGGGACCGGTTCCGTTGATGTTGACGCCGACGACCGAGGCCCAGTACGCCCGCTGGTCGAATGGCAGCAGATAGCCGGTGAACGACATCGCCATCGTGAGGATGAGCAGCGTCACGCCGACGACCCAGGTCAGCTCGCGGGGGTACTTGTAGGCGCCGAAGAAGAAGGTCCGCGCCATGTGCAGGAAGATGAGGATCACCATCACCGAGGAGCCCCACTTGTGCATCCCGCGCACGAACTGCCCGAGGAACGCCTGGTCGGTGATGTAGCGGACCGACTCGTAGGCGCCGCCGTTGGCGTCGGGGCGGTAGTACATGGCGAGGAACACACCGGTGATCGCCTGCGAGAGGAAGGCGAACATCGTCGCCGAGCCGAGGGTGTAGAACCAGTTGACGCCGCGTGGGACCTTGCGGAACAGCATCCAGCGGATACCGGGCGAGAGCGACGTGCGCTCGTCGATCCAGTCGACGACGGTGATGCCGGCCTCGGCGGCCGCCTTGCCCGGCGTCAGCTTGCCGTTGTCCCCCGGCTTCTTGGGAGCCGGCTTGAGCGTCTTGGGGAGCGGTGGCGAGGGAAGGCGAGGCATCGGCGGCTAGGACCCTATGGCTTTGAGGCGGTGTCGAAGCGAGCGGGGTAGAGAAACTGTCCGATCCCGTCGAGCGGCTGGCCGGGGTCGCGCGGGGAGAAGCGCTGCAGCTCGGAGTTGACCGAATAGCGCGGACCGATCTCGACGTACCCGTTGTTGAGGCGGGTGTAGAAGCGGTCGAGCGGGCGGACGGGCGGACCGCCGGCGACGAGACCGCGGAAGTCGTAGACGCCGCCGTGGCACGGGCAGATGAAGCGCTGGGCAGCCGGGGTGAAGCGCACCGGGCAGCCGAGGTGCATGCAACGCGAGGAGAGAGCGACGAACTGGTTGTACTGGTCCGCGTGCTCGGTGTCGATCGCCGGGTTGCGGGCGCGGACGTAGGCGATCGTCTTGCCCGCCTCGCCGATCGTCGGGTCGACCGTGATGACCTTGATGGCGTAGGTGTTGTCCGGGAAGTCGGCCGGGACGCCGATGACCTGCCACGACCACTGCTCGCGGCTGAAGATCGGACCGATGGCGAAGCCGGCGGCCGGGAGGATGATCGCGACGGTCGCGATGATCCCCGCCGACTGGGCGCCGACGTTCATGAACCGCCGACGGGTGACGGTCTCGCCCTCGAACGCGCCCGGCATCCCGCGGTCGAGCGTGTACTTGGACTGGACTTGCTTGTGAGGATCTGGCACTTGCGCTTGACTACCTAAACGGCGTGTTGAGGTCTTACTCAACGGCTTGTGAAGAGGACCTCCACGAAGGGTACAACCAACGTGACCCGGGCGCGGCGCGATCGAGGCGCTGCCGACCGAAATCCGACGATGTCCGGAGGTTCACGGCCGGCGCCGGTCGGCGGCCGCGGCACGGAGTGCGGCCGCGGCCTGCGGGTCGGCGTTGCGGGCCATTGCCTTCGCCGCCTCGAGCTCCTCGCTCGCACCCCAGCCGATGGCGGCCGCCCCGGCCTCCCAGACGGCTCCGATGAGTGCAGCGTCGGCGCGGGCACCGGCGGCGGCGATCAGCGAGATGACGTCGGCGAGCTCGGCGGTGGCCTCGACATCCCCGAGCGCGGCGAGCCGTCCCAGTCCGAGCGCGTAGAGCTGATCGCCGAGGAGCAGGGCGAGGTCCGGGTCATCGAGGGCGACGACGCGCGGCGTGCCGTAGTGCAGGCGCGCCCCCTCGTCGATCATCTCGACGAGCAGCTCGTACTCCGCGGCGCGGCCCGCCGCGCGAGGCCCCGACGCAGCGACCTGAGCCGGTCCCGGCTGGCCTCCATCCGGCGCGACGGTGTCGACGAGCACCTCCGCGATCGTCCCGCCGGCCGACGACAGCGCGGCGTGCAGCGCCGCGGTGCCCCGCGCGGCGCTCATCGCGCCGCGACCTCCCGGAAGGAGGCGCTCGCCGCCGACACCGTCCGGTCGATGTGGTGCTCGCCGTGAGCGAGCGACGGGAACCACGCCTCGAACTGTGACGCGGGCGGATACACCCCACGGGCGAGCAGCGATCGGCACCACGCGCCGTAGGCCTCGAGGTCACAGGCGGCGGCGTCCGCGTAGGAGCGGACCGGGCGCGGTGAGAAGAACGGGGTGAGGAGACCTGGGACGCTCTGAACGTGGACCGCGACCCCGGCGCTCCGGGCGGCGGCCGCGAGGCCGTCGGCGAGCGCGAGGGTGAGGTCCTTCAGACGGGAGTAGGCCGATGGATCGAGCAGCTCCAGGGTGGCGAGTCCGGCCGCGACGGCGAGCGGGTTGCCCGACAGCGTGCCGGCCTGGTAGACGTCCCCGGCCGGCGCGATCCGCTCCATCAGCACCGCGGCGCCGCAGTAGGCAGCCGCGGGCAGGCCGCCCCCGACGATCTTGCCGAGGATCGTGAGATCCGGCATGACGCCGAACAGCTCCTGCGCGCCGCCGCGGGCGACGCGGAAGCCGGTGATGACCTCGTCGAAGACGAGCAGCGCCCCGGTGCGATCGGCGCGCTCGCGCAGGAGCTCGAGGAACCCCGGCGCCGCCGGCACGACCCCCATGTTGGCGGGCACAGGCTCGGCGAGGATCGCGGCGAGCTCGTGGCGCTCGGTGGCCTCGATCAGCGCCTCGACGTCGTTCCACGGCACGATCACCGTCGCCGCGGCGGCGGCCACGGGCACACCGGGACTGGCCGGGATCCCCTGTGTGGCCAGACCCGATCCGGCCTGCGCGAGCAGCCCGTCGACGTGACCGTGATAGGCGCCGGCGAACTTCAGCACCTTCTCGCGCCCGGTCGCAGCCCGGGCGAGCCGGATCGCGCTCATCGCCGCCTCGGTACCGGACGAGGTCATGCGGATCATCTGCGCGGAGGGGATCCGGCGGGCGACCTCGGCCGCGAGCACCACCTCGCGCTCGGTCGGCGCGCCGAACGACGTCCCCAGCGAGGCGACCGAGGCGACGGCATCGACCACGGCCGGATGGGCGTGGCCGGCGATCAGCGGACCCCAGGAGCTGACCCAGTCGATGTACTCGTTGCCGTCGACGTCGACGATCGTCGCCCCCTCACCCCGAGCGATGAAGATCGGATCGCGTCCGATCGAGCGCATCGCGCGGACCGGCGAGTTGACCCCGCCGGGGAGCAGCTCGAGAGCGCGGTGATAGAGCTCCTCAGAGCGGGCGGTGCGCAGTTCGGTGGTGCTCACACGCCCGCGTGCTCGCGCTCCCACGCGCGAAAGTCCTCGGTGAAGTAGAGGAGCCGGATCTTCTTGAACTCGGTCGAGGAGTAGAGCGTCGAGCGCTCGCTGATCCCGGTCGCCTCGGCGATCGAGTCGAGGATCGCGTCGCACTCCTCCTTGGAGCGGCCGTGGGCCATCGTGAACACCGAATAGGGCCAGTCGGCATAGGTGGGGCGCTGGTAGCAGTGCGAGATCCCCCGGAACGCCGCCATTCGCGCGCCGATCTCGAGGACCTGCTCGTCGGGCACCTTCCACACGCCCATCCCGTTCGCGCTGAACCCGGCGCGGCGATGGAAGAGGATCGCTGCGACGCGGCGCAGCAGCCGCCGCTCCCGCATCCCCTGCAGGTGCTCGAGCAGTTGCTCCTGGGGGATGCCGAGCTCGGCCGCGGCCGGCGCATAGGGCTCGGCGATCACCGGCATGTCGCCCTGGAGCGCGCGGATCACCGCCTTGTCGAACTCGTCGTAGGGCTGACGCTCGACCTCGGCCGGCTCGACGGCCTCGGCCGCCTTGGCGAGATCGGCCGTCGTGCCCTCCATCTCGAGGTCCATGCGGATCTTGAACAGCTTGAGCGTCGGCAGCTGGCGGATCGACTCGGCGCCGGCAAGACGCCCGAGCACGTCGAGCGTCCCCTCGAGCCCGAGCGGCGAGTCGGGCTCGGTGGCGATCGTGAACCAGATGTTGAACTCGTGATTGCGCAGGTAGTTGTGCGAGACGCCGGGGTGGGCGTTGATCACGTTGGCTGCCCGCCACGGGTTCTCCGGATCGACCTTGGCGGCGACGAGCATCGAGGAATACCCCAGCGCGCGCGTATCGAAGATCGGCGTCACCTGACGGATGATGCGCTCCTCGAGCAGGTGGCTGACCCGGGCCATCGTCGCCTCCTCGGTGATGCCCGCCTGCTCGGCGACGGCGCCGTAGGGCCGGGGGGCGATCGGGAACGCGCCCTGCATGAGGTTGAGCAGCCGGCGGTCGAGGTCGTCGAGCGGGATCGCGGCGCCGTGCTTGCGGCTGCGCAGCTTGGGCCCGTGGGCCGAGTTCGGCTTGCCGGCGGGCGAGGTCGAGCCTACTGCAGCCATCTCGCGGCCTCCTTCGCGTGGTAGGTGATGACGATGTCGGCTCCGGCGCGACGGATTCCGGTCAGCGCCTCGAGCACGGCGCTGCGCTCGTCGAGGTAGCCGGCGGCGGCGGCGGCCTTGAGCATCGCGTACTCGCCGCTGACGTTGTAGGCGGCGAGCGGCATCGCCGTCTCGTCCTTGATCGTGCGGATGAGGTCGAGGTATGGGAGCGCGGGCTTGACCATCAGGATGTCCGCCCCCTCCTCGGCGTCGAGTCGCGCCTCGCGGAGGGCCTCGGCGCCGTTGGCGGGATCCATCTGATAGCCGCGGCGATCGCCGAAGGCGGGGGTGGAGTCAGCCGCCTCGCGGAACGGCCCGTAGAACGCGGAGGCGAATTTCGCCGAATAGGCGAGGATCGGCGTCTCGCTGAGCCCCTCGTCGTCGAGCGCCGCGCGCAGCGTGCCGACGCGGCCGTCCATCATGTCGCTCGGGGCGACGACGTCGGCCCCGGCGCGAGCCTGCGAGACCGCTGTGCGCGCGAGCAGCTCGAGCGTCGCATCATTGTCGACGGCGCCGTCGGGGCGGACGACGCCACAGTGGCCGTGGCTTGTGTACTCGCACAGGCAAAGGTCGGTGATCACGAGCAGGTCGGGATGCGCCTCCTTGATCGCCCGGGTCGCGAGCTGCACGACGCCCTCGTCATCCCAGGCCCCGGAGCCCTCCTCGTCCTTGCTCGCCGGCAGGCCGAACAGGAGCACGGCCGGGATGCCGAGCTCGGCGGACTCGCCGGCCTCCTGCACGGCGTGCGTGATCGACAGCCGGTCGACGCCCGGCATCGCCTCGATCGGCTCGCGGCGATCGATGCCGTGGGCGACGAACATCGGCAGCACCAGGTCCGCCGGGTCCAGTCGGGTCTCGCGCACGAGCCCCCGGATGGCGCTGGTCCGGCGCAGGCGGCGCAGGCGGGTCTGCGGGAAGGCCATGGTGAAATTGAGCATACCCCCGGACGGCCGCTGGCCGGGAGGGCCGTCAGACGACGTTCCAGCGCTCGATCCGCCGTGCGACGACGAGTCCGGCCTCGACGTACGGGTCGTCCGCGGCGAAGCGCTCGATCGCCTCCGGCTCGCAGCCGGTGAACACGATCGCCGCCCCGTGGGGCGGGTCGCCGAGCGCTCCGGCCATGACGACGCGGCCGGCCTCCCGCTCCGTGGCGATCCTGGCCAGGTGCGCGGCCCGATAGGGGCCGCGGCGCTCGGCCATGTCTTCAACGTAGTCGTAGAAGAGGATGTGGTGTGCGGCGGCCATGACCCCCCCCAGATTAGGGGACCGCTGCGAGGCGGTACGCTCCAGACATGGCGAATCTCGACAAGCGCGGCAACTACGTGCCGCGGGCCGCCCGTCAGAAGCGGGCCGAGCGACTGGTGGCGGCGGCCGGGGTCACCGGGACGGTCGGCGTCCTCGGTGCCGTGCTCGCGGTCGCCGGCGTGATCGGCTGGGGCCTGCCCATCATCGCGTTGATCATCGCGGCCGTGTGCATCGTGCTGTTCCGCTCGGTGACCGGCCAGCGCTGAACCACGCTCAGCGTCGCCTCCTAGACGAAGCGGCGGAGCGCGAGTCGGCCGAGGGCCCAGAAGACGACGGTCAGCACCGCGAGGTGGAGCAACGGCCACCCGATTCCCGGCGATCCGCCGGCGAAGGCGTTGCTGACCGCCTCCAGTGCTGAACGGAACGGGAACACGAACGAGACGATGTCGAGCACCGTCTTGAGCGCTCCCGAGACAGCGCTCGCCGGCACGAGCGCGACGAAGGCGATCGGCAGCGAGATGAGGAAGGCGAGCAGCGAGGCGGCGCTGAGCTCCCGGGCCATTGCGCCGAGCGCCGCGCCGAGCGCGCCGAACGCGAGCCCGGCGAAGGCGAGGGCGATCACCCACAGCGGGAACCGCGCCCACTCGAGGTGGACGAACAACCCGACGAAGATCGCCATGACCAGCGTCACGACACCTGCGCAGGCCGCGGACAGGCTGACCTTCTCGCTGAGCAGGCGCCCCGGCGAGACGAGCCCGCGGACGAGCCTGGCGTAGGCGTTCTCGGAACGTTCGAGAGCGAGCAGCCCGGCGGCGAGCAGCAGGGTCACGAACATCAGCGAGATGACGACGGCGATCGCGGCGGCGTAGGTATCGGTCGGCGTCGTGTTGCCGGCCAGCTCGGTCTGATCGACGGTCAGCGGGCTGCCGATCGAACCGAGCACGGGGCCGGCGAAGCCGAGCCCCTGGATCGCGAGGTCCGAGAAGCCGATCACCTGCTGGAGCGGGGCGCGCAGGCTCGAGTTCTTCGGCAGCGCGGCGACCGTGCCCTGGATGATCGTGCGGGAGTTCCGCAGGCCCAGCAGGGGGAAGTTCTGCCCGAGCAGCTGGATCGAACCGCCATCGAGCACCTGCTGGAGGTCGGTGACGGCGACCTTCAGCACCTGCCGGGAGACGGCCTGCTCGACCTCGTTCAGGCGCGCGGTGATCGCCTGGTCGACGAACTGACGATCGAGCGGGTCCTTGTTGTTGAGGATCAGCTCGACGGTCGGGCTGCCGACTCCGCTCGTGACGAGGCTCTGGATCTGCGACGCGATGTCCCCGGGGATGATCAGTGCCGCGAGCGCCTCGCCGTCGCGCACCTTGGCGATCGCCTCCGCGCGGGAGTGGACCTTGATCGGATCGATCGACTTGAACAGCTCGCTCGCGTAGTCGGAGATGTTGACGCGCTGGTTCCCGAGGCTGATCCGCCCCTGACCGGGCGCGACCTCGCTGTAGAACGCGACCTTCGGCTTGCCGGGTGGGCTCGAGAGGGCGAAGCCGATCATCAGCGCGATCGCGATCGGATAGACGATCAGCAGGCCGACGAGCAGCGGCGAGCGCCGGAGGATCTGGAGGTCCTTGACGAACAGCCAGCGCATGGCGTCAGTGCCCTCGGGCGTGCAGGAAGCTCACGAACGCATGCTCGAAGTCGTGCGTGTCGCCGCCCACCTCATGCTCGAGGGCGGCGGGCGTGCCGGTGAACAGGAGCTCGCCGTCAACGAGCACGAGCACGCGATCGGCGTAGCGCTCGACCTCGGCCACGTTGTGGGTCGAGAACACCACCGTCGTGCCGCGATGGGAGAGGCCGCCGATGAACTCCCACAGGCGCTCGCGCTGGCGCGGGTCCAGCGAGGCCGACGGTTCGTCGAGCAGCAGCACCGTCGGCTCGGACAGCAGGCCGATGGCGATGTTGACCCGCTGCTGATTACCGCCCGACAGGCGGCCGACCTCCTCGTCGGCGCGATCCTCGAGCCCAGTCTGCTCGAGCATCTGCGCAACCGTGGCCTCAGGGTCGGGACGGTGCTCGAGCCGGGCGAAGAGCCGCAGATTCTCGGCCACCGACAGCTTCCCGTAGAGCGCCGGCTGCTGGGGTACCCAGCCGATCTCGCCACCGGCGCTGGCCAACTCGCCCTCGCTCGGCGACAGCACGCCGGCGAGAATCGAGAGCAGGGTCGTCTTGCCCGCCCCGTTGGGCCCGATGATCGCAGCGAGCTCGCCGGGCGTGAGCTCGAAGCTGACCTCGTTGAGCGCGGTCCTGGGACCGAAGCGCTTGGTCAGCGAGCGCGCGGACAGGCTCGCGCGGCCGTCGCCGTTGGCGGCTGGAGTCGACACGGTGGCGGAGGCTACCTGGGCGTCTTGACCCGGGGCTCAAGTGACGCGCCGCAGCGCCGGCAGAAGGCGTCGTCGGTCGACGACACCTGGCCGCACTCGGGGCAGTGCTCGGGGCTGAGCGGTAACACGCCGAGTCCGGGCGCGCCGACCATCCACGGCTCGAGCACGAGATGGCGCCGGAGGTAGAGGACCGTCTGGCGCAGGACCGCGGCCACGGGAAGGGCGAGCAGGGCCCCGGCGATCCCGTAGAGCTGATAGCCGATCAGCAGGCCGAGGATGATCAGGATCGGATTGATGCGCAACGAGATGCGGAACACCTGCGGGGCGACGAAATGCCCCTCGAGCTGCTGAAGGGCGACGAACAGGAGGATCACCCACAGCGCGCTCACGGGATCGTTGAAGAGAGCGACGAGGATGGCCGGGAGCGGCCCGATGATCGGCCCGATGTAGGGGATGAACTCCATGAACCCATAGAAGGCCCCGAAGAAGACGGCGTACTGCTGGCCGGCCGGGAAGATCCCCACGACGCCGAAGATCCACAGGGCGAGCGCCGCGCTCGAGCCCATGATCAGGCTGAAGAGAATCTGCCCGCGGACATAGCCGAACACGGCCTGCTGGACAAGTAGCGGGAAGTCGTCCTCCGGGGTGCCATCGCCGGGTGGGATGACCCGTCGCACGAGCGCGCCGATCTGCTTGCCGTAGACGAGCAGATAGATCGAGAGGACGAGGACGAGGACGAGGTCGAACGACACCGTGACGACCTGCGAGAGCAGATCGCGAGAGAAGGTGAGGATGCTCCCCGAGCTCTTGAGGACGTCCTTTTGAAGCGTGTCGAGCGCGGTCTGGCCCTGACGCTGGATGTGGATCCGGATCCCGTGTTGGTTGAGCCAGTTCTGGACGTTCGTCAGGTCCCGGTTGGCTGAGTGGATGAGGTGCGGCACGTCCCGCTGCAGCCGACTGACCTGGGTGCTGATCGGATCCGAGAGGAGCACGCCGATGCCGATGAGGATGGCGAGGATCCCGAGGTAGACGAACGCGATGGCGATCCCGCGAGGCATGCGCGAGCGTTCGATGCGACGAATGAGCGGGTTGAGGATGAGCGCGACGATGCTCGCCGCGATGAGGACGAGCAGCACGGTGCCCGCGGCCCGGGCGAGCGCCCACAGGCCGAGCAGGGCGAGCGGCAGCAGGACGAGCTGGATCCACCGGGGGACGATCACCGGAGCGACGACGTTCGGGGCCGCCGCGGGGTGGTCGGACGGCACCGGCCCGGACGGGGCGGGCCCGTTCGCCACTCGGTCCGCGTCGGGCGCGCCGCCCGGCGCCGCGGAGGCATCCGGGCGACCGCGAGTGATCTCGCCGGGCTCGTCGTCCGGGGATTGCGCGGGGGATGCGCCCGTTCCCCGATCGCGCCACGAAAGCCTTAAACGCATACAGGTGGAAGTATGCGCACCGACAAAGACATGAGCCAAGACACCAACATCCTCTTCGTCGGCGACATCGTCGGCGGCATCGGTCGGCGCACCCTGCTCGCACTGCTCCCATCGCTGTGCGAGCGCTACGCGCTCACATTCGTCGTCGTCAACGGCGAGAACGCCGCCGGTGGCATCGGGATCACGCCGAGGAACGCCGACGAGCTGTTCGCGGCCGGCGTCGATGTCATCACCCTCGGCAACCACACCTACCGTCATCGCGAGATCTATCCCTACCTCGACGCCCACGACGGGATCCTGCGGCCGACCAACTTTCTCGTCAGCCAGCCCGGCCACGGCTCGTGCGTCGTCGAACGCGACGGCGTGCGGCTCGGCGTGGTCTCGGTGTCCGGCAATCTGTTTATGAACGCCGCACGGCCGGCCTTCCCTGAGATCGACGCCGCCCTGCACGGACTCAAGGGCAAGGTCGACCACGTGCTCGTCGACGTCCACGCGGAGGCGACGAGCGAGAAGGTGGGCATGGGCTGGCACCTCGACGGCCGGGTCACCGCGGTCGTCGGGACGCACACCCACGTCCCGACCGCCGATGCCCGCGTGCTCCCCGGCGGGACGGCCTACATCACCGACGTCGGCATGACCGGGCCGCGGGGCGGCGTGATCGGTGTCAAGCGCGAGCAGGCGCTCGAGGCGATGGTCACCAAGATGCCGGTGCGATTCGAGACATCCGGCGACGATCCCTGGCTCAACGGAGTCGTCATCCGGGCGGCCGAGCCGATGCGAGCGCGCTCGATCGAGCAGGTGCTCGAGCCGCCCCCGGAGACTCGATAGCGCCGGGATCCTCGTCCGCGCAGGGCGGATGCGCGAGCACGAGGGCGAGCATCACCAGGGGGAAGAACCACACGATGTACAGGTAGAACCAGTGGGTGATCCCGAGCTCGAGCGCGATCACGACCGCCGCCCCGAGCGCCGCGAGCTCGAGCATCCCGCGACGCCTCGGCACGAACGCGACGGCGAGGGCGAGGCCTGCGGCGGCGCCCTGGACGAGGTGCTGCTCGACGCTCAACCCGCCCCACAGGCCCCAGATCGAGAACGGTGACCCACGCCCCGCCTGGTAGGCGATCGTGTCGTGCCAGAAGGCGTGGAGGTCGCCGAACACAGGGAGCATCACAACGACGACGGTGGCGACGAACGCGGCCACGAAGCCGGCTGCCTGGCGCAGGCTCGGCTTCGGCCCGACGCCCCGCAGGAGCAGGGGCGCGAGGGCGAGGGGCGCGAACTTCGTCAGTCCGGCAAGGGCGGCCGCGGCACCACGGGCCGGCGCCCACCGCACGACGAGCAGCGCGAGCACGACGAGCAGCGGGACGAGGGCGTCGTTGCTGTTCGAGCTCAGGGCGTAGAGCGTGAAGGGATACGACGCCCAGGCGTAGGCGAGCACGATCCCCGTCGTCGGACCGCGGGTCAGGCGCCCGAGGAAGAACAGCCCTATCAGCGTGAGCAGATCGAAGACGATCGCCGCGGCGTGGGCAGCGGGCAGGTTGTCCCACGCCCCGCTCCAGCCGAACAGCACCCGGAAGGGGACGTAGGCGTAGTAGTTGACCGGACCATAGGTGTCGCCGGCGGCGTTGTCCTTGGGCCAGTTGCCGTACAGGGGCTTGCCGTGGATCACCTTGTCGGCGCCGATCACCCCGGCGTAGCCGACGTCGATCACGTTGGAGTTGGCGAGGTTGAGCCCGACGCGGAAGCCGACGAGGAAGATGACCCCGACCGCGAGCCACGAGGTGGGCACGAGCAGCCGCAGGGGGCGGCGGGGACGCCCTCGGCCTCCCGCGAGCAGCAGCATCCGCACGAGCAGGTAGAGCAACAGCGGATAGACGAGCGGCACCGAAAGCCCGATCCGGGCGTGGTTGAAGAAGGCGAGCGAGATCGAGAACGCGAGTAGCACCACGATGTCGAGATGCAGCAGCCCGGGGCGCCGCCGCCAGGGGATGAACGGCAGCGCGAACAGGACGCACATCGGCAGCCACACGTACCAGGCGTTGACGCGCCGGCCGAACGCGCCCGGATAGCCGCGGGCCATCGTCCACGCGACCTGAAACCCGGTCCACGCCTCTGTCACCCGACCGCTGGCGTCGTCGACGTAGACCTGGGCAAGCTCCTTGCCGCGCGGCCCCGGCGAGAACCAGCTCACCTGCCAGCGTCCCGGCCCCTTCGTGTACTCGTAGGGGATGAGCCGCGGATGACGATGCAGCTCGGCGACGGTCACCGCGGCCCGCGCGGCGATGGCGCGCGCCTCGCGAGCGGTGAGCCGGTACCCCTTGGGCGGGGCGTCCTGGGTGGGGACGAGGACCGGGGCGCCTGGATCGGCCGCGGGGATGGTCGTCGTCGACCCAGCGGCCGAGGCCGGGACGAGCAGGACCGCCGAGAGGAGGGCTGCCAGTAGCGCGAGGAGCTGCGCGAGCCGGGCGGCTACGCGCGGAAGCTCCAAAGCTTCTGTCCGACGAACGACAGCGGCGTTCCGGCGGCGATGGCGATCGCCTGGGCCGGCACCTTGCTCATTCCGGCGCTGTCGACGAGCACGATCAGCAGCACGTAGGTGAAGGCGAAGGTGAGCAGCGAGATGGCGAAGAAGCGGGCGGCCTGGAACATCGGATGCTGGTGCTTGGCATCGAAAGTCCAATGCCGGTTGAGCCAGAAATTGTTGAATACGGAGACGACGAAGGCGATCACGGCGGAGATCTTGTAATTGATCCCGAGCACGTGCACGCAGGCGGCGAACACGCCGAGGTTGACGACGTAGCCACTGGCGCCAACGGTGACGAAGCGGATGAGTTGAAGCCAATTCTCCGTCTGGCGCACGCCATGTCGAACCCGAAGGTGAAACGGGAGTTCGACGGTGTGAGTCAGGTCATCGGGCATGCGATGAATGTATCGGCGTTGTGTCGGAGGTCCGTAAGGGCACGCGGATGCTAACGGCCTCCTAATCCGGACGGATTCTCGGCTCAGACTCCGAAATGTCCCCTGACCAGCGGCGCGACGTCGCGGAGCGTCCACTGCTCCTGGACGTCACTCGAGGCCGGACCGGTGCCGCACCACAACAGCGCGCCGAGCGAGTCGGATCGATGCAGGGAGCCGTGGCTGCCGCCACCGACGTGGTCGGCGCCGCCCCAGTCGACGAACTCGTAGCCCGGCGCGGCGGACAGCTGCACGTCCCCGGAGGTCGGGCATTTGAGCGAGGACCAGATGCGGGCGAGCGCGTCCGGGTACTCCGGGGTCAGCAGGCGCCCGTCCTGCACCTCGGCGCCGAGCGCGGCGAGGTCCCCTTCGACGCTCCACAGCGCTCCGCCGAGGTCCTCGAGCTCGCCGCCCGCGGCGAACCGCAGCACGCCACGCTCGCTGGCCACGACCGCCTCGTCGCCATCACCGTCGAGCCACAGCACGAGGTCGACGCCCTCGACCTCGCGGGCGGTGGCCACGGCCCGCTCCATGACCGCGTCCCGGCGCTCGTCGTCGAGCACGTAGATCATCGCCGAGCGCTGCGCGGGGCTGAGCGCGACCTCGGCTCCGACGGAGCGGGCGGCGCTTGGGGTGGCCACGTCGAAATCGGCGAACGCGCGGTCGAGGCGGATGCGCTCCTCGACAGCGGCCTGCGAGTGATCCGAGCAGACGATCACCGCATGGTCCCGCAGGAAGGCGTCGGGCCCGCCGGCCGCGTGCATGAGCCGCTCGAGCTGCCGGTCGGCAGCGGCGATCGAGGTCACCTGGGCAAACGGCCCGTTCTTATGGCTGAAGGCGTCGTTGTCAGGCAGCGAGAAGAGCATGAAGTCGAACAGGTCGTTCTCGACGAGATAGGCACCGACGCAGCCGGTGTGCTGGTCACGGATCCCGGGCATCCCGAGCTGGCCCCGGCAGCCGGTCTTCCGGCTCGCGTAGAGGTCGGCGTAGAACAGCTCGAGTGGGCCGTCGATCGTTCGCCGGAACAGGGTCGAGGTGACGATCCGCGCGAGCGCCGTCTCCTGGGCGACCTCGTGCTGGTGGCGGCCGCGGTAGATGAGATAGGTCGTCCCCGCGGTGCGCACGTCGGCGTCGTCGAGCGACTCGAAGACCGTCTCGATGTCGTGGGACAGGTGCTCGGCGTTCATCCGGTAGACGGTGTCGGTGAGCGAGCGCAGAACCCCGAACTGACGGCTGGCCGAGAAGCTCGAGCCGTACTCGACGTAGCGCGCCTCCTCGCGGTGGTACCAGTTCATACTCGGGATGAGGTGCTCGTCGGGCCCGGCACCGGTGGTGATCGAGGCGGCGCACACCGGGGTGACCGACGGGAACGCGGCCACGCAATCCTCGACGTAGCAGCCCTCCTCGCGGATCCGGGCGAGGGCGGGAGCACGGCCGGTCGCGATCGCCCGCTCGAGCATCTCGGGCTTGAGCGCGTCGATGACCGTGAGGACGAGCTTCTTGCGGCTGCTCACTTGAGGATCCGCAGGCCGGCGTACTTCTGGCCCTCGCGCCGCCGTCCGGCGATCAGCAGCCACGCGAGCAGCAGGACGGCGATGAGGCCCAGGGGTGGGGCGACGACGGAGAGGATCGCGGTCAGCAGCGCGGTGGCCTCGGCGTAGAGCGGCACGGCGGCGGCCGCGTCGTCGTCGAGCCGGGCTCGCACCCGTGCGAACAGGGGGCGGGTGGCGGCCAGCCCGATCGCGGCGCACACGATGCCGCCGATGAAGCCCGGCCACACGAGGTAGTGACCGCGACACAGCGATCCGGCGAAGAACAGGGCGCCGAGGGCGAAAGCGATGAGGGCGAGCACGACTCCGCCCGGGCCGCGGTGCAGCCGCTCCTCGGGGACCTTGCGCTCGGCGACGACGAGGATCACGGCACCGATCGCCATGGCGAGCAGGAAACCCGCGCTTTGCAGGAAAGAGTAGTCCGTGTGGTTGAAATGGATCTCGACGCTCGCGTCGGCGAGCGCGCCGACCGCGAGGGCGGGCAGGAAGGGGCGAATTCCCACCGCCGCGGCGATCCCCATTCCCTGGAAGATGTCGAAGAGCAGATGCACCGTGCTGTACCGTGACCGGTCGTGACGATAGTGGAGAGGCACCGATGAGCCGTGGCTCCGGTGTTGACGGGTCTGGGGGGCGTGGTCGACGTCCGCGCTCGACCGCTCGCGACATCGAGCGCTATGCCGGGCTGTTCGCCGAGCGCACGAAGGTGATGAAGTCATCGGCGATGCGGGATCTGATGGCGCTCACCGAGCGTGACGACGTGATCTCGCTCGCGGGCGGGATGCCGGACACCTCGACCTTCCCGCCCGACTCGTATGCATCGCTGATGGGGACGGTCGCCGCCGAGTCGTGCGCACGAGCCCTCCAGTACGGGCCAACCGAGGGGCTGAGCCTCGTCAAGGAGTGCATCGTCGAGGTGATGCGCGCCGAGGGCATGGAGGCCGATGCCGACGAGATCCTCGTCACCACCGGCGGCCAGCAGGTGATCGACCTCGCGTGCAAGACGCTGCTTGACCCCGGCGATGTCGTCGTCGCCGAGGCCCCGACCTATCCCGGCGCCGTGCCGACGTTCTGCGCCTACCAGGCCGACGTCGTCCAGGTGGCGATGGACCGGGACGGGATGCGGATCGACGCGCTCGAGGAGACGCTCGACGAGCTCGAGCGCAGCGGCCGGCGGCCCAAGTTCATCTACACCGTGCCGAATTTCCACAACCCCGCCGGAGTCACCCTGTCACTCGAGCGCCGCCGCGCGCTCGTCCGCATCGCCGCCGAACGCGAGCTGCTCGTGCTCGAGGACAATCCCTACGGCCTGCTGCGCTACGAGGGCGACCCGCTGCCCGCACTGCGCGCGCTCGACGACGAGTTCGTCATCTACGCGGGGACCTTCTCGAAGATCCTCTCGCCCGGAGTGCGCCTCGGCTGGACGGTCGCGCCCGCGCCGGTGCTCGCGAAGATGAACATCGGCAAGCAGGCCGCGGATCTGTGCTCGTCGTCGATCTCGCAGTACTTCGTCGCGGCCTACTTCGAGTCCGGCGCATGGGAGGGATACGTCCGCTCCCTGAACGAGATCTACCGACGGCGCCGGGACGTCATGCTCGACGCGCTGGCCGAGAACCTGCCCCGTGAGGCCGAGTGGACCCATCCCCGGGGCGGCCTGTTCATCTGGGCGACGCTGCCCCCCTACATCGACACCACCGACCTGCTCGCACGGGCACTCCAGGAGCACGTCGCCTTCGTGCCCGGCCGGGCGGCGTTCACCGACGGGCGGGGTGGCTCGGAGATGCGGCTCAACTTCTCCGGCGTCGGCGAAGAGGAGATCCGCGAGGGCGTTCGCCGGATCGGCGAGGTCGTCTGCGAGCAGGTCGAGCTGTGGAGCACGCTCACCGGCGCCGTGCCCGCGAGCCGGGCCAAGCGCACCGGCGCGGGCGGCGATCCGCGGCGGGCCTCGGCGCCGGGGACCGGCACCACGTCGGAGGCGGCGCTCCTTGCTCCGGAGCTCGCCAAGGTCGTGAGATTGCCGCGCAAGCGCGCCGGATGAACAAGCCGGACGGCACGCGCGCCGCCCAGGGCAGCGAGGCCGGACGACGAGCGGGCGGCAGGCGCGTGGCGGTGCTCAAGGGCGGCCGATCGCTCGAACGCCAGGTTTCGCTGAAGTCCGGAGCCAGGGTGGAGGACGCACTCGAGCGGCTCGGTCATCAGGTCGTCCCCATCGACGTCGGCGCCGACCTCGTCGAGCGGCTGACCGAAGCCCGGCCTGACGTCGCCTTCGTCGCTCTTCACGGACGGGACGGCGAGGACGGCACCGTGCAGGAGCTGCTCGAGGTGATGGGGATCCCGTACACCGGCTCCGGCGTGTCGGCGTGCATCCGCGCGGCCGACAAGGTGCTCGCCAAGCACGCCATGCGCGACGCCGGGATCCCAACGCCGGACTTCTATGCGTTCAACGAGACCGCGTTCCGTGAGCTCGGCGCGGCCCGGGCGCTGCCGGCGATCGAGGAGCGCCTCGAGTTCCCGATCGTCGTCAAACCGGCCGGCCAGGGGTCGGCGCTCGGGATCAAGTTCGCCCGGGCGCCGGGCGACGTCCCGGCGGCGCTCGTCGCCGCGTTCTCCTACGACCGCAAGGTCCTGCTCGAACGCTACGTCGCCGGCCGCGACCTCGCGGTGTCGATCGCCGAGGAGGGTGGGGTCCCGCGGGCGCTGCCGATCGTTGAGGCCGTGCCCGAGCAGGAGGACTTCTACGACTTCGAGAGCCGCTACGAGATCGGACGCACGCGGTTCGTCTGCCCGGCCGAGCTCGGCGGGCGCGCGGCGGAGCGGGCCGCGGAGCTCGCGCTCGCCGTCCACAGGCTGCTCGGCTGCTCGGGTTTCTCCCGCGTCGATCTCATGCTCGAGAACGACACCGGCGAGCTCTACGTGCTCGAGGCCAACTCGATCCCCGGGCTCACCGAGACGAGCCTGCTCCCGCAGGCCGCCGATGCCGCCGGAATTGCCTTCGACGAGCTGATCGAGCGTATTCTGCGCGCCGCGGAGCGCAGACATGAGGCTTGAGACCCAGCGCGCGATCCTGAAGCAGTTCTTCGCGCTGCGCTCGGCCCTGATGCCCGAGGCCCTCTACGGCCGGGGCTACTCGCCCGCGAAGTCCTCGGGCGTGACCCGATCGAGGAAGTCCTTGAACTTCTCGACAACTTCCTCGGTGTCCTCGACCTCGTGCTCGAACTCGATCGCCGACTCGGCGATCACCTCGTCGGCGGCGAAGATCGGTGCGCCGGAGCGAACGGCGAGGGCGAGCGCATCGCTCGGCCGTGAGTCGATCTCGAGCTCCCGGGTGCCGGCGCGGAGGCTGATCGAGGCGTAGAAGGTGTTCTCGCGCAGTTCGGTCACGGCGACCCGCGTGCACTCGACCTCGAGCTCGCCGAGCACGTCGGAGAGCAGATCGTGCGTCATCGGCCGCGGCGTCGAGGCGCCCTGGAGCTTCATCAGGATTGCCGCCGCCTCCGGATGGCCGATCCAGATGGGGAGGAACTTATTGCTCTCCACGGTCTTCAGCAGCACGATCGGCTGCTTGCCGACCATGTCGAAGCTCACTCCGTAGATGACCATCTCCTGCACTGTCGCGGCTCCCTATCTGAGGTCTCGCAAGTATAGGCTGCCCGGTGGAGGCTCCCGTGAAGCTCGGCCGGCCCGGATGCGCCGCCGCAACTGCCGCACAGGCCGGTTCACCCAGCCGCACGGCGCGTAACCACAAGGCCCCGAGACCGTACAGATAGTGAGCGTGTGCCCAGGGACGCCAGGGCCGGCGCCGCTCAAACCGATGTGACCGGGCGAACACATGCGCCCCAAGCGGGTTTGGCGGTCGCTGGGCGAGGTAAACCCAGGGCTCTGGGGCACGACCACCGCTACATCAGCGCGGCGGGCGTGTTCCAGCACACCACGAGTTTTTGCAGGCCGAACAGATGGTTCGACATCTGTCGTACAAGTGTTATAATTCGATACCTATCGAACATGCGATTTACGGAGCTAGAGCTGAATACCCCTGATACCCGCGATCGCGAACCCGCCTCGCGTGGGCGAAGCGATCGCCACCAAACCCCCACAAGCGCCCGGGTGCGCAGTGGCCGCAAGGCCGCGACGGCGGGTGGCAACGGCCGCCAGATCAGGCGGCGCAGCGCCCACGCCGGAGGCCGCGGCGAGGCGGGCGAGACCCGTCTTACCACGACCGAGCTGAGCTCGGGTGCCGCCGATTCCCTCGAGCTGTTCCTGCGGAGCGCGCGGGCCCATCCGCTGCTCACCGCGGCCGAGGAAGTCGAGTTGGCCAAGCGGATCGAGCGCGGTGACCTTGCCGCCAAGGACCGCATGATCAACGCGAACCTTCGGCTCGTCGTCTCTCAGGCGCGGCGTTACCAGGGCCACGGCCTGCCGATGGAGGATCTCGTCCAGGAGGGCATGCTGGGGCTGATTCGCGCGGTCGAGAAGTTCGACTGGCGGCGCGGCTTCAAGTTCTCCACCTACGGAACCCTCTGGATCCGCCAGGCGATCCAGCGCGGGCTGCAGAATCACGGCCGCACGATCCGCGTGCCGGTGCACGTGGCCCAGCGGCAGGTCAAGGTCCGCAAGATCGAAAGCGAGCTCAACACCAAGCTCGGTCGGGAACCGACCGACGAGGAGATCGCCGCGGTCGCCGAGCTGACCGTCGACGAGGTCGCGGAGCTGCGCGAGCTGAGCCGTGGTCTGACCAGCCTCGATCAGCCGATCGGCGACGACGGCGAGACCGCGCTGGGCGACATGCTGGCCAGCGAACGGCCGGAGCCCGCCGAGGAGATCGTCGAGTCCGACCGCGACAACCGGGTGAACCTCATCGTCGGACAGCTGCCCGAGGCCGAGCGCAACGTCATCCAGCTGCGCTTCGGACTCAGCGGCGAGGAGCCCCGCACGCTGCGGCAGGTCGGCAGCGAGCTCGGCATCTCGGCCGAGCGGGCCCGCGAGCTCGAGTCCCGCGGCCTCAGCCGGCTCGCCGGCAGCTCGGAGCTCGACGGCCTGCGCCGCGCGGCCTAAAGCGCCCGGCGAACAGCCCGAATGACTGCGGCACGGCGCCGCCGGTGAGTTCTCACCGGCGGCGTTTTGCCATGCCCGCCGCCGTTTGCGCCTGCGCGGATCGGGAAGCCGTGAGCTAACCGACCACGGAGGCAGGGATGGCGAACACAACCGAGCGAGCTGGGCCGGGGAGGCAGGAGGAGCTTCCGGTTGCCGAGCTTGTCAAGCAGCTGTCCGAGCAGACGACCCGTCTCGCCCGCCAGGAGGTCGAACTCGCGAAGGCCGAGCTTTCGCTCAAGGCCAAGCGTGCCGGCGTCGGGGGCGGCATGTTCGGCGGGGCGGCGATCGTCGGGCTCTATGCCGTCGGCGCGCTCGTCGCCGCCGCTATCGCCGCGGTGGCCACGGCCGTCGCCACCTGGGCGGCCGCGCTCATCGTCGCCGGCGTGCTCGCACTCGTTGCCGGCGTGCTCGCGCTGCGCGGGCGCACGAAGCTGCAACAGGCGACCCCGCCGGTGCCCGAGCAGACGGCAGAGAGCGTGAAGGAGGACGTCCAATGGGCGAAGACGAAGGCACAGGCGGGTCGGCTATGACGAGCTCAGGCGATCCAGACCAGATCCAGCAGGAGATCGAAGCCACCCGCGAGGAGCTCGGCGACACGGTCGAGGCGCTGGCTCGCAAGACGGACGTCAAGGCGCGCGCCGGAGCGAAGCTGCGTGAGACCAAGGCGTCCGTCTCCGAGGCGCGCGACGGGCTCATCGGCAAGGCGCACGAGGCCTCGCCCGACTCGGCCGTCGAGGCGGCCGGACAGGCCTCGAGCGCGGTCCGGCGCAACCCATTGCCAGTCGCGGTCGCGGGCGCGCTCGTGCTCGGGTTTGTGATCGGGCGCGTCACCCGGCGCTGACGTGGCCGCGAGTCACCGCTTCGGGAGCACGCGGGCCCGGCGGCCGATCCCGCGCCACGCGTCCCCCTCGGCGCGCAGCCGCTCGGCCGCGGTACGCGTCGTCCACCGGTCGGCGGTGAGCCGCCGGTCATCGAGCTCCGCCCAATGGATCGGCATCGCGACGGGGGCATTCGGGCGCGCCCGGACGGCATAGGGCGCGACGGCGTGCTGGGCGTAGTTGATCCGGTTGACGTCGAGGTAGATGCGTGCGCCGCGGTCATCCCGGCGCCACTCGAGGGTGAGGCGACGGGGATCGGCGGCGATGAGGTCCTCGGCGACCGCCCGCGCGTACCCGTGCACATCGGGGAACGACGGGCCGCGGCGCAGCGGGCAGACGACGTGAATGCCGCGTGAGCCGGTGACCATCGCGTGGGGAGCGAGCCCGTCGTCGCGCAGGCGCTCGCCGGCGGCGCGCGCGGCGGCTCGCACCGCGGCGAAGGCGACGCCGGGCGAGGGGTCGAGGTCAATGATGAGCCGGTCGGGCTCGAGCAGTGCGTCGACTCGCGAGAGCCAGATGTGGGGAGTGACGACGTTCTGCCCCGCGAGATAGACGAACGTCGCCGGCGGGCCGGCGATCACCTGGGTCAGCGATCCGCCCTTCTTTGGAATTTCAGCCCGCTCGATCCAGTCGGGGAAGTGGGCGGGGATCGACTTGAGGAAGAAGCCACGTTGGTCGGTGCCCTGGGGGTAGGACTCGAGCGCGAGGGGCCGGCCGCGCACATGGGGCAACATCGCCGCCGCCACCTGCTCGTAGTGGCGAACAAGGTCGCGCTTGGTCGCTCGCGGTTTCGTGAACATCACCTTGTTCGGGTGGGTGATCTCGATCGCGCGCCCCCCGAAGCGCACCGTCTCCGGCTCGGCGCTCCCGCGACGCCTCGCGCCCGGGGCGCTCATCGCTCGCGCACCACGTCGCCCGCCGGCTTGTCGTCCCGGAGCCCGAGGAAGCGCGGATGGCGCAACCGCCCGTGTCTGGTCCATTCGGTGAACGCGACCTGGGCGACGAGATCGGGTTCGACCCAGCTGACCGCGCGCTCGCGAACCTCCTCCGGCGCGGCGAACGGCGAGTCCTCGCGCCGGCGGTCGCGCAACGCGCCGCCGAGATCCCGCAGCAGTTGCCGATCGAACCCGGTGCCGACCTTGCCGGCGTACCGCAGCCGATCGCCGTCGTAGTAGCCGAGGAGCAGCGCCCCGAACTCCTCACGTGAGCCGCGCGGTGCCGTGTAGCCGCCGATCACGAGCTCCTGGCCCTGCTCGCACTTGAGCTTCAGCCAGTCCCGCGACCGCCTGGCCGTGTAGATGCTGTCCGCGCGCTTGGCGATAACACCCTCCCAGCCGTGGGCGCAGGCGTAACCGAACATCTCCTCGCCCGCGCCCTTGCGGTACGGCGTCAGCCGCAGCGGATCGGCGAAGTGCAGCGTGCGTCGCAGCAGTTGCTTGCGGCGGCGAAGCGGCAGGCCGCGGAGATCGTGGCCGTCGAGCCACAGGAGGTCGAAGACGTACAGGTAGACGGGGACGTACCGCTGGCCGCGCTGGGCGAGCCGCGCGAAGCTCGTCGCAGAGCCAGAGAACGCGACGACCTCGCCGTCGACGGCGAACCGGGAGGGCTCCTGTCCGGAGATCGCCTCGGCCACCTCTGGGTAACGCCCGTTCAATGCGAGGTTGTTGCGTGACAGCAGACGCGTCGACGCGCCGTCGCGCACCGCGATGCAGCGGATGCCGTCGAGCTTGCGCTCGAAGATCCAGCCGGGGTCGGTGAAGCGATCACGCGTCAACGTCGCCTTCATCGCCTCGTGACCTGACGGCGGACCGGTCCGGGGCGCCTCGTTCACGTCGACCGCGTCGGCGGGTCTGGCGGCGGGGCTGGCCGCTGGCGCGGCCGCGAGCAGATCGATCGGGGAGCGGGTCATGTCCGGCAACTTACCCGCCCGCGGTCTACAGCCGCTCGTAGCGCGCTTCGAATAGCGAGAAGGTCGCGAACACGAGCATCCCGGCGGCGACGATCAGCAGCAGCACGGTTCCGAACGGCTGATGATGGACCTGGGTGAGCGCCGTGTCGAGCCCGGCGGCGTTGGCCGGCCGCGCGTCGATCGACGCGCGGATGAGGAAGTAGCCGGCGATGGGACGCCGGCTCGTTGCCCTCGGCGCCGGTGAGCACACGCACGGCGACCGCACAGAAGCCCACGTAGACCCCCGCGCCCGCGAGGTTGGAGATGCGGTCAAGGACGCCGGGATCCCGGCGACCTTCGGGCCCTGACCCGGCGACGGCGAGCACGAGCTTCCACAGCGCGTACGCGCCGAGCCCGACCGCGATCACGACGAGCGCGATACGCCCGAGCGGCGCCTGCGCGATCAGCGACAGAGCGCCCTGCTGATCCGGACGCGCGCCGGGATTGCCGGTGTTCAGGGCGACGGCGACGACGATCACGCCGATCAGCCCATAGGTGATCCCGCGCGCGGCGAATCCCGCGCGCACGAGCCAGCGCATCGGCTTCGGCCAGCGACCGACGACCGCAGCCTCGGCCTGTGCGGGCGCTCCTCGCGGCGTCGTCCGACTTGTTCGCGCTGGTGCGGTCGTGCCGTTCATTCCTCTGCTTCCTTGGCAACCTGCTCGATGGTCCGCCCGGTCTTCACCGACCGCGGCTGCGCGGTCTCGGGGTTGCGCCGCGCATCGGCTCCCTCGTCTCGGCGCTTGATCAGCAACCACTGCGGCTTAGGGCCGCCGCGGGTCCGCTGGAGCGTCCAGCCGCCGACGAGCTTCTCGCCGTCGAGCCAGATCTTCGCGTGGCCGGCTTTGAGCGCCTGCGCCATCGTCTGCTCCTCGTCGAGGTTGCGGTAGGTGCCCGCGTCCCACACGATCACAGCCCCAGCCCCGTAGCTGCTGCGGCCGATGACCCCCTCGAAATCGCCGTACTCGAGCGCATGGTCCTCGACCTCAACCGCGAGTCGCTTCTCACGCGGGTCGGTCGACGGACCCTTGGGGACCGCCCACGAGCGCAACACGCCGTCGATCTCGAGGCGAAAGTCGTAGTGCAGCGTGCTCGCCGCGTGCTGCTGGATCACGAAGCGCGGGTGCGTGTCACGAGCGTCGCGGCTCGTGCGGGGCGCACGAGCGTCGTGGCTCGTGCGGGGCCGAGCGCGTGGTGCCATGCCCTCCCTACTACCCGCGCGGGCAGGATCCGAGCCGCGCGAGCTGTCGGCGATAGACGTTCATGTCGGCGTGGTTGAAGTCCGAGTGGGTCTGCGTGCGCAGGGAGGCGACGCGCTCATGGTGGTAGGGGCTGCTGAGACTCTCGTTGTGGCCGATGACGTTGGCAATCGAGATGCCGAACCGGCAGCGCAACCAGTGGACGAGGTGCAGACTCGCCGCCAGCTCCCGATGGTCGCCGAGCACCTGAGCGTCGCTATAGCCGACGTGCTCGATCCCGATCGCCGTCCAGTTCAGGCCGACCGTGTGCCGGCACATCGTGTTCAGCGCGACGAGCTGGTGGATGACCCCGGCTCGGTCGATGACGAAGTGGGCGCACGTATTCGGCAGCTCATGCAGCTCGGAGTCCGGGTAGTCGGGCGCGAAGGTGTTGTAGGTCGACTGGAAGTCCGGCGTCACCGTGAAGTGGATGACGATCACGTGGGGGTCGACGAGCCTCCACGTGTGCAGGCCATAGTGGCGCTCTGCGTACGCGGCCATCTCGGCCCGGCGGGCCGCTCCGAACGGGATCGGGTCCCAGACGATGGCCGGCTTGGGGACCTGGGACGCGGCGACGGCCCGGGTCGTCAGGTGGGTCGTCGCGGTCGCGACGGCTGCCGTGCTCCTCGTGGGCGTCGTGCTCGTTGTGGTCGTCGTGGGCGTCGTGCTCGTCGTGCCCGGGGCTGCCGCAGTCGCGCTGGGGAGTGCCGGCGTGCCGAGGGCGGCCGTGGTGGACGAGGCGCCCGACCTGCCGCATCCCGCGACGGCGAGGGCGAGGGCGAGCACTGCCGCGAGGGCTGCCGCGAGGCCGACGCACTTCGGTGCGCTCAGCCGCCTTCCCAGGTCGCGACGGCAACTGTGTCCGGTCATTGGACGAACTCGCCGCCACGAGGACGAGAGTTCGTGTC
The DNA here is from genome assembly GCA_963755955.1 of uncultured Solirubrobacterales bacterium. Classification (GTDB taxonomy): domain Bacteria; phylum Actinomycetota; class Thermoleophilia; order Solirubrobacterales; family Solirubrobacteraceae; genus Palsa-465. The sequence goes on from CAVWLZ010000016.1 coordinate 94,330, forward strand.
GAGACGGAGATTCTGACCGAGCCTGTGGCGCGCTCGACGTACGCGCCGGAACCGAGGGGTCACGAGCGCGCGGCGAGGAACTCGGCGAGCATCGACTTGCCGCCGTGCGCGACGGGCAGCCCGTGGGCAAACAGCAGCGTGTCGAACTGCTGCTCGAGCAGCGGGCGCAGGCCGTCGACGATGTCGGCCTTGATCGCCTCAGGATCGTCGCCGATGTACTGGTCGGGCGGATGGCCGAGGCCACCGTAGTTGAGCAGGCCATCTCCAAAGGCCAAGACTCCATTTCCCAGTGCAATGTGCAGCACAGCGTCATCGGGACAGATCCGCCCGAATGGGAGCACGCGCACCCCCGGAGCAGGCTCGTCGCCGGCCTCGTAGCCGATGACGTCGAGCTGCCGCCCGTCGAACTCGGGCAGCCCGGCGCTGTGGGCGAAGATCGGAACATCGAAGCTCGCTGCGCTGCGTAGGTGATGGCGGACGGTGAGCACGATCCGCTCGACGTCGTAACCGATCCACTCGGGCCCCTCGCCCTCGGGGAGGATGGGATCGAGCAGCGTGCCGGTCTCGAGCAGCAGATAAGAGCTCACGTCGACGCCGATCTGGGGATGGCGCGCCTGCCAATGCAGGACGCCGGGGATGACCTCGTCCATCGACGGCAGTATGACGGCGGAGGGCTTGCACGGCGCACAGTTCGCCCGGCGCACGGCTGGGCGGCGGGTCGGCGGGCTCGCGCCGGTCCGCCGCGGTCGGTGCCCCTCGACCCCGCACCTGAAGACGATGGGCGATCCAGGACTCGAACCTGGGACCTCTTCCTTATCAGAGAAGCGCTCTAACCGACTGAGCTAATCGCCCGGAAGCGTGGATTCTAGATGGTCGATTCCGGGGGGCGCGTGCCGAATCGATCCGATCCATTCGGCGCCGGCGAAGCGCCCACTCTCGCCCTCAGGCGACGGAGCGCAGCCGCAGCCGCCGGGCGAGGTCGAGCGCGTCGTCGAGCGAAGCGAAGGTGATCTCGGCCCGGTACTCCGCCCCGCGGGCGCTGACGTCGATCTCACGGCCGAGAGCGGCGCCGAAGGCATCGGAGATCTGCTCGATCGCGGCCTGCTGATCGGGATGGATGGCCGCGCGGCGGCGTCGCGGACGGCGCTGCGCCGCGGGCGCGGCCGCGGTGCGAGCCCGAGCTTCGAGCTCGCGCACCGACCAGCCCTGAGCGGCCGCGTCACGCGCGAGTTGCCGGCGGACGGCGTGGTCATCGCTCGTCAGCAGCGCCCGGCCGTGACCCTCGCTGAGATCGCCACGCTCGAGCAGCGCGAGCGCATCGTCGGGCAGATCGAGCAGGCGGATGAGGTTCGACACCGCGACCCGGCTGCGGCCAACGCGCAGGCCGACGTCCTCACGGGTGAGCCCGAGCTCTTCGACGAGGGCCGCGCAGGCTCGTGCCTCCTCGACCGGATTGAGGTCCTCGCGGGCCATGTTCTCGATCAGGGCAACCTCGAGCGAGCCGGGGTCGTCCTGGCTGCGGATGATCGCCGGGATCATCTCCCGGTCGGCGAGCCGGGCCGCGCGCCAGCGCCGCTCCCCGGCGATCAGCTCGTAGCGGCCGCCGACGACTGGGCGGACGAGGACCGGCTGCAGGACGCCGCGCAGCCGGATCGAGTCCGCGAGCGCAAGCAGCGCCTCCTCGTCGAAGGCGCGGCGCGGCTGGTTGGGGTTGGGCGAGATCAGCTCGACGGGGAGCTGGCGGAGCTCCTCGGGTCCGTCCTTCGGCGTGACGGACAGGATCGCGGCGAGGCCGCGCCCCATCCCCTTCTGCTTCTCAGCCACGGGCGGCGACCTCCTTGGCCAGTTCGAAGTACGCGTCCGCGCCGGCGCAATGCGGATCGTGGTGGATGACCGGCTTGCCGAAGCTGGGCGACTCGCCGATGCGGACGTTACGCGGAATGACGGTGTTGAAGACCAGCTCCGGGAAATGCTCGCGCACCTCGCGCTCGACGTCCTGGGCAAGTCGGGTGCGACCATCATGCATCGTGAGCAGCATCCCGGCCACCGTCAGGCGCGGATTGAGCTCGCGCTGGATGAGCGACAGCGTGTCGAGCAGCCCGGCCAGCCCCTCGAGCGCGAAGTACTCGGCCTGCACGGGCACGATCACCCGATCGGCGGCGACAAGGGCGTTCACGGTCAGCGGGCCGAGCGATGGCGGGCAGTCGAGCAGCGTGAAGGCGAACCGCTCACGCACGGGGTCGAGCGCATCGCGCAGACGCGTCTCTGACCCGGGTTGGCGCGGAAGCTCGACCGTCGCGCCGGCGAGGTCGGGCCCGGCGGGGGCCACCGAGAGATGCTTGATCGCCGACGGCAGGAGCACCTCCTCGAGCGACGCCGACCCGACGAGCACGTCGTACACCGTCTGGTCGGCGTCTTTGGGAAGGCCGAGTCCGAGCGTCGCGTTGCACTGGGGGTCGATGTCGACGAGCAGGGCCTCGTAGCCGGCCTCGGCGACGCAAGCCGCGAGGTTGACCGCGGTCGTCGTCTTCCCGACCCCGCCCTTTTGGTTGGCAATCGCATACACCGTGCCCATGAGGAGCCTGAAGCTAGCGCGCAGAGCGGTCAGATCGGCGGTTCCTGCCGCCGAGCGGTCGCTTGACGGCAATCCCCGGACGACGCGGGAATCGTGACGGTGTCTCGGCAACCTTGACCATCAGGTGGAGGTGTCGGTTCCGTGCTGCCGGATACGGCTCGACTCGGACGACACGGACCGGCTCGAGTCCGAGCTCGACCGCGGCACGCTCGCCGGCACGCTCCACCTCGAACTCGCGGATTCCCCTCCAGAGCAGGAGAAAACCACCGATGCGCAGCAATGGCGCCGCGTACTCACCGACGACAGCCGGAGTCGCGAGGGCCCGTGCGGTGATGAGATCATGCCGATCTCGACCTTCGGTCCAGGCTTCGGCTCGGGCACAGACGGCTGTGGCGTTGGCGAGTCGGCACACCTCGATCGCGCGAGCGATGAACGCACTCTTGCGCCGACTGCTCTCCACGAGGGAGACGTGTGCATCTGGGAGTGCGGCGGCGAGAACGAGCCCTGGTACCCCGGCGCCCGCGCCGAGATCGGCGATCGCTCGAGCGCTCCGAACCTCGGGTAGCTCGATCGCGACCAGTGCGTCGGCGAGATGATCGTCGATGACCGCGCGGCGGTCGCGCACCGTCGTCGGCGCCTCAGGATCCTCAGCCAGGCGCTCGGCCAGGCGCTCGAGATGTGCTGTGGCGGCGTCGCTGAGGGCAAAGCGCTTCGCGAGGTCGCCGACCTCCCGGCCCGCAGCCGGCTTCATCCGGTTGCGCGCTCGCGCGCGATGTAGCCGGCGTAGCGCTCACACATGAGACGGAATCGCTCGGCGGCATGGCCGTCGAGCTCTGGCGTCAGCTCCCGCTCGAGCATGGGGAGCAGGTCGTGCACGAGCACCCGGCCTCGGGCCATCCACTGGTAGTAGGACCGTCCGCCATGGTGGTAGGGGCCATACAGGCGGCTCTCGGGCAAGCGAGCGACGAGCCACCGGAAGAGAGCCTCGTGGCGGGTATGCATCCGCAAGGTCACCTGGGGCTGCTTGCCGTCGCCGCCGAACGACCCCTCCCCGACGAGGAGCCCGATCAACACGCCTCGATCGAAGTCGCTGAGGGTGTCCACGATCGACAGCCTACCGACCGCTGAGGCTGTTTCACCGTCAAGAAAAACGTGAAACGCTCGCGTGCCGCCGTTCGTGCGGGAAGTGCCTGGCGAGCCCGGGTCTCAACTGACGAGCGGAGCGACGACGAGCCTGCGCGCGGGCTCCTGGCCCTCGCTGTACGTCTCGACGTCGTGTCGTGACTTCAGGTGCTCGTGGACGACCTTGCGCTCGACCGCGCTCATCGCCTCGAGGGACACCGCACGGCCATCGTGGATGGCTGCCTCCGCGGCCTGGTCGGCCGCGGCGCGGAGCGCGACGGCGCGGCGCTCGCGATATCCGGCGGCGTCGACGACGACCCGCTTACGCTCGTCCGACCCGCGGAAGGCGATGCGATAGGCGAGGTGCTGGATCGCGTCGAGCGTCTGGCCATGGTGGCCGATCAAGAGCCCGAGATCATCGCCGCGGATCTCGGCGAGCACCTCGTCTGCGTCCTCGCGGACATCGATCGTCGCCTCGGTCTCGCTGTCCTCGACGATCCGCTCGAGAAGTTCACGGACGCGCTCGCCCGCCTCGCTCACACCAGTGCTCACGGGTCTTACCTCCGCCGTCCGGAACGTTTCTTCTTCTTGCGTGGCGGCGGCGGCGGCGCGGTGCGCGGGCGGTCGCTCACCTTCGTGGCGGCGTCCTCCGCGGGCTTGCGACGCAGCAGACCACCCAGTCCGCCACTCGTCACCGTCTTCGCCGCGCCGTCTCCGCCGTTGGCTGTCGCCGCCTGCTTCCTGTCCACAGGCACGGAGGCCGCCTTGCCGTCGACGACCGCTGCGGCGCCGACCGGAACCGGCGCCCCCACAGGGCCGAGTCTTCGCTTGACGATGTACTGCTGGCCGATCGTCCAGGTGTTGGTCGTGATCCAGTAGACGATGACGCCGGCCGGGAAGTTGATGATGAAGACGACGAAGAACAGCGGCATGATGAGCATGATCCGACGCTGCGTCTGGTCCATCGTCGGGCTCGACATCAGGAGGCTGGAGCCGAGCTGGGTGCCGACGTAGAGGACGATGAGGACGATCAGCACGGCGCCGGACGCCTTGTTCGTCAGGTCTGGGATGAAGAGGAACTGCGCGCCATTGTTCGGCCCGCACGGGATCGTGTGTGTGTGGCCGAGGTGGTGCGTGAGCTGGTACTGGGCCTGCGTCTTGGGGCAGATGTCCCAGCGCAAGCTCTGGCGCAGCATGTAGAAGAGCGAGATGAAGACCGGCAGCTGCGCGACGAGCGGCAGGCACGAGCCGAGCGGGTTGACCTGGTTCTCCTTGTAGAACTTCATCAACTCCTGCTGCTGACGCTGCTTGTCCTCCTTGTACTTGGCCTGAATCGCCTTCAGCTCGGGCTGAAGCCGCTGGAGCCGTTGCATCGAGTGGAACTGCCGGAGCGTGAGCGGCAGCAGCAGCGCGCGGACGAACACGGTGAGCAGCACGATCGACCAGCCCCAGGAACCCCCGATCGTGCTGTGGATCGCCTTGATCATCGTCTCGAAGACGTCGATCAGGGGCTGGAAGATGTTCGCGAGCTCGAGCATGGTCAGTCGCTTATCTCCGGCGGCCGTGGTTTGAACAGACCCTGGTTCTCCACGGGGTCGAATCCTCCATGACTCCAGGGGTTGCAGCGCAGCAACCGCCAGCCGGCCAGGACAAGCCCGCGGAGTATGCCGAATCTGGAAATCGCCTGCGCGGCGTACTCAGAACAGGACGGGTGGTACTTGCAGCGGGATCCGAACGCCGGGGAGAGGATCCGCTGGTAGAGCCGGATCGGAGCGATCGCCACCGTGCGTAGCGCGCTCACGCCGGCTCGCCTTCACGCTCGTCCATGGCCCTACCTGGCGCCGACCCGTTCGGCGGCTCGGCCCGCGGATCGCGGCCGGCATCCTTGGCTCCGGCTCGATCGATGAGATCACCGAGAGAGCGGCGGATTCCGGCCAGTCCCTCACGCTCAGCTAGAGCCCGAGCCTCCTGTCGGGCCACGATGACGGCATCCATCCCGGCCGGCAACCGCTCGCTCTCCACCGCGAATGCCTCCCGCAGCAGTCGCTTGACGCGGTTCCGTTCGACGGCGCCGCCGACCTTCCTCGAAACGGACAGTCCCAGTCGCTGCGCGCCCTCTTCACCCCGGGGAAACACGTACAGCACGAACTCACGGCCGCCATAGGAGCGGCCGCTGCGGAACACGCGGTCGAAGTCGGCGCTGCGTGAAAGACGCCCCCGACCCGGGCGCGGCCGTGAACCGGCCGACGACTGCATCAGACCGTAAGGCGCTTGCGGCCCTTGTCGCGGCGACGCTTAAGCGTCAGCCGGCCGGCCCGAGTCTGCATGCGCGCGCGGAACCCATGCGTGCGGGCGCGCTTTCGCTTTTTAGGCTGGTAGGTGCGTTTCATGACTCACGACCCTTCACAAAGGGTGGACGGCTGAGTATACGCAGACCGCCGATCCCCGCCGTCGCGTGCTGCGCACGCCGATCGCGGACGATCGCGGACGAGCATCGCGGCCGCCCTCTCGCATTTTCCCGCGCTTTGCGCCAACACTGCCCGAGGGCACACCGGGACCCCCATCTCCCGTTGTATATTCGCCACCCCGGACGGACCGCGACCGGGGCCTCTTGAATGACTGAACCGCGACACTCCGGGGAGGGAGTCGCTTGGAGTTGCCTGCGCATCTCGAGCCGACCTCCGCATGGCGCGAGATCAGTGCCGAACTGCGGAAACGGGTCGGTGAGTCGACCTACGACATCTGGATCGCTCCCCTCGAGGTGCGTGCCTGGGACGGCGCCCAGATCCTGCTCGAGGCGCCCCCGGCCACCCAGGCGTGGGTGGCCAAGCGCTTCGGCCGCTTGCTTGAGACCGCTGCCCAGTCGGCGCTTGGCACCGCGATCGAGGTCACCTTTGCGAACGCGACGGCCGGCAGTCCCCAAGCGGGCGGTTCGCCCAACGTCACGACACGGCGCCGCCCGGGTGGCCGCACGACGGCACAGTCCATTGATGAGCCTGCCGGCACCCTCATGCCCCGCTACAGCTTCGAGCAGTTCATCATCGGCGACGGCAACCGCCTTGCCCACGCCGCGGCCCTCGCCGTCGCCGAGCTTCCCGGCCAGGCCTACAACCCGCTCTTTCTCCACGCGCCGCCCGGCCTCGGCAAGACGCACCTCCTCCACGCGATCGGCAACTACGTCGAGGCGTTCGGAGGCGGCGCCACCGTCCGGTACACGACGGTGGAGGCGTTCACCAACCACTTCATCACCTCGCTGGGCAACCGCTCACTCGACCGCTTCAAGCACGCCTACCGCGACGCCGACGTGCTGCTCATCGACGACGTCCAGTTCTTGGCCAGCAAGGCGAAGACCGAGGAGGAGTTCTTTCACACCTTCAACGCGCTCTACGAGACCGGTCGGCAGCTTGTCCTCACCTGCGACCGGCTCCCCCGCCAGCTCCACACCGTCGAGGAGCGTCTGCGTGAGCGATTTGAGTCCGGTCTCGTCGCCGAGCTCGCGCCCCCCGATCACGCGACCCGCGTCGCGATCCTCCGCAAGCGCGCCGCCCTCGACGGAATCGCGATCCCCGATCCCGCCGTCCTGCACCTGATCGCCGACCGGGTGACCGATAACGTCCGCACCCTCGAAGGCGCCCTGATCCGGATCGTCGCCCACCACTCGCTGACCGGCAGGCCGATCACCGTCGAGCTCGCCCGCCGCGTCCTCGACCAGATCCATCCCGACCGCGACGACTCCACTATTTCGATCGAATCGATCCAGACCACGGTGGCCGGCTACTACGGCATCTCGGTCGGCGAGCTCATCTCCGCCGGCCGCACCGCCCGCATCACCTGGCCCCGCCAGGTCGCTCTCTACCTCGTGCGCGACCTGACCGAGACGCCCCTCACCGCCATCGGCAGCGCTTTCGGGGGTCGCAACCACGCTACGGTCGTCCACGCCTGCAAGCGCGTGTCCGCGCGTCAGCTTGACGATCAACAGGCTGTTGACGACATCCGTCAGCTCACCGCGATCATCCGTGGCGAGGACGCCGACCGGAACTGCTGACACACTTGCCGGTCCGGCCCAACAGACAAGTTCCCCGCTACCTGCGGTCGAATCCGCAGTTATCCACAGCTTCTATTCGCCCTATGACTTCTACCTTCCTTCTGAGGTATTCATCGTGAAGATCTCCCTCGAGCGAGACGTTCTGCTCGGACAGCTGCAGACCGTCGGTCGCGTCGCCTCAACGCGCAGCGCAATCCAGGCGCTGTCCGGCATTCAGCTTGAAGCCGGCGACGTATGCGAGCTCCGCGCGACCGACATGGAGGTTGGCCTGCGAGTACCCCTCGAAGCCGACGTCGCCCGGGAGGGTGTTGTCGTGCTCCCGGCTCGGCTCCTGGTCGATGTCGTCCGCTCCCTGCCCCCGGGCATCGTCTCCCTTGAGCTGCGCGCGGCCGAGCAGGACGTCGAGCTCGCCGCGGGCAAGGCGACGTTCCACATCCGCACGCTGCGCACCGAGGACTTCCCCCCCTTCCCCGAGCCGGACCCGGACCGGGCGATCTCGATCCCCGCGAAGGTGTTCGTCGACACCGCGCGCAAGGTCGCCGGTTCGGCGTCGCGCGACGAGACGCGGCCGGTGCTCACCGGTATCAGCGTCGCAGCGCACGGCCGCGATCTGCGCATGGTCGCCACCGATTCCTACCGCCTGAGCGTCAAGGAGACGCAGCTCGACGCGGACCTCTCGGCGCCCTTCGAGGCCAACGTCCCCGCCCGCGCGCTGACCGAGCTTGGCCGCGTGGTCGACGGCGCCGAGGATGACGATGCCCTGAGTGTGAGCATCGGCCACAACCAGGTGCTGTTCGTGCTCGGTCGGGTGATCCTGTCCTCGCGACTGATCGATGGGCAGTTCCCCAACTACCGCCAGCTCCTGCCGGAGAGTTTCGAGCACGAGCTGCGTCTGGCCGGGGGCGAGTTCACCGACGTCGTGCGGCGGGTCAGTCTCCTAGCGCAGAAGAACGCGCCGCTGCGACTCGCCTTCACTCCGGGTGAGCTCACCGTCTCAGCGCAGACCCCGGACGTCGGCGAGGCCCTCGAGTCACTTCCCGTCGCCTTCCAGGGTGAACCGCTCGAGATCGGCTTCAACCCCGAGTTCCTCCGGGCCGGCCTCGAGGCGATCGACGAGGGAGATGTCGTGCTCAAGCTGATCAGCCCACTGCGTCCGGGTCTCATCGAGGCGGCCGACGAGAGCCGCTTCCAGTACCTCATCATGCCGATTCGCCTCAACGTGTAGGAGGCGTGATGCGGGTCGGGGCCGTCAGTCTCCGTGACTTCCGCGGCTACGACGCGGCGGAGGCGGTGCTCGGGCCCGGTCTCACCGTCGTCTCGGGCCCCAACGGCGCCGGCAAGACGAACCTGCTCGAGGCGATCTATTTCGCCTGCACGGGACGCTCGTGCCGCACGAGCAACGAGCGAGAGATCGTCCGCTTCGGTGCGCCGGCGACGCGAGTGGTGCTTGAGGCCGAGGGGGATGATGGTCGCCATGAGCTCGCCGTCGGGTTTGCTCCCGGGCAGCCAAAGCACATGCGGGTCGACGGCGCGTCCGTCGAACGGCTGCTCGACGTCGAGCAGCGTCCCCTCGTCAGCGTCTTCCTGCCCGACCGGCTCGAGCTCGTCAAGGGCGCGCCGGCCCTCCGGCGCTCGCATCTCGATCAGTTCATCTCGGCGATGTGGCCGTCCCGCACGTTGACCCGCCGGTCCTACGCGCAGGCCCTCGCCCAGCGCAACGCCCTCATCTCCGCCGTCCGGGCGGGTCGTTCGTCGGCCGCCTCGCTGGCGAGCTGGGACGTCCAGCTTGCTCATCACGGCATCGCCCTGATGGCCGATCGCCACGCCGCGGTCGATGCCCTCGCGCCCCGCTTCACGCGTCTGGCCGGCGAGATCGGCCTCGGGGAGCAGACGGAGATCTCCTACCGTCCACGCTCGCACGCGGACGGTGTCGAGGGGCTGGTCGCGGAGCTCGCCGATCGCCGGGCGGGTGACCTCGAGCGGGGGTTCACCGGGCACGGTCCCCACCGGGACGACATCGCGCTGCTGCGTGAGCGCAGGGAGCTGCGCGCCTACGGCTCGCAGGGCCAGCAGCGAGTTGGTCTCCTCGCGCTGCTCCTCGCCGAGCGTGAGGCGATCGCCGCCACGCGTGACGCCGCCCCGTTGATGTTGCTCGACGACGTGATGAGCGAGCTCGACGGGCACCGACGCCGGTCGCTCGTCACCCTGCTGCGCTCAGGCGGCGGCCAATCGGTCATCACCACGACGGACGTCGAGCACGTGCCCGGCGCCCGGGAGACGGACGTCAAACGCATCACCGTCGCCTCCGGCCGGATCCTCCAGGATGCGCTCGCGGCGTGATCTCCGTGATGACCCCATCCCCACTGGACACGACGCTCGCTCGGCGTCGATGACCCACTACCGCCGCAGCCCGCGACGACTCGCCCTCGCCCTCGATCGGGCCCGCGACGAGTGGGCGCCGGCGACCCTCCTCGCCGATGTGCAGCGCGTGTGGCCGACCGTCGTCGGCCCGGTGATCGCCACCGAGGCGAACCCAACCGGGGAGCGCGGGGGCGTGCTGACGGTGACGTGCTCGGCGTCGGTCTGGGCTCAGGAGCTCGACCTCATGGGCCCGGACATCGTCACGCGACTGAACGGCGCGCTCGGGTCAGATCGGCTCACGCGGCTGCGCTGCACGGCCGCGTCGGGCGGGCGCCGCTGAGCGTGTCGGCGGTGGTTCTCGGACGGATGCCGCACGGGGTCGGCCGACCGTGTCGACGTGGGTTGTCGGCCGGTCGCACACGGCCGCGTCCTCGACGTTGTCGGGGTTCTGCAACGGGCATCGGCAACGACGCTTGCGATCCTCTGGATATCCGGACACAAAGTCGTCACACGGCGATACTTTTTTCCTACATTTGCAGGCAAATCACCACGCCGTGTGACCGGTTTTCCGGGGGTGGCTGTGCTATTCTTCTGTCTACCCCCTTCCGACGCCCCGGCGCGCATTCGTTGCGCGGAGCCCGGGGCGTCTCAACGTCATCGGAGGATCGTTGACGAATGACAATGGCGCTCCCGAGCGCCCGCAGCAGAAAAGCAGTTACGACGCGCAGGACATCACCGTCCTCGAGGGCCTGGAGGCGGTCCGCAAGCGTCCCGGCATGTACATCGGCTCGACCGGGCCGCGCGGGCTGCATCACCTCGTCTACGAGGTTGTTGACAACTCCGTCGACGAGGCGCTCGCCGGGCACTGCGACTCGGTCACGGTGACGATCCATCCCGACGACTCGGTCACGGTCGCCGACGATGGGCGCGGCATCCCCGTCGCGATCATGGAGAAGGAGCAGCGGCCCGCGCTGGAGGTCGTGCTCACGGTGCTGCACGCCGGCGGCAAGTTCGGCGACGGGGGCGGCTACAAGGTCTCCGGCGGCCTCCACGGTGTTGGCGTGTCGGTCGTCAACGCACTGTCCGAGCGACTCGACGTCGAGGTCCGGCGCGACGGGTATCGCTGGACGCAGTGGTACGAGCGCGGCAAGCCTCAGCAGCCGCTCGAGCGAGGGGAGAAGACCGACGAGACCGGGACGACCGTGACCTTCCTCCCCGACGCCGACATCTTCGAGACCCTCGAGCTCGATTTCAAGACGCTCGAGGAGCGCATGCGGGAGACCGCGTTCCTCACCCGTGGTCTGCGGATCGAGCTTGTCGACGAGCGCGGAGAGGGCCACCGGGCCGAGTTTCAGTACGACGGCGGCATCGTCGACTTCGTCAGCTATCTCAACGAGAACAAGGAGCCGATCCACAAGAAGGTCGTCTCGTTCTCCGGCGAGAGCGGCGAGGGCGCCGTCGAGGTGGCGATGCAGTGGAACGCGTCCTACCAGGAGTCGGTGTTCTCGTTCGCCAACAACATCCACACGCACGAGGGTGGTTCGCACCTCTCGGGCTTCCGCTCGGCCCTCACCAGCGCACTGAACAAGTACGCGCGCGAGAAGGGCGAGCTCAAGGAGAAGGACGAGAACCTCAGCGGTGAGGATGTGCGCGAGGGGCTGACCGCGGTCATCTCCGCCAAGCTCAGCGATCCCCAGTTCGAGGGCCAGACGAAGACCAAGCTCGGCAATCCCGGCATGCAGGGCTTCGTGCACTCGATCGTCAACGCGCGCCTGGCCGAGTTCCTCGAGGAGAACCCCCAGGACGCTCGCGCGGTCATCCGCAAGGCAGTGTCGGCGGCGCAGGCCCGCGCGGCGGCGCGCAAGGCGCGCGACCTCACCCGCCGCAAGTCGGCGCTGGAGAACTCGACCTTGCCGGGCAAGCTCGCCGACTGCTCGGTCAAGGATCCCTCCCTGGCCGAGCTGTTCATCGTCGAGGGTGATTCGGCCGGCGGTTCGGCGGTGAGCGCCCGCGATCGCAACACGCAGGCGATCCTCCCGCTCCGGGGCAAGATCCTCAACGTCGAGAAGAGCCGCATCGACAAGGTGCTCGCCAATACGGAGGTCCAGGCACTGATCACGGCGATCGGCACCGGCGTGCGCGACGAGTTCGACCTCGAGAAGGCGCGCTACCACAAGATCGTGCTGCTCACCGACGCCGACGTGGACGGTGCGCACATCCGCACGCTGGCGCTCACGCTGCTGTTCCGGGAGATGCAGCCGCTCCTCGAGGCCGGTTACGTGTACATCGCCAAGCCGCCGCTGTACCGGCTCACCCGCGGACAGAAGCACCGCTATCTCGAGCGTGAAAGCGAGCTCGAGGACATCCTGCTCGGCGACAAGTTCGAGAAGATCGACGTCTTCGACCGCTACAACAAGCCGTTCAAGCTCACCGACTCCCGCTGGAAGCGGTTCTCGCGGCTGCTCAAGCAGTACGAGGGCTGGTCCGCTGCGCTGCGGGCCGCACACGGCCACGGCGTCGTCGAGTTCCTCCAGCAGGCCCGCTTCCTCGAGCAGCAGATCACCGAAGTCGATCAGATGCTGCGCCAGATCGGTAAGAACGGCGAGAACGGCGAGAGCCCTGAGGCCTACAAGATCGAGCTCGTGGCCGAGGAGCCAGAGGTCGTCGTCGTGCGCACCATCGAGGCGAAGACCGGACTGGCCACGACCCACCGGGTGCGCCACGCGACACTCGCGGCGACCGAGTATCGGCGCCTCACCGAGGTCCATCGCGAGCTCGAGGCCCTGGCCGGCGCGCCGCCGTTCGAGATCCGGCTCGGTGAGACCCGTGCGGACGCGGCCAACTTCGAGGACCTGCGCGCCGCGATTCTCGGGATCGCCCAGCGCGGCATCGACTACTACCGCTTCAAGGGCCTCGGCGAGATGGATGCCGACGAGCTCCGGGAGACGACGATGGACCCGGCCACGCGGACGCTGGTCAAGGTCACGATGGACGACGCGGCCTCGGCCGACCTCGTGTTCTCGATGCTGATGGGCGATCAGGTCGAGCCTCGGCGGGCGTTCATCGAGGAGAACGCACGGCTCGTGACCAACCTCGACGTATAGGAGGGTGAGCCATGTCTGCGATTGACACCATCGGCGGCGGCAACATCGAGCCCCGCGGGCTCGAGGAGGAGATGCGCTCGGCGTATCTCGACTACGCCATGTCGGTCATCGTCGGGCGCGCGCTGCCCGACGTCCGCGACGGTCTGAAGCCCGTCCACCGCCGCGTGCTGTACGTGATGAACGAGCTCGGCCTTCAGCCGAACCGCAAGCACGTCAAGTGCGCGCAGATCGTCGGCGAGGTGATGGGCAAGTACCACCCCCACGGGGACTCGGCGATCTACGACACGCTCGTGCGCCTCGCCCAGGACTTCTCGATGCGCTATCCGCTCGTCGACGGGCACGGGAACTTCGGCAACATCGACGGCTACTCGGCCGCGGCGATGCGGTACACCGAGGCCCGCCTCGACCGCCTCGCCACCGAGATGTTGCGCGACATCGACGCCGAAACGGTCGACTACGCGCCGACCTACGACGGCAGCCGGCAGGAGCCGGTCGTCCTCCCGTCGCGCTTCCCGAACCTGCTCATCAACGGCGGCTCGGGCATCGCCGTCGGCATGGCGACGAACATCCCGCCGCACAACCTGCGGGAGGTGATCGACGCAACGGTCGCGTACATCGACGACCCGAGTATCGACGTCGACGGCCTGATGAAGCACATCAAGGGCCCGGACTTCCCGACCGCCGGCACGATCCTCGGCCGCGAGGGCATCCGTGACGCGTATGCCACCGGCCGCGGGCGGATCCGCGTCCAGGCCAAGGCCCATATCGAGCCGATCGGCCAGGGCAAGGAGGCGATCATCGTCACCGAGCTGCCCTTCCAGGTCCGCAAGGGCGGCGACGGTGGCCTGATCCTCAAGATCCGCGACCTCGTCGTCGACAAGAAGATCCCGGAGATCACTGACCTGCGAGACGAGTCCGACCGCCACGGCATGCGGCTCGTCATCGAGCTCAAGCGCGACGCGATCCCCAAGGTCGTGCTGAACAAGCTCCACAAGCACACGCCGATGCAGACGACGTTCGGCGTCAACATGGTCGCGCTCGTCGACAACGTCCCCCGCACGCTCTCGCTGCGCGAGGTGATCGGCCACTACGTCGACCACCAGCGCGAGATCATCGTCCGGCGGACGAAGTACGAGCTGCGCCGCGCCGAAGAGCGAGCGCACGTGCTCGAGGGACTGCTGATCGCGCTCGAGAACCTCGACGAGGTGATCGCGCTGATCCGCGGATCACGGGACCCGGAGAGTGCGCGGCGCGGCCTCGTCGAGCGCTTCGAGCTGTCGATCGTCCAGGCTCAGGCGATCCTCCAGATGACCCTCGGCCGGCTCACCGCGCTCGAGGCGGACAAGATCAAGCAGGAGCACGCCGACCTCGTCGAGCGGATCAAGGAGCTTCGTGAGATCCTCGGAGACGAGCTGAGGGTGTTCGGGATCATCAAGGACGAGCTGGGCGAGATCTCGGAGGCCTACGGCGACGAGCGTCGCACCGAGATCACCCACGCCGAGGGCGAGATCGACATCGAGGACCTGATCGCCGACCAGCAGATGGTCATCTCGATCACCCACTCGGGCTACATCAAGTCGCTGCCGCTCTCGACCTACCGCCAGCAGCGCCGTGGCGGCGTCGGGGTGACCGGCATGGACATGAAGGAGGACGACTACATCGAGCATCTGTTCGTCTGCTCGACGCACGACTACCTCCTGTTCTTCACCAACCGCGGCAAGGTGTACCGGCTCAAGGTCTACGAGCTGCCCGAGGCCTCGCGCACGGCGAAGGGCCGAGCGCTCGTCAATCTGCTTCCACTCCGCGAGGGCGAGCGCGTCCAGTCGGTGCTGTCGACACGCGACTTCAACGAGGGCAAGTACCTCGTCTTCGCGACCCGCAAGGGCGTGATCAAGAAGACGGAGTTCGGCGCCTACAACACGCCGATCAAGGCCGACGGGATCATCGCGATCAACATCCGCGACGACGACGAGCTGATCGCCGTCCGGCGGACGAGCGGACACGACGACATCATCATGGTCTCGCGCTCGGGCCAGGCCGCCCGTTTCAGCGAGGCCGCGGCGCGCGCGATGGGCCGCGACACGAGCGGTGTGCGGGGCATGAACGTCTCCCAAAAAGGCAATTCCGTGCTCGCGATGGACGTCGCCCGAGACGATCAGGAGCTGCTCGTCGTCACCGAGAACGGCTACGGCAAGCGGACGCCGATCCCCGACTACCCGGTCAAGGGTCGCGGCACGATGGGCGTCAAGACAATCACCCTCACAGAGAACAAGGGCCAGCTCGCCGGCGCGCTCGTCGTGCGCGAGCATCAGGAGCTCGTGTTCATCTCCCAGAACGGCATGGTGCAGCGCACGTCGGTGCGGGGCATCAACCGCTACGGGCGCTCCTCCCAGGGTGTGAAGGTGATGAACATCCGAGACGACGACCAGGTCAGTGCAGTCGCGCTCGTGGCGGAATCGGAGACCTCGACGGCCGCGCCGGTGATCAGCGCGGACGACGTGGCGCCGCCGGTGGGCGGCGGTGCGGCCGAGCTGCTCGACCCGATCGACTCGCTCGAGGACGACCTGGCCGAGGACGAGCTGGCCGAGGACGAGCTGGCCGAGGACGAGCCGGCCGACGACGAGCCGGCCGACGACGAGTAGCCCGGGCCGTCGGCCGTCGGCCCTCAGCCAGTGGAGGACGTCAGGGCCGGCCCCGCACCGTGGGGCCCCGGCCCGGTCGCGCGAACACCCCGGCGAGACGCTTTGGCTCGTCAGAGGCGTTCGCTATTCTTCGGCCTACCAGAGAAAGGAGGTGGTCCGAAGTTGTCTGACAGTTTTTGCGGGACCCTGGAGGTGTCCGGCCGCTAGGTCGGAAGCTGGCCCCGCTTAGCGGAGTCCAACCCGAGACACCGTCGGTTGGGTGCCGGGAGTAGTCCCTCCGGCAGACGCACCTATACCGGCACAGCCAGTTGAAGTTCAGCGAAGGGCGCCGACGTCGAGCGGCGCCCTTCGCACGTTAAGGCGGGAGTCTGCAGTTCCTCCCGCATAGCGGGAGTTTCTGCAAGACGACGCGGACGCGCGGCCGCCGCGGTCTAGGCTTTCACCCCATGTGCCGAAACATCCGAACTCTCTACAACTTCGAGCCGCCGGCCAGCGAGGACGAGGTCCGCGCCGCCGCGCTCCAGTACGTGCGCAAGATCAGCGGCTTCACCAAGCCGTCGAAGGTCAACGAGGCGGCGTTCGAGCACGCCGTCGAGGCGGTCGCGGCAATCTCGAGCGAGCTGCTCATCGAGCTGCAGACCGCGGCGCCGCCAAAGAACCGCGAGGAGGAGGCGGCCAAGGCGCGGGCCCGGTCCGCGCAGCGCTACGCAGCCTGAGCCGCGAGGTACTGCTGCCAGGCCGCCGGGATGGTCGGGCTGGCCACGTGAATGAACACGTGCGGGCTCGGGGTGCGCGGGGGCTTGCGCAGCTGCATACCGGCCTGGCGCAACAGGGCGTTGCCCTTGCGCCGGTTGCAGGGTGCGCAGGAGGCGACGATGTTGTCCCACGTCGAGAGGCCGCCCTTGGAGCGCGGCACGACGTGGTCGACGGTGAGGTTCGAGCGGGCGCCGCAGTACTGGCAGGTCCAGTCGTCGCGGGCGAACACGGCCCGGCGGGTGATCTTGCGGCGGTGGGTGTCGCGCGGGATCCGCACGTAGCTGACGAGGCGGATGACGACCGGCCGGGCGAGGCTGGTCGTGGCCGAATGCAGCTCCCACTCGGCGTGCTCGATCACCTCGGCCTTCGCCTTGAGCAGCAGGACGACGGCCCGCCGTACCGTGCACACGTTGATCGGCTCGTAGGTGGCGTTGAGCACGAGCACCCGGCCAACCTCCCGCCCGCGTCGCTGGTGCTCGGAAAGCGACGCGGACCTTGCTGGGTCTGAAACCAGGCTGGCCATGCGGTGGCGAAAAGTGTACTGGGGTCCGGCCCGGAACTAGATGGTCGATTCCACGACCCCACGTGCCGGATGAATCCGGCTGATCGGCGCCGGATCAGCGTCCTCGGACTCGCCAATACCTCCGGTATTTGCGTCGTCCTGCATCCTTGACCGGCTTGATCCCCGGATCCCCCGGATCCCCCGGATCCCCCGGCCCCCGCGTGGCCGCGGGATCAACCATCGGGCGCGTCGGCGGGCGCCCGCGGTCAGGCCGAGGGGAACGACCCGAGGACCCGCAACACCTCGACATGGTCGCGCAACCCCTGCAGCGCCGCGGTGACGTGCGGCTCGCTGTCGCGGCCCTCGAGGTCGGCGAAGAACATGTAATGCCCGAGGCCCTGCTTTCGGGGCCGCGACTCGATCCGGGTGAGATTGACCTCGCGGGCGGCGAACTCGGCCAGGCATGCGACCAGCCAGCCGGGTGCCTCCGATCCGGGCCCCCAGAAGACGATCGCGGTCTTCCACGGCCCGCGGGGGGCGTGGACGCCGGGCGGTCCGGACGGTGCGTCGAGCGGCGCGAGCCACACGAAGCGCGTCTCGTTTCCGGCCACGTCCTCGACCCCGTCGAGCAGCACCCGACAGCCGTAGAGGTCGGCGGCCACGTGTGTCCCAAGCGCCGCCCACGGCCCCTCGTGCTCGGCCACCATGCGCACCGCGTCCGCGGTCGAGCCGCCGGCGAGCACACGCGCACGCTTCAGGCGGGTCCGGATAAAGCGCGCGCACTGGCCGGTGGCCTGCGGATGGGACACGACGGCCTCGATGTCGGAGAGCTCGAGCTCGGTGCGCGCGACGAGGCAGTGCCGGATCGGATGCACGACCTCGCCGACGATCTGGACGTCCTCCGTCTCGAACGCGAGGGTGTCGAGGGTGGCGTTGACCGAGCCCTCCAGCGAGTTCTCGATCGGCACCAACGAGCGCTCGACGGCCCGGGTATGCACCCCCATCACGGTGTCGTAGATCGTCGCGAACGGGACGAGCTCGAGCCCGAGCCCGGCCGTCGCCCGAAGCAGCGCCTCCTGGGTGAACGTGCCCTCGGGGCCGAAATAGCCGACGCGCACGTGTCTTCTCAGCCCGGCGCGCCGCCGCCCTCGAGCGCGAGGCGGATGGCCTCATCCTCCTCGGGCGAGAGTTCGAGCTCCGGCTGGCCCTCGAACACCTGCTTGGCATACAGGCGCGCCTGGTCGCGATGGTGGATTGAGGACAGGATCACCCCGGACCGGCGGGCGTCGAGCAGGGCGATCGAGGTCGACTGGCGGCCGGACATCTCGCCGTAGGCGTCGTAGCGGACGAGTGCGCGGTAGGCGACGGCATGATCGAGGCGCTCCTCGCCGGCCTTCATCCGGCCATCGAGCCGGTCGGCGGCGTCCTGCACGTAGTCCGAGAGGACCTGGAACTGCTCCTGGAGAGCGGCGGCGTGGGCGACGAGGTCACGGTTGGAGTCGCCGAGAACCGCCCGTTGGTCGGCGCGGACACGGTGGAGCCGCACGGCCAGGACGAGGGCCGTGATGAGGGCGATGACCGCGACCGCGGCAGCCGCGATCGCGACGATCCCCACGGTGCTGGTGAGGTCGTGCACCCGCGGAAGGATAGGCGGGACGCCGCCAGGCCGGTCGCTACTGGAAGGTGACCGGGAAGGACAAGGTGTTGTTGGCGGTGTTCTTCTCGCCGGGTACCGGCTCGACCGTCGCCGTCACCGTGGCCGACCCGGCGGCGGGCGAGGAGCTGAGCTGGACGTTGCAGCTGCTCGACTGCCCGGCGCTGGTGAGCGGCACGGTCTGCTGGCCGCTCGCGCCCGAGCCGCCGCTGCCGCTCACGGTCACCTTGCAGATTACGTTGTGCTCGTTGTTCTGGCCGCTGTTGGTGAAGTTGAGCGTGAACGTCGGGGCGGGGCTCGCCGCCAGGGTGTTCGTGGACCCGGCCTGGAGCTGGGTGCCGTTGACGCTCACCGAGTCGAGCGAATGGCCGTGGGTTCCCGGCGCCGGCTTGCCGCCCGACGTCGTCGCCTGGGCGCCGAGCTTGCCGGCGATGAACGACGGGGTCAGCCAGCCGATATCGGGTAGGAACTGGCCGCCCTCGATCGTCACCCCGTTGGCCCCGCCGACGGCGATGCTCGCGTTGTGCAGGGCATTCGCGATCTGCGTCGTCGTGTAGCCCTTGTAGACGACGTCGGAGGCGTAGAAGCGCGCCATGTCGGCCGCCATCGCGTTGAGCGCGTCGTGGTTGGTCGAGTTGCCGAGCGCGGGCTGGATCTGCTGGGCGATGCTGGCAATCCCGTCCGCCCGCATCTGAAGGGCGAGCAGGAGGTTCTGCTGGGCGCCGCTCATCTCACCCGGCACGTCGAAGCCCTTGGCGCGGTTGAGCTCGTTGACGGCGGCGGCGCGCGTCTGGTCGATCTGGTTCTGGAGATTGGTCGGGTTGCCGCTGTTGCCGCCCGAGAGCTGGCTGAACAGCTGAGTACCGGTCTGGTCCGATTGCTGGATGACCGAGGCGACGTTGTTGTTGTAGTCCTTGAGGGAGCTGTTCCGGGCGCTGACCTGGCAGCTGTGGACCCCGAGGACGACGACGATGAGCAGGATCACGACCGCGACGGCGGCGATCACCCGGCGGACGAAGATCGCCTGCTGATCTCCGGGTCCGTTGCCGCCCGAGCCTCGCGAGCGGGTTCGATCGCCGCCGCCTCCCCCGCGGCGGGCGCTCGGGGCGGCGCGACGGGTGCGCGGTGTTGGCTGCGTGGCCCGAGGCTCATCGGCCTCGTCGAAGAACGACAAAACTCGCTCCTTGCCGGAATCGAACGGTCTGAGTATGACCGGATGGGCGGCCGGATAGTCACGCTGGGCGCGCGGGGCCGCGTCGCGACGACGGTCGCAGGGCGCGGGGCCGCGTCGCGACGACGGTCGCAGGGCGCGGAGCCGCGGCGCGATGACGGTCACGGAGCGCGAAGCCGCGTGACGATGATGTCGCCGACGCGCAGGGACGCCGGTCCACGCGTGGAAAGACGCACGCATGAGGGCGAGTCAGCTGCCCACGGCCGGGCACATCGCCACCGAACCCACTCGGGATCGCTCGCCGACGGCGCCGACGGCGAGCGCCGCCACACGCACCCCTGCAACGGCCGGGCCGCCGCCCGGGACTCCGAGCTCCCTCGTGCTCGATCGCTATCGCCTCCAGCGGCGCCTCGGATCCGGGGCGTTCGGCACCGTGTGGATGGCCCACGACGAGCGCCTCGACCGAGAGGTGGCGGTCAAGATGGTCCCGCGCGAGCGAGTCATGGCCGCGCGCTTCGAGCGCGAGGCGCGCGCCGCCGCCCGGCTCGGGCATCCGGCCATCGTCACCCTTTACGAGGCGGCGATGGACGATGACGGCGCCTATCTCGTCTCCGAGCTCGTCCGCGGAACGACCCTCGACCGGGCGCTCGAGGAGGGCCGGCTGTCGGACCGCGATGTCGCGGGGATCGCGATCGCGCTCTGCGACGCGCTTGGCCACGCCCACGAGCAGGGGGTCGTGCACCGTGACGTCAAGCCCTCCAACGTGCTCGTGCCGCGGCGGCGGAGCAAGGGCGCCTATCCGGCAAAGCTCACCGACTTCGGGGTCGCCCGCGTGATCGGCGGGGATTCCCTCACCCGCACGGGCGACGTCGTCGGCACGGCCGCCTACATGGCTCCCGAGCAGGCCGAGGGGCGTGAGGCTGGCGCCTCGGCCGACCTCTACGCGCTCGCGCTCATCACCTATGAGGCCCTCACCGGAATCAACCCGATCCGCACGAGCACCGGGGCGATCCGGGCGCGCCGCCTCGGCGCCCACCTGCCCCCGCTCCGTCGCCAGCGACGCGAGCTCCCGCGCGCCCTCGGCGCAGCCGTCGATCTCGCCCTGCGCCCGCGTCCCCGCGAGCGCGGCACGGTCGAGGAGCTCCGCGCGGCCCTCGTGGCCTCCCAGCCGGAGCTCGGCGACCGCCCCGGCGTCGTCGCCGCGCCCTGGCGCCCCCGCGCCCTCACCCACGCGACGGAATCCCAGCCGGCGCTCGCCACCGCGGCCACCCGCCGGCGCACGCGACGGCTCGAGCACGACGAGCTTGGTTCCGAGGACCACGCCGGTCCCGAGGCCCAGCCCCACCCTGGATCGAACGCCTCAGCCCATCCCGGATCCGACGCGGCGCCATACCACGGACCGCGCTGGCCCGCCCGGGCGCTGGCCGCCACCGGAGCGGCGCTGCTGGCCGGGTGGCTCGCCGCTCATCTGCTCGCCGCCTCGCCGCTCGCGCCGGTGGCCGCCGGCCTCGTCGCGGCCGGCCTCGTGCTCGTGCTGCCTCGGGTCGGCTTCGTGCTCACCGTTGGGGCGCTCGTCGTCACCGCGCTCATCCAGCAGCGCACGGGAGGCGCGCTCGTGCTCGTCGTCGCCGCGGTCGTGCCGATCGTGCTGATGCCGCTCGGCGCGCTCGCCTGGCCCGTCGGCGCCGGCGCGCCCGCGCTAGGGCTGGTCGGATTGGCCGGTGCCTGGCCGGCGGTGGCCGGCCGCGCGGGACGCCACCCGTGGACCCGCGGCGCGATCGCCGCAGTCGGGTGGATCTGGCTGCTGCTCGCGACGCCGCTGGCCGGGCTCGATCTCTACCTCCGACATCCCGCGGGCTCGCCGCCGGCGGTGACCTGGACGCGCTCGGCGGCGGTCGCCGGCCGCGATGTGCTTGTACCAATCGTCACGTCGGGCGTCCTCGCCGGCGCCGTCGTCTGGGCGCTCGCCGCCCTCGCCGTCCCCTGGCTCGTGCGGGGGCGTTCGCTGGTCAGCGACGTTCTCCGCGTGCTCATCTGGGCTGCGGTCACCGCCACGGCCACCCAGGCTGTCGTCGATGCCGTCGCGGGGCCGGATAGACTTGCTACTTCGGCGACGGCGTTGCTCGGCGTCATCGCCGCGTCTGTCATCCTCCTCGCCGCCCCGGTGTCAAGGGCGCTGAGAACGGGCAATCACCCACCGGGTCCTGGACCGGAACTTCCGTAGCATGGGCTCGGCCTCCGGGCCTATCTATGAGCGTCCTCCGAAGTATCGAGAGCAAGATCGCCGGCCTCGTCGAAGGCACGTTCTCCCGTGCCTTCAGATCGGAGGTGCGCCCGGTCGAGATCGCGCGCAAGCTCGCGCGTGAGATGGAGGAGCACAAGTCCCAGTCGGTCAACCGGATCTACGTGCCCAACGAATACCGGGTCTTCCTCTCGCCCCGGGACCGCGAGCGCTTCGCCTCCTATGAGGACGCCCTGGCCACCGAGCTCGCCGGTTACCTGCTCGAGCACGCCCGACGCGAGCGCCTCGCCCTCATCTCGCGTCCGGTGATCGAGTTCGAGACCGACGACCGCCTCGGTCTCGGCGAGTTCGGGATTCAGACCCGCGTCGTCCAGCCCGAGCACGAGCCGGCCGCTCCGGTTCCGCAGGACGAGGAGTCGGGTCGGACGATGATCTACAGCACGGCCGGCCGCGTCGCCGAGCCGCTCGAGGAGCGCGCCCGCGTCCGCCAGCAGAATGCGCTTCTGCTCTACGACGGCCGGCGCCTCGTCGTCGGCCCGGCCGGCGTCACGATCGGGCGCAGCCGCGAGTGCGACATCGTGCTCAACGATCCCAATATCTCCCGTCAACATGCGGACATCCGGCCGCGGGGCGGCTCCTGGGTGCTCACCGACCTCGGCTCGACCAACGGCTCGTGCCTCAACGGTGCACGGATCGACCGGCCCGAGGTGCTCAAGGCCGGCGACGAGGTCGAGCTCGGAACCACGACCATTCGCTTCGAGCTGGAGTAGGACCCATGCTGGAACCCGTCTCGGTCGGACTCAAATTCGGCTTCCTCGCCGTTCTCTATCTCTTCCTCCTCTGGGTCGCGCGCAGCGCGCTGAAGGACCTGCGCCGCCCGGGGGCGACGCCCGCCCGCGAGTACGAGCCTCCCCCCGACGCGACCGGCATGTACGCAGCCGCCGACGGACTCGGCGGGGCCGAGGACGAGTTCGAGCCCCACCTCCGCGTCGAACGAGCGCTGGGCTATGAGTCCGGGACGTCCTACGACCTCGGCGAGGGCGCTACCCTCGGCCGCGGTGACGTCGAGATTCAGCTCGACGATCCGTTCGCCTCCTCGCGCCACGCCCGCATCACCCGGCAAGGACATGTGTTGGTCATCGAGGATCTCGGCTCGACCAACGGCACGTACCTCAACGACGAGCCGCTGAACGGTCCGCAGCCGCTGCATCCCGGCGATCGCATCCGGATTGGCGATTGCGAGTTCTCCTACCAGCAATGAGCGACCGTCGCCGCTAGCCATGCTCCGTGCCGCTGAAACGACCGAGAGGACCGACACCGGCCGCCAGCGCCGGGGCAACGAGGACAACTACTTCGCGCGGGCGCCACTGTTCGTCGTCGCCGACGGGATGGGTGGGGCCCAGGCCGGCGAGGTCGCCTCGAAGATCGCCGTCGAGGCGTTTGAGCAGGGGCTGCCGGACGACGGCAGCCCGGAGGAGCGCCTCGCCCGCCGCGTGCAGGACGCCAACCGGCTCATCTACGAGCGCTCGGTGACAGAGCATGAGCAGGCCGGCATGGGCACGACCCTCACCGCCGCTCTGCTCGCCGAGGAGCAGCTCGCGATCGCGCACGTCGGCGACAGCCGCGCCTACCTCTTCCGGGACGGGGCCCTCCAGCGCCTGACGAGCGACCACTCGCTCGTCGGCGAACTCGTGCGCCAGGGCAAGCTCACCGAGGAGCAGGCCGAGGAGCATCCGCAGCGCTCGATCATCACCCGGGCGCTCGGGCCCGAGCCGACCGTCGAAGTCGACACCTGGACGTATCCGGTCCGGGCCGGCGATGTGCTTCTGCTGTGCAGCGACGGCCTCACCTCGATGATCACCGAGGAGCGGATCGCCGATGTGCTGAACACCTCCGCGGACCTCCGCCTCGCAGCCGACCGGCTGATCGACGAGGCGAACGCGGCCGGCGGCCGCGACAACATCACCGTCGTCCTCTTCCGGCTCGAGGAGGTCGCCGACGGCGCGCTCGACCAGGCGACGATAATCGGCGTGCCCGCAGTGGCCGCCCGGGATCGTCCGGCGCCCGGAGCCGATGCCGCGACCGGAGCCGACGCCGCGACCGCGAGAGCCGATGGCACGACGGGGGCCGGTGCCGAGGCGGCCACCGGGCCTCCGCCCGTCGCGCCCGCCCCGTCGCCGCAGGGACGGGCCGCACGCGCCCTGCGTCCGCGCCCGCCCTCGGAGTCGCGCGACCGCGGCACGTCCGCCGCCCCGGCACGCCGGCGCGCGCCGCGCTGGGGCAAGCCGCTCGCCGCGGTCGTCTCGGCGGTGATCGTGCTCGGCCTGATCGGCGCCGGCGGCTACCTCGCCACCCGGCAGCTGTACTTCATCGGCACAAACGCCCAGGGCATCGTCACGATCTACCGTGGACTGCCCTACGACCTGCCGGCCGGGATCCAGCTTTACGAGACCTTCTACGTCTCGGGCGTGCCCGCCTCGCTGATCCCGCCCGACCGCCGGGCCAGCCTGCTCAACCACGATCTCCGCTCCCAGGCCGACGCCTCGAATCTCGTCCGGAGCCTCGAACTCGGTCAGATCACCCGATGAGTGCGCGCAACCGCGAGCTGATCGGCCTGATCCCGGCGTCCCTGCTGGTCACCGCCGGCTTCGCCGGCGTGTTCATCCAGCGCTCGAACGCCCTCTCCAACGTGTCGCTCACCTACGGCGCGATCTTCCTCGGACTGTGCGTGGCCGGCCACGTGTTCATCCGCATGACGCTCCCCAATGCCGACCCGTACATGTTCCCGCTCGTCGCGCTGCTGGCCAGCTTCGGGATCGTGATGGTCTACCGGATCGACGCGACTCTGGCGCGCCAGCAGGCCCAGTGGTTCGTGCTCGGCCTCGTGCTGTTCGTCGCGACGATCATCGTGTTCCGCGACTACCGCAAGCTCGAGCGCTACCGGTACACGATCGTGTTCATCTCGCTGGGGTTGCTTGTCCTGCCGCGCCTGCCGGGGATCGGCTACCAGGCAAACGGCGCCTACCTCGGCGTGCGCATCCCGGGCCTGTTCGTCTTCCAGCCCGCCGAGTTCGCCAAGATCGGCCTCGTCATCTTCCTGGCCAGCTACCTGCGCGACACCCGGCAGGTGATGGTCATGGGCGCGCGGCGGATCCTCGGCGTGACGATCCCGCCGATCAAGCACTTCGGCCCCGTCGTCGTCATCTGGGGGCTCGCCATGCTGATCATGTTCCTCCTCCACGACATCGGCTCGTCGCTGATGTTCTACGGCGGCCTGCTCGCCATGCTCTACGTGGCCACGAGCCGGTTGTCGTTCGTCGTCGTTGGCCTGCTCGCGTTCGGCATCGGGGCGTGGTACGTCGGCGTGCACGTCCCCCACGTGCACGACCGCATCGAGGCGTGGCTGCATCCGTTCAACCCGATCCTCTACAACCGCGTCGGGGGCAGCTATCAGCTCGCCAACTCGCTGTTCGCGCAGGCGGCCGGCGGGTTCTTCGGTCAGGGCTTCGGCCAGGCGACGCTGACCATCCCGGGGTTCGCCACCCCCCATTACCTGCTGCCCGCCCCGCAGACCGACATGATCTATGCCGTCATCACCGACGAGCTCGGACTGTTCGGCGCCTGCGCAGTGCTGATCGCCTACCTGCTGTTCGTGGCCCGAGGTTTCAAGACGGCGCTGATGGCGCGCGACTCGTTCTCGACCCTGCTCGCCGTCGGCCTCAGCTCGATGTTCGCCCTCCAGGTGTTCGTGATCGTCGGCGGGGTGACCCGGGTGATCCCGCTCACCGGCGTCACGTTGCCGTTCATCTCCTACGGCGGCTCGTCGATCATCGCCAACTTCGTGCTGCTCGCGTTGCTGCTGCTCGTGTCCGACCGAGCGCGGAGGCCGACGACATGAGCGGTCCGATCGTTCGCCTATTCGGCGTCGTGGTGCTGTTGTTCGCGCTGCTGATCGGCTGGACGTCGCGCTGGACGGTGTTCGAGGCGAGCTCGCTCAACAACAATCCGCTCAACAAGCGGGTTCTGTTCGCCGAGCTGAAGATCAAGCGCGGCCGGATCATCGCCGACGACGGCACCGTACTCGCGCGGTCGATCCCCGCGCCCGGCGGGACATGGACCCGCCGCTACCCGACCGGGTCGCTATTCGCCCAGCCGGTGGGGTACCTGATCGCGGCCGAGGGCCGCGCCGCCGGCCTCGAGCGCTCCCGCGCTCCCGCGCTTCGCGGTCTCCAGACCGGGCTCAACTCGATCTTCGGCCAGCTGACGCCGCAGCGGGTCGGGGACGACGTCTACACGACGCTCGATCCCAAGGCCCAGCAGGTCGCCCTCCAACAGCTCGCGGGGCGGGCCGGATCGGTCGTTGCGCTCGATCCCCGCACCGGCGCGGTCAAGGTGATGGTCGCGATCCCCGGCTACGACAGCAACCACCCCGACGCCACCGGTCCGAACATCTCGACCTACAACCGCTCGACCCAGGCCGGCTACCCCCCCGGATCGACCTTCAAGGTCGTCACCGCGACCGCCGCGATCGACAGCGGTCAGTACACACCGAGCTCGACGGTCAACGGCAAGTCGCCCGTGACGATCTCCGGCGTGCCCCTGAGCAACGACTACAACCAGAGCTTCGGCACCATCGACCTCACGACGGCGCTCACGTACTCGGTCAACACGGTGTGGGCGCAGGTCGCCGAGCACCTGGGGCGGGCGACGATGACCGAGTACATGAAGCGCTTCGGCTTCTACAGCAAGCCGCCGCTCGACTATCCGCGCGACGAGCTCAACGCGAGCAGACCGTTCTCGCCGACGGGCCGCCCGTATCTGCCCGCCAGTCCCAACGAGGACATCGGCCGCATCGGCATCGGCCAGGGCGGCCTCGAGGTGACGCCGCTGCAGATGGCGATGGTCGCGGCGGCCGTGGCCAACCACGGCACGCTGATGGCCCCGCGGCTGACCGCTCGGATCGTCGACCAGGACGGCCGCACGGTCGAGACGATCCAGCCGACCGTGATGAGCCAGGTGATGAAGCCCTCGACCGCGACCCAGGTCACGCAGATGATGACCAAGGTGGTCGAGGAGGGCACGGGCCAAGCGGTGCAGCTCACCGGGGTGAGCGTGGCCGGCAAGACCGGCACGGCATCGGTCGGCGTGGCCGGGGCCAACATCACCCAGCCCTGGTTCATCGCCTTCGCGCCCGTCGATCATCCGCGGGTGGCGATCGCGGTGACCGTCGAGAGGACCCAGGGCGGGTTCGGCGGCACGGTCGCCGCGCCGATTGCCAAGGCCGTCATCCAGACCCTGCTGGCGGAGAGCCACTGATGCCCGATCTCGCCACCGGCGTACTCGTCGACGGACGCTACAAGGTGATCTCGCGGCTCGGCGCGGGCGGGATGGCCGATGTCTACCTCGCCGAGGACCAGCAGCTCGGGCGCAAGATCGCGCTCAAGCTCCTGCACCGCCGGTTCGCCGAGGACCCGGACTTCGTCGAGCGCTTCCGCCGCGAGGCGCAGGCCGCCGCAGGCCTGCAGCACCCCAACGTGGTCAGCGTCTATGACCGCGGGGATTACGACGGCACCTACTACATCGCGATGGAGTATCTGCCGGGGCGCTCGCTCAAGCAGCTTATCCGCGAGGAGGCGCCGCTCGAGCCGGTCCGGGCGATCGACATCACGATCCAGATCCTCAAGGCCGCACGCTTCGCCCACCGTCGCGGCGTCATCCATCGCGACCTGAAGCCGCACAACGTCATCATCGACGACGCTGACCAGGCCAAGGTCACCGACTTCGGCATCGCCCGGGCAGGGGCCTCGGACATGACCGAGACCGGCTCGATCATGGGCACCGCCCAGTACCTCTCCCCCGAGCAGGCCCAGGGCCATGCCGTCAGCCCCGGCTCCGACGTCTACTCGATCGGCGTCGTGCTCTACGAGCTGCTCACCGGACGGGTGCCGTTCGACGGCGAGGCGGCGGTGACGATCGCCATCAAGCACGTGTCCGAGGCGCCGACTGCGCCGACTCGCGTCAATCCCTACATCCCGCCTGAGCTCGAGCAGGTTGTGCTCTGGTCGCTCAACAAGAACCCGGCCGACCGCCCCGCCGACGCCGACCAGATGATCACGGCACTCGAGGCGGTGCGGGCGTCGCTCGTCTCCGGGCAGACCGGTCAGCGGACGGCGAGCATGGCCGCGCTCGCGGTCGCCGGTGCCGCAGCTCCGGAGCCGTTCGTGCCGGTCGACCCGGCGCCGGCTGTCTACCCGGCGGCGGTGATCGACGAGCCGCTGGCACCCGATGATCGGGGACGTGGCTGGGTGCCATGGCTGCTCGCGCTGCTCGTGCTCCTGCTGATCGGCGGCGGCGTCGCGGCTTTCCTGCTCACGCGCACGCAGAAGGTCGTCGTCCCCACCGTCGTGAACGAGCAGGTGAGCATCGCCCAGGCGCAGCTGCAGAACGCCGGCTTCACCCCGAATCTCGTCTACCGCTCCGATTCGCATCCCAACAACACCGTGATCGGCCAGAGCCCGCTTGGAGGCACCAAGGCCGCGGACGGGTCGACGGTGACGCTCACGGTGTCCCAGGGCCCGGGCCAGGTCGGCGTCCCGTCGGTCACCGGTCTGCCCCAGCAGGAGGCGGTCAAGTCGATCGAGCAGGCGAAGCTGAAGGTCGGGCGGATCGAGAGCGAGAACTCGGACAACGTCGCCACCGGCCAGGCGACGCGGACCGATCCTGCGGCTGGGATCGCGGTGCCGGTCGGATCCGCGGTGACCCTGTTCGTCTCCTCGGGCAAGGCGCAGATCCCGATCCCCGATGTCACCGGACAATCGCAGGCGGCGGCCACGGCGACGTTGCGCGGCGCAGGCTTCAGCGTCAGCACCTCGACCCAGCAGTCGAGCACGGTCACCGCGGGGAACGTCATCAGCCAGAGCCCGTCCGGCGGGACGACCGCCGCGAAGGGCTCGGCGGTCAACATCGTGGTGGCCACCGCGCCGACGACCGCGAAGGTGCCCGACGTCCGCGGCGACACGACGGGCGGCGCGACGAACGCCCTCATCGCGGCGGGCTTTCAGGTGACCAAGAAGACGCAGACGACGAACAAACAGAACGAGGACGGAATCGTGCTTTCGCAGAGCCCGGGGCCGAACACGACCCAGACGAAGGGAACCGGCGTGACGATCGTCGTCGGCCAGTACAAGGCGCCGACCACCTCGACGACGACCACGTCGCCGACGACGTCGACCACGACGACGACGTCGACGAGCGGATGAGCACGTTGCGCGTGGCCGTCATCGGCGGCGGCCGATCCTCCGAGCACGACGTCTCGCTCGCATCGTCTGCCTCCGTCGCAGGGTGTCTCGAGAGCGCCGGACACGTGGTGCGCCGCATCGAGATCGGTCGCGACGGCGTGTGGCGCGAGGACGGCGAGCTTGTCAGGCTCACGCCGGGTCGCGGCATCGAGGGCGTCGACGTCGCCTTCCCGGTCCTGCACGGACCCTTCGGCGAGGACGGCACCGTGCAGGGCCTCCTCGAGTGCCTCGGCACGCCCTACGTCGGCGCCGGGGTCCTCGCCTCGGCCGTGTGCATGGACAAGGTCGTCTTCAAGGAGCTCATGGCCCAGGCCGGATTTCCCCAGGTCGATTACCGGGCGCTCCGCGCCGCCGAGTACGCGATCGACCCCGCCGGCGAGGCCGCCAGGGTGACCGAGCTCGGCTGGCCGGTGTTCGTCAAGCCGGCCGCGCTCGGCTCCTCGGTCGGCATCGCCCGCGTCGGCACCCCCGAGGAGCTCGACGGGGCGCTCCGCGCCGCGTTCGCCCACGACGCGCTCGTGATCGCCGAGGCGACCTCGACCGGCCTCGAGGTCGAGTGTTCGGTCCTCGGCAACGGCGAACCGGTCGCCTCCCAGCCCGGCGAGATCATGCTCGCCGCCGGCGAGGGCGGCTGGTACGACTACGAGGCCAAGTACACGCCGGGCGGCATGCAGCTGGTCGTGCCGGCCCGGATTCCCGGTCACGTCCGCGAGCGGGTGCGCGAACTCGCCGTCGCGACCTTCCGACAGGTCGGCTGCAGCGGGATGGCCCGGGTCGATTTCTTCGTCGAGGGCGAGCGCGTGCTCGTCAACGAGCTCAACACGATCCCCGGCTTCACCCAGACGAGCGTGTTCGGCAGCCTGTTCGCGGCCAGCGGCGTGCCGTACCCGGAACTGCTCGACCGGTTGCTCACCCTCGCCCTCGAGCGCCACGAGGCCGAGCAGCGCCTCAGCCACTGAGCCGTGCGGTCTAGCGGTAGATCGTGATCTCGTTGATCGCCAGCTCGTTGTGGCTGCCGAGACTGGTGATCCAGACGAGGTAGTAGCGGTACGGCGTCGAGCCGCTGGTCAGCGGGATAGTCTTCGTCGCGGTGATCGTCGTCGGCTTGGAGATCGCCGTCCAGCCCGCGTCGGGCCACTTGATCGGCGGCGTCGACGTTCGCGCGTAGATCGTCGCGGTGAAGCCGGGCGTGGCCGTCGTGATGCGGATCACCCGGGCCGTCGTCTGCGGCCGCGCGTCGAGATAGATCCCCACGCCGGCCTTGTTGAGCGTGCCGCTGTAGTAGGTCTGGGTGTTCCAGAACGTGTTCGGCTGGTTGTCGATGGCGAAGTCGGCGTCGGGATGCTCGTCGACCGGGTTGCCGAGTGGATTGAAGCCGTGGGCGCAGGACTGGCAGAGGACGACGGCCTGCAGCGCGTGTGTCGGCGGCGCCTGGGGCGGCTCGCCGGTTCCGGTGTGGGTGCGGGTCCCGAGCCAGACGATGATGCCCGCGACCCCGGCGAGCACGACGAGCACGGCGAGGACCGCGATCACACGGTGTCGCAGGCGGAAGGGAACGCGGCGCTGGGTCTGGGACGGCAGCGTGCGGAGCACCGTCGTCACCTCGCCGGTCGCGCTGCCGGCCCGGGACGTCTCGATCGCGAGGACATCCTCGAGATCGGCGATGAACTCCGCGTCGTTGGCGTAGCGCTCGTCCTGGCGCTTGGCCGTCGCGGTGTCGACGACCGCGGCGAGCGCGGCCGACACCTCGGGACGCTTGGACTGGACGTCGGGGAGCTCCTCGCGGACGTGCTTCATCGCCACTGCGACCTGGTTGTCGCCCGTGAAGGGGACCGCGCCGGTCAGCATCTCGTAGAGCACGACACCGAGCGAGTAGAGGTCTGACTGGCCGGTGACCGGCTGGCCGAGCGCCTGCTCGGGCGAGACGTAGTCGGTCGTGCCGAGCACTCGTCCGTCGGCGGTGAGGCCCTCCTCGTCGAGCGTACGCGCGATGCCGAAGTCGGTGACCTTCGCCGAGCCCTCCTCGTCGATGAGCACGTTCTGAGGCTTGACGTCTCGGTGGACGATGTGGCGGGCATGGGCTGCGCCGAGTGCGCGAGCGATCTCGATCGCGTAGGCGACTGCTTCGTTGATCGGCAGCCGGCCGAGGCGGCGGATGCGGTCCTTGAGCGTCTCGCCCTCGACGTACTCGAAGACGATGTACGGCCGCCCCTCGTCCTCGCCGGTGTCGATCACCCCGACGATGTGGGGGTGCGACAGCTGCGCGACGGCTCGCGCTTCGCGCCGGAAGCGCTCGAGCTGGTCGGAGTCGCTCGCGATCTCGCGGTTCATCAACTTGATGGCCACCTGGCGCTGAAGCGTCTCGTCAAGGGCCCGGTAGACGGTCGACATCCCGCCCGCGCCGATCCGCGCTTCCAAGCGATAGCGGCCACTGAGCGTCGTACCGAGGATCGTGCTCATCGGATCCGCTCTATTTTGAGGCACGTGCCCGTCATTGCCCTCTCTTACTACACCGATCCCGCGTGCCCTTGGTCCTGGGCCCTCGAACCATCTTTGCGCAAGCTCCTTCGCGTCTTCCCTGAGAGCCTACGCGTCAGCTATGTCATGTGCGGAATCGCGCGCGAGTTCGGTGATCCGACCGGGTTCGTGCGGGGCGCGCTCGGGGCTTCGGCGGCGAGCGGGATGCCCGTCGATGTCCGACTCTGGTTCGAAGGTCCGCCCCGCAGCTCCTACCCCGCCTGCATCGCCGTCAAGGCGGCCGCCGAGCAGGGCGATCCCGGGCCGTATCTCCGCCGGCTGCGGGAGGGGCTGCTCGCCCGTCGGCGCAAGCTCGACTCCGCCGAGGCGCTCGTCGAGGAGGCCCGGGCGGTGCCCGGGCTCGACATCGAGCGGTTCCGCATCGACCTCGCCTCGCACGCGATCCTCGAGACCTTCGGGGCCGATCTTGATCGTGCACGCGCCGTCGCGCCCGAGCATCACGAGCCCGGGACCGATCGCGTGAGGGTGCCCTCGCTCGAGTTCCGCGGCGACGACGGCGCGACCCACGGCGTCTACGGCTGGGCGGGTTACGACGCGCTTGAGGCGGCGGCCCTCGCCGGGGGGGCCGAGCCCACCCACGGGCCGCCGCCGGAGCCGGTGCAGGCGCTGCGGCGATTCGGGACGATGGCGACGGCCGAGGTGGCCGCGGTCTGCGAGCTGCCGGGGCCGCGAGCGCCGGCCGAGCTGTGGCGCCTGGCCACCGAATGGCGGATCCGCAGCGAGCCGGCGGGTGGCGGGGAGCTGTGGACCGTGGCCTGAGGCGACTGGCCCTGTGCGGCCTGTTCGCCCTCGCCGTCCGTCTCGTCTACGTCCTCGTCATCGCGCGGGCGCCGGTCGGCGTCGGCGGCGATGCCGGCTTCTACAACAGCGCGGCAAACCTCGCCGCCCACGGGCATTTCCTCTCACGCACGATCCTCGGGCACTCCTACCGGACGGCCGAGCATCCGCCGCTGTTCCCGCTCGCTCTCGCAGTTGTCTCGCGGCTCGGCGGCGAGAGCCTGCTCGCCCACCGGATCGCCGGCTGCGTCGTCGGCTCGGTCGCGGTCGTGCTCATCGGGATGGTCGGCACCCGCGTCGCAGGTCCCCGGGCCGGGCTGCTGGCTGCGCTGCTCGCCGCCGTCTACCCGCCGCTCGTCACCGCCGACGGCCTCGTCATGAGCGAGCCGCTGTTCGTCGCCCTCGTGGCGGCCGCGCTGCTCGTCGCGATGCGCGCACGGGCGAGCCGTCGTCTGGGCTGGGCGGTCGCGCTCGGAGTCGTGATCGCGCTCGGGACGCTGACCCGCGGCGAGGGTCTGCTGCTCGTCCCGCTGCTCGGCTGGCCGGCGGCCTGGGGAACCCGGGAGGGCCGCCCCGGGCGGGTTGCGGCGCTCACCGCGGCGTTCGTGCTCGTCCTCGCGCCGTGGGTCGTCCGCAACGCCATCGTCTTTCACCGGGTGATGCTCGCCGCCGACGCGAATACGCTGATCGCGGGCGCCAACTGCCCGGACACCTATTACGGCCACGACATCGGGTGGTGGAGCCTGCGGTGCCTCGAGCGAGCGCGGACCCCGGCCCAGTTGCACAGCGGCGACGCCTCGACCGCCGCCGCGTTCACCTACGCCGGCCACCACGTCGGCCGGTTGCCGCTCGTGGCCGCCGCCCGAGTGCTGCGGACCTTCGACCTCTATCAGCCGCTGCGCCAGGGCAACCTCGAGCCGCGGCGACGGTGGGTCGACATCGTCGGGCTGATCCTCTACTACCCGTTGCTCGTGCTCGCCGTCGTTGGGCTCGTGCAGATCCGGCACTGGCGCTGGCTGCTGCTCGCGCCGGTGTGGATGGTGATCATCGTCAGCCTGCTTGGCTGGGGCATCGGCCGCTTCCGCGTCGCGGCCGACATCTCGATCCTCGTGCTCGCCGCGTCGGTGCTCGTCGGCGGCCGGGACCGGTCAGGTGGCGGGCCGCAGTCCGCCTGATTCCCCAGCGAGCCCGAGGGTGGGCAGGCTGACCCGGCCGGCGTCGCCGGTGAGCCGGCCGATGACCGCAGTGCCGGGGTGGCGCTCAGCGAGGATCGCGACGGCCGCCTCGGCGTGCTCGGCGGCGACCATCGCGCAGAACCCGCAGCCCATGTTGAACACCTCCCACATCTCGGCCGCGCTCACCTCGCCAAGGCGGGCGATGAGTCCGAACACGGGCGAGACGGGCAGCGGGGAGTCGACCTCGTAGCCGATCCCGTCGCCGATGCGCAGCAGGTTGAGCAGCCCGCCACCGGTGATGTGCGCGAGACCGCGGACGGCAAGACCGCTGCGCAGGAGGTCGAGCACAGCGCGCACATAGATGACCGTCGGCTCGATCAGCGCGTCGCCGACGGTGGCCCCGCCGAGCTCCTCCGGCGCATCCTGGAGGCCGAGGCCGCCCTGCTCGAGCAGGGCCCGGCGGGCGAGTGTCAGTCCGTTGGAGTGCACCCCGGAGGCGGGCAGGCCGATGAGCGCGTCGCCCGGCCGGCAGGCGCGACCGTCGAGGATCTGATCGAGCGCCACGGTTCCGAACGCCGACCCAACGAGATCGAAGCCGAGGGGCGAGGGATGACCGCGGATCACCTCGGGCAGCTGGCAGACCTCGCCGCCGGGGATCTCGACGCCGGCGAGCTCGGCCCCCGCCCGGAGGCCGACAGCCAGCTCGCGGAGCCGTCCGGGCTCGGCGCGCTCGACGGCGATGTAGTCGAGCAGCGCGAGCGGCTCGGCGCCGACACAGATGAGGTCGTTGACATTCATCGCCACGCAATCGATCCCGATCGTGTCGAACCGGCCGAGCGCCTCGGCGACCATCACCTTCGAGCCGACGCTGTCGGTGGCGAGGGCGATTCCGAGCTCCGGAGTGATCCGCAGCACGCTCGCGTAGTGGCCGGGCAGCGGGATGGCGAGCGGCGAGCGTCCGGGGTCGATCCCGCGGAGGACGCCGACGAGCGCATCGACGCCGCGGTCGGCCTCGGTGGTGTCGACGCCGGCTGACGCGTAGGCTCCGCTCACCGGTCCATTCTCCTGCATCGCCCGGACCCTCGTCGCGTGCGCCGGCCGGTCCGCTGCAGCTTCCGTGCGGCCACACCGGCGAGCGCGACGCGATACACCGCGTAGGGCAGCAGCGAGCGGTCGCGTTCGACCTGACGGATGAGCCAGGTCGAGCCGAGCGTCGAGGCGAATGAGGCGCCCGCACCTGCCCACAGGGCTGTGCGGGCCCCCGCGGGCAGCCCCCCGTGACGGAGGCGGACCGTCTTGAGCACCGTGGCGCCGGCGATCACCGGCAGGGCGACGTGGCGCGAGAGCCGGTTGGAATCCTCCCGGGTGAAATGGCGCAGCCGAGCCGCGGCGAGCGTCGCCCCATTGCGGGACACCCCGGGCACGAGCGCGCAGGCCTGCGCGAGCCCGAGCCAGAGGGCGTCCGCGGCTCCCGCGTCCTCGTGGGTGCGGGTCTGCGGCGCGCGATCGGCGATCGCCATCGCCACCGAGCCGATGAGCAGCCCGGCGATGATCGTCGGCGGTGTGCCGAGCCGAGCCTCGATCGGTCGCTCGAGCGTGTAGCCGACGATCGCTGGTGGGGCGAACGACAGCGCGATGAGCGTCACCGTCCGCCAGTCGACCCCCCGCATCGCCTCGTCGACCTCATGGCGCCGCGTGATCAACAGCGCCACCGCGGTGCCGGCGTGGAGCGCGACCTCGAAGGTCTTGCGCAGCTCGTCGTCGCGGTCGACGTAGCTCCAGCCGAGCAGCCAGGGAACGAGCTCGATGTGGCCCGACGAGGAGATGGGAAGCAGCTCGGCCGGGCCATGCAGGGCGCCGAGCGCGACCGCCTGGCCGAGCGGAAGGGACGCGTCCGACCGATTACTTGCGGACGACATCCGCAGCCGGGCCGGACTCCTTGCTGCTGCGGTTGCGGCGCACGATGAGGTAGACGATGAGCGCGATCACGATCGCGGCGCCGACGTAGTCGACGTACTCAAGGTTGCGTCGCCAGTGTCCCCAATCACTGCCGACCGCGCGTCCGAGAATGCCGAGCCCGGAGATCCAGATGACCGAGCCGGCGGTGGCGAAGGCGAAGAACCGCGCGAACGGCATCTCGGCCACGCCCGCGGCATAGGGGAAGACCGCGCGGACGATCGGGATCAACCGTGAGACGAAGATCACCGGCGCCCCGTAGCGGTCGAACCATCGGTGGGCGAGCTCGAGCCTTCGCTGGCTGATGTGGAGTTTGTTGCCATGGCGCTCGATCAGCTCGGTGCGGCCGAAGCGGCCGATCCCGTACGCGATCGAGGCTCCCGCCATGTCGCCGATCACCCCCGCGATGATGATCCCGAGCAGGGTCTGGTGGCCCTCGAAGACGTTGAAGCCGGCGAACAGCATCGTCGGCTCGGTGCCGGGGAGGCCGATGATCGCCGAGCTCAAAGTCAGCAGCGTGACCCCGGCGAGACCGAGGTCACGAATGACATGGGTGGCCAGCGTGACCAGCGAATCCGTGACGGAGGCAGCTTCCAGCAAGGGGGCAAGCGTAGCGATCGGCCGCCGGTAGGGTTATCCGCCGACATGAGCATTCCTTTATTCGACACCGCCGCACCGCTGGCCCCGCTGATGGACGACATCGAGCGGCGGGTGGTCGAGGTTCTCCGTGCCGGCCGTTACATCCTCGGCCCCGAGGTTCAGGCCTTCGAGCGTGAGTTCGCTGACTATCTCGGCGTGCGTCACGTCGTCGGAGTGGCCAACGGCACCGATGCGATCACCATCGCCCTGCGCGCGATGGGCATCGAGGCCGGCGACGAGGTGATCGTGCCGTCGCTCACCTTCTACGCCTCCGCCGAGGCGGTCGCCTCCGCGGGTGCTCGCCCGGTGTTCTGCGACATCGATCCCGCCACCCGCAACGTCAGCCTCGGCACCGTGCGGGCCGCGGTGACTCCGCGCACCAAGGCCGTGCTCGCCGTGGACCTGTTCGGTTGCCCGGCACCGGTCCCCGCGCTGCGCGAGCTCGGCCTGCCGGTGCTCGAGGACGCCGCCCAGGCGGCGGGCGCGTCGCTGCACGGGTTGCGCGCGGGCGCGCTCGGGGACGCGGCGACGTTCTCGTTCTATCCCTCCAAGAACCTCGGCTGCTTCGGGGACGGCGGCGCGATCGCCACCGATGACGACGCGGTCGCGGAGCTCGCGCGGGCGCTGCGCTTCCACGGCTCGCGGGACAAGCAGAGCTTCCAGTACGTCGGTTACAACTCGCGCCTGGACGAGGTGCAGGCGGCGATCCTCCGGGTGCTGCTGCCCCACCTCGACGCCTGGACGGCGGGGCGGCAGGCTGCCGCGGCCGCCTACGCGGGCGCCGGACTCGGCGAGTACGTCACGTTGCCGGTGGTGCCCGAGGGCGCCGATCCCGCCTGGCATCTGTACGTCGTCACCCACCCCGACGCCGACGCGCTGCTGGCGCGGCTCGGCGAGGCGGGCGTGACCGCGCGTCCGTACTACCGCACGCCGCTGCATCGCCAGCCGGCGATGGCGCCCTACGCCGGCGTCGGCCTCGAGCTGCCCGCGACCGAGGAGGTGGCCCGCAGCAACCTCGCGCTGCCGATCAGCCCGACGCTCGCCCCCGAGCAGGCGCAGGAGGTCGTGGCGGCCGTGGCCGCGGCGACGGCGCGCCTGGGCGTCGCCGACTCGCCGTGAAGGTCTGGGTCGACCTCACCAACTCGCCGCACGTCCTCGTCATGCGTCCGGTGATCGAGGACCTCCAGGCTCGCGGCCACGAGGTGCAGGTCACCGCGCGGGACTTCGCCCAGACACTTGGGTTGTGTGAGCGTTTCGGGATCGCCCACACGGCGATCGGCCATCACCGTGGGGGCGGCCTCGCCGCCAAGGCCCGGGGGCTCGCCGCCCGCTCGGCGACGCTCACCCGGTGGGCGGCGCACCGCCATTTCGACCTTGCCCTCGGGCACGGCTCCAACGACATCACCGTCGCAGCCGCGGTGTTGCGAATCCCCTGCTCGACGACGTTCGACTACGAGTGGGCGACCGTCCAGCACAACGTCAACTGTCGGCTGGCCCAAGCCGTCGTCGTGCCGGCCGCGATCCCGCCCGAGCGCCTGTACCGCTACGGCGCCCGGGGAAAGCTCCGGGCCTACGAGGGCCTCAAGGAGGAGTACTACCTCGCCGACTTCGAACCGGACCCGGCCGTGCTCGGCGCCCTCGGTCTCGACCCGGGGCGCCCGATCGCCGTCGTCCGCACGCCCCCCGCGGTCTCGCTCTACCACCGCTTCGAGAACGATCTCTTCGCCGGAGTGCTCGACCGCCTCCGCGGACAGCAGACCGTCGTCATGCCGCGCACGCCCGAGCAGCGCGGCGAGCTCGAGCGCCTGGGCGGGTTCATCGTCCCGCGGGAGGCGATCGACGCCCAGTCGCTGATTGCCTACGCCGACCTCGTCGTGTCGGCGGGAGGGACGATGAACCGCGAGGCGGTGGCACTCGGGACGCCGGTGTTCACCGTGTTCGAGGGGAGGCTCGGGGCGGTCGACGAGGCGCTCATCGCCGAGGGTCGGCTGCGGCCGCTGCGCTCGGCGGACGAGGTCGTGCTCGAGAAGCGGGTCGATGGGGGCGCGGCCGGCGATGGCGGGGCGGGGCGGCCCGGGGGCTCCGGCGAGCGGCCCGCGGGCGATGGCGAGCGGGTGCGGCGTGATCCGCGGGTGTTCACCGATCTGTTGCTGTCGGCGTTGCGGTAGTTGCCCCCGGGGGCCGATGAATCGCAATTCAGTCCCACCCGTGCGGAGTGAATTGCAATTCATCCGGGGACAGGCGGCGCCGGGCTGGTGGATGTTGGCGATTCAGTTCGGGCGTGCCGAACCAAAACGCCAGAGTTCACCCTGAGCGGCCGCGCGGCGGCGCAGCGACCCGATCTAACGGTCCCTTAGCCGCGGTAAAGGCCGCCCCGACTAGAATTCAGGCGTCTATGCGCCGGCGGCTCAGATCCGCGGCCTTCCCCGTTCACCGCCATTCGGTGCCCCAGCTGCTGGTGGACGGCGTTCTGGTCGCGCTCGCATACTTCCTTGCCTTCTGGCTGAGGTTCGATGACGCGGTACCCACGCGGTACGGCCACCTGCTCAACGCCACGATCTGGTGGGTGGTGCCAGTGGCGCTCGTCGTGCTCGCGGCGTTTGGGCTCTACCAGCGGCTCGGGACGTACGTCGGGCAGCGGGAATACGAGGCGATCGCCAAGGGCGTCGTCGTCGCCACGTTTGTCATCGTCGGCGCGATCACCTTCCTGCACCCGGTGCAGACGCCGCCCCAGTTCGTCTTCAGGCACAACACCGTCCGGCTCGAATCGACCACGGTGACGCTGCCGGCGGGCGTGATCGCGCTCCTGCTGCTGCTGATGCTCGTGCTGCTCGTCGGCGCGCGGTTCATCGTCCACCTCGTCGTCGAGGGCCGGGTTCGGAGCTTCCGGGTGGCCAAGGGCGCCCGCGATGTGCTCATCGTCGGCGGTGGCGAGGGCGGGCGCCTCGTCGTCCGCGAGCTCGTGCGCAATCCGCAGCTGCGACTGCGCCCGGTCGGCTTCGTCGACGACGATCCCCGCAAGCAGGGGATCAAGGACGAGTTCGGCCTGCGCGTGCTTGGCACGACCTCGGCCGAGGACCTCACCCGGGTGCTCGACGAGGTGGAGCCAGACCAGGTCGTGATCGCCATCCCCTCGGCGCCGGGCACGGTCCGCGCCCGCGTCGTCACCGCGTGCCGCGAGCGCGGCATTCCGGTCCGCACGACGCCGACGGTGTTCGAGCTGCTCAAGGACGGATCCGGACAGCTGCGGGTCACCCGGCAGCTGCGCGAGGTCCGCGTCGAGGACATCCTCGGCCGCGAGCCGGTGCGGATGGAGCTCGAGCGCGTCGGCTCGTATCTCGCCGGCCAGGTCGTCCTCGTCACCGGCGCCGGTGGCTCGATCGGCGGCGAGCTCTGCCGGCAGATCGCCCGCGTCGGGCCGCGGAAGCTCGTGCTCGTCGACCACGCCGAGGACAACCTGTTCGAGATCCTGCGCGAGCTCGAAGAGGAGCGCCACGTGCGCACGGCGGTGCCGGTGCTCGCCGACTGCAAGGAGGAGGAGCGGATGCGGGAGGTGCTCAGCGAGCATCACCCGACGGTCGTCTTCCACGCCGCCGCCTACAAGCACGTGACGATGATGGAGCTCAATCCCGTCGAGGCGGTCCGCAACAACGCGCTCGCCACCCGGCTCATGGCCCGGATCGCGGGCGAGCTCGGGGTCGAGACGTTCGTCCTCGTCTCGACCGACAAGGCGGTCAAGCCGGCCACGGTGATGGGCGCGTCGAAGGCGCTCGCCGAGTGGGCGGTCGAGGCCGCGGCGACGAAGTACCCGCAGACGACGTTCTCCACCGTGCGGTTCGGCAACGTGCTCGCGTCCTCGGGCTCGGTGGTCCCGATCTTTCGCCGCCAGATCGCCGCCGGGGGCCCGGTCACCGTCACCGATGCCCGGATGAGCCGGTACTTCATGACGATTCCCGAGGCGGTCCAGCTCATCATCCGGGCCGGCTCGCTGAGCGAGGGCAGCGGTGGAGTGTTCGTGCTCGAGATGGGCGAGCCGGTCAAGATCGTCGAGCTCGCCGAGACGATGATCCGGCTCTCCGGTCTCGAGCCCGAACGGGATATCGCGATCGAGATCGTCGGCGCGCGTCCGGGGGAGAAGTTCCACGAAGACCTGTTCAACCCGTACGAGCGGGCGCAGCCGACTCCGGCCCAGAAGATCATCAAGGCCGCGCACGACCCGCTCGATCCGGCCTGGGTCGAGGACACCTTCAGCCGGATCAATCTCCAGGTGCTCGAAGGGGATGCAGCGGTACTGGCCGAACATGTCGGCAGGCTCGTCAACGACCGCGCGATGGGGGCCGAGGATCAAAGCGCCCGCATCGCCACGTAGACTGCGCACGGATTTATGGGCCCCATTCCCTTCGCCTTCTCCGTCCACAA
Source organism: uncultured Solirubrobacterales bacterium (assembly GCA_963755955.1). Classification (GTDB taxonomy): domain Bacteria; phylum Actinomycetota; class Thermoleophilia; order Solirubrobacterales; family Solirubrobacteraceae; genus Palsa-465. The sequence goes on from CAVWLZ010000016.1 coordinate 135,306, forward strand.
CTTCGTCAACTCGGTGGGCGCATACGCCGGCTTTGCCGCGATCGTCGGGCTGGCCATCCTCGTCCTGCTCTATTTCGCGCAGGCACGGGAGACCGCCACGCTGCGCGAGCACGCCTACGAGGCCGCGCAGCGCATCCAGCAACTCGAGGCCCGGATCGCTCAGCTGAGCCGCCGGGGCGCCGAGCCCGCCCGCCAGCCCACGGTCGCGCCGGCACCCGCGGCGATCACCGCCTCGCGGGGAATGCCCGCGGCTGCGCCAGCCGTCGCGGCCACGGCAGCGGCGACCGCCGTCGCCATCCGCCGAACCGCCTCCCCGGCCCCGGCCCTCGCCGGAGCCCCCGCGGGCGTCGGGGCGCCCGCGTTGAACGCGGCGACGCGGCTCATCCCCGTCGTCGGTCCGGAGCACGGGGAGCTCGAGCCCGGCACCGGCTCGGCCACCGCCGTCGCTCCGCCGCCCGCAACCGCCGCGGCCGCGGCGGCCGCCGCTGGGGCCGTGGCCGCAAGCGCGAACGGTCGCTCGCATGACGACGAGCAGCCGGTCCCGGTCGGCGCCGGACCGGTGCAGGCGCCGCCTCGCCGTCCATCCGGGCCGAGTGGCAACGGCGCGGCGCAGCGTCCGCTGCTGCCCCCGCGCAATGAGCCGCCGCGCGGCCCCTCGACGGTGCGCAAGGTGCTCGCCGTCGTCGTCGCACTGCTCGTGATCGCCGCTGTCGTCGTCGCACTGCTCCTGCTCACGGCGACGAGCGGGAGCACGACCTCGACGAGCTCCAACGCCAATACGTCGAGCAGCGCGCCCAAGACGCACAAGAAGGCGACGGTCAGGGTGGCCACGATCAACCCGGCGACGGTCACCGTGTCGGTGCTCAACGGCACCGCGACGGCCGGCCTGGCTCACCGTGTGTCGGTCGAGCTCACCGGCGTGGGGTTCAAGCAGGGCGCGGTCGCGACCGCCGCCGACCAGACCCGGACGGCAACGATCGTCGCCTATCAGCCGGGCCACCGCCCCGCGGCGCTCGGCGTGGCCAAGTCGCTCAAGCTCGGCCCTGCTGTCGTGCAGCCGGTCGACCAGAGCACGTTGGCGGTAGCCTGTCCGCCGCCGACCCCGTGCACGTCGACCGTTTTCGTGACGGTCGGCTCGGATCTCCAAAACACCCCCTAGCCCCAGCGCGACCGATGATGGACCTGCTCGACCTTCCGGATCGAAGTGAAAAGCCTCGGCAGCGAGGCATCACCCACGTACTTGACCGCGGCCTCTCGGTCGCCCAGGCCGACGGCCTGATCGAGGTCGCCGGCGATTTCGTCGACCTCGTCAAGCTCGGCTGGGGCACCGGCGTCGTGACCGGGAACCTCGAGCCGAAGCTCGCTCGCTACCGCGAGGCGGGGATCCCGGTGATGTTCGGAGGAACGCTCACCGAGCTGACGATCGAGCAGAACCGCCTCGAGCGCTTTGTCGAGTTGCTCGGAGAGCTCGGCATCGACTACGTCGAGATCTCCGACGGCACCATCACCATGGCCCACGAGGAGAAGCTCGAGCTGATCAGCCGGCTGGCCGAGAGCTTCACGGTCCTCTCCGAGGTCGGGTCCAAGGACAACACCCGGATCATGGCCCCGTACCGCTGGGTCGAGCTCATCCAGAAGGAGCTGGCCGCCGGCGCCTGGAAGGTGATCGCCGAGGCACGCGAGAGCGGCAACGTCGGCATCTACCGCCACGACGGCGAGGTTCGCATGGGGCTGATCGACGAGATCGCCCACGCCGTCGATCCGGAGCTGATCCTGTTCGAGGCGCCGCGCAAGGAGCAGCAGGTGTGGTTCGTCCGCCGCTTCGGGGTCAACGTCAACCTCGGAAACATTCCCCCGGAGGACGTCCTCTCGCTGGAGACGATCCGTCTCGGGCTGCGTTCCGACACGGCGGCGGCAGGCGCGGTCGTAGCCGCGGATGAATGACGCGCCGCCGCGGGCAGGGTCCGCGCCCGGCGAGCTGACAGGCATCCTGCTCGCGCGCCACGGCGAGACGAACGACAACCGCGAGCCGATCCGGGTGCAGGGCTTCACCGACACCCCGCTCAACGACACCGGCCGAGCCCAGGCCCATGAGCTGGCCGAGCGCATGGCCGGCGAGACGATCGGCTCGTTGTGGTGCTCAGATCTATCCCGAGCGCGGGAGACGGCGGAGATCGTCGGGACGCGGATCGGACTGCAGGCTCAGCCGGACCCGCGTCTGCGCGAAGCCAATCGTGGCGCGTGGGAGGGGCACCGCTTCACCGACATCGAACGCGAGGACCCCGAGGGGTACGCGGCCTGGCGGCGGGCGGGAGCGACATTCCGGTTTCCCGGCGGCGAGTCGCTGCAGGATCAGCAGGACCGCGTCCTCGCGGCGCTGCGGGACATCCACGCCGCCGCTGAGCTGCCGGCGCTCGTCGTCTGTCACGGCGGCTCCATCCGGGTCATGCTCGCCCGCGACGATCCGCGCGGCCTCGCCGCGTTTCACACGTTCGATGTGCCGAACGTGGCGGTGGTCAGGCTGTGAGACGGCTTCCCGCGGTGGCATTCGCGGCGCTGGTCGTCGCGACCGTGGGCGCTTTCTTCGTCACCCAGCACCTAAAGGTCTCCACGCCGCTCATCGCCGGAGACCCCTACCCGTATCCGGCGGCGATCTCGCCGCGGAACACGGCGTGCGCCGGCTTCCACCAGACCGCGCGCTTCTCGTTCTACCTGCTGCACCGCACCGACGACGTGGCGGTCTACGTCGTGTCCGCCGACGGCACGATCGTGCGAACGCTCGCCTCCTCACGCCACATGCGTCGCGGGGTGCGCACGCCGGACGGACAGTTCCCCTGGAACGGTCGCGAGGACAGCGGCCGGGTCGCCCCGAGCGGCACGTACTTCTTTCGCATCGCGCTGCTCGGCCAGGGCCGGACGATCGAGCTCACCAAGACGCCCGTGACGGTGATGAACACGGCGCCCCGGCCGGTGGTCACCGATGTCTCGCCCTCGCTCATCCCGCGCGGGACGACGCCGGTGACGATCCACTACAGCGGTGACGAGCAACGCGGTGGGACGATCCGCATCTACCGCACGGATCTGCCGGGGGCGCCCCGCCTCGTCAAGAGCTTCCTCACGCCGTGGAACGGGCAGACCGCCACCTGGGACGGCACCATCCTCGGTCGCCCCGCCCCCGCCGGGACGTATCTCATCGGCCTCGACGTCACCGATGCAGCCTGCAACACCGGTCACTTCCCCACCGCGCTTCCGCCGACCCGGGGGACGACCCCGCACGCCGGGGTCACCGTCCGCTACCTCGCGGCCCAGCCGCCGCTGCACCCGGTCACCGCGGGCACGACCGCCTCGGTGTACATCGACTCGCGCCAGCGACCGTACACGTGGACGCTGCACCGCGCCGGCACGCGGCGGCCGTTCGTCCGCGGCACCGGCCACGGCTACAGCCTCGGCGTGCGCATCCCCGGCTCACAGGCCGGCCTGTACATCCTCGGGCTGCACGCCGGTGCCGATCAGACCGCGGTGCCGATCGTCGCCAGTGCGGCGCCGCCCGCGAGCCACCGCCTCCTCGTCGTCCTGCCGGCGCTGACCTGGCAGGGCGAGAACCCGGTCGACGACAACGGCGACGGCATGCCGAACACGCTCGATGCCGGCGGCCCGGTCGACCTCAGCCGCCCGCTCGCCGACGGGCTCCCCGCCGGCATCGACGACGAGGCCGCGCTGCTCGCGTACCTCGATCGCGCCCACCTCAGCTACGACCTCACCACCGACCTCGGGCTGATCGACGGCGCCGGACCGAGCCTCAACGGGCACGCCGCGGTCGTGTTCGCGGGCTCTGAACGCTGGCTGCCACCGTCGTTCGGAGCCGAGCTGCGCGCATACGTGACGAAGGGCGGCAACGTCCTGGCGATCGGCGGGGACTCGATGCTCCGCGGCGTCCAGATCTCCGGGACGACGGCCAGCAACCCGTCCGCTCCGGCGTCGGCGGATGTGCTGGGGGCGCAGCCGGGGCCGAGTGTCGTGCACTCGCGCGACCTGATCACGGTCCTGCGCGACGGTCTGGGCATCTTCACGACCACCTCCGGCGCGTTCGCCGGGTACCCCGCGTTCACGACCGTGGCCCGCGTCGATCCGCCCGGGCGGCTTGCATCGGCGGCGGGCACGAGTGACAGCACGCAGAGCATCGTCGGCTATCACCTCGGCAACGGAATCGTCGTGGATATCGGGCTCGGTGGCTTCGGTACGAGCCTGCGCCACAACGTCGATGCCCAGGAGCTGATCGCGCGCCTGTGGAAGGTGCTCGGCGCGCCGGGAGCGCCCTGATCAGCCGAGGTCGGCAGCGGTCGGACGACATCCGTACCGTTCTCCGGCGTGAGCGGCTATCTCAAGCGCCTGGTCAGCGCGCTCGCGGCCTACCAGGTCGCGGACGTCGTCTCGAAGTTCATCGCGGTGCTGCTGCTGCCGGTGTACACGCGGTACATCAGTCCGAGCGGCTACGGCGTCGTCGAGCTGCTCGCCAACGGCGTCATCCTCATCAGCATCATCGTCCGCTTCGGGATCATCGAGGCGTTCCTGCGCTTCTACTTCACCGACGAGGACGCCGGCCGGCGTGATGCCCTCGCGCGGCGGGCGGTGCGGTTCCTGCTGCTCACGAGCACGATCACCGCGATCGTGCTGGCGGTCTTCGCCGCCCCGCTGTCGAAGCTGATCCTCGGCTACCGCGCGGTGCCGATCTTCCTGATCGCGGTGCTCGGCCTGTGGGCGTTCACCAATCTCGAGCTCGCCTACGGCCTGCTGCGCGTCGAGGAGCGCATCCGCACCTATGCCGTCGCCTCGCTCGTCAACGTGCTGATGACGATCGGCTTCTCGCTCGTGCTCGTCGTCGGCCTGCACAAGGGCGCTCGCGGGCTGCTGCTCGGCAACTATGCGGCCTCGACGATCGTGCTCTTCGGCCTGTGGTGGACGATGCGCCACCGGCTGCGCCCACGGCTGCACACCGGCGAGCGGCTGCGCTCGCTGTTGCGCTTCGGCCTGCCGACGATGCCGGCCGAGATCTCCGTCTATGCGCTCAGCATCGTCGACCGCTACTACATCTACCACGCGCGCAGCCCGTCGCAGGCCGGGCTCTACTCGATCGCCGTCAAGCTCGCCGGCGGCGTCGCCTTCATCGTCCGAGCGTTCCAATACGCCTGGCCGCCGCTCGCCTACTCGGTGACCGATGACGAGGAGGCCGCTCGCCTGTACGGGCTCGTCACCACCTACTACGTGCTGATCAGCGGCGTCGCCGTCGCCGGCCTGGCTCTGTTCGGCCGGTGGATCGTGCGGATCCTCACCGCGCCGGCCTATTACGACTCCTACACCGCGCTGACCTGGGTCGGCCTCGGCTGGGCGATGTACGGCCTGTGGGTCGTGTTCCTCGTCATCGCCGGCCGGGCAAAGGTGACGACCCGGAACCTCCCGGCGGCGCTCGCCGGCCTCGCGGCCAACATCGTCCTCATCGTCGTGCTCGTTCCGCCGCTCGGGATCGCCGGCGCGGGCCTCGCTCTCTGCGGGGCCTATGTCGTCATGCTCGGCGTCATGCACACCCTCACCCGGGAGGCTTTCACGGTCGCGTTCGAATGGCGCCGGCTCACCCACATCGTGCTCGTCGTCGGAGGGCTCGCGGCGATCGGCGACGTGTTCCTGCCCACCCACGGCGTGGTCGGGCTGATCGGGCGTGTGATCGCGTTCGCGCTCATCCCGGTCGTCCTGCACTTCACCCGCTTCGCCCATCCGCATGAGCTCGACCAGCTGCGGATCCTGGGGACGCGCGCGCGGTCGCTGATCGCGCGCCCGGCGGGGGACGCAGCATGAGCCGGCCGGCGATCAGCGTCGTGATGCCGTTCGCCGGCGATGCCGTGGAGGCGGCGGCCGCGCTCGAGGTCCTCGCGTCGCTGCGTGTCAGTCCGGGCGATGAGCTGATCCTCGCCGACAACGCCGGCACGGTGAGCGCCGGAGCCGGAGCCGGGGTCGTGATCGTGTCCGTGACCGGAGAGCGCTCTCCCGCCCGCGCCCGCAACGCCGGTGCCGCCGCCTCGCGCAACGACTGGATCCTGTTTATCGACGCCGACTGCACGGTGCCGCCCGACCTGCTCGACGCCTACTTCGCCCGACCGGTCGCCCCGGCTGTCGGCGCCCTCGCCGGCGAGGTGCATGCGGATGACGGCACGACCCTCGCCGCCCGCTACGGCGCCGCCCGCGGGTTCCTCGGCCAGCAGGCCCACCTTGCCCATTCCTTCCTGCCGAGGGCGGTGGCGGCCAATCTGCTCGTGCGGCGCGAGGCGTTCCTCGCCCTCGGCGGCTTCTACGAGGGCGTCCGGGCCGCCGAGGACACCGATTTCAGCTGGCGGCTGCAACGGGCGGGGTGGACGCTCGAGCTCCGGACCGAGGCATCGGTCCGCCACCGCTATCGCGCCTCGGTGCGCGAGCTGCGCCGCCAGTGGCGCGGCTACGCGGCCGGGCGGGCCTGGCTTGCACGGCGCTATGACGGGTTCACCCCCGAGCCCGGCCTGCGCCGGGCCGCCGCGCGCGCCGGCCGCCGTCTTCGCCGCCGCTCGGCGAATGGCGTGCCCCCCGCGCCCTCCACCGCGTCCTCCCCGTCGTCCGGCGCTCATGTGAGCCCGCCGGCCGAGGTCGGCCCCGTCGAGCGCGCCCGTTACGTCGGGCTCGACGTCGTCCTCGGGCTCGAGGAGCTCCGGGGCCTGTTGCAGTCCAACCGTCCGGCCGACGGCCCCGTCCCCCGCCCGGCCCGGGTCGTCGTCGTCGCCGAGCGCTTTCCGGTGGCCGGCGATCCACTCGTCGAGCTCGCCCGTGCGCTCGACAGCGCGCGAGTCGAGGCCGTAGCCCGGCCGGAGCGGATCGGGCCCGACGGCGCCGGAATCCTCGTGATCGATTACCGCGAGGACGACGGGGCGGCGGCCCGCGCCCGCGCGGTCGCGCTGCTCGTCGCCCGTCACCCGTGGCGCGCCGGGCGGGACCTGCTCGGGCGCCCTCCCGCCGCGCCGCCGCTGCGGGCACTCGCGCCGGCCGCTATGCGGCTCGAACACGACCCCGACGCCCGCCTCCACGCCCTCGGCGGCGAGTCGCTGCCCACCGCGCGGCGACTCTCCCAGCTCATCGGCCGGCCGCTGCACGATCCGGAGCGCTGAAGGCCGTGCGCGTGCAGGTGGTCGACCCGTCGGCGTTCACGCCGCCCTACGACCATGCGTTGTGCGCGGCGCTGGCCGCGGAGGGGGCCGACGTCGAGCTGGTCACGAGCCGCTTCGCCTACGGCTCCGTACCGAGCACGTCCGGCTACCGGGTGAGCGAGCGCTTCTACCGCCACGCGCGCGGTCCGGCCGGGTCCCACCGTCGCCGGGCGCTCAAGCTCGCCGAGCACGTGCCCGACATGCTCGCGCTGCGCCGGAGCGCGAAGCGGCGCGACGTCATCCACTTCCAATGGCTCGACGTGCAGTGGCTCGACGGCTATCTGCTGCCGCCCGGTCCGGTCGTGCTCACCGCCCACGATCTCCTGCCCCGTGAGGGCCGCCGCGGACAGGCCCACGCCCAGCGCCGCCTCTACGAGCGCGTCGACGCGATCGTCGTCCACTCCGGCTACGGTCGCCGTCAGCTGATCGACGCCCTCGCCGTCGCCCCTGATCGGGTCCACGTCATTCCCCACGGCGCGTTCACGCACCTGCTCGAGCTCCCGGGGGCCCGTCCGCTCCCCCCCGAGCTCGCCGGCGTCGAGCGCCCCGTCGTCCTGTTCTTCGGCCTGCTCCGACCGTACAAGGGCCTCGACGTCCTGCTCGAGGCGTGGCGGACGATCGGCGACGCGGAGCTGTGGATCGTCGGCCGCCCGCGGATGGATCTCGGGCCGCTGCGCGCGGCGGCGACCGAGAGCGTCCGCTTCGTGCCCCGCTTCGTCGCCGACGAGGAGCTCGGGGCCTTCCTGCGCCGCGCGGACGTCGTCGTGCTGCCCTACTCACGGACCGAGCGCTTCGACCAATCCGGCGTGCTCGCCACGGCCCTCGCCTTCGGCAAGCCCGTCGTCCTGAGCGACATCGGTGGCTTCGGCGAGGTCGCCGCCGCCGGCGCCGGCCGGCTCGTTCCGCCCGATGACCCCGCGGCCCTGCGGGGGGCCTTGGCCGAGCTGCTCGCCGACCCGGCGGCGCGCGAGCGTCTCTCGACCGCGGCAGTCGCAGCGGCGGCGGGACCGTTCTCATGGGCCGAGGCCGCGCGGCACACGCTGTCGCTCTACCGCTCCCTGATGGGCTGACGGCAGGACCCTCGATGCTCCGGGTGCTGCACAATCCGCCGCCGTGACTGCGCTCGTCATCGCTTTCTGGGTCTCCGCCGGCCTCCTGCTCTACACGCTCGTCGGCTACCCGCTGCTGCTCGGACTGCTGACCCGGCTGCGCCGGCCGCGCGCCGAGCGTGCGCCGGGCGCGCTGCCGTCGGTGTCGGTGATCGTCCCGGCCTATGCCGAGGAGACGGTGATCGCGGCGCGGGTCGAGAACCTGCGCGGTCTCGATTACCCGGCCGAGCTGCTCGAGGTCATCGTCACCTGCGACGGGTCACCTGACGACACCGTGGCGCGGGCCCGGGCGGCGGGTGCCGACCTCGTGCTCGCGCGCCCGCGCGAGGGCAAGATCCGCGCCCAGGACGCCGCCGTGGCGGCGGCCCATGGCGCGATCGTCGCCTTCTCCGATGCCAACGTCAGCTGGGACCCCGGCGCGCTGCGCAGCCTCGTCGCGCCGTTCGCCGATCCCGCGGTCGGCTACGTCTGCGGCGACGTCCGCTTCGTCAACGATCGCGGCACCAACCAGGAGGGCGTGTACTGGCGCTACGAGATGGCGCTGCGCGCGCTCGAGTCGCGGTTGCGGTCGGTGACGGGCGGCAACGGCGCGATCTACGCCACGCGGCGCGAGAGCTATCTGATCGTCGATCCGATCATGGGCCACGACCTGTCGTTCCCGTTCAACATGGTCAAGCGCGGCTGGCGGGCGGTATACGCCGCCGACGCACACGCGAGCGAGAAGATGGTCCCCTCGATCGAGGGCGAGTTCGCCCGCAAGCGGCGGATGATGAGCCACGGCTGGCCGATCGTCGTGCGGGGCGGGATGCTCTCGCCCCGCGGCTATGACCCCCTGTACGCGCTGATGATCTTCTCCCACCGGGTGCTGCGCTACCTCTCGCCGTTCCTGCATCTGCTCGTGCTCGGCACGAGCATCGCGCTCCTCGGTCAGGGGTGGGTGTACGTCGCCGCGGTCGCCGTGCAGCTTGCCGTGCTCATGGCGGCGCTGCTCGCCCCGGTGCTGCCGGCCCGCCCATTGCTCGTCGCCCGCTACTACGTGCTCACCACGGCGTCGCTCGCCGCCGGCCTGTGGGATTGGCTCTCGCACGGGACAGCCGCGGGCTGGGAGCCGGCCGAGGGCACACGGTGATCAAGCGCGGACTCGATCTTGTCATCGGCCTCGCCGGCACGGTGATCATGGCGCCGGTCGTCGCAGTGCTCGCGCTGGCGATCCGGCTCGAGTCGCCGGGCCACCCGATCTACCGGCAGACGCGGGTCGGCAGGAACGGCGAGCCGTTCTCGATCTACAAGCTGCGGACGATGGTCCGCGGCGCGGAGTTCACCGGGGCCGGGCTGGCCATCGCCGAAGGCGATGACCGGATCACCCGCATTGGGACGCTCCTGCGGCGCTACTCCCTCGACGAGCTGCCGAACCTGTGGAACGTCGTCCGTGGTGACATGTCGATCGTCGGGCCGCGCCCCACCGTGCCCGTGCAGGTCGAGCAGTACACGCCGCGCCAGCGCGGGCGGCTTGCGGTCAAGCCGGGGATCACCGGTTGGGCCCAGATCAACGGCCGGGCTTCGCTCCCGTGGTCGGAGCGGATCGAGCTCGACCTGTGGTACGTCGAGCACTGCTCGCTGCGGCTCGATCTCCTGATCCTCTCCCGCACCGCGCGGATGGTCCTGAGCGGCGACGGCATCTACAAAGGAGAACAAGGCGGATGGCACCCTCCCGTGTAGGCGACCGACCGGGCGTGCTGCTCACCGGCGTCGGCAAGCGCTACGACATCGTCTCGGCGTTCGCCCAGCACACGACCGTCGTCGCCGCCGATCCCAACCCGCTCGCTCCGGCTCAGTACGCGGCCCATCACCGGCGGGCCGTGCCACGGATCGACGATCCGGGGTACGTCCCCGCCCTGCGCGCGCTGTGCGATGAGTTCGGCGTCGGGGCGGTCGTACCGCTCACCGACCTCGACCTCGAGGTCCTTGCCCACGCCCGGCGCGAGGGCGCCCTGCCGGCGCTCGTGCCCGCTCCGGAGATCGCCCGCGCGACGTTTGACAAGTACGAGGCCCATCTGTTGCTCGACCGGCTCGGGCTGCCCTCGCCGCCGACCGTGCTGCCCGGGGAAGACGTGGCGCACTACCCGGTCATGATCAAGCCGCGGCAGGGTTCCGGCGCCCGCTCGATCCACCGCGCCGACGACGGAGCCGCCGTGGCATTCTTCACCGATTACGTCAAGGAGCCGGTGATGATCCAGTGGTGGATGGACGGGCCCGAGTTCTCGATCGACTGCCTGTGCGACCTCGACGGCCGCTGCCTGAACGCGATCCCGCGCACGATGCTCGAGTCGCGCGGCGGCGAGTCGATCAAGGGGACGGTGATCGACGATCCTGAGCTGATCGATCTCGGCCGCCGCGTCGTCGAGGCGCTCGAGGTCCGCGGGCCATGCACGGTGCAGGTGTTCCGCGACAAGCAGATCGGGCTCGGGCTCACCGACGTCAACACGCGCTTCGGCGGGGCGTTCCCGGCGCCGATGTACGCCGCGCTGCCCGGCCGCACCTATCCGGAGCTGATCGTGCGGATGGCAGCCGGCGAGCGCATCGAGCCGCACGTCGGCGAGTTCCGCTCCGGGGTGACCTTCACCCGCTACTACTGGCAGCTCGAGCTCGACGAGCAGCTCGCGCCGACCGGTCGGGACATCGTGCGGCCGCCCGGGCCGCCGCCTCCGCGCTGACCTGACTGTGGCCGGGTGCGACCCGGACCGTGCCCCCGGCGCTCCGCGCGGTACCGTCTACGGGCTACGAACGGCGTCCGCCGAGCGGGCGCGACCAAGGAGGATTGTTCCCATGGCGAAACCCCTACGCTCGCTCTCCGGTCAGGTGGTGGCGATCACCGGCGGTGCCCGGGGCATCGGGCGCTCCACCGCCGCCGCGCTCATCCGTCAGGGGGCGCGCGTCGCGATCGGCGACATCGACGCCGACCTGGTGGAGCGCACCGCCCAGGAGCTCGGCGCCGGAACGGTCGCCCTGCCCGTCGATGTCACCGACCGTGACAGCTTTGCCGCGTTCCTCGACGGCGTCGAGAGCCGGCTCGGGCCGCTCGACGTGCTCATCAACAACGCCGGCATCATGCCGATCGGGCCGTTCATCGAGGAGACCGACGCCACCGCGCAGCGGCTCGTCGACATCAACGTGCACGGCGTCATCTACGGCTCGAAGCTCGCCCTCGAGCGCTTCCTCCCGCGCCGCCGCGGCCATCTCGTCCAGCTCGCCTCGGTCGCGGGCAAGGTCGGCGTCCCGGGGGGTGCGACGTACTGCGCGACCAAGCACGCCGTCGTCGGGCTCAGCGAGGCGATCCGTGCCGAGGTGCGGGACACGAACATCGACATCAGTGTCGTCATGCCGGTCGTCGTCAACACAGAGCTCGGCTCGGGCCTGCCCGACGCACGAGGCTTCAAGGCCGTGCAACCCGAGGACGTCGCCAACGCGATCGTCGAGGCGTTGCAGACCGGCCGCTACGAGGTCTACGTGCCGAAGTCGCTCGCCGGCATGGCACGCTTCAACGCGCTGATGCCGCGCAAGCTCGTGGAGGCGATGGCCCGCGCGCTCAAGAGCGACCAGGTGCTGACGCGCCCCGATCACGGTCGGCGCGCCGACTACGAGGCGCGGATGGCCGCGACGGTCGCTCCCGCCGCCGTGGCCGAGCCGACGACGCCCGAGCCGACGACGCCCGAGCGACGACCGACGCGCCGAGCCGACGAGCGCCGAGCGCGAGGCCGAACCGGTCTAGTGCCCTGGGTCGCCGGGTCGGGGCGCGGTGCGCTTCGACCCGAGCGGTCCGCTCAGCTCGCCCGCAGCCAGTCGGCGATCAGCCCCCCGATCTCGGCGCCGGCGTCCTCCTGGAGGAAGTGGCTAGCCTGTGCGATGACGTGGGCGACGTCGGTCCCGATGGCCGCGGCGAACCGGCGTCCCACCTCGAGCGGCAGGACCGGGTCGGAGTCGGCCCACAGCACGAGCTTCGGCCGCTCGTCGGTGCGGAGCGCGTCGAGCACCCGCTGGCCGGCCTGTGCGCCGGGCATGTCGGGCGCCGTCGGGAGCATCAGCGGGAACGCACGTGCCCCCGCCTTGGCGGCGGCGTTCGGGTACGGCGCCTCGTAGGCGCTGATGACGTCGTCTCCGGGGTCGTGCTTGCAGGCGCCGCGGACGAGCATGCCGACCGGCAGGTCCTCGGTGCGCTCGACGAAGCTGCGGAAGGCGAGCCAGGCGTCGGTCATCTGCTGGTGCCCGGTGAAGAGGCCGGTGTCGAGCACGACGATCCGCGCCACTCGATCGGCGTGCTCGACGGCGAGCCGCAGCCCGATCGGGCCGCCCCAGTCGTGCACGATGAACGTTGCCTCGCGCAGATCGAGTTCCTCGAGCAGCGGCGCGATGGCGGCGACGTGGCGGTCATAGCTGTACCACGAGAAGTCGATCGGCTTGTCGGAGCGACCGAAGCCGGGAAGGTCCGGGGCGATGCAGCGAAAGCCCGCGTCGCGCACCGGCGGGATCACCTTGCGCCACAGGAACGACCACGTCGGCTCGCCGTGGAAGAAGACGACCGGAGGTCCGTCGCCTTCATCGAGATGGGCCAGGCGCAGGCCGTCGAACTCGCGGTAGTGGGGGGCGAAGGGGAAGTCGGGCAGCCCCTCGAGCAGTGGATCGGGTGTTCTGATTGCGTCGGTCACGCGGGGCAACCTATCCGAAACCGGGCTACGGGCCGTCGACGATCACGCGAGATGCGTCGCCGGCCACCGTCACCTCGATCGTCGAGGGATAGCGCGTCCAAGCGATCAGGTTGAGCGCCTGGAGCCGGTCGAGCATCGCCTGGAGCGCGTCGGCCTGCGCCGTACTCGCGTAGCGACGGTCGAGCGAGAAGCTGTAGCCGGTTGCGGCCGGCGGGTCGGTGACCCCGATCTGCTGTTGATAGCCGCGGTCGGTGACTGCCGACGCGACGATCAACGGCGCGCGGGAACCCGACAGCGCCCGGACCCGCGCCGCGAGTTCGATCAGCAGGTCGATGGCGGCGGCCCGCAGGCCGCGGTAGAGGGCCGGCGGGGCGTCGAGCTTCCGCGCTTGCGCGCCGATCGCCGGGTCGTAGCCGAGGCCGAGCTGGGCGGCGTTGGCCGGGAGCGGCAGGAGCGCACGTGAGGCATAGGCGGCGGAGAGATCCTCGGGGGTGGCGAAGGACTGGGTGCGGTCGGGTGGGTGCAGGACCATGGCCGCCGAGTCCCAGCTCGTCTGCAGCGAATCGAGCCGACGGAGCGCGGCCGGATCCGTGCGGTACATGTGCATGATCGCCGCCGCACCGAGCACGCGCCAGTAGTACAGCGAGGACTGGTCGCCGAACCCGGCGAGCAGGCGAAAGGCATCCCCGTGATGGTTCGGCGAGGTGTCGAAGTACAGCTGCCCGTACGGAACCGGCGTGCCGCCGTCGTAGAGGCCGAGCACCTGCTCGAGGTTGCCGATCCCCATGTGGTAGGAGACGACGGCGAGGTCGCCGCGGCCGAAGCGGGCCTGGGCGAGCTGGAGGTAGCGGACGGTGGCCGCGAGCGCCTTGCGGGGGCTGAAGCGCTCGTCGGCGGCGGCGAGCTGGGCGAGCAGCCGGTTGGCCTGGGCCGGGGACTGCGCGTTGTTGACGGCGGCGATCAGCTTGCGGCTGCGAGCGAGGTCGATGTGCATGCCCAGCAGCGACTGGCCGGTGGCGGCGAGGATCTGGGTGAGGCCGGCGGCGGCGGTCGGGTCGGAGCCGGCCATCGCGTCGGGGCGCCCGGCGCTCTCGACGAAGACGATCGCCTCGAGCAGGTTGGGATCGACGCCGGAGCCGTTCGTCGCGGCGTCGATGAGCCCGCGGAACGCCGCAACGCGCGCCGCCGTGGCCACGGCGCCTCCGGGGCTGGCGGTGAAGAGGACGTGGGCGTTGCCCGCCGTGCCACGCGCGACAAAGCTCGCTTCGCGGCTCGCCAGGTAGCCGAACGGGTCCCCGGCGCGCGCCGGCTGACCGATCCCCGGCAGCGGCGGTCCCTTGACCGCGCCGCCATTCGAGGCGAGGACGACGACGAGCACCACCGCGAGGACCGCGAGGACGCCCGCGACCAGACGACGGCGCGCGTACGGGGGCCGGGTCCGGCGGCTCAGGACCGGTACAGCAGGCGAAGTCCGTGGCACCGCGCGTGCTCGGCGGCGGTGGTCAGGTGCTCGGGGACGACCTTCCAGCCGTTGGACAGGGGGAAGAAGGCGACCACCGGGTGGGGGTGCGTCTTGTCGTAGGTCGGGCTGTAGTAGAGCGCGCCGATCTTGACGCCCATGTACCAGGCGAGCACGCTCTGGTAGCCGATCGGCATGTTCGGCTGCCCGCAGGCCATGATGCGGCTCGCGCCAAGACGATTGACGACGACCGAGAGGCGGTTGATCTCCCGGGTCCGCGCCCGCTCATGGGTGAGATCCTTGCGCTCGATGTGATAGCGCTGGCGGGCGGCCGGAAGCATCGAACCGGCGAAGGCGAGCACGAGCAGGCCCGTGGCCCAGCCGATCACCGATGGCGAGAGCCGGGGAAGGATGCGGGCCAGGAACGGCGGCAGGTCGAGGATGACCCGGCCGACGGCGACTCCCGCGAGCACGGCGACGATCCCGACCGGCTCGAACAGGTAGCGCGGCACCGCCGGGAAGCCGTGCAGGGCGAACGCGCACTCGACGAGGACCCAGAGGACCGCCCCGGCGGCGAGCAGCAGGATCTGACGGCTCGCCTGGCGCTGGCGCTGCACGACCGCGAAGACGACCGCGAGCAGCGAGCCGAGCCAGATCGGCATCTCGTGCAGGTCGAAGAAGCGATCGAGGGTGCCGAAGAACTTGTTGTTCTTCAGCTCGCGGGGCGAATTGAAGGCGTTGTGCCCGGCGACGAACGGGGTCTTGGCGGTGAAGGCCGGGATTCCGAACCACATCACCGGGATGAGCAGGAAGCCGGCGACGACGTGGCGGCGGTACTCCGGGCGCCGGAACCACATCCACAGCCCCTGGGCGCCGAGGAAGGGCCACACCTCCGGGCGGCCGAGCGCGGCCAGTACCCACAGCCACAGCGCCCAGCGCTGGCGGCCGCTGAGATAACAGTCGACCGCGGCGAGCACGAGCGAGACGATCATCGTGTCCGACTGGGAGCTGAGGATGAAGTGGGTGTAGTCGCGGATCCCGAACAGCGCCAGCGCGGCGAACAGGCCGGCGGCGTAAGCCGCGTAGCGCCGCTCCGGCGGGGCGTCGACGAGACGCCAGGCGATCCGCCAGGCGAAGATGCCACCGCTCAGCGACACAGCGACTGAGAAGACCATCCACAGCCACAGTGCGTAGTGACCGAACAGCGCGAAGACGACGGTGAACGGGTAGGGCAGCGGCTTCCACGACGGCGCGCCGTTGGTGTCGAGGTGCAGGTGGAGGGTCAGCTTGCCCCACACGAGCCAGCCGTATGGGTCGTACCCCGGGCGCGTCCCGCCCCAGAGCACGACGCCGAGCGAGATGACGAGCAGGGCGGCGGCGGCCAGCCACCAGGCGTAACGCCGGGCGAGCCCGGTGAGCCCATCGCGCCGGCTCGGCGCGCGCGGCGACGGAGCGCTCGTGGCGCGCGGCGATGGGGCTTCGAGAGTTTCCTGTGACACGGTGAGAGCCGGCGGAACGGCGAGGGCGGCGCAGGCCGATGAAGCGCCGCGGGGAGTGCCGAGCACGGTAGCAGTCGCGCACACGTGAGGGAGCGGTGGCGACCGACCGCCGCTCGACGGCACACGCGCCTCGCGCGCCGCGAGTAACAGACTACATAAAGATCACGTAACCTTCCGCTCGCTGAGCCCGCCTGGCCAGGTCTTCTCGGCTAATCTCGTCCGCTCTCGGGTCCACGAACGCACGCGCTGGCACCGGACGGTGGAGAACCGGATGCGCCGAGCGCGCTGGCGACCCCCACGAAATGTCTCAGCAGGTACGGAGCTTCCCTATGCACATTCTCATCCCCGAGCTGACCGGAACGGCGTCGTGAGCGCGCTGAACGGACGCCGGGTGCTCATCACCGGCGGGTCGGGCTTCATCGGCCGGCACATGGTCGCCGAGCTCGCCGCGGCCGGAGCGACCGTGCGGGTCATCGACCTCAAGCAACATCCCGACCCCGATGTCGACGTCGTTCGCGGTGATCTCGCCGACCCCGACGTGCTCGCGGCGGCGCTCGAGGGCGGGTTCGATGCTGTCGTGCACCTCGCCGCCGTCACCTCGGTGCTGCGCTCGATCGAGCAGCCCGAGCTCACCTACCGCACGAACGTCGCCGCCACCGCAGGGCTGCTCGAGGGCGCGCGCAAGGCCGGGGTCAAGGCCCTCGCCTTCGCGTCGACGAACGCCGTCACCGGTCCGATGGACGCGCCCGCGATCACCGAGTCCGCGACCCTGCGTCCGCTCACGCCGTACGGCTCAACGAAGGCGGCCGGCGAGATGTTGATGTCGGCCTACACGGCGGTCTACGGCGTCCGCTGCGCCTGTTTGCGCCTCACCAACGTCTACGGTCTCGGCATGCAGGCCAAGGACAGCATCGTCGCGCGGCTGATGAGGGCGATCCGCACCGGCGGATCGTTCGAGATCTACGGCGACGGCACCCAGGTCCGTGACTATGTCAACGCGGCCGATGTCGTCGCCGGCTTCCGCCTCGCCCTCGGCGACGAGCGCTGGGCTGGACCGACCGTCATCGGGACCGGCAGCTCGCTGTCGGTGCTCGACGTGATCAGCGCCGTCCGGCGCGTGACCGGTGCCGACCTCGAGGTCGGCCACGGTCCGGCCAAGGCCGGCGAGATGCCCGCGGTGATCGTCGATCCCAGCCGGGCAAAGGCCGCCGGCTGGGCCCCGCGTTACACCTTCGAGGAGGGCCTCGTCGGCGTGTGGGACGAGTGGTCGCGCGCCGATCTCGACGCGATCACCGCCGGCGCGCCGGCCGCTCCCGTCCAGGCGGGCGGCCAGTGATGGCGCTCGCGCCGCCACGGCCGTTCGTGCTCGACGACGAGCTCGCGCGGCTCGCCCCCGAGGAGCGCGACGCCGCGTCCGCGTTCCTCGCCGCCCACCCCTCCGGGGCCGGGGCGCCGCTGGCCATCGTCATCCCCGCCTACAACGAGGAGCCGACCGTCGCCGAGGTGATCGCGGAGATCCCGAACGAGGCGGCCGGGCTGGCGGCCGAGACGATCGTCGTCGTCGACGGCGCCAAGGACGCGACCGCGGCCGAGGCGACGCGGGCCGGCGCACTCGTCTGCGACGTCAGGGTCAACCGCGGACAGGGCGCGGCGCTGCGGCTCGGCTACTGGCTCGCCCGCGCCCGCGGCGCCCAGGTGATCGTCACGATCGATGCCGACGGACAGTACGAGCCAAACGAGATCGCCCGCGTCGTGCAGCCGATCCTCGACGGCCGGGCCGACTTCGTCTCCGGCTCACGACGCCTGGGAAGTGAGCTCACCACGGACAGGGTCCGGCACACGGGCGTGATCGTGTTCGGGGCGCTGATCAGCGTGCTCGTCCGCCACCGGGTCACCGACCCGGCCTGCGGCCTGCGGGCGATGCGCGCGGACCTCACCGGCGTCGTCACGCTCGAGCAACCGCAGTACCAGGCCTCCGAGTTGATGATCAGCGCGGCCATGAACGGCTACCGCCTCGGCGAGGTGCCGACGACGATGCGCGACCGTGGCACTCACGCCACGAAGACGAAGAAGGGCGGAAACCTCGGTTACGGCGTGCGGTTTGCTCGCGCCGCCGTCCACACCTGGTGGCGCGACCGCAACGCCGCGCGGATGCGCGAGCGGCCCGAGAAGATCCAGCGCTCGTAGAGCAGGTAGCGAAGCCCGTAGAGGACGGCGAGCACGCCGAAGTACGAGGCGGTCACGAGCGCGACGCGCAGGCCATGGCCGGCCGGGATGCTCTGGACCTTCTGATGGGTCCAGCCGGTCACGAGCGAGAGGACGACCAGTGTCGAGGCTGACACGAGCACGTAGGCGATGATCTCGCGGCCGAATGCGACGCGCCCCTCGACCTTCCAGGTCCAGCGACGGTTCATCGTCCAGTTGGGAATCGCGCCGGCGGCGAAGGCGGCGATCGAGCAGGCGGTCGTCGAGGCCCCGAGCACGTACAACACCGGGAACACGATCGCGCTCGTTCCGGCAGCAACCATCGACGAGATCGCAAAGCGTGCGACCCTCTTCTGCAGCACGCGTTGGCGCAGATTCTCGATGACGGCGAAGCTCAAGACCCTTGCATCGTAGCGTTTCCGGCGTCAGCCGCGCGTAATAGTAGGGTGCCCGAAGTCGTGCGCATCCAGTCTCATGAGCAGGTTCCACGCCTCGATGACGACCTCCTGCTTGTCGGCGACAACCTCTCGATCATGCGCGACCTGCCGCCCGCGACGTTCGATCTCGTCTATATGGATCCGCCGTTCAACACCGGTCGGGTCCAGGCCCGACGGACGCTGCGGATGCGACCGGATACCGCCGGCGACCACGTCGGCTTCGGCGGCCGGCGCTACCGCTCGACGTTGCTCGAGCGGGTCAGCTACGAGGATGCCTTCGGCGACTATCTCGAGTTCATCGGGCAGCGGCTCGAGCTTGCCCGGACGCTGCTCGCCCCGCACGGGACCCTGTATTTCCACATCGACTACCGCGAGGCCCACTACTGCAAGCTCCTGCTCGACGAGATCTTCGGCCGGGAGGCGTTCCTCAACGAGCTCATCTGGAGCTACGACTACGGCGCCAAGCCACGCCGCCGGTGGCCGGCCAAGCACGACACGATCCTCGTTTACGTCCGCACGCCCGGCGCACATCACTTCGACGCCGACGCGGTCGACCGGGAGCCCTACATGGCCCCAGGGCTCGTGACCCCGGAGAAGGCGGCGCGCGGCAAGCGCCCGACCGACGTGTGGTTCCACACGATCGTCCCGACCAACGGCCGTGAGAAGACCGGCTATCCGACCCAGAAGCCCGAGGGGGTGCTGCGGCGGATCGTGGCCGCCTCCTCGCGTCCGGGCGGCTGGTGCCTGGACCCGTTCGCCGGCTCGGGCACGCTCGGCGCCGTGTGCCGCGAGCTCGGGCGTCGGTTCGTGCTCATCGACGAGAACCCGGTGGCGGTCGACGTCATGGCCCGGCGGCTCGGGGAGGAGCCGGACCCGGGGGACGCAGCGGTCAGCCCCGCACGAGCGGCACGAACCTGACCGGCTCGAGCCGGGCACGATCGAGCCGTTCGCCGTGGCGGACGATCAGCGTGAGGTACTGATCGCGCTCGCCGACCGGGGCGACGAGACGGCCACCGTCGGCGAGCTGCGCCTCGAGCGCCTCCGGCACCGCGCTGCCGGTCGCCGCGGCGACGTTGACGGCCTGGAACGGCGCATGGTCGGCGAGCCCGTCCCAGCCGTCGCCGACGGCAAGCTCGACGTGCTCGATCCTCAAGGCGTCGAGCACGGTCCGGGCCTGTTCGACGAGCGCGGGGTGGCGCTCGACGCCGTAGACATACCCGCCGAGATGCGCGAGCAGCGCGGCGTGATAGCCGGATCCGCTGCCGACATCGAGCACGCGGTCACCGGGGTGGACGTCGAGCAGCTCGAGCATCCGGGCGACGACGAGCGGCTGGGAGATCGTCTGTCCGTAGTCGATCGGCAGGGCGATGTTCTCGTACGCCCGCTCCTGCTCGCGGGCAAGGACGAAGCGCTCCCGGGGCACCTCCGCGATCGCCCTGAGCACCCGCTCGTCGCGCACCCACGGCCGCAGCGAGGCGGCGAGATCGGCGGCCTGGCTCATCCACGGCCGATTGTCGCGGGTCGTCCGCGGCCGCGCCAGCGAAATGGCACTATGAGATCGGATGAACTCGACGAGCGGGAGGCTGTCCACCCCCTCGGTCGGCTCGGCATGAGCCCGCGCCGCCACGCCTGCCCGCCTGCGCTCCTCGCCGCTCTGCTGATCGCGGTGGTGTGCGCGGGCTGCGGATCGAGCTCGAGGTCGCACAGCTCGACCAGCGCGACCACGACGACCGGGTCGCACAGCCTGCGGCTGCCGATCGCCGCCGGCTCGATCTCGCAGTCCACCGTTCCGCCGCTCCCAGACCCGGGCAACGTCTACGGGGCCGACATGGCGGGGGACCTCTCGCCGGTCGTCAAGAACGACAGGCCGCTCATCTACGTCCCCAACGCCGGCTCGAACACGGTCGACGAGATCGACCCGACGACCTACCGGATCGTGCGTCACTTCGCCGTCGGCACGCTGCCCCAGCACGTCGTCCCCGCCTATGACCTGCGGACCCTATGGGTCACCAACGACGAGGGCAACAGCCTCACCGCGATCAATCCGGTCAACGGCGCCCCCGAGCGCACCGTGCCGGTGACCGATCCCTACAACCTCTACTTCACCCCCGACGGGCGCTACGCGATCGTGGTGGCTGAGCGACTGCGGCGGATGGACTTCCGCGATGCCCACTCGATGAGGCTGCACTACTCGCTGGCCGTCCCGCAGTGCGCAGGGGTCAACCACGCCGACTTCACCGCTGACGGGCGCTACATGCTCGTCTCCTGCGAGTTCGGCGCCGCGATGACCGTCGTCAACGTCGCCACCGAGCGCGTAGTCAAGACGCTCCCGCTTCCCTCAGAGGCCTCGCCGCAGGACGTCATCATCTCTCCCGACGGCAACGTCTTCTACGTCGCCGACCTCACCTACGGCGGCCTCTGGGTGTTCGACGCGCACAGCTTCCGCCGCCTCGGCTTCATCCGCACCGGGGCGGGGGCGCACGGCCTGTACCCCAGCCGCGACGCGACCTCGCTGTACGTCTCCAACCGCACCGCGGGCACGATCTCGGTGATCGACTTCGCCACCCGCCGCGTGACGGCGACGTGGAGAATCCCCGGCAGCAGCCCGGACATGGGCGGCGTGTCCGCCGACGGGCGCGTGCTCTGGCTCTCGGGCCGTTACGCCGCCGCGGTCTACGCGATCGACACCCGCACGGGCAAGCTGATCAAGGCCGTTCCGGTCGGGTTCCAGCCCCACGGGGTGTGCGTCTGGCCGCAGCCCGGGCGCTATTCGCTCGGTCACACCCAGCTGTTCCGCTGAGCGCGCTCAGTCGCCCGTGTGGCGCTCGACGACCGGCTCGAGCCTGGCGTGGAGCTGCTCGGGAGTGAGACCGGGGATCTGGAAGGCGGCGTCCCCCCGGCTCGTGCGGACGACGAGCTCGGCCTCCGGGGCGTTGCGACGCCGCAGGCGGCGCTGGCGCGGTGCCGGCACCTCGATCACGGCGATCTCCCGCCACGGCACGCGCGCGACGAGATGATCGCCCTCGACGATATCGAGGCCGGCGGGGCCGAGCCCGACCGTCAGGCCGGCGGCGGACGGGGAGAGCCCGGCCACCCCGCGAAGGTGCACGGCGGCGAGGGTCAGCGCGTCGTCCCGGCGCCGTGTGACCGACGCGTGGCCGGCGAGCTCCTGGGCGCGGGCGACGAGCGGGTGGGAGAGTGCCTCGCTGAACCCGACCCCGAGCTCGGGCGCCGCCTCCCGGGCGACTGCCCGGCGCCAGAGGGCGGCGTCGGCGGCGTCGGCCCTGCGCTGAGCCATCGCCTCGAGCGCCTCGGGGGCGAGGCCGAGGTCGGCGGCGTACCGCTCGCGGGCCGCGGCGAGCTCCGGGCGCAGCCGGGCGAGCAGTCGCGCGCGACCGCGCTCGGCGAGCCGGGCCGCGACGTCGTCGCTCAGAGCACGCCCTCACTGAGCAGGCTGCTGATCGTGGTGAGGAAGCGCGCTGCCTCCGCCCCGAACAGGATCCGATGGTCGCTGGCCAGGGTGACGGTGAGCGCGGTCGCGGCGGCGAGGCCGCCGTCGCGCGCCACCGCGATCGTCCGCGGGGCACCGGCGCTGACCGCGGCGGCATGTGGCGGGATGATCACCGGGGTCGAGCTCGCGATCCCCAGCGCGCCCGGATTCCACACCGTCATCGTCGCGCCCGACAGCTCGGGCGGGAGCAGCTCGCCCCGGAGCGCCCGGGTGCGGAGATCGGTGATCTCGGCCTCGAGCGCGGGCAGCGGCTTGGTGTCGGCGTCGAAGATCGTCGGCACGGCGTAGGTCTCGGCGACCGTCACGGTGAGACCGATGTTGACCCGGCCGTAGAGTTCGTAACGCCCGTCGCGGTAGGCGGCGTTGGCGCGCGGGACGCGGCCGAGCGCGAGGGCGCAGGCGCGGACGAGCACGGCGTCGAACGACACGCCGAACTCCCGCTGGCGGGCGAGCACGCGGTCGACGACCGCTTCGGTCCGCAGCTCGAGGTCCGGGACGGTGGCGCGCGACTCGGCGCTGCGGCGGGCCACGGTTCGCTCGCCGCGCTCGGGCTCCTCGATGCGCACTTCGCCCTTGGCGCCGATGCTCGGGATGGCGGGGGTCTCAGCCATGGTGCCCAACATAGCCTTTCAATCGCCGGGGGGCGCGTCGGCGCCCTGCCAGGTGTCGATGAACTCGTCCGCATCCATGCTCGCGAGGTCGGCCCGGAGCGCCCGCAGCAACCGTGAGGCCTCACGGGGCGGCAGGTCCCACAGCAGCATCACCTCGCCATCGTCGATGTTGACGAGCTCGACTCGGTCGCGCCGGCCGGGCCCGGCGAACAACGCGGGTTCGTGGCTCTCGCGGTGGACGATCAGCCGGTAGGCCCGGTTGGCCCTCATCGCCCGCCCTCGCGCACCGCTCCGAGCGCCTCGGCCGCGCCCTCGAGCGCGCGCTCGCCGGCGTAGACGCGCTCGCCGACGGCGATCGCCGGCAGCCGTCGCACCCCGGCCGCCCGCGCCCGTGCGTGGGCCTCGGCGAGGGCGTCGATCGTGGAGCGCAGGGTGATGCCCTTGAGCACCGCGGCTGGGTGCATCTCCGAGGCCGCGGCGGCGAGCAGCACGGTGTCCTCCGACCCGATGTCGCGGCCGCCGGCGAAGGCCTGGCGGAAGGCCGCCAGCGAGAAGGCGACCGCGCGGCCGATGCGCTTGGCGTACGCGGCGGTGAGCGTGGCCATGGTCGCGTCCGGAGGCCAGGGGTCGGGCCAGCGCAACGGTTGCAGGCCGAGCTCGGCGACTCGCCGCGCGACGACTTCGCGGCCGGGCTCGCGCAACGCGATGCCGAGGGCGCTCGCCTGCACCGGCTCCCATTCCGGGACGACCGGCAGGGCGCCGAGGACGCACTCGGCGACGAGATAACAGCTGGGGCTGCCGAGGTCGTAGTAGAAGGTCGGCTGGACGGGGTCCTGCGGCGAGAGCGCCACGGGATCAGCCGTGGATCAGCCAGCCATCGGCAGCCCGGGCTGCCTCCATCACGGCTTCCGAGAGAGTCGGATGGCCGTGGATGATCCGCGCGAGCTCCGGGTAGCCGCCCTCGAGCGCGCGGGCATTGACCAGCTCTTGGATGAGCTCGGTCGCGCGCGTGCCGACGATGTGAGCGCCGAGCACCTCGCCGTACTTCTTCTCGCCGACGATCTTGACGAGGCCCGTGCGGTCCCCGTAGACGGTCCCGGCGCCGACCGCCCCGTATTGGACCTTGCCGATCGTGACGTCGTGGCCGGCCTCGCGCGCCTGGGCCTCGGTGAGCCCGAAGCTACCGACATTGGGGGTGCAGAACGTGGCCCGCGGAATGTCGATGTACTCGATCGGATGGGTCGTCATCCCGGCGGCGTCCTCGACGGCGATCACGCCCTCGTCCGAGGCCTTGTGGGCGAGCGCGGGGCCGTGGACGACATCGCCGATCGCGTACACGCCGGCCGCGCTCGTGCGCATCGCGCCGTCGACCTCGATCAATCCGTTGTCGGCGAGCTTGACGCCGGCGGCGTCGAGCCCGAGCGCCTCAACGTCAGGGCCGCGGCCGGCCGCGATGACCAGCCAATCGGCCGTGGCCGACTCGTCGCCGAACGTGAAGGTGACCTCGCTGTCGCCCGACTCCACCTCGGTGACCAGCGTCTTGGTGAAGATCTTCATCCCCTGGCGCTTGAGCCCGCGCTCGGCCAGCTTGGAGATGTCGGCGTCCTCGGTCGGCAGCACGCGATCGAGCGCCTCGAACAGCATCACCTCGGTGCCGAGCCGCGCGTAGGCCGAGGCGATCTCCGAGCCCGACGCGCCGGCGCCGACGACGGCCATCGTCTTCGGCAGCTCGGTGAGCGCCCACGCCTCCTCGGTCCCGATCACCCGGCCGCCGAACTTGGTGCCCGGGATCGGCTTCTTCACCGAGCCGGTCGCGATCAGGATCGTCTTGGCCTGGAGCTGCTTGTCGCCGACGGTGACGGCGCCGTTGCCGGCGAGGACGCCGTCGCCCTCGATCAGCTCGATGCCGTTCTTCTTGAACAGACCGGACACGCCACCGGTGAGCGTGTTGATGACCTTCTCACGCCGCGCGCCGACGGCGGCGAAGTCGACCTCGGGCTCGCCGACCTTGATGCCGAATTCGCCGGCGTCGCGGACCTCGGCGAGCACGTCGGCGACGCGCAGGACCGCCTTGGCGGGGATGCAGGCGTAGTTGAGGCAGCGGCCGCCGACACGGTCCTTTTCGATGACGGCGGTCTTCATGCCGAGCTGGGCGGCGCGGATCGCGCCGACGTAACCGCCGGGTCCCGAGCCGATGACGATGCAGTCGTAAACTGTGTCTGGCATGGCGACGGTTGAGCCTAGCTGAATACTGGTCAGCTGCCCGGGTACTGGGGCATCTGGAGGCGGCTGAGAACGCGCACGAGCTTGTAGAAGAGGTAGCCGCCGCCGCCGACGACCGCGACGCCGACGATCAGGCCGAGCACGTTGCTCGCGCGGATCAGGAGCAACGAGAAGAGCAGGATGACGATCGCCAGGATGGCCTGAAAGCCGAGCACCGCCCAATAGCGCAGCTGCCACATGCCCCACGCGCAGACGAGCATCATCACGGAGAACAGCACCACGCCGCCGGCGCCGGCGTGACTGTGACCGAACGAGATCCGGCCGCCGACGATCACGTCGATCAGGTCACCGACCCCGACGAGCAGCGCGATCAGCACGGCGATCTTCAGCGCCCACGGCCGCGCGCCGGGAGCGATCGGGGTGAGCGTCGCGCGCACGGCGGCGTTGCGCTCCTCCGAGCGGCGGCGTCCCCCCGCCTCGCCGGTGGGCGGCGGCTTCGTCGCCGTCCCCGGCGCGGAGGTCCCCGGCGCGGAGGTCCCCGGCGCGGAGGTCCCCGGCGCGGAGGTCGCGGGCTTCGTCGCCGTCTTCCGACGGCCGCGCTTACGACTGCGCTGGGCCAACTTCGACCTCGTCACGGTTCTCGGAGGTGATCGCCGCCCGCAGCCGGCGGGCTGCCACCGCGGGATCCTCGGCCTCGCTCACCGCGCGCACGACTGCGATCCGCTCGGCCCCGGCGGCCCGCACGGCAGCGACGTTGTCAAGGTCGATGCCGCCGATCGCGAAGAACGGCCTCGCCGCGTGCGCCGCCGCGTAGCTGACGAGCTCGAGCCCGACCGCGGGACGACCGGGCTTGGTCGGCGTCGCGTGCACGGGGCCGACGCCGATGTAGTCGACCGCGAGCTCGGCGGCTGCCTCGATCTGCGCCGGGCTGTGCGTCGAGCGACCGATGAGCGGCCGCGCGCCGAGGAGCTCGCGTGCCTGCGCGACCGGCATGTCGTCCTGGCCGAGGTGCACGCCGTCGGCCCCCACTCGCGCCGCGAGGTCCGGCCGGTCGTTGAGGATGAACAGTGCGCCGTGAGCCGAGCAGAGACGGGCGGTCGTCTGCGCCGCCCGCAGCACGGCGGCCTCGTCGGCGGTCTTCATCCGCAGCTGCACGATGTCGACGCCGGCCGCGAGCACGACGTCGAGCAGTGGCGCCGGAAGGGCCTCGCCGACGAGGTACAGGCGGGCCTCGAAGAGCCGCTCGCGGAGTTCGTCCATGCCCTCAGTCTGTCAGGGACGGGCCGCTAGCATTGGCACTACGGGAGCCCTACCGCTGGGCTGAGAGGGCGGGCGCGAGACCGCCGACCGTCTGAACCTGACCCGGGTAATGCCGGCGCAGGGAGGTATCCGTGGAAGCGACACCCCGACCATCCGCAGACGCAGTCGTCATCGGCGGCGGAGCCGTCGGCCTCTCGGTCGCCTGGCACGCAGCCCGGCGCGGGGTGCGGGTCACCGTGCTCGAGCGCGATGAGGTCGGGCGGGGGACCTCACGCGTCGCGGGCGGCATGCTCGCTCCCGTCTCCGAGGCCGACGCTGCCGAGCAGGACCTGCTCCGCCTCGGGATCGCCTCGGCGGCCGCCTATCCCGAGTTCATCGCCGAGCTCACCGCCGCGACCGACCGCGACCCCGGCTACCTCCGCTGCGGCACGCTGCTCGTCGCGCGTGACGCCGACGAGGCTGGTGCCCTGGAGCGAGCCGAGATCCTGCGCGAGCGGCTCGGCCTCTCGGTGCGGCGCCTGCTTCCCAGTCAGGCCCGGGCCCTCGAGCCGTCGCTGGCCCCGACCGTGCGCCTCGCCCTCGAGCTCGCCGACGATCACGCCATCGATCCCGAGGCGCTCGTCGGGGCGCTGCGGGCCGCACTCGTCGCCGCGGGCGGGACGGTGCGGACCGGGGCGGCGGTCGAGCGGGTGCTCTGCGGCCCGCAGCGAGTCCGCGGCGTCGAGCTCACCGGCGGCGAACGCGTCGACGCCGATCAGGTGGTGATCGCCGCGGGCGTGTGGTCGTCGGGACTCGGCGGCCTGCCCCCGGGCGAGGGCTTTGCCAGCCGTCCCGTCAAGGGCCAGGTGATTCGCCTCCACGACCCGGCCGGGCCGGGGCTGCTCACGCGCATCCTGCGGCTCGAGCGGGGGTATCTCGTCCCCCGCGGCGACGGCCGCTACCTCATCGGCGCGACGATGGAGGAGCGCGGCTTCGACACGACGGTCACCGCCGGGGCGGTGTTCGAGCTGCTCCGCGACGCCGGCGAGCTCGTCCCCGGCATCTCCGAGCTGGTGATCGACGAGCTCGTCGCCGGCCTGCGCCCCGGCACCCCGGACAACGCCCCGGTCATCGGGCCCGGCTCGGTGCCTGGGCTGCACTGGGCCACCGGTCACTACCGCGGGGGGATCCTGATGGCGCCGCTCACTGGGCGGCTCGTCGCCGCGGCGCTGTGCGGCGAGGCTTACCCTGAGGAGCTTGCCCCCTTCTCCCCGTCCCGCTTCTCCAGCCCGGCCATCGGAGTGCCGCGATGAACGTCATCGTCAACGGTGAGTCGCGGTCGGTGCCGGCCGGGTGCACGGTGGCCGGTCTCGTCGGCTCGCTGAGCATCGCTCCGGACGGGCGCGGTGTCGCCGTGGCCATCGGCGGCGAGGTCGTGCCCCGCGGCGCCTGGACGGACACTGCGCTCGACGAGGGTGCGCGCGTCGAGCTCGTGGCAGCGGTGCAGGGCGGATGATCACCGCCGCGCAGCCGCTCGTCATCGGCGGCCGTGAGCTCACCTCGCGGCTGATTCTCGGCACGGGTGGCTTCAACAACCACGAGGTGCTCGCACAGGCACTGGCCGCATCCGGCACCGAGCTCTGCACCGTCGCCCTCCGGCGTCTCGACCCGAACGCTCGCGGCTCGATCCTCGAGGTCCTCGACGCCACCGGGGTCGACGTGCTGCCGAACACGGCCGGCTGTTACACCGCCCGTGACGCCGTGCTCACCGCGCAGCTCGCCCGGGACGCGTTCGAGACCGACCTGATCAAGCTCGAGGTGATCGGCGACGACCGCACCCTTCTCCCGGACGCAGTCGAGCTCGTCGCCGCTGCCGAGACGCTCGTCGCCGACGGCTTCACCGTGCTGCCGTACACGACCGACGATCCGGTGCTCGCCCGGCGCCTCGAGCACGCCGGCTGCGCAGCCGTGATGCCCCTCGGCTCCCCGATCGGCAGCGGCATGGGCATCTGCAACCCGTACAATCTCTCGCTCATCGTCGAGCACGCCGGCGTGCCCGTCGTCCTCGACGCCGGCGTCGGGACCGCATCCGATGCGGCCCTGGCCATGGAGCTCGGCTGCGATGCCGTTCTGTGCGCGAGCGCGATCTCACGCGCCCACGACCCGGTGACGATGGCGACGGCGATCCGGCTCGGGGTGGAGAGCGGCCTGCTCGCTCGCGGCGCCGGGCGCATCCCGCGGCGACGATATGCGGAGGCCTCGACGCCCGAGACGGGTAAGCCCACGTTCGACGTATGACCATCGACGAGCTCATCGACGGCTGGGAGGCCGCCTGGTCCGGCAAGGACACCGACGCCTTCGCCGACGTCTGCTCGATCGACATCCACTACGAGGATCCGATCACCAGCGAGCCGCTCGAGGGGCTCTCCGCGCTCGGCCGCCACGCCGAGCGCCTCTGGTCGGCGTTCCCCGACGCGCGCCTCGAGCGCACCGGTGAGCGTCCGGCGAGCGGCGACTTCGTCGCCGCCCCGAGCAAGCTCCTGGCCACCCATCGCGGAGCCCTCGAGGGCCTCCCGGCGAGCAATCGCTTCATCGTCGTGCATGCCGTCTTCTACTGCGAGGTCGCCGACGGCCGGCTCCTGCGGGTACGCGCGTTCTTCGACCTCTACGACGCGGCCACCCAGCTCGGCCTCCTCCCCGCCCGGGGCACCCTCGGGGAGAAGGCGCTGCTGATGCTCCGCGGGTTCGGTCTGCGCGCCGGGCGGGGGTAGTCGACCGGGGGGCGCTCTCGCCACCCGGCGGTGGCAGAAATCGTCCGGTCAACGTCATTGCGGCCAGCGCCGCAACCCGCGATGATCCCGGGCCATGGCCCGTCGCCGACCCCGCCGTGTCGTCATCGTCGCCTTCCCCGATGTCCAGTCGCTCGACGTCACCGGGCCGGCCGAGGTGTTCTCGCTCGCCGACCGGACCGCGGCCTCGCCGGGGGACGGCTACACGATCGAGCTCGTCGCCCCCGCGCCGCAGGAGCTCGTCACCTCGAGCGGGCTGCGACTCGCCCCGCATGGCGGTATCGATGGCTGCGACGGCCCGATCGACACGCTGATCGTCGCCGGGGGCCGGGGCGTGCGACGGGCGTGTGAGGACGTCGCCCTCGTCGGCTGGCTGCGGACCGCCGCGACCCGGACCCGCCGTGTGTGCTCAGTGTGCACCGGTGCCTTCCTGCTCGCCCACGCCGGACTGCTCGACGGCCGTCGGGCGACGACGCATTGGTCGGCGTGCGCGGCTCTCGCGCGGACCCATCCCCCCGTCAACGTCGAGCCAGAGCCGATCTTCGTCCGCGACGGAAACGTGTACACGTCCGCCGGGGTGACCGCGGGGATCGACCTCGCGCTCGCGCTCGTCGAGGAGGACCGTGGGCGGGACACCTCGCTGCGGGTCGCGCGTGAGCTCGTGCTGTTCATCCGCCGCGGCGGTGCCCAGGCCCAGTTCAGCCTCGGCCTCGCCGGTCAGGAGGCGCAGCGTGCGTCCCTGCGCGAGCTCCAGGAGTGGATGGCGGACCACCTGGACAGCGACCTCAGCGTCCCGGTGCTCGCCGAGCAGGCGTTCATGAGCCCACGCAACTTCGCCCGCGTGTTCACGCGGGAAACCGGGACGACGCCGGCGGCCTACGTCGAGCAGCTGCGCCTCGAGCGCGCCCGCACGTTGCTCGAGACGACCGACCTCCAGCTCGCCGAGATCGCACGCCGCTGCGGGTTCGGAACCGTCGAGACCCTGCGCCGCGGGTTCGCCCGGCGGCTGCGGGTCAGCCCGAGCGACTACCGCGAGCGCTTCGCCGCCGTCAGCACCGCCGACAACGTCATCTCGATCGGGAGGGCTCTGCCGTGAACATCGCGATCCCCATCTTCGACCGCCTCACCGCCCTCGACGCCGTCGGGCCCTACGAGGTGCTCTCGCGCCTGCCGGGCGCGACTGTGCACTTCCTCGCCGCCGAGCCGGGGCCCAAGCGCACCGAGACGGGGATGCTCGCGCTCGTCGCCGATCGATCGCTCGACGAGCTCACCGACCCCGAGGTGATCGTCGTCCCCGGGGGCTTCGGCACCCGGGCGCTCATGGACGACGACGCGATGCTCGACTGGCTGCGTGCGGCGGACGCGACCTCGAGCTGGACGACGTCGGTGTGCACCGGCTCGCTGGTGCTCGGCGCGGCCGGGCTGCTCGAGGGGCGCCGCGCAACGACCCACTGGATGCTCCTCGAAGCCCTTGCCGAGCTCGGCGCGACGCCGGTCAGCGAGCGCGTCGTTCGCGAGGGCAAGCTGATCACCGCGGCCGGCGTGTCCGCCGGGATCGACATGGCCCTCGTGCTGGCGGCCGCGATCGCCGGCGACGAGTACGCGCAGGCGATCCAGCTTGGCATCGAGTACGACCCGCAGCCACCGTTCCGGTCCGGCTCGACGTCCACCGCGCCGCCGGAGGTCGTCGAGCTCGTGCGCGGCAACGCGGACCGCCTCGGCTAACCCTCACCCTCCGTCGACCTCGACGAGCACCGGGGCGTGGTCGGAGAGGCGCCCGCCGTCGAGGGCCCGTCCACCGCCCGCCGCGCCCCGCAGGCCGCGGACGAACACCTGGTCGACGCCGTGGCCGCCGGCGAAGGCGAACCCGGGCAGCTCCGGGGAGTGCAGGTTGAAGTCGCCGCCGAGCGCGACCGGCGATCCCCCCGCCCACGCGAGCACCGTTCGGGCCGCGCGGCCGCCGTCACGCTGCGCGGCCGCGTCGCCGTTGCCGACGTGGAGGTTGGCGATCCACGCTCCGTTCGTGAGCCGCACGGCGTGCACCCAGCGCCCCTCGGGCAGCCGCCGCAGGCGACGGGTGCGATGCTCACGCACGCCGCCGCCCCGCACGAGGATCGCGTTGGCGCCGCCCCCATTTGACTTGATGAGGTCCGGACGGCGGACGGCGATGGCGCGCCGCAGCGGGAGCCCGAGGTTGCGTGAGGTGAGCACGGTCCGGGCGTCAGCCTGCAGGTGCGCCCCGAGTCGGGCCGGCCACCACGGTGGCACCTCCTGGAGGAGCGCGACGTCCCACGGCCACCGCTCGAGGGCGGCGGCGAACTCGTCGTAGAGGTCGTGTCCGGCCGAGGGCACGGAGCGGCCATGGAGCAGGTTCCAGGTCAGCAGCCGCAGCGCCACCGGGGCACCGTACACTCACCCGCTTGCCCCGCCACTTCATCACCGGCGCCGAGCTCTCCGAGACGGAGCTGTGCGCGCTCCTCGAGCGCGCGCGCGAGCTGAAGGCGGCACCGCTGTCCTGTGACGTTCTGCACCGCCGCACCGTCGCGCTCGTCTTCCACCGGCCATCGACCCGGACGCGGGTCTCGTTCGAGTCCGGGGTCGTGGAGCTTGGCGGCCACCCGATGGTTCTCCGCACCGACGACCTGCAGCTCACGCGCGGCGAGGCGATTCGTGACACCGCTTACGTCCTCTCCCGTCACGTCGCCGCGATCGGGATCCGCACCGGTCCCGACGCGTTCGTGCAGGAGCTCGCCGAGCACGCGTCGGTGCCCGTGATCAACATGCTCACCGCCGATCACCATCCCTGCCAGGCCCTCGCCGACCTGCTCACGATGCTCGAGACGTTCGGCCGGCTCGAGGGGCTGAAGATCGCCTATGTCGGCGACGGCAACAACGTCGCGCGCTCACTGGCCATCGTCGGCGCCCTCGCCGGCGTCGAGGTGCGCATCGCCGCTCCCGCCGGTTACCAGATCGAACCGGTCGCGGGAGCCCTGCTCACCGACGATCCGCGCGAGGCGGCGGCCGGCGCGGACGCGCTCTACACCGACGTGTGGGTGAGCATGAACGACGATCCAGAGACCGGATCCGAGCGCCGTCGCGCGCTCGAGCCCTATCGGCTCGACGATGCGCTGCTGGACCTCGCGGCGCCCCACGCGATCGCACTGCACTGCCTGCCGGCGCACGCCGGCGAGGAGATCACCGCGGATGTGCTCTACGGGCCGCGGCAGCGCATCTGGGACGAGGCCGAGAACCGCCGTCACGCCCAGAAAGCCCTGCTCGAGTTGCTCGTCACGACCTGAGCGAAGCCCCCGCGCGTTGGAGTACCCTCTCGCGGCGAAGCGTCCAGGTTTCAGAGGAGGAGCACATGCCGGCAGCGAGGTCCACGTCGGGGTCCGGAAAGGGCAGCGGCGCCAAGCGCTCCGGTGCGGGAAAGGCCAAGGCCAAGGTTGCCGAGGCCGCCGAGCCGGTCACGCCTGCCGGCGACGCCGAAACCGTCGCCGCCCAGCTCACCGATCTGGCCGAACAGGTCACCCAGGGCGTGGTCAGCCCACGTGATCTCGTCGTGCTCACTCGCGACCGCATACAGCAGACGCTCGACGAGGCGGCCGAGCGGGGCCGCGTGACCCGCACCGACGCCAACATGCTCGTCTCCGAGCTCGTGCGTCGTGGCCGGCAGCAGACCGACGGCCTGCTCGCTGAGATCGAGCAGCTCCTCGACCGCGGGCGCGATCAGATCGGCTCGGTGACCCGGCGCGCCCGTCAGAGTGGCTCGGTCGAGAAGATCGTCCGCGGCGCCGACCGGGCGCGACGGTCGGCCGGGGTCGGCCCGGGCCTGCCGATCCTCGGCTATGACGAGCTGACCTCGACCGAGGTGTGCGAGCAGCTCGGCGCGCTCAGCCCGGCCGAGCTGCGCAAGCTGCATGAGCACGAGCGCCGTCACGCCAACCGCAAGTCGGTGCTCGAGGCGATCGAGCGCGCCCTCGACTGACTGGTGTCCTGATTCGTGAATTCGGTGGCAGTCTCGCGGCGTCTGGACGCGCCTTGCGGATGGCGACGACCCCGCCGGACCACCAGTACGACTCGGGTCGTCGCCATCCGCCATCCACGCCCAGCCGCTCGCGAGCCTACTCACGAATTTCCGACTCACGACACTGGGGCGAAACGGGCAGCTCGCCACCGGGCTGCCATGCTAGGTGGATGGATCCCAACGCCCCGGTGAGAACCCGGCCCTCGCGCGGCGAGGAGCTCGAGCTCGAGATCGACTCCCTCGCCTTCGGTGGCGCGGGCGTCGCGCGCCGCGACGGCTACGTCGTGTTCGTGCAGGACGCCGTGCCCGGTGACCGCGTGCGCGCGGTGGTCGGCAAAGCCAAGCGGGCGTACGCCGAGGCGCGCACGGTCGAGGTGCTCGAGCCGGGCCCCGATCGCATCGCACCGGTCGCCGACCATCCGGGCGCTCCGTGGCAGGTCCTGCCCTACGAGCGCCAGCTCGAGGTCAAGCACGCCCAGGTCGCCGAGGCGCTCGCGCGGATCGGCAAGCTCGAGGGGTACGCGCTCGAGGACATCGTCCCCGCCGTCGAGCAGTGGCGCTACCGCAACAAGCTCGAGTACTCCTTCGGCGCCGACCCATCAGGCCGCCTCGTGTGCGGCTTCCACGCGCCGGGCAGCTGGGAGCAGATCGTCGAGGTCCATGATTGCCGGCTCGCCTCGCAGGCGGGGAACGTGGCGCGCGAGGCGGTCGTCCGCTGGTGCCGTGCACAGGGCCTCGCCCCGTATGACCGTCGCAGTGGCGACGGCCTGCTCCGCAACCTCGTCGTGCGCGAGGGACGGCGCACCGGGGAGCTCCAGGTGCGGCTCGTCACCAGCCGCGGTGAGATCGACCGCGACGGGCTCGTGGAAGCGGCCGGCGACGTCACGGGCGTCCTCTGGACCCGGGCCGAAAGCGTCGCCGAGACGACCCAGGGCGGCGAGACCGAGTTGCTCGCCGGGGCCGACCGGCTCGACGAGCGCCTCGGGGACCTCACCGTCCGGATCTCTCCCCAGGCGTTCTTCCAGACGAATACCGAGATGGCCGAACAGCTGTACGGGATCGCCGTCGAGCTCGCCGAGCTGCGCGGGCACGAGCGCCTCTACGACCTCTACTGCGGGATCGGCACGATCGGCCTGCTGATGGCCCCGCGGGTGGCCGAGGTGTGGGGGCTCGAGATCGTCGAGGACGCGATCGGCGACGCGATCGCCAACGCCCGCGCCAACGAGATCCAGAACGCACATTTCTTCGCCGGCGACGTCCGGCTCGCGCTGCGCGATCTCGTCGAGCGCGCCAAGAAGCCCGACGTGCTCGTCGTCGACCCGCCGCGGGCCGGTCTCTCGCAGAAGATCGTGCGCCGGATCATCGAGGCGGCGCCGAAGCGGATCATCTACGTGTCGTGCAACCCGACGACGCTCGCCCCGAACGCCGCCCAGCTCGTCGAGGCCGGCTATCGGCTCGTGCGGGTGCGCCCGGTCGACATGTTCCCGCAGACGCCCCACATCGAGTGCGTCGCGGTGCTCGTACGCACCTAGCCCGAGCAGGTCGCGTTGTAGCCGGCGTGCACGCGCGGCGCGGCGATGACGCCGGTCTGGGATCCGGAGCCGCTCGAGGCCGCGCGCCCAGCGTCGGCGGCGCGATAGACTGCCGCGCCGTCGCCGCGGTAGCGGAAGCGAAATCCGGTTTGCTCGAGGTAGCGGCGCAATCGCGGGGTCCCCTTGGTCCAGACGATGACCCAGCCGACGTGCATCCGCCGGGCGTCGGCACGGGCCGCCGGAATCGTGGCCGCATGGACCCGAGCGCCGGACTGGGCGGCGAGCATGTCGGCGTAGAACGGGTGCCGGCAGAGCGCGTCGAGCGTGCTCAGCGGGATCCTGGCCACGTATGCGATGGCCCGAGGATGGCCATCCGAGACCGCGTTGAGAAGCGCCTGGGGCGGGAATGGCGGGGCCAGCTTGTTGCCACCGCCGCGGATGCTGAGCGGCACGTCGACGACCAGCGAGGAGGATCGATCGGCGGCGATCGCTCGGTCGACGGCCGGGAACGTCGTGGGCATCCGGCCTTCGGGGCCGATGGTGGACCATCCAAGCTCCAGCACCGCAAGCGCCGCCACGAGCAGCACCGCCGGCGCAGACCGTTTGTGGATCCAGGCCACCGCACTTCCGGCGAGCAGGCCTGCGGGGATCAGCGCAAGCGGTATGAAGCGGTTGGCCTCACGGAACCCGGCCAGGCCCGGGAGCCGGACGAACCACGTATACGGCATCAGCAGCGACATCTCGTGCCCGCCGTACGGACTCGGCAGCGGGATGTAGGTCCGTGATCCGACGTGGAGAACCGGCCCGAGCGCCAAGGCGGCGACGCCGAGCCACAGCACGAGCCAGATCCGTTCCCGCCGCCGTCGCCACCCGAGGGCTGCGCCAAGCAGGGCGAGAGCGGTCAGCGTGACGCCGAACGTCGGCATGACCTCCGTCCCGCCGTCGTAGACGAGGTGGCTCAGCCCGGTGAGGCCAAAGGCGGCGAGGCGCGGGGAGGGACTGAACATGTGCGGCAGCGCGACGTTGTAGTTCACGTAATCAGTCGCGAGCTGCCGTGCATTCGCGGCGGTCGCGGACGCCTGCGAAACCAGCCCGATCAGCTCCGGAGCGGCGACGAGCAGACACACCACGCCGGCAGCCGCGCTCACCCCGACCTTCGCCCACGCTGGTCTGACGATCAGCCACGGCACGAGCACGGCGGCGACGACCATCAGGGCCAGAACTGCCGACTCAAGGTCCACCAGCATGCACGACCCGATGACGAGCCCGAGCCAGGCGCTCCGCTTCCAGGATGGGTCACGGCGCAGCCGGATGACCGCTTCGAGCGTGATGGGGAGGAAGAGCACTCCCGCCGCGACGTTGAGGTGAAAGAACGAGCGGTAGGCGTACACCGACGAAAACCCGAAGAGAGCGCCAGCTGCAAGTGCGCCGAATGGTGCCAGCCACAGCCGGGCGGCTCGGTACATGGCGTAGCCCGCCAATCCGGGCAGCAGCACGGACAGCAGAGTGACGGCAAATGCGGCACCCGCCGTGACCGTGACCGGCATCAGCAGAAAGCCGAAGAGCGGCATCAACGCGTGGTAGGCGAGCGGCACCCCGACCGGAGCGGCCATGTATTGGGTGGTGAACGGATTCCCGAGATGTTCGACCTGATGCGCGAACCACCAGAGGACCCAGGCGTACGAGGCCTGGTCACGAGTCGCCGGCATCAGGCCCTTCAGGTACGTGGCCCGCGGCCAGGTGACCAGGACGCCGGCGATCAGGTAACCGAGGAGGATCCCGGTCTGCTGCAGCACGGGGTGTCGGGCCGCCCAACGGCCTTCCGCGGCCGGGCGGTCCTGTAGTGGCAGGTGACCTGACCCGTGTGGGCGTTCTGAAATCAAGGCATCGCTCCCAGTCGCGCGCGCCACCGTAGCATCCAGCCTCCGGGGCCCCGTGATGGTACGGGCCCTCGGAAGCCTGCGTGGGCCCGCTAGGGTTGGCCGGGATGCGCGCGGTGACGATCAGAGATGGCGAGTTGACCGTCGAGGACCATCCGGATCCCGAGCCCGGCCCGGGGCAGGTGCTCGTCCAGGTCCGCGCCGCCGGCCTCAACGGTGCCGACATGATGCAGCGCCGGGGTCGCTACCCCGCACCCCACGGCTCGCCCACGGATATCCCCGGGCTCGAGCTCGCCGGCGAGGTCGCCGAGCGCGGCCCAGGGGCGGACCGCTTCGCGATCGGCGACCGAGTGATGTCGATCGTCGGTGGCGGTGGCCAGGCCGAGCTCGCCGTCGTCCACGAGCGGGTGCTGATGCCGGTGCCCGACTGCCTCGACTGGGCGCAGGCCGGCGGTGTGCCGGAGGTGTTCACCACGGCGCACGATGCCGTCTTCACCCAGGCCGGGCTGCGCTCCGGCGAGCGCCTACTCGTCCACGGAGGGGCCGGCGGCGTCGGCACGGCAGCGATTCAACTCGGACGCCAGGCCGGCGCCCGGGTGACCGCGACCGTCCGCAACCCCGACCATCGCGAGCGAGTGGCCGAGCTCGGCGCTGAGGTGATCGCGCCCGAGGGGTTCGGCGAGCACGGCCCGTTCGACGTCATCCTCGAGCTCGTCGGCGCGCCCAACCTCGGTGAGAACCTCCTCGCGCTCAACACTCTTGGGCGGATGGTCACGATCGGCATCGCTGCCGGTGCGAAGGGCGAGCTCAATCTCGCCGTGCTGATGGCCAAGCGCGCCCGGATCCACGGCTCGATGCTCCGCGCGCGTCCGCTCGAGGAGAAGGCGCTCACCGCACGGGCCGTCGAGCGCTCGGTGCTGCCGCTGCTCGCCAGCCGGGCCGTGCGGGTGCCGGTCGCCGCCACCTACCCACTCGAGCAGGCCGTCGAGGCGTACGACCGTTTCGCCGCGGGCGGCAAGCTCGGCAAGATCGTCCTGGTGTCGGGTTAGCGCGCCGACCGGCGGCTGACGCCTACTGGCCAGGCTGGAAGCCGGCCTCATCCGCCTCGAGCCCGGGCTCGTCCTCGGCGGCATGCACCGAGCACAGCGCCGGACCGCCTGACTCCATCGCGGCCTGCAGCTCGGCCGGGGTCAGCTTCGCCCCACACTCCTCGCAGCGGTCGCTCGTCTTCTCAAGCGTCTGTTCCTCGAGATCCATGACGTCGAGTCTACGCCTCGGCGGGATCTCGGGCCGACCGGGTTGAGATCCCGGCCGACCGGGTTTGGGTCACCGGGCTGACCGGTCAGTACGGCGGAAGGTCCGACCACCACTGCCCGAGGACGCGGAAGGCCGACCAGAACTCGCGCTTGGCCCCCTCCTCGTCGAGGGCCTCGTCGATGTTCGGCACATACAGGGCCTCGGTCGACGGGGTGAGGCGCTGGACGACGCCGGGATCGGCCTCAAGCTCGCCGGCGAGGGGCAGCTTGAGCTCGTTGAGGATCCCGAGCGCGTCCTCGCCCATGACCACGACCATCTTCGGGGACACGATCGCCAGCTCTTCGGAGAGCCGGCCGACGCAGGCCGGGTCGGCCATCGTCGGGTCGATCACCGGGCACTTGACGCACAGGGTTCCGTACACGGCGAGCGGGTCGATGTTGAGCCGCTTGAGCGACTTCATCAGCGCGTTGCCCGTACGGCCGTAGAAGGCGACGCCCTCCTCGACCTCCGAGGGGCGCGCGGAGTACTTGATGAGGAAGATGTCCGCCTGCGGGTGACCGGACCCGAGCACGGGCATCAGGCCCCCGCGCGGGCAGTGCGGACAGGCCTGGAGCTCTCGAGCGAAGTGGTTCAGCTCGCGGATCGCGCGCTCGAGGTACTTCTCCCTGATCTCGTCGTCGGTTGCCGGCATCGCACCCGGATTGGACGACGAGGCGGCTTGTCCTTGCGGATGCATCAGGACTTGCGAGCCGCTCGGCGCACGCGGCGGTCCCGCGCGGCCTTCCGAGCGGTGGCCGGCATCGCCTTGGTCTGCAGGAACTTCAGGGCCTGAACGTAGAGAAGGCTGGCCGGATTCCGCACGATATCGGCGTCCCGGAGCGACTGCAGGAACTCCTGCGGGCCATCGAACTCGCGCATCCGGATGCGCACCGAGCCGAGCCCCTGGGGCACGTGGGCGTCCGAGCCGGCGCCCGCCGGGATCCGGTACTTGGCGGCGAAGCGCACCGCCTCCTCGTTGAACTCGCTGATCGCGATGCGGGGGTTGAAGACCTCGATCGCGTCGACGTCGTCGAGCACGTCGAGCAGGTGCTCGTAGTCGGGAACCGAGTGCAGCCGGTCGAACGGGTGGGGCACGTAGACGAGGCCGCCCTGCCGCTTGATCTCGGCGATCGTCTCCTGGAGCGTCAGCCCGCGCGGAATCTTCTCCTGGAGAAACAGGCCGATGACCTCGCCCTGCTCCGCGGTCTTGACCTCCTCGGCAACGATCACCTGGAGGTCCGGCCCGGTCTTCGCCTGCGCCTCGAGCGCGCCGGAGATCTCGTTGTGGTCGGTGACCGCGATCGCCCCGAGCCCCCGCGCCCGCGCCTCGGCGAGCAGCACCTCGACCGGCGTCGCGCAGTCGTGGGAATGGTCGGTGTGCATGTGCAGGTCGACGTCGATCAGCCGCCGGGCGGCGAGCGTGCGCCGCAGGGCGGGCACGCCGCGCCCGTCGTGCCGGCGGGCCACGAGTCCGCCGTAGACCTGCTCGAGGTCGTCGGTGACCCGTCGCCAGGTGAAGGCCTCCCGCAGCTCGCCGGCCGCGCCGCGGAGCCGGTCGCGCAGGGACGCGTCCTCGATCAGCCGTGTGAGGTGCGCCGCGAGCGTCTCGATGTCGCCCGGTTCGAACTCGAGCCCGTTGTGCCCCTCGGCGAGCAGCTCCTCGTAGGCGCTGAGACGCGAGGCGACCGGCACGACCCCGGCGGCGAGCGAGCGCACGAGCACCCCGGGGGTGACCCGGATGCCCTCGGACGCGAGCACCGAGATCGTCGCGCGGCGCAGCACCTCGGCCTCGTCCGTCTCCCGGGCGTCGACGAAGCTGACCCGGTCGCGCAGCGCGGCGGTCAGAGACGTCGGCCGGGCGAGCGGCCGGACGGAGAACACCGTCGCGCGCCACGGCAGCTCGACCGGAAGGGCCCGCAGCGCGCGCAGGAAGATGCGCAGGGCGGCGCGCTCCTCGCGGGCGATCATCACGATCTCGATCTCCTCGCCCGTCTGTGGGGCCGGTGGCTGGTCGGCGGCGGGGAGCACGACGTCGTAGTGAGCGGGGAAGAAGCGCTGCATCAGGTCCGCGGTGGCGCGGTAGCTGGCCAGCCGGGCGTCGAGCCGGCCGAACATCAGCCGCGTCAGCGGCCGCGTGAGCTGGGTGGAGAGGATCCGCTCGGTCGGGGCATGGAAGCTGCCGACGTTGAGCGCGCGGGAATGGCGCAGCGCGACGCTCGAGGCGCTCGGCGCGAACGGCTCGTGGACGTGGACGATGTCGAGCGGAAGCGAGATGGACGCGTCCTCGATCGTCCGTGCGACATCGACCGGCAGCGATGCGGCGCGGCGCTGGGTGGGCGAGAACGGCAGAACCTCGCCGACGCCGAGCACGAGCGGCTCGCCCTGGGCGCGGTCCAGCAGCCCCTCGGGAGAGTCGCGCAGCGCGCGACGCGTGTCACGCACGAGGCCCGGCGACTGCGAGGGCGCGATCACGAGCACGCTGTGACCGCGCCGCGAGAGCTCGCCCGCGACCCGCCCCACGTACTGGTTGACCTCGTTCGCGGCCTCCCAGGCGAACGGGGTCACCTGCGCGATCGCCAGGCGCTCAGCGGACACCGCGTCAGTGTAGAAACAGAGGGGCCGCTCGCGCGGCCCCCGTGTTACTTGCTCGCCTTGGCTGCGACCGGCTGCTTGGCGGGCCGCTTGGCGTCGCGGCGGTACTTGGCGATGAACTTGTCCGTCAGCTCGCGGGCCTCGTCGTCGGGCCGCTGGTGCATCGGGGACTTCATCAGGTACGAGCTCGGGCCATCGAGCTGGCCGGAGAGGCCGTTGTCGAGCGCGAGCTTGCAGCACCGCACCGCGTCGATGACGATCCCGGCCGAGTTGGGGGAGTCCCACACCTCGAGCTTGAGCTCGGCCATCAGCGGAACATCGCCGAACGCCTCGCCCTCGAGGCGGATGTGCGCCCACTTGCGGTCGGTGAGCCACGGCACGTAGTCCGAGGGGCCGACGTGGACGTCGTCCTTGGGCAGCGTGTGGCCCATGATCGAGGTGACGGCGTTGGTCTTGGAGATCTTCTTGGACTCGAGCCGCTCGCGCTCGAGCATGTTGTAGAAGTCCATGTTGCCGCCGACGTTGAGCTGCGAGGTGCGCATCAGCTTGACGCCGCGGTCGTGGAACAGACGGGCGAGCGCACGGTGGACGATCGTCGCGCCGACCTGGGACTTGATGTCGTCGCCGACGATCGGGACGCCGGCCTTCTTGAAGCGGCGGTTCCAGTAGTCCTCGCGAGCGATGAACACAGGGATGCAGTTGACGAAGCCGCAGCCGGCCTCGAGCACCTGCTCGACGTACCACTTCGTGGCCTGCTCGGAGCCGACCGGAAGGTAGGAGACGACGACGTCGGTCTTGGTCTCCTTGAGCACCTCGACGATGTCGACCGTCGGGCCGGGAGCTTTGGTGATCTTCTCCTTGAGGTACTTGCCGAGCCCGTCGTGGGTCATGCCGCGCTGGACCTCGACGCCGAGGCTGGGAACCTTGCCGGCGAAGTTGAGGGTGTTGTTCTGCCCGGCGAAGATCGCCTCGGAGAGGTCCTTGCCGACCTTGTCGGCGTCGATGTCGAAGGCGGCGCTGAATTCGATGTCACGCACGTGGTAGCCGCCGAGGTCGACGTGCATGAGGCCGGGAACCGAGTCCGCCGGGTTGGCGTCGCGGTAGTACTGGACGCCCTGGACGAACGAACTGGCGCAGTTCCCGACGCCGATGATCGCGACGCGGACCTTGTCCGAACGCGAGCGTGCGGCGCCGTTGGCCGAACCGTTGGGTGTACTCACTGTGAAGTCTTTCCCTTCTCGAAGTGGGGCCTGCGCGGGGCGGCACAGGCGACGCTTTACGTATTCCTCGCGGCGCGGTTAGTTACACCTGCGGCCGCCACGAGGCGGGCTGATTCAGGCCGTCCGCAGCTCGCGGCGGACGTGGAGGATGCGCTGGATCGTGGTCAGCACGGTCAGCGCCGCGAGCACGTACACGGCCGGCGCGAGCAGCTCGAAGTGGGCGATCCCGGCGCCCTTGGCGAACACGAGCCCGGCGGCGAGGATGACGACGCGGACCGGGCGGGTGGCGAAGCCGACCTTGCAGGCGACGCCGAGGGCCTCGGCCCGGGCGCGGGTGTAGGACACCATCAGCGAGAACAGCACGGCGACGACGACCGCGGCCACGGCCACCTCCATGTGCCGGGTGGCAAAGTACGCCGCCACGGCGGTGAGGACGATCCCCTCCTCGAGCCGGTCGAGCGTCGAGTCGAGAAAGGCGCCGAACGGCGTCCCCTTTCCCGACATCCGCGAGTACCGGCCATCGAGCGTGTCCATCACCGACCCGACGATGAACGCGACGCCGGCGAGGAAGAACATCCGGTCGAGCACGAGCAGCGCCGCGACGATGTTGAGGAGAAACCCGGTGAGCGAGATCGCGTTCGGGGTGAGCCGCGACTCGATCAGCCGCTCGCGCATGAGCTCCTGCGTCGTCGGGCCCTCACGCGGCGTACGGGGCCGGCGGGGGGCGGGGGGGCGCTTGCGGACCGGCGGCGTGCTCGGAGGCATGAGCTAGGCCGCCGCCTGCTGGAAGGCCCAGGCGTCCGGCCGGGCCCGCGCGAGAAGGCGGTCGGCGAGCAGCCCGGCGGTCAGCGCGGTCATGCCGCCGAGGAAGACATCGGTGAGGTAGTGGTTGCCGGTCGCGATGACCACGAAGCTGATGAGCACGGGGTACAGCAGCCACAGCACCTTCGCCGGCCAGTGCGTCGTCAGGCGGGCCATCGGCACCCCGACCATGAGCGCGAAGCAGACGTGCATCGACGGCACGGCGGCGTAGAAGTTGAGCAGCGCGCTGCCCGGGCCCTTCTCGACGGTGATGCCGGTGAACTGCTGGATCGAGTCGGTGAAGCCCCACTCGGGCAGCAGCCGCGGGGGCGCGGTCGGGTAGACGGCGTAGCCGACGAGCGCGATCGCCATGGCGATCATGAACATGTTGCGCACGAAGTAGAACGAGTCGTTGCGGCGCAGGTAGATGAAGACGAGCGCACCGAGGGTCACGAAGTAGTGCGCGTTGAGATACGTCCAGTCGGCGAAGTCCATCAGCCAGTGCTTGTTCGCCGCCCAGGCCTGGATGCTCGGCTCGACGAAGACGTGCAGTGCGCGCTCGAGGTTGATGATCTTCGTCGCGTCGCCGAACGGCTTGTAGCCGCCTCCGCCCACCACATCTCGGACGAGCTGGTAGAG
Organism: uncultured Solirubrobacterales bacterium; assembly: GCA_963755955.1. Taxonomy (GTDB): domain Bacteria; phylum Actinomycetota; class Thermoleophilia; order Solirubrobacterales; family Solirubrobacteraceae; genus Palsa-465. The sequence continues at coordinate 178,301 of CAVWLZ010000016.1, forward strand.
CGCGTAGGCGAGGACGAAGAGCAGCAGCTGGCGGAGGACATCAACCCAGCCGCGTGGCAGCACCCGCGCCTCGATTGTGCGAAGTCGACGCCGCATGGAAGCAATGATCCTATCGAGGCGACGATCAGATCTCGGTCAAGTTCACTCAGCTGCAGCGCGGAGAGTGTGCTCCGATCCGCCCCAGGGCGAAGTGGATGACGAGCTTCGCGGCGCCCGCCCGCCGGAGCGTCACGCCGGTGAAATCGCCCTCGGGAGCGACACAGCCCTGGCCGATGCCGAGCGCCCAATAGGGCGTGAAGCGCACGCGGACGAACACGTGACCGGGGCGGCTCGCGCGTAGGGTGACGGAATTGGGCCCGAGGGCGACGAGCTGGGCCGGCCCGGAGACGATCGGCGTCGCGTCGGCCACCTCGTAGACGCGCCAGTGGCGCGAGCGCATGACGAGCCGCAGGTAGGGGAGGCCATGGTCGATGAGCGCCTGCTCCTTGACGCCGGCGTAGTCGAGCGGGGCATCGGAGACGGCGACGTAGCGCACCGCGAGCTGATGGAGCCACGCCTCGTAGCGCGCCGGGGTCAATGCGCCCTCGTAGAAGAGCGGGTTGTACTTGATGTCGAGCTGACGCTCCCAGCCCCGAGCGAGCGGGAACCGCGGGGCGACCTTGTAGACCTCGTAATGGAACTGGGTGAACGGGATCTCGACCCGGAACGGCGGACCGGGTTGGCGGCCGAGGAACGTCAGCAGCGGCGTCCAGTACGAGGCCGACGCGGACGGATCGCCGGCGGCGGTGCTCACGTCGCGGATCGGGGCCTGCCACTCGAGGTAGATGAGCGGCACCGCGAGCACCGCGAGCAGCACCATCCGCCGCCGCCACCACAGCAGCGCGGCGATCGGCCCCCCGAGGAGCGCGCCGAGGCGGGCGATGTTGCTCCCCACTGGCGTGGTGAGCGCGAACGCCCCCAGGCAGCCGAGGATGTAGAGCACGAGCCCGGCCTGGAGGACCCGCTCGCCGGGATCGAGCGTGACCAGCATCGCGACCGCGATCAGCAGCAGCGGCCACAGCGTCGAGAACGCGAACGGCTCGGAGCCGCCCTCGGGGAAGGCGACGGCGAGCGCGAGCACGGGAAGGAGCGCCGCGACGACGGTCGCCGCCCCGGAGACGAGCGCGGTGCGGTCGCGGTCGGCGATCCAGCCGCCGATGCCGTAGGCGGCGCCGGCCAGCGCGGCGAACAGCGCGGCCACCGGGCTGGCCAGCGCGGTGACGATGGCGAGCAGGACGGCGAGCCCCGGACGGCGGCGCTGCATCGCCAGCGCCGTGGCCACGGCGGGCAGCAGCCCGAAGGCGAAGGTCAGCCGGCCGGTGTAGAGGTCGACCGCAGTGGCAGCGCCAAACCAGACCGCGCCGAGGAGCGCCCGTCGCCCGAAGTGGTGGAAGGCGAGCGCCTCGAAGCAGGCCGCAGTGCCGACCGCGGCGAGCGCCGCGGCCAGCTGGGGGGTGAGCAGGGCGGCGAAGGGCGGGAAGAGGACGCTGTAGCCGGGGACATGGTGGCCGCCGTACCACCAGTTGTTCCACAGCCCGAAGCCCTCGGCCGAGAACAGCCGCGCGCGCAGCAGGTGGGCCGCGAGGTCGAGGCTCGGCGGCGAGACGATCACGTAGACGAGAGCGAGCACCGCCGCGACCGCCGTCGGGACGAGACGGCGGGGGTCCGCTCGCATCAGGTCTGCTCCAGGAAGGTCGCGACGAGGTCGATCGCGTCGGGCCGGTCGAGCCACGGCCAGTGGCCCGCGTCCGGCAGGGTCTGCAGCTGGGCGTGCAGGACGTCGGCGTAGCGGCGGCCGAACTCGGCCGGGATCCAGGGGTCGCGGGCGCCCCAGACGACGAGCGCGGGAGCGTCGATCTCCGGAAGGTCGAGCCCGGCCTGGGCGAGCTGATCCTCGCTCGCGCTACGGTGCAGGCGCAGGATCGCGCGCTGGGTGCCCTGGTCGAATTGCCGCCACACGGCATCGATCTGCTCCGGTGCCCAGGCGTCCTCGCGCACGGCGCCCCGGCGCAGCCCGCGGGCGAGCAGCCGGCGGTTGACGGTGCCCATCGCGACCTCGCCCAGGCCTTGCGCTCGCCACAGGCGCGCGCCGCGGCTGTAGCGAAAGCCGCTCAGCAGCGGCAGTGCGTTGAGCAGCACGATGCCGTCGACCCGCGCCGGGTCGCGCTGGGCGAAGACGAGGCCTCCGGCCGCGCCCCAGCCGTTCATGACGAGCTGGACGCGTTGGATTCCGAGGTGGTCGAGCAGCGCCTCGATGAAGTCGGCGTGGCCCACCGGCGAGTAGTCGAGATGGCCGCCCTTGCCGGTGCGTCCAAAGCCGGGCAGGTCGGGCGCGACCCCGCCGGTGCGCGGCAGGAAGCCGGTCCAGTCGTCGGAGCTCGTCGGCAATCCGTGCAGGTAGAGGACCGGGGGCGCGTCGCTCGGCGCATGCCGATAGAAGACGGGGGTCCCGGCGAGTTCGATCGTGTGCTCGTCGACGCGCACCCGCCGGCGAGGATAACGTCCTCGCTCGTGAGCACGACGACGCGTACCGAGGTGACCGTGCGGCCCACGCGCACGCTGTGTCTCGGCGAGCCGCTCGTCGATCTCATCTGCGAGCGCCCCGTCGAGACGCTCGCCGACGCCGGCGGGTTCGTGCCGCACTTCGGCGGCGTCGTGGCCAACGTCGCGGCGGTCGCGGCGCGCGCAGGCGCCGACGTCGGTCTCGCCGGCTGCGCCGGTGACGACGATTGGGGCTGGTGGCTGCGTGACCAGCTCGAGGCCGATGGCGTCGATCTCTCGCTGTTCGACCTGCTCGGAGAGCGGCGGACCCGGCTCGCGCTCGTCACCGTCGACCACGGCGGCGAGGCCGTGTACCGGGTCTACGGTGATCCCCTCCCCCCGGTCGCGCCCGGCCGGATCGAGGCGCTCGAGGACGCGGTGCGCGACGCAGCCGCCCTGTTCCTGAGCTCGAACACGATGGTCGGCGAGTCCGATCGGGCCCTGAGCATGCGGGCGCGTGAGGTCGCGCTCGAGCACGAGCGGCCGGTCATCTTCGATCCCAACCTGCGCCTGCATCGCTGGCGCTCGGCGGCCGACGCCGCGGCCACCGCGAACGCGTGCGTCCCCGGGGCGCTGCTCGTCCGTGCCAACCATGCCGAGGCCACGCTGATGACCGGGGAGGATGACCCCGAGCGTGCCGCCCAGGCGCTCCTCAAGGCCGGCGCGCGACTGGTCGTCATCACCTTCGGCGCCGACGGCGCGATGCTGCGCGGGGAGCTGCGGCGCGATGTCCCCGGCGTGAGCAGCGAGGTCGTGAGCACGGTCGGCGCCGGCGACGTCCTCACCGGCTTCCTGCTCGCCAAGCTCGCGCTCAGCGGGTTCTATCCCGCGGCAGTGGCAGCCGGCCTCGGCGAGGCGGTCGCCCGCGGCTCGCTGGCCTGCGAGCGCTGGGGAGCGCTCGACTGACGATGACGCCGTGGCGGCGGCCGCCGGCCCGGCGCGTGCGCGCGATCCGCGACAGGCTGCGCGAGGTCTACGGGATCCCGACCGCGCCGCCCCACGGCCACCCGATCGCCGAGCTGATCCTCACCGTCCTCTCGCAGTCGACCAACGACCGCAACCGCGACGTCGCTTACTTCGGGCTGCGCTCGCGATTCCCGGACTGGGCCGCGGTCCGCGACGCCCCGGTTGACGAGATCGAGGAGGCGATCCGCCCCGGCGGGATCTCGAAGGTGAAATCGGCGCGGATCAAGGCGATCCTGCGGGCGATCACCGACACGGCGCCCGGGCATGAACTGTCGTTGGATTGGCTGTCCGGGCGCTCGGTGCCGGACGCCCAGGCCTATCTGTGCGCGCTGCCCGGCGTTGGGCGCAAGACCGCAGCCTGCGTGCTGCTCTTCGCCCTCGGGATGCGCGACGTCCCGGTCGACACCCACGTCTCCCGGGTCGGCACGCGCCTCGGGCTGTTCCGGCCGGGAGCGCCGTTCGAGGAGCTCCACGACGAGATGCTCGCGCTGACGCCGCCCGGCGAGGAGCTCGAGTTCCACCTCAACCTGCTGCGCCACGGCCGGCGGACCTGCCACGCCCGGCGCCCGGAATGCGCCGGCTGCGCGCTGCGGCGGATGTGCCCGAGCGCGGGGCAGTGGGGTTGAGCGCGCGGCTCAGCCGGGGGAGTGCGGGACGTCGGCGGTAGGCGGGCGGGTGAACACCCATCTTGTGTGTAGTTCGATCGCGTGGAGACGCTCACTGCGGCCGAGCCGGAGCACTTGCGCGCGCTGTGTCGACGCGATGAGTTCTTCTGGCTCGACCTCGATGATCCCGACGCCGAGACGCTGAACCGGATCGGCACGACACTCGGGCTGCACGAGCTCGCGCTCGAAGACACGCGCAAGTTTGGGCAGGCGCCGAAGGTCGAGTCGTACGGCGACAAGCTGCTGCTCGTCTCCTACGGCGCCCGATTCGACGACGGCGTGCCGGTGCCGGTCGAGGTCCATCTCCACATCTGCGGCGATTTCGTGCTGAGCGTCCACCGCGACCGCTGTCGCAAGTTCGAGCTCGTGCGCGAGGCGCTCCAGGGCATGATGGAGACGTACACGAACGAGGTGCAGGAGCGGCTGACCGTCGTGGCCACGATCTTTCCTCCCGCTCACGGTGATCGCCGGCTTCTTCGGCCAGAACTTCACCTGGATGATCAACCACATCGGGGCAGCCTGGGCCTTCTGGAGCCTCGGCGTCGGCGGCCTGCTCGTCTCGATCGCCACGATCGTCTTCTGGCTGCGCCACAGCGGGTTCAGCCACGGCCGGCGGCCGCGGTAGGGCGGTCTGGCGGGGGCACCGGCGCGGGTCCGGCGGCGCCAACCTGCAGTTCCTCCCGAATAGCGGGAGTTTCTGCAGGGTCGCGACTCGTCCCGTCCGCATGGTGCAGGAGACCGCCCGCGGGCGCCTCGGCCGCGCGACCAGATCTGCTACATTGCCACTAAGATTTTTGCGAACGCAGAGGAGTAGAACGACATATGGGTAAGACGATCGGAATCGACCTCGGGACCACGAACAGCTGCATGGCTGTGCTCGAGGGCGGCGAGCCGACCGTGATCGAGAACGCCGAGGGCGGCCGCACGACGCCGTCCGTGGTTGCCTTCACCGGCTCCGGAGAGCGTCTCGTCGGCACGGTCGCCAAGCGCCAGGCAGTGACCAACCCCCAGAACACGATCTTCTCGATCAAGCGCTTCATGGGCCGCAAGGAGGCCGAGGTGCGTGAGGAGGAGTCGATTGTGCCGTACAAGGTTGTCGCGGGACCGGGCGGCGACGCCCGCGTCGAGGCGGCGGGCAAGCAGTACTCCCCGCCGGAGATCAGCGCGATGATCCTCCAGAAGCTGAAGGCCGACGCCGAGGCCTACCTGGGCGAGACCGTCGACAGCGCCGTGATCACCGTCCCGGCCTACTTCAACGACGACCAGCGCCAGGCCACCAAGGACGCCGGCAAGGTCGCCGGGCTCGACGTCAAGCGGATCATCAACGAGCCGACCGCAGCCTCGCTGGCGTACGGACTCGACAAGGAGTCCGACCAGACGATCCTGATCTTCGACCTCGGCGGCGGCACGTTCGACGTGTCGGTGCTCGAGATCGGCGACGGCGTGTTCGAGGTCAAGGCGACCGCGGGTGACAACCACCTCGGCGGCGACAACTTCGACAAGGCCCTCGTCGACTGGCTGGTGAGCGAGTTCAAGAAGTCGCAGGCGATCGACCTGGCCGCCGACCCGATGGCCCTCCAGCGGCTCTACGAGGCGGCCGAGAAGGCGAAGATCGAGCTCTCGACCACGCAGGAGACGCAGATCAACCTGCCGTTCATCACCGCTGACGCGAGCGGCCCCAAGCATCTCGACACCCGGCTCACCCGGGCCAAGCTCAACGAGCTCACCTCCGACCTGCTCGACCGTACGGTCGCGCCGGTGCGCCAGGCGCTCGACGACGCCAAGGAGAAGGGTGCCGCCAACATCGACCACGTCGTCCTCGTCGGCGGCATGACCCGGATGCCGTCCGTCCAGGAGAAGGTCAAGGAGCTGACCGGCAAGGAGCCGCATCGGGGCGTCAACCCCGATGAGGTCGTCGCCGTCGGCGCCGCGATCCAGGCCGGCGTCCTCGCCGGCGACGTCAAGGACGTGCTCCTGCTCGACGTCACCCCGCTCACCCTCGGCATCGAGACCAAGGGCGGCGTCATGACCAAGCTGATCGAGCGCAACACGACGATCCCGACCCGCAAGGCCGAGGTGTTCTCGACCGCCGAGGACAACCAGCCGAGCGTCGAGATCCACGTGCTCCAGGGCGAGCGCGAGATGGCGACGTACAACAAGTCGCTGGGCAAGTTCCAGCTGACCGGCATCCCGCCCGCCCCGCGCGGCATCCCGCAGATCGAGGTGGCGTTCGACATCGACGCAAACGGCATCCTCAACGTCTCGGCCAAGGATCTCGGCACCGGCAAGGAGCAGAAAATCGAGATCAAGGCCGGCTCCGGTCTCTCGGACGACGAGATCAAGCGGATGGTGACCGACGCCGAGTCCCACGCCGACGAGGATCGCCGTCTGCGCGAGCTCGCGGAGGCGCGGAACAACGGCGAGAACGCCGCCTACCAGGCCGAGCGTCAGCTCAAGGATCTCGGTGAGACCGTCGACGCCTCCTCCAAGGAGGAGATCGAGACGGCGATCAAGGCGGTCCGCGAGGTGCTCACCTCCGAGGACGCGGCCGACATCAACGCCAAGACCGAGGCGCTGCAGGCGTCCTTCCACAAGGTCTCCGAGGCCATGTACCAGCGGGCCCAGGAGCAGGCTGCCCAGCAGCAGCCGACCGACGGCGCCGGCGCGGGCAACGGCGCGAGCGCCGAGGAGGACGTCGTCGACGCCGAAGTTGTGGACGAGGGCAAGTAAACGATGCGTCACGACGAGAACACGGTGACCTCCTCCGAGACCGGCAACTCGGACGCAGGCACCGCCCCCGAGGCCGCGCCGCACGCGGCCTCGGGGGCAGACGCTCCTCCCGGGCAGTCGGCCGGCCACGAGGGACCGGGTCCTCACGGACTCGGGACGGCCGGCGCGGCGGAGGTCGAGAGCGATGACTACGTTCCCTCCGGCGATCCGGAGGCGCCGACCGGGCCGGCCGGGCATATGCACGTCCATGCGGCGTCGGACGGCGGTCCGGCCGACATCGCGGCGCTGACCGCGAAGGCGCACAAGGCGGACGAGTACCTCCAGCTCGCGCAGCGCACCCAGGCCGACTTCGAGAACTACCGCAAGCGCGCGGCGCGCGAGGCTGCCGCGGCGCAGGATCGCGGGGTCGCGAGGCTGGCCAAGGAGCTGCTCCCCGCGATCGACAACCTCGACCGCGCGCTCGACGCCGCCGAGAACCAGGGCGCCGGCGAGCCGGAGACCGGCAACGGGGGCTCGCTCATGTCCGGGATCAAGCTCGTGCACTCCGACGTGCTCGCCGCCCTGTCCCGGGTGGGAATCGAGCGTTTCTCGCCCGAGGGCGAGCCGTTCGATCCCCAGCACCACGAGGCGCTCGCCCAGCAGCCGGTCGATGGCGCCGAGTCGGGAACGGTCGTCGAGGTCTACCAGCGTGGCTACCGGCTCGGTGAGACCGTGCTCCGCCCGGCGCGCGTGGTCGTCGCGCAGTAGGAGGTGACACGCGGTGGCTGAGCGGCCCGACTACTACAAGGTGCTCGGGGTGGGCAAGAACGCCAGCGACGAGGAGATCAAGAAGGCGTACCGCAAGCTCGCGCGCAAGTACCACCCTGATCGCAACCAGGGGGACAAGCAGGCCGAGGAGCGCTTCAAGGAGATCTCGGCGGCCTACGACACGCTGTCCGACGCCGAAAAGCGCAAGCAGTACGACCGCGGCGGCAGCCCGCTGGGTGGCTTCAACATGCCGGGTGGGTTCGACGCGGGCTCGTTCGGCGGCTTCGGCGACATCCTCTCCAACCTGTTCGGCGGCGGCGCGGGACCGGCGGGCGGTGGCCGTCCGAGTGGTGTGCGCGGCGGCCGGCCGCGGGAGACCCCGGGACGTGACCTCGAGACCGAGGTCTCACTCACGTTCGACCAGGCGGTCAACGGCGCGCAGGTGCCGCTCGCCGTGCCGACCACCCAGCCATGCCCGACGTGTCAGGGCACTGGCGCCCGCCCGGGGACGAGCCCGAAGATCTGCCCGGTCTGCGAGGGCCGGGGCGTCGAGGCCCAGAGCCAGGGGATCTTCTCGATCTCCCAGCCGTGCTCGAACTGCCATGGCTCGGGCACGGTGATCGACGACCCCTGCCCGACCTGCCACGGCACCGGCGCCGAGCGCAGCGTGCGGCGGCTACGGGTCAACATCCCCGCCGGCGTGCGCGAGGGCAGTCGCATCCGCCTCGCCGGCAAGGGCGAGCCGGGGCTGCGTGGCGGTCCGCCCGGTGACCTCTACGTCATCACTCGGGTCAGCGACTCGCCGGTGTTCAAGCGCATCGGCGACAACTTCGAGGTCGAGGTGCCGCTGACGATCCCCGAGGCGATCCGCGGGGCCGTGATCGAGGTGCCGACGCTCGCGGGCTCCAAGCGGCTGCGCGTGCCGCGGGGCACGAAGCACGGCACCGTCCAGCGGCTGCGCGGAGAGGGCCCGGCCCGGCTTGCGGGCAAGGGCCGGGGCGACCTGCACTACCGGTTCGTGATCGACGTTCCCGCGTCGCTCTCGCCGGAGCAGACCGAGGTCGTCGACCGGCTCTCCGAGGTGATGAACGGCAATCCTCGCGCCAAGCTGTTCACGGCAGCCGGCCAGGCCGCTGGGGGTGAGCAGTGATGCCCGACCGTCGCGACCAGGGCGGCATACGACGGGTGCGAACGACGACGCGCGTCGAGGTGTCCTCGGACCGCGGCGTGTTCATGATCTCCGTCGCGGCGGAGCTCGCCGCCATGCACCCCCAGACCCTGCGGATGTACGAGGCCCGGGGGCTGATCGAACCGAAGCGCTCGCCGAAGGGCACGCGGCTGTACTCGCATGAGGACGTCGAGCGGTTGCGGCGCATCCAGGAGATGACGGCCGAGCTGGGCATGAACCTCGCCGGGGTCGAGCGCGTGTTCGAGCTCGAGGACGAGCTGGCCTCGATGGCCCGCAAGGTCGCAGGCCTCGAGAAACGCGCCCGGGAGCTCAAGGCCGAGGTCGAGCGCCTGGAGACCCTGCGCCGGGAGCTGCGGGCTGAGATCGTCCCCTACGAGCGGGGCGGTGAGATTGTCCGCCGCGCCGATCTTCAGCGCGTGCGGATCCCGATCAAGCGCACCGACGGCTGAGCCCGACGGCGAAACGTCCGCACGGCCCCGCTGCGCTGTCGCCATGTGCCAGCATGAGCGCATGGGCGTGAAGTCCTTGGGGGCAGCGATCGTCGTGCTGCTGGCACTCGTGCCTGCGGCGTCCGCGTCCCCACGGGCGAGCGCCGCCCGGGTCGGCGCCGCTCCGGCGGCCGCGCCCCTCACCCTCGTCTTCCCGCTCCGGGCCGATCTCGCCGGACTGCGGGCAGAGGCCCTCGCGGTCTCGACCCCGGGTGGTTCCGAGTACGGCAACTACGCGTCCGTGGCATCCCTCGCGAGTCGCTTCGGCGCCAGCCCCGCGACCCGCCGCGGCGTCCGTGCCTACCTCGACCGGGCCGGTGGCCGTGGGGTGAGCGTCGACGCGACCGGGCTGTTCGCCGTGGCGACCTTCACCGCCGCCCGCGCCGCGCGGCTGTTCGCGACCCCGCTCGCCACGTTCCGGACAGCGCACGGCGCCCGCTTCATCGCGCCGGCTGCGGCCATCGCCGCAGTCCCGCGTCTGCCGACCGGGTTGCGGGCGTACGCCACCGGCGTCGTCGGGCTCGACACGCGCCCGCTTGCCGGCGCTCCCGCGCCGGCCCGGGCCGCGGGCCCGGTTGCGCACGCCGCGCAGGCCAGCTCGGTCCGCAACCCGAGCGGCACGCCGACCGGCTGCAAGGCCGCGCAGAACACCGGCGGCTTCACGCCCAACCAGTACCTGACCGCGTACGGCTACGACCCGCTGCACGCCGCGCGGCTGGCCGGGCAGGGCGAGCGGGTTGCGCTGATCGAGATCGACGGCTTCCGGTACGGCGACATCCGCACGTTTGCGAACTGCTTTGGCCTCGCCATCCCCGCGCTCAACGGATTCGGCGTCGGGGTGGCCAAGCCGCTCGCGCCGGGCGGAGAGGCGACCCTCGATCTCGAGGTGCTGCTGAGCGCCGCCCCGGCGCTGAAGTCGATCGATGTCTACGAGACCCACGCGAGCGCCGCCGACACGCTGCGGGCGCTGACCGCGCCGCTCGCCAATGCGCACAAGCCGCAGGTCATCTCGGCTTCGCTCGGGCTGTGCGAGCCCGTCCTCTGGGAATCGGTGCACGCGTCCGGGATCGACACCGCCGAGGCGTCGCTCCAGATGGCCGCCGCCGCCGGGATCACCGTGCTCGCGTCGACCGGCGACCAGGGCTCGGCCGACTGCACGGGAGTCGACGGAGCCCCGCTCCCCGACGTCGCCGTCAACTACCCGGCTTCGTCGTGGTGGGTGACAGGGGTTGGCGGCACGAACCTCGTGCTGAACAGTGCCAACGTCATCACCTCCCAGGTCGTGTGGAACGATGGCGCCGACCAGCCTGGCTCGGCCGGGGGCGGCGGGGTGAGCGACCTGTTCGCGCGCCCGAACTATCAGGACGGCGCGAGCACCGCCCGCGGCCGCGGCGTGCCTGACGTCGCGATGCTCGCCGACGTCGCGCCGGGGTACGCGATCTACTGCACGGCGAAGCCGGCGTGCGTGACTCCGGCACTCCCCGACCCGTGGCAGACGGTCGGCGGCACGAGCGCGTCGACGCCCCTCCTCGCCGGCGGGCTGGCGCTCATCGACCAGGCGCTCCACAACGCCCATCGCCAGGACCTCGGGCTCGTCAACCCGTTGCTCTACCGGGCCGCCCACGCGGCGCCGGCGAGCTTCGACGACGTCACGAGCGGCTCCAACGACATCGGCCCGCAGATCACCAGCGGCGGACGCCTGCTCGGGTGCTGCGCCGCGAAGCCCGGCTATGACACGGCCTCGGGTCTCGGCAGCGTCAACTTCGAGGCGTTCAGCGATTTCGCTGTTCACATGCAGGCCGCTCCGGTGAGCCTCGGGCTGGCGATCCCCGCGGGCCAGTCGCCGGTCCGCAGCCATCAGTTGCGGGTGACGGTGTCGTGCAGCGGTCTCTGCCGCGTCGGCGCCCACGCCGACGTGTCGATTCGCCATCACGGCTCGTTCGAGGTCGATTCGGCGATCGTGCGGCTCGCCGGCCGCGGGTCACGGACGCTCGCGCTGCGGTTCAGCAGCGCCGAGATGAACCGCCTGCGGGCCGGGTTGCGCGCCCGCAACCGGATCACCGCCAGCGTGTCCGGGGCGCTCATCAACGGGGTCGTCTACAACGTTCTCCCGGACGCCGGCACGTCGATCGAGAACACGACACCGGCGCGGACCCTCGTCATCCGCGGTTGAACCGGCACGGCGGGTGCGCGGGGGGTGCGGGGCGGCGGGCGCGGCGGGCACGCCGAGTACGGCGGGCCGCCCTGGTCCGTTGCCCGGGCGTCCCGGTCGACATGAGCGCGCGAGCGTGCGAAGACCCTTGTCGATCGCGACCTCTCGTGTCATAATCTTAGTCACCCAGACTGAGATTTATCCCTGACTTCCGAACGAGAGCGAGATCAGACACGAATGCAGCCAGACCGATTCACGATCAAATCCCAGGAGGCGCTCCAGGCGGCCCAGCAGCTGGCCGACGAGCGACGCAACCCTCAGACGACCCCCGAGCACCTGCTCGCGGTCCTGCTCGAGCAGCAGGAGGGCGTCGTCCCCGCAGTCCTGCGCAAGCTCGGCGTCCAGCCCGGCAGCGTGCGCGCCCAGCTCGGCCCCGTGCTCGATGCGCTGCCGAAGCTGAGCACGAGCGGTGAGCCCGCCGGCGGCTCGAGTGAGCTCGTCCAGGTCATCCGCGCCGCCGAGGGCGAGATGCGCGAGCTCGGCGACGACTACGTCTCCACCGAGCATCTGATGCTCGCCATTGCCGTGCACCCCGGCGCGGCCGGCGGCGCGCTGCGCGCGGCGGGCGCGAGCCGCGACGCGCTGCTCAAGGCGCTCAGCGAGCTCCCCGGCCGCCAACGCGTGACCGACGAGAGCCCCGAGGACAAGTTTCAGGCGCTCCAGCGCTTCGGCCGGGACCTCACCGAGGCCGCCGAGCAGGGGAAGCTCGATCCGGTCATCGGCCGCGACGACGAGATCCGCCGCACGATCCAGGTGCTGAGCCGACGGACGAAGAACAACCCGGTGCTGATCGGCGAGCCCGGCGTCGGCAAGACGGCGATCGTCGAGGGGCTCGCCCAGCGAATCGTCAAGGGCGACGTGCCCGAGGGGTTGAAGGACCGCCGCCTCGTCTCCCTGGACCTCAGCGCGATGGTCGCGGGCTCGAAGTACCGCGGCGAGTTCGAGGACCGGCTCAAGGCGGTCCTCAAGGAGATCGCTCAGGCGCGCGGTCAGATCATCGTCTTCATCGACGAGCTGCACACGATCGTCGGCGCGGGCGCGGCGGAGGGGGCGATGGACGCCGGCAACATGCTCAAGCCGATGCTCGCCCGCGGCGAGCTGCGCTGTATCGGCGCGACGACGCTCGACGAGTACCGCAAGCACATCGAGAAGGACCCGGCGCTCGAGCGCCGCTTCCAGCCGGTGCTCGTCGGGGAGCCGACGCTCGAGGACACGATCGCGATCCTGCGCGGCCTCAAGGAGCGCTATCAGGAGCACCACAAGGTGAAGATCCTCGACTCCGCGCTCGTCGCCGCCGCGACGCTGAGCGACCGCTATATCGCCGATCGCTTCCTGCCCGACAAGGCGATCGACCTCGTCGACGAGGCCGCCTCGCGGATCCGCATGGAGATCGACTCCAAGCCGACCGAGATCGACGAGGTCGACCGGCACATCATGCAGCTCGAGATCGAGCTCGAGTCGCTCAAGGGCGACGAGGATCCGGGCACGGCCGCCCGCCGCGAGCAGCTCGAGCGGGCGCTCGCCGACGAGCACGAGCGCGCGGCGGCGATGGGCGCCGAGTGGCAGCGTGAGAAGGCCGCCGCCGACGCCGTCGGCGACCTCCAGTCAGAGCTCGTCCAGGCACGGACCGAGCTCGAGCGAGCCCAGCGTGAGGCCGACCTCGGCCGCGCAGCCGAGCTTCAGTACGGCACGATCCCCCAGCTGGAGAAGCAACTGCGCGAGGCCGAGTCGGCCGAGGCGACGGCGGAGGCCACCGCGCCGCCCAGGTTCCTCAAGGACCACGTCGACGGCGAGGACGTCGCCGAGGTCGTGGCCAAGTGGACCGGGATCCCGGTCTCCCGCCTGGTCGAGGGAGAGATCGAGAAGCTCGTTCACATGGAGGAGCGCCTGCACCGCCGGGTCATCGGCCAGGACGAGGCCGTCGAGGCGGTCTCGGCCGCTCTGCGCCGCTCGCGCGCCGGCCTCCAGGACCCGGACCGGCCGATCGGGACGTTCCTGTTCCTCGGCCCGACCGGAGTCGGGAAGACCGAGCTCGCGCGGGCGCTGGCCGAGTTCATGTTCGACAGCCAGGACGCGATGATCCGGATCGACATGTCCGAGTACATGGAGAAGCACGCGGTCTCCCGCCTCGTCGGGGCGCCCCCCGGCTACGTCGGCTACGAGGAGGGCGGCCAGCTCACCGAGGCCGTCCGCCGCCGGCCGTACTCGGTCGTACTCCTCGACGAGATCGAGAAGGCTCACCCGGATGTGTTCAACACGCTGCTGCAGGTGATGGATGACGGACGGCTGACCGACGGCCAGGGCCGCACAGTGTCGTTCAAGAACACGGTGCTGATCATGACCTCGAACATTCCCGGCGGGCGTGCCGGGGTCGAGGCCAACTTCAAGCCCGAGTTCGTCAACCGGCTCGACGACATCGTCGAGTTCGACACGCTCACCCGGGAGCAGATCGGCGAGATCGTCGACCTCCAGGTGCATCGTCTCATCGCCCGCGTGCGCGAGCGCGAGATCGAGGTCGAGCTCTCCGACGACGCGCGGATGCTGCTCGGCAACCTCGGCTACGACCCGACATACGGCGCGCGGCCGCTCAAGCGCGTCATCCAGAAGCGGCTCGTCGATCCACTCGCCCTGGCCATCCTCGAGGGCCGATTCGCGCCCGGCGACACGGTGCGCGTCGACGCCCGTGACGGCGAGCTCGTGCTCGAGCGCGCGACGGCTGCGGCGCAGGTCTGAGCCGCCGGCACCTCGCCGGGCCGGGCGACCGGCCCGGCGGGCGCCGCCGTGGTACAAGTCGCGCTTGACCACTTCGAGAAGGAGGCTGCGGTGCCGACCTACATACTCCTGACCACGCTGACCCCCGAAGGCGTTCAGACGATCAAGAACAATCCCGCCCGGATCCGCGAAGTCAATCGCGAGGTCGAGCAGCTGGGGGCGACCGTCAAGGCCCAGTGGGCGACGCTCGGGCAGTTTGACTTCATCAACGTCGTCGAGGCGCCTGACGAGAAGACGATCGCGCGGGTGTCGCTCGAGCTCGGCTCCCGCGGGACGGGAAAGTACGAGACGCTGACGGCGATCCCGATCGACGATTTCATTGGCTCCATCTGAGGCCGCCCCCCGGGTCCTCGTCGTTGGTGCCGGGGCGCGGGAGCACGCCATCGTCCAGGCCCTCGCCCGCTCGCCCCGGGCGCCGGAGCTGCTGTGCGCGCCGGGCAATCCGGGCATCGCCGCCGACGCCCGGCTGATCGATGCCGGCGCCGAGGACGTGGCCGGCATCGTCGCCGCCGCCACCGAGGAGCAGGTTGAACTCGTCGTCGTCGGGCCAGAGGCGCCGCTCGTCGCGGGACTCGCCGACGCGCTCTCGCAGGCCGGCGTTCGCTGCTTCGGCCCCGGGGCGGGCGCGGCGGCGCTCGAAGGCTCCAAGGCGTTCTGCAAGGAGGTGATGGAGGCGGCCGGCGTCCCGACCGCGAGCTACGAGGTTGTCACCGACCCCGACGCCGGAATGGCGGCGATCACCGGCTACCCGACGGTGATCAAGGCCGACGGGCTCGCCGCCGGCAAGGGCGTGATCATCGCCCAGGACGAGGCCGAGGCCCGCACGGCCCTCGAGCAGCTGCTCGTCGAGCGTCGCTTCGGCACCGAGCGGGTCGTCGTCGAGGAGTTCCTCGCCGGCGAGGAACTCTCGCTGCTCGCCCTCTGCGATGGCCGGCGCGCCCTGCCGCTCGCCTCGGCGCAGGATTACAAACGGATCTTTGACGGCGATCGCGGGCCGAACACCGGCGGCATGGGCTCCTATTCGCCGGTGCCGGCCGTCGACCCCCGGCGGGCCCAGGAGATCTGCGCCGCCGTGCACCAGCCGGTGCTCGAGGAGCTCGCCCGCCGTGGGATCCCGTTCTCCGGAGTCCTCTACGCCGGGCTGATGATGACCGCGGCCGGCGCGAAGGTGCTCGAGTTCAACGTGCGCTTCGGCGACCCCGAGACGCAGGCGATCCTTCCCCGCCTGCGCAGCGATCTGCTCGACCTGCTCGAGGCAGCGACCGTGCCGGGCGGCCTCGACGGGGTCGAGCTGGACTGGGCGCCGGACACCGCGGTGACCGTCGTCTTGGCGAGTGGCGGCTACCCGGCGAGCGCGTCGCTCGGCGACGCCATCTCCGGTCTCGACCACGTCCCCACCGGGGTCTACGTGACCCACGCCGGCACCGCCCGTGACGGCGACGGCCCGATCGTGACCGCCGGTGGCCGCGTCCTCAGCGTCACCGGGCTCGGTCCCGATGCCGCGGCCGCCCGGGCCGCCGCCTATGCTGCCGCCGACACGATCAACTTCGCGGGAAAGCAGGTGCGACGGGATATCGCCCTGCGCGCGGTCCAACCATGAACGAGGAGCGAGCAGTGATGAGCGAGCAGGGTGATGCGCCGGAGGTGGTCGCCGAATCGGTGGCGGAGTTCGAGGAACTCGAGGTCGACACGCCGCTCGTCGGCATCGTGATGGGCTCCAAGAGCGACCTCCCGGCGATGGAATCGGCCGAGAAGGAGCTGACCGGGCGGGGCATCCGCTCCGAGACCCGGGTGATGTCAGCCCACCGCGAGCCCGACAAGGTCGCGGAGTACGCCAAGAACGCCCGGCTGCGCGGCCTCAAGGTGATCATCGCCGGCGCAGGACTGTCGGCGGCGTTGCCCGGCGTCGTCGCCGCCCACTCCGACCTGCCGGTCATCGGCGTGCCGCTCACGAGCCGGACGTCGGTCGCCGGCGGGCTCGACGCGCTGCTGTCGATCTCCCAGATGCCCCCCGGCGTGCCGGTTGCCTGCGTCGGCGTCGACAACGCCCGCAATGCGGCCGTTCTCGCCGCGCGGATTCTCGGCGCCTGAGGATCTCCGCGCTAGCCTTGAGCGCCATCGGCTGATGACCGAAACAATTGTTCACGTGTCGTCGCTGGCTGGGAGCCCGCTCCTCGACTCCGCCGGAGAACGGCTGGGCAAGATCGAGGACGTCGTCGTACGCCTCGACGGCTCCGAGCCGCTGCCCGCCGTCGTCGGGCTCAAGGCGCGCATCGGCGGCCGCGAGCTGTTCGTCCCCATCGGCCGGATCGAGAAGCTCGAGCCGGCCGGCGCCCGGACGGCGACGACGAAGCTCAACCTCGCCCAGTTCGAGCGCCGTGAGGGCGAGGTGCTGCTCCGCGCCGACGTCCTCGACCGCAGCCTGATCAACGTCAACACGGCCCGGCTTGTCACGGCGCGGGAGGTCGAGCTCGTCTGCCAGGACGGCGTCTGGCGGGTGGCGGGGATCGACGCCAGCCTTCGCCCGCGCCTCTGGCGGCTGCTGCCGCGTAGCTTCCGCGGCCACGACAGCGAGCACAGCCAGTTCGTCGCCTGGACGGACCTCGAGCCGTTCGTCGCCCATGTGCCCACCTCGCGGCTCAAGCTCGCCTCACGCCGTCTCACCCGCCTGCACCCGGCGCAGATCGCCGACCTCGTCGAGGCCGCCTCGCACGAGGAGGGAGAGGAGATCCTCGAGGCGGTCGGCCAGGACAAGGAGCTCGAGGCCGACGTGTTCGAGGAGCTCGACGACGAGCATCAGGTCGAGTTCCTGCGCGAACGCTCCGACGAAGAGGTCGCCGGCGTCCTCGCCCGCATGGCGAGCGACGACGTGGCGGACCTGCTGCTCGAGATCGAGCAGGACCGCCGCCTACCGATCCTCGGGCTGCTGCCCGTCGCCAAGCAGCGCAAGGTGCGCCAGCTGCTCGGCTACAACCCGTCGACCGCGGGCGGGTTGATGAACCCCGACTTCCTCTCGCTTCCCTCTGAGACGGCCGTCGCGGACGCGGTCGCCCGTGTCCGCGCGACCGACCTCATGCCCCAGCAGGCGGCGACGATCTGTGTCGTCGATGACGCCGGCGTACTCCTCGGGGCACTGCCGCTCTCGCGGATCATCCGGGCTGAGCCCCCGACGCCGCTCGCTGCGCTGATTGACGCGCCCACCCCGTCGGTCGCGGCCGAGGAGGAGATGCCCGAGGTCGCCCGGCTGATGAGCGACTACAACCTGATCGGGATGCCGGTGCTCGATGGCGAGGGCAAGCCGATCGGGATCGTCTCGGTCGATGACATCCTCGAGCAGCTCCTGCCAGACGAATGGCGCTGGCGGGCCGGCGCCGCCCGGGACTGACGCGGGGACGCTCGCCGGCCGCTGACCCGGCCGGCCTCGCGGGTCACCCGCGGCAGACCCCGCCCGGCCCCGCGGGTCACCCGCGGCTCATCTGTGGCGGCGCTGATAGGCTCAGAACCGGCCGCAGGGTGGCCGTTTACACATGTTCTTCACGATGAGTGACCCAGGCGTATATCAAGACAGCGACTTACCGCGAAGTAGCAGCTCGTGGCGACTGCGCCGTGAGGATCACCTCGTGCTGCGGAGCTTGATCTCCCGCACGTAGACGAGGCCTCCGGTTCACCGCCGCGACCGCGAGCGGGACACGAAGGAGGTCGAGCAGATGGCAACCAATCCGCCCACGGGCCTCCCGCCCGTGTCGCCCCCCGCGGCCGCCCAGGGCGCGCCCGAGCCGCCCGTCCTCGACACCTCCCATCGCGACATCAAGGGCGCCTTCGGCACGATCCGCCAGCACGAGGAGGCGCATCGTGGCCTGCGCTCGCGGGCGCTCGCGCTGCTCGCCATCATCGGCCCCGGGCTGATCGTCATGGTCGGCGACAACGACGCGGGCGGTGTCTCCACCTACGCCCAGGCCGGCCAGAACTACGGCACCAGCCTCCTGTGGGTGCTCGGTCTGCTGATCCCGGTGCTGATCGTCAACCAGGAGATGGTCGTGCGGCTCGGGGCGGTCACCGGCGTCGGGCATGCGCGGCTGATCATCGAGCGCTTCGGCCGTGGCTGGGGGTGGTTCGAGGCCGGGTTCCTGCTGCTCCAGAACTTCCTCATCATCGTCACCGAGTTCATCGGCGTGAACCTCGCCCTTGGCTACCTCGGCGTCTCCCAATACGTCTCGGTCCCGCTCGCCGCCCTCGGGCTCATCGCGGTGACCGCGAGCGGCAGCTTCCGGGCCTGGGAGCGCTCGATGTTCGTGTTCGTGTTCGCGAACCTGCTCGTCATCCCGCTGTTCTTCATGGCCCATCCCCAGGGCAGCCAGATCGTCCATCACATCTTCGTGCCCGGCATCCAGGGCGGCGCGAGCGCGAACGCCGTGCTGCTCATCATCGCGATCGTCGGTACGACGGTCGCGCCCTGGCAGCTGTTCTTCCAGCAGTCGAACATCGTCGACAAGCGGATCACCCCGCGCTGGATCAACTATGAGCGGGTCGACACGCTGCTCGGCGCGGTCGTCGTCGTGCTCGGCGCCGGCGCACTCATCTGCGCGACCGGCTTCGCCCTCGCCGGCACGCCGTACTTCGGCCACTTCACCGATGCCGGCGGCGTCGCCGTCGCCCTCGAGCACACGATCGGCTCGACCGCGGGGGCGTTCTTCGCGATCGTGCTGCTCAACGCATCGCTGATCGGGGCCGGGGCCGTCACCCTGGCCACGAGCTACGTCGTCGGCGACGTGTTCGGCACGCGCGGGTCGCTGCATCGCAGCTTCATGGAGGCAAAGGGCTTCTACACGGTGTTCATCGTCCTGATCGTCGGCGCGGCGGCGATCGTGCTCATCCCCGGAGCACCGCTCGGGGTGATCACCGAGGCGGTGCAGGCGCTGTGCGGGATCGTGCTGCCGATGACGACGCTGTTCCTGCTCATGCTCTGCAACGACCGCGAGGTGCTCGGTCCGTGGGTCAATCCGACCTGGCTCAAGGCGCTGGCCAGCGCAATCGTCGGCGTGCTCATCCTGCTCTCGCTGATCCTCACCCTCACGACGCTGTTCCCGTCGATCGACGTCACGAGTCTCGCGGTCGGCGGCGCCGTCCTGCTCGCGGTCGCGCTCCTCGCCATGGGGGTGTCGGCACTCCGCGGCCGGGTGCACGATCCCGGGGCGATCACGGTGATCGTGAGCGGCCCCCAGGTCCCCAAGGAGCAGTGGACGATGCCGCCCGCGACCCTGCTCTCCCGTCCGCGGTTCTCCGGCCCCAAGCGCGCGGCTCTGCTCCTGCTCGGCAGCTACATGGTCGTCGCGCTCGTGATGCTGTTCGTCAAGTCCATCCAGCTCGCCGGGGGCTGAGGGGTGACTGGGCCGGCGTCACCGCACCCTCGGGCATCGCTGTCCGATAATCGCGGACGATGATCGAGCGCTACACCCGTCCCATCCTCGGTGAGATCTGGTCCGACCACGCCCGCTTCGAGGCGATGCGCGAGGTCGAGGTCGCCGCCTGCGAGGAGATGGACGGTCCGACGCCGGAGGACCTCGCGGCGATCCGTGCGGCGACATTCACCGTGCAGTCGATCAACGAGCGCGAGAAGGTCACCGACCACGACACCGCGGCATTCGTCGACGTGCTCGCCGAGTCGGCCGGTCCGGCCGGCCGCTGGATCCACCACGGACTCACCTCGAGCGATGTGCTCGACACCGGCCTCGCGCTTCAGCTGCGCCGGGTCGCCGAGGTCGTCCTGCCCGACGCCCGCCGGCTCGTCGACGTGTTCGTCGCCAAAGCCCGCGAGCACGTCGACACCCTCTGCGTTGGGCGCACCCACGGCATCCATGCCGAGCCGACGACCTTCGGCATCAAGCTCGCCGGCTTCGCCTTCGAGGCCGAGCGCAACCGCGGGCGGCTCGAGCGCGCATTCGAGCAGGCGACGGTCGGCGCTCTCTCCGGCGCGGTGGGGACCTACGCCGCCACCTCACCCGACTTCGAGGAGCGGGTCCTCCAGCGGCTCGGCCTCGAGCGTGAGCCCGTCTCCACCCAGGTCGTCGCCCGCGACCGCCACGCGGAGCTGATGCAGGCGATCGCCCTCGCGGGCGCAGGCCTCGAGCGCTTCGCGACCGAGCTGCGGCATCTCGCCCGCACCGAGGTCTCCGAGGTACGCGAGCCGTTCGGCGCGGGCCAGAAGGGCTCGAGCGCGATGCCCCACAAGCGCAACCCGATCAAGTCAGAGCAGGTGAGCGGCCTGGCCCGAGTGCTGCGCGGCAACGCCTCCGCCGCCGTCGAGGATGTCGCCCTCTGGCATGAGCGCGACATCTCCCACTCCTCGGTCGAGCGCGTCATCCTGCCTGACTCGACGATCCTGCTCGACCACCTCCAGCGCCGGGTCATCGCCCTCGTCGAGGGGATGGTCGTCGACGCCGGCCGCATGCGAGAGAACCTCGAGCTCACCTGCGGGGCGCTGTTCTCCCAGCGGGTGCTGCTCGCGCTCGTGGCCGAGGGTCGCACCCGCGACGACGCCTATCGCATCGTGCAGCGCCTCGCCCAGCAAGCGCTCGACGAGCGCGCCCCCCTGCGCGAGCTGCTCGCCGCCGACCCCGCCGGTGCCGACCTCGACCTCGACGCGACCTTCGACTACGCCCCGTTCGTCCGCTACGCGCCGGAGATCGTCGCCCGGCTCGACGCGATCGCCTAGCCGAGACTAGGCCGACGTGGCCACCCCCGAGTACGTCTCCAGCGGCCATCTCCCGCCCGCCGACCGGGTCCAGGGCCTTATCGACGAGGCCTACGACCGCTTTCGCACGTCGAACGGCGGAACGAACGCCCAGATCTATCCGGCGCTCGCCGCCGCGAATTCCGACCTGTTCGGCATCTGCGTCTGCGAGACGACCGGCGCGATCCATGCCGCCGGCGACGCGATCGTCGAGTTCGCGCTCATGAGCGTCTCCAAGCCGTTCGTGTTCGCCCTTGTCTGCCAGGTGCTCGGACCGGCTGACGCGCGCGGGCGCCTCGGGGTCAACGCGACCGGGTTGCCGTTCAACTCGCTCGAGGCCGTGCAGCGCAGTCCGGACGGCCGCACCAACCCGATGGTCAACTCCGGCGCGATCACCGCCACCAGCCTCATCCCCGGCGCCTCGGTCCAGGACAAGTGGCGGGCGATTCGGGACGGTCTGAGCCGCTTCGCCGGACGTGAGCTCGACCTCGACGTCGAGGTCTACGAATCGGCTTCGCGCACCAATCAGGTCAATCGCGGTCTTGCCGCCGAGCTCGCGGAGCGCGGCCAGCTCGCCTGTTCACCCGAAGCGTCGACCGAGCTCTACACGCGGCAGTGCTCGCTCAGCGTCAGCGCGCGCGACCTCGCAGTGATGGGCGCAACCCTCGCCGACGGCGGGGTCAACCCGCTCACCCGGGAGCGGGTCGTCGACCCGGAGGTGTGCCGCTACGCGCTCGCGGTGATGACGACCGCCGGTCTGTATGAGACGTCCGGTGACTGGCTCTACGACGTCGGCCTGCCCGGCAAGAGCGGGATCGGGGGTGGGATCGTCACCGTCTCGCCCGGCAAGGGCGGGCTCGGCACCTACGCTCCGCCCCTCGACGCGGCCGGCAACAGCGTCCGCGGACAGCTCGCCGCCCGCTTCCTCTCGCGGCGGCTCGGGCTCGACCTGTTCGCCTCCGCACCGGAGGATTGAGCGTCGGACGGCCGCGGGTCGACGGCTCGTCAGGCCGGTCGCGCCACGCCTCCGAAGCCGTTGCTACGCTCGCCTCGTGAGCACCCTCGCCGACCTGCCCCTCATCGCCTCGGGGAAGGTCCGGGAGATCTACGACCTCGGCGATTCGCTGCTGCTGGTCGCCTCGGACCGCATCTCCACCTACGACGTCGTCCACCCGACCCCGATCCCGGGCAAGGGGAGCGTCCTGACCGGACTCTCGACCTTCTGGTTCGAGACGACCGGCGAGATCGTCCCCAACCACATGCTGTCGGTTGCCGACGGCGTGCCCGCCGATGCCCGCGGCCGCGGGATGCGGGTCAAGCGCCTGAAGATGCTCCCGGTCGAGTGCGTCGTGCGCGGGTACCTGAGCGGCTCGGGTTGGAAGGACTACCAGGCGACCGGGGCCGTCTCCGGGATTGCGCTGCCGGATGGTCTGCGTGAGTCCGACCGGCTGCCCGAGCCGATCTTCACCCCGAGCACGAAGGCCGATGTCGGCC
Organism: uncultured Solirubrobacterales bacterium; assembly: GCA_963755955.1. Lineage (GTDB taxonomy): Bacteria > Actinomycetota > Thermoleophilia > Solirubrobacterales > Solirubrobacteraceae > Palsa-465. The sequence continues at coordinate 200,874 of CAVWLZ010000016.1, forward strand.
ACGACGAGGCGATCGACTTCGACGGCGCGGCCGAGCTCGTCGGCGACCGCGGACTGGCCGAGCGCCTCCGTGACGTCTCGCTCGCCGTCTACAACCACGCCGCCGAGCACGCGCGCAGCCGCGGCATCATCCTCGCCGACACGAAGTTCGAGTTCGGCCTCGACGAGAACGGCGAGCTGACCCTCGGTGACGAGGTGTGCACGCCGGACTCCTCACGCTTCTGGCCCGCCGATCAGTACGAGCCCGGGCGCGCTCAGCCGAGCTTCGACAAGCAGTTCGTCCGCGACTGGGCCTCGGGCACGGGCTGGGACCGCAACCCGCCCGCCCCCGCGATCCCCGAGGATATCGTCGAGCGCACGCGCGCCAAGTACGTCGAGGCCTACGAGCTGATCACGGGGCAGTCGTTCGACGACTGGGCGCGGCGGACCCAGGCCTGATGCGGGCCCGGGTCCTCGTCCGGCCGAAGCAGGGGATCCTCGACCCCCAGGGCCAGGCCGTCGAACGAGCGCTCCCCGCGCTCGGCTTCTCCGGCGTGAGCCACGTCCACGTCGGACGGCTGATCGAGCTCGACGTCGAGGATCCCGCCCAGCTGCCGGAGATGTGCGAGCGGTTGCTCGCCAACCCGTTGATCGAGGATTTCGAGATCGTCGAATCCGCTGACGCGGATTCCAGCGGAGGGTCCGCTGACGCCCAACCTCCGGGCGCCGAGGGACCAGCGGCGTGAAGTTCGGCGTCGTCCGCTTCCCCGGCTCCTGTGACGACGTCGACGCCCTGCTCGCCGCCCAGCGCGTCGCCGACGCGGTCATCCTCTGGCACGGCGAGCACGACCTCCACGGGGTCGACGCGGTCGTCGTCCCGGGCGGCTTCTCATACGGCGACTACCTGCGACCCGGCGCGATCGCCCGCTTCGCTCCGGTCATGGAGCAGGTGGCCGCGTTCGCCCGCGACGGCGGGCTCGTGCTCGGGATCTGCAACGGCTTCCAGGTGCTGTGCGAGGCCGGGCTCCTGCCCGGCGCACTCCTGCCCAACGTCTCGCTGCGCTTCGTCTTCCGCCAGGTCGAGCTCGAGCTCACCGGTCACGAGAGCCCGTTCACGCGGGCCTGCGCTGCGGGTGAGCGGCTGTCGATCCCGGTCAAGCACACGACGGGCCGTTTCTACGCTCCCGAGGCGGAGCTCGATCGTCTCGAGGCCGCCGGCCAGGTCCTCCTGCGCTATGCCCCCGGCCACAATCCCAACGGCTCGCTGCGGGACATCGCCGGGGTGTGCAACGAGCACGGCAACGTGTTCGGCCTCATGCCGCACCCCGAGCACGCGGTCGACGTGCTCACAGGCTCGACGGACGGGCTGAAGATCTTCGAATCGATGCGCGCGCACGTTGCCGACCGAGTCCTCGTCTAGCGCCGTCAGCAAGCACCGCGAGCTCGGGCTCACCGACCACGAGTTCGAGCTCATCTGCGAGCGCCTCGGCCGTGAGCCGGGCGACGTCGAGCTGGCCATGCTCTCGCTGATGTGGTCCGAGCACTGCGCGTACAAGCACTCGCGCAAGCTGCTGCGGCAGTTACCGACCGACGGCCCGCACGTCGTCATGGGCCCAGGCGAGAACGCCGGCGCGGTCGACGTCGGCGGAGGCCTCGCCGTCGCCTTCAAGGTCGAATCGCACAACCACCCGAGTGCCGTCGAGCCCTTCCAGGGTGCGGCCACCGGCGTCGGCGGCATCCTCCGTGACGTGTTCGCCGTCGGGGCGCGGCCGATCGCCGTGCTCGACTCGCTGCGCTTCGGCGAGCCGAGCGAGTCCCCGCGCTCGCGCTACCTGCTCGAGCACGCCGTCGCCGGGATCGGCCATTACGGCAACTCGATCGGCGTCCCGACGGTCGGCGGCGAGATCTACTTCGAGTCGAGCTACGAGCAGAACTGCCTCATCAACGCGATGTGCCTCGGCCTGGCTCCCCAGCAGCGGCTGATCCGCAGCGCCGCCGCAGGCCCCGGCAACGTGCTCATCCTGCTCGGGGCGCTCACCGGCCGCGACGGGATCGGCGGCGCTTCGGTGCTCGCGAGCGCTGAGCTCGGCGAGGGCGATGCCGCCAAGCGACCGTCGGTGCAGATCGGCGACCCGTTCGCCGAGAAGAAGCTGCTCGAGTGCTGTCTGGATCTGCTCGACCGCGACCTGCTCGTCTCGCTCCAGGACCTCGGTGCCGCCGGGCTGACCTCCTCGGCCTCGGAGATGGCGAGCAAGGGCGCTGTCGGCCTCGACATCGACGTCTCCAACGTGCCCCTGCGCGAGCCGGGGCTCGAGCCGTTCGAGATCATGGTCAGCGAGTCCCAGGAGCGGATGCTCTGCGTCGTCACGCCCGAGCGCGTGCACGCCGTGCTCGAGGTCTGCGAGCACTGGGAGGTGCTCGCCACGCCGATCGGCACGGTGACGAGCGGCGATCGCTTCCGCGTGCTCTACCGCGGCGAATCGGTCGCCGACGTGCCAGTGAGCATCCTTGTCGACGACTGCCCGCTCTACGACCTCGAGCCCGCGGCGCCGAGTGAGTCGATCTACTCGGCGCCGCCCGCCCGGCTCAGCGGTGAGGAGTCGGCCGCGGACACCCTCCGCGCGCTGCTGCGCTCGGCGAACCTCGCGTCGCGCCGGCCCGTGTTCGAGCAGTACGACCCGGTCGTCGGCTCGCGCACCGTGCGCCGTCCCGACGACGCCGACGCCGCAGTGCTGATGCTTCCCGACGGCAGCGCGATCGCCGTCTCGATTGACGGCAACGGCCGCCGTGTCGCCTGCGATCCCCGTGCCGGCGCCGTCGAGGCGGTGTACGAGTGCGCGGCCAACCTCGCCTGCGTCGGCGCCGAGCCCCTCGGCCTCACCAACTGCCTCAACTTCGGCAACCCCGAGAAGCCCCACGTCGCCTGGCAGTTGAGCGAGGCGGTCGCCGGCCTCGCCGAGGCCTGCGAGCGGCTCGCGGTGCCGGTCGTCGGCGGCAACGTCTCGCTCTACAACGAGGCGCCGAGCGGCCCGATCTTCCCCACGCCGGTCGTCGGCATCGTCGGCCGCCTGCCCGATGCCGCCCACGGCGGCCGTCTCGGCTTCGCCCAGGACGGCGACGCGATCGCGCTCATCGGTCCCTTCGCCCCGTCGGGGGTCGGCTCCGAGCTCGCCAAGCTCCGCGGCGAGGCGCCGGCCGGTGAGCTGCCGCCGCTCGACGCCGCGGCGGCCGCCGAGGCCCATGCGACGGTGCGCATGCTCGTCCAGTCCGGTCGGGTGCGCAGTGCCCACGACATCGCCGAGGGCGGGATTGCCGTCGCCCTCGCCGAGTGCTGCGTCGCCGGCGGCATCGGGGCGTCGGTGACGGTCCCCGAGGGGGTTGGGCTGTTCGACGAGGCTCCGGGCCGCGCGTTCCTCGTCTCCGGTGACGAGGACGAGCTCGCGGGGCTTGCGATCCTCGGCCGGGTCGGTGGCGACGCCCTCGAGATCGCCGGCACGCTGAAGGTCGCAGTTTCCGAGCTGAGCAACATCCGCGAGGTCGGACTCGCGGAAATGGTCTAGGGCCGCTGCTAGCCTTGCCCCCGGGCGCCCGGCATGCCTTCTCCAACCGATCATCGAGACGGTCCGCGCGACGAATGTGGTGTGTTCGGGATTTACGGTCCTGAACACGACGTCGCTCGGCTTGCCTATTTCGCGCTGTTCGCGCTCCAGCACCGCGGCCAGGAGTCCGCGGGGATCGCCACCGCCGCGCGCGGGGGCAGCATCATGGCGATCCGCGACCAGGGCCTCGTCTCCCAGGTGTTCGACGAGCACACGCTGCGGTCGCTCGTCGGCGACATGGCGATCGGCCACGTCCGCTACTCGACGACGGGCTCTTCGGAGTGGGAGAACGCCCAGCCGATCGTCCGCGACGACCATCGCACGCTCGCGCTCGCACACAACGGCAACCTGATCAACGCCGTCGAGCTCCACGCCGAATTGCGCGGCCGCGACGTCCCCTTCCGCTCGACCTCGGACTCCGAGATCATCGCTGCGCTGCTCGCCACGCACCCGGCTGATCGCATCGAGGACGCCGTCGCCGACGTGCTCCCCCGCCTTCAGGGCGCGTTCTCGACCGTCGTCATGACCGAGGACGCGGTCGTCGCCTTCCGCGATCCTCACGGCCTGCGCCCGCTCGCGCTCGGGATGATCGAGGACGCGACGACCGGCTCGGCCGTCTACTGCGTGGCCAGCGAGTCGTGTGCCTTTGACCTGATCGGCGCCAAGTACCTGCGCGAAGTCGAGCCCGGAGAGATGGTCACCCTCACCGCCGGCGGGATCCGCACCCGCATGGTGATCGAGGGCGCCCGGCGCGCGTTCTGCGTGTTCGAGTACATCTACTTCGCCCGGCCGGACTCACGCATGGCCGGCACGGTGCTCCAGGTCGCGCGGGCGAAGATGGGCGAGATCCTCTGGCGCGAGGCGCCGGTCGAGGCCGACCTCGTGATTCCCGTGCCGGACTCCGGAAACGCCGCCGCCCGCGGCCTCGCCCGGGCTGCCGGGCTGCCCCAGGACGACGGTTTCATCAAGAACCGCTACGTCGCCCGCACCTTCATCCAGCCCGGCCAGGAGCTCCGCCGCCACGGCCTGCGGCTCAAGTTCAACCCGCTGCCCGAGGTTGTGGCCGGTCAGCGGCTGATCGTCGTCGACGACTCGATCGTCCGCGGCAACACGACCCGGCAGATCGTCAAGATGCTCCGCGAAGCCGGGGCCGCCGAGGTCCACCTGAGGATCTCCGCCCCGCCGATCAAGCACCCCTGTCATTACGGGATCGACATGTCGACGCGCGAGGAGATGATCGCCCACGGCCGCAGCGTCCAGGAGGTCGCCGACGAGCTCGCCGCCGACTCGCTGCACTACCTCTCGCTCGACGGCGTCTACGCGGCCGTCGGCGCGACGCGCGAGACCCACTGCGACGCCTGCTTCAGCGGCGAGTATCCGTTGCAGGGGACCGAGGAGGCGAACGGCAAGTTCGCGCTTGAGTCCTCGCTCCCGCTCGTCGGCGCGTAGCCGGATCCGACCGACGGGGCGGGACCGGCCCCCGGGCTGCGGCGACCGATCCCGGCGCTATCGTCGCCCGCCCATGGATCCACGCGAGGCGCTGCGCCGCATCTTCGGACACGAGCAGTTCCGGCCCGGCCAGGCGGCCGCGGTTTCCGCCGCGCTCGCGGACCGCGACGCGCTCGTCGTCATGCCGACCGGGGCCGGGAAGTCGCTCTGCTATCAGCTGCCCGCGCTCATGCGCCGGGACCTCACGATCGTCGTCTCGCCGCTCGTCTCGCTCATGCAGGACCAGGTCCAGGCGCTGAGCGCGCTCGCCCCCGGGGCAGTCGAGGTGGTCAACGCACAGCGGGCGGGTGCCCGCAACGTCGAGGCGGTCGGCCGCGCCGTCCGCGGCGAGAGCCGGATCCTCTACGTCGCCCCCGAGCGCTTTGCGGCACCGCGGTTCCTGGCTGCCATCCGCGAGGCCGACATCGGGCTGTTCGTCGTCGACGAGGCCCACTGCGTCTCGCAATGGGGCCACGACTTCCGCCCGGACTACTTCGCGCTTGCCGACGCCGCCCGCGCGGTCGGCGCCAAGGCGACGATTGCCCTGACCGCGACCGCGACGCCGACGGTCGCCCGGGATATCGCGCGGCGCCTCGACCTCCGCGACCCGGTCCAGATCGCGACCGGCTTCGACCGCCCCAATCTCTCGTTCGCGGTCATCCCCTGCGCGACCGCGACGCTCAAGCGCCGCCGGCTTGCCGCCGCGCTCTCGGCCCCGGATGGCCTGCCGGCGATCGTCTACGCCGGCACCCGCAATGCGAGCGAGGACCTCGCCGGCGAGCTCGGGCGCGCGCTCGGCTGCGAGGTCGGCGTCTACCACGCGGGGATGAACCGGGAGGCACGCGCCGCCGCCCAGGAGCGCTTCATGTCTGGCGAAGTCCCCGTGATCGTCGCGACCAACGCGTTCGGCATGGGCATCGACAAGGCCGACGTGCGCACCGTCTGCCACGCGAGCGTCCCGGGCTCACTCGAGGCCTATTACCAGGAGGCCGGCCGCGCGGGGCGCGACGGACGCCCCGCCCGCTGCCTGCTGTTCGCCGAGCAGCGCGACAAGGGCCTGCACGTGTTCTTCATCGAGCGATCGCGGATCGACGACGGCGCGCTCGAGCGGGTCGCCGAGCGGCTGCGCTGGGCCGGGCTCGACGGCCGTTATGACCTCGGGGTGCGCGAGCTCGCGGGCCTCGCCGGGGCCCGGGGCGAGGATGAGGTCACTCGCGCGATCATCGGCCATCTCACGCGCGCCCGGCTCATCGCCCCCGAGCCCTCGCCGCCCGACCGGGTCGCCGGCCGGGTGCTCGGCGAGTGGAGCGGCCAGGCGCTGTCCGCCTGCCGGACCTCGGCCCGTGAGGCCGAGCGGGCGCGCTGGAACCAGTACCGCGCGATCTGGGGCTACGTCGAGTCGGGCGACTGTCGACGCCGGCGGCTGCTTGACCACTTCGGCGACGCGACGCCGCCGGCGCCCGTCACGGCCTGCTGCGACGTGTGCAACCCCGAGCTGCGCGACGGGCTCGTCGAGGCAGCGGGGGCCCAGCCGGTCGCCGGGCCGGAGCTCGACGCCGCGATCCTCGAGGTCGTCGTCGCGGCCAGGCCGTCGGTCGGTCGCACCCGCGCGGTCGAGATCCTCCGCGGCGGCCGCTCGAAGGTGATCGCCGAGCACGGCTACGACCGGCTCGCCGGCTACGGGACCTTTGGGCACCTGCGCTCGGGCGAGGTGCTCGACCGGGTCGATCAGCTCCTTGGCACGGGGGCGCTGCGCTCGACCGGCGGCCGTTTCCCCAAGTTGTGCGGCGGCACTCCCCCGGCGAGTGGCGCCTCCCCGATCACCGGCGGGCCCCCCAGCCGGCAGGCGGCATGAGGGTCGCGGTCCTCGCCTCGGGCACGGGCACGAACCTCCAGGCCCTGCTCGACCGCGCCCACGGCCGCGACGGCGTCGAGATTGTCGCCGTCGCGTCTGACAAGCCGGGGGCGCTCGCGCTCGAGCGGGCGCGCGGCGCCGGCGTCGCAGCCGAGGTGTTCACGCTCGGGGCGCATCCCGACCGTCCCGCCCGGGACCGCGCGATCGCCGATTGGCTGACCGCCCAGGGGGTCGAGCTCGTCGTGCTCGCCGGCTACATGCAGCTGCTCGCTCCCGCGTTCCTCGCCCGCTTCCCCCAGCGCGTGATCAACGTCCATCCTGCGCTGCTGCCGGCGTTCCCCGGGCTGAACGCCGTCGAGCAGGCGCTCGCCTACGGGGTCAAGGTATTCGGGGTCACCATCCACTTCGTCGACGAGGGGGTCGACACCGGCCCGGTCATCCTCCAGCGCGCGATCGAGCTCCCGGAGGCCCGCGAGCCCGGGGATGTCCTCGAGGCCATCCACGCCGTCGAGCACGAGCTGCTGCCCGAAGCCGTGCGGCTCATCGCCCGCGGCGCCGTCCGGCCCGACCCGGCCAACCCGAGGCGAGTCCTCGTGGAGCGATAGAGTCGGGCCGGCATGGAGAAGGGGAGTCACTCCGCCGCGGCATCGCCGTCCGCGCTCGAGGTCACCGCACCGGCCGAGGTGCAGATCGGACGCGCGCTCCTGTCGGTCTCGGACAAGACCGGGATCGTCGATTTCGCCCGCGGCCTCGCCGAGCTCGGGATCGAGATCATCTCGACCGGTGGCACCGCCGGGGCGCTCGAGGAGGCCGGGATCCCGGTTCGCTCGATCTCCGACCTCACCGGTTTCCCGGAGATCATGGACGGTCGCGTCAAGACGCTGCACCCCAAGCTGTACGCCGGGCTGCTCGCGGTGCGCGACAACCCCGAGCACATCGAGGCCGCCCGCGAGCACGACGTCGCTCCCGTCGACCTTGTGTGCGTGAACCTGTACCCGTTCGAGCGCACCGCCGCGTCGCGCGGGGTGGCCGACTCCGAGGTGATCGAGAACATCGACATCGGAGGCCCGACGATGATTCGCGCCGCGGCCAAGAACTACGCCTTCGCCGCCCCGGTCACGAGCCCCGAGAGCTACGACGCCGTGCTCGCCGAGCTGCGCGAGTCCGATCGGCGGCTGTCGATGACCACGCGGGAGAGCCTCGCCGCCGAGGCGTTCGCCTACACCGCCCGGTACGACACCGCGATCGCCCGATGGTTCCAGGAGCGCAGCGAGGACTTCCCGCCGCTCATGGTGCGCGCGTTCGAGAAGGTGCTCGAGCTGCCCTACGGCGAGAACCCCCATCAGCGCGCCGCCTACTACTCCCAGGTCGGCACCCGCACCCACGTGCTCTCGATGGTGTCGCAGCTCGGCGGCAAGGAGCTGTCGTTCAACAACCTGCTCGACCTCGACGCCGCCCGCCTGCTGCTCAGCGAGTTCCAGATCCCCGCCTGCGTGATCGTCAAGCACAACAACCCGTGCGGGGTGGCCGTCGCGCCGACCCCGATGGAGGCCTACCGGCGCGCCTTCGCCTGCGACCCGATGTCGGCCTTCGGCGGCGTCGTGTGCCTCAACGGCCGGGTCGACAAGGAGCTCGCCGAGGCGATCGTCGGTCAGTTCGTCGAGGTGCTGTTCGCCCGGGGATACGACGACGACGCGCTCGAGGTGCTCGCCACCAAGCCGAACGCGCGCATCCTCGATGACCGCGAGCGGCGCACGGCGAACCTGATCGAGCCCCACCTCCATCAGGTCATCGGCGGGATGCTCGTCCAGGACCGTGACGTGTCGCTCGAGGAGGCGACGGACTGGGAGGTCGTCTCCGAGCGTCGCCCGACCGAGGCCGAGCGCAGCGAGCTCGCCTTCGCCTGGAAGGTCTGCAAGCACGTGCGCTCGAACGCGATCGTCCTCACCAAGGACCTCGCCACGATCGGGATCGGGGCCGGCCAGATGAGTCGCGTCGACTCGGTCCGCCTCGCGCTCGAGAAGACCCGGACCGAGCCGATCGGCGCCGCGCTCGCCTCCGATGCCTACTTCCCCTTCGCCGACGGCCCCCAGCTCGCCATGGAGGCCGGCGTCACCGCGATCATCCAGCCCGGCGGATCGGTGCGGGACCCCGAGGTCGTCGAGGCGGTCGACGCGGCGGGCTGCGCGATGGTGTTCACCAGCCGCCGCCACTTCCGCCACTGATGGGCGCGATCGAGCCCGACTCCGGCCGCGCCGCGATCACCCGGCTGAGCGGCGACCCGCCGTCGCCCTACGAGGTGCCCAACGGCTTCTGCCGCGTCGTCGTCGCCGGCCCGCTCGTCATCGTCGCCGGCACGACGTCGATCAACGAGTACGGCATCGTCGACGGGGCGACCCCGTACGAGCAGGCCGCGGTCATCCTCCGCAAGCTCGGCCACGAGCTCACCCGCGCCGGCGCCGCGCCCGCTGACGTGATCCAGACCCGGATCTACGTGACCGACGCCTCGCGCGCCGAGGAGGTTGGCCGCGCCCACGGCGAGTTCTTCGGCGAGCACCGCCCGGCGATGACCCTCGTCGAGATCAGCGGCCTCATCGACCCGCGGATGCTCGTCGAGGTCGAGGCCACCGCCTACCTCGGCTAGCCCCAGTCCCGCGGGCGGCGCGCAGACCCAGCCGGCGTGCAGACCCGGCCGGCGTGCAGACCCGGCCGGCGTGCGGCCTCGCCCGGCCCGGGTGCGCGATCATGGCGGTCGAGCCGCCGTAGCTCAGCTGGCAGAGCAGCGGACTTTTAATCCGAAGGTCGTGGGTTCGATCCCCACCGGCGGCATCGGGAAGTTGCTGTAAAGCGGCACCTTTACTCTTGGCGGATCTGGGCCTGAGGTGGATCCAGAAGAAGCTGGGGATGGCGAACATGGCACGCACCTCGTGCGCGACAGCGGAGGTGGGCTCGATTTCACACCTTGGGTGCCTGGTTGACGAAACGGATCTCGCGGACGATGGATCCCGTCTCCAGTCCACTCGATACGCAGGAGGAGTTATCGATGATCCGCCACGCCACCCGCTTCGGCCTCACCGCACTTGTCACCCTCACCGCCACCCTGGTTCCGGCCGCGCTCGCTCAGGCCAGGCCCGGTGTGAAGTGCGAGCCCAGGCATTCGACCACGCTCACCAGTGACCGGTACGCCCGGGTGTATGGCAAGCGGGGCAACGCCTACGTGTGCATTCGGTCGACCGGCCGGACCACGTTGCTGCAGAACGCCTCCCCGACCGGCGACCAGTTCGCGCTCGGCGGCACGTACGTCGGCTGGAGCTCGAGCAATCCCGCGGATGCCACGATTCCCGCTCATTCGATCGTGACCGTGATGCACATCCCGGATCACTCCATCAACGATCAGTGGTACCCGGGCCAGCTGAACCAGAAGATCGACAAGATCGTCGTGCTCAGCGACGGCGCCGCCGCCTGGGGCCTGGAAGCAGACCCCTCCGACAACACCACCAATGCGATCATCCAAGGCACGGATCGCTACGGGCACCCAGCGGACCAGTTCTCCGATGACCACACCACGGTCGACCCGCGCTCGCTGCACCTCGTCCACGGAAAGACCGTCGGCTGGACCTACAGCGATGGGACCACCGGAACGCAGGCGCTGTACTAGACAGGAGGGCGCTGCCGGAGCGCACGTCGCCCCGCGCTGCAAGGGGCCCTCGCCGACCGCGGGGGCCCCTTGGCTCGTTCTCGGTCGGCTTAGGCTGCGGTCGGCTTAGGCTGCGGTCGGCGTGCGCGGGTCAGCCGCCGGCGGGGACGGACTGCGGGTCGACGCACCGCTCAGGTGGCAGAGCAACGCGGGGCTCGCCGCCCACTGCGCCGCCGGTCCGCTAGATGTTCTCAGCGCGGCCGTGTACACGGTGCCGGTGCCTTCGCCGTGACCCACTTCCGCGGACGAGGCCGGGAACAGGGCTCCGCACAGCGCCGGCGCGCTTGCCTCCACGGCCGGACCCAGCGAGTTGTCGTACACGCCGTTGCCGTTGTAGTCGATGCCGTGCACGACGATCACCGCTAGGCCGGCGCGCATCTCCGCGGCCACGCCGGGCCCCACGGTAAGGGTGCGCGTGTAACGAATGTCCGCGCCGGCCGGAAACAGGGTCGAGATCAGATGGGACGCTGGGCTTGTATCACCGAACTGGGTCAGCGAGGTCACCACGCCGCCGTAGACCCTGTCGCCGGCGCTCGCACCGATGAACGACTGACCGTGGAACCGCTGCGCGGACGAGGCCGTGGGACATTTGCCCGTGCCGCCGTGGATGTGCATGAGATGGACCGCGTTGAGCAGCCCGTTGGTGTCGACCGTGACCGTGGCGACGTTGCCGTGCAGGACAAGTGTGGCCGCGCCGGCACCGGTGACTCGATTGGTGGGCACTGGGCTCGCCACTGCTGCGATCCGTTGCCCGGCTGGCGGAGGCGATGAGCCACCCGACGTCGCCGCGATCACCACCGCGACGATCGCGGCGACGAGCAGCAGCCCGGCGAGCGCGGGCCACCGATACCGCGTGAGGTTGGTCCGCTCCGGGCGAGGCCCGTCGGCGCCCGGCTCGGCCCCGGCGTGCGCCGCCCCGGTCCCGGCGTGCGCCGACTCGGGTCGGGCCGCTGCGCTCTGCTCGCGCGCCGGCGAGGGCGATCGCGCTGCCGGTAGGGCCGGCTCGCCGGTGGCGGCGATCCCCGCCGCGGCGGGCTCGGGGACGGTGGGGGAGAGCTCCGGCTCGGTTCCCGCCTCGGTGCGCGGCCACGGGTCGGGTTCCGGGGTATCGAGCGGACGCGCCTCGCCGGTGGCCACGAGCGTCGGCGGCTTGGTTTCCCGGATCCCTCTCAGGGACGCGGCGGCGGCCGAGGCGAAGTCACCCGCCGACAGGTAGCGGTCGGCCGGTTCCTTGGCCATCGCCTTCTCGATCACCGCGCCGAGGGCGGGGTAGGAGTCCGCGAGCGGCGCCTGGAGCGGAGGGGGCGGCTCGTGAACGTGGGCGAACAGCGTCGCGACCGAGTTCTCGCGCTCGTAGGGAACGTTGCCGGACAGCATGTGGAAGAACGTGCAGCCGAGCGCGTAGATGTCGGTGCGCGCGTCGACCACGCCCCCAGTCACCTGCTCCGGCGCCATGTAGTCGACGGTGCCGACGACAACTCCCTTGCGGGTCAGCCCGTTGACAGTGTCCGATCGCTTGGCCAGCCCGAAATCGGTGAGGTAGACGTGCTCCTCACCGTCGCGGACGGTGATCAGGACGTTGGCCGGCTTGACGTCCCGGTGGACGAGGCCCTTGCGGTGGGCGGCGTCGAGCGCCGACGCGAGCTGCGAGAGCATGTCGACGGCCCGCTCGGGCTCGAGCGCCCCGCCCTTGCGTAGGAGCTGGCTCAGATCGGTGCCGTGGATGAAGTCCATCACCAGGAACAGGAGGCCCTCGTGCTCGCCGGCGTAGTGGATCCCGACCACGTGCGGATGGTGCAGCGACGCCGCGGTGCGGATCTCGCGCTTGAAGCGTTCCCGGAACTGCTCGTCGTCGCTCAGCTCGGGTGCGAGCACCTTGAGCGCGTAGATCCGGTGGAGCACGACGTTCGTCGCCCGGTAGACGACGCCCATCCCCCCGCGGCTGATCAGCTCGTCGATGCGGTAGCCGCCGATGACGGTGCCGCGGTCAAGCTGACCGTTCTTGAATTCCATGTGCGACCTGTCCCCCCAGCGGCGTTCGCCCTGCTGGTCCCAATCGACGCGGTGGAGCTCCGCGGATGAGCATATCGTCGCCCCCGGGCCTGTTCAAGCGTTAGAGCTCGCTCTCGCGCACCAGCCCGAGCTGGAGCGCGCGCTCGACCAGACGCATCCGTTTCTCGTTCTGTGGCAGGTCATCGAGGTCGAACTTGGCGAACATCGCGCGCAGATGGCTCTTGACGGCCTCGATGCTGAGCACCAGCTCTTCGGCGATCTCTCGGTTCGACGCCGGCCTGGCGAAACCGGAGTGGTGCTTGTACGGCCGGCACAGGGCGACGAGAACCTTTCGCTGGGCCGCCGAAATCGTCGGTGGCGCCAGCTCGGCACCGAGGATGACCGTCCGCGAGCGTCGCGGGGTGGGATCGCGGAAGCACATCTCGGTGGTGCCGAAGCGGAGTTGATCCCGATCGTTGAGAACCCGGTGGCCGTCGACCCTCTCGGTGTTGAGAAACGTTCCGTTGCGCGAGAGGCCGCCGTCGTAGACCGTCCACGAGCCCCCGCTCCGCTCGAGCCGCGCATGCAACCTCGAGACCCGGCCATCCCAGTCCAGGCAGACGTCGCACGCGTCGTCGCGGCCGACGCTCAGATACTCGCGAGTGGCGTCGAGGGTGACGATCTGCTGGTTGCCCTGACCGTCGCGGAACCACACGAACGGGACGCCCTCCCGCTCAGCTTCCAGGCGGCGCTTGAGATCCGTTGGCGTGTCCAGAATTCGGGGATCCGGCACCGCTCCACTCAACTTACGAAGGGTCAGTCGCCACTCTAACCGATGGACTGAACCGGTTCGGCCGGCGCGTTGCGGCGCCCGCGAGCTGCTGAGGGTGTGAGGCGGTCCACCCCCAGGGTGGCTGGTTCCGGCCCGGCCCCGGGTCGATGCTCCATGAAGCCAGCGCACACCATCGTCCCGAAGGAGCACCATGCGCATCTCCCGCCGAATCGCCCCCATCCTGGCCGCCGCCGCGTCGTTGATCGGCGCTCCCGCCGCACTGGCCAGCACGTCCTCGATCGGAGACGTGACGAGCCCCCCGATCAACAACGTCTGCCTGTTCATGGTCGACTGCACCTACGTCAACTTCTCCCACGGCAAGCCGACCGACGTCGTCAGGCACAGCGGCACCATCGTCCGGTGGAGCGCGCTCCAGTGCGGAGCTCTCCAGCTCCGCGTCCTGCGCCCGGTTGGTCACGGCAAATTCGAGTTCGTGCGCTCGAGCGCGATCCGGGCGGCGAGCGACCCGGGTATCAACACCTTCCCCGCCCACATCCCGGTCCGGGCCGGCGACGTGTTGGCGCTCCGCGACGCCGGCTCGAGCACGCAGTCGAGCTGCCTCATGTTCGCCAGCGCCGGCTCGGGGCAGGGTGTGCGGTACTACCGGCCGTCACCAGGCGACGGTGCCACGGCGAGGCCGAACGCGAGCACCACCACCGACCAGCACTCGGGCCAGGGCGACTCAGCGACGCCGAATCTTCGCGTGCTGTTCAGCGCGATCGTCAAGCGCTGATCTCAGCGCCGCCCGGCGCCGCCCGAGGTACGATGCCCCCCCGCGCACGGCGCCGGGGGGCATCTGTGCGTTCGGCTCGCGCACCCGATTCTGGCTCGCAGGAGCCGAGCAGGGTGAGCGCGGTTCCACCCTAGGGGGCCTATCCGTCGCTCTTGGCCCCCCGTAGGTTGAACCTATGTCAAGCACCCGCTCTGAGGAGGAGTCAATGTCCAGCATCACCCGCAGCTTCCGCCGTCCCCGATTCATCTCGGTGCTCGCAGCATCTGCCGCCGCCCTGGCCATGGTGCCGGCCGGCGCGTCAGCCGCCACGACGTGGTTCGGCTCGAGCCTCAACCACGACCCTGCCAACGCCGGCAACACCTGCGCCGATAACGGCGTGATGGGCCCGGCGCTGTGCACGCACGTCGGTTCGTACTACCCCGGGTTCTCAGGACGGGCACGGGCGACCGTCACCGGCACGATCATCGCGATCCGCGTCCGCGCCGAAGGCCCGATGACGATGAAGGTCAAGGTCGTCCGGGTCCGTAACGTGTCCTCGGATCACATGCACGGGCAGGCGACGGCCGTCGCCCAGAGCCGCACCCTCGCCGTGCAGGGCCCGACGCAGACCGACATCGACAACGGGACCTTCCGCAACGAGACCTTCGGCGTCCATCTGCACGTGCAGAAGGGCCAGGAGATCGCCATCGACACGACGAGCAACACGGCCGAGTACTGCAGCGACGGCACTCCCGGCCAGCTGCTCTTCGACCCCACCCTGGCGATCGGTCAGCCATTCCGCAGCTCGGCGGGCACCGACAACTGCCTGATGCTGGTGCAGGCGATCGTCAAGCACTGAGCCGCACCGACATCTGAAGTCGAACAGCGGGTCCCGGATCTTCGGGGCCCGCTATTCGTTGACATCCGACCCGTCCGGCCTACGACGACACCCGGTCGGCATCGGCGCGAGCCACGCGCCGGGCGACGCGAGCGCGCCCAGCGCGGTCCGCAGACTGAAGCGTCCATCACCGCGGGCCGGGCCTGCAGGCGCCGCGCGGATCCGCTCTGGCCACCCGTCGTCGCTCGCGCCGGCGGAGCAGCAGCGTCCAGACCGCCGGGATCTGTAACGAGTTGGGCGAGGAGCGGCAGCCCGCTGGCCCAGGTAACAGGCGGCTCCATTCCCGCCCGAGCAGGCAGTCCCGCCATCCGTCGCCAGGCTGCTCGGCCAGGCGTCGCTAGCAGTGCGCGCTCGACGACCAGAGGTGCCTCGACCGGTCGCGTGCGCGGCAACAGCCTGAGGTCCTCCGAACTTCCGGTAGGAGATCTCGGAGGTGATCAGGGGAGGCGAAGCCGGTCAGGGACGTCCGGCATTAGTACGCAGGTGCTGTGCGATCGCGCACCAGGTAGGCGGTGAGTAGCGCGAGCGGGAAGAAGATCAGACTGAAGATGAAATACAGGATGAAGCTGTGGCCCTTGCGTCGAGCAACGCGAGCAGGCCAGAACGCGATGGCGATCCAGATGATCAGAAAGACGATTGCCGAGAGCGTCCAGCCGACCGCTGAGAACGCATAAAGAGTCATTGATGACCTCCGTGCCGAGAGTTCTAAACCCGCCGGAGCATCCTGGCCGCGTGGCTGGCGGACATCACCCGAATGGAGTGAAATCTTGGGCTCCGCGTCCCACGCTTCAGCGGAGCGGGTCAAGGCTGGGCCACGCGCGAGCTGCGTAGCCCAACCTGTGCGCGCGGCCCTGGTTCAGGGGATCGTCTGTGACAATCCGGACCCAGGTCCACGGCACCTTGTATGCGACGGGGATATGCAGGGGGCAAAATCGCCCGTCGCGTGGGGGCTCCTGCGCCCGTACAGCCCGCGGAGCCCCACGCCGTCGGTGTTCCCGCCGCCGTCCGAGTCTCTACGGCTCGGCGAACGCGTAGTCGTTGAACTGGGCGCGGTAGCACGTGCGGTGGTAGTGCTCCCCGATCACGGCGGACAAGCTCGGATCGGCGGCGATCGCCGTGTCGCGCACAAGTCCGTCCACCCGCAATGTCAGCGGCTCGTAGACGCCGATCCTCACGCCGCAAGCTTGACAGCGGAGCGGATCATCCGTGATCCGCGATGCTCTCTCCATGGGTGGAGTCTGAGGCAGATAGCCGGTCGGGACAGCCGCCTTGTGCCGCACGGTCGCTGCGTACTTCGCCGCGGAGTCACAAGCCCTAAGCCTTGATCCTCACGTGGCCGCGGTCCTCACGTGGCCGCGGTTCTCACGTGGCCGCGGCGGTGCGGCTGGCAAAGGCGCTCGAGAAGCACGCCGCTCCGTAGAGTCGAGTGCTCCGGAGGGAGCGAGAGAGATGGCGGGCGGCGCGCCTGACTGTGAGGGCACTGGGGATGGGGAGGCC
The DNA here is from genome assembly GCA_963755955.1 of uncultured Solirubrobacterales bacterium. GTDB lineage: Bacteria > Actinomycetota > Thermoleophilia > Solirubrobacterales > Solirubrobacteraceae > Palsa-465. The sequence continues at coordinate 217,422 of CAVWLZ010000016.1, forward strand.
ACACCGCCCGCCTGGAACGCGCGCCGGATTGGTTCGGTACCGGCGGTGCGTTAGGAGGATCGTCCCGGCTCTCGCGTGCGCAGGTCATCCGCACGAGCAACGCGTGTTGTGTCAGTGGAATCTACGCATACACTGCCGGCGCCTCTTTCCCGTACGGCGTACGCCCCCAACTCGACTCAACGAAGGCTCTCCCGAAAGCTGCGACCCAAGCCGCACTGAGGTTTGAAGCGTCGGGCTTTCGCGGCACGCGAGGCCAGGGACGCAAGGCGCGCGTCGTTTGAGCGCCGAGCGCCATGTCCGCGCTCCGGCCTCTCAGTACCGGCTGACCACGAGTTGCGCGCTCAGCGTTACCAGCGTATGGTGCTTTGGCGGTAAGCACCAGATGTGACGGTGGGTGGTCGTGTGGAGCTGACGGACGCGACGGCGAGGGTGGACGGTGGGCCTCAACCCGGGGATCGACGGCCTGCCCCCGGCGACCTTGAGCTGGTGCAGACGTTCCTCAACAGTCGCTGGAATCTGACCAGCACCAACGAAGAGGAACTTGCGAGCCCCCGCGCGGTCACCACGTGGTTCGTCGAACACGGGCTGCTCGATCGCCGGTACGCACTGCGCGAATCAGATCGCCGCCGAGTGCTTGAGGTGCGGGAGGGGCTTCGGATGATGCTGTTCGTCAACAACGGCGCGTCGGAGGATCCCGAAGTCGTGGCGGGACTGAACCGGGCGCTGCGCGCCCCGCGAATCTCCATCCAGTTTGCGGGTGCCGACACTCCGCAATTCAAGCCGCAGCCTCGGGATCTTGACGGCGCGTTCGCGCTGATCGCGACGATCGTGGCGCTGTCGCAGCTCGATGGGAGCTGGTCACGGATGAAGGCGTGCCCGGGTCCCGATTGCGGATGGGCGTTCTACGACCATAGCCGCAACCAGGGCGGCAGCTGGTGTGCGATGTCGGTGTGCGGCTCACGCGTCAAAGTGCGCGCGTATCGCGAGCGACGGCGTGGCCGGTGAGATGACATTCCCGATCAACCGACACGATGCGGCAGAGACTGCTCGACAGTCGCGCAGCAGGACGATCGCGCCTCGCGACGCGGCCCGTGTGATCGTCGGGCTGCTGACCGGTCTGGCGCTCGTTGGCTGTGGCACGACCTCGCGCTCGTCGGCGACGTCTACGAAGACGGCGATGCACCCGAAGCCGCCGCTCGTGTGCATGCCGGCGGCGGGCGTGGTGATCGCTCGGGTCACCGGGGTTGCTGCCGGCGCGCTCGGAGCCCGAGCGACGACGGGGAGCAACTCGGAGCCGGAGTGCGATTTTCGTGGTCCCGGGGTGTCCGTGGCGGTCAACGTCGATTCTTCACCGCAGCCGTATCAGCGGTTGGAGCGGACGATCGACGAGGATGGGCAGCAGTTCGGTACCGTGCGGGACTTCGCGCCGCCGGTGACTGTGCCGAAGCTCGGGTTGGACGCGGCGTGGGTGCCTGACCAGTCGATGCTGCTGACGACCGATGGGAGGAATCTGCTCTCGATCACGGTGGCGTGGCGCGGGAAGAAGCAGGCGCGGCAGATCGCGCTCGCCACGCTGGTCGCGCGCAAGTACCTCGGCAGGTCCATCCCGAGCGGCGCCGTTCCGACCGGTGAGGTGTGAGCGCACGTTCCAAGGGCGAAGCTGGGCCCGGCGCATCAATCGACGGTGTGGCGGAGCACGGCGTACCGTTGGGGGCGTGACCTGGACGATCGATGTGCCCGACGTGCCGGCTCCCGTGCTATCGCGGCTGCCAAATCCGATGGCCGCGGCCGTTGCCAACGCCGTGGCGCGGTCGGCGGCGCAGCAGCCGGCGTGGCCCGACGCCGATTACCTGGCGCGTGTACGGGGGGTGCTGGAGGCCGTGCCGCCGATCGCGGTCCCTTCGGAGGTCGATCGGCTTCAGGGCCTGCTCGGCCGGGTCGCCTGTGGCGAGGCGTTTCTGTTGCAGGGCGGGGATTGCGCCGAGACCTTTGACGACAACACCGAGGCGCATCTCCGTGGCACGATCCGCACGTTGCTGCAGATGGCGGTTGTTCTGACGTACGGGACGTCGATGCCTGTCGTCAAGGTTGGGCGGATCGCCGGCCAGTACGCCAAGCCGCGGAGCTCGGACACCGATGCTGCTGGTCTTCCGTCGTATCGCGGCGACATGGTCCATGGACTCGAGCCGAGCGAGGAGGCACGGCGGCCGGATGCGGGTCGGCTCGTCCGCGCCTATGCCAACGCGGCGGCCGCAATGAACCTGGCGCGGGCGATCACGGGCGCTGGGTTGGCTGATCTGCACCGGCTGCATGAGTGGAATATGGATTTCGTGCGCCGCTCAAGCGCCGGGGAGCGTTACGAGCGCGTTGCCACCGAGATCGAACGGAGCCTGCGGTTCATGTCCGCGTGCGGTGTCGACGACAGCTCGCTGCGCACCGTCGAGCTGTTCGCGAGTCATGAGATGCTCGTGCTCGACTACGAGCGTTCACTGCTGAGGGCCGAAGGCGATCGGCTGTTCCTCCTCTCGGCGCACCAGCTCTGGATCGGTGACCGCACGCGTCAGCTGGAGGGCGCCCACGTCGCGCTGGGAGCGCTCATCGCCAACCCGATCGGCGTCAAGATCGGTCCCACGATCACGCCCGAGGAGGCGGTCGAGCTCGTCGAGCGCCTCGATCCCCAGCGTGTCGCCGGCCGCGTGACCCTCGTCTCGCGGATGGGCAACGACGCGGTCCGCGAGCGGCTGCCGCCGATCGTCGACGCGGTCAGCCGTTCCGGCCATCGCGTGGTGTGGCAGTGCGATCCCATGCACGGCAACACCGAGGAGTCGCCCAGCGGTCACAAGACCCGGCACTTCGATCGCATCATGGACGAGGTCGAAGGATTCTTCGAGGTCCATCAGCGGCTCGGTACGCATCCAGGCGGTATCCACGTCGAGCACACCGGCGAAGAAGTCACCGAGTGCCTCGGTGGCGCGCAGATGATCTCTCACAGCCAGCTCTCCTCCCGGTATGACACGGCGTGCGATCCCCGGTTGAATACGCAGCAGGCGCTGGAGCTCGCGTTCCTGGTCGTCGAGATGCTGCGGCGCACCGCCGCGTGACGAGCTGCCTGGCGCTCAGGGGCAACCATCTGCACGCTGCGGGCGGCGGACTCCGGTACGTCGTGGCCGACAGACGGCCGCGCGCGTGAGCCACCGGGTCTAACTTCACAAGGCGCCTCGTCGCGCATGGCGCACTCAGTTCGTGGCCGACTCCCGGTAGGGGCGGAAGAACGCGCGCAGCTCCTCGGCGTAAAGCTCGGGCTCCTCGAACGGCGCGAAGTGCCCGCCGCGCGCCGGCTCGGTGACGCGCACGACGTTCGTCGTGCGCTCGAGCCACGCCCGCGGTGGGCGGAGGATGTCGCCGGGAAAGAACGAGAAGCCGGACGGCACCTCAACGCGGCGGGCGAGCTGGGCCGGTGAGATCGCCGCGTTCGCGTTGTACATGCGCATCGAAGAGGCGATCGTCCCGGTCAGCCAATAGAGCGTGACGTTCGTGAGGATCTCGTCCTTGGTGAAGCCCTGCTCGATTTGACCGTCGCAGTCGCTCCATGCCCGGAGCTTCTCGACGATCCACGCGGCGAGCCCGACTGGCGAGTCGGTCAGGCCGAACGCCGCCGTCTGGGGCCTGCTCCGATGCATCGCGGCGTAGGCGCCCTCGGTCGCACCCCAGGCCGCGGCGGCCTGGATCCAGGCGCGCTCCTCCGGCTCAAGGTCGACCGGATCACCGTCGAAGACGGGCACGCCGCCATCGGTGCGGTGAACGGCCACCACACGGTCAGGACGGTCGAGCCCGAGGTAGCGGCTCACGTGGCTACCGATGTCTCCACCCGCCGCGCCGAACCGCGCGTAGCCGAGAACGCCCATGAGCTCCGCCCACAGGCCAGCGACGGCGATCGAGTCAAGCGGCGGGCCCGCCGGGCGCCCGGAGTAGCCATAACCCGGCATGTCGGGCACGACAACGTCGAACGCGTCCGCCGGATCAGCGCTGTGCGCGCCAGGATCGGTCAGAAGCGGGATCACCTTCGTGTAGCGCCAAAACGAGTCCGGCCAGCCGTGGCTGAGAATGAGCGGCAGAACAGGCGCGACCGGCGCGACGGCCCGGACGTGCACAAAGTGGATCCCGACACCGCCGAGCCCGACACGAAAGTGGGGCAACCGAGCGAGCGCCGCTTCCTGCGCCAGCCAGTCAAACTTCTCCGCCCAGTAGCCGACGAGCTCGCGGAGGTAGGCGATATCGGTCCCGAGCGACCAGCCGGCATCCTCAGGGGCGTCCGGCCAGCGCGTCGCTCGCAACCGCGCGCGGAGGTCCTCGAGCGCCGCCGGCGTGCTGTGCGGGGTGAACGGCTCAGGGCGTCCAGCCTCGTCCGGCATAAACGGAGCCTACCTCCCGCACCGCGCAGCTCCGCCGATGCGGGCCTGCGCCAGAGCGTGCCGCGTGTTCGGCCGCGCGAAGCGACGAGCAACGGTCGCCCCAATCCGGGCCCGTCAGCGGCGAGCCATTCGTCGTCGAAGCGCTCGTGAGCTCCGGGATCGCCGAGCACCAAAAGCGATTGCCAGCGACTTGTTGAGTTTTCGCGTGCGAGCGCGACTCGGGCGGAGGTGGCGAGGTGGGGAGGTGAGGCAGCGCCGTCGTCTGGGGCGGCTGAGGGCTCAACCTGGGGTGAGCGTCGCTGTGAACGCCGTGTTCTGCCCTTGGGTGCAATCGCCGCTGCCCAGGTTGGTGAAGGTCCCGGCGAAATGACCGCCGGGCCCGAAATGGCCTGACCATCTCCCGGTCGGGGTCCAGTGTTCCCCGATCGCCCCGTCTGTGCCGATGAACTCCCCGGTCGTCGTTGATGGCCCGAGCTCGAACCCGCCCCCGTTGTCCGGGCAGGTCCAGGACACTGCGAGGTCCGTGAGCACCCTGCCCCCACCAGCCACGGTCGCGCGGACCGTGCCGCTCACCTCGGGCGGTGGTCTGACGACTGTTCCGGTGTAGGTGCCATCGGCGACGCTGGACCGCCGCCGAGCCGACAGAGCAAAGCGAAGGGTTCGCGTCCAGCCCCCCGTCTGGCATTTGAACTGGTACGCCGGTACCGCGACCGTTCCGGCGCGCGCCGTCGGGAACCTCCCGACAATAACCAACGGAAACGTGGGCAGCCGACTGTCAATTCCGACGATCGCGAAGTCGCCCGCGGGCTTGATTTCAAACCCGCCGGCGAGGATCACCTCGGGGTAGCGCGTCGGCGGGTAGTACTGGGTACGCGCGAAGTCGATCGCGTAGAAGCTTGGTGCTGCGCCGACGCGGCAGCCGCTCGGCAACGACACCGCGAGAAATCGCAAGCGGGCCGACCTGCCCGCTCCCGCGAGTGCAAAGCTCATCCGCAGCCCGTGCGGCCCAGAACCTTCCCAATCGCCTCCACGCGGCTGGACGACGCCGGCCGCCCGTGCTGAGGTGCCCTGAGCCCCCAAGCCGCCAGCAACGGGGGCAGCCATAGCGACAAGCGCCGAGCAAACCGACACCAACACCCCGACCGCAAGGATCGCCGCGCAGCGCATCCACCCACGTCTCATCTGACCCCCGTCTCAATCACAACCCGTCCCGGGCACAACCCGTCACCGGCATGAGGAGCCGGATTCTCGCACTCGACAAACCCAAGGCGCCAGCACCGGGCTCGCATTCGTCCTCCGCGGCGCGACTGTCCCACAAATGCGTCGGCGGCGTGACGATCGCTCTGTTCGACGGCCGGGGGTTTCGAAATCTTGGGCAGCCACCGGGCTCGGCTGGCGGACAGGGGCGGTGGCCAACGCTGCGCTGCCTGGACATCGAGCGACCAGTTCCCCGGGCCCGGAACCGGCGTGGTGCAGACTATGTGCTGTGAGCTCTCACGAGATCGCTCAGCTAATCCACGAAGTCGGCCTCATCGCCGTGTTCCTGGCGGCAGGGCTGCAGGCGATGGGGCTTCCGGTTCCCGCTGGTACCGCGCTGGTCATCGCCGGGATAGACGCATCGGCTAAGAACGGTCTCCCCCTGGGAGGGGTAATTGCTGCTGGTGCGCTGGGTGCACTCTTGGGGGGAACAGTCGGCTTCGCGATCGGTCGTTGGCGCGGTGAGCCGGTTCTTCTCCGTGTCGGCCGCCTGTTCCGTCAGGAGCCCGAGCGCGTCCAGGAGCTCCGTGGTCAGTTCCGGAGCCACGCCGTCGCGCCCTTGTTTATCGCCCGGTTCATCACGGGTTTACGAAATGCTGCCGGGCTCGTCGCGGGCGCGAGTGGCGTGCCCCTCGGCCGCTTCCTGGCGGTCAGCGCGGTCGCAGCTCTCGCGTGGTCGGCGATGATCACGCTCGAGTACTACTTCGCCGGCCACGCCATCCTCGGGGCGCCGACGTGGTTGCAGATCGCGCTGATCATCGGTGGGGTCTTGACGACGATTGCTTCGTTTCGCTTCCTCGGACTGGGACGTCGCATTCGACCACCGCGCCCTGCCGAAGCTGCGAAAGCGTCGGATTAGCAGCCTTGCGTCAGCGTGGCGGGGAGCGACACCATTCGCCGAGCTGACCGCACCGGAATCTGATGCCCCGCCGCGGCACGGTTGGAGTGCGGGCCGGTAATGATCCTTCCGTTGCCGATCCGCTCGTCCAATCGCGGCCGCCCCATACGCAAGACCGCTCGTGCGAGCCGACGACCTGGAGCTCGACATCGACCGCTCGATCGTCGCCAGCGCGCTCGTCAGGTTTGGCGTGGTCCCGCTCATCAAAGGCGTCCTGTGTCAATGGGGCTACGTCCTGTCGCCGCTCGCGGCACCTCACCACCGTCGGGAGGGGCTGGTCTTTCCTTGGCCCTCCGCGAAAGGGGCATTTCCTCCGAGACGGAGATGCGGTCATCTTCGAGCAAGAACGGCAGGTCGTCCCGGCCAAGAAGGGGAAGCCACGGTCGCGTTATGCGTGGACATCTTGATCGTGCGAGTTCCCTGAGCGGGTAGAGCGTTCACTCCCGATTTGGCGTATTGCAGCGAATGCTCGGGTCGGCTATGGTGCGCGCCATCTGCTCAGGGGATTCTGGGCGCTCGGTGGCGAATCGGATGGCTGAATTGAGGTGGCGCGTGGGTCGCATGCAGCGGGGTCGCGTTGTGGGCAGGCTTGGCGTTGCCAGCATCGTGTGCGTGTGCGTGTCCATATCGCTTGCTGTGTCGGCCTTTGGGCTCGCCGGGGCGAACCCCGCGACGGCCTCAACGGCGACGCAGTTCGGCGGGACGTGGAACGTCACGGACACCTGCACATCAAGCAACTGTGCCGGGCGGGTGTTCACCGCCACTTTTCAGATCAACCAGTGTCCGGGGTCGGCAAGCTTCACCGGTGTCGCCACCGGCGGTGGATACGTCGAACAGCTGGTTGGTAGCGCGAACTCGGGCAGTGCCACCTTCACCGAGAGTATTCCTGGCTACATCGCGAAGTTCCAGGTCGCGATCTCAAGCGACGGCCAGTCGTTCACAGGGAGCTATACCGACAACCAGGACGGCACGGGGACGACCGTAGGGAAGCGCACGGCAGGCGGTAGCAGTAGAGATGCAGGACCACTCGTGAGGGATGCTGCTTTCAGCTGTAGCCGCGAGACAACCACGGACGTGACGTGCAAGTACCCAAGTCACCTCGGTCCGGGCGCGGCCGTCGGTACCTGCTACGTAACCGTGGCCGATCGGGGGCCGCCACCGCAGGCACATCCCACAGGATCGGTCGAGGTGTCGTCCCGGCCCGCGGGCACGAGCGTGCTGTTTGGCGTCCCGCTGGGTGAGGAAGCGGGTGCTAACGGTTGCAAGCTCGTGGATCCACCGGGTGAGGCTCCCAACGCTTCAGAGTGCTCGTTCGTTGTGGCCGGCACCGACCGTTTCCACGGCGGTCACTTCGGGGTGAATGCCGCGTACATACCTGGTTCAAGCGTGTTTGTTCCGAGCAAGGCAACTGCGGGATTCGATTGGCCGCACGTCCCACTGCAGACCAAGTTAGTGACGGTTAACATCGTATATCGCGATCGGGTGGATCGCGCGGAGGTGATCGCGCGTGGCGGGACCAAATTCCGGTTCTGCGACGACGAGAAGATCGCCATCGAGCCCTACGTGACTGGGTTGGGAGGTACCCTTCACCAGTACCAGTTCCACGTGTACTCCCACAATGAGCCCAACGGCCACAATCACTGCGAGACATTTCGGCTTCCGCACGTAACCCGCGTAACCGTCTTTAAGTACTTCGCGGGTAACCAGAACGTCTTCGGCTTCTACGGGTACGGCATTCTTGTCCCTTAAAGCCGGGGGGACCGCAGCTGGCAGGCGTCGCGGTCGGATCGAGCCTTCGTAGTGCGATCCGGCTCGGCTGAGCGTCGTATCAGCCGCAATGCTGCAGTGTGGACCTGAACCGACGCTTGCTTCGCGCGGAAAGCAGAGCTCGGAGCAGAGTGTCGGAATGATCATGAAGCGGCGTTGGTGCGTCGCTTCTTCCTTTCTGGGTTGCGACAGTGCGTGGGCACGGCTAGTTCGATGGTTAAGCGTTCGGACTCCGCCCGACGTCTTTCGTCCTCACGCTGGTCTGGTTCGCGCCACCGCTGTGGCGACCAGGGGATCACGCGGAGTCGGCGGTCCCGGACGACCGCTCGGCCACGAAAGGACTCGCAGGGCTGCGCGTCGCGCGCGCCATCGCTACGGCGACATTCCGCCGGGGTGCGGATCACGTTAAGGGCTGCGATGAGATCCTGCATGCCGTTGTCGCGGCGGGCTGCCGCTACGGGGATGCGGTGCTTGCCTTCACCGCGGCGGTCGCCCTCAAAGCTGGCGCTGCATCGGCAATCCGAGGTGCGAGCGGGTTGGGGTAGGCAGGGCGCGGCCGGCTGCGTCGTTCGGGTGTCTGGTGTGGTTGAGGGCGCTTGGATCGACGGCGGAACTCCAACTACGGTTCGGTCCTTTAGGGCAAGTGTGCGGGAATGGGCTGCACCTGCGGCCCGCGGCCGGCTGCGGCGACCGTCCGCGCGTAGGACGCGCGCAGTTCCGCGGCGTCCGCTCGATCGATCCGCAGCCCTCGGCCAACGGGCAGTACCACGAAGCTGGGATGCTGAACCCAGATCGGGACGTAGTGCACGAACGTCACTTTGGCGCCGTGCGCGTCGACCATGATGGTCAGGAGGGCAATGAGACCGTCCTGTGAGGCGGTGGGGCAGCAGGCGCTGGTCTGGTTTGAGATGAGATTGCCCTCACCGAACACGACCAACTTGCCGTTGATCTTCCGGATCGGCTGGGGAATGTGCACGTGTTGTCCGACGACCGCGGTGATGTAGGGCGAGCGGGTGAGCACATTGGCGAGATGCAGTTGGAAGGCACTGGGCGCCGTGACGTCCTCATCGCCCCAATGGATGTTGATGATCTCCACACGTGCGCCGTCGTCGTGGGCGCGGCGGGCCTCGGCGAGGATCTGCGGAATATCCTCGGCCCGGTCTACCGACCACGGGCGGGGCGAGGGGATCCCGTTGGTGAGCTCGGTGTAGGACAGAAACGCGACCTTGATCCCCTTGACCGTCAGAATCAATGGAGTGCGCTGCGCGGCCGCCGAAGCGTAGGTGCCGGCGTGCGCGATGCCGTTCTGATCGAGCGCGCGGATCGTGTCGACGACGCCGGTCTCACCCTGGTCCAGCGAATGCGTCGCCGCCGTCGAGCAAGCCTTCCACCCCGTCTGACGGATGGCCTGCGCAAGCGCGGGGGGCGTGTTGAAGATTGGATAGCCGGTGGGCGGAGCGGGCGTCATCGGCGTCTCTACATGACACAACGGTACGTCGACACCCGCGACGTAAGGCTTGATCTGCCTAAACAGCGCAGCAAAGTTGTAGTGCGTCCCACCGCCATCGGCCAGCGCCTGCTCCCAGACAGGAGAGTGGATCAGCAGATCCCCGCTAGCCTCGACGGTAATCGTCACCACGGGGATGACCGAATCCTTCTTGTGGGCCACCGCGGCAACGCGCCGTGAGCTCGTATGGCTCCCACTCCCGCCCGTCAGCCAGAGCGGGAGGCCAACCGCCAGCGCCGCGGCGGCCGCCAGCCCGCAGAGCGCCGCCAGCCGAACTCGCCTAGCGCGAGCTCGAGCCTCAGAGCGCCGGCGCCGGCGCTGCTCTTCGGTCAAAAGCGGGCGGTCCGCCGGCGGCCCTGACATGCGTTCCCCTCAACAGCGCGTTTGTCGGTCGCGACCATCATCATCGCCCCAAGCATGACCGATCCTGCCGACCCCTCGCTCGCACCCCCTCAACCGGGGAGCGTCTCACCCAACGAACTCGGAAGGACGTCCCGACGGGGCCGAGCCAGCGCTCGAGGACGGCCGCCGCGGGTTCCCGTCTAAGCGATCCCACGATCGCTTCGTCATTCAGACTCGCGCTAGGCTCACGCTCGGGGGCGATGACGATGCGGTGGATCCGCGATCGGCCGTTGTCCGGGCGCGTCGCGTAGCGGCGCGCACTGCGCGAGCCTGCCGCGTGACAGGCCGCGGCAGAATGGCGGAGGCATGGCCTGTGATTGGTTGCTGATCGATGGATCGAGCCTGATCTTCCGCGCCTACTACGGCGCGTTGGCCAGCGCGCGCGTTTCGGGGACTGAAGTGAACGCGATCGGCGGTTTCTTTGACAGGCTGGCGCGGCTGGTCAAGGACCGCCGGCCCCGCCGGCTGGTCATCGCCGATGACTGGGCGTGGCGGCCCTCGTGGCGCGTGGATCTGATCGCGGACTACAAGGCCCACCGGGTCGCCGAGCCGGTTCCACCGGGCCTGACGACGCTCCTTCCCGTGATCACTCAGATGCTTGAACACATCGGGATCGACATCGTGGGTGTCACCGATCACGAGGCAGAGGACGTGATCGCCACCCTGACCAGACTCGCCGCCGGGACCGTCGAGATCGCCAGTGGTGACCGAGACCTGTTCGCGCTGGTTGAGGATCCGCGCGTGCGCGTCTTGTATCAGGAGCGGTCAGGTCTGGCGGTGATCGACGAAACCGAGATCACCCGACGCTATGCGATCCCAGGGCGTCGATATGCCGACTTCGCGATCCTGCGCGGCGATCCCTCCGACGGACTTCCCGGGCTCAAAGGCGTCGGCGCCGTGGCGGCGGCGGCGATGATCCGCCGCCACGGCGACATCGCGGGCGTCCTACGCGACCGCCCGCTTCGTCCGGCGGATCGCGAGTACCTCCAGGCCGCGATCACCGTCGTGCGGCCTGTCGACGATCTCCCCATCGCGCTCCCCCGCGGCCAACGAGCCGCCTACCCGACCAACGAACCCGCCCTCGGGCCGCTCGCCGCGCACCACCGCGCTGAGGACTCGGTGGGCCGGCTGCTCAGCGTCCTCACCAGCCTCGCACCGCAGCGACCCCGTGCACGACGTTCTTCGACCACTTCGAACCAGTGATCGGGCAGTCGCCGACGCGCTCGTGACGATGACCCCGGTGACGAAGGGAAGCGATCCCCCAGCCGCCTTCCCGCGGAGCCGGCCGGCCATGGCGCCGAGGCGATCAGGTGCCACCGATCAATGACCGCGCCTCCGCGGGGCCGACGACGAGATCGTGAAGGTTGCCGCCCACCTCGAGTCGACCGGATTGTTCGACGCCGCCGACCTTCATGGGCTCGAAGCCGGCCGTCCGGATCAACCGTTCGACTTGCCGGCCGGCAGGCTCGTCATCCGTCGCGTAAAAGAGAACGGCCAGCTCGGGTGACCGCTTGCTAGAGGATTCGAGGAGATCGCCCGACATGCTGCCAAACGCCATGACCAGGCGGGCCCCCTCCGGCAGCCACCCGGCGACAACCTCGCCAGAGGATTGCCGTTCCGGCAGCAGACGCACGATCTTCCCTTGTGCATCGAGGCCGACCGGGTTGCTCGGAACGACCACAACCTTGTCGGTTAGCAAGTCGGCGGTCTCTTCGATGACGCCCTTCAGCACGCCAAACCGCAGCGCGAGGATGACGGCATCGGCGCCCTGCAACACGTCGCGGTTGTCGCTGGCAGCGTCCGCACCTCGCCCGATCGCCGCAGCCAGCGTTCGTGCCGACTCTGTGTCGGCGCTCGAGAGACGCAGGGTCTCGCCACCTGACGCGAGCCGGCGAGCGATGACCGACCCGAGACCTCCAGTGCCGATGATCGCGGTGCTCATGACCCGAACCCCGTCTCTCACGTCGTCTGCTCGGATGGCCAGTGAGCGGGCGTCCAGTCCCTTTCTGGGTCCGTGGTTTGACCGACTTCGATGATGTGTCCGTCGGGGTCGCGGATGTAGCAGCGGATCTCGTATGGGTGCTGTTTGGGTGGCGTCAGGAATTCGGCGCCACGGGCGCTCCATTCGGCGTACGCGGTCGCGATGTCTTTGACCCGGATATTCAGGAAGCTGCTGACCCGGTCGGGATCGCGTGGCGTCTCCAGGGTGACCGTGGGCTTGTCGTCGGTCGGGCCGCCGCCAACGCTGATGACGACCCAGCTGTTGGACAGCGCGACGTTGGTCGGCTCTCCGGAAGGCTTTCCGGAGAAGACGACCCTGCCCCCGAGCACTTCGGTGTAGAAGCGCCGAGAGCGCTCGACATCGTCCGAGACGATGAAATGGGCCAGCACAATCCCCGCCGGAGGCGGTGGGATCTCTGCCATCTGGCACCTCCACTGGTTGGGCCTCACAGCCCCGCTCACGACCGGGTCTGGAGCCTGATGTCCTATCGAACGCCCATTCCATCTCGTTCCACGGCACGGGTCAAGAGCCCGTTCGACTCGCGTCGGCGTCGGGGTGGATGAAGGCCACCGAGGGGCAGCGCGCGGCGACGCTACGCAGGCTGCACAAGCTGGATTGTGTTGCCGTCCGGGTCCTTGAACCAAGCCGAACTGCCGACTGGCGTCGTGAGGACGTGGTCGACCATCTTGAACTCACCGAATTCGACGAGGTCGAACTTGACCCCACGCCCTGCCAGTTCGCTCACATCGGCGGCCACGTCTGCGCACCAGAAGCGCACCTGCGTGTGGTCGGCCAGGTTGGGCGACGGGCGCCGGTAGACCAGAAGCGTCGTGCCTTGCCCAGCCTCGAACAGCAGATGGTTCGGGACTGTGTCGGGAGACAGCGTGAGGCCGATTTGTTTCTCGTAGAACTCGCGGCTGCGTTCGATGTCGGTCGAGCTGACGACCGCCGACATCCGATTTTGTGCGAACAACTTGCCCTCCTCGGGCCAAAGCCGGGATCCGGCCGATTCTGGATCAGCGTCGGCGTCGCCGAAGCTGATCCTTGAGCACGACCGTAACCGATCGCGTGCCGGGCCTGGCGATGAAGGAGCGACGCGGGTGGCTTACTCGAGGACCCACACGTTGTTGTTGAGGATCGGGGTCGCGGCTCCGCTGGCGTCGATCCCGTCGACGGCGACGTCGGGACCGCCGATCATGATGTCTTGGTGGATACCTGAGACGTTGAAGCCGCGATCGGCGCGCTTGTTGGGATCGTCGGAGAGGTCGGGCACCGTGAAGGCGTATGCGTTGCCGAGGGCGATGTGGCAGGCTGCGTTCTCGTCAAGGAGAACGTCGTTGAAGACGCGTCCGCTGAGGCCGACGGGAGAGGTGCCGTCCACCAGTGCGACCTCGCCGAGGCGCGCAGCGCCGTCGTCGGCTTGTAGATAGGACCGCATCGCGTCGGCGTTGCGGTCTGCGTCGACCTCGACGACGCGGCCGTCTTTGAACCGTAGGCGCAGCCCTTCGACGACCTTGCCGCCGATCAACGGGAGGGGTCGCGTCGCGGCTACCGTGCCGTCGGCGATGCGGTTATCGGGAGTGGTGAAGACCTCCTCAGTGGGCATGTTCGCGATCGTCTCGCGGCCCCAGCTCGTCGTGAGGCCGCCCGAGAGCCAGCGGGCGCCGCGCAGCAGTCCGAGGCTCAGGTCAGTCCCTGCGCCGTGAAAGCGCAGCGCCGCAAACGCGCGGGACTCGAGCGCGGCGGCTCGCTCCTTGAGCCCGGCGATATGGCGTCGCCAGGCCGCTTGCGGATCATCGGCGTCGAGGCGCAGGATCGGCGCGAGCACGTCCCACAGCGCATCGACGTCGCCGGTGCCGAGAACCCGCTGTGCCGCCCCAGCGCAGGGCGCCGGCACGAACGTCCAGTTCACCTCACCTCCCCCGGCCATCGCGAACAACGGGCCAGTGAGCGGCATATGGTCCTGGCCCCCGCGAGCCGGATCGACGTCGTCCAGCAGGTCCGGCCGCGGGTCGCCCCAGACGACGATATAGGCACTACGCCGCTCGATGCACTCCTCGATGTGACGATCCCACCACGCTGGCGTGAAGCTGAGCGAGTCCGGCGCGGCGTGCTGAAGCCGAGAGCGCTTGACGTGCTGATCCCAGTAGAGAACGCTCACGTAGTGGGCGCCAGCGCGGTAGGCCACATCAACGATCGCGCGCGCCAGACCCGCGTGTTCGACGTCATAGACGAGAACGACGACGTCCTGTCCCGGCGCGACATTCGCGCCCATCAGCACAGCCAGCCGCGCCAAGGCAACGGTACGTCGCACGGCACTGGGAGACGATGACCCAGCCATCCCCAGAAACCTAACCGACGGCTTCCCGTCCAGCGCGATATGAGCACGACGCGTCCACGTCGATCTCGATCCGGCCCGTCCCTGACGTGATCCGGCTGCGGTCTGGCTTCGTAGGACGTTGGTAGGTGTCCATCACTCGAGACATAAGGCAGCGGGTAGGACGTCGGTCGAGAAGGTCGCCGTTGGCGAGCCGTTCAACGGGCGTGCACCTGGTACGAGGTGCGGTCGGACTGATCGCCGCTGGGCTCGCGATCGCGCTGCTTGCGAGTGTCGGTCCGTTATCGCTCGCGCTGCTGGCGCTCACGGCGCTCGCCTGGCGTGGTTGCCCGACGTGCTGGGCGGTCGGCCTCTTCGGCACGCTTGCCGACGATCGCGCCCGGCGCAGCTGTCGCGGTGCTGAGAGCGGATGCCGCCACACCGGCCGCCGACGCCTGCTTCAGCCAGAGGAGTGACCTCGTGCGAGCCCGGCCCCCGTCGCTCGACCCGGGCCGAGTGGCGTTCATTTGCGGCGTGATTTTCGGTGCGGCCGGGCTGGCTAAATTCGTCTTCTACCACTGGGAGCTGCACGCGTTCCGACACTTCGGGATTCCCGCCCCGGGCGTGATGGAGCCACTCGTCGGCACCCTCGAAACGGTCGGCGGCGTTTTCCTCGCCCGCGGGGTGCTGATCGTGATGACGGCGTTCGTGCTCGCCGTCATCATGTTCGTTGCGTTCCTCGCCGGAGGAATCCTCCACGGCTCTCCGATCCCCAGCGACACGCTGGCGCCGGCACTACTCGTGGCGATGATCTACCTGATCCGCGTCGGGTTCAGCGCTTCCGCTTCCCCCACCCTCGGAGCGCGTCACCGCATCGGCGAGAGTCATCCGTGGCGGGCATGGCGGGGTGGTCCGGAGGTCCGCCGAAGGCGAGCTCTGTGCGACTGCAGCGCAGCTCCCACTCTTCGCCATGCGGATGAGGATGATGGGTAGCCACTCGATGGGCGCAATCACGTCGTGCACGCTCCCTTGTCCCTGTTCGTGCGCGCCCAGATCGCGCGGACTGCTGCGATTACCGGCGTGCGGTAGTCACTTGCCGACTCCTGGTCGCCGACGAGGAGCAGGCACCGCCCCTCGCGAACCAACGCGTTGGCGTCCTGCGGGTCGGGGCCGGGATATGTAAAGCCCTCGGCGGTGGGGACACCCTGGACCGTGAAGCGGCCAACCTGGCCCGGAACGTGTATGAAACCTCGCAGTTCGGCCGTCTGCTCGCGTGCCGCGTCCCGGATCGACCCCAGCTCGATCACCCACGAAACGCCCTGGCCATGTGTCGAGGCAGTCTGGATGGAGATCGCGCGGTGAAACCCCTCAGTTACCAGACGTGACTCCTCGGTTTGTCCGTTCGGAATCGCGGCCGTCCATAGCGCCGCGGTGGTGCTGGTGGCTGGGGGGCCCGTCGTCTGAAAGCCCGTCTCGTCATCACCCTGCACGAGATAAGCACTGAGCGCGAGATCAGCCTTCTGGCTGTGCGACGAGCTTCCGCAGCCGGCGCCTACGACCGTTACCAGCCCAGCCATGAGCGCCGTGGCGAGCGCTCGCGGGCTGCGGCGAGTCTCGATGGCACGGCGGGCTCTTCCGCGGAGCGATCGCAATCGAGCGTGCTGGTTCATGGTAATCACCTCACGGTCAGCTGGTGGGCGTTTTGCTTGGTCCCAATGTGGGAGGGGACATCGCAGCGGGTCCGGCCCGGCGGCGGGCCGGGTCGGCCCGCCGCGTCGGTGGTCGACTACGGGACCGAGACCTTGGCTGTGAAGGCGCCGAGCACGGTGAGGGAGGACGAGGAGGCGATGCCCGTGAACGTGATCGATCCGGTCGCTCCACGCAGCTGTCCGGTGCCGCCGGTCAGTTGTCCGATGGAGATGAAGGCGACTGCGGTGGCCGAGAGCGGGGAGAAGGTTCCGGCGTAGGTGCCCCGGATGCTGTCTCCGCGCGAGTTGCTGATCGTGAACGTTCCGTCGGTGATCGTGCCCGTCGCGAAGTTGTCGGTCTCAGCGGAGCTGAGTTGGAAGGCGCCGAGGTCGTTGGCGAGACCGGGGCCGTTGTCGGTGACGCCGAACGCGCCCGGGTCGCTGGTGGGCAATGCCGTCAGCTGACCCTTCCAGGCCCCGGCGATGGAAACAGACCGCGCCGCGAGCGCGGTGCTCGGGAGCGCTGCGGCGGCGACGAATCCGCACACGGTCGCGATGGTGGCGGCCGCGGCGAGTCTTGATGTGATGCGGAACATTCCCTTCTCCTCCTACTGATCGTGGATGTGCGACAGCGGTCTCGCGTCAGGGCTCGGGAAGCAGCTGCCGGCTTGTCGGGGCGTGGCCGCGTCGTTCACTTGCCGGGGTAGCGTGGCCGGACCCATTGCTGCGGCGTGGAATCAGCGGTCGGTTGGGTATTGCCGACCGCAGGCCGCACGAGCGGGTTGGCTGAGGTGACCGAGGCCCCGTGGGTGGCGGCCGTGACGCCGGCGATCAGGAGCGCCAGGGCGATTGCCACCGCCATCGCGGGCACGAGCAGCCGGCTGCGCAGTGATATCGAGGTCGGGGTGGCGGTGCGTGGGTGAACGTCAAACGTGGACATATCTCCTCCTGCCTGGCGGATCTTCTGATGCGCCACCGTACGGTCGCCAGGGCTCCTTGTCCGCGTCCTTGGCTGCGTTCGCAGTGGGTACTTCGACTCATTGGTCGTCGCACGTTCTCGCGGCCGGGATCGGGTCGGCGAGCACCGGTCCGCTGCCTGCCGGGTCCTCGACGCCGTCGACTGGCGGACGGGTCCGCTACGCGCCGCCGTAGGCGGACCGGCGCAGCGCGTCGGCGTCATGGATCAGCACGGTGCGCCGGCCAGTCGTGATCCAGCCCAGTGTGCGCAAGGCGGCGAGTGCTTTGACGGTGGCCTCGCGCGAGGCTCCGCACCAGCTGGCAAGCTGCTCCTGGGACAGGGGTAGCTCGACCTGGATGCCGCTCGCGGTCTCCTCGCCGAAGCGCTCGCCTAGTTCGTGCAGGCGCCATGCGACCCGTCCCAGCGAGTCCAGGGCGGCAAACTCCAGCCGCTTGCGGTCCGCGTCCCGTAGCCGATTGGCGAGCACGCGCAGCAGCTCCATCGCGGCGGCGGGATCGGCCAGCGCACGCATGAGCGCCGAGCCGGGCGCCACCGTCGCCTCCACCTCGGCCGCGGCGAGTGCCGTCGCGGAGCGAGGCGCGCCGTCCAGCGCCGAAAGCTCGCCAATGACCTCCCCCGGCCCGCGCAGCCCGAGCACGATTTCGCGCCCGCCGAGACCGACGCTCGTGATCGTCACCCATCCCCGCTCGATCACGAACACGCGGTCGGCGACATCGCCCTCGGTGAACAGCGCTTGCCCCCGCCTGAATTGGGCGCGGCGCCCTTCGGCACGCAGCCAGCCGGCCAGCAGATCGCCCGTGACGGATGGCGTGGGCACCCACACAGTGTCCCGAATCCGGATGTCAGCAGAACGGTGGGGGATGTGTTGCCTGCGGGGCTGTGATTGACGACGATTAGGCGGACATGGGAGCGCGTGCAGTGACGTTGCTGTTCACCGACATCGCCGGATCGACGCGGCTCCTCGAACGGTTGGGGAATCGCTATCTGGATCTGATCGGCGAGCACGATCGTGTGCTCCGGGCGGGGATCCTCGCGTGCCACGGACGTGAAGTACGCACTGCCGGGGACTCATTCTTCGTCGTGTTCGCCGACGCCGGCGATGCGGTGCGGTGTGCGCTGCATGTGCAGCTGGCCTTGGCGGAGGGTGTCTGGCCCGGCGGACAGCCTCCGCCGGTCCGGATGGGGATCCACACCGGGGCGCCCGCGGTGCGCGATGGCGGCTTCGAGGGCATGGACGTCCATCGAGCTGCACGCGTGATGGCGGTCGCGCACGGTGGCCAGGTACTGCTGACCGACGACGCCCGGCGTGCGGTCGGGGCACCGGTGTCTGTGCGCGATCTCGGGTTTCACCGCTTGAAGGACCTTCCCGAGCCCGAGCATCTCTTCCAGCTGCTCGCGCCCGAGCTACCGGGCGAGTTCCCGCCGTTGCGGTCGCTGAACCGATCCAACCTGCCGGTCCCGGGCAACCCACTGGTTGGCCGGCAGCTCGAGGTCGCTCAGGCGCTCGAGATGCTTGGGCGTCCCGGGCTGCGGCTGGTCACCTTGCTGGGGCCTGGTGGCGTCGGGAAGACGCGGGTGGCGATCGAGGTGGGGGCGGAGGCGGTCAGCCGCTACCGCGACGGGGTGTGCCTCGTGCTGCTTGCGCCGCTGGCGCAGGGCGGGTTGGTCGCGTCTGAGCTGGCCAAGGCATTGGGCGTCGCTCCGGTCGCCGGGCAAACGCTCGAGGAAACGCTGGTCGCTGCGCTGGCAGAGCGAGAGCTGCTGCTGGTGCTGGACAACTTCGAGCACCTGCTCGACGCCGCCGACCTGGTCGCGCGGGTACTTGCAACCGCCCCACGCGTCGACATCGTGGTGACCAGCCGCGAGCCGCTGCGGATCCGCGCCGAGTACCGCCTTGAAGTGCCGCCACTTGCGCTCGAGCACGCCACCGAGCTGTTCATCCAGCGAGCGCTTGCCGTGCGTCCGGGGCTCAACCTCGCCAACGGCGATCGTGCGGCGGTGGAACGCATCTGTGCTCGCCTCGATGGGCTCCCCCTCGCGCTTGAGCTGGCGGCGGCTCGCAGCGTGGTATTCGGGCCGCGCGCACTGGAGTCGAGGCTTGCCAAGGGACTCACGTTGGCTGCAGGCCAGAGGGATCTGCCGGAGAGGCAGCGCACGCTCACAACGACGATTGACTGGAGCTACCGACTGCTCGATCCAGCGGAGCGCGGCATGCTCAGGGCGCTGGCGCCGTTCATCGGCGGAGTGCGGGTCGACTCGGCCGAGTCCCTGTGGGGAG
The DNA here is from genome assembly GCA_963755955.1 of uncultured Solirubrobacterales bacterium. Taxonomy (GTDB): domain Bacteria; phylum Actinomycetota; class Thermoleophilia; order Solirubrobacterales; family Solirubrobacteraceae; genus Palsa-465. Next base: position 236,929 of record CAVWLZ010000016.1, read on the forward strand.
AGGACGCCGTTGCTCGGCTGGCCGCGCTCGCCGAGAAGAGCCTGCTACGCCGCCGCGACGATCCCGATGGTGAGCCGCGGTTCCGGATGCTCGAAACGGTCCGCGAGTTCGCAGAGCAACGGGCGGCCGCCGAGGGAACCGGTGCGGAGGCCGCGGACAATCATGCGGCCCACTACCTCGCCCTGGCGGAGGAGTTGGGCCCCCGACTGGTCGCCACCGATCAGGGGCGGTGGCTTGACCGCTTGGAAGTGGAGCTTGCGAACGTGCGCACAGCGCTCGATCGACTGACGATACGTGCGCCGGAGCGCGCGCTGAGCATGGCCGGCCATCTCGGCCGCTTCTGGGAGGTCCGCGGCTATGTTCCCGAGGGACGCCGGCGCCTCGGCACGGTGCTCGCCGCCACGCCCGCCGTCGGCCCCGCAGGCGCGAGGGCCCTGTTTGGCGCGGGCCGGCTCGCGTTCCTGGCCGGCGACGCACGGGAGGCCTTGCCATTCCTGCGCGAGGCAGCGGCGTCAGCTCGCGCCGCCGGGGAGACGCGCCTCGCGGCCGAGGCGCTGGCGAACGTCGACGCCGCCTGGGTGATTCTGGGCGATCTGAGTCTCAGCCAGGCCGCCGGCGACGAAGCGATCGCCCTGGCGCGGTTCGCCCGGGATGAGTGGGCCCTGGGGATCGCCCTCAACAATCGCGCGAGCGCGTGCATCGCGAGTGGGGACTTCACGGCCGCCCGCCCACTGCTGCAAGAGTCCCTGGAGCTCCGGCGGCGCAGCGGAGAGTCGCGCGGGATCGCCATCACCTCCTACAACCTCGCCCAGGTGACGCTCGGCGCCGACGAGCTCGACGCCACCCAGGCGGTCCTCGACTCTGCCCTCGAGCAGGCTCGCGCCATCAACTACCACACAATGATCGCGGGCCTGTTGGCCGTCGGAGCCTTACTCGCGCTTCACCGCGAGAACCCTGTCCTCGCCCAGAGCCGACTCGCGGACGCGGTCGAAGCGATGCGTGAACCCGACCCCGAGATACTCGTCGATTTGTTCGCCGCTGCCGCGGCGATCGCGACGATCAGCGGGCAGTCCCTCGACGCCGCGGCCTTCTGGGGGGCCGCTGACGCGAAGCTCATCCGGATCGGCCGCGTCGAGGCGCCGGGCGCCGCGGCGATCCGCGCAAAGTGGCTGAGTCGCGCACGCGCACAAGCCACCGAACCGACCCAATGGGACGCCGCCCGGAAGGCGGGCGCTGAGCTATCCGACGAGCAGGCTGTCTCGATGTTGCGCGCATGCACGACGTCGCGTACCGCCTCTCGGAGCCTGCGCGAGAGCGGCATCGGTTTCGCCCGCGACTCGCGCTCAGGCGCGTAGGCGCACGGACAGGCAGGTGACACCGCCGTCGAGCTTCTCGTATTCGGACATGTCGACTGCGACCACACGGAGCTCGCGGGACTCGAACAGCGCTCGCGTGGCGGGCGCACGCGTGGCCATCAGCACCGTGGACGCGTCGAGCACCACGACGTGAGCGCCGGCCTCCTCGGGTACCGACAGGAACGACGGCCACAGGGCCCGGTTATCGACGAGCGGCTCGAAGCCGACGATGGTGCCGTCGGGGAGGGCAGTCACCGAAGACTTCAAATGCAGGGCCCGGGAGACGGGGACGCCGACGACCCGCGCGCCAAGCGGCCTCAGCAGCTCCGCGAGCTGCTGCACCCCGGACGCGTTGGTCCGTCTGCTCAGGCCGACCCACACAACCCCCGCGCCCTTGAGGACATCGCCGCCGTCCAGCGTGCCGGGCGGCTCGATCCGGTCGATCCGGTAGCCCAGGGAGGCCAGCGTCGCCTGGGTTCCCGCGATCTCCGGCTTTCGCTCGTCGGCGCCGGGACGAGAGATGACGGCGAGGTCGCCGTAGACGACGACGGTGTCCTCGACGAACACGGCGTCGGGGCAGTCATCGGCCGGCGGGACCTCGATCGTCTCCCAGCCCTCCGCCCGCAGCGCGTCGACGTATCCACGCCACTGACGCAGGGCGAGATCCATGTCCACGGGGATCTCGCTTGGCTGGCGGACCAAACCCTGAGGCAGACACGGGCCAGGACGACGGACGAGCGCCCGCTTGGTCACCCCGCCATCCTCAGTCACGGCACCGCATCGCTTCACCCAGACGCTAACCGCGGCCATGCGCCGGAGTCAATCCAGCGGTTGTGCATCGCAGGGGTTGGAAGCTTGGTCAGCCGGTGGCTCGCTCTCGGCCCGGCGGATCGCTCGGGCGGATATGGTGCAATCAAGACGATGATCGAGTTGTGCGGCAACCTTCGCCTGATCACCGACTCGTTCGCGGCACCGGCGGCTGATCGCCGGGGTATGGTCGAGTCCGGGCTGGCGGCATGAGCGAGCGTGACGCGCAGCCCGCTGCCAGGCGGCCTACCCCGGACATGCTCATCGATGTGGATCGGCTGGTCGGTGCCTACTACGACGAGCATCCGGATCCGTCGGACCCGGCGCAGGCGGTGTCGTTCGGAACATCCGGACACCGGGGCACCTCCCTGGCGGGGACGTTCACCGAGTCTCACATCGTCGCGATATCCGGGGCGATCGCACGCTACCGGGCGGCACACGGAATCACTGGTCCTCTGTTCCTGGGGCGCGACACGCACGCGCTGTCGGCGCCGTCGTTCGGCACCGCGGTCGAGGTGCTCGTCGCGAACGGGGTCGACGTTGCGGTCGATTCCGAGGATGGGTACACGCCGACGCCGGCGATCTCGCACGCGATCCTGACCCACAACGCGCGTGGCGACACGCAGGCCGACGGGATCGTGATCACGCCGTCACACAACCCGCCTGAGGACGGCGGCTTCAAGTACAACCCTCCGCACGGCGGCCCAGCCGATACCGGCGTTACGCGGGAGATCCAGGACGCGGCGAACGACCTGCTGAGGGCGGGGCTGCGCGGGGTCGAGCGCCTGCCGCTCGAGCAGGCGATCAAGCGCGCTCGCCGCCACGACTTCCGCGCCGCCTACGTTGGGGACCTGGCCGCGGTGATCGACGTCGAGGAGATCGCGGGCGCCGGGATCCGGCTCGGGGTCGACCCCCTGGGCGGTGCGAGCGTCGCCTATTGGGAGATGGTCGCTGACCGGTACCGGCTCGATCTCGAGGTCGTCAACGACCGCGTCGACCCCACGTTTTCGTTCATGCCTCTCGACCACGACGGCAAGATCCGGATGGACTGCTCCTCACCGGACGCGATGGCGGGGCTGATCTCGCTCAAGGACAGGTTCGACGTGGCGTTCGCCAACGATCCGGATGCCGACCGCCACGGGATCGTCACCCGCGAGCGGGGGCTGCTCAACCCCAACCACTTCCTCGCGGCGTCGATCGCCTATCTCCTCGACGGCGCCCGCCACGCGTGGCCGGACAGCGCCGGCGTCGGCAAGACGATGGTGTCGAGCAGCATCATCGACCGCGTCGTCGCCGGGCTCGGGCGCCGGCTCGAGGAGGTCCCGGTCGGCTTCAAATGGTTCGTCACCGGCCTGCTCGACGGGACGCTGGCGTTCGGGGGCGAGGAGAGCGCCGGCGCGAGTTTCCTGCGCCGCGACGGTCGCCCGTGGAGCACGGACAAGGACGGGCTGATCATGTGCCTGCTCGCGGCCGAGATGACGGCCCGCACCGGCAAGGACCCCGCGCGGCTCTACGAGGAGCTGACCGAGCGCTATGGCGCGCCGGCTTACCGTCGCGTCGACGCCCCCGCAACGCCGGAGCAGAAACGCGTCCTCGGCGGCCTCTCACCGGACGACCTGACGGCCAGCGAGCTCGCCGGCGAGCCGATCAGGGATGTGCTGACCGCGGCACCGTCGGGCGCTCCGCTCGGCGGCGTGAAGGTTGTGACCGACAGCGGCTGGTTCGCGGCGCGGCCCTCAGGGACCGAGAACGTGTACAAGCTCTACGGCGAGAGCTTCAAGGGCGAGCAACATCTCGAGCGGATCCTCGAAGAGGCGCAGGCAGTCGTCGATGCTGCCCTGGGAGACTGAGATGGTCAGTGGTAGCGGTCGAAGTCCTCAGGCCAGGGCAGTGGGAACAGGTGCCGGTACGGTCGCGCGGCTGCGATCACCTTGGCGAAGGATGGCCGTTGTGCGAGCGCGCGGTAGTAACGCGTCAGATGTCGATGGGTGCCCTCGTCCCACGGGTGGATCGCCAGGGCGTAGAACAACCCCGGCGCGGCGGCGCAGTCGGCGATCGTAAAGGCATCGCCGGCGAGGAACTGGTTGTCGGCGAGCTGCGTCTCGAGCATGCCGTAGGCCATGTCGAGCCGGCTTTGCGCCTGCGGGACCGCGCGTCCGTCGGAGCGCCCCTGGATCGTGTCGGAGACGATCGCCTGAACTGCGTCGGAGACGTATTGGTCGCAGAGGCGGTCCCACTTGCGCGCCTCGAGCGAGGGCACGAGTCGTGCGCCGCCGACGTGCTCGATGATGATCGACGTCTCGCCGATCACCTGGTCCCCGTCGCGCAGCACCGGGATCGATGCCGGTGGCCAGAGTTTGGCGAGCTCGTCGCGGTCGAAGTCGCGCTGCTCCTCGAGGACGTCGTAGGCGATGCCCTCCTCCTCGAACGCGATCACGACCTTCTGGCAGTACAGCGCGAATGGGTGCTCGTAGAGGGTCAGCAACTCGTCTCCTCAGGTCGGCTCGGCGTCCGGACGCCCTGTCTTGTTTTCCCGCAGATAACGAGAGATAGTTGAGTGGTTGGGACTCTCTGATCTCGCCGGCCTATTCAGTCGCAAGTTCGTCGTCGGGTTCTTCATCCCGGTGTTCTTCGCGTCGCTGGCGTGGGCGCATCTTGTCGATTCGCGCAGCATGCCGGGCGTCTACCGGGATGCGGCGAAGGGCACGCAGATCTTGATCCTGGGCGGCTTTGCGGTCCTTGTCGGGTACCTGCTGTCAGGAGTGCATTATTCGGCGGTGCGCTTCTTGGAGGGGTACTGGCTCCAACGCCCCAGCCTCCCTCCACGTCCCGATCTGGCGATCACCACGGAGGGGCACACGGTCGTCCGGACCCGCAGCGGAATGACGGCGCCGTTCGTGACCGCGCGGTATCGCCTGGGCGACCGAATGCGCGAGCGATGGGTCCGCGAGTACCGGTGGCTGTCTGAGCTTGACCGCGCTGCCGAAGCCTCGCCGCAGCGCACGGCCGCCTCACGTAGGTTGAATTCCGAGTTCCCTGCGCAGGAGGCCAATCTGCTGCCGACCCGGTTTGGAAATGTCATCCGATCCTTCGAGACGCACCCGCGCCGGCGATACAGCCTTGACGGCATTGCCGCGTGGCCCCGTATCGCGACCTTGCTCTCCGAGGGAGAGCGCGGCGAACTGGAAGACGCGACGACTGACCTCGCGTTCTGGCTGAATGGGTTGCTCGTCATCACCGTCGGCGGCGTGGCGCTCTTCGGGGAGCGGCTCTGGCATCGCCCCGGAGGCCTTTTCGCCACGATTGGGGTGGAGCTCGCGGTGGTCGCTGCGACCACCTTCCTCGCGACGCTGATGTACCGTCAATCGATCTCAGCTGCCGCGCGGTGGGGGCAACCCGTCCGAGCGGCATTCGACATGCACCGCCTCGGCCTGTACGAGACACTCGGCCTCCGCGCGCCGCTGAACCAAGAACAGGAACAGGAGAACGCGCGGGCGGTCAGCCGCCTCGTGGCCTTCGGCGAACCGCTGCCCGATGAGTCGCGCGCCTCGCATCCTCTCTCCACGCCACGCGAACGGAGGTCCCGATGAACGACGACGAACAGCACAACGAGCGCCAACAAGAGCGCCAGCAGCAGCAGCAGCAGCAGCAACAGCAGCAGCAGCAACAGCAACAGCAGCAGCAGCAGCAACAGCAACAGCAGCAGGACGACTCAGGATGGCTTGCCGGCGACGGTGACGAGGAGAAGTAGCCCGCCCGCCTGCGCCTATTCGCTACGAAGCACCTCGGCGATCGAACGCCAAGCGCCGATCCGTGCTGGGATCGCGGTTGCTGCCGCGACGGCGATCAGCGTCCCCGGAATCACCGCGAGCAGCCACCGCAGTGTCAAGGGCCGGTGACGGACGGCGGTGTCGGTGCGTCGGTCTCGGCTGGTACGGTGGCCGAGGCGGACGAATCGAAAGGCGCGGGTTGTGTTCGACAAGGTCGATGTCTCTCGTCGGGAACTCCTAAGGGCGGGCGTCGCGCTCGGTGCCTCGGGATTGGCCTACGAGTCGCTGGCGGGCAGCCTGCTGGCCGGGGCCAGCGCCCAGAGCCGCGGCTGCGGGGCCAACCTCGGTGACATCGAGCACATCGTCGTGCTGATGCAGGAGAACCGCTCGTTCGATGGGCTGTTCGGCACCTATCCGGGCGTCCGCGGCTTCGATGATCGAACCAACCGCCGGGCCTTCGCTCAGCCCGGATACCACGGCCCCGGCGCGCGCAACGGCCACCTCCTGCCCTACCACTTGAACGGCCGCAAGCCGGTGGGGCAGTGCCTCACAGACCCGACCCACGATTGGGCGCCCCAGCATCTCAGCTGGAACAACGGGCGCAACGATCGCTTCTACGAGATCCACTCTCAGCCGCAGTGGGATGGCGCGGCCGGCGCGAACGTCATGGGCTACTACGAGAAGCAGGATGTCCCGTACTTCTGGGCTCTCGCGCGTGCCTACACGTTGTGCGACATGTACTTCTGCTCGGTGCTCGGCCCGACCGAGCCCAACCGCGTGTACTCGGTGTCGGCCACCCTCGATCCGGCGGGGACGCACGGCGGGCCGAGCCTGGCGACCGTCTTCGACGGCCAGGGCCTGGTCGGCGACTTCCGCTGGACGACGATGCCCGAGCAGCTCCAGTCCCGTCGGATCAGCTGGAAGAGCTACACCGCCGCGCTCGGCCAGTTCGACAGCCCGTTTCCGGCCTTTCGCCAGTTCCGAACCAATCCGACGCTCAACCGCCTCGGCATCCAGCCGACGTATCCGAGTGACTTCGAGACCGACCTCAAGCGCGACCAGTTGCCCGCTGTGTCATGGATCCAGGTCCCGTTCTCCCAGTCTGAGCATGCGGCCTTTCCGGTCGCCACCGGCGAGTACGCCATCGACCAGGTCCTCCGCGCGATCTGGCGACATCCGAACGTCTGGCGCAAGACGGCGGTGATCATCAACCATGACGAGAACGGCGGCTTCTTCGACCACGTTGCGCCGCCGGTGCCACCGCGGGGTACGACGGGGGAGTTTCTCACCGTCGACCCACTGCCCGCGACGGCGGGCGGGATCCGGGGGCCGATCGGGCTCGGCTTCCGGGTGCCGTGCATCGTCGTCTCTCCATGGTCCCGCGGCGGACTCGTGTGCTCGGACACGTTCGACCACACATCGGTGCTACGGCTGATCGAGCGACGCTTCGGCGCCGAGGTACCGAACCTCAGCCACTGGCGGCGCTCGGTCACGGGCGACATGACCTCGGCCTTCAACTTCGCCGCAACGCCCAACTACTCGATCCCCGAGCTCCCCGCAACCAGCGCAAGCTCGCCGCTCGTCACCACGGCCGAATGCGCGATGACGACGCCTCCGCCATACCCCGTGCCGGCCAGCATCCCGGTGCCGCGCCAGCAGCCCGGGCGGGCGCGGAGACCGAGCGGTGTCTGCAAGGCGGCGCGTCGCGAGCCGCATCCGCCGACTCCTCCCGTCGGCCTCGGGTAACGGCCCTGACGGCCCGGGTCGCGGAGCGCCGGTCTGCGTTCATGTCTAACCCGGGCGGCTTTCCGGCGGCCGCGGTTGGTTGAATCCCGCCCCATGGCCTCGAGTCCGCGCCGGCGATCCACGTCACTGCCCGGCCACCATCCGCAAGCCGCACCTGGAGAGGTGCTCGTCTGGACCGATGGCGCCTGTCAGCGCAATCCGGGTCCGGGTGGGTGGGCAGCGCTGCTCTGCTGGGAGGATGGGATCGTCGAGGAACACAGCGGGGGTCTGGCCCTGACGACGAACAACATCATGGAGATGACCGCCGCGCTCGAGGGCCTGCGTGCGCTCCCGTCCGGGTCGCGGGTGTGCGTGGTGACCGACTCCCGCTACCTGCACGACGGCATGACCTCATGGATGACCGGCTGGAAGCGCAAAGGGTGGAAGACGTCGTCAGGGGACCCGGTCAAGAACCAGGAGATCTGGGTCGCGCTCGATGCCGCGGCCTCGGACCACGACCAGGTGCGCTGGCACTGGGTGAAGGGGCACATCGGTCATGCGCTCAACGAGCGGGCCGACGTCCTGGCGGTAGCCGCGACGCGGAGCGCCGCCCGCTCCGGGCCTGGCTCGCAGGGCTCGGCGGGAGTCCGGCCCGAGTTGCTCGGCGGCTAAGCCTCGCGCTCAGCACTTTGTCGATTGGGGCCGGACCGGTCCTGCTGCACTGGTATAGACGCGGTCCATGCGCAAGCTATTGCTTGTCGTTGTCCTCGGTGCCCTCGTCTTCGCCTGGGCCGATGCGGTCGCGGCGGCGAAGCTGCCGCCCGGCACGATCGGCTATCAGATGAGCTACACCGGCCTGGTCTATCTCAAGTCCAACGACACCGGGCTCCAGCAGAACGCCAACTGTCCTCAGATCAACAACGGGCTGTTGGCCTTCCAAGCCACGTCGACGATCAAGGTGTCCTGGAACGCGGAGTTCAAGTTCGCGTTCAACCCGAACGCGGCTCACTCTGGGGTCTCGAGGGCCATACGGACGAATGTGCACGGCTCGAGCTTTCGCTACAGCGGCTTCACCTTCAACGACAGCTGCCAGAAGGTCCCGTACGGTGGCGCCAGCGGCTGCACGGGGGTGCTGATCGATCACGGTCCGGCGATGGCGTTCGCGCGAATGACGAAGGAGCGCAAGAACGAGGACATGAAGTTCGATATCGCGCCGTTCGGCGCCCTGTCGGCGAATCCGTCGACGTGCGACGGCCAGTCGGCGGCCGACAAGCTGAACCTGACGGTGCTCGCCGAGGACTTCACCTCGCACGTGTTCAGCACCGTCGAGCGGATCGGCCGTGGGGTCAACAAGACGGCTGAGTGGAAGCTGAACAGCAGGCACGACTGCTCGGTCGCCGGCGGCCTTCCGGGCGAGACCGACAACTGCAGCAGCACGACCACCGGCGCCGCGTTCTTCGAGCTCCACCCACTCGGGTAACCGAGCGGATCGTCCACGCGGACGAGCGGATGGCGGCCGATCAGGTCGGGCGCATGAGCAGTGCGGCGATGGTGCCCGGCTCGTCGATCTGAAGGTTATGGTGAGCGTGGGCGAGCACGGTCAGCGTGCTGTGCGGGGCCGCCTCGTGGAGGGACCGGGCAACACCGACGTTCGTGTAGGGGTCATGTGCGCCCCAGACGAGGTGGAGGGGGAAGGGGGCGCGGGCGAGGGCGGGCAGCCGCTTGGCGTCGTTCAGGACGGTCGGCAGCATGTTCGCGGTGAGCGACCGCAGCGCGGCGATCGAGTTGCGCGCGCCGGTGAACTGGCGCAGGAACAGCGGTATGAAGTGCGCGGCTTCCTGCGGGCGGGAGAAGAACCCGCGCTCCATCCCGGCGAACATTCCGTCGAATATCGCCGGGTCCGCGTACATCTCTGACACGATCGGACTCAGGCTCTCGTCAAAGCCTGCCAGCGTCCCTGCCAGCGGCGAGCTGGGGTGCAGGAAGCTCAGTGCGAACAACGCGGCCAGCGGGGGTGGCCGGAGCGTTGGAGCGGGGGCGTAGAAGCCGTTCATCAGCGTGAGTGACGCGACCTGATCGACGTGGTCGAGGGCCCAATTGGTCGCGGCGACGACTCCGGCGTCGTGTCCGACGAGCGCGATGCGTCCGAGTTTGAGTTGCGCGACGACGGCGTTGAGGTCGGCTTCCTCGCCGGCGAATGTGTAGGGGAAGCGTTGTGGCTTGGAGGATCGCCCCCAACCGAGGAAATCGAACGTCACCACGCGGTGGCCACGAAGCTTGGGGACGAGGGCGTCATACAGGTCGGTGTTGTCGGGGTAGCCGTGAAGCAAGACAAGCGCGGGACCGCGGCCCGGATACTCGCGGGCGAAGATGCGGTAGGGGCCCCGCACGATCGCGTAGTCGCAGGCACGCCGTCCAAGCCGCACGCCGCAGCGCGTCGGGTGCAACGTCATCGCTGCCGCGGCCGGTGAGGTGAGTCCGATCGTGATCATCAGTCCCGTCAGTGCGACGCGAACCGGGCGCGGGAGTCGATGCGCGATCGGGGGCTGTCGCGTCGTGCCTCGTCCTCCGAGGCCGCCTGGTGCTGCGGGGGTGCGTGGAAGCAGTGCTGAGCTGACTTGTGTCATGCCAGTCAGGCTAGGCAGCGATCTAGCTTTCGTCAAGCAAGTCGGCTACGATTCGGTCGTGCTCAACCGCGAGTATCCGAACCAGGTCTGTTCGATCGCGCGATCGCTCGAGATCGTCGGGGAGCGCTGGACACTGTTGATCCTGCGCGACGCGGTCCTCGGGCTGGAGCGCTTCGAGGACTTCCAGGAGGACCTGGGAATCGCGTCCAACGTCCTCACCAGCCGGCTCAAGCTGCTGTGCGACGAAGGCGTCCTCGAGCGGCTACCCGACGAGCACCGCCCCGGTCGACCCAAGTACGTCCTCACCGACAAGGGCCGTGAGCTCGCGCCCACCCTCATCCTGCTGATGAAATGGGGCGACCGCCACTACCCGACGCCGGGCGGTCCGCCCCGGCTCACCCTCCACGCCGGCTGCGGCGGCAGCATCGGGCCGGACTTCCGCTGCGACCGTTGTGGCGAGCGTGCCGTCGTCGGCAAGATCGAGCTCCCTCCCGGGCCTGGCGCGCCGGGCGCCGAGGCGATAGAACCTCTCCGATGAGGCTCCGCGAGCGCGCACAAGAGCCGGCCGGCAAGTCGCGGCGCAAGGCGTTGGGCTTACTCGCAGCGGCCGTCGTCTTCGAAACCACGGCGTTGTGGGTGCGCAGCGGCCGGCTCGGCGGCAACGTGGTCGTCCGCTGCCGCGACGGCCATCTGTTCACGACCATCTGGATTCCCGCCGCCTCGGTGAAGGCGCTTCGGCTGGGCTTTTGGAGGGTTCAGCGCTGTCCGGTCGGCCACCACTGGACAGTCGTGGTGCCGGTGAGAGAGGTGGACCTCACCGACGAGGAGCTCCGCGCCGCACGCGAGCATCACGACGTCCGGGTTCCCTAGACCTAGTGTCCCGAGCGGCGCCTCAGCTGTCGGTGGAGGAGACCATCCTGGGGACGCTGTCCTTCCCGTCGATCGCGTAGTAGACGCCGGGGAAGGTCTGAAACTCTCCACTGACGTTGTGGTGCAGATGCGACGCGTTGAAGGTCAGCGCGCCCCAGCCCGTGTCGACTACGTCGAAGACGGCGCCGCCGCCCTCGCGGGCGTCGTTGTTCTCCATGACGGTGCCGGCGATCAGCACGTTGTCGTCCCGGCCGTCGAGGTAGATGGCGCCGCCGCTGCCCCCGCCGGGCGTGCGACCCGAGGCTGGGTTGGCTCCCCATCCGACAGCCCTGTTGTCGACGAACTCGCTGTTGAGGACATCCCACTGGACGCTGATGCTGCTCAGCGCCCCGCCGTTGGAGCAGCGGCCGCCGCGAAACGTGTCGCCTGTGATGTACACCGGGCGGTTTTCGTACTGCCCCAGTGCGCGGATCGCGCCGCCGCCGAGATCAGGGCCGTCGCTGTAGCAGCGGTTGTCGAGGAACCTCGAGTTGACCGCCCTGAACTGTCCCCCCTCGACGTAGATAGCGCCGCCGCCATCGACCCCGCCGTACCAGCACCGCGGGAGGTTGGCCGTACAGGTGGCCTGATGCGCGCCGTCGTAGCCGTCTTCGAAGGTGATGTTCTGCACGACGATCTGCGGATACGGCTGGTTGACGCAATCGTCGGTCGACCAGGTGCCGGCGCAGGTATCCGAGAACAGGATCCGACGCCGGCCCGCGCCGCTCAGCGTGATCAGTCCGCCGCCGTCGAGCACGACCCGGCGCCGGGTCTTGATCACGCTGGCCGTCGAGCGCATCACGATCGTGACGGGCCTGGTCCCGCAGTTGAAGGTGATGATCCCGCCCGCAGCAACAGCGCGGACCACGGCGGCCGACGTGCAGCCGGCCGGCGAGCCGTGACCGATCACGTGGTCGGGGTGACTGCTGGGCACGGCGCGCCCCGGCGGCGGCACGTGGAAGCGCCCGTGGGGATTGCCGAAGCTGGGCGCCGCTGACGCGACCCCGTGGCCGATCGTGAGCGCGGCGGCCATGACCCCGGTGCAGACCAGGGCTCGGAGACCGCGCCTAGCCGCGGACGGCTGAGATGTTGAGTCGGACATAGTCGAGCGGGAGAGTGACGCCGGCGACAACGGTAGCCGCGAATGGCTCGCGCCGCTCGTCGGGCAGGCGCGCGAGGCCTCGAGGACGCCACCCGGTCGGAGAGCCCGAGCCAGTCGCGTCCAGAGGCGATCGTGGTCCGTGACCCAGTGGAGCGCGGCCGTCGACACGATCACATCGACGGGCCCGTCCAGGTGGATATCGAGCACGTCTGACGCCCAGGCCTGCTGCGGCTGGCTCGACTCGTCGTACGTACGCGCGTCCCAGGGAGTGCCCACCGATGCGTGAGGCTACCGCGCCCACATGGTGGCCCACCAGGTCACGCGCCACGGCGGCGGCCCTCAAGCGCTACGGTGTGAGCAGTGGACGATCTTGAGATCAACGCGCTGATCAGGAGACTCTCACGTCCGCACGCCTCGGGGGGAGTCGTCATCGAGCGCGCTGCGATCCTCGCGGCCGGCGCCGACTACCCACAGGTCATGGACTGGATCGTCGCCCATTCCGGCACCCCCGACGCGACTGTGTCGACTGCGCGCAATCGCGGGCTCCACGGCTCGCGCCTCAACGACGGCGACGCCGCGGCAACGCCGAAGCCGCTCCGCTTCGTCCTCCCGGCCGGCTCGCTGACATAGGCACCAGCGGAGGCGCACGGCGTCAGCGGCGCGGCGATGATCCTCGGACTGAGCGTGGCCCTCGTCTGCGCGCTGGGCACGAACCTGAGTGCATTGTTCAAGGCCCGCGGGGCGGTGCTCGCTCAACCGATCCGCCCGCGTCATCCGCTCCAGAGCGCCACCGATCTGTTCCGCCAGCGGTGGTTCGCGATCGGGTGGATCCTGGCGCTGTTCGCGTGGGGGCTGCACATCGAGGCGCTGGCGCTCGCCCCGCTCTCGCTCGTCCAGGTGGTCCTCTCGGGCGGTCTCGTGTTTCTCGCCGTGCTCGCCGAGCGGTTCGGCCTGCTCAGTCCGTGGACGCTCACTGCCTTGATCGCGTTCGTCGTCTCCCTTTATGCGTCCGCGCGCAGCCTCCAGATCGGTCTCGCGATCGAGGTGATTGCGCTCACGTCGGTCGCCGCGAACCTCTCGGCAATCCTCGGTGGCGTCCTTGTCTTCGGTGAGCCGATCGGCTCCGGTGCCGTCGGGATCGTCGGCCGATCAGTCGCGTTCGGACTCGTCATTGCGGGCGCTGCGCTCGTGCCCGCGCCGCTCCGGGCCACGCCGGACGCGCTCGACCGGCAACCAGCTGGCTCCGCGCGCATGCGCACCGACCCGCAGGCGAAGGAGCCCCCGCAGGCGAAGGAGCCTATTGGACGGTGACCGGGTGCTCGCGGGTCACGCTGGCGAGTGCGCTGATGATCTCGTCCGCGAGCCGGGCTCCGTGAGTGGCGCGCTCGGGCGTGGCCTGCACGCGCAGTACGATGTTCTCGCCGTCGATCTCTTCCAGCAGGACGCGAGGCTCGGACCGCGTCGGGGTGCCGACCCGCTCGTCGAGGATCGCCTGGACTTGGCTTGGCCGGATCCCGGCGGCGATGCGGACTTTGACGTCGACGGGGTCGGGTTCTCGCAGTGGAACGATTGCGGCTGACAGGACGACGCTGTTGGGGATCATGATCCGATCCTCTCCGCGGGCGAGGGTCGTGTAGAGCAGTCCGAGCGAGCTCACGACGCCTTCGGTCCGTCCTGCCAGCGGGCCTGCCTGGAGCCGCACCCGCTCGCCGACGCGGAACGGGCGGGCGCTGAGGAGGACGATGCCGGCGATCAGGTTACCGAGTGTCTGCTGCGCAGCGAGGCCCAGTACAACCGCTGTGAACGCCCCGCCGACGACGAGAGTCTGCGGCCTCAGTCCGGCAATCCGCAAGGCGGCAAGGCCCGTGATCACAAGGGTGAGGAACCGGATCAGAAAGCCGACGGTGCCCGCCGTCGCAGGGTCCATCCGGCGAAAGAACGTCGGCGCAGCTGCGTGGCCGATGTCCCGCGCGAACGCCCACCCAAGACCCACGAGGGCCAGTACCGTCGCGACCCGCACCGGCGTGTCGAGGCCGTGACCGAAGAACCGCGTGCGGTTCGCGTAGATGACAGCGACTCCGGCGAGCAACAGCAACAGGAACACGGCCTGCCGGCGTGCCCGGCCAACGGTCTCGTGGGTGACCTGCTCGGCGAGCCCGGCTTCCTCCCAGGCGTGGCTGCGCGTCTCGAACATCCGCTCCAGGTTCAGGTCCCTGGGGGCTCGGTCCCTGCGCATTCGCGATGGTCTCAAGGCTGGTTCGCCTGCTCCCGCTGCTCGGCGTCCAGTCCTGACATTTCGGTGAGGACCACAATCCGCGGCATGGGCGTTCCTTCGTTCCTCGGAAACCGCGGTCGTGGGTCAGGCGGGTCCGCCGAGGCGGTCAGGCGTCGGCGGGCGTGGATCGCGGGCGAGAGCGCCCGCCAGGCGTGCGCGCTGAGCGGGGACCGGCGGTTGCCAGCTGCAGGGGGCTTAAGCTTCAACGAGCTCGCGCGTCTTGTGGACGACGACCTGACCACTGGTGATCTTCGCTCGGTTCGGCAATGCCGCCTGGAGCTTCTCCTCGCCTACCCAGTCGGAGGCGACCCGGGTCGACTCCTCGGCATGCTCAGCCGTGTCGAAGAACCCAATCGAGCTGAGCACGCCGTGCTCGCCCTTGATGAGGTAGTAGCTGTGGAAGCCCGGCAGCGCGCTCAAGCGCGGTAGCAGGCTCTCATCGGCCTTCTTGGCGATCTGCTTCGTGCGGGCCTGGTCAGTTGCTTCGTAGCGGCGAATGGTGGCGTGCATAGGTGACGCTCCCAGCTCTCATTCTCGAATGGGGATACCCGGATGAGCCATCCCGGAGCAGATCGGACGCAAGTGACGGCGATGGGAGCGCGGAACGCTCGACCGCGTCGGCGAGGGCCTCTGACTGCACGTCATAGCCTAACACATTCTGCCATAACATATGCTTACTGGTTTACGTAATCCTACGTTAGGGCTGTAAGCTCTGCGGATGCCCTTCTCGGTGACCGTGCAGAATGTGCCCGACCGAGAGCTCGGTGAGCTTCTGACCCGGCTCTCGCGGGCGGGCTTCGAGAACC
The DNA here is from genome assembly GCA_963755955.1 of uncultured Solirubrobacterales bacterium. Taxonomy (GTDB): domain Bacteria; phylum Actinomycetota; class Thermoleophilia; order Solirubrobacterales; family Solirubrobacteraceae; genus Palsa-465. Next base: position 252,305 of record CAVWLZ010000016.1, read on the forward strand.
CGACGATCAGGCTCCTCAGCGCCGACGGCGAGCCCGACACAGCGGGCACGCAGGCTCCCCGCCGGACCCCCGACCTCCCGGACGACTGGCGGGCGGCGAGGGAGCGGGCGGGAGAGGCATACCGGTGGCCGAGCGGACGCGATCAGTACTCGCGCTATCGCGTGTTCGTCGGTACGACCCGCACCGAGGGCGCGGTTCAGATCGGGCTCGGGGAAACGGTTCGCGAGAACAAATGGGGACGAGACCGGAAGTACGTCGTTGCCTTCCTGAGCGGCGGATCTCCGCAGCAGCCGCTCGTGGAGTTCGTCGCTGCGGATGATTACGAACAGACCCGGGAGCTCGTGGCGGTCATTCGCGGCAGCGACGGCGGCCGGCGGATGTATGGCACGGGCGACGTCCTCCCCGCGTTGTACACACAGCGTTTTCGGACCCAGGCCTATAACGATCGCGTACACCATCCCGGCGCTTGGAACAAGATCGCCGTCGTCGCCCGGGAGGACGACGATCACGCGATCCTCAATCACGCGCTTATCCAAAGCCGACGGCGTCACCGAAGCTAGCCGAGGACCGCTTGGTGGCACCCGCGCTCGGAGCTCGCCTACTCGATGAGCGGGGGTTCGAGCAGCGAGGCGTTGATGTGTTCGGACAGCGCGGAGGCAGCGGCTCGCTGTGCCACAAGGCGTTGTTCGTCGTCGTGGGCACTCTGCAGCGCAGCTGCGTAGGCGGTGGAGGCGGCCTCCCAGTCGCCGCGGAGACGGTCGGTGTCCAATCGCGCCTGGCGGCGCATCGTTTCGACGGCCGTGGCGATCACCTCGGCTGGGGTGTCGGAGTCGTAGGTCTTCTCGCTGTCTGTCTCACGCATGAACGTGAATGTGTCCCGCGCCGTCAGCACCGGTTGGTGCAGCACACGGGCAACACGCGTCGAGGCGTCGTCGAGAACGCTGGTTGACACGCTGAACCGCGGATACGGCTCAATCTCTGCCAGCCACGCTTGTCCGCGTGTGTCGGCCGCCCGCTGCTGATGTTCGTCGATCGTCAGGCCGAGGTACTCGGCGACGTGTACCCATCCCCAGTGGGTTCCCACCAGCAGGAGCCCAATCACGGCGAGGACAGCGTCGAACGCGCCCCCGGCGTTGAACAGGAGCTGCCATCCACCGTAGAGCGCCACCACCGCCCCGCCGACCAACGTCACGCCGGTCAGGAGCGAGCCCGCGGCCACCAGCCGGTCATGCCTCTCGGTGGAGATGGCCGGCTCCTGACGCTGCTCGGCATCGGGCAGGTTGAACAGATCCTCGTTCAGCAGCCGGGCGTCCGGGGCGACCCCGAGGAACGCCACCATGCCATGGCGTTCGAGGCTCGTCATGGAGGTGCCGTCGCAGCGCTCCTAGGAGCGTTGGCCCCCGGGGCCGGGTGGGAGCGGCTGCGGCGACGGACTCGGCTTGCGGGTCATGCCGTTGCCGCCGCTCCTTGCGGCGTCCGCCGCGAGGTTGCCGGTGAGCATTCCCTGCTGGACCTGGTCCATCAACGAGCCGACCGAGGCCGGCGAGTGGGGCAGCAGGAGCGTCGTCATGTTGCCGTGCTCGCCCACTGATCGGATCGTGTCCATGTACTGGGTCAGCGCGACCAGTCCCATCGCTTCCTTGGGGTCGATGCCCTGCTCGTCTGCGAGCACCGCGAGCGAGTCCTTGAGGCCCTGCGCGATCGCCCGGCGCTCGGCCGCCACCCCCTCACCGTGCAGACGCATCGATTCGGACTCCGCCTCGGCCTTCTTGATCCGCAGCGTCTTGTCGCCCTCTCCCTGGGCTGTCGCCGCCTCCTGGTTTCGCCGGGCGGCGTTGATGTTGTTCATCGCGTCCTTGACCCGCTGGTCCGGCTCGATGTTGGTGATCAGCGCCTTGATGATCTCGTAGCCATAGTCGGCCATCTGGGTCTGCAGGGTGTCCTGGATGTGTTTGGCGATCGTGTCCGCGTCGGCGTAGGCCTCGTCCAGGTCCATGGTCGGGATGTGGGATCGGACCACGTCGAAGGCGTAGGACTTCATCTGCACCTCCGGGTCATCGAGCTTGTAGAAGGCGTCCTTGACCTTGTCCTGGTCGGAGCCGACCATGTACTGAATCGCGAGCTTGACCACGACGAACACGTTGTCCTGGGTCTTCGTCTCGATATCCGCGTTGAGCTGCTCGACCTGCAGACTCATCCGGCCCGCCACCTTCTCGACGAACGGCGACTTGCGCTGAAGGCCGGGGCCGGCAACGCGCACGAACTTGCCGAACCGCTCGACGATGGCACGCTCCTGCTGCTCGACGGTGAAAAAGAAGAGAGGCATACGCTGTCCTTTCAAGTCTCAGATGCCCTGCGAACCACCCCTCTGGTGCCCGGGCCGCCCCGCGTTGGCGTCGGGCCTCGGCGGGCCGCAGCGCCACCAGCTGAAGAAGGTCTGCATATGTTGACCCTTTCCGAGGGTGGGTCGCTGGCTTCGGCTTCCACCCCGTCGGGGCTGGCCGTTCCGTCGCTGAGGACGAAACTGTCCGTGAGGTCGCCGTACGGCTGTTGGCCGGCGGTGCTCTGCGCGAAATCGCTTCGCAAAAGCGGTGAAATGGCCTGGCCTCTCAGCTTACTCTTTCGGTGAACTGGGTCTGCGACGAATGTCAGCGAGCTCCGCTGTCCGGCTTCGCGAGGATGGCAAGTAGGTCGCCCACGCTCTGCTGCTGGACGAGGCTGTCGGGGAGCGGCGCCGCGCGGTAGACGGCGTACCGGTTGCGGCGGCCGATGCGCGTCCGGGAGATGTAGCCGGCATCGACGAGCTCATCGACGATCCGGTGGGCGGCACGCTCGGTGATGCCCACGCGGTCGCCGATCTCCCGAAGGCGGACGCCGGGGTCTTCGGCGATGCACAGAAGAACCTGGGCGTGGGTGGTGAGAAACGACCACGTCGGGCGTTCGGTTCGAGCCATGTTCACGAGAATACCGTTTCATGATTTCAATTTCATGTATAGTTGGTCATGTAATTCGACCGAAAGGGCGCGATGCCTCACTACAAATGCGAAGGTTGCAAGGCCCGCCTGCGCGTGTCAGGCGCGCCTGCCGAGCTTGTCGGGAACCTTTGCCCGGAGTGCGGCGCGCTGCTCGAACCGGTCACCGAGCTCGCCCAGCTCGTCGGGCTCCGATCGATCACGCCGCGAACTGACGCCGCTGCGCCGCAGTCGGAATCGCACCAGCGGATCGCGAGGCTTCTCGAGGAGATCGCCGCACGTCGAGCCGGAATTCTCGAGCAGGATCTCCAGGCCGCGGAGCGCTGGCTCGACGACACGGACGAGCCGAACGTCGCAGCGGTCGCGGTTGCCGCGCCTGTCTCCCGCTCACGCATCCCGTGATCTCCACGACCGACCACGTGGACCAGCGCACAGTCCCGGGCACGGCCCGGGCCTAACTTGAGGACGATCAGGAATGGACGACGACGCAATCCAGGCCTTGGTGACCCGCCTCGTGCGACCAGACCGCTCTGGCGGTCAGGTCATCGAGCGCGCAGCGATCATGGCTGCAGGCGCCGACTCAGCCGCGGTCATCGATTGGATCCTCGCGCACGCCGGGGTCCCCGAACCGACCGCAGCCGCAACCACGCGACGCGGGCTGCACGGCGGCCGCCTGATCGACGCCGCAGCTGAGACGCGCCGGCCGCAGCGGTTCGTGCTCCCGGCCGGCATCCTCTGACCTCGGCGCGGTCCGACCAGAGCGGGGGGCTCGTGGACCTCCTGCGATCGCGGCTGGGGACACCCCCCGGCCGCTTGCAGGCCGTTCGAGGGCATCGGTAGTGTCGCGCCCAATCGTGACGCACGCTCTCGGGACCCTCAGGCGGCATGCACGTCTGCAGTTCGGCGCGCTGGTTGCCGCCTGCTGGCTGGCGCCGGCGCTGGTGCCCGCCGGCGCGTCGGCGAGCGATCCACAGACGATCGCGTCCTCGCTCCAGCGCGACCCCGTCCAGAGCCTCGGCGTACCAGGGGGATCGTTCACGGCACTGTCGAGGACTCAGCTCAACGACCTGCGGGCCGAGATCGCCAGGCTCGATCCGGGTCGGATCCGGATCATGGTCGTTGCACCACGGAGCGATGCGGCGCTCGGCACTCTCGCCGACCCGGTGTTCGGGAATCTGCCGGCCGGCACGCTGATCGCGGTCGCCGAGGACCCACGAGACGCGACCGTGACCAACTTCTGGGTCGGAGCCACCTGGAAGTCGAGCGACGCGGCTCAGGGAGAGTTGAACGGCGTCATCGACGGCTTTCACCACGGCCAGGGCTCGCTGTTCGACGACCTGCGACTGGAGATCCAGAGCTTCGCGAGGAGCGATGCCGCCGCCGGTCACCTGGCCGGCGCTGCCTCGGACAGCGCCGGCTCCGCAACCACACATGGCGGCAGCGACGTCGTCCTGACGGCGGTGCTGATCGTGGCCGTCGTCCTGGCGCTGATCGGAGTGCTGATCGCAGGCGGCCGGCTGCGGGGCGCCACACGAGCATCCCATCGACGCCGCGAGGAGCTGGCCGACGCCCGCGCGCTAACGAATCGGAACCTGACCGAGCTCGCCGAGCAGATCGAAGCGCTTGACATCGCGAGCTCGATGCCCGCGGCGAGCACCGAGGGCAAGGACGAGTACGCACGGGCGCTCGACAGCTTCGAGGACGCTCGGCAGCGCATGCAACGCCCACCGGACGCCTACCAGTTCGAGCAGGCCGTCCAGGCGATCGATCGCGGGCTTGAGTACGCCGCCAACGCGGATCGGCTCTTGAACCGCGGGCCCGCCACCCACCAGGCCTCGGCTCGGACCGGACCGGACCCGACGGCCCACGTCCCCGAGCGACCCTGAGTACATATCATCCGGCGTTCCGGAAGGCAGCGAAAGGGGCGGCATGTTCGGGAATGACAACCTTCTCAGCGACGGTGCCCAGATCGAGGGCGTCGTGCTCGAGAGCAGCATGACTCACCAGCGGAACAAGTCGAAGGTGCAGATCGCCGTCAAGTTCGACGACGGCGAGAAGGCCGAATTCACCGAGGTGTTGATCAACTACTACGTACCGGCGGGGCAAGGCCTCAGGGGGATCACGGACAAGACCGTGATCCCGATCTCGTTCACCATCGGCATGAAGATCCCGGTCCGTTACGACCCCGCCAACCACGAGCACCTCGCCGTCGACGTGCCGGCTCTTCACGAGCGGCGGCTCCAGGCGTACACCGAGGGCCAGAACGCGCTGCGTGCGCAGGCCGAGGCGTCGCTCGACACCTAACCAGCCCGTCCTCACCCGGGGCTACCGTGCCACCATGCCGAGCAGAGCCAATGCCCGGAGCTACGGCACGGTCTTCGACGAGGTCGCCGGCGAGTACGACCGACACCGTCCAGGCTACCCCGACGCGCTCATCGACCGGTTCTGCGAGGTCGCTCGCGTCGGACCCGGTGCCTCGGTGCTCGAGATCGGCTGCGGCACCGGGCAGTTGACGCGCTCGTTGCTCGGTCGAGGACTCCGGGTGACCGCGGTCGAGCCCGGTGGCGAGATGATCGCGAGGGCGCGAGATCGGCTCCAGGATCTTGGTGACGTGCAGTTCGTCAACGCACGGCTCGAGGACGCATCATTGCCGCACGCGCACTACCGGGCCGTGCTCTCGGCCACGGCGATTCACTGGGTCGATCCCGACGTGAGTTGGCGCGCGGCGGCCAACGCGCTCGTCGACGGCGGAAGCCTCGCGCTCGTGTCCTACTTCGGACTCGAGGATCCGCGCAGTGCGGAGGATCAACGGGCACTGCGCTTCGCGATCGCCGAGATCGCGCCAGACGCCACTGCCGGCTGGCCGACGTACCGAGACCTCGACGGCATCCTCGCCGGCGTCGCCGAGCGGCGCACCAACGTCTCGGAGGTCTGGGCGTGGCTCGGAGGCTATGACCTTGCGCGGGACTACGTGGCGCCGCTGTTCGCTGACGTACAGGTGGCCGCGATGCCGGGGCTTGTCGAGCACACGGCCGAGGAGCTCAACGGACTGCTCGGCACGATGTCGTTCTGGGCGCGCCTGTCCCCTCGACAGCGTGACGAGGTGGTCGCCAAGAACATCGCCCTGCACCAGCGACTCGCCCGGCCGATCCGCTCGAGCACGGTCGCCTGTCTCGTGACTGCACACCGTCGGTCACCTGGATGACATAGTCGCGGCCTGGCCGGGTCGGCGCCTGCGTGCGGGAGTAACGTTTTGGCCAGGAGAGTCCTGGCGAACGAGGCCACGGCGGAATCCTAGGAGGGAGGGAGATAAGTGAACGGGGACAGCCTCGGGCGCACGTATGTTTCGCCGCGTCCCCGTGCAGACAGCGGATGGCGCGCGCGCTATCCGCGAGCACTCTCAGAGCCGAGAAGGGTGCTCCTGGGGCGAGGACGCCCGTCCGGCGATGTATGGACTAAGGGAGAACGATGTCTTCGCTTCTTCGCCGGCGGCTGCGGCTTTGGCTGCCCGTCGGCGCGGCCATCGTCGTGGCCAGCGCAGCCCCGCTCGGGTTCGCGTCTGCGAGCCCGCGGCAGAGCGACCGGGCTTCGGGCGGTCAGGGTGGCGCGCAGTGGGTCGCCACTTGGGGCGGAAGCCCTGTCGACATGGGCAACCACAACTACACGGGAACGATCCGCAACGTGGTGTTCACCTCGGTTGGCGGCGACGCCGTCCGTGTCCGCCTCACGAACACGTTCGGCGACCAGCCGTTGCAGATTGGCGAGGCCTACATTGGGGTCTCTGGGGCTGGCGGAACCATTCGGGGGCCCAACGTACCCCTGACATTCTCAGGCTCACGCTCGATCACGATTCCACAGGGGGCAGAGGCCCTCAGCGATCCAGTGCGCCTATCGGTCCCACCCCTGACCGACCTCGCGGTCAGCGTCTACATTCCGCATGCAACCGAGCAGACTGGTCACTCCGACTCGCAGGAGACGACCTACATCACCTTCGGTACCGATCAAGCCCCAGACGCGACCGCCGCAGGCTGGACCCCGATCAGCTCGTGGTGGTTCATCGACAGTGTGGACGTGATCGCGAAGCAGCCCGTCGAGGGAACCGTCGTCGCGTTCGGCGACTCCATCACCGATGGCTACCAGTCCACCGTGGACGGAAACGCGCGTTGGCCAAACGACCTGGCACGGCGCCTCGACGCGCGTCACGGCGCCACACTCAGCGTCGCGGATGAGGGCATCAGCGCGAACCAGGTGATCAACGACACGTTCGGTCCGACGGCCGGCGTTCCAGCCCTCGCTCGCCTGGACAGGGATGTGCTGGAGCGAGCCGGCGTGAAGGACGTCATTCTGCTCGAGGGCATCAACGACATTGGAGGCAACAACACCCCGGCGGCTGATCTCATCGCCGGGTATGAGCAGATCATCGCCCAGACCCACGCTGCCGGACTGAAGATCTTCGGCGGCACGCTCACGCCGTTCAAGGGCTCCGGATACTGGTCCGCGGCGAAGGAGCAAACCCGCGAGGCCGTGAACCAGTGGATCCTCACGAGCGGTGCATTCGATGGGGTCATCGACTTCGCCAAGGCGACCGCGGATCCCTCCGACCCGCAGGTGTTCAACCCCGCTTATGACAGCGGCGACCATCTGCACCCCAACGACGCTGGCTATCAGGCGATGGCCAACGCGATTGACCTAGGCATGCTTCTGCATACCCGCTAGCTCAGAGATGGCTCCGCGCTTCCGCCGAGGCGCGGAGCCTTTCTTCATGCCGCGCCGCTGGCGGCCGCGGAGGCGATGAACTCAAGCCCGTTGATGCCGGGGACGAAGAAGTACTCGCCGCCCTTGACGGTGACCATCCGGTGGAGGGGACCGAGAAAGAACGGCGGGTTGCCGGGGACGGTCATCTTGTGGGGGCCAGCGCCGTTCTGCGGGCCGACGAGCAGGTCCTCGTCCTCGCCGAGAGTGAAGGCGTTGCCCCGGTTCAGCCATTGGCTCTGGATGAACTCAAACTGGCGAGTGATGCTCGCCTGAAGGCACATGAAGATGACCCCTCGGTCCCGCCCGTCGTCCTCGGCGCCCTCGGGCAGGGGCTGTCCGTAGGGGATGCCACGCCGGATGAGCCGATGGCGGTTGACCAGCTTGCCTTCGAACGGGAGGCTGTCGCGCGGGTTCGCGCGGCGGACGTGGGCGCCGATCGGGCAGCGCAGACCGTCGGCATCGGAGGAGTACGAGAACGCATTGTTGTGTTTCGGATCGTCGACGATCGCCGGATCGGGATGCGTGGGCGAGAGGTCGATCGGCGTGCCGTCGCGCCAGCGACCGACAATCTTGGCGGCGAGGAGCTCCTCGCCGCCCGGGTACAGCTTCGCCGCAGCGGCGAGCTGGCGGCGGAAGGCGGCGACGTCCTGGCGGAGTTTTCGGTAGACGAGGAACGAGCCGTTCGTCGAGAGCCTGTCAGGCGACGGGGCGGTTGGCTCGACGTTCTCCTCGTCGGCATAGCCAAGGATGAACTCACCGGCTCGGATCGGCCGCCATTGGCCCTCGCGCAACGGGGCGCCGTCACCCGGCTGGGAGGGAAGGCCGGCGCCCTCGATCTCCGGCTGGGCGAAACCGTCGGCGTAACCGAAGTGCTCTCGGTTCTGCGGCAGGGCGCTGCCGGTGGCTTCAAGCACGACGGTCAGCCCGCCGCGCGCCATGCTCTCGTGGATGCGCGCAGCGTGCGCCGTCAGCGCCTGTGGGTGGGCGGCCGAGATCATCACGAGTGCGTGTACGTCACTGGTCCCGAGCGGCGCCTCCCAGCGTGCGGGCGCGCTGTCGCCCTCGTCCCCGAGCAGGTCGGCCCGGGCGGCCATGCCCTCACGGAATTCCTCCGGGAAGCTCGCCAGGCTGGCGGCCGGAAGCTGGAGAGCCACGAGTCCGGTGTAGGTAAACGCGAGGTTCACGCCCGAGGCAGGCTTCTCCGACCAGGGCGCGGCGGTCAGCACCTCGTTGGCGATCTCGGAGATCCAGGTCGCCGCCCGCACCGGATCATCGACGCGCAGGAAGATGTAGCCGGCGAGCGGCAGGCGGTATCCGCGAACGACGAAGCCCTGGATGCGGTCGAGGTCAAGGTCGGTCACGCTCCGAACTCCTGCATGAACGCGTGCTTGAGGTCAACAGCAGGTAGGCCCTGGGTCCGCAGGACGAAATCGACAAACGCCGTCCGCACGGCGAGGCTGCGCTTGACCTCGCCGACCGTTCGGTCGCCATAGGCAGCGAAGAACAGCGAGCTATCGATCTGATGGCGGCGGAGATAGTCGGCAAATGCGTCGCGGTCGCCCGAGCCGGGATACCCGATGCAGTGACCCCAGATCGTGTCGGCGCTGTGCGCGAGCCCCGTGCGGAGCGCCTCGAGATACGGGTCGCAGTCCCCATCGAAGTTGCTCGTGAACAGGAGCCGGGAGTGCTCAAGATGCTCGCGCTCGCCCTGCTGGGCCCCTTCGTGGATGACGTCATCGAGGACAACCCAGCGCGCGAAGTGCGTGCCGGGCACCGCGGCCAAGGGACTCCGGTCTCCGGCTTCAAGGCCGTTCAGGTATTGGGTGAGCGCCGTCTCGCGACCATCGATGATCGGAGTGAGAACAGTCAACGAGTACGCCTGACCGCAGACGTTGTTGTGGCGGCTCATAGGTCGTGCTGGATCGTGGTCAGCAGAGACTCGTAGGCCGCCTTGAATGCCTCCGGTTCGAGTTCGCCGGCGTTGGCGCGGAACTCATCGAGGGCTGCCTCGACATGTTCGGCGGAGATGATCTCCGTGGTCGTAAACCCCGGATAGGCGGACCAGTAATGGTTGGCGATGTACTCGTTACGGCGAATGTAGTCCTTGAACGGCTCAACCGGATCCGGACCGGGGAAGCCATAGGAGGTGCCCCAGATCGCCTTCATTCGGAGTGGAACAACCTCCGAGAACGCGTCGATGTACTGGTCCCACGTGCCGTTGAAGTTGCTCTCGAACAGCAGATAGTCATGACCGAGCTTCTCACCGCCATCCACCCCCGGAAAGCGGTCGATGACCGCCCATCGGGCGTAGTGGATGAACGAGAGTTGCTCGAGCTTCGTCAGCGTCTCCTTGATGTGCCGACCGGCCCAGAACACGGCCATCAACACGAGCGGCCCCTCGAGCTTGATCGGTGTCAGGACGGTGATGGCCGTTGCCTTGCCCTCGACGTTTGACATGGTCAGGCGCGATTCGACGTCGAGTTCTGCAACCGCGCCGACACGCGCGGAGCCGTTGCCCCTTCCCCCTCAGAAACGAAACCTACGGGTTCATCGCTCATGTCGCCAAGAACCACCCCTGCTGGTGCGTCGAGGGCAGGGACCCTAAAGCGCCTCCTGAGCCACGTCAAGACCCTACGACTCCGCTCTTCGTCAGCGGGTCATCGAGAGATGCTTGAGCGTCTCGAGATCGCTCAGGTACTGCTGCATGAACGTGATCCGGGCGGCGACGACGCGATGGAGGGCGCAGTACGGCGCGAGGTTCGTCGGCCCGAGAAGCAGATATCCGGCGGCGAGCACGTCCTCGTCAGGTGCGACGTGGACGTCGGAGAGGTCGATCTGGATCTCCGGGTCGATGGTCAGCAGCTCGAACCACTCGCGCAGTCCGTCATGCCCGTGATAGCAGCCGGTCACGCCGGTCAGCCTCAGCGGGTGGAAATCGACGTCCTCGTCAACCCGGTTGAGCATCCCGCCCAGATCGCGCACGTTGAAGGCGTTCACCCAGGCGCCGACGACCTCGACCGGCAGCAACGATGAACCACCACCGCCGGCCATCATCCGCTCCTGGGCCTGGCGTGGCCTGGGTTCACGTGCCGAAGCGTTTGTGTGTAGCGTCTGGTCGAGCGGTCCACAAGCTCATCCCGTCCACGGACCGTGGCCTGCCGGCCACTTGGGTGACCGTTGAAGCGTTCCGCTCTGCCAGCACAGCCCATCACGGCGATCGGTGACCGCGCCCTGGTGCGCTGCTCCGCTCACTGTAGCTCCGCAGCGGGGCCTCGCGCAAGGCTCGCGGCCGCGGGGCGTCCTTGCGCGGATTCGCTCACGTCATCGCGCGGCTGCTATGGTGCCTCCATTGGGTCGGGCCATTCTGCCCGACAGAAAGTAGTGCCAGCGCTCGTAGCCGTTGCTCATAGCACCCTCCGCGTTCGCAGCACGTCACCACGCCGGAGGAAACAATGGCTACAGGTACTGTCAAATGGTTCAGCGACGACAAGGGCTTTGGGTTCATCACGCCCGATGACCAGTCGAAGGACCTCTTCGTTCACCACTCAGCGATCGTCGGCGACGGCTATCGCTCGCTAGCCGAGGGCGCGAAGGTCTCCTACGACGCCGAGGCCGGCGACAAGGGCCCGAAGGCCGTCAACGTCCGCACCGTCTAAGGCGCTCGAGGCCTGGCGGCCCTGACCGGTCGCCAGGCCAACCCGACGGACCCGGACCGCCGTGAGCTTCGCCGCCGGCGGTTGGGTCTGGCTCCGTGCGCATCCGGGCGCGATAACGTCCGGTACATGGTGAAAAGCTCCGCGCACGACGACGAGACTCCATCGCAGCTGATCGACGCCAAGATCGACGAGCTGGGCGACTGGCGGGGAAGCACCCTGTCCAGACTCCGGGCCCTGATCAAGCAGGCCGAACCTGACGTCGTCGAAGAGTGGAAGTGGCGCAAGGCGACCAATCCGGGCGTTCCGGTGTGGTACCGCGAAGGTCCGATCTGTACGGGCGAGACGTACAAGAGCGTCGTGAAGCTGACCTTCTTCAAGGGGGCCTCACTCGAGGACCCGTCGGGGCTGTTCAACTCGAGCCTCAATGGCAACACGCGGCGCGCGATCGACGTCCACGAGGAGGACGAGATCGATGAGGAGGCGTTCGTCGCCCTCGTCCGCGCTGCCGTGAGCCTCAACACGGCTCGCGCTGCGTAGAGCTCAGCCGACCGCCTGCTTTACGAGCTCGGCGATCCGAGTCTCCGTATCGGAGGTGAGCTCCTTCAGGGCGTAGCTCGTCGGCCACAGGGCGCCGTCGTCGAGGTGGGCCTTGTCGCTGAAACCGAGCGTCGCGTACCTGGTCTTGAACTTCTGCGCGCTCTGGAAGAAGCACACGACCTTGCCGTCCTTCTCGTACGCGGGCATCCCGTACCAGGTTCGCGGCGAGAGCTCCGGCGCGCTCGCGGTGACGATGGCATGAAGTCGCTGCGCCATGACGCGGTCCGCCTCATCCATCTCGGCGATCTTCGCGAGCACGTCGCCCTCACCGTCTGCTTTGCGGGCTGCGCTGCCGCGGCGGCCGGCCTTCGTCTCTCGAGCGCGCTCCTTCATCGCGGCACGCTCCTCCGCGGTGAAGCCCTTGGCCTCGGTGCGCGAGCCGCGCTTAGCCGATTTTGGCTCAGCTGTCATTGCCAGTCTCCCTCCCGATGCAAGATCCACTCGGACGATCCTCAGGGTAATGCGCCGGCTGCACGGTTGCGCGGCAGAGGCCCCGAGCCCATCGCGTAGGCTTTCCGCGATGTCCGCGTCAACGGATGACCGCACGCTGATCGTCGGCGGCGGCCGGATGGGCGAGGCGCTGCTCGGCGGTCTGCTCGCCGCCGGCCGCAGCGCGGACGGGCTCGTCGTCGCCGAAGTGTCGCCGTCACGCCGTCGCGAGCTTGCCGGCGCCCATCCCGGCGTCGAGGTCGTCGAGTCGGTTGTTCGGGCCCACGCCGCCGTGCTTGCCGTCAAGCCTCGCGATGTCGCCGGCGCCGCGCGCGCGGTCGCCGAGGCGGGCGCCCGGCGCGTGCTCTCGGTCGCGGCGGGTGTGACGACCGGAGCGATCGAGGAGGCAGCCGGGCGCCGGCTGGCGGTCGTCCGGGCAATGCCGAACACGCCCGCGCTGATCGGCGCCGGGGCGGCCGCGATCAGTCCCGGCTCGGCGGCCGAGGAAGCGGACCTCGTCTGGGCCGAGGGAATTCTGAGCGCGGTCGGCGTCGTCGTCCGCGTGCCCGAGTCCGCGCTTGATGCGGTGACCGGCCTCTCTGGCTCGGGCCCGGCGTACGTGTTCCTCTTCGCCGAAGCGCTTGTCGAGGCGGGCGTGCTCGCCGGGCTGTCCCGCGAGGTCTCCGAGACCCTCGCGTTCCAGACTCTGCTGGGGTCCGCCCGCCTGCTCGTTGAGGGCACCGTCGGCCCCGCGGCGCTGCGGGCCGCGGTCACCTCACCGGGCGGAACGACCGCCGCCGGCCTGCGCGAGCTCGAACGCGGTGGCGTCCGGGCGGCGTTGCTCGACGCCGTTTCCGCTGCCGCCTCCCGCTCGCGCGAGCTTGGCGGCTGAGCTTCGCCTGGCCCGACGGCGGGTCCCGGGCCCGTCCTGCGCTAACGCTCCGGCCAGCCGCGCGTCCGCCAGCCGTACCCGCGGCGCGCGAACCGGAAGAACACGAAGAACATGAGCGGCCAGGCGAACCACAGGACGTGGGCCGAGGTGACGATCGCGATGAGGGCGAGCGCGACGAGGAGCGGGGCGACGAGCGGCGGCGACCATGCCGGCCGTCGCCCGCGACGCTGCGCGTCGCTCGCCCGCGATCTCGGCAGGTCGCCGAACAGCTGGTCGAGTTCTCCGCGCGTCGTAGCGGCATACGCACGTTCGGTGCGATCCTCGAGCTCCTCGACGGTGAGCCGGCCATCGGCGTGGTGCCGGCGGAGCGTGTCGGCGGCGCGTTCACGCTCGGCGTCGGATGCACGCAGCCCGGCTCCGGTCCCCGGCAGGGCAAGCGAGCGCAACAACGTCACATCCGCTGGATCGATGTACGGGCGTTGCATGGTCCTTCTCCTTGTGATCGATCGCTGGCCTCGGGCCGCGGGTCAGCCCTCGGCGTCCTCGCTCAGCACGGTATAGACGCGCCGGCGCGCGTCGCCCAGAATGTCCCGCGTCTTGGCGATCTGATCCTCGGAGCCCGTCCGGGCCACCTGGATGATCGCGGCGCCGAGTTGGAAGGCGGCGTCACGCAGGCTCGACGCGGGGCCCGCGCCCTCGTCGGTGACCTCCTCCCACGGCGGCCGCTCGAGCTTCTCCGCGTCGGTGCGCCCGGCGTCGGTCAGTGAGAAGCGTCGCTTCCCGCCCGACTCCTCGCCGCTGACCAGCCCCTCGTCCTCGAGCAACTGGAGCGTGGGATAGATCGATCCCGCGCTCGGCCGCCACAGGCCGTTCGTACGCGACTCGAGCTCCTGGATCATCTCGTAGCCGTGCATCGGGCGCTCGGCGAGCAGCGCGAGGATCGCGGCACGGACGTTGCCGCGCCGTACGCGCGGGCCACCGCCGCGGCCGCCGAACGGAGGCCCCCACGGACCGGGGCCACCCCAGGGACCGCCTCGCTGCCACCCGCCGCGCGGGCCGCCGCCCCAATCCCCATGGAAGTGTGCTCGTTGACCGAACATACGCTCACTCCTTCGATCTGACGTGACCTAACGCGATATATCGTAAACATATCGGCAGCGATGTCAAGAGGGCGACCGCCGCTCTCGGCAAAGCGCCGCCGATCGATCCTTCATGCCCCGCGGGGGTCAGTAGGCCCGCGGCACGAACGTCTGCTCCTCCATCGGCGGCCGGACGTAGGGATCGTCGGCGCGCGGGGGGAGCTCGAGCGGGGGTGGAGTGAGATCCTCGTACTTGACGAGGGACAGCAGGTGGGCGATGCAGTTGAGCCGGGCGCGACGTTTGTCGTCGGCTTCGACGACGTACCACGGCGCGACCTTGATGTCGGTGTAGCGGAACATCTCGTCCTTGGCGCGCGAGTACGCCACCCACTTGGCGCGCGCCTCGAGGTCCATCGGGCTGAGCTTCCAGCGCCGCATCGGGTCATGCACGCGCGCGCGGAAGCGACGTTCCTGCTCCTCGTCGGACACCGAGAACCAGTACTTGATGAGCTGAATGCCCGAGCGCACGAGCATCCGCTCGAACTCCGGGCAGGAGCGCATGAACTCCTCGTAATCGCGCTCGGTGCAGAACTCCATCACCCGCTCGACGCCGGCACGGTTGTACCAGGAGCGGTCGAAGAGGACGATCTCACCGGCGGCCGGCAGATGCGAGACGTAGCGCTGGAAATACCACTGCGTCTTCTCTCGCTCCGTCGGCGCCGGGAGCGCGACGACGCGGCAGACGCGAGGGTTCGTCCGCTCGGCGATGCGCTTGATCACACCGCCCTTCCCGGCTGCGTCCCGGCCCTCGAAGATGATCACGACCCGCAGGCCCTTTGCGCGGACGTATTCCTGCATGATCACGAGCTCACGCTGGAGCTTGAGGAGCTCCTGCTCGAACCGCTTGCGCTTGAGGCGGTCGCCCTTGGCCTCCGAGGCTGCACCGGTATCGGCAGACGTCTGCGGCAGCCCCTCCGTCACGTCGCCCGGCGTGCGGTCGCTCCCAGATTTTGCCTTTGCCATTGATCGCCCTCCGCCGGAGAGTCTAAACCGGCCGAGGGCGACCGCGTGAGGAGGGCGCGGCGACTGCGCCGGCCCTCCTCGCGTTTCGCTCTCTCAGGCGCCGGGTGCGCCGGCGCCGGCAGGCGCCCGGCCGGGCATCCCGCCCGGGCCGCCGGGCATCCCGCCATGCCCGCCCGGGCCGCCGGGCATCCCGCCATGCCCGCCCGGGCCCTGGAGGATCGTGAACGAGCTGTCGAGATGAACCTCGACCTTGGTGCCGTTCGACTTGGTGACCGTGGTCTCGTAGCCGGAGCCCGAGTAGTCGGTGGTCACCGCGCCGGCGGTGCCGCTGCCGACAGCCTTGACCGCGGCCGCCTGGGCCTTGGTCGCGGCTGAGCCGGTCACGGCCTTCTCCGCGTCTTCGTGTGCCGCGGTGCCGGGAGCCGGGCCGTTGAAATGCGGCGCGGACTGGCCCGTGGGATGGGTCGAGGAGCTCGACGATGACGTCGTCGAGGTCGCGGCATTGGCGATTGCTCCGCCACCGATTGCCACCGCTCCCACGGCCGCCCCGGTGACGAGCATCGATCTCATATTCCTCATGTGACTCCTTTGCAGGGTTGGTTGGTGAGGACGACTCGAGCGTGCTCTGCGGACATGAGGAAGGCGCGAGAGCGGCGTGAGATTTACGTCGGAGCTTGGTGCCGGCGCTGTTCTTAGGCAATTCCCGAATCCGTCTATCGATCCGCTTACGCAATCGCGGGAAGCTGGCGCTATGACCTCCTCTGTTCTCATCAACACCCAGGCGGGGCCGCGAAGCTTCGCCGCGGCGCCGCTGCTCGGTGCGGTCGTCGCCGTGCCGCGTCTCCGACTGCTACCCAGCGGCGACGGCTGGTCTCTGATCGGCGACGACGGCCGGCTCGTGTTCTCGGCGCTTGGCCTCGGCGGACGCCAGCGCTGTCTCGAATACGCGCAGCGCCACGGCGTCGTCACGCTGACCAGCTGATCGCCGCGCGGGCGTCGTCACATCACAGCAGCTCGGCGAGCATCCCCGCCGCGCGCGCCGCGCCGTCGGACCTGACCGGCCGGTAATCGACCTCGCGGCCGAGCTCCTCCGCGATCGCCACGGCGATCGCATCCGGCGAGGTCTCGCCGAAGTCCATCCGCCGCCCTGCGCGGTAGCGCGCAAGGCGGTGATGGACGTGATGGGTCTGCTCGAAGTGGTGCCCAAGCGGGAAGTAGATGAACGGTCGCTGGTTTGCCGTGAGCTCCATCGCCGTCGTCAGGCCGCCCTGCACGAGAGCGAGATCGCAGGCGGCAAGGTGCTGATAGAGGTCAGGCACGTAGGCGCGGACCTCGAGCCCGTCGACGGCCGGGAGCGACGCCGGGTCGATTCGCGGGCCGGTCACCGCGATCATCCGCAGCTCCGGCACGAAGCGCTTGGCCTCCGGGAACCCGGCGGTGACGCGCCGGAGCAGACCGGCGCCGACGCCGGAACCGCCGACGGTGACGATGCACACGCGTTCGTCCGCCCGGTACCCGAGTCGCTCGCGGAGCGCGTCGCGATCCGCGAACGCCGCCGGGTCAAAGCCGGTGACGTAGCCGGGGAAGCTGTAGTGCTGCTCGGTCCAGTCGCGGATTGCCGGCAGGTCAGCGCCGAAGCGCGCATCGACGATGTCATCCGGCTCGCCGACGAACAGGGCGCGGTCGCGCAGCCGCGGGTAGCGTGCGATCTGCTCGATCATCTCGGCGTTGTAGTCGGCGGTCAGCCGGGCCTCCCGCTCGCCGCCGTCCCGCATCGGCAGCCAGCCGACGAAGTCGGTCATCCACGCGTACGGCGCGCGCTTGAGCTCGGGGTTCTCATGCAGGAAATAGTCGAGCTCCCACGCCTCGTCGCCGATCCAGAGGTCGTAGCGCTCGCTTGAGACGAGGTCGTGGAAGACCATGAAGTTCGCCACGAGGATCTCGTCCATGCGACGCCAGGCGTGGAAGCAGTGGAGGTCGTGCTCAGCCGACTCGGACTCGAAGTGGCCGGACTCGCTGGCGAGGAGAGCGCTCGCGGGGTGAATGCGCTCGCCGCGCGCACGCAGCAGCTCGGTCACCGGATGCTGCGCCAGCCAGTCGATCTGGAGATCCGGCCGGCGCCGGCGCAGCTCGTCGGCGATGGCCACGTCCCGCATCGCATGGCCCAGCCCGATCGGCGATGAGACGTAGAGGACCCGGTGGCGTTGAGCGCAAGCCCGGCTCCAGGCCGACGTTCGCGGTCGTCGGACGAAGTCGGAGATCAGGAGATTGACCCGCACCGGGTCGCGGGCCTGAGGAATGTGTCCGGACCCATGCATGGTGACCAGGTCGCCGTCGGTCGCGAGCGCGAGCGCCGCCCCCTGCGCGTGCGGGCGCACGAGGTCCTCGTCGCCATGAATGACGAGCGTCGGGCAGCGCACGCGCCCGCACGTCGTGCGGAAGGATTCCCTGCCCGCCAGCCCGATCCCACGGGTGGCGTCGGCGAGGGCATCGGGCGTCGTCTCGAGCGCCCAGCCGATGCAGTCCTCGATCTGCTTGCTCGAATGGGGCTCGTTGAAGCATTTGGCGAAGAAGAACTCGAGGAAGCCGAGGTAGTCGCGCGCCCAGTAGCGCCGGTTGTACTTCGCCCAGCCGGCGTCGGCCTCGAGGGCGTCTTCGAACGGATGGAGTTGGCGCTCGGTGTGGTTCGGAGCGAGCGCGACGGCGGGCCCGAGGTAGACGATGCCGGCGACGCGCTCGGGGTGATCGGCGGCGAGAACCGTGGCCCACAAGGCTCCGCACGACAGCGCCACCAGGATCGCCCCGGCCGTGTCGGTGGCGTCCATGACGGCGAGCGCGTCATCCGCGAACTCGGTGATCCGATACTGCTCTGCGCCCACCGGACGATCCGAGCGTCCGTTGCCGCGGCCATCGAAGGTGACGACGCGGAAGTGCCGCGCGAGATAGGGGATCTGCAGCTTCCACACTCGCGAGTGGACGATCGACCAGGTCGGTAGCAGCACGAGCGTGGGGTCGCCGGCTCCATAGACCTCATAGAACACGCGGACGCCGTCGCGCTCGATGTAACCCTCGCGGTCGGGGTACCTCGCCCGGGTCTGCTCGCGCCGAGCGGTGCCCGCGCGCCCCGCGGGCACCGCCGGTGACGCGACCTGCTCGGTCACGGGCGCGCCTCATACACGACGTTGAACGGCGTCTCGGCCACGCGCCGGAAGCGCGTGAAGCCCGCGGTCTGGACGACGTCACGGATACGGGCCTCACCGGCCTGCGCCCCGAGCGCCAGCCCGACCTCCTGCGACAACGACGCCGGCGTACACAGCAGGGTGGAGAACGCGTAGTACGCACGGCCGACCGGGTTGAAGTTGTCCTCGACCCGGTCCCCGGCCTGCGGCTCGACGATCAGCCACGTCCCGTCCGGCTTCAGGGTCGAGTGGACGTGCCGCGCGGCGCCGACGGGGTCGCCCATGTCATGCAGACAGTCGAACATCGTGACGAGGTCGTAGTCGGTGCCACTGTACGCCGCCGCGGGCGCGATTTGGAAATCGACGCGTTCGCTGATGCCGGCGTCCTGCGCCCGCGCACGAGCGATCTCGATCGAGCCATCGTGGTAGTCCGACCCCACGAACCTCGAGCGCGGAAACGCTCGCGCCATGAGGACCGTCGACGCTCCGTGCCCGCAGCCGACGTCGGCCACCGTCGCGCCGTGTTCGAGCTTCTCGACGACTCCGTCGAGAGCGGGCAGCCACTCGGCGACGAGATGGGCGTTGTATCCCGGGCGGAAGAACCGCTCGCAGCCGTCGTGAACATCGCCGACGTGCTCGTGCCAGCCGAAGCCGTCGCCGCGGCGGGCGAGCTCGGTGATCTTGGGAGAGTCGATCACCGACCCGAGCGCGATCTGGAAGAAGCCGGGGAGATACGCCGGGCTGTCCTGGTCGGTGAGCGCGACCGCCTGCTCAGGCGGCAGCGCATAGCGGCCACTGTCCGGGTCATAGGCGACGAAGCCGCCGGCCGCCTGGGCGTTCAGCCACTCGCGCACGTAGCGCTCGGCGGTGCCGGTGCGCGCGGCCAGCTCGGCTGGCGACAGTGCGCCGCCGTCGGCGAGCGCGCGGTAGAGACCGAGCTTGTCGCCCATCACGACCAGCGCGGTGTTGAGGGTCGATCCGACCTCGTCGACGGCGCGAAAGACGAACTGCATCAGCTTGTCGCCGTCGACCTCGACGGCGTGTTCCACTGCACTCATCATGCCCCTCCTTGATTGGGTGCGGCGAGCCTAGGTTGGCGGCACACGCCTCGCATCAGGGGCCCACCTAGTCTTTTGCGCCCTCGCACCTGTGGGTGTCAGAATCGGCCCATGCTGGTGGGGCGAGCCCCCGAGCGGAGCGAGGTCGACGCGGTGCTCGACCGCGCCCGGTCCGGTAGGAGCGCGACCCTCGCGCTCGTCGGCGAGCCCGGGATCGGCAAGACCGCCCTGCTCGACTACGCCGGCGAGCGCGCCGGCGGCATGCGGGTGCTGAGGGCCCGCGGCGTCGAATCCGAGGCCGAGATCCCGTTCGCCTCGCTGCTCGAGCTCGTCCGTCCCGCGCTCGGCCTGATCGAGCGCATCCCCGGGCCGCAGACCGTCGCCCTCGAGGGCGCGCTCGCGCTACGTCCGGCCCGGGCGCAGGAGCGCTTCGCGATCGGCGCGGCGACGCTCAGTCTCCTCGCCGCCTACGCGGAGGCCGGTCCGGTGGCCGTGCTCATCGACGACGCTCACTGGCTCGATGACGCGAGCGCCGGAGCCCTGTTGTTTGCCGTGCGCCGACTCGTCGCCGACCCGATTGCGGTGCTCATCTCCGTCCGCGCGGGGGAAGCCTCGCTCCTCGACGGGGCCGACCTGCCGTCGCTCAGCGTCCGGGGTCTGAGCCCGGACGACGCGGCGCTGCTGCTCGGCGACGTGGCGCCCGAGGCGGCGGGCCGGTTGCACGAGGCGACAGCGGGCAATCCGCTCGGGCTGCTGGAGCTGGCCGGCGATGCCGATGCGCTGGCCCTTGCACCCGAAGGGGCACCGCTGCTCGTATCGAGGCGGATCTCAGACGCCTTCCTTCGGCGCGTCGGAAAGCTGGGCAATCGGGAGCGCAGCGCCCTGCTCCTGGCCGCGACGAGCGACTCCGGCGATCTGCGGCTGCTCGCGCGCGCCGCCGCTCTGCTCGGGGTCGACCTCGACCCACTCGCAGCTGCCGAGGCGGTGGGGCTCATCTCTGTGCGTGCCGGCGCGGTTGAGTTTCGCCATCCGCTGGCCCGCTCGGCGATCTACGCGGAGGCACCTGGCGAGGCACGGCGTGGAGCCCACCGAGCCCTGGCTGCTGCCCTGCCCGACCGTGACGTCGACCGCAGGGCCTGGCACCTCGCGGCCGCAGCCGTCGGCGTCGATGCGGCGGCGGCGGCCGCGCTCGAGCAGGCCGGCACGCGAGCCCGCGAGCGCAGTGCGTACGCGAGCGCGACGGCCGCGTTCGAACGCGCGGCGCGGCTCTCGCCCGATCCGGCGCGGCGGGCGCGCCTGCTGCGGATCGCCGCCGAGGCGAGCTGGGATTCAGGACGGGCCGACGCCGCGGTCGCGCTGCTCGACGAAGCCCGCACCGCAAGCGACGATCCCGGGCTGTTGCTCGAGATCGACGAATTGGCCGGTCACATCGCCACGCGTCGGGGGCCGGTCATGCGCGGCCACGCGATCCTGACGGCGGCCGCCGCACGGGCGGATCCCGAGCGGGCGGTGATGATGCTCGCCGAGTCGGCATACGCGTGCTTTCTCGCCGGGAACCCGGCGGAGATGCTGTCGCTCACCGAGCGGGCATGGTCCGAGCTGCCGGTCGGCGCCTCGGACCGGACGCGCTTTCTCGCCACCACGGCACTCGGCATGGCCCGCGTCGCCGGTGGCGACGCCGCCACCGGCGCCGACGCCATCCAGCGGGCGATCGCTCTTGCCGAGACGGCTCCGGACCTCGACGACGACGTGCGGCTCCTGCCGTGGCTCGCAGTGGCTCCGATCTTCCTGCGCCAAGCGGGAACCGGCCGGGGTCTCCTCGAGCGGGCCCTCGACAGCGCTCGGGCCCGCGCGGCGATCGGCGCGCTTCCCTTTGTCCTGAACCTGATCGCGCGTGACCAGGCGACGACCGACCGGCTCGCGATCGCCGAGGCGACGTATCGCGAGGCGATCGAGCTCGCGCGGGAGAGCGACCAGCGCACGGCCCTCGTCTTCGGGCTCAGTGGGCTCGCGTGGCTGGAGGCGCGGCGCGGAAGCGAGGACGGGTGCCGCGCGCACGCGGCCGAGGCGCGAGCCCTTTGCGACGAGCTCGGGACGCGACTGATGGAGGTGTGGCTGGCCGCCGCCCTCGGTGAGCTCGCGGTCGGACTCGGCGAGACCGATGACGCCGCCGGGCACTTCGAACACCAGCGTCACCTGCTCGCCGAGCTCGGGATCACCGACGCCGATCTGTCGCCGGCGCCGGAGCTCGTCGAGGTCTACACGCGGTTGGGGCGCAGCGTGGAGGCCGAGCGACTTGCCGTCGCGTTCACCGCCACCGCGGAGGCCAAGGGGCAGCCGTGGTCCCTCGCCCGCGCCCTGCGCTGCCAGGGGTTGGTCGCCGACGAGGGAGTGTTCGCCGACTGTTTCGGTCGCGCCCTCGAGGAGCATGCCAAGACTCCGGACGCCTTCGAGACGGCGCGGACGCGGTTGGCCTTCGGCGAGCGCCTACGCCGCGCGCGGCGGCGGACGCAGGCCCGCGAGCAGCTCCGCGCGGCCACGGCGACGTTTGAGCGACTCGACGCGCGCCTGCTCGCCGGCCGGGCCCGGCTCGAGCTGCAGGCGACAGGGGAGACAGCGCGGCGCCGCGATCCCAGCACGCTCGACGACCTCACGCCACAGGAGCTCCAAATCGCCCTGTTGCTCGCCGGCGGTCATACGACGCGGGAAGCGGCGGCCGCGCTGTTCCTCAGTCCGAAGACGGTCGAATATCACCTGCGCCACGTCTACCAGAAGCTTGGTCTGCACTCGCGCGCGGAGCTCGCGGAGACCTTCGCCGAGCCTGCATCTGATCTGAACGAGGCGACGGCGACCGCGCCTACTTGATGCCGACGACCATCGAGTCGGGGCCTGGCAGGGGCGCGATGTAGGTCTCGCTGAAGCCGGCCTCTTGCATCCAGCGCTGGCAGTCGGCGCCGGTGTAGTCGAAGCCGGCCGGCGTCTCGATCAGCATGTTGAGGCTCATGAGCAGGCCGAAGGCGTTCTCCCTCCGGGCGTCGTCGATCATCGCCTCGAAGACGATCACGGCACCACCGGTGGGGAGGGCGTCGTGCGCCTTGGCGAGCAGCTGCCGCTTCTCCGCCAGACCCCAGTCATGGAGGATGTGGCCGAGGGTGATCACATCGGCGCTGGGAAGCGCGTCGGAGAAGAAGTCGCCGCCGACGAAGCCGACGCGCCGATCGAGCCCGGCGGACCGGACATGCCGCTCAAAGGCATCCCGCGCCGCCGGGAGATCGAAGCCGGTGCCGCGCAGATGCGAATGCGCTTCGGCGAGCTGGACGAGAAGGCCGCCCTTGGCGCACCCGAGATCGAGGACCGATTCGTAACGCTCGAACGGGAACTGGGCGGCGATCGTGGCGCCGGCCCCCATGCTCAGGCCGGTCATCGCCTGGAGGAACTGCTCGAGCCGGTCGGGATCGGCGTACAACTCGGCGAAGAAGTCACCGCCGATCCTGGCCTCATTCTGGGGTTCGCCGGTCTTCAGGGCATCGGTCAGCCGGCCCCAGAACGGGTACAGCCGTGCGTTCGCCATCTCGAGCATGCCGCCGATGTAGCTCGGCTTTCCGCGGTCGAGGAACAGGTCGGTTTCGGCCGTGTTCGCGTATACGCCGTCCTCGCGGGTGAGCATCCCGAGCGCGACGAGCGCGTCGAGGAAATCCCGCGCGCCGCGCGGATGCAGCTCGAGCCGTGCGGCGATTGCCTCGGCGTCCTGTGCCTCGACGGCGAGCTCCGTGAACAGGCCGAGCTCGACGGCGCTGAGCAGCGTCTTCGAGCCCCAGAACGCCAGTCCGAGCTCCATGATCCGGCCCGGCGTGACCTCCGTGCCGGCGTCGGTGGTTGAACCTGGCTGTGCGGTGGTGGACATCCCGGTCCCTTTCCTCCGGACTGATACCCTGAGCATCAGTCCTGTCGCGAACAATACTGGCAAGAAAAGTTGCACCGCGTACTATCGCGTCGCGAACGAACCGTGTCAACCCCTTCACCCGAGCGCCTTCGCGCCTGGCGGCTCTATTTCGAGAGCTCGCTTGTGCTGATCGACGTGCTCGAGCGGGACTTCGAACGCGATCTCGGCTTCCCGATTCAGTGGTACGACGTCCTCGTGCACCTCGAGGAGGCCCCCAGCGGTCTTCGGATGAACGAGCTCGCCGAGAAGATCCTCTACAGCAAGAGCGGACTGACGCGTGTCGTCGACCGAATGGTCGCGGCCGGGCTCATCCGCCGTCACCGCCCGGAGAACGATCGCCGCTCGGTGCTCATCTTCCAGACCGAGGCTGGGGTCGTGGCGATGAGGCGGGCCCGGCGCCAGCACCACGTATGGCTCGAGGAGCACTTCTCCGCGGCGCTGTCCGACGCCGACATCAAGGCCCTAAGCCGCGCCTTCGGGAAGCTCAACGCGCAGCTCGCGCCGCTGCGGCCGGGACGGATCAGCGGCTAGCCGTGGCCGGAGGGACGCGGGAGCTGAGGTGAGGGCCTACGTCTCGCTGTGGTCCGCCGACCAGCTCGCACTCGGCGCAGCGGTGGAGGCGCTCGATCGTCACGTCGACGGATTCCATCTCGACGTGATGGACGGGCACTTCACCCCCGAGCTCCTGTTCGGGGCGGAGACGGTGCGGGCGCTCGCCGCTAGGCGCCCGTCGGCGCTGATCGACGTGCATCTCATCGTGGCCGACGCCGATCGGTGGATCGCGCCGTTCGCTGCCGCCGGGGCGCAGCTGCTCACCGTCTTTGCCGATAGTTGCGCCGATGTCACTACCACCTTGCAGGCGATCGAGCGCCACGGGATCCGGCCGGGACTTGCCCTGTCCCTCGACGACCCGGTCGAGCTCGCGCTCGGGCAGCTTGAGCGCGTCGACCGCATCCTCGTCATGGGCACGGCCATCGGTGTCAAAGGCGCCGACCTCGCCCCTGAGGTGTGCCCCCGGGTGGCGCAGATCCGTGCGGCCCGCGACGAAAGCCACCGACGCCCGGAGCTCGTCGTCGACGGCGGTATCCGCGCGCACACGGTCCCGCGGCTCGCCGAGGCGGGAGCCGACGGGGTCGTGCCCGGATCGCTTGTCTTCGGTCGCGTCGACTGGCTCGCCGGGGTTCGGTTCGTCCATGCCCACCCGGGCGGGGACGGGCCGTGACCCTCCGCCTCGGGGTGCTGACCAGTGGCGGTGACGCGCCCGGCATGAACGCGGCCGTCGTCGGCGTGTGCGAAGCGGCCGAACCGGCGGGTGCCGAGGTCCTCGGCTTCGCGCGGGGCTTTCACGGCGTCAGCACCCGCGAGCATTCGGCGATCACCGCGTCGCTCGCGCGTCGCTTCCTGCGCGAGGCGGGCACCTGGCTCGGCTCGTCCCGCCATGCTGAGATGCGCACGCGCGACGGTCTGCGGCGCGTCAAGCAGGCGCTCGACGATGAGCGGGTCGACGGGCTCGCCGTGATCGGCGGTGCCGGCTCGCTCGCCGGCGCGCGCGCGCTCGCCGGGCTCGGCATGCCGGTCGCCTTCGTCCCGGCGACGATCGACAACGACGTCCCGGGAACCGGGTCGACGATCGGGATCGACTCCGCGGTCAACGACGCCGTCGGCGTGATCGACCAGCTTCGCATCACCGGGCGTGCGCTGCCCGGTCGGGCGTTCGTCGTCGAGACGCTCGGCGGGGACACCGATCACCTCGCCGTCGCCGTCGCCGCGGCCGCCGGGCTCGCCGGCCCGCTGCTCAGTCTCGCCCCGGCCGAGATCGAGCGGGTCGCCGCCCGGCTGCCGGGCGCGGCCCAGGTGGGCGAGGCGATCGTCGTCATGCCCGAGGGGATCGGCGACGCCGTCGCCGTCGCCGCAGCGCTCGCGCGCGCCTCCGGTGTCCGCGTGCATCCGACGATCCTCGGCCACGCCCAGCGAGCCGCGCGGCCGAGCGCGCGAGACCTCGCTCTCGGCCTCGCCGGCGGCCGGGCAGCTGCGGGCGCGCTGCTCGAGCGCCGCTCTGCGTTCGTCGCGCTCGGGTCGCCCGGGGCGTGGACGACCGACCTCAGCGTTCCCTAGCCGTTTCGGGGCGGAGCCGCCCGGGTAGCAGCCGAGCTAGTCGCGCCGAGGGAGGAGAGGCAGTATGCGAACGCCACAGACCATGCGCGCTCGTGCGCTTGCAGTGGTCCTCGCCGGGCTCACCGCCTGGGCGAGCGCGATGACCGCGTCCGCGGCGTCGTCCGTCGGGAGCGCTCCCGGTGGCCCCGGCGCGCAGTCCTATCTCGACCTCGCTCGCAAGGACTGTTTCGCGACCGCGCGCAGCTCCACCTCGAAGGTGTGGTTCAGCGTCGCCGACGGCGTGCTGTCGGACACCTTCAGTCCGACGATCGAGACCAGCAACGTCAACACGGTCCAGTACGTCGTCACCGACGGGCGCTCGTTTGCGGATCTCCAGCAGCGTGACATGACCTACACCGTGAGCTCGCCCGATCCGAGCGGGATGCTCTGCCGGATCACGAGCCGAGACCCGCGCCGCGGCTTCGCCCTGGTGACCGACTACTCGACCGACCCAGCTCGAGCGAGCGTGCTCATCCACACGACGCTCGCGCCACTCGGCGGGGCGACCGCGGGGACGCTGAGCCGCCTGAAGGTGTACGTGCGCTATGACCCGACGATCGACAATACGGGCGGTGGTGGCGCGACGAATGCATTGCCCAACAACGGGGCCATCGACCGCGCGAGCGGCGCGCTTGTCGCCACCGACACCGTCACCCCGACCGGGCCGTTCGCCGCCCGGGTCGCCGGCGCGCTGCTCGCCGACCGCCCCTTCGTACGCGCGTCGAGCGGCTACGTCGGCACGCCGAGCGACGGGCTCAGCCAGCTCGACACCTACCGCCGGCTGCGCTTCGCCTACCGCACCGCGACCGCCGGCAACGTCGTCGAGACCGCCCAGATCAGCGACCCGATCCGGCCCTTCACTGTCGTGCTCGGCTTCGGCAGCGCCCCGGCCACCGCGGTCGCCGCCGCGCAGCGCAGCGCGGCCACACCGTACGCCACCGTGCTTCGGCGCTACCTCGCCGGCTGGCACGCTTATGACGCCGCGCTTCGTCGGCCGCCGGCGAGCGCTGCGCGCGGGTACTGGCTGGCGGCCAACGTGATCAAGGCCGCCGAGGACAAGACGTACCCGGGCGCGTTCGTCGCGGCGCCGGCCGATCCCTGGGGCCAGTCGATGTTCGCGCTCACCACCCACGCCGGCTACACGTACCGGTCGGTGTTCGCGCGCGACAGCTACGAGACGTTCACCGGGCTGCTCGCCGACGGCGACCGGACGAGCGCCCGGGAGATGGTTCGCTTCCTCTTCGACCGTGCCCAGCAGCCCGACGGCAGCTTTCCCCGCGACTCGCTTGTGAACGGAGCGGTCGCCCCCGACACGTATGGCCTGTACGAAATCGACGAGGACGCCGATCCGCTGCTGATGGCCTGGCAGGCCGGCTTCGACGGGGACCGGACGCTGTACACGGCGCACATCCGCCCGGACGCCGACTTCGTCGTCAACCATGGTCCCGCCTACGGCGAGGAGCGCTGGGAGGAGCACATGGGCTACTCACCCTCCTCGATCGCCGCGGAGATCGCCGGGCTCACCGCCGCCGCCCATCTCGCGCAGGCCGCCGGGGACCCGGCCCGAGCCCGGCTCTACCAGGCGACGGCCGACGACTACCAGCGCCAGGTGAAGGCGTGGACAGTGACCGATACCGGGCCCTATGGCGATCATCGCTACTTCCTGCGCCTGGCCACGGGGGGCGACCCGAACGCCGCCACCACCTACGACCTCAACAACGGCAGCCTCAGCAACGTCGACCAGCGCCGCGTCGTCGACGCCGGCTTCCTCGAGCTCACCCGGCTCGGGGCGCTCAGCGCGCGCGATCCCGACGTCACGCGCTCGCTCGCCGTCGTCGACTCCGTGCTGCGGCGCGCGACGCCCTCAGGTCCCGGCTGGCACCGGTACGGAGTGCAGGCCAACGGCAGCACCGACGGCTACGGCGACTGCTACGAGCCCGACCCGACGAACTGCTCCCCGAGCGGCGCGCCGTCCCATAACGCCGTCGGCTCGGGTCATCTGTGGCCGACCCTTGACGGAGAGCGAGCCGAGCAGGCGATGCAGACCGGCGACCTCGCCGGGGCCCGCGCACTCGCGCTGGCGATGCGCCGCATGTCATGGGGCATCGGGCTGATGCCCGAGCAGGCCTGGGAGGATCCGAACATCCCGCGCGCGCCCTACGGGTCGAACCCGGCGACGGCCTCGATCGGTTTCATCGACGGCAAGGCAGCGGGGTCGGCGACGCCGCTGATCTGGGCGGAGGGGCAGTACGTGCGGCTCGTCCACGACCTGCAGACCGGGACGCTCGTCGATCAGCCCGCGATTACCCGCGAGCGGTATCTGATCGGCGGTGGGACGAGCGCGCTGCCGGTCGTGATCACCGGGCCGGCGGCAGGCGCCCAGGTCGGTGGGACGACCGTCGTGAGTGGCACGACGTCGCCAGGAGCGGCGGTATCGGTGAGCTCGACGCCCGTCGGCGCCTCGACGGACGCCACGATGGTGCAGGTCGCCTCCGCTCCGGACGGGCACTTCTCCGTGACCGTGCCGACCCCGGCCGGCAGCGATCTCATCACCGTTGCGGCGAGCGCTGGACCGCGCGCCACCGGCTGGGCCCAGGAGATCGTGGCCGGCTCGGGGTAGGCTGGCCTCAGTGTCCGCGACCGACTCAGGCAACTCGGGGACGGTCGGCTTCACCCGGATGGCCGACGGGACCCGCGAGGACTATGAGCTGCTCGAGCGGCTCGAGGCGCCCTACATCGCCGCGCTGCCCCAGCGGCTGCTCGGGGCCGTGAAGGCTCTCGAAGATTCCTTCGGCGGCTACCAGGTGTCCCGCTACGAGCACTCGCTGCAGTCGGCGACCCGGGCCCGGTGCGACGGCCGCGACGACGAGTATGTGGCTGCGGCGCTACTGCACGACATCGGCGACGAGCTCGCCCCCTACAGCCACGGCGAGATGGTCGCGGCCATCCTCCGGCCGTTCGTGCGCGAGGAGCTCTGCTGGATCGTCGGCCACCACGGGATCTTCCAGGCGTACTACTACGCCCACCACTTCGGCGAGGACCCCAACGCGCGCGATCGCTTCCGCGAGCATCCTCATTACGCGGCCTGCGTCGAGTTCTGCGAGCGCTATGACCAGAACTGCTTTGACCCCGCCTACGACTCGCTTGCGCTCGAGGCCTTTGCGCCGGTGATCGAGTCGGTGTTCGCGGAGCCGCGGTACCTCGAGCGCGACTGAGCCCCGCTGAGGTTCGCTCATGTCACGACGCGGGTGGGTCGCTCGAAGGTGTCGAAGCGAAACCGCGGCGTCATCCCACAGCGCTCATAGAGCCGCAGGGCGCCCGGGTTGTCGGAGGCAACGCCGAGCTGGACCTCGCGCAGCCCCTTTTCCGCGGCGAGGGAGAAGGTCGAGTGCAGCAGCGCGGTCGCGAGCCCGGCGCCGCGGTGGGCCGGGTGCACGCCGAGGAGGTCGATGAACGTCACGCCTTCGCCTGCCCAGTGGCGGGCGAGCAGGTAGCCGATCGGTGTGCCGTCGCGCTCGGCGACGCGGCTCAGTTCCCAGTCGAGATCGTGGGCGCCCAGGTGCTCTTCGCGGAAAGCCTCCGGGGATTCCGAGTGGTAATCCGGATTGCCGCCGAAGGTCGCCGCGTGGAGCGCGTGCAGCGTCGCTGCATCGGCCACCGGGTCGAGCGCACGCAGGCGCATCCCGGCGGGCGGGGACGGAACGGCCGTTGGCTCAGCGCCGGCGAGCGGACGCACGAAGCGCCAGTAGCTCCGCACCGGCTCGTAGCCCGCGCGGAGCAGGAGTGCACAACCGCGTTCGTTGCTCGCGGCGACCCACTGCCGGTAGCGCTCATCCCCGCGCTCGCGGGCGCGTCGCTCAACCCACGCGAGCAACTGCGCGCCAATCCCCTGGCCCTCGTGGTCGGGAGCGACGATCGCGAGCGTCCCGACCGACCGGACGATCGCGTACCCGACGATCCCGCCGGCGATGCTCGTGGCGTCGGACTCGGCGACGACGACGTCCCGCGCGAGGTCGACCTCCGACAGGTCCCACTCCTCGGCGAGGTCCTCGAGCGTGTAGTCAGGTGCGCCGATGTCGGCGATGTCACGCGCCGCCATCAGCGCGAACACCGCGTTGAGTTCGTCCCGAACGGGCGCGCGCAGCCTCATACCAAGGGGGGTTGTAGCGCGGTCGAGCGTCGAGCGGAAATGGCTCGAACCAGAACCGTGTCCGAGCTCTGCGCGCGAGCACCCCGGTCTCGGTACCGCCGACCGGTCGGGCGCCGGTGGAGAGTCCGGGCGCGCGGCTGCCACCCCCGTCCCCCCAGGTCATCGTATGCGCCTCGGCCACCGCTACTGCAGCGTCTGCGTGATCGCCGCGCCGAACAGCACGACGGCCGCGCCGACCGGCTGATACCAGGCGCCGAGCACCGTGACGACGCCGGCGAAGCCGACGAGCAGCCCGGCGGCCCGCGGGGCCGAGCCCCGCTCCTCGCCGAACATCAAGACAGCCACCGGCAGCGTGAACAGTGGCGTCGTCGCGTTCCAGATCCCGGCCGCCACGCTGGATAGGTGGAGCTCGCCGTAGGCGATGAGCCAGAACGGCAGCACGTTGAGCAGCAACGCCGCGACGGCGAGATGTCCCCAGACTCGCGGATCCGTCGGCAGTCGCTGGCGAGCGACCGCGACGACGGCCACGAGCGCCGCGGTCCCCGCGAGCATCCGCCCAACACTGACCTCGAGTGGCGCGAAGGCGCGCTCACCGACCTTGACGAGGAGGAACGACAGTCCCCAGATGACAGCGAGGGCCACGAGGCGCAGTGGCCATGTCGACCGGGGCGCCGTGGTGATGACGGAGGAACTCACACCGTGTCGAACGCACGGCGATCACCACCTGTGAGATGCGGGCGCCGCGACTGGCCGGCGCCTCATTGCGCCGTCGGCCGGACCTCCTGGACCATCCACTGGTTGCCGTCCGGGTCCCGGAAGGACAGGAACGAGCCGTAGTCGCGGCGCTCGGGGTCCGGGCCAGGCCGCTGCTCCCCGTCGACGAAGTGAAAGATGTCCGTCGGTCCGGCACCTCCGCCGACGAGCTGCTCCCGCGCGGCGTCGATGTCGGAGACGATCAGGTGAAGCCCGTTCAGCGAGCCGGCCCGATCGGGCATCTTCATCAAGGTGACCGAGCACGCCGAGCCCGGGGGGGTGAGCTGTATGACGCGGAAGTCCCCACCGCCGTGGTGGTCGACATCGAGCCGAAAACCGACCTTCTCGGCATAGAACTCCTTGGCGACATCCTGGTCGGAGACGGGAATGACGACAACCTCGAGCTTCCAGTCCATCTGGGTTCTCCTTCGGTGGTGGGCGTTGTCGGCTACGACTCGCGCGACGGCCACGAATCATCGCGGCAGCCCAGCCGTGATGGCGTGACCGCTTCCATGGAAGGACCGGGCCGCGGGCCGGGCGGTGTGGGCTCACCGCGACACTGATGATTGCTGCCGTGATCGGCTGGGCGCGGATCGAGGTCCTGCTCGCCGGATCGCCGGTCCAGAATGTCACCGTGCCCTGCTCGGTGCCGGCGGTGGCGCCGGGGGCCTGGTCAACACGCTCGCGCACGCCGCGACCGTTGCGACGACGACCGTCGTCAACCTCGCGGCGGGCTGCACGTACGCCCTGACCCAGGCCGACGACTACTGGTACCGGCCGAACGGGTTGCCGCCGATCGCGACGACCGTCGTCATCAACGGCAATGGAGCGACGATCACTCGCGGGCTCGGTACGGCCGGGTTCCGCTTCTTCTTCGTCGGCGGCGATCCTGCCACCGCGGCGCTCTTCCGTTGTCCGAGTCCCGGTGCGGGCAACCTCACGCTGCGCAACCTCACCCTCGCCGGCGGCCTCGAGCTCGGCGGCGGGACGACGAGCGGCGGCGCCGGGGCCGGCCCGACGAGCGCCTACCCGCTGAGCGGCGGTGCCTTCTTCCCGTGGCCGAGTACCGGGTCGCTCTCGACCCCCTACCCGCGCTCTCGCTGTCCCACTCGCGGTTCGCGGTCGGCTCGGCCCGGACGGCGCAGACCGCCGCGGCGCGGCGAAAGGCATCGCCCCGCGGCACGACCATCCGCTTCTCAGTCACGAGGGCCTCCTCGGTGCGGATCACGTGCTGCAAGCTGCTTCCGGGTCGCAAGGTCAGCGGCCGCTGCGTCGCCGACAGGAAGTCGCTGCGCTGCAAGGCGAAGTGCACACGCCAAGTCGCGGCCGGATGGCTGCTGCGCCGCAACCTCACAGCCGGCAAGCGAGCCCTCGCCTTCAGCGGTCGCATCGGGCGCACGGCCCTCTCTCCCGGCGCCTGCGTGGCGGTGCTCGTCGCTACCGACTCCGGCGGCCGGCGGAGCCCGGCGCGCACGGTCGGCTTCACCATCCTCCCTCGCTGAGCGACGTCAGGCCGAGAAGGGCGTGCGGCCGTTGCGGGCCGATGGGGCCAGGCCCGCGAGCGTGTGGCCCCCCCGGGCCAGCGGCCTATGGACCTCCGGGACCGCGGGCAGGCGGACCCCCGGGACCTACAATCCCGTCCACGCCCCCATGGTCTAGCGGTTAGGACGCCTGCCTTTCACGCAGGAGATCGCCGGTTCGAGTCCGGCTGGGGGTACTACCGGCTCTCCCTGTAGACGCGCGGTTTTCGGGTTTCATCCGTTTTGCGTGGTCGTTTCGTGGGTTCTGGTTGCTCCCGGGCAACCGTTGCGGGCAACGGTTCTGCCTGAGCGCTGGCTCCGTCGCGGCGAGCGGGTTGCCCAGCGGCGGCTGGTCGTCGCGGCCGCGAGCCGAGGCGTCGTGCCGACGCGTCGCGCAGGCGCCGAGTCGGCCGTCGGTCCGTGTCGCGTCCGTTACAAAGGAGCAGCGCCGAAAAGCCCGATCGGGTCTGCCCGCACGCGGGTCGCGTGCGGGCCGGGCCGGGCCGGGGCGGGGACGGTGGCGACACGCCGCATGTCCGGTGTCCCGGGCGTGGGGGCGTGGGCGTTGGTGCACGCCGGCTTTCTCTCCGGCGCGGAGCGCGTTGATGCCGGTGTCTCATCGTGTTCTCATGCGCGGGGTGCGGTCTCATGGTTGTCTCATCTGCCGGGGTTACCGTGGCTGGCAGTCGATCACGCCAACCGTGCAACCCAAGGAGACGACGATGATCAACCTCAGGAATAAGCAGCTTGCTGCGATGACCGCGATCGCGGGACTCGGGATCGGCGCGATCGCCGTCCCGGCGGTGTCCGTGGCCGCGTCGCACCCGGCCCACGCGAAGGTCACCACGCGGGATCCCGCGAGTCCGGACAAGCCGGGCACGAAGGATGGCCCGAGTCGTGACCCCAAGCTCGACAGGAGCTCGAGTGTCGACCGCAGCCCCAGCGTCGACAAGAGCACTAGCGTCGATCCCAAGACGGACCGGTAGCCACGCGCGATCCTCACCGGCGGGATCACGGCGGGGCGGCTTTCACGAGCCGCCCCGCTGCGCGTCGTTGATCTGCACCTCGAGCCGGACCTGATAGACGCCGCGTATGAGGATCTTGATTGTCGAGGATGAGGTGAAGCTCGCGGCGCTGATCCGGCGGGGTCTGCGCGAGGAGGGTCTGCTCGCCGATGTGGCGATCAAGGGTGAGGACGCGTTGTGGATGGCCGGTTCCTCGGAGTACGACGTGATCGTGCTCGATGTGATGTTGCCCGGCATCGATGGGCTGGAGACGTGCCGGCGCCTGCGGGCCGACGGCGTCAGGACACCGATCCTGATGCTCACCGCCCGGGGCGAGCTCGGCGACCGGATCGAGGGACTGAATGTCGGCGCCGATGACTACCTGGCCAAGCCATTCGCGTTCGGTGAGCTGATCGCCCGGCTGCACGCGCTGTCCCGCCGCGGCGAGATCGAGCGACCACCGGTGCTGGAAGTCGACGACCTGCGTCTGGACCCGATCACCCACCGGGTGTGGCGCAGCGGGCACGAGATCGAGCTGTCGGCGAAGGAGTTCCTGCTGCTGGCGACGCTGATGCGTCACCCGGGCCGGGCGATGTCGCGCCAGCAGCTGATCGATCACGCCTGGGACAGCGAGTACGAGGCGCACTCGAACGTCGTCGACGTGTACGTCGGCTACCTGCGCGAGAAGGTCGATCGACCGTACCGACGGCGGAACATCGAGACCGTCCGGGGGGTGGGATACCGGCTGGTGACCGAAAGCGACGAGGACGCTAACGCGGCTCCGGCGGACGATCTGGGATGACGATCCAGACGTCGGCTCCACCCTCAGCCCGGTTCGCCGCATACGCATCCCCCCCGTGAGCCTGCGCGATGGTGCGGACGATCGAGAGGCCAAGTCCCGCTCCGCGGCCCGCCCGCCCCGGGTCCGCGCGGGTAAAGCGTTCAAACGCTTGGGCCTCGAACCCGTCCGGGAAACCCGGCCCCGTGTCCTGCACATGGAGCTCAACTCCCTGGCCGCCGGCACGTCCCCGCAGAGTCACCTTTGAACCGCCGTAGCGGATCGCGTTATCGATCAGGTTGCCGAGCGCCTGCTCGAGCCGCTCGGGATCACCGAGCACCGAAAGGCGATCAGGCACCATCACCGTGATCATCGTGTGCCGCGGATCGAAGCGGTCGCGCAGCCGGTTCAATAGGTCCGCGACGCTGACCTGGGCGTGGCGGACCGGGAGTCCGGCCTCGTCAGCCCGCGCGAGCACGAGCAGATCCTCCGCGAGCACCGAGAGCCGGTCGACCTCAGCGTCGGCCGAGACCAAAGCCTCGCGCAGCTCCTCCAGCGAACGCTCGCGGCGGAGGGCGAGCTCGAGTTCCGCCTTCAGCGTGGCCAGTGGCGTACGGAGCTCATGGCTCGCGTTCGCGACGAACGTCTTCTCGCGCGCAAACGACCCCTCCAACCGGTCGAGCATCTCGTTGAGCGTCGTCCCAAGCCGCCGCAGCTCGTCATCAGCCGGCGGCAGCGGCAGCCGGCGCCCCGGCTCAGACGCCGACACGGCAGCCGCCCGCCGGCGCATCAACTCGACCGGCCGCAACGCCGCCGACGCGAGCGCGTACCCGGCAGCCGAGGCAACGATCAACGCGAGCGGGCCGACAACCGCCAACAGCACCGCCAGATTCGACAGGGCAGCCGAGCGTTCATCAAGCGTCGCACCCACGATCAGAACCACACGGCCGTGAGAGCTCGTGACGACCGGCGTGGTCAGCAGGCGCGACCCTTCGGCGAGCGGCGGGGTCGGACCGCGCGTGAACAACTGCGTCCGCCGCAGCGCCACGACAAGCTGCCGTCCGCTCAAAAGCGCAGCGCCACGCAGATCAAGCGTCGCGGCGAGCACGTGCCCGCTCGCGTCGAGGACCTGAACGAAACTCTCGTGGCCACGGAACAACGGCGTGCTGACCGCCGAGGCGAGCTCAGCCTCCGAGCCGGCGATCGACGGCGCCACAGCAGCCGCCTGGGTACCAAGATTGAGATCGATCGTCCGATCCAGCTCCGAGCGAAACCGCACGTAGACAAACCCGCCCGTGACCGCCAACACCACCGCCATCGTGACCGCGAACGCCAACGTCAACCGCAGCCGAACCGGGACACGACCAAAACCATCCCGCCCACCCCTCCACACCGCCGACATCCGGCGATTACATCAGCCACCCATGAGCCCACGATGAGAAACCCCCGACAAACACCGCAGCAACAGGCGACCAGCATCCAGCCGCCGCCCAGCTGACCCCGCACACCGCTCGGCCGCGATCGCCGCGACACTCGAGCGCGACCAGCGTCGAGCACGCCCATGGCCGGTGCGATCCGCAGCTGCTCAAAGCCCGAAGGAGAAGCGGCTGACAAGGCCGATTGGCTCGAATAGCGGCCTGAGGCCCGACTCCCGCTGGCTTCAAGACGCTGACCCCCTGAGATCGGTCAGAGCTGCTCGTAGCCGGCGGCCGTCCGTGCGCGCGCCTGAGCTTCACCGCGGACAATCGCGATCACATCTGCATCGCTCAATGCGCGGCGCTCAGGATCTGAGGAAGCGACGCCCGCCGTCGCACCCGCGATGTGCTCGCTGCTCGCTCGCGTGGGCTCCACCACCATCACGTCGACCGCCTCACCATTCTCGTTGGCTGCAATAGCCGATCTCAGCGCAGTGACGACCGCAGGCTTGAATAGCGCCGGGCGCCCGAGCGCTGGTAGGATCGCGCGGTGTCGCGGCGCGTCTTGACCGGCTTGGTCGTGTTCGCTTTCGTGACCTGCCCGGGCGCGATCGCTTCGGCCGCCCAGCCGCGAGTCGGGCGACCGGCGGCCTCCGCACGGACGCTCGCGGTGCACGAGTCCGGGGTCAGGTTCGCGCACGGGACCGTCACGCTCTCGCGGTCCTTTGTGAAAGCGAATCTGATCGGTGTGTCAGCGGCCGGCGTCTACGAGTTCAAGCATCCCGGCGGTCCGCTGGCGGCGCTGCACAAGGGTTCGGTGATGATCCTGCAGGGCTCTGATGCGGTGGTCATCACCTCGAGCGGCCGCCGCGCCGGCCGCGTGCTGATCGGCTCCAAAGCGGCGACCCTTGGGCAGGTGATCAGCTCCGGCAAGATCACCCTCAACGGTCCGATCAACTTTGGGCAGGGTTTCGTCGCGCCGACCGTCACCGGGAAAGGCTATAACCAGGAATCCGACCTGGTCCGGCCAAGCTACCCATACATCGGCGCCGCACCGTGGCTGCAGCGCGGCGCGCATGCGGCGAGCGGCCTCACCTTCTCCGTTCAGGGAAGTGCCGCATCGGCGCCGTTCGGATACTCGCTCTCGTTCACGCCAGCGAGCAACAGCCACCTCGACATCGCCGGCGTGATCTGCTTCCAGTGGGGCTCGATCTGCAGCAACGGGCCATCGAACGGGCTGTCGCTGGAGGCGAACCTCAGCGGTTACATCGACGCTGGTTCAAGCAGTGCGTCGATTACCGTCAACGGCGGTCGGATCACCCGGACCAGCTTCTCGCTCAAGGCGATCTCCGCGCATCTGCAGCTCACCTACACCGGCGCACGCGGGACCGGCCCTGACTCCGGCGGTGATCCGCCCGTATTTCACCTTCCGGTCGGAATCGACTACACGATCCCGGGCGAGATCCCGATCTACGTGAAGCTGCAGACCGCAGTCCTGATCAAGCTCGGCATGTCGTCGAAGAACACCGTGATCCGCGGCGGTGTCGAGTACAACTGGGGCGGCTCGGGATCAGTGGCCGAAAGTGCCTCGCACGCAACCGAGAGCGGCGCCGGCGGCAACCCATCCGGCAACGTGCTGGACTCGGCCGATGGTGGCGTCGGGCCAACCGTCGCCCTCGGTGCCGGCGGCGTGGTCGTCGCGGTCCAGTTTCCAAAGATCGGGATTGGGCTTGGAGTCAGAGCTCTGAACGGGATCGGCTACATCGACATGATCACATCGGTGGGCCAGACGGCCGCGGGAGCGCTGTCGCTGATCCCCGGCTGTACCTACGACTTCGCGTGGTCTGAGGGCGGTGGCTTCGAGGCACAGCTGGGGCCGTTCGGCCTCGCCAGCGCGCGGAAGGTGCTGATCCCCACCAACGGCAAGCAGTTCGAGTTCCAGACGAAGTCACCGAGCTGCTGAACGGCGGCCTAGTGCGACCACGACCGACCCAGACAGAATCGCCCGGCCCGTCATACCTTCGCTCGATCTCGACGGTCGGCTGTCGCCCTGACGATCGCATCGACCGCCCCGCGACGCCATCGCCCTGGCGACGCGGCCATCACGCTGGTCGGGTGCCTCGGAACCTTCGCTAGGGCCGGTCAAGTAGCCAGCTGTAGATCTCGTCGAGGTGATTCCTCGTCAGGGTTAGGTGTCCGTCATTGTCGCTGAGGTACGCGTCGACAGCTGGAACGTGGCGGGCCAGCCATTGGCCGTGCGCGAACGGTACGAACCGGTCGTGACGGCCGTGCCATAACTGGACCGGCACGCGAATCGAGTCGAGGGCGAATCCCCATGGCGCGAGGTTCGCAACCTCGTCGTCCCACCAGCCGTCAGAGCCGGGCGCGAGACCAGAACGGTTGATCGCGACCAGGTACTCGGCCAGCTCGCCCGACGCCGCCACCGAGTCGACCGGGGC
Source organism: uncultured Solirubrobacterales bacterium (assembly GCA_963755955.1). Classification (GTDB taxonomy): domain Bacteria; phylum Actinomycetota; class Thermoleophilia; order Solirubrobacterales; family Solirubrobacteraceae; genus Palsa-465. The sequence goes on from CAVWLZ010000016.1 coordinate 290,121, forward strand.
CAGCAGCGACTCGGAGGTCGGGCAGCAGCGCGGCGCACGCGATCGCGTGCGGGCCGCCTCCCGAGATGCCCCATACACCAAGCCGACCGATCCCCAGCGCCTGCGCGATCGTGCGGACGTCCTCGGCGCAGTCGCCGATCGAGCGACCGTCATGTCGGGACGCTCAACCCGCCGCTGCTGTCGTTCGAGACCTGCCAGCCAGTCGGCGGCGGCACCATCGCGTCCGGCAGTCGCGTCGTCTCCTATGGTCCGACCGATCAGGGCCCCTGCCCACCGATGGAGCATTTCGATTTCTTCGACCAGGGCACCTACAACCAGCACGCGACCCGCTGGTATGACCAGAACGGCCACCTCGCTCGGCGCCACATCTACGACCACTACACCTTCGGCCAGTGGAACAAACCGCTCGCAGGCACAGCCGTCGGATACACCCAGGTCGCGGAGTGAGCCGAGCCCGCCGGCCTGCGAAGACCGGCGCGGCTCGGGTCGGTTCTACGTTGCCAGGAACGCTTCGACCATCTCGGTGACAAACGCATGGTCGTCGGCCTGCGGGAGGCCGGAGACGGTGATGCTGCCGACGACCCCGACGGCCCGGACGCGGATCGGGAAGCCTCCGCCGTGCGCCGCGAACCGCCGTGGCTTGACGCCCAACGCCTCGTCCAACTCGGTGCCGCTTGCCGCCAGCCGGCGGCCTACGAGATAGGACGCGGCGGCGAATCGGTCGACGACGTTGACCTTGCGTTCGATCCACGAGTCGTTCTCTGCCGTGGTGCCCGGTAGGGCGGCATGGAACAGCTGCTGGCCGTGGCGGCGGATGTCGATCGTGACCGGCAGCGCTCGCTCGGTCGCGGCCGTCACCATCGCGCTGCCCAGGCGCCACGCGTCGGCGTTGTCAAAGCGGGTGAACACCAGACGTTGCTCTTGGTCCTCGAGCGAGGCGATCAGTCCACGCTCGTCGTCGTTCATGCGTTCTGCCGGGCTTGGCCCCGCACCGCGTCCATCGTCTCCATGATCGCGATCGTCTCGTCCAGCGGCATCAGCGGGCTCTCCAGGTCCCCGGCGGAGAGGCGACTCGCTACCTCGTCGGCCTGGTGGCGCAGACCCCGTCCCTCATGCACCGACTCGACCCGTGTCGGGTCGCCGATTCTCGGTATGAGGGTCACGTTGGTGGGGGTGTAGAAGTCGCCGTCGATCTCGATCCGGGCGTCGGTCCCGACGATCGATGCCCTCGTCGGGCTCTTGGCGCGCAGGGTACAGGTGAGCAGGGCCTGCGCGCCGCTGTCGTGGGCCAACAGTACGGATGTCTGTGCGTCCACGCCGGTAAAGGCCGGGTCGCTGATGGACACGATCCGGGTCGGTGTGCCGAGAACCATCGACGCGAACGACACCGGATAGATGCCGAGGTCAAGCAGCGCACCACCACCCAGCTCGGGCGCGAACAGACGGAACTCGGGATCCTCGGCGAACCACTGGCCGTGGTCTGCGATCACGGTGACGACGTCGCCGAGCACGCCTCGCGCGAGCCAGTCCCGGATCACGCCGACGTGGGGGAGGAAGCGGGTCCACATCGCCTCCATCGCGAACCGCCGGTTCTTCCGCGCGACGTGAACGACCTCTCGAGCCTCATCAGCGGTCATCGTGAACGGCTTCTCGACCAGGACGTGCTTGCCCGCCTCGAGCGCGAGGATCGCGTTGTCGCGGTGCATCGGGTGTGGCGTGGCCACGTAGATCACGTCGACGTTCGGGTCGGCCACAAGCGACTCGTAGCTGCCGTGCCGGTTGGCAATCGCGAACGCGTCAGCGAAACGGTCAGCCGATTCCTTGCTTCGTGAACCGACGGCGGTGACGACACCGGAATCGCCAAGCCGAAGGTCGGCCGCAAACGTGCTCGCGATCCCGCCGGTTCCGAGAATGCCCCACCGCACTGGCCTGCTGTCCATGCTGCGTCCTTTCGTCGACCTTCATCAGTGGATACGTCAACAGCGCTCAACCCGCCGTGACTGTGTGCCTGAGTCCCGTGCAGCATGTCCCGGCTTGGTGTCGGCGGTCGGGCCTCAGATGTCTTCGAATGTCAGGGTGGCCTTGACCCCGCGATAGGCGAATGCCTCAGCGAAAGCGTCGATCCCGACGGTCAAGCCGATGAACGAGTCGAGAGCGTCCGGCCACCGTCGGTGGGCCTCGTCCAGAGCCCGGACGGCGGTCTCCCAGTCCTGCCGGTGGGCGTTGACGCTCCCGAACACGGCGCGATTCTGCAGGATTGTGTCGACGCCCAGCACGCGTCCGTCGATCGTGATCTCCCGCGGCCGGCCGTCGATGCCGAGCAGGCAGGCGACCCCGTTACGCGCGAGCAGGGAGAGGGTGTTGAGCATGACCTGGGCATCTCCGGTGGCTTCGAGCACGACGTCGAAGCCGCCGACGTCGGATGCTGCCTCGACGGGGGGTGTCTCGGCGGTCGAGAAATACGTAGCGCCAGACGCGGCAACGAGTAGCGCGCGCTCGTCGGTGACGGCGGGCCGCCCAGCCACCCAGACCTCGTAACCCTCCATCCGGAGCAGATAGGTGCTGAGCATGCCGATCGCTCCGGTGCCGAGCACCAGCCCACGACGCGGCGCCCATGGCTGGCGACCGGCGACCGCCTGCGCGTGGCGGATACCGCGCGCGCAGATCGACGCCGGCTCCGCGAGCACCGCGAGCGCTCCGAGACCGTCGGGAACGGGAACGAGGTGCTCCGGCGCCTCGGCCACGAGCTCGGCTGCGAAGCCATCCAGCCGCGTCACGCCCCGTTCGCGATAGTCGCCCGTCAGGCACGAGTCCGGTGCGCCCTGCTCACAGGCAACACAGCGCCCGCAGGAGCGGCGCACCGTCGCGCAGACGAGGTCCCCGCGGGTGAAGCCGTGGCCGTCAGCCGCGACGCGCGCCAGCAGCTCGTGTCCGAGGATCAGGCGCGCTTGGCCGTCGGGAGCGACGCCGAACAACCCCTCCGAGATCTCGCGATCGGTGCCGCACACGCCAACGCGCAGGGGACGCAGCAACACCTCGTCCCGTTCTGCCGCGGCCTCGGGAACGTCGGTGACCTCGGTGGTGTCGGCCTGACCAGGCGTCGTGACGAGCGCGAGCATCCGGTCACGCGGCCGTGAGGCCGCCGTCGATCGTGAGCACCGTCCCGGTGATGAACGCCGCGGCGTCGGAGGCGAGATAGAGAACGGCTTCGGCGATCTCGTCCGGCTGTCCCAGCCGGCCCATCGGCTGCCGGGCGCGCAACGCATCCAGCGACTCGCCGGCGTCGGTGACCAGGCGCTGGACCCACGGGGAGTCGACGGTGCCCGGGCAGACCGCGTTGACTCGGATCCCGTCGGCGACATGGTCGACGGCCACCGCGCGCGTGAACGCGATCACCGCGCCCTTGGATGCGCAGTAGGCAGCACGGTTGCGCAGGCCCACGACCCCGGCGATCGACGCCATGTTCACGATGCTCCCGCCACCTCGCTCGATCATCGAGGGGATCGCGTGCTTGCAGGTCAGAAACGTCCCGCGCGCGTTGACGGCAAACACGTCCTCCCAGATCTCCAGCGGCGTCTCCGGCGCCGTTGTCGTCGACCCGATGCCGGCCACGTTGACCAACAGGTCAAGGTCGGCGGGCAGCGCCCGAGCGACGGCGTCCTCATCACGCACATCAAGCGCGCAGGCAGACGCGCGCCCGTTTCCAAGCTCGCCCGCAAGAGCCTGCACCCGGTCGAACGAGAGGTCGGCGAGCGTGATGCGTGCGCCCTCACGGTGCAGAGCGCGGGCGACGGCCTCGCCAATCCCGGATCCTGCGCCCGTTACGAATGCCGACTTGTCCTGGAATCGCTCAACGTTCATGCCGATAGCTCCTGGACGGGGTTGCGCAGCACGGGCAGAAGATGTCAAAGCTCCTGGCGATCGATTGGGCTCCGGCTCGGGTGGCGATGGCGATGACGCGCATGATTCCTTACGGGTTGGAGCGCAGGACTGCGCCCTCGGAGGCGGAGCCGACGTTCGCGCGGTAGCGCGCGTAGACGCCCGTGGAATACGGAGACGGGGGCGGGGTCCAGCCGTGCATCCGTGCGGTGAGTTCAGCGTCCGTCAGGTCGACGTGCAATGTCCCGGCGGCGACGTCGATCGTGATCACGTCGCCGTCGCGCACAGCGGCCAGAGGCCCGCCGCGAGCCGCTTCCGGCGCGATGTGGCCGACCATCAGGCCGCGCGTAGCGCCCGAGAACCGCCCATCGGTCACCAACGCGACGGTCTCACCCAGCCCTGCGCCGACCACCGACGCGGTGACGCTGAGCATCTCCCGCATGCCGGGACCCCCGGCGGGGCCTTCGTAGCGGGTGACGAGCACGTCACCGCCGACGATCGCGCCGGCGCGCACGGCGGCGGCACACGCCTCCTCGCTATCGAAGACGCGCGCCGGACCGACGTGGCGCGTGCGTTGGGTGCCGGCCAGTTTGGTGACGCTGCCGTCCGGCGCGAGGTTGCCCCGCAGCACGTGAAGTGCGCCACTGGGCTTGAACGGATGGTCGGCGGGGAAGATGACCGAGCCGTCGGGAGCTGCGGCGCCGGGGACGGCAGCGGCGATCGTGGTGCCCCCGACGGTGGGCGCGTCGCCGTCGAAGTGTCCGGACCGGATCAGCTCGGCGAGCACGGCAGCGGTCCCGCCCGCGCGATGCAGATCCTCGGCCACCCAGCGACCGCTCGGCACCAGGCTGGCGATGACGGGGGTGCGCGCGGCGACATCGGCCAGCTCATCGAGGGTGAGCGGGACGCCGGCCTCCTGCGCGATCGCCAGCAGGTGCAGCAGTCCGTTGGTGGACCCGCCGGTGGCCGCGATCCCGACCATCGCGTTGAGCAGGGCGCGGCGGTCCAGGAAGCGTCGGGCCGTCGTCCTCTCGCCGGCCAGCCTGATCGCGAGGTGCGCGGCACGCTCGGCGGCCGCGAGCTTGGCCCCACTGTCCTCTGCGGGGATCAGTCCGTCTCCGATCACCGCGAGGCCCAGGCACTCGAGGGCGATTGCCATCGTGCTGGCGGTGAACTGGCCGGCGCAGGACCCGATCCCCGGGCATGCGTGTTGCTCGATCTCGTCGAGCTCCGCCCGGGTGATCGCACCACGCTCGGCGGCGCCGACGGCCTCCCATACGTCCTGGATCGTCACCTGACGGCCGTGCAGACGGCCGGCACGCATCGGACCGCCGTACAGCACCACCGCGGGCTTGTCGACTCGCGCCAACGCCATCAGCGCGGCGGGCGTCGTCTTGTCACACCCGACGAGACACACCAACGCGTCGAAGTCGTGAGCGTGGACCATCAGTTCGATCGAGTCCGCGATCACCTCGCGGGAGACGAGTGAGGCGCGCATCCCCGGAGTTCCCTGCGACTGGTTGTCAGACACAGCGATCGTGTTGAAGGCCATCCCGACGCCGCCGGCCGCGGTGATCGCCTCGACAATACGGTCGGACAACGAGCGGTGGTTGAGGTTGCACGGCATCGTGCCGGTCCACGATGACGCGACGCCGACGATCGGCCCGTCCAGCCGAGCCGGATCGATCCCCATCGCCCGAAAGTGCGACCGCGCGGGGGCGCGCTCAGCGCTGCTGCGAAGCTTGCGACGGGCGTCGCGCCGAAGCGCCTCGTCTTCCATGACGACCAACATAGCAGTATTGGTCAGACCACTGTGGTCTGACCAACGCGCTAGGGTTGTGGGGTGCCCGACCGTACTGTCGATCAACGCGTCCGTGCCTACCTGCTCTCCGGCGACTTCGGATCGCGCGGTCGACTGCCGTCCGAGCGCGACCTCGCCCACGAGCTCGGAGTATCGCGTCCCGCGCTTCGCGAGGCACTGAAAACGCTCTCCGACCTCGGCGTGCTCGAGGTGCGACGAGGCGATGGCGCGTACTTGACCTCGCTTGATCTCTCCGATCTCCTCGAGGTCCGAGAGCGCCTCGAGCCGCTCGGGGCGAGCCTGGCTGCCAGCAGGCGCGGCCCCGGGGACGTCGCACGGCTGCGCAACGCGATCACCGAGATGGAGAGCTCGCTCGACCACCCCACGGCATTCGCGGCAGCCGATGAGCAGGTTCACCGAATCCTCGCTGACACCTGCGGCAACCTCGTGCTCCAGCGCACCCTTGAGCACCTCAGCGAGACGGCGCGCTTCGCGCGGCGAACCACCGTCAGGAACCCACGCACCCGGGCCGAAACCCTGATCGACGTTCGTGAACTCGTGGAGCACGTTGTCGCCGGTCAACCCGCCAACGCCGAGGCGGCGATGCGTCGCCATCTTCGGCGCCTCGCGGCGGCCCACGCTCGCGAGTCCGAGGCCGATGCCGCATGACCACACATCCCGGCTCATGATCGCCGAGCGGCTGGCGAGCATCGGCGGACGGCTGCTGGAGGGCCCGGCCTGGGACCCGGCGCTGGGCAGGGTCCTCTTCGTGGACATCCTCGGCGAGCGTCTGCACACCGTCGATCCCGACACCGGCGCGACGACGACGATCGAAGTCAGCGACACCTGCACCGCCTGGATCCCGCGTCGCACCGGTGGCCATGCCATCGCCTATCGCGGTGGCGTTCGGCTCACCGAGCCCGGCGCACCCGGCCGCACCGTGACGGTCGTCTCAATCGAAGCCGACCGCCCCCTCAACCGAACCAACGACGCGAAGTGCGACCCGGCCGGCCGACTGTGGATCGGGACGATGGCCGACGACGAGGCCGACGGCGCCGGTACTCTGTACCGGCTCGAGGCCACGCTGGAATGCCGATCGGTGCTCGCCCCGGTCACCATCAGCAACGGCCTCGGCTGGAGCCCCGACGCCACCCGCATGTACTACATCGACAGCCCCACCCGGAGCATCGACGTCCTCGACTTCGACCTCGAGACCGGCACGATCGGCAACCGTCGGCAACTCGTCGACACCCGCCCCCTCGCCGGAGTGCCGGACGGGCTCGCGGTCGACCGAGACGGATGCTTGTGGGTGGCATTCCACGACGGCGCCGCGGTCCACCGCTTCGCCCCCGACGGCGCGCTCACCGACACGGTTTCGCTCCCGGTCAGCCGCCCGACGAGTTGCGCATTCGTCTCCCCGACCCTCTCACGGCTCGTCATCACGACCGCTGCCGCCCCCGACGGAACCGGCGGGGATCTCTACGCGCTTGACCCAGGTGTCAACGGCCTGCCCGTGGCGCCCTTCGCCGGCTGATCAGCGCACCGAGTTGTCCTCAGGTCGGGCTGCGCGCGAGTCCAGCTTCGACAAGGCCCGCTGCCACGCCGCCGCGCTGCTCCGCATCGTCGCCCTGCTTGATCGGCGACGCTGCCAGGTCACGAGAGCTGAGTACCGCTCCCGCGTCGACGGGTGCGACCAGTTGGACCTACGTGTCCAAGCACCGCGCGCCCACGCCCACTGCGTCATCGCTTGGCTCTCGGCGCTCTTCGAGGTCTGGCAGATCAGCGAGCGCGATCACGACCCATGGTGACCGCAGACAGAACTTCGGCGGTTGCTCGGTCGCGGTGTCCCCCCGGGCGGGAGCCGTTCGTCATCAGAACCAAAGTGCCGGCATCCGGCCGGCCACGACCGAAGGGTGGAGGACATGGCGAATTACATGTTCGCGTACAGCGGCGGCAACGGTGTGGCCGCCGATCAGGCCGCGCGCGACGCCCAGATGGCCAAGTGGGGTCAGTGGTTCGGACAGCTCGGTTCGGCCGTCGTCGACGGTGGTGCCCCGACCGGGACCGCGAAGACGGTCGGCACGGCCGGCGCAGTCAGCGATGGGGGTTCGCGTGGTCTGACCGGCTACTCGATCGTGTCGGCTGACAGCCTCGATTCGGCGGTCGAGCTCGCGAAGGGCTGCCCGGTCCTCGAGGCCGGTGGCGCGGTCGACGTGTACGAAGCGATCGCGATGTAACGGGCGCAGGGGGCGCCGGGTCGGCGACGACCTCAGGGCCGAACCCGACCCGGTGCTCCTCGAGACCCTGACACTGGCCAGGCCGGGGCGTCGGGTTCGTGGGAGATCTTGAGCCAGCCCATAAGAATCTCCCAGGATGCCGCCGTCGGGGACGACCGAGTCCGGCCTGAGGCACGAACGGTGGCGTGAACAGACCCCGCCGCCGGCGGTAGGATGACCGCCCGGATTCCAGGTCCCCGGCTTTCAACGCCCGTGTCGCGTCCGCTCGCTCGCATATCCGCATTCGGTGCCGTTGTGCTCGCCACGCTCGTCGGCCTCGCCGAGGCGAAGGCGCCGTCGCCGAGGGCCCACTCGCAGGCCGCCCAGTGTCGCCCGAGCCTCACGGTGATCGCGCACGGTCAGGGGTCGCCCGACGACCTCGCCTGGGACGGGAGCCGGCTGCTGGTCAGCGACATCAACGGCGGCACGATCGGTGTCGTCACCCACGGTCACGTACGCACGCTCGCCAGCCACATCCGCGAGCCTGAGGGCATCGTGCCCGGTCCCGGGGGGTCGCTGATCGTCGCCGAGCAGGCGACCAACAGCGTGCTCGAGATCAAGCTCCCGAGCGGGCGCCGGACGACCCTCGCGAAGTTGCCGCTGCCCACGGGCAAGTCAGGCGTCGACGGCATCAACGCCGACGGGGCCGGGACGGCGTTCGTGCCCGACAGTGCACGCGGGCGCCTTTACACGCTCGACATCCGCACGCACAAGCTGCGGCTGGCTGCCCGCGGGATGAACCGCCCGGTGGCCGCGATCCGTTGGGGGAGCGGGACCGCCATCGCGGACGAGTACGCCAATGCCGTCTGGCGGCTCGGGCACACCCGCACCCGCCTCGCCCACGTGCCCGTCCCCGACGACCTCGCGATCGTCTCCCACCATCTCATCGCCGTGAGCCTGATCGGTCAAGTGTGGGAGGTCGCACCCCACCTGCGAGTGCTCTCATCGGCCTTCACGCCGACGACGTCAGATCCCCAAGGACTCGTCGCCGACGGGCCGGACGCCGTGATCGTGGCCGACGAGTCGCGCAACGCCATCTATCGGCTGTCTCGTCTCGGCGGCTGTCTGTAGCGCCGGCGGCGATCAGGCCTCGCGCGCGGTCGCCAGCGCGCGGCGGAAGCTGAAGGCGCCGAGGTCGATGTCCGGTTGCTGCCCGGCGGCCCACTGCGCGAGCGCCTCGCCGATCGCCGGCGAGTGCTTGAACCCGTGCCCCGAGCAGGCGGAGACGACGGTCACGGTGTCGTGCTCGGGATGGCGGTCGATCACGAACCGGCTACCGCGAGTGCTCGTGTACAGACAAGAGACCGTCCGGAGCGGGTCGGCGCCGAGCCACGGGAGGTGGGGACCGATGCAGCGGTCGTACATCTGCGCGGCCTCGGCGGCGGTCGCGGGATGCTGCCGGTCGTCGGGCGCGGTCGTCGCGTCATATGACTCCGATGCCACCTTCAGTCCTCCCGCCGGGCCGTCGACGGCAGGGAAGCCGTAAAAGCCATCGAGGTGGACGAAGCCCTCGCGGTCGCCGGTGAGATCCCACACGAACGTCGGCATGTCACGCAAGCGCTCGTAGCCCTCGCGGATCGGGAACCAATACAGGAGCTGGCGGTAGACGGCGAACACGTCACGGCCCTCGGGTAACAGCTCGCCGATCCAGGCCCCGACGCAGAGCAGCAGCTGGTCCGCGGCGTACACCGCGACGTCGGTGGTGACGGTGACGCCGTCCGCCGACGCCGACCAGCTCTCGACGCGCTCGCCAAGGCGCAGTCGCGCGCCGTCCCGCCGGGCGAGCGCGAGCTGCGCGGCGACGGCCGCCTCGGGCCGCACGTAGCCGCCCTGCGGCTCGTGGTAGGCGACGGTCTGGTCATCCACGGCGAACATCGGGAATCGGTCACGGAGCTCGGCGTTCGTGAGGTCGGTGTGCGTGATCCCATACGCGCGTGCAGCTGCCCGCGTCTCGGCGAGGAACGGGCTGGCGGGCGTCGAGAGGATCACCGTGCCGACCTCGCTCAGCAACTCGCCACCGCTCTCGGCCTCGAGCTCGCGCCAGAGCTCGTGCGAGCGGCGCACGAGCGGCACGTACTCGCGCCCCTCGCCGATGGCGAGGCGGGTGATCCGCGTCTCACCGTGGGTGGAACCCCACGGATGCGGTGGCGCGAATTGGTCGATCCCGGTCACCGACAGGCCGCGCGCGGCGAGCTGCCGGCACGCCGCGCTTCCCATCGCGCCGAGCCCGACGACGATCACATCGGTCGTATCGATCGCGGCATCATCGCGCACGATGAACGGCGAATCACTTCGGACGTCCCGAAGCAAAACGCCAGAGTTCGCCCCCGGGCGCTCACGCCGGCGGCGATCGCGCCCATCAACGCCCGCCGGATCGGAGCGCTACGTCCGGGCCATGCCCGGGATGCGGAACATCGAGACGAGCCTCGCCGCGGTCATGATGTCGCCGGCGAGGCGGAGCTGGCCGCTGAAGTAGGCCCGCATCGGGTCCGAGCTGCCGGTGGCGATGCGGAGGAACTCGGCGCCGTCGACGGTGACGCTCAGCCGCGGCTCGCGCTCGCCCTCGCCGCGGATGACCCGGCAGCGTCCGTCTTTGACCTCGAGCTGGAAGACATCCTCACCGCCGTCGGGGCGACCGGTGATGTGCCAGCGGACAGCGGCGTCGGCGCCGGCAGCGAGCCGGTCGTCGAGGTGGCGCGGCATCTGCCAGAAGATCGCCTCGAGGATGACGCGCCGGGCCGGCGAGCGCATCAGCCGGTCGATCCGCTCGGGCGGCGACGTGCGCAGAGCATGGGCGACGCGGCCCGCGGCCTGCTCGGAGGTCTCGACCGCCCGCTTGCCGACGCGGTCGGAGAGCTCGCGCGTGCGCGTGAAGAAGCTCGGCTCCTCAGACACTGCGCGAGGCACCCCCGTCGACCAGCAACGTCGTCCCGGTGATATAGGACGCGGGCTCGGAGCACAGGAACGCGGCCGCGGCCGCGAACTCCTCCACCGTGCCGAGCCGGCGGGTGGGGATCGTCGCGGTGCGCTCGGGAGCGTCGGCGCCGAGCTCCCGCGTGCGGTCGGTGAGGATCAGCCCGGGCAGCAGCGTGTTGATGGTGACGCCGTCGGGCGCGACCTGGCGGGCGATCGTCTTCATCGCCGCGAGCAGTCCGGCCCGGTGCGCCGAGGACAGGACGAGCACCTCGCTCGGCTCGCGGATGACGCTCGAGGACAATGACAGGACGCGTCCCCAGCCGCGGCTGCGCATCCCCTCGAGGGCTGTCCCGATCAGCGAGATCTGCCCGACGAGCAGCAGCTCGTAGGCCTCGCGCCACTGATCGAGGCTGAAGCTGAGCGCGTCCGGCGAAGCGGGCGGCCCGCCACTGTTGGCGACGAGGATGTCGACCGGACCGAGCTCGGCCGCGACGCGGCGAACGAGCTCCGGAGCGGCCTCCGCCTCGCGCGCGTCGTGGACGAACGGCGTCGCCCCGATGGTCGCCGCCGCGGTCTCGATCCGTTCACGCGAGCGCGAGCTCACGGCCACCTTCGCTCCCTCACGCGCAAGCGCAGTCGCCACTCCGAGCCCTAGGCCCTTCGAGGCGCCGGTCACCAGCGCTACGCGTCCGTCAATCCCGAGGTCCACAGCCCGATCGATCCTAGCGGGACCGATAGCATCGGCCGCAGTCGGGGCGGTTAGCTCAGCTGGAAGAGCGCCTGCCTTACAAGCAGGAGGTCACTGGTTCGAGCCCAGTACCGCCCATCTTTGCCATCCGGATTGCTGTTCGCTCAGGCTGGACGGTGCACGTTCAGGACCGATCGTCGCGAGTGCGACGCGACGGCGCCCGCGACGCTGCCGACCAAGACACCCGAGAGTCCGCTGTGTCCGTGTGAGCCGAGCACGATCAGGCTTGCTCTGCGCTCCTCGGCGCAGGCGACGATCCGCTTCCAGGCTGGTGCCGCCTCGAGCGCAACCGGCCGCGCGCGGAATCCCGCCGCTTCGGCCAGCGATGCTCCTCGCCTGCGCTGTGTGCTCGGCCGCATGCTTGACCTCGAGAACCTGGGCCGCATCGAAGTGGAGGTCCCCAGCCGGCACGAACCCGACGTTGAACGGCTGCCAGACCGTCAGCACGATCGCCTCGCGCCCGGGCGCCAGCTGGCGCCCGCCTCATCGATCGCCAGCTTGCCGAGATCCGAACCGTCGTAGGCGAACAGCACCGGGCCCGGTTCAGTCGCCGCGGTCATGGCCGGGCGGGCTCCTCAGCGAGCGTGCGGTCCGCATGGCGTCGCCGTACCCGCGCCAGCAGCGGGGGCGAATACCAGGCCGGAGCCTCGCCGGCGATGAATCGCTCCAGATCGGGGGTCTGTGGGCGCGCCCCGCCAAGCACGTAGAGAGCAACTCCGATGAGGGCACCCCCGACAGCGAGCCGCTGGCGATCGAGCCGTGCGTCGACCTCGCCGAACCGGGGGTCCCGTGGGCGGAGGGACTGAATGTCAACGGGATCGTCCTGACTCCTGATGGGCGGCACCTGGTCGCGTGCCAGACGAACCTCGGGCGGCTGTGGCAGATCAACACGCAGACCGGGCGTGTGCAGGAGGTTGCTCTCAACGGTGGTCCACTGAAACACTGCGACGGAATGGCGCTGTCCGGATCGACCCTGTATGTCGCGGTCAACGCGCGCGAGCGGATCGCCGTCGTCGAGCTCGAGCCCGACGGCGCGGCGGGGAGAGCCAGCGCGTTCCTGCGCAGCGACGCGTTCGCGTTTCCGACCGCCGTCGCCGTCCGCGATGAGAGGCTGCTCGTCGTCAACGGTCAGCTCGACAAGATGGCGGGCGAGCCGCAGCTTCCGTTCACCGTCGTCGCGATCGGAACGACCGGCGAAGCCCGCGAGCGCGCAGCCGTGAGGCAGCCATGAGCGCAATCGGTGGCGTGGCGCAGGGCGCGCGTGGCCTCGCTCGGCGCGCGGATGCGCTTCAGGCTCGGTGTGAGTCGCTCGCCGCCTCCGAGCAGGACGAGGCGACTCGGGCGACGCTGGCGCGCGTAGCCGGTCGCCTTGGCTCGTCGGTCGTCCGGCCCCTCGATGCATCTCTCGGAGACAGAGACCAAGCGGACCCTCCAGCCGGAGAGCCGACACCGACCCAGGACGAGCTCCCGCATGCGCTGCACGTGCTCGCGGTCGACGCCACCCGGCTGCGTGTCCGCGCGGCTGCGGCGCTGTCGTTGCAGGAGGCCGCGGCCGCCTTGCAGGACCTCGCCTGCCAGTCCGTGGCTGACGACACCGAGCGTCTTCAGGCCAGGCGCTCGGAGTTCGCGGCGCTGATGGCGGGGCTACCGACGACGATCCAGTCCTCGCCGAACGGCCCCTACCTGCTCACCAACGTCGAGACGCTCACGGATTGGCTCGGCGTCGCGCTCGATCCCGCTCCGCAGGCCGCCTTGTGCCGGTGCGGGGCCTCGGCCATCAAGCCGTGGTGCGACGGCTCCCATGTCCAGATCGGCTTCGAGGACGCGAAGTCCGATGCACGCGTCCCCGACCGGCTCGACCGCTACTCGGGGCTCGGGGTGGTGATCGCGGACAACCGCGGCACGTGCGCCCACTCGGGGTTCTGCACCGATCGGGCGCCGACCGTGTTCCGGACGAAAGGTGAGCCCTTCGTCGCGCCGGCGGGCGGCCGCCTCGACGAGATCCTGCGCGCCGGCCGGGAGTGCCCGTCCGGAGCCCTGAGCACAACAGCCGGCGGCGGCGAGCCGGTGGGCGCATCCGACTCCGAGCGCCCGCCGGCAATCGAGATCTCCAGGGACGGTCCGTTGCGGATCACCGGGTCGATCGAGCTGCTTGACCGCGACGGCGGCTCCGAGGCTCGCAACGACGGCGCCTCGCTCGAGCATTACAGCCTTTGCCGGTGCGGCAAGTCGCAGAACAAGCCGTTCTGCAGCGGCATGCACTGGTACGCGGATTTCCATGACCCGCCGCCACCGGAGCAGGCCACGCTGTTCGAGTGGGCCGGAGGGTTTCCGGCGCTCCTCCGGCTCACCCGCCGCTTCTACGAGGTGCACGTCCCGCAGGACCCGTTGCTGTCCGGGCTGTTCTCGCAGATGTCCCCGGACCACCCCGAGCGGGTCGCGTCATGGCTCGGGCAGGTGTTCGGCGGCCCGCCGGCCTACAGCACGCACTACGGCGAGTACGACCGCATGATCAGCCAGCACCTCGATAAGGCGCTGACCCCGGAGCAGCGAGCTCGATGGGTGCAGCTGCTCGCGCGGAGCGCCGACGAGACCGGACTGCCCGCCGACGCCGAGTTCCGTGCCGCGTTCACCGCATACCTGGAGTGGGGGTCGCGGATCGCGCTCGAGAACTCCCAGCCCGGCGTTCATCCGCCCCCACACATGCCCGTGCCGCGGTGGTGGTGGGTGTGCGATGCGTACCCGTGGTCGCGGTCCCACGCGAGTACCGCCCCGGCGCCCGAGCCGGCTCCGGTGGAGCTTCCGGGTCCCGAGCAGCCTCTCTCCTATGACGCCCACATCAAACCCTTGTTCCGAGACCGCGACCGTGCGTCGATGCGCTTTGCCTTCGACCTGTGGTCCCATGCCGATGTCGCTGCGCACGCCGATGCGATCGCTGCTCGGCTGAGAGCCGGGACGATGCCCTGTGACGGATCGTGGCCACCCGAGCGAGTCGACGTGTTCGAGCGCTGGGTCGCCGCCGGGAGCCCGGCATAGAGAGAGCGTCAGGCAGCCCGCGGACACGAGACGGAGATCGGCTCCCGTGACGCCGGCTGAGTCGGCGAGGGGCGAGGCAAGGACGACGCTGTGGATCGGTCTAGCCGCCGGCGCGCTGCTCGTCGTGATCACCGCGCCGTTCATGTCCCGCTACGGCTGGGACCGCGACGAGCTCTATTTCCTGGCCGCCGCACATCATCTCGCCTTCGGCTACGTCGACTTTCCTCCCCTGATCGCAGTCATCGGCTGGATCGTCGGCCGCCTGGCACCCGACTCGCTGCTCGCGCTGCGGATGGTGAGCCTGGCGGGCGGAGTGGGGACGGTGATCCTGGTCGCGTTCATCGCCCGCGAGCTGGGCGGCGGCCACCGGGCCCAAGGCCTCGCCGCCGGCGCCTGGGCCGTGACGCCGTACATACTCGGGTCGGCGAGCATCTTCCATCCCACCTGGCTCGACGCGTTCGCCTGGGTGGCGTTCCTCTACGTCGCCGTCCGGATGCGCATGCGCCGCGAGCCACAGCTGTGGCTGGTCCTCGGTCTGATCGCCGGGGTCGGCCTGGAGGCGAAGTACACGATCGCCGTGCTGATCGTCGTCTTCGCCGGCTCGCTCGCCCTCTCCAGCGAACGCCGTCAGCTGGCCACCGTGTGGCCGTGGATGGGGCTGTCGATCGCCGTTCTGCTGCTCGTCCCCAACCTCCTCTGGCAGATGCGACACGGGTGGCCGAGCGTGCAGTTCTTCTCCAGTCAGAACGCGACGACGTCCTCGGACACATCACGTCCCGCCTACATCGCCGAGCAGGTGCTGTTCCTCGGCTCGACGACAGCTCTCGCCGTCGCCGGCGTGGTCTGGATGTGGCACCGGCGACTGCGCGTGCTGGCCGTCATTCCCGTGCTCGTCACGTTGGTCTTCCTGGTCGAGCGCGGCCGCAGCTACTACCCCCTCCCAGCCGATGCGCTCGCTGTCGCCGCGGGAGCCGTCGCCGTCGAATCGTGGCTGCGGCCTGGTCGACGGGCGGCGCTGCTGGGCGGCGCCGTGGTCCTGCAGATCGCGGTGATCGCGCTCGTGGCCCCGATCGTCGTGCCCTTCTACACCACCGAGCAGCTTGTTCGATCCAGCGTGTGGAAGGCCGGCTACTTCAAGGACGAGATCGGCTGGCAGGAGATGACCGGCCAGGTCGAGCGGGCGTGGGCGAACGCCGGCTCGCCCGATCGTGCCGACGGCGTCGTGCTGGCGCAGAACTACGGAGAGGCCTCGGCGCTCCAGTTCTACGGCCGAGGACTTCCGAGCATCCTCAGCGGGCACCTCAGCTGGCAGTACTGGCGCCCAGGGCGACTTCCACAGCGCTTTGCGCTCACCGTCGGTTACGGCGTCGGCGATCTCGACAATCTGTGCCGCGTCTGGCGGGTGGTGGCCCACATCGAGAACCGCTGGAAGCTCGGGAATGAGGAGCGCGGGCGACTGATCGCCGCCTGCACGCTCAAGGCTCCTCTCGGCTCGGACTGGAATCGTCTGATCGCCAGCGATCGGCTCTGACCGGTCCGGCGCCTTCCGAGAGGTCGGCGAGGCGGCGCTCCAGGAACCGCTGCTCCGGCCCCGGCTCGGTCTGCTCGAGGGCCCGCGTGTAGGCGGCGCGCGCTTCGTCGCCTCGGCCGAGCCGTCGCAGCAGGTCGGCGCGGGTCGAGTGGTAGTAGCGGTAGTCGTCGAGCTCGAGCCCGTCGAGCAGGGCGAGTGCCGCCTCGGGGCCTTCGAGTTCGGCGACGGCGATCGCGCGGTTCATCGTCACGACCGGCGAGCCGGTGATCTGCTCGAGCCGCTGGTAGAGGATCGCGATCTGGCCCCAGTCACGTGGATGCTGGAGATGGAGGTCGGTGATCGCCGCTTGGACGAGATAGAGCCCGCTGGGCCCGCCCGCCGCGCTTCCGTGGAGGGCGAGCGAGCGTCCGAGCAGTTGGCGGCCTTCGTCGATCTGGTGCTCGTCCCAGAGCGTGCGGTCCTGGTCGTCGAACAGGACGAGCTCTCCGTCGCGAAAGCGCGCGGCGGTGCGCGCCTGGTCGATGAGCATGAGCGCGAGCAGGGCGTAGGTCTCGGCTTCGTCGGGCATCAGCTCAACCAGTGAGCGGCCGAGGCGGATCGCGTCCGCGGACAGGTCGACGCGGCCGCCGCCCCAGCCCTCGTTGAAGATCAGGTAGATGACGGCGAGCACGGCGTCGAGCCGCTCGGGCAGCAGGTGGTCGGGCGGGACGGCGAACGGGATGGCGGCGTCGCGGATCTTGTGCTTGGCGCGGGTCAGGCGCTTGCTCATCGTCTCGAACGGGACGAGGAAGGCGCGCGCGATCTCCTCGGTTGAGAGGCCGCCGAGCGTCCGTAGGGTGAGCCCGACCTGGGCTTCGAGCGCGAGCGCCGGGTGGCAGCAGGTGAAGATCAGCTCGAGCCGCTCGTCGGCAAAGGTCGCCGTCTCGTCCATCGTCTCCTCCGGGCCTTCTCGCAGCTCCTGCGTCAGCTGCTCGGTCTTGATCGCGAGGGTCCGCTCGCGCCGGATGCGGTCAATCGCGCGGTTGCGGGCGGTGGCGATCAGCCAGCCGGTCGGGTTCGCCGGCTGACCATCGCGCGGCCACCGTTCGGCGGCCACGGCAAAGGCCTCTTGTGCCGCATCCTCGGCGAGCTCGATGTCGCCGAGGATGCCGACAAGCGTGGCGAGGACGCGTCCCCACTGATCGCGGAAGATGTCTTCAAGCACCCCCGAGCTCCTGCTCGAGCACCGGTCGGACCTCGATCGCCGCAGTGACGTCGAGCTGCTGCAACTCGGCGGCGACGGCAAGCGCGCCGTCGAGGTTATCGGCCTCGATCAGGATCAATCCGGCGAGGAACTCCTTACTGTCGACGAACGGCCCGTCGGTCAAGAGCACCTTGCGCGACTCAAGCCTGACGGTCGTTGCCGACTCGTCCGGCTGAAGACGGACCCAGCCACTGACGTCGGGCCGTTCGAGGACCGCGGCGACGGCGGGGTGCATCTCACGCGGACGGCGTTCCCCGTCCGCGTCTTCTCTGGCGTAGTTCAGCAGGGCGTACTTCATATGCGCTCCCTTCTCGAGCTGCCGGTCTGTCTCCTAGACGAACGGCGGTCGCCCAAACGGACGCCCCGACGATTTCTCGCCCGACGTGTCCGTCCGGCCGTTGCCTGTTCGTCATCAGATCAAAGGCCCGGCATCGGCGCCGGCCGGCACCGAAAGGATGCAGAAATGGCGAATTACGTGTTCGTGTACCGCGGCGGGAAGGGTGTGGCTGCGGACGAGGACGAGCGCAACGCGCAGTATGCAAAGTGGGGTCGGTGGTTCGGAGAGCTCGGCACGGCCGTCGTCGAGGGCGGCGCCGCGATGGGCGCCGCGATCACCGTCGGTCCCGGCGGCGCCGTCAGCGACGGCGGCTCGCTGGGCCTCAGCGGCTATTCGATCGTCTCCGCCGACAGCATCGATTCGGCAGCCGAGCTCGCGAAGGGCTGCCCGGTCCTCGAGATCGGCGGCGCGGTTGACGTCTACGAAGCGATCGCGATGTAACCGGCGTCGCGACCGACCCGCCACACGACCAAAGGGAGGACAGATGACAGACAAATCCGCAACGAAACGCCGCCTCGGTTGGGTGCTCGGCCTGACCTCGACCGGCTACTTCATGGTGATTCTCGATTCGGTCGTCGTGATCACAGCGCTGCCGCGCATGCAACACGACCTCCATGTGAGTCTCGCTTCCCTGCAGTGGACGTTGAACGCCTACGGCATCGCTTTCGCCGCCGGCATCATCACCGCCGCCGCACTCGGCGACCGGCTCGGACGCCGGAAGGTGTTCATCGGGGGGCTCGCCCTGTTCACGTTCGCGTCCGTCGCCTGCGCACTGGCGCCGAACGCGTCCGCGCTGATCGCCGCCCGGACGGTGCAGGGCCTCGGCGGCGCGGTCGTCCTGCCGCTCAGCTTGACCATCCTCACGACGGCGTTTCCGGCGCAGCGGCGCGGGATGATCGTCGGGATCTACGGCGGCCTCGCCGGTCTCGCCGTCGCGATGGGACCGATCGTCGGCGGCGCCGTCACGCAAGGCATCGACTGGCATTGGATCTTCTGGATCAACGTCCCCATCGGCGTGATCGCCATGCTGCTCGGTCTTCGGCTCTTGCCCGAGAGCTACGGTGCGCCGGAGCGGCTCGACCTCGTGGGGGCGGGGCTCGTGACCGCCGGCATCGTCTCCGTCGTGTGGGCGCTCAGCCGCGCCAACGACGCCGGCTGGTCGAGCACCGAGGTCGTCGGCACGCTCGCCGCAGGGGTGGTGCTGCTTGTCGCCTTCGTTCGGTGGGAGAGCTCGGTCTCTGAGCCGATGGTGCCGCTGCGCCTGTTCACGGTCCGGGACTTCGCGATCGGAAACCTGACGACGTTCTTCATGTCCGGCGCCATCTTCGCCGCTGGACTGTTGGTCACCGAGGAGTTCCAGCTCGCCCGCCATTACTCGCCGGTGGGCGCCGGGGCGCGTCTGCTTCCGTTCTTTGCGACGCCGATGCTGATCTCACCGATCGCGGGCGCGCTGTCCGATCGCATCGGCCGCCGGCCGATCATGGTCGTCGGGCTGAGCATGCTCACGGCCGGGTTCGTCTGGGTCGCCTGGCACGGCGCCCTGGCCACGAGCTGGGTCGAGTTGGTGATCGCGTTGCTGATCGCCGGTGTGGGCATCTCGATGGCCCTCCCGACAGTGCCGACCGCAGTGCTGAGCGCCGTCGCGCCGCAGGAGATGGGCAAGGCATCCGGGATCAACTACATGGCGCAACGCTTCGGTGCGGTCTTCGCGATCGCGATCGGCAGCGCGGTCTTCTCCGCCAATGGCCATCTCGGCAGCCCCGCAGGCGTCACCGCCGGCTTCAGGCCCGCCCTGTGGGCGTGCGCGTGCTTCGCCGCCCTGGCCGCGCTCACCGCGTTCTGCATCGGCTCTCGGCCCGCGGCTGCGATCGCCCCGGCTGAGGTCGTTGACGTGCCGGTCGCCGTCTGAGCCGGAGCAATCGGCACGAGATCAAGCGCGCGGTCTCGCGACACTATGGGAGGTCGGCCGCGCGCACCGTCAATCACCTCACGAGGAGGCAGGCAGATGACTGACATCGACCCCGGTATTCGTTTTCCCGGCGAGTCCGCGGAGTACCGTCGCGAGCGCAATCGCCTGCTCGAGGCCGAGGCCGGGCTGCGGCGGGCGATCGAGGAGGTCGCCGCGCAGCGCCGCGCGCTGCCACCGGGCGGCGTCGTTCCCGACGACTACCGCTTCGAGGACGCGTCCGACGGCCGTGAGGTGCGATTCAGCGAGCTGTTCACGCCGGGAAAGGACACGCTCGTCGTCTACAGCTTCATGTTCCCGCGGTACTCGGGCGACGACCGGCCGGGACCTGCGGAAGGCGAGACGGCACGGCTTCCGCTGGCCGAGACCCCGTGTGCGTCGTGCACCTCGATTCTCGACTCGCTCGACGGCGCTGCCCCTCACCTCGACCGGCTGCTGAACCTCGTCGTGGTGGCGAAATCCGACCCCGACCGGATTCGCAACTTCGCCCGCGAGCGTGGCTGGGGCCACCTGCGACTCCTGTCCTCCCGCGGGAGCTCATACAACCGTGAGTATCACGCGGAGACCCCGGAGGGCGAGCAGATGCCGGTCCTCAACGTGTTCATCCGTGACGGTGAGCAGGTCCGCCATGCGTGGG
This sequence comes from uncultured Solirubrobacterales bacterium, assembly GCA_963755955.1. Taxonomy (GTDB): domain Bacteria; phylum Actinomycetota; class Thermoleophilia; order Solirubrobacterales; family Solirubrobacteraceae; genus Palsa-465. Next base: position 310,491 of record CAVWLZ010000016.1, read on the forward strand.
CCTCGGAGCTCATGTACGCGCCACGGGAGGAGGGCATGGAGGCACGCCACGTCGATTCCATCTGGCCGATCTGGAATGTGCTCGACGTGACGCCGGGCGGCCGCGGCAGCGTGTCGAGCTTCCCGGCGCTGCGCTACGACTGAGTCGCGTGGGGCAGGATCTCAGCGCGAGCGCCGGCCGATCTGTGCGAGGCGAACCGCGATCAGCTTCTCGACGAGCGCCCGGGGCAGGGGACGGTCAAGGGGGAAGTGCAGGGCGCTCTTGGTCATCGTGTAGCCATCGAGCTCATCCCCGAGCCCCGAGAGGACCGAGCCGCTGAACGGCAGGTAACTGAGGTGGTTCTTGAACGCGGCGAACCCGGCGACCGTCTGACCCCGGACCCGGAAGGCCGGCACCCGGTAGGAGATCACCTGCTCGGCGTCCGGAATGATCTCGAGGATCGTGCCCCGGAGGGCTTCGAGCGTGCTGCGGCTCGGCTCCGCGACGCCACGGAGATACGCGTCCACCTCCTCAGGACCCGCCAGTGCGGCCCGCTTGGGGAAGCCCGTCTCTTCATCGGTAGGCAATGCGTCCTCCCAGATCCAGGGTCGGCTGCGACGTTGCGTGCACATGATGAGACCGCGAGCGAACGGCTCAGTCATCGCCGCCCGTCGATCTTGACATCACGTGTTATCGCGATAATATCCTTGTGATATCACGATAGGAGTGGCTTCATGCAAGCTCACAGCGGTGATCCCTCTTTCGGTACCGATGATGCGCCGGACGTCGACGCGCTGACCCGGGGGCAGGCCCACGAGCAGCGGCCGGCGCACGCGTATGCGTGCCCACCGGCGCTCGTCGTCTCGCTCGCGGTGCTCGCGCTGATCGCTGTGTCGATCGCCTTCGGGCTGGGTGGCCTCAGCTCCGGGCTGCGGATCGTCGCGGGCGCCGTGGTCATCGCCGCAGCGCTCGTCGCACCGGGCTTCGTCGTCGTGCAGCCCAACGAGTCGCGCGTGCTGATCCTGTTCGGCCGCTACGTCGGGACGCTGACCGAGGCTCGGCTGTGGTGGGCGAATCCGTTCACCGTCCTCTGGCGCCAGCGCATCTCGCTCCGCGTTCGCAACTTCCAGAGCGATCGGATCAAGGTCAACGACGCGAGCGGCAACCCGATCGAGATCGCCGCGGTCGTCGTGTGGCGCGTGATCGACACCGCGAAGGCGGTCTTCGACGTCGAGTACTTCGAGCAGTTCGTCACGGTGCAGAGCGAGACCGCACTACGCCACCTGGCCAACGAGCATCCGTACGACGACTACGCGCAGCAGGCGATCTCTCTGCGCGGCAACGCCGAGCAGGTCAGCGCGAGCCTGCAGACCGAGCTCCAGACGCGGCTGCGCACCGCCGGCATCGAGGTGCTGGAGACGCGGCTGACCCACCTCGCGTACGCCCCGGAGATCGCGGAGGTGATGTTGCGCCGCCAGCAGGCCGAAGCGATCCTGGCCGCCCGGCGGACGATGGTCACCGGTGCCGTCGGACTCGTGCAGATGGCCCTCGCGCAGCTGGCCGACAGCGACCTGATCGAGCTCGACGCCGAGCGCAAGGCCGCGATGGTCGCCAACCTGATGGTCGTGCTCTCCGGCGATCACTCACCTTCGCCGGTGATCAACACCGGATCGCTCTACACCTGAGCGCCGACCGAATGGCCGACAGCAAGCGCTTCCTGCTCCGGCTCGACCCGCGCCTGTTCGAGGTGATCCGCCGCTGGGCCGACGACGACCTGCGGAGCATCAATGCCCAGATCGAATACCTGCTCACCGACCAGGCGCGCCGCGCGGGGCGCCTTCCGCACCGCCGGACGAGACCACAGCTCCCTGACGAGGCCGAGCCTGAGGACGACGACGGTCCCGCCGGCCCCAGGTCGGATCAGCCCAGCCGCGGCCGGCGGGTGACGCCGAGCCCATCGACGACCGAATAGGCCAGTCGCCGTTGGAGCCTGAGGATGAGCCGCCGGCGCTCCTCGACGTCCTCCGGGCTTGCGCCGTCCCGCTCCATCCGGCGGAGCTCGGCGACATGCGCGCGAATGTGGACCATCAGCCGGTCGAGAGTGCGCTCGTCGGTCATGAGCCCGGCTCCAGAGCAGGCTCGAGCGCCGGGTGCCGGGCGGGGCTTCGCTCGGCCTCGATCGCGACCCGCGGCAGCCGCCGCTCGAGCCAGCGGGGCAGCCTCCAGGTTGCGCTGCCCATGAGCTGAAGGACGGCGGGCAGCAGCAGCATCCTGACCACGAGGGCGTCGAGGAACACGGCGGCGGCCATGGCCAGCCCGAACATCTCGAGCACCCGGTTGCCGCTGATCGCGAAGGCACCGAACACGGCGACCATGACGGCGGCGGCGGCGGTGATCACCCGGCCGGTGCGAGCGAGTCCCTCCTTCACGGCGGCACTCGCGTCCCCGTGTGCCTGCCACTCCTCGTGCACCCGGGAGACGAGGAACACCTCGTAGTCCATGGAGAGCCCGAAGACGATCGCGAACGCGAGCACGGGGATGAATGCGTCGATGGGGCCCGCCTGGACGCCGAAGATCGACCCGAGCCATCCGCGCTCGAACACGGCCTGGACGACGCCGAGCGACGCCGCGATCGAGAGCAGGTTCATGACCGCCGCCTGCACCGGGATCACCACCGAGCGGAACACGACGAGGAGCAGCAGGGCGGCGAGACCGATGACGACGCCGATGAACAGCGGGAGCTTGCTCGAGAGGACGTGGGCGAAGTCCACCTGCGCCGCGGTGGCGCCGCCCACGAAGACGCTGGCGCCGCTGGTCCGCTCGATCGGGGGGATGACCGTACCCCGCAGATGCGCGACGAGGGTCGAGGTCTGCGCGCTCTGCGGCGATGTCGTCGGGTAGGCGACGAGTGCCGCGGCAGTGCCGGCCGCGTTGAGCTGCGGGGCGGCCACCGCCGCGACCCCCGGAGTGCTGCGGACGGCCCGGCTCAGCTGGCTGAGCGCGGCCGTGTCGTGCGCACGGGGGAGAGCCACGGCGAGCTGGAGCGGGCCGTTGGAGCCGGGACCGAAGCCCTTGGCGAGAAGGTCGTAGGCCTGCCGAGTCGTCTGGCCGGTGGGGTCGTTGCCGGCGTCGCTCGAGGCGAGCCGGAGTCCGAGGGCGGGCGCGGCCAGCGCGAGCATCACCGCCGTGGCAGCGATCGCGACCGCCGCGGGGCGTCGCTGCACGCGCGTGACCCAGCGCACCCAGAAGCCGGACTCTGAGTCGTCTGACCCGGCCTGCCGAGCACGCACCCGTCCGACGCGATGACCGACGAGGCTGAGCAGAGCGGGCAGCAGGGTCAGCGACGCGCCGAGGACGAGGACGACGCCGATCGCCGCCGCGACGGCCGCGCCGTTGAGCAGGCTGACCCCGAGCGCGAACATCCCGAGCAGGGCGATGACGACGGTGGCGCCCGCGAACAGCACCGCGCGCCCCGAGGTGTTCATCGCCGCCTCGACGGCAGACCCCACGTCGCCGCCGTTGCTGCGGTAGCTCTCGCGGAAGCGGGTGACGATGAAGAGCGCGTAGTCGACACCGACGCCGAGGCCGATCATCAGCGCGAGCTCGGAGGCGAAGCTCGGCATGTCGATGACGTGGCTGGCCAGCGTGATCACGCCGACGCCGGCGCCAAGTCCGAGCAGCGCCGTGGCGATCGGCAGTCCCATCGCGCTGAACGACCCGAAGCTGATCAGGAGGATCACGATCGCGGCGAGGATCCCGACGACGGTCGCGAATCCGAGCGACGCCTGCTGGGCCTGCTCGATCGCCTGGCCGCCGAGCTGAACGTCAAGCGTCGCCGAGCGGGCCGTCTCGGCGGTCGTGATCACCTTCTGAACCGCGGCCTTGGGCAGCGCATTGGCGAGCTCGTCGAAGGTGACGGTGGCAAAGGCGATCGTGCCGTTGCGAGACACGGCGTGCTGCCCGGGGGCGAACGGGCTCACCACCGAGGTCACGTGCGCAAGCCGCGCGATGCGCGTCAGCGTCGCCGTGATGGCCGCGTGGTTGGCGCTCGTGCTCAGCGTCCCGGCGCGAGCATGAAAGACGATCTGGTCGGCGTCGCCGGCCTGGGCGGGAAAGCGACTCGCGAGCAGGTCGACCGCGTGCTGGGAGTTGGTTCCGGGCAGCGTGAAGCTGCTGGCGGTCTGCTTCCCGACCGAACCGGCGACGGCGAAGATCGCAACGGTCGCGAGGATCCAGGCGGTCACGACGATTCGGCGGTGAGCCATGGTCCAGCGGGCGATTCGCAGCATCGGACTTCCCCTGACTTTCACGAGTAGCAAAACTGCAACGGATGCAGTTATAGACCGGTTGCAAAGCAAAGTCAACACTCATTGCAAAATTTCTCGAAATGAAGAAATCTTGGTAACGTGGACTTTCGATGGAAGCCGTCGATGCACCCCGTCCCAAGCCCGGACTGCGCGAGCGCAAGAAGCAGCAGACGCGCGAGACGATCGAGCGCGTTGCGCTGAAGCTGTTCGCCGAACGCGGTTACGACGAGACGACGCTCGCCGACATCGCAGAGGCCGCCGACATCTCCCCGCGGACGATCTTCGCCTACTTCGAGAGCAAGGACGACATCCTCTTCTGCGAGGAGGACTCGTTCCTGGAGCGCATGAAGGAGACACTTGATCGCCGCCCGCCCGGATCGACGACCGTCGACGCGCTGCGCGATTTCATCTCGTCATTCCCGCCGCCGGACGCCCTCGCGATGCTGCGCAAGAAGGTGATCATGGTCACCCCGAGCCTCCAGATGCGGATGCGTGCCCACCTCGGCCAGCTCGAGCCGCTGCTCGCGGAGTCGATCGCCAAGGACCTCGACGCCGGGCCCGGCGACGTTCGTCCACCCCTCATCGCCGCATCGATGACCGCGGCGTTCGCAACCGTGCGGGACCGGGTCGAGTCGAGCGCCGACGAGCCCAACCACGAGGACGTGATGGAGATCATCGAGCAGATGCTCGAGTTCCTCCAGGGCGGCCTCGAAGCGCTGCAGAACGGCTAGCCGCGCGCTCGCGGCTCGCTCTCCGAGCGGATGACCGTCAGGACAGGCTCGGTGTCGCTCGGCGACGCCGTTATGTCAGCGATAGCGCCGTCCGGCAGCCCGTCGAGCCGCGCGTGAAACGCCGTGGCAACCCGCACCGCATGTGACTTCGCGAGCTCGGCCCGCTCGCCGGTGAACAGCTCGTCGACGGTCTTGGTCCACAGCCAGAGCCACCGCTCGAAGTGGCCGCGGCGCAGACGCACCCGCGTGTGCAGCATGGCGTGGGGCCGGAACGCGCCCCCGGCATAGGACTGGGCGCCGAGCAGGATCGTCTCCCAGAACGCGGTGATCCGGGGCACGTGGGCCTCGAGGTCGAGGTGGGCGACGTCGACGAAGATGAAGCCGATGACCGGGTCGGCAAGCGCGCGGGTGTAGAACGCGCGGACGAGACGCTCGCAGTCCTCGCGGGTCTCGATGTCGGCTCCGGCGGTCACACCGTCAACGAGGATAGGCCGCCGGCCGTGATGTCTTCGCGCGAGCCGGCACCGCGGTCAGCTCATGATCGCGTCGACCAGCCGGTGGCCGAGGTCGTACGTGCTGCCGGGGTAGCGCAGCCGGGCCTCCTCATACCAGGAGCGGTCGGCCTCAGGGTGGGGGCCGATGACGCCGACGGTCCCGCGGCCGAAGGGGGTGGCCATCGCCGCGATCCGGTTGTTTGTGTAGCGGGCGAGGACGTGCGCCCGTGCGCCGCGGTTCAGCCAGAAGTACGGTCCGTCCTGGTAGTACATCTTCCGCGCGGGGCCGCCGGAAGCCCCCGGCCAGCGGACAGTGATGACGGCGTCGTCGGCGGTGTCGACCTCGGCGCCCCGGGTGTCGGCGTAGTCGCCGCAGTTCCCCGGCAGCAGGTCGAAGCCCGGGCCGGAGCCGGCCAGGTAGCCACCCATGCAGATCCCCAGGTAGCGACCGCCGGCACGGACGAATGCGCGCAGCGGACCGGCGTCGCCCTTGACCGCGTTCCAGGCGCCGGCGAAGTCCTGGCCGCCGCCGGGCTGCACGTAGAGGGCGGCCCGGGCGAGCGTCGTCGCGTCAACTCGGAGGTCGCCGGCCCGCGGTCCGCAGAACTCGACCCGGAAGCGTTGAGGACACGTGCGCAGGAACGCGGCGGTGTCCTCGGGGATCCCGGGGGACGCCGCCGGCCCGCGATAGACGAGCGCGAGCGGACTCGAGGATCCCGGCCGGGCCCGGTCCCAGACGCCACCCGCGCCGAGCGCGATGCCGGACACCGCGACGACCCCGGTGGCGAGGAACGCGCGGCGGGTCGTGACGAGGTGCCGGACGGGACCGTCGTCCTCGCCCATGGCATCGCGCGTGTCCCCGGTGTCGCTCGTCACCTCCCTGTCTTCGGCATCCGGGCCGTGGAGGGTGAGCACGGGCGACGGCAAACGCGATTAGATAGAGATCGTGTCCGACCGGACCCAGGTCGTGATCGTCGGCGCCGGCCCGGCTGGGCTGCTGCTGGGCCGGCTGCTCGATCGGCAGGGCGTCGACAACGTGATCCTCGAGGCGCGCAGCCGCGAGTACTGCGAGGCGCGAATCCGCGCGGGGGTGCTCGAGCAGGGCACCCGCGAGCTGCTGATCGAGGCCGGGGTCGGCGAGCGGTTGGAGTGCGAGGGTCTCGTCCACGGCGGCATTCATCTCCGCTTCGACGGCGAGAGCCATCGCATCCCGATGGATGAGCTCACCGGCGGACGGTGCGTGACTGTGTATGGGCAGACCGAGATGGTCAAGGATTTGATCGGCACTCGCCTGGCCGACGGGGGGCGCCTCACCTTCGACTGCGGCGAGGTGGAGATTCTCGACCTCGAGGCGCCGCGGGTCCGCTACCGCGACGGTGGCAAGCCACGCGAACTCGAGGCCGAGCTGATCGCCGGCTGCGACGGCTTCCACGGCGTCTGCCGGCAGGCGATACCCGCCGATGTGCTCCGCGTCTGGGGACGGGTATACCCGTACGCGTGGCTCGGGATCCTCGCCGACGTCGCGCCCTCGACCGACGAGCTCATCTACGCCCGCCACGAACGCGGTTTTGCGCTGCACAGCATGCGCTCACCGGCCGTCAGCCGCCTCTACATCCAGGTCGATCCGGATGAGGACGTTGCCAACTGGTCGGACGCCCGCATCTGGGAGGAGTTACAGGTCCGCCTCGGCATCGATGGCTGGAGCCTGCACGAGGGACCGGTGCGGGACAAGTCGGTCACGCCGATGCGGAGCTTCGTCGCGGCGCCGATGCGACACCGTGCCCTATTCCTCGCCGGCGACGCCGCCCACATCGTTCCGCCCACGGGCGCGAAGGGGCTCAACCTCGCCGTCGCGGATGTCGCCGTCCTCGCCGAAGCCCTCGTCGATCGCTTCGCCACCGGTTCGCGCACCGGCCTCGACGGGTACTCCGACCGCTGCCTGCGCCGGGTGTGGCGGGCGCAGCACTTCTCGTGGTGGATGACTTCGATGCTGCACGTCGCTGCCGACGACGACGCCTACGGCGCTGAGCTGCAGCGTTCGCAACTGCGCTACGTGTGCAGCTCGGACGCGGCCGCGACGGCGCTGTCCGAGAACTACGTCGGGTTGCCGTTCGGGACGCGGGTAGGGTGAGGACGTGACGGAGGCCTATCTCTATGACGGGGTGCGCACGCCGTTCGGCCGCTACAGCGGGGCGCTCGCCGGGGTGCGGCCGGATGATCTCGCCGCGTATGTCGTGAGCGAGTTGCTTGCCCGTCGGCCCGAGCTCGATCCGGCGGAGATCGACGAGGTGATCTTCGGCGACGCGAACCAGGCCGGTGAGGACAATCGCAACGTGGCGCGGATGGCGGTGCTGCTCGCCGGTCTGCCGACGAGCGTGCCGGGGACGACGGTGAATCGGCTGTGCGGCTCCTCGCTCGACGCGGCGATGCAGGCGAGCCGGATGGTCGAGACCGGCGACGCGCATTGCGTACTGGTCGGCGGTGTCGAGTCGATGTCGCGGGCGCCCGGGATTCTGCTCAAGGCGCCACGGCCGTTCGCCAGCGGCGACCAGACGCTGTACTCGTCGACGCTGGGGTGGCGGATGGTCAACCCGCGGATGCCGTCGGAGTGGACGATCTCGTTGGGAGCGAGCACCGAGAAGCTCGCCGGGATCCACGGGATCACGCGTGACGCGCAGGACGCGTTCGCCGTCCGCAGCCACACGCTCACCGCGCGCGCCTGGGACGACGGCTTCTATGACGACTGGGTGCGACCGGTGTCCGGGGTCGAGCTGGCAGAGGACGAGAACCTCCGCCGGGACACCTCGCTCGAGAAGCTCGCCAAGCTGAAGCCCGCGTTCGTGGCCGACGGATCCGGCACGGTGACGGCCGGGAACGCCTCGTCGCTCAACGACGGCGCCGGCGCGGTGCTGATCGCTGATGACTCGCTGCCCGGCGAGCCGCTCGCGCGGATCGCCGGCCGCGGCGCGCACGCCGTCGACCCCGACATCTTCGGGATCGCGCCGGTCCAGGCGGCCAACCGGGCGCTGGAGCGGGCCGGGATCGGGTGGCGGGACGTCGAGGTGGTCGAGCTCAACGAGGCGTTCGCCGCCCAGTCGCTCGCCTGCCTGAAGGGGTGGACCGAGCTTGACCCCGAGCGGGTCAACGTCAACGGCGGCGCGATCGCGATCGGGCATCCACTCGGCGCCTCGGGCGTCCGGATCCTGGCCGGGTTGGCCTACGAGCTCAAGCGGCGCGGCGGCGGTTACGGCGTCGCCGCGATCTGTATCGGAGTCGGCCAGGGCCTGGCCGTCGTACTGGAGGCATGACATGAGCACAACGCAGCGGCCGACCGAGGACAGAGCGATCTATGACCCGGTGGCAGAGACCCCGACGAGCTATCTGCGGGAGGGGCCGGACGCCCACCCACGGCTCGACAATCCCGACTACCGCTCGACGCGGTTGCGCCACCCGACGGAGCCGTTGGTGTACCTGCCGCACACGCGGACCGAGATCACCGGTCCCCGCCTCGGGCCGGCCCGGATCCTTGGGGAGCACGACAACGATCTCACCGTCCAGTACGGCGCGATGCCGGTCGGCGAGCGGATCATCGTCTCCGGAGTCGTGCGCGACACCGAGGGCAAGCCGCTGCGGGACACCCTGGTGGAGATCTGGCAGGCCAACGCCGCGGGGCGCTACCGGCACCGATGGGATCGCTGGCCGGCGGCGCTGGACCCGAACTTCTCCGGGGCTGGGCGGTGCGTGACCGACTCCGAGGGTCGCTATGAGTTCACGACGATCCGCCCGGGGCCCTATCCGTGGGGCAACCACTACAACGCGTGGCGCCCGGCGCATGTCCATTTCTCGCTGCTCGGTCGCGCGTTCGCGCAGCGTCTCGTCACCCAGATGTACTTCCCGGGCGACCCGTTCTTCCCCTATGACCCGATCTTCAACTCGGTACGCGACGAGCAGGCCCGCGAGCGCATGGTCTCCCGGTTCGACATCCATGGGACGGTTCCGAACTGGGCGCAGGCCTACGTGTTCAACATCGTCCTGCGCGGCCCGGGCGCAACGCCGTTCGAGGAGGCCCACTGATGATCTTCGCCACGACGCCGTCCCAGACCGTCGGGCCGTATCTCGCGATCGGCCTGCCCTTCGAGACGGGACCGTTCGCGGTCCCTGAGGGGACGCCCGGCCAGATCCGGATCAACGGCACCGTCTACGACGGCGAAGGCGCCCCGATCCCCGACAACCTCATCGAGACCTGGCAGGCCGACGGCGACGGGCGCTTCGCCGATCTCCATGGCCACGGCGGCGAGTCCGAGCTCGAGGGCTTCCGCGGCTTCGCCCGGGTCGGTTTCGAGGGCGGCGATGGGACATTTGAGATTCTCACCGTCAAGCCCGGGCGGGTGCCGGGCCCCGGGGGGGTCCTTCAGGCACCGCACATCGACGTCTCGGTGTTCGCCCGCGGGCTCCTGCACCGGGTCGTGACCCGGATCTACTTCGCCGATGAGCCGCAGGCCAACGCCGAGGACCCCGTCCTCGCCCACGTTCCGGCCGCGCGCCGTGAGACGTTGCTCGCTGAGCCGACCGACGACGGCTACCGATTCGACATCCGGCTCCAAGGACCGGGCGAAACTGTCTTCTTCGACGTCTGAGCTGTTTGGCGGCATCTACAGCCGCGGGGCCGTCGCTGACCAGGTCAGCGACGAGGCCTGGGTTCAGGCGATGCTCGACGTCGAGGCGGCCCTCGGCGGCCGCATGGTCGACGTCGCCGAGATCGATCTCGGCGCGCTGGGCCGAGCCGCGGCCGACCATGCTTCGCCGGTCGTGCCGCTCGCCGAGCTGTTCCCCGACACGCATCGCGGCGCGACCTCGCAGGATGTCCTCGACACGGCGATGATGCTCGTTGCCCAGCGTGCGCTCGCGCCGCTGCTCGACGACGCGCGGGCCGCCGCCGACGCCGCCGCGCGCCTGGCGAATGACCACCGGGGGACGCCGATGATGGGTCTCACGCTGCTCGCGCCCGCACTGCCGACATCGTTCGGACTGAAGGCCGCAGGGTGGTTGACGGCGATCGACGAGGCCGCCGCGGACCTCGGCGCCGTGCCGCTCGCCGTGCAGATGGGCGGTCCGGTCGGCCGGCGCGATCCGGCCGTCGCTGCCCGCGTCGCCGCGACGCTCGGGCTCCACGCTCCGGTCATCCCCTGGCACACCGACCGCGTGCGCCCGGCGCGGCTGGCCTGCGCACTCGGCGTGCTCGCCGGGTCACTGGGCAAGGTCGCCCGCGACGTCACTCTCTCACCCCACCTGCGCGAGGGCGTCCCCGGTCGGGGCGCGTCGTCGGCGATGGCCCACAAGCGCAACCCGGTCGCGGCCGTCTCCGCGCTCGCCTGCGTCAAGCGCGTTCCGGGTCTCGTCGCGACGATGCTCGCGGCGATGGAGCAGGAACACGAGCGCGCCGCCGGGGCTTGGCAGGCCGAGTGGGGGACGGTCACCGACCTCCTGCGTCTCACCGGCTCGGCGGCGGCGTGGACGCGGGACCTGCTCGAGAACCTCGAGGTCGACGTGGCCGCGATGGCCGCCGACGCGGGCGAGGACCCCGACCTCGGAGCCGCCGCCGCGCTCGTCGACCGCGCGCTCGCCGCCCACGGCCGATGACGGTTCTGAATCATCGCGCCGGCGGCGCCGCCGACGGGCCGGTGCTCGTGCTCGGCGGCTCCCTCGGGACGGATCTCACGATGTGGGACGGACAGCTGCCGCTCGGGGAACGCCACTGCCTCGTCTGTTTCGACCATCCCGGTCACGGCGGGTCCCCGACGCCTCCCGGTCCGTACACGATCGACGGGCTCGGCCGTCACGTGCTCGCGCTGCTCGACGAACTCGGACTCGAGCGCGTGTCGTACGCCGGCCTGTCCCTCGGCGGGATGATCGGCATGTGGTTGGCCGTCCACGCGCCCGAGCGGATCGACCGGCTCGTCCTGCTGTGCACGACCGCGTTCATGCCGACGGGAGATCTCTATCGCGACCGGGCGGCGGCGGTCCGGCGTGCCGGGACGGTCGAGGCGATCGCCGATGGAGTGCTCGCGCGATGGCTCACGCCGGACTTCGCCGCCGCACATCCGGACGTGTGCGCGGCGCTGCGGTCGAGGCTGGTCGCCACCCGCGCCGAGGGGTACGCCGGGTGCTGTGAAGCGATCGCGGGCCTCGACCTCCGCGACGCGCTCGCGAGCGTCCGCGCGCCGACGCTCGTCATCTCCGGGGCCGAGGATCCGGCCACGCCGGTCGCCCTCCAGGCCGAGATCGCCGCCGCCATTCCCGATGCCCGGCACGAGGTTCTCGCGCGGGCAGCCCACCTCGCAACCGCTGAGCACCCCGCACGCATCAACGAGCTGATCGGAGAGCATCTGTCATGACCGACGAGGACCACGAGGCGGGCATGCGCGTCCGGCGCGAGGTGCTCGGCGACGCACACGTCGACCGGGCGATCGCCAACACGACCGAGCTCACCGCGCCGTTCCAGGAGTTCATCACCCGCTACGCATGGGGTGCGGTATGGACCCGTGACGGCCTCGACCGCCGCATGCGCAGCGCGATCACCGTCGCCGTGCTCACCGCCCTCGGCCGCGAGCACGAGCTCCGGCTGCACCTGCGGGCGGCGCGCACGAACGGCCTGACCGTCGAGGAGATCGGCGAGGTGCTGCTCCACACCGCCGTCTACGCCGGCGTGCCGGCGGCGAACGCCGCGTTCGCGATCGCCCAGGACGTGCTCGCACAGGAGTGAGCGATCGCGTGCGGGGCCGGCTCGCGCCGAGTGCGGGCGCGCCTGCGCCGGGGTCAGTCTCGGGGGGAGTCCTGCGGCGTCGGAAAGGCCCCGCCGTCGATGAGCTCGATCCGGTAGCCGTCCGGATCGGCAACGAAGGCGATCAGCGGGAGCTCCGCCCGGCCGCCCGGATGGTAGGGCGGCGTCTCGGGCGCGACGCCGATGGCCCCGAGCTCAGCGAGCGTCTCGTCGATGTCCTCGACCGTGATCGCCATGTGGTTGTAGCCGGTCCCGAGGTCATAGGGCTCGGCCTGGCCGCGGTTGACGGTCAACTCGAGCACATCGCTATCGCCGGGCAGCCCGAGGTAGACGTTGTAGGCGGTCTCGAACTCGAGCCGGCCCCGGGGCTCGAAGCCGAGCACGCCGTAGAAGCGCTGCGATGCCTCGGGGTCGCGGACGCGGACGCAGGTGTGGACGTAGCGCTTGGCCATGTGTCGTCTGCGATCCTACCCGCCGCGCGTCACGATATCGCGCGCTCGAACTTGACCTCGCACATGTCGACGGAGACCCGGGTGCCCGGCGTCTCGGAGGCGTCCATCGCGCTGAAGGCTCGCGCACCCGCCTCCATGTCCTGCAGGCTCGCAAACGACTGCATGACGACGGCGGTGCCCTGCGCCTCATCGAACAACACCTCCAAGCTGGTGGCGGTGATGCCCGGCGGCGCCCCGCCCGCGCCCTCTATCTGCGTGAGAACCTTCTGCAGCTTGTCTGCAGTCACATTCGTGAATCTCACGACACGCACAAACATATTCATGCCCTCCTCGGTCGCTATCCCGCGACGATAGTCGGCTCGCGGCTCCGCGTGTGACTTCGTCGACGCGGTGGGCGGCCGGTCAGCGCTCGCGCCGGGCCGCGCGACGGTCCCGGTTGACCCGGTGGGCGATCATGTCGGCGATCGCCGTCGTGACCCAGATGATGATCGTCGCCGGGATGAACGTGCCCGCGCCGCTGACATGGAGGCCGGGGACGATCAGCGCGACGATGACCAGCGCGATGATCGTCGAGGCGAGCGCGAGCAGGCCGGCGAGGGCGATCGACGGCTGGCGGACGAGGACCCGCAGAGCCATGAACTGGACGAGGATGTGGACGCCCCAGAACAGCAGCGTCGACTCGATCAGGGCCGCGGCGGAGATCTTGAAGTTGCTCAGCACGGCCGAGCACAGCAGCAGCCCGATGGCGATCCCGACGAGCGATGCGCCGAGCCTGATGCCCCAGCGTCTCAGCATGGAGCGAGTATAGGTCCGCGTCCGGGTCGCCCGAGGTCACCCACGGGTCGGCACCCTCCCGCTCACCGCTGTCCCGCCGCCCGGCGCCGAGGTGATCGTCAGCTCGCCGCCGACCGCGGCGATCCGGTCACGCATGTTCGTCAGCCCGCGGGAGGTCGCCGCACTGCCGGCGTCGAACCCGGGACCGTCATCGGCGATCGTGAAGCGGAGCTGACCCCGGTGGGCGGACAGGGACAGGCTCGCGCGGGCATCCGGGCCGGCGTGCTTGGCCACGTTCTGCAGCGCCTCGAGGCAGGTGAAGTAGACCGCCGTCTCCACCTCCGGGGTGAAGCGCGGCGGCCGTCCGCGGAGCGTGAGATCGACCGGGAGGTCACGGGCGACCGCGGACAGGGCGGCATGGAGGCCGAGGTCGCGCAGGACGGACGGATAGATGCCCTTGGCGAGGTCGCGGATGTGGGCGATCGCGAGGTCGATCCGGCGTCCGGCGTCGGCGATGCCGCGGCCGAGCGCGGCGGGATCGCCGGCCACGAGCGACTCGAGCCGGTCGAGTTTGATCCGCAGCCCGATGAGATCCTGCTGGGCGCCGTCGTGGAGATCCTGCTCGATGCGTCGTCGCTCCTCGTCCGCGGCCCAGGCGACCCGCTGACGCGACGCCTCGAGCTCCCGGATGTAGGCCGATAGGTCGGTCTGCAAGCGCGCGTTGTCGAGCGTCAGGCGGATCGCGGTCCCGGCGGCGTCGAGGACGTCGGGATCGTCGGAGAGCACCGGGTCGTGCGCCGCGGCGGCGACGCTGTACCCGTCGGCATCGTCAAACCGCGTGATCGTGCGCCCTCCGCCGACCGAGGACAGGTCGACCGCGTGACCGCCGGAATCGAGGTACTGCCCACGCAGCGGATGCCAGACAAACAGCGCGAGCGTCGGGTCGGCGAAGGCGTGCGCCGCCGTGTGCTCGAGCTCGGCCAGGGTCGGATGGCCGCCGAGCTCGGCGATCATGTGCTCGAGCCCACCGATCGCGAGCATCCGGCCGCGGGCAATCCCGATCGCGATGGCCACGGGCATCGCCGCGAGCAGCGCGGCGACGACGGCCGCGCCCGGCCCGAGCAGCGGGGCGTGGATGTCGAGAGCGCGCACCGCGACGAACGACCCAAAGGCGAGCGCGGCGACGACGTTCCACACGCACATCGGAGCCAGCGTGCGACGCTGGACCCGGCTCGCCGCGAACGTGCGCCGCGCGATCACGAACGCGGCGGCGCACACGGCGAGCGCGGTGACGACGGCGAGCGCGGTCGACAGGGTGTCGCTCGCCGCATCGGCGACGCTGAACACGTTGAACGGGTTGGCCGGGCAGGCCGCGCCGGTGCAACGGACGAACGGCCCGGAGATCGGAGCCATGTCGGAGATGAGGAGGGAGGCGGCCTGCAGCGCGACGAGGACGACGGCTCCGGTCATGAAGACGACGCGGGCGAGCCGGTCGTCGATCCGACCGCTCGGATACGAGCAGGACAGATACAGCGTGAGCAGGAGCCCCGCTGCGACGGCGACGCGGCCGAGGGTGAACCACGCGGGCGAGGAGCTGCCGGTGAGGCCGGTGAGCACGAACGCGTAGGCGAGCGCGAGGAGGAGGGTGGCGAGGCGTCGGTTCGATCCACGGGCGAGGACGACGAGCGCGATCAGCACGAGGCCGACGACGAGGAGCGTCCGCAGGGTGATGAACAGCGCCGGGTGGTCGATGAGCGAGCCGCCGGCGTCGATCACCGCCGTCACGCCGGCGAGGATCGCGACTCCGACGCACGCCGACCCGACGAGGAGTCGCTGCTCGGGCACGCGCGGCGCGAGGCCCGGGCGGATTCGGCTGCCGGTCACCGTGACCACGGAAACCTCCGCTCGGCACGCCACTCCGCACCTGTTCGTGATCGCAGTGACGCCAAATCTGCTCGCTTACGGAAACCCCGACGACGGACCGTCCCTGAGACGCACTCTAGACGTCCGAGCGCCCGGCCCGGCCTGGTTCACCAGATGTTCACGTTTGCCCTCCACGGCGTCGGCTTTCATCGCGAACGCGCCCCGCACCACATCGGCTTCCGGTGCATCGTAGGCTGCCGCGCGCAGCAGGAGTGAGTTTGCCGCGGCGCCACCGCGGCTATCTGGAGAGGGAACAGAATGAGCTCAGAGCCGCACTTCGGCCTGACCGGGCTGGCCACGATGGGCGCGAACCTCGCGCGCAACGTGGCGCATCACGACATCCCGGTCGCGGTCCACAACCGTACCTACAGTCGCACCGAGCGCTTCATGGACGAGCATGGCGCGGAAGGGCCGCTGACGGCGCACGAGTCGGTCGAGGATTGGATCGGGGCGCTGAGCCGGCCCCGCGTGCTGATGAGCATGGTCCAGGCCGGGGCGGCCACCGACGCCGTGATCGACGAGATCGCGCCCCATCTCGACTCGGGTGACATCCTCATCGACGGCGGCAACGCCAACTTCCGTGACACCCAGCGTCGGCACGCGGCGCTCGCCGAGCAGGACATCCACTTCCTCGGTGTCGGCGTGTCCGGCGGCGAGGAGGGCGCGCTCAACGGCCCGAGCATCATGCCGGGCGGCGACCGGGAGCCCTACGACGACACGGTCAAGCCGATCTTCGAGGCGATCGCCGCCGACGTCGACGGGACTCCATGCTGCACGTATGTCGGCCCCGACGGGGCCGGACACTACGTGAAGATGGTCCACAACGGCATCGAGTACGCCGACATGCAGCTGATTGCCGAGTGCTATGACCTGCTTCGCCACGGCGCGGGGCTCGAGGTGCCGGCGATCGCCGAGCAGTTCCGGGCCTGGAACGACACCGAGCTCGAGTCGTTCCTGATCGAGATCACCGCGCGAGTGCTCGCCCATACCGACGAGGCCACCGGCGAGCCGCTCGTCGACGTCATCCTCGACGCCGCCGAGCAGAAGGGCACCGGCCGGTGGACCGCGCAGAACGCGCTCGAGCTCGGCGTCCCGCTCACCGGGATCACCGAAGCGGTGTTCGCACGGTCGCTCAGCGCGCTCAAGGACCAGCGCGTCGCGGCCGCCGACCGACTCCGGGGTCCGCGGGCGACAGGCGCCGACGGGCAGGCGCTCGTCGGCGACCTCCAGCACGCGCTCTATGCGTCGAAGATCGTCTCCTACGCGCAGGGCTTCGCCCAGATGGCCGCGGCCGCGGACGACGAGGGCTGGGATGTCCACCTCGGCTCGATGGCGACGATCTGGCGCGGCGGCTGCATCATCCGCGCCCGGTTCCTCGACCGCATCCGCGAGGCCTATGACGACGAGCCGGCGCTCGCCAACCTGATGCTCGCCGACTTCTTCTCGTCGGCGCTCGAGGATGCGCAGGATCCGTGGCGGCGCGTCGTCGCGCGGGCGGCCGAGCTCGGCATCCCGACCCCCGCCTTCTCCTCGTCGCTCGCCTACTACGACGGCTACCGGCGCGCTCGCGGGCCCGCGAGCCTCATCCAGGGTCTGCGTGACCTGTTCGGCGCGCACACGTATCGGCGCATCGATCGCGAGGGCACCTTCCATGTGATGTGGGGCGAGGATGGGCACGAGGTGGAGTCATGAGCGGTGCCTCCGTCGTGCTCATGCAGGCGCTCGGCGCCGTCCTCGCCCTGGTGGCGGTCTACGCCCTGATCGGCTGGGCGATGCTGGCGATCATCCGCCATCGGCGGACGCCGCTCGAGCTGCGTGGCAACTGGTGGGGCTCCTTCGAGCGGGAATTCCGCGCGTATGCCGGCGCGGTGAGTGGCGCTGCCGAGGGTCACGGGCGCCGTCGCCGCGGTGCCGACCCGCCGCCCTCTGCCGCCGCGCCGTAGACTGCCGCGCGGTGGCGCGGACCTCGTTCATCACCGGTTTCCCCGGGTTCATCGGCCGTCGCCTCGTACGAGCGCTGCTCGCCGCCGACGCCGCCACGACGGTCATCGCCCTCGTCGAGGCCTCGCAGGAGCAGCGCGCCCGTGAGACCGCGGCGACGATCGACCCCGATCGCATCGAGATCCTCATCGGCGACATCGGTCGCCAGGACCTCGGGCTGAGCGCCGAGGTCCGCGACCGGCTCGAGGCCGATGTCAACCAGGTGTTTCACCTCGCGGCGATCTACAACCTCGCCGTCCCGCTCGAGCTCGCCCAGAAGGTCAATGTCGAGGGCACGGGCAACGTCCTGGAGCTGTGCGCCCGGGCGAAGAACCTCGAACGCCTCAACTACGTGAGCACGGCCTACGTCGCCGGGGACCGCAAGGGCGTCGTCTACGAGCACGAGCTCGCCCTCGGCCAGGGCTTCAAGAACCACTACGAGTCGACGAAGTTCCAGGCCGAGCTATGGGTCCACGAGCGCCGGCGTGACATCCCGACGACGATCTACCGGCCCGCGATCGTCGTCGGCGATTCGCGCACCGGCGAGACGGAGAAGTTCGACGGTCCGTACTACCTGCTCCGCACGATTGCGCGTGTGGCCGATCGCGGCGGCCCGATCCCCCAGCTCGGCAATCCCCACTCGCCCTTCAACGTCGTTCCGGTCGACTTCATCGTCTCGGCGATCGTCGCGGCGAGCGGCGATCAGGAGGCCGAGGGCGAGACGCTCCACCTCGTCGACCCCGACCCGATCAGCGCGGCCGAGCTCGCGCGCACGCTGAGCCGCGAGTACGCGGGCAAGGAGCCGTCGTTCCCGGTTCCCGGTGCCGTGCTCGACGTCGGCCTGCGCAGTAAGTGGATGCGGGCCTACTTCTCGGGCGCGCCGCGGGAGTCGATCGTCTATCTCAACCATCCGGTGCGGTTCGACACACGCAAGGCGTCGGAGCTGCTTGCCCGCCACGATCTGCACTGCCCGCACTTCGATCAGTACATCGGCAACGTCGTGCGCTTCTTCCGCGAGCACGAGCACGACCCGGCGTACGTGCCGCCCGCCGCGCGCTGATCGCGGTCAGTCCGCTGCCGCTGACCCCTGGCGTCGCCAGAGGCTCGCGAACCACCGTTCGAAGGCGATCGCGATCAGCACGCCAAGGATGATCAGCACGACGGCACGGCTATGGACCTCGGTGGGCGGATCATCCGTCCGCACGGCGAACCACCAGGCCAGCCAGACGAGGAATGCGGCGAGCAGCGCCGACCCGACGGGGGCCAGGCGCGCCCGGATCGATGCGCCGTGTGGCGCCCGCGGTTTCGGACTTCCCACCCACATGCCGTCGAACCCCTGGCCCGTCCTCGTTGCCCTCGCAAGCATCGTTTCTCGCGTTCGCAGGGAAGTCAAGGCGCAGTCCGCTCAGAGCTGCTCAAAGCTCAGCGAAGCTGGAATGCGTATCCGTATTTCTCCCCGTCGGCGGGTCGGAAATGCGCGGATGTGAGCCAGCCCGACGGCGACGATGGTGATCTCAGGAATGACGCTCGCCACACAGAACTGGATGTCTCACCTGCTTGGCACCGAGGTGAGCTGGTCGCGCATCGTCCACGCCGACTGGCTGACCTGGCTCTCCCGCGCGCTCAGCCTCACCGGCTTCGTCATCGCCGCCTATCTCACGACGGTCTACCTCGAGCACGTTCCTCCGCTGTGCGGCACCTCCGGCGGCTGCGTCGTCGTGCAGCACTCGCAATACGCCCACGTCGGCGGCATCCCGCTGCCCGTCTTCGGCCTGTTCGGCTACGCGATGCTGTTCATCACCGCATGTCTGCCCGGCCAGCGGGCCCGGACGGCGGGCATGTTCTTCACCGTGTTGGCGATCAGCGCCTCGGCCGTGCTCACCTACCTCGAGCTCGAGGTCATCCACGCGATCTGTTACTGGTGCGTGGCTTCGGCGGTCTGCGCCACTCTGCACGTGATCGTCAACTCGACGCGCTTCGTGCGTGGCGAGCCCGCACTCGCTCAGGCCTGAGCGCGGGCTCGCGCACAGCTGGTTCTACGGCAGCTTGCCGTGCACCGCGTTGGCGAACGTATAGAAGGCCGGGCGCAGCCCACCCAGCGGTCCGAGCAGCGCCGAGTCCCACGGCACCTTCGCATCCGCCTGCCACTGGTAGTGGTAGATCCGCGTGATCCGGTGGAAGCGCTTGGGCAGGCCGAACAGGAACTGCTCGTCGCGTCCCTGTGCCGCCACCGACTGGTTCGGATAGGTCCAATGGCCGCGCTTGACGACGCCGGCGACCTCGTCGAGCCAGATCGGCCCCGACGTGTTGGCCTCCATCGCCCGCAGCTGAGCGGTCGAGTGTGAGCGGATGTCGAGGTAGTCGTGGAGCGCCCAGGCCGCCGGCCGGTAGTGCAGGCCCGCCTTGTAGGCGCGAATCCACCTCCCGAGCGAGGAGCCCGGCAGGTGCAGGTCACCGGCCGCGACCGTGCAGCCGTGGCAGGCCTTGACGAGCGCGTTGAAGTACGCGGCGGCGAGTCGCGGGTTGCGGCTCAGCGCGCGGTAGATCCAGTCCGGCTCATCCCATGCGGTGTACAGCCTGACCGACGGGAAGTCGTGGATGAACGCCTTGACCGCCGCGGCGTACTGGGCCACGGTGGGGATGTAGTTGCCGTCGCCTCCGAACGAGATCAGCGGCGCGGCATGCGTCCGCCCGGCGAGGGTGATGTAGGTGCGCACCGCCTGAAGCTGGCGCTTGTCCTTCATCACCGCCACGTTCCATGACACGCCATCCCGGACCGTGGGCACATGCAGGTTCTGGTACGCACGCTGGGCGAACATGTAGAAGTTGTTGTCGCTGACGCCGACGACGAGCTTTGCGCTCGCCGCCGGCGCCGACGCGGCCACGCCGAGCGCACACAGCGCGACGACGGGCAGCACTCTTCTCAGTCGAGTGAGCATGGCTCGGGCCACCGGACGCCTACGGCAGCTTGCCGTGGAGCGCGTTGGCGAACGTGTAGAACGCCGGGCGCGGCGCGCCGAGCGGGCCGATCAGCGCCGAGTCCCACGGCGTCTTCGGGCTGGCCTGCCACTGGTAGTGGTAGATCCGCGCGATCCGGGGAAAGCGCTTGGGCAGGCCGAACAGGAACTGCTCGTCGCGATTCGCGGCCACGGGGCCCTGGTTGCGGTACTGCCAATGGCCGCGGACCTCGACGCCGCTGATCTCGTCGAGCCAGATCGGCCCCGAGGTGTTGGCCTCCATCGTCCGGATCTGGCTCGTCGTGTGCGAGCGGATGTCGTCGTACGGATGCAGCGCCCAGGCGGCCGGCCGGTAGTGCAGACCGGCCCTATAGGCGCGGATCCACGAGCCGAGCTGCGAGGCCGGCCGGTACAGATCGCCGGCGACGATCGTGCAGCCGCGGCAGGCCTTGACGAGCGCGTTGAAGTACGCCGCGGCGAGGCGCGGGTTGCGACTGAGCGAGTGGTAGATCCAGTCCGGCTCGTTCCAGGCGGTGTACAGCTTCACCGAGGGGAAGTCGTGGATGAACGCCTTGACCGCGGCGGTGTACTGAGCGACGGTGGGGATGTAGTTGCCGTTGCCGGTGAAGGAGATGAGCGGGCTGGCGCCGGTGTCCTTGGCCAGGGCGATCCACGTGCGGGCCGCGTTGAGCGCAGTCTTGTTCCTCGTCACGGCGGCGTTCCAGAAGACGATGTCCCGAGTGGTCGATACGTGCAGCTTCTGGAACTGCGGCTGGCCGAACATGTAGAAGTTGTTGTCGCTCAGCCCGACGACGAGCTTGGCGCTGGCCGCGACGGGGGTCGCCGCGACGGCGAGGACGCACAGGCAGGTCAGGGGCAGCAGTTTTCTCAGTCGGTGCAGCATCTCTCGGTCGTCGCCTCCTGGATCGTGGGTGTCGAACGAGGCCCTTGCTTGGCCGACGCGTGAACCTGGTCGACCACACTAGCGAGGCCTGCGCGAAGCGAGGGATCGGGCACTAAGACCCCACCGGGCGGCTTGAGTTGCGGCCCGCGGCGAGAATTTAAGTCTGTCAGGTCGGTTCGCGGCAAACCGGGGCCCGGCCGGCCGGCCGGACGGCGATGAATCGCAATTCAGTTCGGACAGGCCGAACCAAAATGCGAAAGTTCGCGCGGCAGCCGGCGCCGCAAGCTTCATCCCGACTGAGATGTGGGCGTGGCCGATGCGCTAAACACGAGGCGATGGCTGTGCTCGGTCTGACCCTGCTCCCCCGCCGTCTGGTCGCCACCGTGCTGAGCGTCGGCGCGAGTGTCAGCGGCGGCGCCTCGCTCGGCCCGGGCAAGCCGACGGACCCGCTCGCCTCGCTGACGACGGCCCAGCTGGCCGGGCAGCGGATCATCTACTCCTATTCCGGTCTGCAGCCGCCGGCCTCGCTGCTGAGCGCGATCCGCGCGGGAGAGGCTGCGGGTGTGATCCTGTTCGGCGAGAACATCGCGAGCGGGAGCCAGATCCGCGGTGTGGTCGCGAGTCTTCAGCGGGCCAACCGCGCGAGCCCCGTCCATGCGCCACTGCTCGTCCTCACCGATCAGGAGGGCGGCCAGGTGCGTCGGCTTCCAGGCGCCCCGACCCTGTCCGAGCGGCAGATCGGCGACGCGCCAGACGGCGCGAGCCTCGCCGCCCAAGCCGGCGCCGGTGCCGGGCGCAACCTGCGTGGCGACGGCCTCGGTGTCAACCTCGCACCCGTGCTCGACGTGTTCCGCCGTCCGGGCAACTTCATCGACGAGTACGGCCGCTCGTACGCGAGCAGCCCGAGCACGGTCGCGCGTCTCGGCGCCGCCTTTATCACCGCCCAGCAGCGCACCGGCGTGGCCGCGACCGCGAAGCACTTCCCAGGTCTCGGCGCCGCCGCCACCGCTCAGAACACCGATGAGCAGCCGGTGACCCTGCGACTCTCGCTCGCCCAGCTGCGGGGTGTCGACGAGCGCACGTACCGCAGCGCGATCGCCGCCGGCGTCAAGCTCGTGATGAGCTCATGGGCGGTCTATCCGGCGCTTGACCGTCAACTGCCCGCCGGTCTCTCGCCGAGCGTCATTCAAGGCGAGCTCCGCGGTCGCCTCGGCTACCGCGGCGTCACGATCACCGATGCGATCTCCGCCGGGGCGCTGCGCGCCTACGGGGGGCTGCCCGCCCGCGGCCTGCTCGCGGCCCGGGCCGGCGCGGACCTGATCATCTGCACGGGCACAGCGGCCGACGACCCGTTGGCCGGGATCGCGGTGCGAGGCGGGCTCGCCTCCGCGCTCAGCCACGGCCGGCTCAGCCGCTCGGCCTCGCTCCAGGCCGCGGAACGCGTGCTCGCGCTGCGTCTGCACCCGTAGAAATCGGCGGCGGTCGCCGCTCGGCGCCATCACGCGCCGCGCGGGCGATCCGCGCTCAGCCGCCCCCGAGCTCGGGGGGCGCGAGGCGGTAGCTCGCCGGCGTCTCGGAGAGCCGGATGGGGTTGCGAGTGAGGCGCACCTCGCGCCCCGCGCCCTCGCCCACGGTGACCACCGGCTCGAGCCCGAGCTCGCCGGCGAGGGCAAACGCGCCGCCGATGTCATTGACCCGGCCGGCCGGGACGCCGGCCGCGGTGAGAGCCGTCACCCACGTCGTGACGGCGTCCCCGGCGAGGGCCTGCTCGAGGGCCGCGCGCAGCGCCTCGCGGTTGGCCACGCGCTCCGGGTTAGTGGCAAAACGTGGATCCTCCGCGAGCTCGGGCTGGCCGAGCACCGCGCACAACGAGGCGAATTGACGATCGTTGCCGACGGCGAGGACCATGTCACCGTCACCGGCGCCGTATACCTCGTACGGGGCGATGCTCGGGTGAGCGTTGCCCATCCGCTGCCCGATGACCCCGGCCTGGGTGAAGGCCGAGCCCTGGTTGACGAGGGCGGCGAGCAGGGCCGAGAGCAGGTCGACCTCGACCCGCTGTCCCCGGCCGGTGCGCTCGCGGTGGCGCAGCGCGATGAGGATCCCGTTGCACGCGAACAGGCCTGCGATCACGTCGACGAGGGCCACGCCGACCTTCTGCGGCTCGGCGTCCGGCGGGCCGGTGATGCTCATCAGGCCACCAAGGGCCTGGACGAGCAGGTCGTATCCCGGCAGCGCGGCGCCGCCGCCGCTGCCGAAGCCGGTGATCGAGCAGAAGACGAGGCGTGGGTTGAACGCGGCGAGCTCGGCGTAGCCGAGGCCGAGGCCGTCCATCACTCCGGGCCGGAAGTTCTCGACGACGACGTCGGCCTCGGCCGCGAGCTCGTGGGCCCGGGCCAATCCCTCGTCGCTGCTGAGATCGACAGCGAGACTGTGTTTGTTGCGGTTGACCGACTGGAAGTAGGTCGCCTGGCCGTCGGCGGCGTACGGCGGTCCCCAGGTCCGCGTGTCGTCGCCGGCCCCGGGCCGCTCGACCTTCACCACCCTGGCCCCGAAGTCGGCGAGCACCATCGTGGCCAGAGGCCCGGCGAGCACGCGTGAGAAATCGAGCACGACGAGCTCATCGAGGGCCTCGGCCATCGCCTGTTCATATCAGGCAGGCGGCAGCGGGGCGCCCCTCACACGGCCACCGGCGCCCGGCGGCTCTCCCGCGACGCGCCGATCGACGCGGCGACGACGAGGCCGATGCCGACGAGGGTGCGGGCGCTGAGGCTCTGGCCGAGGATCAGCCAGCCGGCGAGGGCGGCCATCGCCGGCTCGAGGCTCATGAGGACGCCGAACACCGCCGTGGCCATGCGCCGCAGGGCCTCGAGCTCGAGTGAGTAGGGAATGGCTGATGACAGCATTCCCACGGCCGAGCCGACGAGCAGCGAATGGGGACGCAGCAGCTTTACGCCGCCCTGGATGAGCCCGGCCGGCAGCGCGGCGATCGAGGCGACGCACATGGCGAGGGCGAGTCCCGCCCCACCCTCGAACGCCCGGCCGATCCGGGCGTTGAGGAGGATGTAGGCCGCCCAGAACGCCCCCGCGAGGAGAGCAAAGAACACGCCGACGGCGTCGAGCCCGTGCGTGCTGCCGCGAGACATGGCGACGATTCCGGCGGCGGCAAGGAGCACCCACAGCATGTCGATCGCCCGTCGCGAGCCGCTCACCGCGACGGCGAGCGGGCCGACGAACTCGAAGGTCACCGCGACGCCGAGAGGGATGCGATGCAGCGCGGTGTAGAAGCTGAGGTTCATGCCCGCGAGGACGAGGCCGAACGCGACGGCGAGGAGATACTCCCGGCGCGTGCGGCCGCGCACGGACGGTCGCCAGACGAGCATGAGGACGACGCTCGCGGAGACGAGCCGCAACAACACGGCCCCGCCGGGGCCGACCGTCTTGAACAGGGTTGCCGCGATCGCCGAGCCGAACTGGACCGAGGCGATGCCGCCGATGACGAGCGCAACCGGCGGTGTGCGGGCCAACAGCCCTTGATCGCGCCCCTCGCCCGGCGCCGAAGTGCGCATCATGCGAGGCTATCTCAGGGATGGACGCCACGAGCAGAGCCGCAGGCACGGTCGGCGAGCTGCTGGCCGAGCTCGCCACGCCCGACGGGCAGGCGAACCCGTACCCCATCTACGCGCGGCTGCGCACGCTCGGGGACTCCGTCATCGCCCCTGATGGAGCGCTCGTCGTCACCGGCTATCGACCGTGCTCGGCGCTGTTGCGTGACAACCGCCTGCGCAAGAACCCCGCGCGGCTCCTCGACGGGGCCGGCTACGAGAACTGGCAGGAGCGCCCCGCGCTGGAGACGATGTTCAACAGTCTGCTGATGATCAATCCGCCGGACCACACGCGCCTGCGGAGAATCGTCGCCGGTGCGTTCACCGCGCGCCGCGTGGCGGGGCTCGGGGGCGCGGTGTCGGCGATCGCGGACGAGCTGCTCGCCGAGCTCGACGGCGACGGCGCCGTCGACTTCGTCGACGCGATCGCCTTCCCGTTCCCGGTCACGGTGATCGGCGAGCTGCTCGGCATCCCGCCGGCCGACCGGGCGCGGTTCCAGCGGCTCGTCCACGACTGGTCCATGGTCCTCGAGATCCTCAGCCCGCCATCGGTCGATCGCGCGGACGCGGCCGCCGTGGAGATCCGCGACTACCTCGGAACGCTCGCGCAGGAGCGGCGCGCCAATCCGCGCGACGATCTCATCTCGGCGCTCGTCGCCGCCGAGGACGAGGAGGCTCGCCTCAGCGAGCACGAGCTCGTGACGATGGCCGCGCTGATCCTCGCCGCCGGTTTCGAGACGACGACCGGGCTGCTGGCCAACGGCCTGCTCGCGCTGCTCGCCAACCCCGACCAGGCCGCGCGGCTGCGCGAGGATCCGGCCGTGGTCAAGTCCGGCGCGGAGGAGCTTCTGCGCTACGACAGCCCGGTGCAGATGATCTACGGCCGATCCGCGCCCGAGGACATGACGGTGGGAGCAACGGCGATCCAGGCCGGTCAGCGGGTGATCACCGTGCTCGGCGCCGCCAACCGCGACCCGGCGGTGTTCACCGCTCCCGATGTACTCGACCTCGGCCGCCACGAGGCGCCGGTGCTGTCCTTCGGCGCGGGGATCCATCACTGCCTCGGGGCGGCGCTCGCGCGGCTCGAGGCGCAGGTCATGCTCCCCCGTCTGCTCCGGCGCTTCCCGTCGATCGCGCTCGCCGGCGACCCGGTTCCCCGTGGCGGCAACTCGCTGCACGGCTATACCGCCGTCCCGGTCACGCTCGTCTGAGAGCGCGACCGGGACGGTCGTGTTCGCCTGAGAATCGCGGCGGCTACATCTCGACGATCGGGCGAACCTCCACCGAGCCGCCCATCCGTGCGGCGGGGATCCGCGCGGCGACCGCGAGCGCGCCGTCGAGCGTGTCGGCCTCGACCAGGTAGAACCCGCCGAACACCTCCTTGGTGTCGGCGAACGGGCCGTCGGTGATGAGCGTCTGGCCATCGGCGACGCGCACCGTCGTCGCCGTGTCGAGGCCCTGGAGCTGCTCGCCGCCGACGGTCGCGGCCTCGCGAGCGATCGTCATGTACTCGCCGTGGGCCCGCTCCTGCTCAGGCGCGCTCAGCTCCTCCCAGGCTCCGGGCTTGAGGTAGATCAGCAGTGCGTACTTCATGTGGCTCCTTCATCGAGGTTGCAGTCGCCCGGTAGACGAGCGAGCGTCGGCGTTGGGGACAGTCCCGTCGGTGACCTCGGCCGCGATCTCGTCCTCCTGCTCCCAGGTGCGCACCTTCTTGCGCAGAGCGAAGTAGCCGGCGATCCCCGGCAGCGTCGGCAGCCAGAACGAGATCGCCCGGTAGGCGAGCACGGCGACGACGGCCTGACCGCCGGGCACGCCGAACGCGACGAACGCGCCGATCATGCCGCCCTCGACCCCGCCGATCCCGCCGGGCAATGGCAGCAGACTGCCGAGCGTCCCGAGGAAGTAGCCCATGATGAGTACGGCGAGGGGCACGATCGTCCCGAAGGCGTGGAAGCTCACCCCGAGCACGGCGATGTCGAAGCCCCAGTAGGCGAGCGCGCCGAGCAGGCCCCAGCGCCTCTCCCGGGCGAGCTCGATCGCCGTGCGCACGCCGCTGCCGACGGTGGCCGGGGCGGTGGCGAGCCGGGCGGCGAGCCGCCCCACACGGCCGCTACGGGTGGCGAGCCGATCGAGCCGTCGCTCGAAGTCAGCGGGCACGAGCGCGAGGCTGGCCACGAGGACGATGATCGCCGCCGACAGGATCGCCGGGATGACGGTGAGGGCGAACGGCGCCTTGCCGCCGAACACCCCGTACCACAGGCCGAGACCGCAGATGAGCACGGCGAGCAGGTACACGGCGTACTGGACGACGTAGCTGGCCACCATCCGGCAGGCAATCGTGCGCGTCGACATCCCCGCCTTGATCAGTGCCCATACGGTGACCGCGACGCCACCCATCCCCGCCGCGGCAAGCAGCCGGATCGCCGCGATCCCCGCCAGCGGGATCTCGATACTCGCCGCCCAATCGAGCCGGGGCAGGTCGCGGCCGAAGACGGTCCGGAAGAGCACGATGTAGCCGGCGATCGAGAAGCATTCGAGTCCGGCCCCGAGGGCCAACCACAGCACGTCGCCGTGGCGCAGCCGCCCCCAGGTCTGGTTGAGGCCCGCGAGCTTCGGAACGAGGAAGTACAGGCCGCCGATGGCGGCGACGATGAACACCGCTCCGATGATGATCTGACGGCGGCTGACGGGGCTCCCGCCGCCGGGACCGTGGGGCTCCCCACCGTTGTTCGGTGACGACCGGAGCTCGTTCGCGGGATTGGCAGTCGGCATCGTCATGAGAGATTGTCTCTCGCAGGACTACCCGTAACCCTGCCAGGCCCTACAAGTCCGGGTCTTCGCGTGCGCCGTCCGGTCCGTTCGCCACCATGCCCGGCCCGTGTCCGCCGTCCGCCACGCCGCCATCGCGACCGCCCACTCCCTGCGTGAGTGGCAGGAGCATGCGCTCGCCGAGATGGCGAATTGGACGACCGGGCCGTTCCTCCTCTCGGCCGCGCCCGGCGCGGGCAAGACGCGCCCGGCGCTCGAGCTGGCCCGGCGTCAGCTCTCGGATGGGACCGTCGACGCCGTCGTCGTCGCCTGTCCGACCGGCCCGCTCACCCGTCAGTGGGCGCGGGCGGCGAATCAGCTCGGGCTGCACCTCGCGCCGGACGCCGATTCGCCGCGACCACCGCGTGGCTTCCACGGCGTCTCGGTGACCTACGCCCGGATCGCCATGGCCCCGGTCCGCTGGGCCGGCAGCGCTCCCGGACGGACGCTTGTCATCGCCGACGAGGCTCACCACCTCGGCGAGGAGCTCGCCTGGGGCGAGAGCTTCAGCCGCGCCTTCCGCGGTGCCGCCCGCTGGCTGCTGCTCTCCGGCACTCCCTTTCGCTCCGACGCCACCCCGATCCCGGGCGTGCACTATGACGCCCAGGGCCTCGCCGAGCCCGATGTCTCATACACGTACGCCGATGCCGTCCGCGACGGCATCTGCCGCCCGGTGTGCTTCGTCGCCTACGACGGGACGCTGTCCTGGCGGAGCGGTGACGACATCATCGAGTCGAGCTTCGAGACCGTGCTCTCGACGCGCGAGGCGAGTCGGCGCTACCGCACCGCGATCTCGACGCAGCTGCCCGACGGCCTCCCGCGGATCCTCAAGGAGGCCGACGCGCGTCTGCAGGCGCTCCGCGACGCCGGCCATCGCGACGCCGCCGGCCTCGTCATCGCCGCCGACTCGAGCCACGCCCGGAGGATCGCCGCGCTGCTGCGGGAGGCGACTGGGCGCGTCCCCGTCGTCGTCCTGCATCAGGAGGCGCGCGCCGCGGAGAAGCTCGCTGCCTTCACGCACTCGCGCGATCGCTGGATCGTGGCCGTCAACATGGTCTCCGAGGGAGTCGACATCCCGCGCCTGCGCGTGGGCGTGTACGCGACCGCGGCCAAGACGCCGCTCATCTTCCGCCAGATCGTCGGTCGCTTCGTGCGCACGATCCCCGGCCGCCCGATCGACACGAGCTGGCTCTACATCCCCGCCGACACGGTCCTGCGCGACCACGCGGCCTCGGTCGAGCAGGAGCTCCGCCACATCCTGCGACCGGCCGGAGAGGGCGAGGAGGGGTTCGAGGAGCAGGCCGAGCGCCGGCACACCGAGCGCAGCGAGGAGCCCACCTTCGTACCGCTCAGCGCGGACGTCGCGCCGCAGATGACGCTGTTCGGCTCCGCACCGGCCGTGCCCGTCCGCTCCGCCTGGCCGCCGGCGGCCCCGGCGCCCGGGCCCACCGCCCCGGCGGGCCCGGCGCCGGTGGAGGAGATGCCCGCCTTCGAGCGGCGGGCGATGCTCCGCTCAGAGCGCCACCGGCTTGTCTCCGAGCTGACCCGGCGGGATGGCACGAGCCACCGTGAGGTCAATCAGTGGCTCAACCACCGGGTCGGGATCACCAGCGTCGACAAGGCGACGCTCTCCCAGCTCGAGCGGTCGGTGGACCTGCTCGTCGGCAAGCTCACCGGTCGCCCGGTTCCCACCCGGCGATCCTCCTAGCGTCCTCCAGGCGACTTGGCGGCCTAACTGCTCGCCGCGGCGGCCGCGCGGCGTCGGCTCGTCGTCGAACGTGAGCGCGTGGCGCCGGCTGAGCTGCCGCCGCCCGCCGGCCGCCGGCGCATCGTCGGGGTCGCACGCTGATCCCGCGGGATCTCGGCTCGCACGACATCCTTGACCAGCCGCTTGAGCTCGGCCTCGAGGAAGCGGGCCATCCGCTCCTCGTCGCGGCGGATCGCGCGGGCGAGCTGCGCGGTGTCGCGGTCACCGACCTCGGTGGCGAGCGTCTCGATGCGCGTGTACAGGGCGATCTCGACGTGCTCCTCGCGGAGCTCCTCCTGAGCGTTGCGCAGGTGGGTCTCGGTCTGGTCGGTCACCGCGGCCCGGACCGTGCCGACCTGGCCCTTGACGGCGGCCACCGCCTTGCCGGCCGCTTCGCCGACGAGGTTGGGGACGACGGGGATGCTCGGGGCGGTCGTCGCCGTGCCGCCAAGCTTCTTGATCCGGGCAGCGACCCGGCGCTTGTGAACGCGGGTCTCGGTGAGGTGCTCTCGCAGGCGCTTCTTGTACGCCGGCTTCTCGGTGAGCGCGATGTGCGCGGTGAGGTCGGCTTCGAGTTCGGTCTCCTTTGCGTAGGCCTCGCCGAGCCACTCGGTCAGCTTGCGGTCACGCTCGTTCTGCGTCTTGTCCTTCGACACGTGTCACTGCTCCTTTGTTGTCTGTCATCAAGCGCCGAGGATCCGGCGGTGCGGATGCTCGGCGCGCTCAAGGTCAGTCGCCGGGAGACCCGGCGGTGCGGATGCGCAGCGTGCGGTCGACCGCGCTGAGCACGGTCTCGCGGTGGCGGTGGGCCGTCTCGTAGAGCTGCACCGTGGCGAGCTCGGCGGCGTCGGCGTCGGCGACCCTCGTGATCACGTCATTCGCAGTGGCCGCCGCATAGCCCTCCCACGGCTCGTCGATGTGCAGCTCGGCGCCGGCACCATCTTCGGCGCCCGGCTCGGCGAACGCCTCGACGAGCTCGGGCTCCTCGGACACGTGGGCCGGCGGCACCGGCGTGGGCTCCCACTCGACCTCGGGCTCGGTGATCGAGGGAGCGGCGGCTGCGGGCTCGGAAGCGGACGCGCGTCGCTCAGCCGACGGGCGGCGCGACTCGGACGGGCGAGGCGACTCGGACGGCTGAGGCGACTCGGACGGCTGAGGCGGTTGTGGCGGGCGGCGCGACTCGGGCGGAGTCGGAGGCTCGTGCGGCGCGACGAGCTTCACGACCTGGCTGGTGAGGGCGACGGCCCGCTCGGTCGCCTGGAGCGAGCCGCGCACGGCGAGACTCGCTGCCCGCAAGCCGATCCGGACCGGCAAGGTGATGAGTTCCCCGACCATCGTGGGGATCTGCTACCCGGTGATGTGGAGTAGCGAAACGGGTAAGGTCAGGGCGGTCGCGGGAACGCGGAGGTCCCGCCCAAGTGGAGGAGAAGACATCGTCGATCTAGATCCCAGGGCGCTGGTGGGCGAAGCGCTCAGCGACCCAAAGGCACTGCTCGGAGGTGCGCTGAAGCTCGTCGAGCGGTTCGGTGATGAGGCGTACTTCGCGGCGCTGTGCCTGCGCAGCGGGATGATCGGCCCCGAGTTACCGCATCGAACCGCGCAGATGCTGCTCGCGCTCGAGCGCTACGGCATGCTCGGCGGAGCGATCGCGATCGGCGGCATGCGTCACGGCGATCGGCTTGCGGTCATCGACGAGCGCGGCGAGCTCAGCTACCGCGAGCTCGATCGACGCTCCAACGCTCTGGCCAACGCCTGGCGCGAGCGAGGCCTCGTGCCCGGCGAGGGGGTGGCGATCCTCGTGCGCAACCATCGCGGCTTCCTCGAGGCGGTGTTCGCCGGCGCCAAGTGTGGCGCACGGATCATCCTCCTCAACACGTCGTTCGCAGGCCCGCAGATCCGCGAGGTCGCCGGGCGTGAGGGCACCGATCTCCTCGTGTTCGATGACGAGTATGCGGAGATGCTCGCCGGCATCGAGCCGCCGCGAGGGCGCTTCCGGGCCTGGACCGACGACGACGAGGGCGACGATACGCTCGAGCGGCTGATCGCCGAAGCGCAGGACGGCGCCCCACCGAAGCCGGGGACCGCGGCGCGGATCACGATTCTCACCAGCGGGACAACCGGGACGCCCAAGGGCGCGCCGCGAGCGCAGCCGAGATCGCTGGCACTGATCGGCGGACTGCTGAGCAAGGTCCCGTTCAAGGCCCGGGAAGTCACCGAGTTGCCCGTGCCGATGTTCCACGCGCTCGGCTTCATGCAGGCGATCGTCGGCATCGCTCTCGGTTCGACGCTCGTCATCCGTCGCCGCTTTGACCCCGAGGTGACCCTCGACAGCCTCAAGGAGCACCAGGCCACGGCGATGGTCGTGGTCCCGGTCATGCTCCAGCGCATGGTCGACCTCGGGGGGGACGCGGTCGCCGAGCGCGCGCTCGAGGACCTGCGGATCATCTTCGTGTCCGGCTCGGCCCTCGGCGTCGATCTCGCCAAGCGAGCGATGAAGGCGTTCGGACCGGTCGTCTACAACCTCTACGGCTCGACCGAGGTCGCCTACGCGACGATCGCGACGCCGGAGGACCTCGAGGCCGACGCCTCCTCCGTCGGCAAGGTCGTACGCGGCTCGGTGGTGAAGATCTTCGACGAGCACGGCAAGGAGGTCCCGAAGGGTGAAACCGGGCGGATCTTCGTCGGCAACTTCTCCCAGTTCGAGGGCTACACCGGCGGCGGTGGCAAGGACTCGCTCCAAGGCCTGATGTCCTCCGGCGACGTCGGGCACTTCGATGAGAATGACCGCCTGTTCATCGACGGCCGCGACGACGAGATGATCGTTTCCGGCGGCGAGAACGTGTTCCCCGCCGAGATCGAGGAGCTCCTCGCCGGCCACGACAAGATCACCGAGGCCGCCGCCATCGGCGTGGACGACGACAAGTTCGGCCAACGTCTCAAGGCGTTCGTCGTGCTCCGCGACGGGGGCGAGCTGAGCGAGGACGAGGTCAAGGGCTACATCAAGGACAACCTCGCCAACTACAAGGTGCCGCGCGAGGTCGTGTTCGTCGACGAGCTGCCGCGCAACCCGACCGGGAAGGTGCTCAAGCGCGAGCTCGAGGAGGAGCACGGGGGCGGGGACGACGACGGGTCGAAGAAGTCGGCGTCGAAGGACGGCGGCGGGTCGAAGAAGTCGACGTCGAAGGACGGCGGCGGGTCGAAGAAGTCGGCGTCGAAGGACGGCGGCGGGTCGAAGAAGTCGGCGTCCAAGCCGAGAGCCGGCGCACAGTAGACCGGCGCAGCCGGGCCGCCGTACACTGCGGCGGCGTGCTGATCCTTCCGCCCGGACACGCTCAGACGGTCTCCACGGGGTACCGGTTCTCCCGCCGCGAGCGCTGGATGCTCGGTGGCGTGCTCACGACGGTCGCGGCGCTGGCGATCGTCGTGATCGTCGCGCTCGCGACCTCCTCGCAGTCGAGCGGCAACGGGTGCGTGCACGTCTACCTGCCGTACTCGACCGGGGGGCAGGAGTTCTACGAGTGCGGGGCGAAGGCGAAGGCGCTGTGCTCCGGAGTCAACACCCCCGGCGGGATCACCGGCGCGACGGCCACGGCGGTGGCCACCCAGTGCCGGCGCGCCGGCCTCACGGTCGGTTAGGCGACGCGGTCGGCTACGCGAGAAAGGTGAGCATCCGCCGCCAGGCGTCCTCGGCGGCTTCGGCGTGCTCGGCGAAGCGGCGGTCGAAGAACGAGTGGGGCGCACCGGGATAGACGTGGATCTCGTGCTCGACCCCGGCCTCGCTCAATGCCCGGTCGTAGGCCTCGACCTGGTCGACCGGGATCGCCTGATCCTCGCCGCCGAACAGTCCCAGCACGGGGCATCGGGTCGCCGCCGCGCGCTCGATCGGTCCGTCGGTGCCGAACCGCTCGCCGCTGAGGATTCCGTAGAAGCCGACCGCGCGGTCGAGAGCGAGCCGTTCGCTTGTCGCGGCAAGGAAGGACTCAAAGCCACCAAGGCAGAAGCCGACCGAGGCGACCCGCTCGCAGCCGGTGCGTTCACGCAGGGCCGCGATCGCCGCGCCGGCGTCAGCCTGGACCTGCGGCACCTTGAGCTGCCCGACGTGCGGGGCGTACTCGAAGTCCTCCGCGCGCGGCCCGAAGCCCGCGGTCCGGCCGAAGTAGTCGATTGCGATCGCGGGGTGGCCCGCCTGCGCGAATCGCTCGGTGAGCTCGAGATAGAAGGGATAGAGGCCCCGGACATCGGGGAGGATCACGACCCCGGTGGTCGCGGCGCCGGCGGAGGTGCCGGCGAGTGCCGCCGAGAACCGCGTCCCGTCGGCGCTGTGCAGCTCGAGCAGCTCGGCACCGGCACCTCCGGCGATCGGGGCCTGCCGCAGCTCCGCCGGCAGCTCAGGGGGGCGGGCATCGAAGGCGAAGCACATGTGCGCAATCTACCCGGGCGGCGAGGCGCGAATCCAGCCCGCTAGGCTGCCGGGCAGCCGATGACCGATGCCCGCGAGTTTCGCAGCCAGTTCCCCGTCCTGGCTCGGGTGCACTACCTCAATGCCGGCACCGAGGGCCCGGTGCCCCAGGCGACCGCCGACGCCGTGCAGCGCCGTGTCGAGCTCGAGACGACGGGAGGCCGCTGCGGCAAGACCTACTTCGAGGGGGTCATCGACCTCGCCCGCCGGGCGCGTGAGGGCTACGCCGGTGTGCTCGGCTGCGCGCCAGACGCGGTCGCGCTGACCGGGTCGACGACCGACGGCGTCAACACCGTGATCGCCGGACTCGATCTGCGGCCCGGCGACGAGGTGCTCACCACCGACGAGGAGCATCCCGGTCTGCTCGCGCCGCTCGGGCGCGCCCGCAGACGACACGGGATCACGGTCCGCGTCGTGCCCTTCGCCGAGATCGCCGGGGAGGTCACCGCCTCGACGCGGTTGGTCGCCTGCTCGCACGTGTCGTGGGTCGGCGGCAAGATCGTCGACGCCGCGGCGCTCGCCGCGAGCGACGTGCCGGTGCTGCTCGACGCGGCGCAGGGCATCGGCGCGATCCCGGTCGACGTGGATGATCTCGGCTGCGACTTCTACGCCGCCTCGGGCCAGAAGTGGATGTGCGGGCCGGAGGGCAGCGGCTGCCTGTATGTGCGCCCGGAGCGCCTCGAGGAGCTGCTCGTCCCCTGGCCCGGCTACGGATCGCTCGCCGATCCTCACGAGCCGCTCGAGTTCGCGCCCGCGGCCGGCGCCGCCCGCCTCGACCACGGCTTTCCCGCCGGCATCCGCAGCACGTGGGCGCTCAGCTCGATGGAGGTGTTCTCGGAGGCGGGCTGGCCGTGGGTCCACGAGCGGGCGGCGGCCCTCGCGGCGCAGCTCGCCGACGACCTCCGGGCCCGTGGCCTCGACGTCGCCCCGCGGGGGCGGTCGACGCTCGTCTCGTGGCCGGTGCAGGACGCCGACGCGGAGGTCGCCAGGCTCGCCGAGGACGGCTTCGTCGTGCGCAGCATCCCGGCGGCCGGGCTCATCCGCGCCTCGGTCGGCGCGTGGAGCTCGGAGGAGGAGCTCGCGGCACTCGTCGATCTCGTCGCGCGCTGAGCGGGCCTTGCGCCGCGGCGCGGTTGCGCACGCCCTGGGCGTCTGCCAAGATGCCCGGGAGTCGCCCGGGGGATCCGGCCGAGGCGCACGAACCAAGGGGATAGAACGCTGAGAGGGTTACCGTCCGCGCTGTTGCGCAGGCCCGTGTGGGTGGGGGCGCTTGTCGTCGCTCTGCTCGTGGCGGCGGCGGTCGCGTCGGCCTCGCTCGCTCACAGCCACGGGCCCGGCAGCACCGACCGTGCGTCGGCCACGCGGCTGGCGCTCAAGGCGCTCGGCGTCGGCACTCGGCACGGCGCCGAGATCGTGTTCACGCTCCCGAGCCCGATCGCGGCCGGCAGCGATGTGCGCAGCGCCGGACCCGGGGACCCGGCCGGCAGCGGCGCGGCGGTGCGAACCGCTGCTCCACTCGTCGCGCACGCCCGGGGGGCGGCCTGGTTCTTCTACGACGACCTGTCGCCGTTCCAGAACTACGAGCATCCCGGACGCGTCGTGCTCGTCGACGTCCGCAGCGGCGCGGTGACGGTGAGCTCGACGCTGAGCTGGGCCCCGACGATCGACGGTGCGCTCCCGGCGTTCCTCGCCAGCCCGGATGCCTACGACAGCGGTCGCTACCACGTCTTCTACCGTCCCTACACCGGCGGAAGTCACATGATCCCGGGACCGCTCGCCCCCGCCGCGGAGGTGGCAGCCGGCCGGCCCCGTGCGGCGCTTGATCCCCCACAGGCCGCGCGGGCGGCGGACGCGCTCGCCGCCGAGCACTCGTGCACGGTCCGCGTCAGCGACACGCTCCCCGGTGGCTATTACGGCTTCGGCAAATACG
Organism: uncultured Solirubrobacterales bacterium; assembly: GCA_963755955.1. Taxonomy (GTDB): domain Bacteria; phylum Actinomycetota; class Thermoleophilia; order Solirubrobacterales; family Solirubrobacteraceae; genus Palsa-465. The sequence goes on from CAVWLZ010000016.1 coordinate 346,322, forward strand.
CCCAGTCACGGGCCGGACTCTATTACCGCTTAGGGCAGCTCGGAGAGCTCAATCCGGGTTTCCGGTCGGCGATCTACTCCCCGGACGGCGGGCTCTCGCCGACCGCCTTCGTCAGCCGCCAGATCGCCGCCGACGGGTGCCGCGACATGCTCCTCTACATGATCGGCGGCGGCTACGCCGGGCAGACCGCGGTCAACGTCGGCATGGAGGTCGATGGTGGCAAAGTCCGCCACCAAGACCTCACGCTCGCTGCGCTGCGCGGGCTGATCAGCGGCCATCCGCACACGACCTTCGAGCTCGTCATCGACGCGCCCCACGCGGCGGGCTTCCACGCGCTCGGCAACGAGAGCAACGTGCGCCTCATCGCCACGCCCGCGACTCCCGGTGGAGGGAGCTTCACCTACGTTCCCAACGCCAGGGTCGGCGGGCGGCTCGTGGCCAACGACACCAATCCGCTCAAGCTCCTGCAATTCACCAATCGGCTGCTCTACGGCTTCAACGCCACGATCGCGACGCCGTGCGAGGTGACTCAGGCCGTCGCCGACGGGAGTGCGAGCGGCACCGCACTCGCCTACCTCATCGCGCGTGGTTTCGCGCATGGTGGCCCGGTCGACTTCCCAACCCGCGCGGGCTTCGGCTCGCCGGGGAACGTTCAGGCGCTGCGCTTCAGCGCTGCGCCGCCGCAATGCGCGCCGGCGCACCAGCCGCCGGTTCTCGCCGGCATCGAGACGAGCACGTTGTCGGTCGACGCCGGCCAGCCGGCGGCCGCGGTCACCTCGACGATCAGCGTGAGCGATCCGGACAGCGCCACGCTTGTCGGAGCGACCGTGAGCATCAGCGCGGGACTCGTCGCCAGCGAGGACGTGCTCGGCTTCACCAACCAGAACGGGATCACCGGCAGCTACGCCGCTGCAACCGGTGTCCTGACGCTCACCGGCCACGCGTCGCTCGCCCAGTATCAGGACGCGCTGCGCGCGGTGACCTACCGCGACAGCAACGGCACGAGCCCGACCACCGGCAACCGCGCCGTCAGCTTCCAGGTCAACGACGGCGCTGCGAGCCAGAACCTCAGCAACACCGTCAGCCGCACCGTTACCGTCGCCCCCAACCAACCGCCGGTCGCCCACGACGACAGCGCCACGACGGGCAAGAGCGCGGCCACCGACATCAACGTGCTCGGAAACGACACCGATCCCGAGGGCGAGGCGCTGCACGTCGCCTCGGTCGACACGACGGGGACGAAGGGCTCGGTGTCGATCAACCCCGACGGGACGATCCACTATGACCCGAACGGCCAGTTCAACGCCCTGAACGACGGCCAGACGGCAACCGACACCTTCACCTACAAGGCGAGCGACGGCTTCGCCGACTCGAACGCGGCCACCGTCACGGTGACGATCACCGGGAGCAACGCGGCGCCCGTGCTCAGCGGGATCGAGACGAGCCCGATCTCCTACGAGGCCGGATCGGCTGCGGTCGCCGTGACCGGGTCGCTGACCGTCTCCGACATCGACGACACGACCCTCGCCGGAGCGACCGTGCGCATCGCCTCGGGCTTCGCCAGCGGCGAAGACGCGCTGGTGTTCACCAACCAGAACGGGATCACCGGCAGCTACGACGCCGCGACCGGCGTGCTCGCGCTTGCGGGCACCGCCTCGCTGGCCGACTACCAGGCTGCGCTGCGCTCGGTCACCTACGCCGACTCGAACGCCACCTCGCCGAGCACGGTCACCCGGACAATCAGCTTCCAGGTCGACGACGGCCACGTGACCAACCATGCGAGCAACGTCGTCTCCCGTGACATCGCGGTCATCCCGCCTCCGGTGCTGAGCGGAATCGAATCGTCGGCGATCGTCTACCACGCCGGCACCGCCGCCGTGCCGGTGACCTCGACGCTGGCCATCTCCGCGAGCACGACCCTGGTCAGCGCGACTGTGGCCGTCACCGCGGGCTTCACGTCCGCCGAGGACTCGCTCAGCTTCACCAACCAGAACGGGATCACCGGCAGCTATAGCGCGTCGACTGGCGTGCTCACCCTGTCCGGAAGCGCGACGGTGGCCGACTACCAGAGCGCGCTGCGCTCGGTCACCTACGCCAACAGCAACGGGGCCAACCCGAGCACGGCCACGCGGACGATCTCCTTCACGGTCAACGACGGGACGCTGTCCAGCAACACGGTAAGTCGTGACGTCTCGGTCCTCGCCAACCAGGCCCCGACGGCCAACGCCGACACCGCGACGACGAACGAGAAGACGGCGATCGACATCCCAGTGCTGGCCAACGACACCGACCCGCAGGGCTACCCGCTGAGCGTCGCGACGGTCGACACGACGGGGACGAAGGGCTCGGTCTCGGTCAACCCCGACGGGACGATCCATTACGACCCGAACGGCCAGTTCAACGCCCTCAATGAGGGGCAGACGGCGACCGACACGTTCACCTACACGGCGACCGACGGCTTCCATGACTCGAACAGCGCGACGGTCACGGTGACGATCACCGGGGTCAACGACGCACCCGTCCTCAGCGGGATCGAGACGAATCCGCAGAACGTGGCGGCGGGCGAGACCACCCTGATCACCTCGACGCTTGCGGTCTCCGACGTCGACGACGCGAACCTGGCCGGCGCGACGGTGTCGATCACCTCCGGACTCGCCGCCGCCGAGGACACGCTCAGCTTCACCAACCAGAACGGCATCACCGGCAGCTACAACGTCTCGACCGGGGTGCTCACGCTGACCGGAAGCGCGACGCTGGCCAACTACCAGGCGGCGCTGCGCTCGGTCACCTACCGGGACGTCAACGGCGTCAACCCAACCACGGGCACGCGGACGGTCGCGTTCCAGGTCGACGACGGGCACGCGGCCAACAACCTCAGCAATGTCGCCACCCGCGACGTGGTCGTGGGACCGAACCTGCCTCCGACGGCGAGCCCGGTCAGCGCGACAACCGGCGAGAAGACGGCGACCGACATCAACGTGCTCTCGAGCGTGACCGACCCCGAGGGCGATCCCGTCTCGGTGGCCTCGGTCGACACCACCGGCACCAAGGGCCTCGTCTCGATCAACCCCAATGGGACGATCCATTACGACCCGAACGGCCAGTTCAACACCCTCAACGAGGGGCAGACGGCGACCGACACGTTCACATATACGGCCTCCGATGGCTTCCATGACTCGAACAGCGCGACGGTCACGGTCACGATCACCGGGGTCAACGACGCGCCCGTGCTCGCCAACATCGAGTCAAGCGCGCTCAGCTACCGCGCCCAGGATCCACCCGTCGCGATCACCTCGACGCTCACAGTCAGCGATGTCGACAACACGACGCTGGCCGGGGCCACCGTCGGCATCACCTCGGGCTTCGAGAGTGCCAATGACACACTCGCGTTCACCAACCAGAACGGGATCACCGGCAGCTACGACGGCTCGACCGGCGTGCTCACGCTGACCGGAACCGCGTCGCTGGCCGACTATCAGACCGCCCTGCGCTCGGTGGTGTTCTCGAGCTCTGACGGCGGACCGAGCCCGGGCTCACGGACGATCGCCTTCCAGGTCAATGACGGCCAGTCGGCGAACCAACTCAGCAACGTCGCCTCGCGGACGATCAACCTCACGCCGGCCAACCAGCCGCCGGTGGCGGGCACCAACGACTTCACCAACGTCGTGGGCAACACGACGTTCGCCAAGGGCACGAGCCCGACCGGGCCCGCGGCGAAGGTGAGCGGGAGCCTGCTCGACAACGCCAGCGACCCTGACTCTCCCCACGCGGCGCTCACCGTGACCGGCAGCTCGAGCCCGTCGCACGGCACGGTCACGATCAACCTCGACGGCACGTTCACCTACCTCCCGGCCGCCGGCTACATCGGCCCGGACAGCTTCACGTACACGATCTCCGACAACGACCCGACGAACCCCAAGACGACGACGGGGACGGTCAACCTCACGGTCGGGCCGCTCGTCTGGTACGTCGATGACTCGCTGGGCGCGGCCGGTGACGGGCGCAGCAGCTCCCCGTTCAACTCGCTGGCCGCGGCGAACGCCGCCGTCGGAAGCGGCGACACCGTGTTCCTCTACCAGGGGAGCGGGGACTACACGGGCGGGACCGCGATGAAGTCGAACGAGAAGCTGCTCGGGCAGCCGAACGGCCTGACCGTCAACGGCTTCGGGCTCGTCGCGGCGGGCGGCGCCAACCCGAAGATCACCAACTCCGCCGGAGACGGCATCGATCTCGCCTCCGGGGCCGACGTCGAGGCGGTCGACGTCCACGGCGCCAGTGGGAACGGCATCGCCGCAGCGAGCGTGGGGGCGGCGACCGTCGGCGGGAACGGGATCGACACGGCGGTCACCGGCTCGGGCGGCGACGGCATCCACGTCAGCGGCGGCAGCGGCGCGATGCCGCTCCACGCCGACGTGAGCGGCTCGACCGCGCACTCGGTGTCGATCAGCGGACGCACCGGGGGGACGGTCACGCTCCCAGGCACGATCAGCGACGCCGGCACCGGGATCAGCCTCGCGAGCAACGCCGGGGCGACGATCGCCTTCAGCGGAAAGCTCACCGCCGGCACCGGCGCGAACACCGCCCTCTCGGCCACCGGCGGCGGCACGGTGAGCGCGACCGGCTCGGGCAGCACGCTCGCGACGACGACCGCCACCGCGCTGACCGTGCAGAACACGAGCATCGGTGCATCCGGGCTCACCTTCCAGTCGGTGTCGGCCGGCACGTCGACGAGCGGCCCGTCTCAGGGCATCGCGCTGAGCAGCACCGGGACGTCGGGCGGCCTGACCGTCACCGGCACCGGGTCCCCGGGCAGCGGCGGCACGATCGAGAAGACGACGGCCACCGGGGCCGCGGGGTCCGGAGCGGGCAACGGCGGCGTCTACCTCAACAACGCCGGCGCTGCGTCGCTCACCGACATGAACGTGAGCGGAAACCACTCGAGCGGGATCTACGGCAACAACCTCCCCGGCCTCGCGCTCGCCGGCGATTCGATCACCGGCAACGGCACGAGCCTCAGCAACGACGACGACGGCGTGCGGATGGACGGGCTCACCGGCACCGCCTCGATCACCAACACGAGCATCACCGGCTCGGCCAACAACAACGCGCGCATCGCCAGCGGCACGGGCGCCAATCTCGGCCTGACGGTGACCGGCAGCACCTTCGGCCCCAAGACGGCCGCCACGGCCAACGACGGGCTCGAGGTGCTGAGCAACGAGCCGAGCGGCAGGACCCTCACCGTCACCGCGACCGGCGACGCCTTCACCGGCAACTACGCCGACGGGGTGGCCGTGCTCGCCAACACGCCCGGCACCCTGAGCGCGACGATCGGCAGCGACACGGTGACGGGCAACACCGGCGCCGGCATCAACCTCGCCTCCGGGGGGAGCGTCGCCGATCCCGCCACCTTCTCGATCACCAATAACACGCTCACCGGCCAGCAGGGCAACGCGATCAACGTCGGCAACTTCGGCAGCGCGGCCTGGACCGGGCACATCACCGGCAACACCATCGGGAGTGCAGGAACCGCGGACAGCGGCTCGACGGGCGGTTCCGGCATCAGCGTCGTGCAGGAGACGACGGGCAGCCTCGCCGCCGACGTGAGCCACAACACGGTGCGGCAGATCGAGAACGAGTACGGCATCGTCGGGAGCGCCGACACCGGCACCGGCACGCTCAACCTCACGCTCAACGCCGACACGGTCAACACCGACCAGACCACGTCGCTCGACGGGATCTTCGTCAACTCCGGAGTCAACGACTCCGACACGAGCACAGTGTGCATGAACGCGACCTCGAACAACGCAACGACGGCCGGGACGGCGGCGGGCAACGGTCAGTACGACCCCTCGGGCCTGACCGTCGACCAGAACACGCCGTCCACCGTGTTCAAGATCCAGGGCTTCAGCGGCAACGGCGCGGATCCGAGCGCCGTCGCCAGCTACCTCGAGTCGACGAACACGCTCAGCGGCGCGGGTGGCGGCGCCCAGGCCTTCCCGATCACCGGCTTCACGAGCGGCAGCTGCGCCACGGCGCCGGCCGCGGATCTCGCCGGCCGAGCCCGGATTCTCTCCGCCGCGGCGTCGCCGGTCGTGGCGACGCACCAGGTGTCACGGCGTCGAACGTCTGGACGGACGACCGGCAGGGCTGGTCACCGGAGCGCCAAGGTGGTACACCACAAGACGAAGGTGCACGGCGGGCACGCGACACGACGGTTGACCGCGGGGCAGCTGCGGAGGCTGCGGGCCCGGCTCAAGACCGTCGACCAGCTCGCCCGTGGCGGGCACGCAGACCGGGGTCGCAGCCGATGAAGAGGACGTAGATGGCCAATCCGTTTCTCGCCGAGATCAGATTGATGAGTTTCAACTTCCCGCCCAAGGGCTGGGCGCTGTGCAACGGCCAGCTGCTGCCGATCAACCAGAACCAGGCCCTGTTCTCGCTGCTCGGCACGACCTACGGCGGCGATGGCCGGGTCAACTTCGGGCTGCCCAACCTGCAGGGCCGCGTCCCGATCCACGCCGGCGGGGGCTTCAACCTGGGCGAGGTCGGCGGCGAGGAGAGCCATACCGTTGTCGTCAACGAGATACCCGCGCATACGCACGCGTGGGACGGCTCGCAGAATGCGGCGAACAAGACCTCGCCGCTCGGGAACTGGGTGGCGACGTCGCCGGGAGACGTGTACACGGCCAGCCAGTCACTCGTGCCGCTGACGCCGGTGACCGTGCCGGCGATCGGGGGCAGCCAGCCCCACATCAACCAGCAGCCCTACCTGACGATCAGCTTCTGCATCGCGCTGCAGGGCATCTTCCCGAGCCAGAACTGAGGAGGCGATGGCCCAGCCCTACGTCGGAGAGATTCGCATGTTCGGCGGTAACTTCGCCCCCGCCGGGTGGATGTTCTGCGAGGGCCAGCTCCTCGCCATCGCCGAATTCGAGACCCTGTTCAACCTGATCGGCACGACGTACGGCGGAGACGGTCAGAGCACGTTCGCGCTGCCAGACCTGCGCGGGCGCCTGCCGGTCCATCAGGGGTCTTCGAGCAACGGGTCGACGTACGTCATCTCCCAGACCGGCGGGACGGAGACCGCGACGCTGACGATCAATCAGCTTCCCTCCCACAGCCATGGAGTCGTGGCGAGCACGGCGCCGGGCAGCGCCCCCGGGCCCGGCAGCAACGTGCTCGGCGCAAGTGGCACCGTGGCCATGTACTCGGCGCATCCGCCCAACCAATCGCTCAACAGCGGCAGTCTGGCTGCCGTCGGCGGGTCGCAGCCGCACGAGAATCTCCAGCCCTACGTCTGCGTCAGCTTCATCCTCTCGCTGTTCGGCATCTTTCCCTCCCAGACCTGATCGCCCATGGACCCCTTCGTCGCCGAGATCCGCATCTTCCCCTTCAACTTCGCTCCCACCGGTTGGGCGATGTGCAACGGCCAGCTGCTGCCGATCTCCCAGAACACGGCGCTCTTCTCGCTCCTCGGCACGACGTACGGTGGCGATGGCAAGAGCAACTTCGCGCTGCCGAACCTCGAGGGGAGCGCGCCCATGCACCCCGGTCAGGGGCCCGGCCTCAGCCTCCACGATCTCGGCGAGACCGGTGGCTCGACGACCGTCACGCTGCTGGAGTCCGAGATCCCCCTCCACAACCACCAGGTCAGGGCCTATGTCGGTCCCGGCCTGAACTCGCATGTCCCCGACTCCGGGGGAGGCTCGGCGCTCGGCGCCGCGCAGGGGAACCTGGTCTACGACAACGCAACCAGTCCGCCGCTAAGCCCCCTCGATTCCGGCGCGGTCGCGCCGGCCGGGGGCAACCAGCCCCATAACAACCTGATGCCCTACGTCACCTTCACGTTCTGCATCGCGCTCCAGGGCGTGTACCCGCCGCGCTCGTGATCGCCTCGCCGGCGGTGATGCTGCGCCGCGCGACCGACGCCGACGCCACGTTCCTGCTCGAGCTCTACACCAGCGTCCGGGCGGCGGAGTTCGCCGGGCTCGCCGTCGACGAGTCCGCCCGGACGCAGATCATCGCGATGCAGTTCAGGGCCCAGGACCAGGCCTACCGCAACGCGTACCCGATGGCCTCGTTCGACGTCATCGTGTGCGACGGCCGACTGGTCGGCCGGATTTCGGTCGACCGCGGCGGGGACACGATCCGGTTGATCGACATCGCGCTCCTGCCCGCCGCGCGAGGAAGCGGGATCGGCGGCGAGCTGCTCCGCGCGCTCCAGGCCGAGGCGGCCGCCGCCGGCACGCGGCTGGCGCTCAGCGTCGCCCGCGGCAACCCGGCCCTATCGCTCTACCGCCGGCTCGGCTTCGCGGCGGTCGCCGAGGACGACGTGTATCTCGCCCTCGAGTGGCGACCACCGGGCGTCAGCTGAACACCGCCTCGTAGCGCGCGCCGTCGGCGTCGGGTCCGAGCGGCACGAGGAACAGCTCGAGCACCCCGACCTCGGGGCTGGCCAGTTTGTGGATGCGCTGAGCGAGGATCGGCGCGGTGGGCCCGCGGAAGGTCACCGCGAACGGAGCCCGGAGCCCGGGTCCCGGGGTGGCGCCACCGCGGCTGACGTGGGCGATCGTCAGCGTCAGTGTCTCCGGCGGGAGGCCGGCGACCTCGAAGCGGGTGCCGATGCGCTCGGAGAAGAACTCGGCGGTCAGACCGGCGAGGTCAGGCATGCAGCCGGTTGATGACCGCCACGTAGTCCTGCCCCTTGAGGCTCGTCTTGCCGCGGGTGAGAAGGAAGTCGAAGCGGCCGAGCGTCGGGTGCGAGAGGCCGAGCGGATGGCTGAGCGCGAGGGGCGCCGATCCGCGTCGTGCGCGGAGGACGAGGGCGAAGGCGTTGTCGCTGCGCGCCTGGTGGGGGTTTAGATCGCGCACTGAGACGAGCGTCAGGCGCGTGCTCGTGCCGGCGATCGTGAACCGCTCGCCCACGAGGCCGTGATACGAGGAGCGGCGCAGGTGGGACAGCAGCCGCCGGCGACGGCGCCGGGCGAGCGCCTGGCCCGGAAGCGACAGCGCAAGCGCCGCGGTGCCCCCGCTGATCAGCGCGTGCCGGCGCGTAACCAGGCGCGAGCCGTCGGAGGATTCGTCGTGCGGATTCATTGCCCCTAACCCCGTGGGGAAAGCGTACCGGCGTGCGGGCTATCCGTCCACTCGCTCGGGGTGGGTGTAGACGTTGATCCGATCGCCGCGAGCGAATCCGCACAGCGTCAGCCCGCGATCGTCGGCGAGCTCGATGGCGAGCGAGCTCGGTGCGCCGACGGCGACGAGGATCGGTGCGCCGGCGACTGCGGCTTTCTGCACGAGCTCGAAGGACAGCCGCCCGCTCACGCACAGGACCCGCTCGCCGAGCGGGATCAGCCCGTCGAGCAGTGCGCGGCCGATCACCTTGTCCATCGCGTTGTGGCGGCCGACGTCCTCGCGGCTGAGCAGCAGCCGGCCATCGGGTTCGAACAGCCCGGTCGCGTGCAGCCCGCCGGTGCTGCGAAACGTCGGCTGGTCGAGCCCGTCGGGGAGCGAGGCGAGCCGCGCTCGGGGGACGCGCGGACCGCGGGGAAGTGGTGCGCTCTGGACGGCGACCTCCTCGAGCGCGCCCTTGCCGCACACACCGCAGGACGACGTCGTGTAGAACCGGCGCCGGCTCGGCTCGCGGACGAGCGGGCCGCCGACCTCGATCGTGTTGTTGGCGAGGTCGTCGGTCAGCCCGGCCGGCCGGATCCCGTCGATCAGGCCCTCGGAGTACAGGAAGCCGAGCGCAAGCTCCTCGTCGTGACCCGGCGTGCGCATCGTCACCGCGAGCGGTTCACCGTCGACGCGGATCTCGAGCGGCTCCTCGATGGCGACGACATCCTCGACCCCGTCGTGCTCGATGTTCGCGTAGGTCGCCATCTTTCTGCCGCGAACGTTACGCCAGCGGACCCGCGGCTCCGAGCCCGGCGTCGAGGACGGCGAGGAGCAGGGCGTAGCTCTCGTCGAGCGCGAGCGGGATCCCGAACCCGCCCCCGGTTTCGAGCGTGACGAACCCATGCAGCGCGGCCCGCACCACGCGCGCGGCGTGCACCGCCCAGTCGCCCGTGAAGCCATACCCGGCGAGAACGGCGATGACGAGCGTGACGAGCCGCTCGCCCTCGGGTACGTCGGCGACGTCGTCGCTGCGTTGCAGGGCGGCGTAGAGACCGGGGTGCTCGATCGCGTAGTCACGGTAGGCGTCGGCGACGCCGTGGAGGGCGTCGCCGCCCGCTCGCCCCACCGCTGCGGCGGCGATGCGCTCGTAGAGCTCCGCGGCGCCGCGAGCGGCGAGACGGCGGCGGAGGTCGTCGAGACCGCCGATGTGGGCATACAGCGATGGCGTCCGCACGCCGAGCGAACGCGCGAGCTCGGCCAGACGCAGGCTGTCGAGGCCGGCGGCGTCGGCCATCTCGGCCGCCGCCGCCACGACCGCCTCGGTATCGAGACCCGCTCGGGGCATCAGCCGGCAGCGCGCTCGGCGCGGGCGATCGCCCGGTCCATCCCGCTCGCCGGGGCGCGGACGGCGTTCCCGTGGCCGACCGCGAGGATCGGGGGGTCCAGCGCCCGCAACTTGCGAGCCGACGCGAGGTCCGTCGTGCGGTCGTTCGTGCCCATCGTGGCGAGGGGGAAGCGCCAGAAGAAATGGCTCGAGACGGCGACGTCACCGATCGTCGTGAAGCAGTCGCCGGCGATCAGGCTGCGGTCGCGGGTATCGAGGTAGGCGACGTGGCCCGGTGTGTGGCCCGGAGCGGCGACGACCTCGAGGCTGCCGACGCGGTCGCCCTCGCTGAGGCGGACGTCTGCCCGAGTGGTGACCGTCTTCCAGCTCCCCGCGAGCTTGCCGTCGACGACGTGCTCGCCGGCGAGGATGCGGTCATCGAGCTCGGGGATCAGGACCTCGACCTCGCTCCCGAGACGCTCCTTGAGCGCGTCGAGCGAGCCTGCATGGTCGGCGTGACCGTGGGTGAGGGCGATCCGGCGGATCGGCGCCCCTGCCTCGCGCGCCCCCTCGAGCAGTCCGTCGGCGCCGCCGCCGAGGGTCGTGTCGATCAGCGTGAAGCCGTCGTCCTCGCGGACGAGGAAGGCATTGACGAACCGAAGCCGGTTGAGCTGGGTGATGTTGTCGGTGACCGGGGTGGTCTTCATGGTGCTTCCTCCGTTTGCAGTTCCTACTGGACTTAGGAGTTTACCTAAGTTCATTAGGTAATGTCAAGCCGCGTCGTACACGGCGTTGGGGATCTTTCGTACATAGGACGCAAATCCCCCAAACGCTCGCTGGTGGCACCGGCGGGGAGGTCGCCCCAGCCGAGCGGGCCCACAGCTAAGCGACGAGCGGTGCCAGTTCGCGGCCGATCACGGCGATCGCATCAAGGTCGCGGTGATCGAGGTGCTGGCACATGACCCGCTCGGCGCCCGCTTCACCGAGGGCCGAGAGCTGCTCGGCCGCCTCCGGAACGGTGCCGAGGACCCAGCCCGGCGGTGGGTCACGGCGCAGCTCGGCACCCGAGCTCCCGATGCGCGCGGCGACGGCATCCGTGCGCCGCGCGAGCTCGGCCGCGTCGCGCCCCACGATGACGCAGGTCATGACCGAGAACCGCAGCGGGGCACGGCCGGCCCGCGCGCATGCGTCCTGCACCCGTTCGCGGCGCTCCCGCACCTGAGCGGGGGTGGGGAACACGGTGTTGTACTCGTCGGCGAAGCGCGCGGCGAGCGACGCGCTGCGGGGTCCGGCGGTGCCGCCGATGATGAGCGGCGGCCGCGGCCTCTGCAGAGGCTTGGGTTCGGCCTCGAGGGCGTCAAGGGTGTAGTGGGCGCCGCGGAAGCTGAACGGCCGCGCGCCCCACGTGCCATGGACGATCTCGAGCTGCTCCTCGAGCACATCCATGCGCGTCCGGGTCGGGGCGAACGGAAATCCGTAGGCGGCGTGCTCGCGCTCGTGCCAGCCCGCGCCGAGGCCGAGCTCGACGCGCCCCCCGGAGATGTGGTCGGCGGTCGTCACCATCTTGGCCAGCACCGAGGGGTGGCGGAAGCTCGCCGGTGAGACCATCGTCCCGAGGCGCAGCCTCGTGGTGACCGCCGCGAGGGCGCTGAGGGTCGCCCAAGCGTCGAGCGCGCCGCGCTCGGGATGCTGCCCGTCGAGGTTCATGTAGTGGTCGGAGCGGAACAGCGTGCCGATTCCGTGTTCCTCGCACGCGCGCCCGAGCGCGACCCACTCCGCCCAGCTCACTCCCTCCTGCCCTTCGATCATCAGACACAGCTCCATGCCTCAGAACGCTACCGCCGGGCGCCGTGATTTGTCGCCATCGCCATCGGGTAGCCGAGCGCCGTGACTCGATTCGGCTACACGATGATGACCGAGCAGGCCCGACCGGACCAGCTCGTCCGCGACGTTGTGCTCGCCGAGGAGGCCGGCTTGACTTCTCGGTGATCAGCGACCACTACCAGCCCTGGCTCGAATCCCAGGGCCACTCCGGCTACGCATGGTCGATCCTCGGCGCGGCCGCTCAGGCCACCGAGCGGATCCCGCTCATGACCTTGTCGAACAACCGCTTCCGGCTCGGCCTCGGCGGTGGCGAGAACCTCAACGAGCACATCGCCGGGCACGGTTGGCCGTCGGTCGGCGTGCGCCACGAGCTGCTGTCCGAGGCGGTCGAGGTGATCGCCGTCGAGCCCCGTGAGGAGCTCGGCGCGATGTTCGACGAGGCCGGTGGTGCCGGCAAGTCCCGGGTCGGTCAGATCGCCATCGCCTACCACGAGGACCGTGACGCCGCTGTCCAGCGCGCCCACGAGCAGTTCCGCTGGTTCGGGCTCGGCTAGAAGGTCAACGCCGACCTGCCCAACCCCGAGGGCTTCGAGGCCGCGACCCAGTTCGTGACGCCCGAGCAGATGGCCGACAGCCTCCCGTGCGGGCCCGACGTCGAGGAGCACGTCGAGAAGATCAGGGCGTTCATCGACGCCGGCTTCGACGAGATCGCGCTCGTGCAGATCGGGGACGAGAGCCAGCCGAAGTTCATCGCCTCGGCGGAGCGCGAGTTACTCCCCGCGCTGCGGTTGGTCGCAGCGCCCGTCGCGGCCTGAGCCGGCGGCGATCGCGGCTGCCGCGGTCGCTCAGCTAGCCTGCCGCGGGTGAATCGCTTCTCCGACGCCCTCGCCGAGAACCGCGTGCTGATTGCCGACGGCGCCACCGGCACCAACTACCAGGACATGGGCATCGCGGCCGGGGTTGCCCCCGAGGAGTGGGTGTTCGACGCCCCCGACCGGGTGGCCGAGCTCCATCGCCGCTTCGCCGAGGCCGGCTCGGACATCGTGCTCAGCTGTTCCTTCGGCGCGAGCGCGCTGCGGCTCGAGGACGGCCCGCTCGCCGGCCGGGCCCCGGAGCTCAACCGCCGGGCTGCCGAGATCGCGCGCGAGGCGGTCGGCGAGGCGCGGCTCGTCGGCGGGTCGATGGGGCCGACCGGCCAGCTGCCCGATCCGTTCGGGCCGCTCACCGAGGAGCTCGCCGTCGCCGCCTATGCCGAGCAGGCGGGTGCGCTCGCCGCGGGCGGGGTCGACTTCCTCGTGCTCGAGACCTTCTTCGCCCGCGAGGAAGCGGTGTGGGCGATCGCGGGCGTCCAGCGCGCGAGCGACCTGCCGCTCGTCGTGTCCTTCAGCTTCGATCAGGGCACGAAGACGATGATGGGCCTCGGACCCGCCGACGTCGTCGCGGCGATCGCGCCGCTCGGCGTCACCGCTCTCGGGGCCAATTGCGGCCGCTCGCTCGCCGACACCGACGTGCTCGTCTCGGAATTCTTCGCCTCCGGTCTCGAGCTGCCGTTGTGGATCAAGCCGAACGCCGGCGTGCCCAAGGTCCAGGGGGACACTGTCGTCTACGAGGCCGGCCCCGAGGACCTCGCGGCACATGTCGCCGGATACGTGAGGGACGGCGCCCGGATCGTCGGCGGCTGCTGTGGCTCGACGCCGGCGCACCTCGCGGCGATCGCCGCCGCGGTGCACCGATCGCCGGACTGCTGACGGTGAGGGGTTACTCGTCCCGCGGGGCCACGAGCGCGCCGCTCGCGGAGCTCTCCCGCGCCGCCTCGATGACTCGCAGTGCGCGCAGGCTGTCGCGCGGGTCGACCGGAAGTGGTCCCTCGCCCCGCAGCGCCGCCGCGACCAGCGTGTAGAAGCGCGGCCAGTCCCCGCGCTCGCTCGGCACCCGGTGACGCGTCTCGCCGGTGACGAGCTCGCCCCAGCGCCCCTCGGGCTCGGCGCCCCAGTCGGCGACGTCCTGGGGGCGCTCGCCGGCGGCGAGCCGATCCTCCTGGCCATCGAGGTCGGAGATGACGAATGCGCCTCTGGAACCGAGGACCCGCAGCCGCGGCCCGGGCGCGCCGGTGATCGCCGACATGTGCAGGTGACTGCTCACTCCAGAGGTGTGCCGCAGCGCGATGAACGCGTCATCGTCGGCCGGCCCGCCCCGGCGGGCCTGGACCTCGCCGAACACGCCGCTCACCGGGCCGAACAGCGTCAGGGCCTGGTCGACGAGATGGCTGCCGAGGTCGAGTAGCTGTCCCCCGCCGGCCTCGGGGCTGAGCTCGTCGCGCCACGCCGCCTCGCTGAGTGACGGGCGCCAGCGCTCGAACCGCGACTCGTAGCGGATCACCTCACCGAGACGACCCTCCTTGAGCAGCCGGCGCAGGGTGAGCTGATCGGAATCCCACCGTCGGTTCTGGAACACGGTGAGCTGTCCGCCGGAGCGCTCGGCCTGATCGACGAGGGCTGCCGCCGCGTCGCCCGAGACGGAGAGCGGCTTGTCGACGACGACGGCGAGGCCGCGCTCGAGCGCGACGGCCGCGAGCGGGACATGGGCCTCGTTCGGGGTCGTGATGGCGACGAGATCGAGCTCGTCGGACCGCGCCCACAGTTCCTCGACGCCGGCGAGCACCTCGGCCCCGGGGTGGTTGGCCTGCACCTGGGCCTGCCGGGCCGGATGGGAGGTGACGACGGCGGCGAGCACGAGGCCGTCCGCCGCCTCGATCAGCGGAGCGTGGAACACGCGGCCGCCGAGGCCGTAGCCGATCACCGCCGCGCGCTTGTCCGCCGCCATCTCCGGAACCCTATTGCTGCCGGCGCCGTGGGTCCAGCCGGGCCGTCAGAACGGCCGGCTGCGGCTCAGAACGGCCGGCGCCCGCAGCGGAAGAAGTACGGGAGCTGATCGAGCGGCGCCCGTACGGTGACGGTGCGCGACCCGTGATAGGTGCGTGCCGTCTGGGGCGAGCGCCAGCACCCGGACGGGAAGTACACCGCGCGTGAGGTCGCGCCGTCGATGACGACTGGGGCGACGAGCACGTCGGGCCCGAGCAGCCACTCCTGATCCTGTCGGCGCGCGGCGCGGTCGCCCGGGTACTGGAGCCACAGCGGCCGGGTGACCGGAATCCCGGTCTGCTCCGACTGGCGCCAGAGCCGGAGTATCAGCGGCACCGCCGCGAGGTGCAGCCGGGAGAGCTGGTTGTAGATCCGGACCGTCTCGGCGTCGTACGACCAGGGCGTGTGCGTGCCGTTCAGGCCCGACCCGTGCAACCGGAAGATCGGGCTCAGTGCCCCCCACTCCGCCCAGCGTAGGAACAGCTGCTTGGTCGTCGGCGGCGTCGTGAGGTCGTAGTAGCCGCCGATGTCGGTCGCGTAGCCGTACGCACCGTCGACGGCGCGGCTCAGCATGTCACTGGTGAGCGACGCGATTCCTGACTGGTGATCCCAGCTCGTCGTCTCATCACCGGGGAAGTTGCCGCCCTCATATGCGGTCGAGCCCGGCAGTCCCGTGTACCCGGCGCGCGTGAAGAACCACAGCCCGCGGCCCGGATGGCGGCGCATGTACTGCTCGAGGTCGACCCGGGTGGCGTGCGCGTAGAGGACGAGGTAGCGGTTGTGCATCGTCACGCCGGTCTCGCCGTCGTGGAAGTGCATGCCGTAGAGGACCTCCTCGCCGAAGTCCTGCATGAAGCCATCGGCGCCGAGGTCGAGCGCCTTGTCGACCTCACGCTGCCAGAACCGGACGGCTGCGGGGTCGGTGAAGTCGAGCAGCTCGATCTTCACGCCGGTCGTGCTCGTCGTGTCGTACGGCGATCCGTCGGCCTGAAGGGCGACGAGGCCCGCGCGTGAGGGCGCCGACCCCGGGGTGATCCACGGCCGCAGGTAGACGAGCGGGTGGATGCCGCGCCGGCGCAAAGCGGCGATCACCGCCTGCTGGTGAGCGAAGGAGATATACGAGTGCAGGGCCAGGCCGTCGTTGCCCGGCCCCGGCAGGCCCCAGCCCTCGATCCGGTAGGCGGTGATCGGGACGTGATAGCGGACGAGATTGACCATGTCGGAGTTGACCGATGACGTGTAGTCCTGCTCGGTCTCGCCGAAGTTCTTGACCAGGCGGTCGAGCATCGGCCCGAGCGCCCAGCGCGGCGGCACCGGCTGGCGCCCGCTCAGTGCAGTGAGCGTCGCGATCGCGCGCGGTGCCGGTCCCGGCGCGACGATGTAGTTCAGCGACGCCGCGGACGCCGCGACGTTCCACGCGTCACGGCGGTCGGAGTCGAGCTTGAACCGGGCGAGCTGCGGCTGGGCGAGCAGAAAGCCGTACGGTCGGGAAGAGAAGAACTCGGCCTGCGGGTCATAGGCGGCGGTGGGCCCGTTCGGGTACAGGGTGCGGGAGCCTTCGAACCCGATCGCGTTTTCCTCCTGCACGAAGCTCGAGAGCACCTGGCCGCGTTGGTCGATCGCGTTGTGGCGCCCGCCGAAGCCGAAGAAGGCCTCGTCCGGGCCCGAGGCGAACGCATCGGCGATCTGGGCGACACCTCGTGTGGGCGAGGCCGCCGCCGACACGCGGATCGCCGCCCGTCCGGCCGGGGCGACGATGACGATCAGCCGACGGCCGCCCGGGTCGTTGGTCGAGACAACGAGGCGCACGCCGCTCCCCTGGCGCGTGGCCGAGAGCACACGGCGGGCGGAGTAGCGAATGCCCGAGAGCGAGCCGCTCTGCGTGTTGCCGCCCCAGAGGCCGCCGTCGTACTGCTGGAGCTGCTCGTGGCCGACCGTGAAGGTGAGCGGCGAGTAGAGCGTCGGCGTCGAGGGATTGTCGACGCCGGGGCTGATCGGATCGACGGTCGGGGCGAGCACCTGCGGTCGCGGGAGGCGGTTGGCGACCTCGCTCAGCGCGGCCTGGCCGCCGCACTCCTCGATCGCGATGCGCACCGGCGAGCGCGTGATGACCGCGCGCGCGGTCGGCGCGGTGATGACGATCCTGGTGGCCGAGAAGAAGACGCGAGCGTCGGCAGGCGACGCGGTGGCGAGGACGAGGGGCCCGGCGAGAGCCGCGGGCGCGCTCGCGAGGATGGCGAGCCGCGCCGCTGCCCGGCGCATCCCTGCGCCGGTGATCCCCAAGAGGTGCATTCGGTTCCAGTGTGCCACCGACTCGTGCTGTATGGTGCGCACAGTTTCATAACGCCGAATCTCCGTTCCACGCAAGGCCGGAGACCGGGGGACCCATTTGCGGCCGTCAGCCGCTGGGGCGAATCGCCGCCAGAGTGCGGCGTAGTGTGATCGGTTCACACGAGCCCGACAGCTCACCTCGGAGGCGAAAAACCGAAAGGAGCACCGCGTGCTGACCGCCAGCAACGAGGACCGGCGCAATTCGCTGGATCGGGACCTTGCCTCAATCGACCTATGGGAGCGATCGTTGACCCGTTCCCAGCAGCGTCGCCGGCTGGCCGAGATCGGCCGCCGCTCGAAGCGCAAGCGCAAGAGCGCCTCGATCGCTCTCAGCGCCGCGCTCGTCGCCGCGCCGGTGCTGCCACGGATCGGGGCCGCCGCCGCTGCCGAGCCCAACTCGACCCCGACCGGCGAGCTCGACCCGGGCGCCGCCACTGCCGGCGAGCAGGTCGTCGTGCACTACGGCAGCGAGGGTGCGCTCGTCGCCGCGACCCAGCGGCGGCTCAACGAGGTGCTCCCGCTCTCGCATCTCGCCGTCGACGGGATCTTCGGTCCGTTGACCGAGGGTGCGGTCAAGGCCTACGAACGCCACAACGGCCTCGCGGCCACGGGCTCGGTCGACACCCAGATGTGGGCGATGATGTTCCGTGCCCCGGTCCTGCTGATGTCGCCGGCCGACGTCGGCACGGGTGCGCCGGCGAGCGCGTCGACGGCATCGAGCGCCTCGGCGCACGCCGCTGACGTCCGGGCTGCGCCGCCCACGGTCGCGGTGCCGAAGAGCCACGGCAGCGCATCCTCACCGAGCGCCTCGGCGTCGTCCCCGCCGCCCGCCTCGGCGTCGTCGCCGCCGCCCTCCTCGGCGGCTCCGGTCCCGGCCTCGCCGGCCCAGCCCGCGGTCACCAACCACCCTGACGCGAGCTCCGCCCCGAGCGTCCCGGTGGCGACGGCGCCCAGCCAAACGACGGCGCCGAAGGTGGCGGTCGTCGCACCTCCGAAGCCGACGAGCCAACCGTCGACGTACGTGCTCGTCAACGGCGTCGCGCTGCCGCTGCCCCGGCAGTACATCGTCAACGGCTACGTCGATCAGGGAGTCGATTACTCCGCCCCCGGTGGCACCCCGCTCTACGCGATGGGTGACGGGGTGATCATCGGCGCCGGGATCAGCGGCTTCGGGCCCAACGCCCCGATCCTCCAGATCACCTCCGGGCCCCTCAAGGGCATGGAGATCTACTACGGCCACGCCGGGCCGAACACCGTCCAGGTCGGTCAGCACGTCAAGGCGGGCCAGCAGATCAGCGAGGTCGGCTACGGCATCGTCGGCATCTCGACGGGCCCCCACCTCGAGATCGGCTTCTACCCGCCGGGCCCGAACGGGGCCGGGTCACGGATGCTGTCGCTGATCAACGGCCTGCTCGCGACGCATTCGAGTGGCCGGGCCTGGGGCGCCTCGGTGACGACGGCCCGCGCGAGCTCGGCCTCGGCCGCCGGAACCGCTTCCGTCGCCCGGACGGCCTCGGTTGTCCGGACGGCCTCGGTTGTCCGGACGGCCTCGGGCGTCAGAACCGTCTCGGTCCGCCGCGCGAGCGTGGATACCGGTTCCAGTGTCCGGGCGGCCGCGGTGAAGGTCGCGGCGCCGCGCGCATCAGGTGGTGCGTCGGTGGCAGCGGCCCCGGCCCCGGCTCGGTGGCTGCGTCGGCCCCACCCGTCGCTTCGGCTCCGGCTCCGGCCACGGCGACTCCGGCGGCCACCGCCCCGGCAGCGGTTGCCCCGGCACCCGCCCCGGCTCAGGCGGCCACCGCTCCGGCAGCGGTTGCCCCGGCTCCCGCTCCGGCGGCGGCCCCGGCTCCCGCCCCGGCGGCGGCCCCGGCTCCCGCCCCGGCGGCGGCCCCGGCTCCCGCTCCGGCGGCGTCGGCTCCCGCTCCGGCGGCGGCCCCGGCCCCCGCCCCCGCCGCGTCGACTCCGGCTCCGGCCCCGGCCGTCACCCCGGCAACGACATCGTCGGCGACCCCGGCCCCGGCGACGCCGACCCCCGTGGCTCCGACACCGGCGGCCACCCCGGCGGCCACCCCGGCGGCGAGCGCCCCGGTGACGACGGCTACAAGCACCCCGGCCCCGGCCAGCACGCCGGCGCCGGCGACGAGTACCACCACCTCGGCCGCCACCTCGTCGAGCAACTCGACGAGCACCTCGGCGACCACGTCGTCGACCGATCCTGCCTCGGCATCGGCGACGACGACCACCGGCTCGAGCACCCCGGCGCCGTCGGCGACGACGCCGAGCGCCGGCTGAGCCGGGCGCGCTGTCTGCAGCCTGGCCGGGGCTCTACGCCTCGGCCAGGATGCGCGCCTTCTGATCTTCGAACTCAGCCTCGGTCAGCGCGCCGGCCTGTCGCAGGTCGTTGAGCTTCTTGAGCCGGTCGAGCGGGTCGGCGTCCTCCTCGGGCGGCGACGCCATCGCCATCGGGCCCGCTGCCGCGGCGAGATCCTCCTGCGTCCGGGGCTGAATCGACAGGCCCTCGCGGGCGTTCTCCCAATACTTGACCCGGATCGGGTCGCCCACGTTGGGGATCCGCACGCGGGAGACGGTCGCCTTCTTGGTGATCGTGAACTCCTCCCGGCCCTCGGGCTGCACCTGCAGCGTCAGCTTGACCCGCGGATTCTGGTTGATCGTCGTCCCGGTGTCCTGGACGTTGGTGATGATCGCCCGCGCCTCGATCAACTCCCCCTTGTCGCGCTTGTTGCGCCCAAACATGCTCGCTCCCTTCGGTTCGACGGTACGCGAAGCGACGGTAATCGAGGCACCCCGTCGTGTCAGTGGCCTTTGGGTCTCGTTTCAGTCTCGCCTCGGCGGGCCGCCCGCGGGCACCTCGTCCCTGATGTCGGAAAACCGCTAGCCACGGCGGCGTTCGCGTGCCACGCTCCGCTGCATGGTTGAGCATTTCGATCGCTGCTACGGGGCGGTGCGATCGCGGGACCCGCGCTTCGACGGATGGTTCTTCACCGCGGTTACCTCGACCGGCATCTACTGCCGCCCGAGCTGCCCGGCGACGACGCCCAAACGCGAGCATCTGCGCTTCTACGCGTCGGCCGCCGCCGCTCAGCAGGCCGGTTTCCGCGCCTGCAAGCGCTGCCGACCGGACGCGAGTCCGGGCTCGCCGGTCTGGGATCAGCGCGGCGACGTCGTCGCGCGAACGATGCGCCTCATCGCCGAGGGCGAGCTCGACCGCGGCAGCGTCGGCGACCTCGCCGGCCGGCTCGGCTACAGCGCCCGCCAGCTCGAGCGGCTGCTCACCGCCGAGCTCGGCGCGGGTCCGCTCGCGCTCGCCCGGGCCCAGCGCGCCCAGACCGCGCGAATCCTCATCGAGACGACGACGCTGTCGATGACCGAGGTCGCCTTCGCCGCCGGCTTCGCGAGCATCCGTCAGTTCAACGACACGATCCGCGCGGTGTTCGCCCTGACGCCGACCGAACTGCGGCGGCGCGGCGGCCACGGGGCGGCGCCGGCCAACAGCCGCGTGAGCCTGCGGCTGCCGTTCCGCCGGCCACTCTCGCCCGCGAATCTGTTCGGTCACCTGGCCGCCACCGCCGTGCCCGGGGTCGAGGAGGTGCGCGACGGCGTCTATCGGCGGACGCTGCGGCTACCTCACGGCCCGGGAATTGTCGAGCTTGCGCCCCGCGAGCGGCACGTCGCCTGCCGGCTCGCGCTCGCCGATCTTCGCGACCTGACGCTCGCCACCACGCGCTGCCGGCGGCTGCTCGACCTCGACGCCGACCCGATGGCGATCGACGAGCAGCTCACCGCCGACCCCGCCCTCGCGCCCGCCGTCGGCGCGGCGCCCGGGCGGCGGATTCCGCGCTCCGTCGACGAGGCGGAGATGGCGATCCGCGCGGTGCTCGGCCAGCAGGTCTCGACGGCCGCGGCCCGGACCCAGGCCGGACGACTCGCGGCTGAGCACGGCGAGCCGGTCGAGGATCCGCACGGTGGGCTCACCCGTCTGTTCCCCGCGCCCGAGGCCCTCCAGGGCGTCGCCTTCTCCACGCCCCGCGCCCGCGCGCGCAGCCTGTCGACGCTGATCAACGCGCTTCTCGGCGGCGATCTCGTCCTCAACGCCGGCTGCGACCGCGAGCGGGCCCAGGCCACCCTCAACGGGATGGTCGGCATCGGACCATGGACGAGCGCGATCATCGCCATGCGCGCGCTCGGCGACCCGGACGCGTTCCCGGCCACCGATCTCGGCGTCCGACGCGGCGCTGCCGCACTCGGCCTCCCGGACGACGCCCGCGCGCTGCTTCCGCGGGCCGAGCGCTGGCGGCCGTGGCGCGCGTATGCCGTGCAGTACCTCTGGGCGGCGCTGCCCCACGCGATCAACGACTGGCCGCCGGTGCCTGAGGGCCACGATCCGCCGACCGTCGAACGCGCGGTGTCGCCGGACATGCCCCGAACCCGAGCGCGAGCTCAGCTCCGGTCAGCGTTCTGACTCATTCCTGCGTAGCATCGCTGCCCTGATGCGCCGCCTCCTTGTTCTCGCTGCGACCGTCTCGGCGCTCACGGCGCCGGCGGTCGCCCGAGCGTCTGTGCGTATTGGCGTGCATCAGCTCACCGTCACCACCGCGGGTGCGACAGCGATCGTGAACCGCGACCCCTTCGCCCTGCGCATCCTGAACCAGTCCGGACGGGCAGTCCTCGCCGAGGTCGCCGGTCGCGCCGTCGGCCCGCGGGTGCTGCCACCGACGACCGATCCGCTCTCGCCAGGCATCGACGCCCAGCACAGCGGGCAGCTCTATGCGCCGCTGTCGTACCTCGTGGGTAGCGAGTCGATCACCCAATACGGCGGATCGGTGTGGGGCGGAGATCTCATGAGCGGCGTGCGCTCGGGCGTCGAGTTCTCCGCTCGCCGGGTCATCGCGGCCCACCGGATGGGCGAGGCCCTTGTCCTCACTGTCGCAACCGACGAGCCGTCGGGACGCACGCTGCGGGTGAGTGTCGCGCCGGCCGGAAGCGGGCTCGTCGGGGTGACGGTCACCCCGCGTCCGGCCGCCGGCGTCGTCGAGATGAGCGACTCGTTCACGTCGTCCACGGACGAGGCGTTTCATGGTTTTGGGGGCCGGCATGACGCGATCGACCAGCACGGCCGCGCGCTCTCGAGCTTCGTGGAGAAGGAGAACCTCCCTGGTCTCGCGCCGACAGGCACCCCAGCGGGCGTTCTCTATCCGAACGGACCGGCGGCGACGTTCTACCCCCAGGCGCAGTTCGTCTCCTCGCGGGGCTACGGGTTCCTTCTCGCACAGTCCGCGCTTGCCTGGTTCCGGCTCGACTCGGACCGCCGCTCGGCCTGGAGCGTTGCAGCCTCGGCTGGGTTCTTGCACTACGACGTAGCGCCCGACGCGCCGCTGCGGGCCATTGCAGCGCTCACAGCACTCACCGGGCGCCAGCCCGCGCCACCGGCCTGGGCGCTCGGACCGATGCTCGACCGCCTAGTCAAAAACGGCACCGAGACCGAGGCGGACTACGAGGCGAAGCTGAACGCCGACATCGCCAACATCGACCGCTACCACCTGCCGCTCACCGGCTACCGGATCGAGGGGTGGGGATTCCGCAACGAGGACAACGACGGCCTCGTCCTCTACCACCCGCGTCTGCTGGCCTTCGCTCTGCAGGCGAAACTCATCGGCGAGTTGCGCGCCCGTCACATCCATCCCCTCGGCTATCTGCGACCGTTCATCACTCCCGGTTCCGCGGCCGACCGCGAGGGTCTCACCGTACACCTCGCCGACGGCAGAACGGCGACGACGACCGGCACGCTGGGCCAGCACATCGCTGAGCTGGACTTCACCAATCCGGCTGCGGTCCGCTGGTGGCGAGGCGAGGTTGGCAAGATGCTCGACCTCGGCTTCGATGGGTTCCTCGCAGATTTCGGCGAGGAGACGCAGAGCGACTGGCACTTCGCCGACGGCGAAACCGGCTTGGCGATGCACAATCGCTATCCGATTCTCTACATGCGGGCGACGCGCGAGGCGGTTGCCGCGTACGAGCGAGCGCACCACGGACGGACGATCTGGTTCTACTACGGCGGCGGCTATTCCGGTACGCCCGGGTCGGCCGCCTACGAGGGCGGGAACATCCCCGGCGACGAGGCGACGAACTGGACGCAGGCCTCTGGACTCGCCGCGCTCGCACCCGACATGCTCAACCGGTCGATCGGTGGGGCATACGGCTTCACGACAGATATCGGCGGCTACTACGACGTCACTACGCCGCCGACGAGCAAGGAGCTCCTCCTGCGATGGGCCGAGTGGGCCGCTCTGAGCCCGATGTTCCGCTTGCACGGCTCCGGCCGCGCCGGGACACACACGCCGTGGTCCTACGACACCCAAACGGTCAACGTCTATCGCAGCCTGTCCTTGCTTCACGAACGCGCCGCACCGCTGATCCTCCGCCTGTGGGGCGCGGCCGACCGAACGGGCGTGCCACCGGTGCGCCCGCTGTGGTTGGAGTTCCCCGGCGACCGGGTCGCGGCTGAGCAACAGCAGGAGTGGACGCTCGGCGACAGCGTCCTCGTTGCGCCGGTTGTCACCCAGGGTGCCACCTCCCGCTCGGTGTACTTCCCCGCCGGCTGCTGGCGGGATCCACAGACGGGTCTCACCGAATACGGGCGCCGCAGCGTCGTGATCGCTGCACCGCTCGCCCGGCTCCCGTTCTTCTTCCGTTGCAGAAGCCGTCCGTTTCCGGTGGGGTCCTGAGCCGAGCGATCACCGCGCGCCTGCCGGCGTCGCCCGATCGAGGGCGAAGCTCCACGCCGCCGCGACGAGGTTGACGCCGACGAGGCAGAGGATGAGCGCCGTCGCAGCGTGGACCGCGCCGCCCAGGGCCGCGCCGGCCGACAGGGCGAGCGAGACGATGCCGCTGACCGTCGTCGTCACCTGAGCCCGGAGCATCGGCGGTGCGTAGCGCTGGCGCAGCGCGATCGAACCCGAATAGGCCGGCCCCTCGAGGATTCCGGTGAGGCCGATGAGCGCGATCGCGATGATGAGCGTCCCTGCGAGCGGCCACAGCAGCGCCGAGACGGCGAGGATCGCGTAGGAGAATCCGACGCGGCGCAGCGCCGGCGCCCCGGTGAACACGAACGTGCCGACGATCGAGCCCGCGCCCACCGCAGCCCACAGGTAGCCGCTCGTGTGGGCCGGATGGTGCAGGGTGCTCACCGCGTAGAGGGGGAAGCCGACGACCATCAGCCCCCAGCCGAACGCGGCCAAGCTGCTTGACACCACCACGGCGAGCAGCACCCGCTCACGCACGAGCACGCTCACTCCAGTGGAGAGCGCATGCCTGACACTGTCGGCCCGGTCGGGCGACCGCGCCTCGAAGACCGGGTTGGCGGCGATGAGCACCGCGACGATGACGGTGAGCGCGGCCTGGAGCTCGACCGTCGCCGTTGCTCCGACCACTCCGACGAGCACCCCGGCGACGGCCGGACCGACGATCACCGACAGGTTGAGCGTCGTGGCCTCGATCGCGCTCGCCTGGTCGAGCAGCTCGGCCCCGGCGATCTCGGCCATCGCGCTGAGGAAGCTGCCCGCGGTGAACGGACGGGTGAGCCCGTAGAAGACGGTCACGAGCGGCACGGTCCAGTCCGGTGCGTGACCGGCGAGCGCGACGATGGCGAGCAGCGTGACGACGCTCAGCAGCTGGTCGACGACCATCAGGACCCGGCGGCGGCGGGCGACGTCGAGCCAGGCTCCGAGAAACGGGCCGGCCAGCGCGCCGGGCACGACCGCGGCCGCGGCGGTGAGCCCGGCCAGGGTCGCGCTCCCGGTCCGGGCGAACACGAACAGGACGCCGGAGGTGGTGAACATCGCGGCGCAGGTCCGGGACAACGAGACGGTGAGCACGAAGCCCGCGTAGCGGGGTTGACGCCAGAGCCGGCGGAAGCTCTCGGCCCGGGTGGGCGTCGCGGAGTTCATCTCATCCATGTTGGCGTCGGCGCCAAGAGCCCGGCGCACCGCGCGTCCGCCGACGCGGGGTCGGCCGCTACGCGTTCTGGATCGCGAACTCGCGCGCGCGGGTCGCGCTCGCGAGCAGCAGCCCGAGGAACCGGTCGAGCGTCTCGGGGTCGAGCGACTCGATCGGGAGCTCACCACAGACGAACACGTCGCCGGCCCGGTTCTCGGCGAAGCACACCAGCGGTGCCTGCCGGTTCCAGTACAAGAGCTGGTGCGGGTCGATCACCCCGGCCGGCAGCACCGCGGCCTGGGCGCGGAGCAGCGCGCCGCGGATCGCGACGCCGACGTCGAGCACGTAGCCGGCAGAGTCGAGGACGAGTCCCCACTCACCGGGGGCGATCTCACGTACCTCGGCCTCGAGCGAGGACATGAAACGGCGGATGCGTTCCTGCGGTGACTCCATGGCCGCGACCGAGGATAGATGCGTCCGCCCAGGTCCGGCGCCTGGCGCGTCAGGCCGGGGTGATCGTCGCGCTCGCCGTCCGCCAGCCGCGGCGCCCGCCGGCGTCGAACCGCGTCTGCTGATGGCGGTGACTCGGGCCGAGGTCGAGCGCGAAGCGCAGCACACCGGAGCGGTCGGCGACAAGCAGGTGCCGTGCTGACCCGACCCGCACGCGATAGCGCGTGCCGGGGCGGAACGCCGGCGGGGTCGTCACGGCGAGCTCCCCACTTCCGGTCGCGCGGATGCGGTCGCGCGCGAGGCGCAGGTAGACGAACTCGCGCACGCGTCGATTGACGCGGAAGTGCCAGCCCCAGGCCGAGAACGCGGTGTGCGCGGAGCCGAGCGTGATCGTCGTCGGCGCGTGCGGCGGGTGGCGGAACTGCGTCCACAACCAGCCGACGAACTCCCGCATGTCCCGCCTCCAGTACGGCCAACTGTGCGATCCGGGGAAGAACCGCACGTCGGCATCGCGCACCCCGCTCGCGGGCAACGCTGCGACGAGTGACTCGTTCTCGAGGTGGGCGCCGTACTCGATGAGGAGCTCGATCCGCCGGACCGCCGCCTCGACCGGGTCGGCGGGCGCTGTCGCGGAGTCGAACGGCCCGGGCGTCCCATCGCCCGAGCGGATGAAGATGCGGATGCCCCGAAGGTTGCCGAGCGCTGCGAGGTCGGCCGAGTCGTTGTCACGCCAGATGACCTGCTCGGTGGCCGGGTCGCCCCAGCGGCATGTCTTGGGCTGGTAGGCGAGGGCGACCGGAAGCAGCGGATGCGCCTCGCCAGAGAACGTGCCCACGTAGCCGAACGTCCCCGGGTACTCGGCTGCGTACTTCGTCGCGCCACCGCCGCCCATCGAGATCCCCACGACCGCACGCCCGGCCGCGCCGGTGAGCGTCGGGAAGTGGGCGTCGATGAACGGCAGCAGCTCGTCGACGTGGTAGCTCTCCCAGGCCGGCGCGGTGCCGCGGGACGCGTGCGCAAACCAGTCGGTGTAGTTGCCGTCCATCCCGGGCTCCGAGCCGTTTGGCATCACCGCGATGACCGGCAGCGTGCCGAGGTCCTGCTCGGCACCGCCGGCCAGCCACGAGTGGTAGTCGCCGCCGGCGCCGTGGAGCAGATACAGGACGTGGTAGCGGGTGCGGCCCGATGGGTCGTAGTGCGCCGGCAGCAGGACGGCGACGGGCTGCACGTCGCCCATCGCCCCCGAGCGCAGCATCAGCGTGAGCACGCGCCCGTGCCGGGTCCGGCTGAGCTCGGTGAGGCCGAGCCGCACGGGCGCAGTCCGGGGGACGCACACCGGCCAGGCCGGCGTGGTCGCCCTGCTCGCGCCGGCGACGCCCACGCCGCTCGCGCGGCGACGCCCACGCCGCTCGCGCGGGCGTCACCGACGCCGAAGAGGACGCCGGTGACGATCAGCGCGATCAGGGTGCGAAGGTGGCGAGGCGAGAGCACGGCGTCCGGACGCACAATCGTCGCACAGCGCCCGCGTCAGGCCGCGATCGCCTCGTACCGCTCCTCGCTGACGGTGAGGACCTCGGGCTGCTCGCGATCGATCTGCCGCTCGTTCACGAGCCACAGGGCGAGGACGGCGCCGGCGAGGGCAATGAACCCTCCGATCAGCAGGATCGCGTTCAGGCCGCTGAGGAAACCGTCGCGTGTCGCGCTCGCCACGAGTCCGCGGGCGCTGTCGGGGACCGCCGCGAGGGCCGCGTGGAGCCGGCCGTCGCTGGCCGCCTCGAGCAGTCCGCGCGGGTGCCCGCCGGTCGCCGCCGGCGTTCCCGACAGCAGCGTCGAGATCCTGTCCGCGCCGCGCCCGAGGAAGACCGCGCCCCAGGTCGCCACGCCGACGGCGATGCCGACCTGCCGGAAGGTGTCGTTGATGCCGGCGGCCATACCGCTGCGCTCCTTCGGCACGACGCTCACCGCCACATCGGCGATGACCGGATTGAGGAGGCCGATGCCGACGCCGGCGAGCGAGGAACCCCGGCAGCAGTGCGGTCCAACCTGAGCCTGCGGTCAGTCCCGACATGAGCAGCAGCCCGCCACCGACGCCGCCGAGCCCGATCGCCATCACGACACGGGCCGGGAGCCGGCCCATCATCCAGACGGCGAGCGGCGCGACGAAGAACGGCACCAGCGTGATCGGCAGGTACCGCAGCCCGGCCTGCAGCGGCGAGTAGCCGAGGTAGTTCTGCAGATACAGGGTGAGGTACAGGAACAGAGCGAACAGCGACGCGGACACGGCGAACGCCGCGAGCTGCACGCCGGTGAACGCCCGGCTGCGGAACAGGCCGAGCGGGAGCATCGGCTCGGCGACGCGGCGCTCGACCACCGTGAACACCGCGAGCATCGCCGCAGCGCCGCCGAACAGCGCGAGGATCGTCGCGCTCCCCCAGCCGTCGTCGTTGCCGCGGAGCAGCGCGAGCACGAGCATCACCAGTCCGGAGCTGAAGGTGACCAGTCCGGGCCAGTCCACCCGGGTCGCGTTCGGATCCCGCGATTCCCGTAGGCGCGCGAACGTCACCGCGATCGCCAGCAGGCCGATCGGGACGTTGATGAAGAACACCCAGCGCCACCCGAGCGCCGTGGTGATCGCTCCGCCGACGAGCGGGCCGACGGCGACGGCGACCCCGATCGTCGCGCCGTAGACACCCATCGCCGTGGCACGCTCGCGTCCGGGCGCGAACTCCTGCGCGACGAGGGCGAGGGACACGGCGAACATCGCCGCCCCGCCGATACCCTGGATGGCGCGGGCGATGTTCAGAACCGTCGCGTCCGGCGCGAGGCCGGCGGCGAGCGACGCACCGGCGAAGATCGCCAGCCCGATGGCGAATACGGCACGGCGGCCGACACGGTCGGCGATCGATCCGGCCGTGAGCACGACCGCGGCGAGCGAGAGCGTGTACGCATCGATCACCCATTGCAGGTCGGTGAAGCTCGCCGACAGGTCCTTCTGAATCGACGGGAGCGCCGTGTTGACGACGGTGATGTCGAGCAACAGCATGAACGTCGCGACGCTCACCGCGATTAGGGTCCACCACTTCCTGGCCATTTGGATACCTCCAGATCCGCTGCTAAACTAATCAGGCGACCTTGTAAGTTAGCCTGACGATTCGGAAACCTTATCAGGACTCCTGACGAAATGTCCAGCGACGAGTCGAATTTCTTTTCGTGAACCGCTCATCCGTCTGTTAGACGCAGCGTTCGACGATTTTGTGACCGAGCTGTCCCGGCGCATCGCCGAGTCGCCGTACGCCGACATCCGCCCGACTCATGGCTGCGTGTTCGGCACGATCGCCGCCGACGGCTCGCGGCTCACCGACCTCGCCGAGCGGGCGCGGATGACCAAGCAGTCGGTCGGTGAGGTGGCAAGCGATCTCGAGAAGCGCGGCTACCTCGAGCGGGTCCCGGATCCACTCGACGGCCGGGCGAAGATCATCCGGCTGACCGAGCGCGGGACGTGAGGCCCAGGCCCTCGGACGCTCGTTCATCGAGGACATCGAGGCCGAGTGGGGCGACCGTTACGGGGCCGAGCGCGTCGCTGCGCTGCGCGAGGCGCTCGAGCTGATCGCCGCCGAGCGCCTCGGCGCCGTGCCGGCGTAGCCCGTCGGCGCTCCGTCCGCTAGTCCGTCGGCGCGCCCACCGCGGCACCGTCCACGACCGCGGCATAGCCCTCGCCGAGGGCGGCAAGGAAGGCGGCATGAACCTGCGCGCCGGGAACCGCGACGCCGGAATATTCGAGGTCGGGGGCGGCGCAGGCATCCCCGACGACGGTCACCTCGAAGCCGAGATCGACCGCGGCCCGCACCGTCGCGTCGACGCACATCGAGGTCATCATTCCGGCCACGACGAGCTCATCGATCCCGTCGGCCCGCAGGCGCTGCTCGAGGTCAGTGCCGATGAAAGCATTCGGTGCCTCCTTGACGACGACCGTCTCGCCGTCCCCGGGCGCGACGCGATCGTCGTGGGCATACCCCGGCGTGCCCGGCTTCAGGTACGCGGCGTCGGGCTCGTCCCAGGAGTGCTGGACGTGGACGATCGGCTCGGACCGGTCGCGGAAGCCGGCGAGGACGCTCGCGGCGGCGTCCGCGGCGCGATCGCTCCCCACGAGGGGATGCCGGCCATCGGGGAAGTAGTCGCGCTGAATGTCGATCAGCAGCAGGGCGCGGGGCATGACGACCACCCTACTGGTTGCCCGCGCGCGATCAGCGATCGAACCGCCACCGCGACGCCCCGTTGGGTTCCATCGTCGCGACGCCGAACGCCGTGTGGAGCTCGAGGTGGTAGAGGTGCCATGGCGGTGGGCCCGCGCTCGGCGCACTGAACGGCGCCGTGAACGCATCGCCGTCGACCTTCGCCGGCCAGCCGGCGCGGCGATATTCGGCGGCGAGCCGCTCGAGCGCGTCCGGATCGGTGACCCGCTCGGCGCGCCCTTCGAGCACGACGTCGATGCCCGACAGGCGGGCTGAGACCGTGCACGCGGGGTTGGTGGCGAGGTTGCGGCCCTTCCGGGTTCGCGGTCCGGTCACGAACCACAGGGCGTCGTCCACCCAGACGGCGCCGAGCCCGGCAGCATGGGGCGTCCCGTCCGGACGCACCGTGCCGAGGAAGAACGTGACCCCAGGACCGCGGCTGGCCGCCAGCGCGTCGCGCGCCCGGCTCCAGGGGATCGGCGCGGAGCCGTAGATGTC